>CAWCVP010000016.1:0-319445 GCA_963799055.1 uncultured Candidatus Rokubacteria bacterium
TGGTCACCGGCGCGGGGTCGAAGGGCATCGGCCGGGCGATCGCCGAGGCCCTGGTCGGCCGCCGGCGCCGACGTCGCCGTCCACTACTACGGCGACGAGGCGCTGGCCGGCGACCTGGTCGGGCCGGCTTCGGAAGGCCGGCGCGCGCCGTCGCCCTCGACGCCGACCTCGGCCGAGCCCGAAGCGGCCCGCGCGCTGGTCCGGCGCGCGATCGAGAGTCTCGGCGCCCTGGACATTCTCGTCTGCTGCGCGGCGACCCTGTCCCGCGTGCCGTTCCTCGAGCTGACCGACGCGGAGTGGGATCGGGTCCACGCGGTGAACCTGCGTGGCTACTTCGTCACCGCGCAGGAGGCGGCGCGGCACATGGCGGCCCGGGGCGCGGGCGGGCGGATCGTGATGGTCAGCTCGGTGAATCAGGTGACGGTGAACCGCGGCATCGCCCACTACGCGGCCACCAAGGGCGGCGTGATGCAGCTCGCGAAGGCGATGGCGCTCGAGCTGGCCCCGACGGGCATCACCGTGAACCTGATCGCGCCGGGGACGATCGAGACGGACCTGAACCGCGCCTTCCTCGCCGACGCGACGAACCGGCGGGCGAAGCTCGGGCTGATCCCCATGGAGCGCATCGGCCGCCCCGAGGACGTCGCCGGGGCGGCGGTCTTCCTGGCGAGCGAGGCCGCCGCCTACGTGACCGGCGCGACGATCGTCGTCGACGGGGGCCTCACGCTCGAGTAGCGCCCCGATCACGAGGGCGGAGCGGCGACCTCGTAGACGTGGATCGCGTGGCCCACGACGCCGACCAGCCGTCCCCGCGCCAGGAGCGCCCGGTACCACGCTCGGAGCTCCGGCGGATGGTGGACGCCGACCAGGTGCGTCGCGCTGATCGCCACGTAGCCGGGCAGCCTCGGCGGGGAGACCGGCCGCGCGTAGGTCGTGCAGCCCGGTAGCGGGACGTACCGGAGGCCGTAGGCGTCGGGATCGGCCGTCCCGAAGTAGCAGAGGTTGACCTCCTGGATTCCCCGTTGCTCGAGCCATGCCGGGAGGCGTCGGAGCGCCTGACCCCAGTCGAGGTTCGAGTCGGCCAGCCACCGGAGCCCGCCGGCCGGCCCTCCGGCCGCCTCGTTGAAGTACGCGAGGTAGTCGGGGGCGACCCGGACCGACGTGATCGCGACCCAGGCGATGGCCGCCAGCCGCGAGCGCGGTCCCGAGGGGCCGGCGCCAGCGCAGACAGGCCGCGATGCCGCCGCCCGCCAGGATCAGCAGGAAGGGGTAGACGGGCAGCACTTGGCGGAGCCCGAGGTCGAGGGACGAGGTCGCGGCCACCGCCAGGAACGCGAGCGGCAGGCCCACCACGAGGATCGAGGACCAGCGGCCGACGGTCCGGTCCGGGGCGGTCGCCGAGCGACCAAGGATCGCCGCCAGCCCGAGCGCCGCCAGGATGAGCGTCGCGAGGGGGGTCTTGAGCGCGAGCGTCGCCGGGAAGTAGTACCACCACCCCCGATCGGAGAGCTCTCCCGCCAGGTAGGAGACGCGCGGGGTGAGGCGAGGGTCCGCCATCGCGTAGACGAGACCGAAACCCCAGGCATCCGGCAGAAGCCGCCGGTCGACGGCGCGGTCGAGCAGGGCGAGCGGCCAGGGTGCGGGCGGCGGGAGCCACGTCTCGATGGCGCGCGCCGTCAGGCCGACGTGGAGGTCCGGCGCGGCGGCCGCGCGGAAGCGATAGGTCGCCCACAGCGTGCCCCACGCCGCGAGCCCCACGAGCGTCACGAGCGCGATGGCGGCCGCCAGGCGCCGCGCGCGCGTCGCGAGCTCGCGGCGTCCGGCCGGCGGGCCACGGCGCGGGATCCATCGCCCGCCCGACGGCGAGGAGCGGGACCGCCGCCACGAGGAGGAGCGCGGAGTACTTCGTGGCGAGCGCCAGGCCGAGGGCGATCCCGGCGGCGAGGCACCAGCCCACTCGCCAGCGCGCGAGCGCTCGCCACAGCGCGTAGGCGGCGGCGACCATGAGCGCCGTGACGGGCGCGTCCGAGGTGACGAGGTGCGCGTGGGCGACGAGGTTCGGATCGAGGGCCGCCAGCGCGAGGGCGCCGAGCCCCGCGGCTTCTCCGTGGAGCGTCCCGCGTCCATCGCCACACCACGAGGAGCGTCACGAGGGCCAGGGGGACGAGGGCCAGGCGTCCCGCCCTGACGAGCCGCTCCGCGTCGTTCCCGGGAGTCCGGTAGAGCAGGCGCCACGCCCACGTCCGGTGCTCGAACCGGTTCCCGAGGTCGTCGCGCCACTCCGGGCTGTCCGCGGGCAGGGCGCCGCCGGCCAGCCGCGCCGCCGCGCCCGCCACGAGCTTGGCGAGCGGCGGGTGATCGACCTGGAAGCGGTAGTCGCCGCGGACGAGATGGAGCAGCCCCTGGGAGAGGTGCGTCGTCTCGTCGTAGGTGGGCGCGTCGGCGCGCTCGGCCACGAGGCACGCGGCCACGAAGATCGCGACCAGGCCTGCCACGACGACGGCCGGCCAGAGCGCCCGTCGCGTGCGCACCGTCAGCGGTCGGGGTCGCGCGTCGCGATGCCTGCCGGCGGCGGGGCCGGCTTGCTCTCGGCCGCGGGATACCGGCTCGACCGGGGGCGGCGCCAGGACGCCAGCCGGGCCCGTCGGACGACGGACTGCGGGACGTCGCGGGCGCGAGAGGCGGAACCCGGCCCAGAAGCCGACCAGCCCGAGCGACGTAGCCCGCGAGGAGATCCGCCACGTAGTGCTCCGCGCCGTAGACCAGGGCGAGCGCCAGAGGCGACAGGGTAGGGCGCCATGATCCACGCAGCCCGCCGCGAGACGAGCCCCAGGCCGAGCACGACGGTCACGGAGAAGGCCGCGTGGAGGGACGGCATGGCCGCGATCGGGTTCGTGTCGAGGCCGAGGACCAGGAAGCGCGGCACGTGGAGGATCTCGACCGTGTGGAGGACCCGGGTGACGGGAGGGAGCGCGCCCTGCAGCCGCCGCCATCCAGGGGGGCGCGGTCGGGAAGAGGAAGTAGCCCACCAGCCCCGCGTACGACGTGAGGAGGACGGCGGTCGCGTAGCCGCGGAAGGCGGCGGGGCGCCAGACCCAGACGACCAGCCCCACCACGAGGAACGTCAGGAAGTGGCTCCCGTGGAGCGCCGCCAGCGGGAGGTCGTACCAGTGGAGCGCCGGCGTCGGATGAAGCCACTGCTGGAGGGCCACGGTCGGCACGACGCCGAAGAGTGCCCGGTCGAAGTCGATCGGCGCCTGCACGATCGCCGGCCGCTCGAGGGCGAGCGTCAGGTAGTAGGCCGCCTCTCTCAGCGCGTCCATGACGAAGAGGAGCACGAGGAGCGGCCCCCAGTCGCGCAGGAACGGGCGGAGCCGGCGGAAGGCCGCCGCCACCAGCAGGAAGCCGGCGATGACCGCCTCCTTGGGGACGTAGAGCGCCATCTGGATCCAGAGGGCGCCCAGGTAGACCACCGCCAGGATGGCCAGCGTGACGACGGCGAGGCCCGCCGGCACCGTGTCCCTCGACGGCGGGACGGCCGGACCTCTCGTCCCGCTCATGCTCCCCTCGCGTGCGCCATCGTGTTCGGCCGCCGCCATTCCATCCTCGTAGCGGGTAGAATACATCCGGCTCGACGTTGGCCGGGCCGATCCGTGCCCAATCCGTCCAGGGAGGAGCCATGGACCGCGACACGCGGCTGGTGCACGCCGGCCGGGATCCGGAGCGGCAATCGGGGGTGATCAACCCGCCGGTCTACCGGGGCTCGACCATCGTGTACCCCACCATGGCCGAGTACGAGGGCCGCTACGAGCGCCGGTACACCTCCTTCGCCTACGGCATCCACGGCACGCCGACGACGCTGGCGCTCGCCGAGGCCCTGGCGGAGCTGTCCGGCGGCGCGCGGACGCTGCTCGTGTCCTCGGGGCTCGCCGCGGTGACGCAGGCGCTCACCGCCTTCCTCCGGCACGGGGACCATCTCCTGGTGGCCGACACGGTGTACGGCCCGACGCGCGAGTTCTGCACGCTGGTCCTCGAGCGCTTCGGCGTGGACGTCACCTTCTACGACCCGCTGATCGGGTCGGGGATCGGCGCCCTGATCCGGCCGAACACCCGGGTGGTGTACCTCGAGTCGCCGGGCTCGCAGACGTTCGAGGTCCAGGACGTCCCGGCGATCGCCGCCGCGGCGCGCGAGCGCGGCGCGCTCGTGATCCTGGACAACACCTGGGCCACGCCGCTCCACTTCCGCGCGTTCGAGCACGGCGTGGACGTGGAGATCCAGGCGCTGACGAAGTTCGTCGCCGGCCACTCCGATCTCTTGCTGGGGGCGATCACGGCGCGGACCGAGGAGCATTTCCGCGTCCTGCGCGACGGCGCGGCGACGTTCGGGGACTGCGCGGCGCCCGACGTCTGCTACGAGGCCCTTCGCGGGCTGCGGACGCTCGCGGTGCGCTTGCGCCACCACGAGGCCTCGGCCCTCCGTGTCGCGGAGTGGCTTGCGCGACGCCCGGAGGTCGCTGCGGGTCCTCCATCCCGCGCTGCCGGGGGATCCGGGGCATGCGATCTGGAAGCGTGACTTCCGGGGCGCGTCGAGCCTCTTCGGGGTGCTGCTCCGCACGGGGTCGGAGGCGGCGGTGGCGGCGATGGTCGACGAGCTCAGGCTCTTCAAGATCGGCGCGAGCTTCGGTGGCTTCGAGAGCCTGATCGTCCCGGCGCGGCCGGTGCGCACCGCGCGGCCCTGGCGGGAGCCGGGCTTCCTCCTGCGACTCCACGTCGGGCTCGAGGCGGTCGAGGATCTGATCGCCGACCTGGAGGCGGGCTTCGCCCGGCTGCGGACGGCGCTTCGCAACGAGGGAGAGATCGCGCCATGACGGCGGACGGCGGACGGCCGGCGGTGATGCCCGCGAGCGATGCCGGCCGCGGCGAGCGGCGAGGTCGAGCCGGCGGCGAGCCGGGACGCGGCCCTCCGGGACCGGGCCCGCCGCGTGATCCCGGGCGGCATGTACGGTCACCAGAACGCGGCGACCTGGCCGGCGGCCTTCCCCCAGTTTCTCGAGCGGGGCCGTGGGTGCCGGATCTGGGACGTCGACGGGCGGGAGTACGTGGACTTCGTCTGCAGCTTCGGGCCGATCGTGGTCGGTCACGCCCACCCGAGGGTCGAGGCCGCCGTCGAGCGCCAGCGGGCCCTCGGCGACTGCCAGAACGGGCCATCCGCGCGGATGGTCGAGCTGGCGGAGCGGCTGGTCGACCTGGTCCCGCACGCCGACTGGGCGATGTTCCAGAAGAACGGCACCGATGCCACGACGCTCGCCGTCTCGATCGCCCGCGCCGCGACGGGACGCCGGAAGGTGCTGCTCGCGCGGGGCGCCTATCACGGCTCGGCGCCCTGGTGCACGCCCCGGCCGGCCGGGACGACGCCGGAGGACCGGGCGCATCTCGTCCCATTCGTCTACAACGATCTCGCCAGCGTCGAGGCGGCGGCCGATCAGGCAGGCGGCGACCTGGCGGCGGTCCTGGTCTCCGCGTTCCGTCACGACGCCCGGTTCGACCAGGAGGCATGCGATCCGGCATTCGCCCGCGGCGTGCGCGCCCTCTGCGACCGCCGCGGCGCCGCGCTGATCCTCGACGACGTGCGCGCGGGGTTTCGCCTCCACCTCGGCGGGAGCTGGGAGCCGCTCGGCGTCCGTCCCGATCTCTCCGCGTACAGCAAGGCGATCGCCAACGGCTATCCGCTGGCGGCCGTCGTCGGCCGGGACTCGTTGCGGGACGCCGCCCGCGAGGTCTTCGTCACGGGCTCGTTCTGGTTCGCCGCCGTGCCGATGGCGGCGGCGCTCGCGACGCTCGACGCCCTCGAGTCGGAGCGCGGGATCGAGCGGATGGTCCGCGCGGGGACCCTGCTTCGCGACGGGCTCGCGCGGCAGGCGCGCGCCCACGGGCTCCGGATCACCCAGAGCGGTCCCGTCCAGCTGCCCTTCCTCACCTTTGCCCAAGACGTGGCCGCGGGGACCTTCGACCGGGCGAACGTCTTCACGGGGGAGGCCGCGCGGCGCGGCGTGTGGCTCCATCCCTGGCACAACTGGTTCCTGTCCGCGGCTCATGAGGACGGCGACGTGCGGCACGCGCTCGAGCGGACGGACGCGGCGTTCGCCGCCGTCCGCGCGCGCTTCGGCCCGGACGCGGCGACGGAGGGCCACCGATGAAGGTGTACGACGGGCTCACCGAGTACGTGGCTTCGGCCGAGGAGGCCGAGCGCGTCCGGCGGACGCTCTACCGCACCGACGCATCGGCTCGGGCCCGCGTGCTGCCCGAGTACCGGGCGCGCCTCGACACGGCCGACCTCGAGCGGTTCCGCGACGAGGGATACCTGGCGATGGAGGGGGTGCTCGCTCCCGACGACGTGGCCCGGTGCGCGGCGGCTCTCGACGGGCTGGCGCGTCGGCGTCCGGAGGGCGTCGGCGTACAGGACGAGCCGTACTACCAGCAGGGCGGCCGGGAGCCGTCGGCGGAGACGCCGGAGCTTCGCGCCCGGAAGCTCTGGAAGTTCGCCGGCGTCGAGCCGACCCTGGGGGCCGCGGTGTCCGCCCCCCGGATGACGGCGATCCTGGACCAGCTCGTCGGGCCCGGGGCGCGGCTGATCCAGGACATGGCCCTCATGAAGCCCCCGCACCGGGGCGCCGAGAAGCCGTGGCATCAGGACAACGCGTACTTCGACTGGACGCCGCTCGACGGCGTCATCGGCGTCTGGATCGCCCTCGACCCGGCCACGGTCGAGAACGGCTGCATGCAGATCGTGCCCGGCTCGCATCGGGCGGGGCCCGCACCCCACTACCACGCGCGCGACTGCCAGCTGGTCGACGAGACGTCGCGCGCGGCCCGGGCGGAGGTCGTGCCGCTCGCGCCCGGCGGCGCCCTCTTCTTCTCCGCGCTCCTCCATCACGGGACGCCGCCCAACCGGAGCCCGGATCGCCGGCGCGCGCTCCAGTTCCACTACGCGGCGGCGCGCTGCCGGCGCATGACCTTCAAGGAGCACATGGCCCACTTCGCCATCGAGGGCGCCTACGTCGGCTGCCGGGACTGGGACATGGACGCGGGCGTGTCGCGGGCGCGGCTGTCGCCATGAGCGCCTCCGCGCGCGCGACGGTCCAGGTCGACAACGACCGGGTGCGTGTGACCGAGTGGCGATTCGCCCCCGGGGAGGCCACCGGCTGGCATTGCCACGAGCACGCCTACGTGATCGTGCCGATGACGACCGGACAACTCCGATCGCAGAGCGCCCAGGGCGAGACGACGCTCGAGATGGTCGCGGGGCAATCGTACTTCCGCGAGGCGGGCGTCGAGCACGACGTCTCGAACCCGAACGCTTACGAGTTCGTGTTCATCGAGACCGAGTTGAAGCGGGGGGCTTGGGGATGAAGCTGACCGGCATCCCGCGCGCCGAGCGGTTCCCGCGCATGATCCGCGTCAAGCAGACGTTCGAGGGCCCCGTGGTCCGGGACGTCCCGGCGGCCGTCCACGCGGCGCTCGGCCGGCTCGCGCTGCCGGTGAAGCCGGGCCAGTCGGTCGCCCTCACCGTCGGCAGCCGCGGCGTCGTCAACATCGACGTCATCGTCCGCGCGACCGTGGACCACCTCCGGGCGCTCGGCGCCCATCCCTTCATCATCCCCGCGATGGGGAGCCACGGCGGCGGCACGGCGGAGGGGCAGCGCGCCGTCCTCGAGCGCTACGGCGTCACCGAGGCGACGATGGGGTGCCCGGTCCGCGCGACGATGGAGGTCGTCCAGGTCGGCGAGGCGCTCGGGCTCCCCATCTGGCTCGACGCCCACGCGGCGGAGGCCGACTGGGTCGGCGTGATCAACCGGGTGAAGCCGCACACGGGCTTCACGGGCGACATCGGGTCCGGCCTCCTGAAGATGATGACGATCGGCACGGGCAAGCACCGCGGGGCCGTGCAGGCCCACCGGGCGAACATCCGGCTCGGCTACGAGCGGATGATCACCGCGCTCGGGTCCGCCATGCTCCGGAGCGGCCGGATCGCCTTCGGGCTGGGGGTCGTCGAGAACGGGTACGACGAGACGGCGCTCGTGGAGGCCTTTCTGCCCGACGATCTCGAGGCGGGAGAGCGGGAGCTCCTCCGGAAGGCGCGCGCCTGGATGGCGAAGCTGCCCTTCGAGGACCTCGACCTCCTGATCGTCGACGAGATCGGGAAGGAGATCTCCGGGACCGGCATGGACACGAACGTCATCGGCCGCCACGCCACGTGGTTCGAGCGGCCGTTCACGAGCCCTCGGATCACCTTCATCGTCGTCTGCGACACGACCGAGAAGACCCACGGGAACGCCAACGGGATCGGCCTCGCCGACTTCACGACCCGGCGCCTTGCGGACAAGATCGACTGGGAGCCCACCTACGTGAACGCCCTCACGGCCTGCTCGCCCGGCGGGCCGAAGCTCCCCGCGGTCCTCGACACCGCCCGGGAGGCCGTCGCCGTGGCGCTCTCCTGCCTCGGCCTGGACCGTGTCGAGGACGCCCGCATCGTCCGCATCAAGAACACCCTCCAGCTGACCGAGGTCGAGGTCTCGGAAGCCCTTCTCCCCGAGCTCGCCAAGCGCCCCGACCTCACCCCCCTCGGCGACGGGGTCAGACTTTGACTTCCTGAACAATTCCGCGACGCGTCACGCGCGGACGGACGAAATGTCTGGAAGTCAAAGTCTGACCCCGGGGCAGCGGGCGCGGCGGACGAAGACGGTGACGGCGCGGGACGTGGAGCTCTACGCGGAGATCACCGGCGACCGGAACCCGCTTCACTTCGACGCCGAGTTCGCCGCCGGCACGCGGTTCGGCCGCCTCGTGGCCCAGGGCGGGATCACCGCGGGGATGCTCAACGCGCTGGTCGCCATGGACCTGCCCGGGCCCGGCACGGTCTTCATGAGCCAGACCCTCCGCTACCTCGCGCCGACCTACCTCGGCGACACGCTGACCGCCGAGGTGGAGGTCCTGGCGGTCAAGCCCGACAAGCCGGTGTGCCAGCTCCGGGCGACCATCACGAACCAGGACGGGACCGTCGTGCTCGAGGGAGAGTGCTGGACCTACACGATGAGACCGTCGACCCCCGGAGCGCCGCCGCCGAGAACCTCCCCGTGATCGAGCGCCTCGTGCCGACGAACGGGTGAGGTACCGGCTTCGCGGCCCGGGCGTGCTCCTGGGAACCCCCCTGGGCCGCCGTCATCTCCGCAACGCCGTCTGCACGAGCTCGGGGCCCCTCGTTCTGGGGATAGCGGGCCTGTATCGGCGGACGGTCCTGCGCCGGACTCGCGTCGCGGCCGTGGTCGGCTCCTTCGGCAAGACGACCGCCACGCGGGCGGTGGTGTCGGCGCTCGGGGGCTCGCCGACGGACCTGGCGCGGGGGAACAGTGGAGGATGGATCGCCCTGGCACTCTTCCGCCTGCGCCCGGCGGCGCGACACGGCGTCATCGAGGTCGGGATCAACGGCCCTGGACAGATGGCTCGATACGCGAAGGTCGTCCGGCCTGACATCTCGGTGGTCACGTCGATCGGGAGCGAGCATCAACGGAGCCTGAAGACGCTCGAGAGGACCCGAGACGAGAAGGCGGAGATGGTGCGCGTGCTGCCGCCGTCCGGCCTGGCCGTGCTGAACGGCGACGATCCCCACGTGGCGTGGATGGCGGGGGAAACCCGGGCGCCGGTGGTGACCTTCGGCTTCGGGGAACGGAACGACGTCCGCGCGACGGCGGTCGCGCTCGACTGGCCGCACGGGACGCGCTTCACGCTGCACACGCCGCTGGGATCGCGGGACGTCCGCGTCCGGCTCATCGGGCGGACGATGGTGCGCGCGGCCCTGGCCGCGGTCGCGGTCGCTCTCCACGAGGGCCATGGTCTGGACGAGATCCTCGCGAGGCTGGAGGCGCTCGCGCCCACGCCGGGCCGCCTCCAGCCGGTGCGGTTGCCGAACGGAGCGACATTGCTGCGCGACGAGTACAAGGCGCCGGCGGAGACGATCGACGCCGCGCTGGACGTCCTCGCCGAGATTCCGGCCCCGAGGCGGGTCATCGTGATGGGAGACGTGGCCGAGCCGGTCGGCTCCCAGGGAGGGCTCTACCGCCGGCTCGGCGCTCGTGCCGCTGAGGTCTCGTCGCGGGTGGTCGTGGTGGCCGGCGGCGGCAACGGCGCGGCCTTCAGGACCGGCGCTAGGCACGGCGGACTTTCGGCAGACGCGGTGGTCATGGTCGACCGGAGCGTGCGCCGGGCGGTCGAGGCCCTCGAATCCGACCTGGCCCCCGGGGACGTGATCCTCATAAAGGGACGTGACACGCAGCGTCTCGAGCGCGTAGCCCTGGCCCTCATGGGACGGGACGTCAACTGCGACCTCGTCTACTGCAACGTGCTGCTGACCCGATGCGACGCGTGCCCGATGCTCGGACAGGCCTGGCGCGGCCTGTGGCGCGAGGAGCATGCGGAGCCCGCGGCGGATGCCCGGAGTGGGTGATGCCATATAAGCCGCTGCGGCTCTCGGCGAGCCTCGTGCTCGGCGCCGTGGGACGCCGCGAGCTGATCGCGCGAGCCGGCGACCGGCTCGGTCCCTTCCTCTGCGGTGTGGCGCGCCGATACCGGGCGACGGTCATCCGATCGACGCGGGTGGTCGCGGTGGTGGGCTCCTTCGGCAAGACGACGGCGGCGCGCGCGATCGTGTCGCGCGCTCGCGGTGCCCCGGCGGCACAGCGGACTGAACTCCGCCGCCTGGGTGGCGTACGGGATGCTGCGGATCAGGCCGGGCCAGCCGCACGCCGTTGTCGAGGTGGGGATCAGCAGTCCCGGGCAGATGGTGCGGCGCGCGCGGACGGTCCAACCCGACATCGCCGTCGTGACGTCGGTGGGCAGCGAGCACAACCGAAGCCTGAAGAGCCTGGAAGTGACGCGGGACGAGAAGGCGGAGATGGTGCGCGCGCTGCCGCCGTCCGGCCTGGCCGTGCTGAACGGTGACGATGCGAACGTGGCGTGGATGGCGGGGGAGACGCGGGCGCCGGTGATGACGTTCGGCTGCGGGGAGCGGAACGACGTCGGGCGACGGCGGTCGCGATCGACTGGCCGCACGGGACGCGCTTCACGCTGCACACGCCGGAGGGATCGAGGGACGCGCGCATCCGGCTCATCGGGCGGACGATGGTGAACGGCGCCCTGGCCGCGGTGGCGGTCGCCCTCCACGAGGGTCAACCGCTGGACGAGGTGCTCGCGCGGCTCGAGGGGCTCACGCCGACGCCGGGACGTCTCGAGCCCGTGCGAGCTGCCGAACGGCGCGATGCTGCTGTGCGACGACTTCAAGGCACCGGAGGAGACCATCGACGCGGCGCTGGACGCCCTGGCCGAGATTCCGGCCCGACGGCGGATCGTCGTCCTGGGGAACGTGGACGAGCCGACGGGACCGCAGCGGCGCATCTATCGTCGCCTGGGGCAGCGGATCGGTCGATGCGCCGCGCGAGCCGTGTTCGTGACGAAGGACGAGCACTCGTCGTCATCCCGGGCCGGCGCCCGGGAGGGCGGCCTTCCCGCGGAAGCGATCAGGAGCGTCCGGAGCGTCCACGCGGCCTTGGACGAGTTGCGCGACATCGCGGCCGGCGACGTCGTGCTGCTCAAGGGGCGCCACGTCCAGCGATTCCAGCGCATCGCCCTCGCGCTCGCTGGGCGGCGAGGTGCGCTGCGATCTGGAGTACTGCAATGCGCGCCTGATGGAGTGCCCGCAGTGTCCGATGCTGGGGCGCGCCTGGACTGGGGTGTGGACCGATGACGCCGGCGCGAGTCCCCGTGGCCGAGCGATGCAGCCGGCGGTCCCGGGATCGTCGCCGCCCGGGCCGGCTCGTGATCGAGCGCCTCGACCACCTCGTCTTGACGACACGCCACCCTGAGCCCTGCATCGACTTCTACACGCGGGTCCTGGGGATGCGGCTCGAGACGTTCGGCGAGGGCCGCGTCGCCTTCCGGTTCGGGGACCAGAAGATCAACCTCCACGAGGCGGGACGGGAGTTCGAGCCGAAGGCCGAGCGACCGACGCCGGGTGGCCTCGACCTCTGCTTCCTGGCGGACGTGCCGCTCGACACGGTCATCCGGCGCCTCGAGGCGGCGGGCGTTCCGATCGAGATCGGCCCCGTGCCGCGCACCGGGGCGACCGGGCCGATCCGGTCCGTCTACGTCCGCGATCCCGACGGGAACCTCGTCGAGATCGCGGAGACGGTTCGCGGGTAGGCCCACGAGAAACCCGGCTACACATCAAGAGGAGGCAGCGTGGATACCGTCGGCTTGATCGGACTCGGCAACATGGGCGGCGGCATGGCCGGGAATCTCCTGAAGGCCGGCTTCCCCCTGGTGGTCTACGACCTTCGCCCGGAGATCGTGCAGGCCTTCGTCGCGCGGGGCGCGCAGGTCGGCCGCCACCCCGGCCGAGGTCGCCGGGGCCGCCGACGTGACGCTCACCTCGCTTCCCGGGCCCGAGGGAGGTCGAAGGGGTCGGGGTGGGGCCGGGCGGCATCCTCGAGGGGATCCGCGCGGGTAGCGTGTGGATCGACACGTCGACCAGCCGGCCGACCCTGATCCGCCAGCTGGAGCCCCGGTTCCGTTCGAAGGGCGCGCACGTTCTCGACGCGCCCGTGAGCGGGGGCAAGACCGGAGCGGCGACGCGCAACCTGGCCGTCATGGTCGGCGGCGACCGAAAGGTCTACGACCGGGTCAAGCCGGTCCTCGACGCGATCGGCGACAAGGTCTTCTACGCCGGCTCGATCGGCGCGGGCTCGGTCTGCAAGCTGGTGCACAACATGGTGGGGCACAGCGTGCGTCAGGCGATCGCCGAGGCGCTCACGCTCGGCGTCAAGGCGGGGGTCGAGACGGAAGCGGTCTGGGAGTGCATCCGGCGGGGAGCGCTCGGCCGGATGCACTATCTTCACGAGGGGATGCCGAAGACCGTGTTCCGCGGCGAGTACGACCCGCCGATGTTCGCGCTGTCGCTCGCCCGAAAGGACATCGGGCTCGCCACCGAGCTCGCGCGGGAGTTCGACGTCCCCATGCCCATGACCAATCTCGCCGAGCAGATCGCGATCGAGGCGATGAACCGGGGCTGGGGCGGGCTCGACAACAACGTGGTCTTCCGGCTCCAGGAGGAGGCGGCCGGCGTCGAGGTGCGCGCGCCGGGGGTCGATCCCGCGCGCGCGGCGCGGTTCATCAGCACCCATCCCGACGCCTGAGCGCAGGACGCGGTGGTGACGGAGCGACCCGGGCGCCGGGAGATCCGGCGCGTCCTGGAGGACGTGATCGCGGGCGGCGCGCCGGGCGAGGAGGCCTACGGGCTCGAGAACCTCGGCCGGTACGTGCACACGGTCGCCTGGATCCTCGCCGGCTCCCCGGGTCCGGGACCGCTCCTCGACACCGGCATCTATCCGGGCCATCTCGCCCTCGCCCTCGCCCGGCTGGGCCGCTTCGAGATCTCGGGCGTCGGCCGCTTCGTGCCGCCCGCCTTCCAGCGCGCGATGGCCGAGCGCGGCATTCCCGTCGAGGACGTGGATCTCGAGCGGGAGCTCCTGCCTCACGCCGAGGCCAGCTTCGACCGCATCGTCGCCACCGAGATCCTGGAGCACCTGGCCGTGCCGGGGCTCTTCCTGTCGGAGTGCTGGCGCGTGCTGCGCCCGGGCGGCGTTCTCTACCTGACGACCCCGAACGTCGTCGACCTTCGAGGTCGCGCGCAGGCGGTCCTCGGACGATCCCCGCAGAGCCACCTGTTCGGGATCGGGCGCACGCTCCGGATGAACGAGTGGGTCCATCGCCGCGAGTACGCTTCCGACGAGGTTGGGCGCCTCCTCGAGGCGGTCGGATTTCGCGTCGATGACCTTCACGCGTGGACGCCGTCGCGGGCCGAAGGAGGCCGGGGCGCGGGCGGGCTGCTCGCGGCGCTGGTGAACCGGCTCCCGGGGCTGGGTGGGACGGTCTTTGCCGCGGCCACGCGCCGGCGGCCCCGGCCAGCGAGACTGACCGTGCCCGCATCGTGCCCGACCGCCGCTACGTCGAGGCGGCGCCGGGATCGAGCCCCGCGCTGGCGGCTCGCCTCACGAACGTCGGCACGGCGACGTGGAGCCGGGGTCCGGGCCGGGTGCGGTTCTTCTCGGCGCTCACCTGGCCGAGCCGGACGGGCGCGTCCTCGACCGCGGTCTCGCGCGAGCGCGCCCTCCCGCATCCCGTGAGTCCCGGCCAGGAGATCGTGGTCGGGCTCACGCTCCGGGCGCCCTCCGAAGCCGGTGTCTTTCTCCTGGAGCTGGATCTGGTTCGGGAAGGAGAGCACTGGTTCGGCGACGACGGCTCGCCACCGGCACGCGTCGTCCTGCGCGTCGGCTGAGATCCTCACTGTTCGTGCGTCGAGGTCCTTGTTGGGCGGCCCGGGGTCGTCTATCCTGCGTTCTACGCTCGCGGTGAGCGGAGAGGAGCGGATCATGGCGGAGAACGAGCCGATCGGACGACATCAGCCGGCCACGGCCAGGCACGAGGACGAGCGGCCGTGGGAGCTCCTGCGGTGGCCGGGGCAGTGGAGCAAGATGCTGGTCCACCCGACGCCCGAGGGGCCGACGAACCCGAACGCGGGACTCGTGCGCTACGAGCCGGGCTCGCATCACCCGTTCCACAAGCACGAGTTCGCTCAGGTCTGGTACATCCTGGAAGGGGAGTTCCGGATCGGCGAGCGGACCCACGGCCCCGGGACGATGCTCTTCTACCCGGACCCGCACTTCGAGGATCCGCTCCACACCGACACGGGCGGCCTCATGCTCTTCGTCCAGTACCAGGGGCCGACCACGGGCGGGCGGCCGATCTACGAGGGGCGGTTCAACATGACCGCGCGCAAGCGGGTCGAGGAGGAGAACGTCGAGGCGTAGCGCTTCGACGCGCGGCGGCGATGGGCAACAGCTTCGGCCAGCTCTTCCGCGTGACCACGTGGGGAGAGTCCCACGGGGCGGCGACCGGCGCCGTCGTCGACGGGTGTCCCTCGCGCCTGCCGCTCTCCGAGGCGGACATCCAGCCGGACCTCGATCGGCGGCGCCCGGGGCAGAGCCTCCTCACCAGCCAGCGGAAGGAGTCCGACACCGTCCGGATCCTGAGCGGCGTCTTCGACGGGCTGACGCTCGGGACGCCCATCGCGCTCGAGATCCAGAACGAGGACATGCGGCCCGGCGACTACCGCGAGATGGAAGAGAAGTACCGGCCGAGCCACGCCGACTACACCTACGACGCGAAGTACGGGATCCGGGACTGGCGGGGCGGGGGACGGACCAGCGCGCGCGAGACCGCGGCCCGCGTCGCCGCCGGCGCCGTCGCGCGGAAGCTCCTGCAGGCCCGATGGGACGTGGAGGTCGTCGCCTGGGTGGGGAAGGTCGGCCGGATCGCCGCGGAGTGCGACGTCGAGCGCGTCACGCGCGCCGAGGTCGACCGGACGCCGATCCGCTGCCCGGATCCGGCCGTAGCCGAGCGGATGATCGACGCGGTCGAGGCGGTCCGGAAGGACGGGAACTCCCTGGGCGGCCTGGTCGTCTGCGCGGTTCGGGGATGTCCGCCCGGCTGGGGTGAGCCGGTCTTCGACCGGCTGGAGGCGGACCTCGCCAAGGCCGTGCTGAGCTTGCCGGCGAGCAAGGGGTTCGAGATCGGCTCGGGGTTCGCCGGGACCGAGCTCACCGGGCGCGAGCACAACGACGAGTTCTACATGGACGGGGCGCGCGTCCGCACCCGCACGAACCGGAGCGGCGGCGTCCAGGGCGGCATCTCGAACGGGGAGACGATCTACTTCCGCGTCGCCTTCAAGCCGACCGCGACGATCATGTCCCCGCAGCGCACGGTCGACGTCCGCCACGAGGACACCGTCCTCCAGGCCCGAGGCCGCCACGACCCCTGCGTCCTTCCCCGCGCCGTGCCGATGGTCGAGGCGATGGCCGCCCTCGTCCTCGCCGACCACGCGCTCCGGCAAGAAGCCGTCCGCGCCGGCGCCTCCCTCTCGCGGGACTGACGGGGCGATAGGGCGTGCGCGCGATCCTCGCCCCGCTGCGGGGCCTGGGACGGGAGCGCCTCGTCTTCCTGTCGCTGGTGACCGGCGGCCACACGATCATCCACTGGTTCCAGCAGATGTTCGCGGTCGTCCTCCCGTCCGTCACCCAGGGCCTCGGGCTCACCGAGATCCAGGTGGGCTATCTCCAGTCGGCCCGCCAGCTGACCTCGGGGACGATGAACCTGCCGGTGGGGCTCCTGGCCGACTCCTTCGCGCGCTGGCAGGCCACCATCCTCGCCTCGGCGCTCCTGTTCATGGGCGTCGGGTACTTCTTCCTCGGGACGGCGGGCGGCCTCGGCGGCGCGCTCGTCGGCTCGGCCCTGATCGGCCTCGGCACCGCGGCGTGGCATCCGCCCGCCATGGGCGCGCTCTCGCTGCGCTTCCCGGAGCGCCGGGCCACGGCCCTCTCGATCCACGGCATGGGCGCCACGGTCTCGGACACGCTCACGCCGCTGGCCGTCGGCGCGCTCCTCGTGACGATGGCCTGGCGCGACTTCCTTCACGCGCAGCTCCTGGCGGGGATCGCCGCGGCGCTCCTGGTGTGGCTCGGCCTGGCGCGGCAGTTCGCGGAGCCGAAGGCGCGCCCGTCGAGGAAGGCGCTCGTCGGGGACATGCGGGTCATCCTCGCCAACCCGGCGTTCCTGGCGGTGGCCTTCGCCGAGGGCCTCATGAACATGGCCCGCCAGGTCATCGTCACGTTCTTCCCGCTCTACATCCAGATCGGCCTCGGCCGCGACGCCTTCGAGCTCGGCGTCTACTGGGCCCTCCTGCACGGGATGGGCACGGCGTCCCAGCCCGTCCTGGGCGTCCTGTCCGACCGGATGGGGCGGAAGGCCGTGCTGGTCCCCGCGTTCCTGCTCCTGACCGCGTTCTACCTCTTGCTCGGCTGGGTCACGCCCGGCTGGCCGCTCGGCCTGCTCGTCCTCGCGATCGGGATGTTCTTCTACACGCTCGTGAACATCACGACGGCGGCGGTGCTGGACGTGGCGGGGCCCCGGCTCCAGTCGTCGGCCACGGGCCTGGCGACGCTCCTGACGCAGGTGATCGTCCTGCCCGCGCCGATCGTGGCGGGATGGCTCGTCCAGCGCTACGGCTACGGCGCGGCCTTCTCCCTGGCCGCCGCCTTCACGGCGCTGGGCGCGCTCATCCTGCTGCCGGTGCAGCTCTACCGGGGGGTCGGCCGAACGACGGGTTGACTGTCCCCAGCAGGCCAGGCCACTTCCATATGGCATATGGTAGTATGGCCGACATGATCAAGGTTACGTTCACTCTCGACGACGCGACGGTGGAGCAGCTTCGCCGGACGGCCATACGCGTCAGGAAGCCACAGAGCAGAGTCGTCCGCGAGGCGATCGCCGAGTACGCGGCCCGGTCGGACAAGCTGAGCGCGGGTGAGCGTCAGCGCATGCTCGACGTGCTCGACCGGGCGATGCGCCGGCCCCCCTCCCGGTCACCGGCTGCGGTGGACCTCGAACTCAGGAAGATCCGCGCAGCACGTCGGCAATGGGGCGCGCGGCGTGGGGCCGCTGCAGCCCGTTGATCCACCTCGACACCTCCGTGCTGGTGGATGCTCTGGCAGGCAGGAGGCGCTCGGCGCGCGAGCTTCGACGGGTCGTCGAGGGGGGCGAGCGGATCGCGATCTCGACGCTGGCTCTTTACGAGTGGCTACGCGGGCCTCGCGTCGAGACCGAGTTGGCCGACCAGGAGGAGCTGTTGCCGAGCGATCAGGTCGTGCCCTTTGGCCCCCGTGAAGCCGCGCGGGCGGCCCAGCTTTACCGAAGCCTGCCGCGGGCTCGCGGGCGCGAGTTCGACCTGTGCCTCGCCGCGTGTGCACTCGTCCACGGAGCGTCCCTCTGGACGCTGAACCCCGGCGACTTCCGGGACATCCCGGGTCTGGTCCTCCACGGAGGTCGGGGTGCGAGGGCGTAGGCCGGCGCCAAGGACTCTCGCCGACGCGTGACGCCGAGCGCTTCCTGCAGGCTTCGATGCGATGGATCGAGCCGCGCTCAGGACGCCTTGCGCTTCAGGTAGTGGAGGAATCCGACTCCGGGTAGCTCGGCCACGTCAGGCGCATAGTCCCGCCAGAGGTCGGGGCCGAAGATGTCGCCCTCCCGCGCCTCGATGGCCGGGTCCGGCGAGCGCACGAAGGCCGGATGCTCGGGCGGCAGCCGCCGCGGCAGCACCCGGATGTTCCCGAGGAGAAGGTAGGTCGGCCGGCGCGAGAGGACGTACGCGCCGTCGTGCTTCTCGTGGCCGGCCCAGCCATGACCCGTGGGCAGGTTGCGGCGCGCGATGTGCCGATCGGTGAGCCCCAGCATGTCGACGATCGGAAGGCGGCTGTAGTAGCCGACGGCGCCGATCGGCACGGCGGCGACCGAGTCCGTCGGTGAGGCATGATCCGGAGCCACGTGCCGACCGCGGTCCAGGCGGGGATCTCGTAGTTCCGCTGGGTCCGGTACAGCTGGTACTGGGGGCTCCAGGCCGATGGGGTCAGCTCGGAGACCGCGACGGCGCCGAGAGCCAGGACCAGCGCGAGGCGCACGGGCCGAGCCTTGACGGTCAGCGCCACGTCGTGGACGAGCGCCCCCGTGAGGGCGGCCCACAGCGGCACCAGCGGCACGACGAAGCGGTACATGGGGAGTCCGTCTCCGCCCACGTAGACGACGGCAGCCGCTTGGGCAAGGAGCACGGCAGCCACGCTCCACCACGCCCGGTCGCGCCGCCAGAAGGCCGCGACCAGGGGCAGGAGGTACACGACCAGGCCGCCCTGGTCACGCGCGAAGTCCCCGAGATACGTCACCCCGCGGGTGACCAGCGCCGCGCTGCCGCTGCCGACCTTGGCGTGGTACGTGTTCGGGAGCCAGTCGCCGTAGTACTGGACGCGCCACGCGAGCTGGACGAGCACGACGGCCAGGAAGGCGGCCGCCAGCCAGGCGCCTCGTCTCCCGCGCCGCGGACCGGGCCGCAAGGCCTCGAACGCGCACAGCACGACGCCGACCAGGACGCCTTCCGGACGGATGAGCGCCGTCGCGCCGAACAGCGCGCCCGCGACGAGAAGGCGGCGCGGATGTCCGTCGGCGCGCAGCCAGACGAGGAGCGAAGCGCTGAGGCCGAGAGCGAACGCGGGCGCTTCCATGCCCGCCAGCGTCCAGCAGGCGAAGGGGGCGCTGGCGGCGACGAGGAGCGCGGGCACCGCTGCCGCCCACCGTTCGTCGGCCATCAGTCGCCGCGCGAGCAGCGTGACCACCACGAGGACGCCGAGCGCTGAGCCGAGGGAGAGGAGCCGTGACGCGACGACGAGATCCATGCCGATCCCGCCGAGGGCGGCCACGAGCAGCACCCAGAGCACGCTCGTGTACCCCTCGACGCGCTCGCCGGGATTGTAGGTCAGGCCATGGCCTTCCAGGAGGTTGCGCGCATAGCGCAGCGTGATGAACGTGTCGTCGGCCAAGAAGTCGTAGGCGCGCGCGTGGAGGAGGAGCGCCAGGGCCGCGGCGGCCACGCCTGCGGCCATCAGGCCGCGCCCGGCTCGCCGCGCCCCGGACTGTGGCCCCGGTTCGGGAATCGTCAGCGGGCTATCCTAATCTTCCGGATGACCGTCTCGACGCGACGGTTCTTGGCGCGCGCCGCCGGGTCGTCCGAGCCGTCGTTCACGATGACGTTGCTGGTCATCGGTCGACGGTCCGCGCCACTCCGGATAGGTCTGGGGCGAGAGCTCGTCGGCGTCGCGGTGCGCCCAGTCGAACTCCCCCATCCGTGGCCACATGCGCTCGCCACCGGCCTGGAGCGCGTCGAGGATGGCCCGCTCGTCGGCGGCGAGGACGCGCCCCGCGTCGACCACCACCCGTCCGTTGACGTAGACGCGGTCCACGTCCTCGGCCGTCGCGTTGTAGACGAGGTTCTTGACCGGGTCGCGGAGGGGCGTCATGTTCCACGACCGGCCCTTCCAGAGGACGAGGTCGGCCCGGGCGCCGGGGGCGATGCGGCCGAGATCGTCGCGCCCGAGGGCGCGCGCCCCGCCGAGGGTGGCGGCGTCGAACACGTGGGCCGCCGTCGTCGCCTGGGTGTTCCGCTCCATCGTCTTCGACAGCACGGCCGCCCAGCGCATCGCCTCGATGACGCTCTGGGGATTGGTGTCCGTCCCGAGCGACATGTTGACCCCGGCCTCCCGGTAGCGGGCGAACGACTCCATCGGGACGCCCCGGCGCGCGAACACCCACACGGCGTGGGCCACGGAGCATCCGGCGTCGCCCATGATCCGGACGTCTCCCGCGGGATGGTTCGCCCAGGACGAGCCTCCGACGATGATCGCGTGACCCAGGATGGTGCGCGGCCCGAGGAAGCCCAGCTCGTCGAGCCAGGCGATCGGCGTCTTCCCGTGGCGCGCCAGCATCTCGTTGAACTCGATGACGGACTGGGACGCGTGGAGCGTGATCGGGCAGCCGCGCTCGTCGGCGGCTTGCTTGGCCAGGCGCAGGAGCTCCGGCGTGCAGGTGTCGACCTGGGCGGGGGCGAAGCAGGCCCGCACGAGATCGCCGTGGGCGCCCTCGTGGCGCTGGTGGAACTGGATGGCCCGCGCGAGGCCCTGGTGTCCCTGCTCCTCGTCCCACTCCCAGCGGACGCGCCGGCCGTCGGGGGTCAGCCACGAGCCGGAGCGGAAGGACAGCCCGACGTAGACCCGGAGGCCGAAGTGCGCGGCGCGCTCCACGACGTGGTCGCCCAGCTGGCCGATCTCGAGCACCGTCGTCACGCCCCCGCGGAGGAGCTCGGCCATCGAGAAGTCGACGCAGGCGAGGCTGCCGGCCTCGTCCTGGGCCCCGCCCCGCACCGGCAGCGTCTCGAACAGCCCCGAGTAGTAGAACTGAGGCCGCCCGGTGTCCTCGATGAACGACCGGTCGAGCGGCGAGCCCGCGATGTGGGCGTGCGTCGAGATGAGCCCGGGCGTCAGCACCCGGTCGCGCGCCTCCACGGTCTCGTCGACCCGACCTTCGAAGGTCGGCCCGACGGCGAGGATGCGGTCGCCCTCGAGGACCACGGCGCCGTCCCGCAGCAGGCGGTGGCGCTGTCCGTCGAAGGCGACGACGTGACCGGCCCGGATCAGGATGCGGCGCGGCGTGCTCATGGAAGATCTCCCTCGCCGAAGAGGGCGAGCTGGCGTCCCTCGGGGCGGCGGATGTCGGCGATCGTGTCGAAGTCGGGGGCGCCGACGAAGTGAAGGAGCGCGTCGGCGATCGGCCGGAGCTGCTGGGTGACGTAGTGGTCGTAGTCGGGAGGCGCGGTGGTCTCGCCGGCGGCCTCGGGCCCGGCGGTGGTGACGACGTACGCGACGATGCGCCCGGGGCCGGCGGCCTGCTTGCGCGCGGCCTTGACGTGCGGCGGCGTCGTCTTCGTGTAGGCCTCGAGCGGCTTCCGGATCGCTTTCCGGTAGGTCAGCTCGCCGTCGAAGCGGCCGGCCCGGAGGTCGGCCACGAAGGCGCGGATGAAGCCGTCGACCGGCTGGTCGTGGAAGACGAGCTGGAGGAGCTCCCGCTGGAAGCGCCGCGCCACCGGGCTCCAGTCGCGCCGGACTGCCTCCAGCCCGACCAGCTCGAGCGCCTCGCCCCGGGCCCCGGCGATCAGGCCCGCATAGCGCTTCTTGCTGCCGGTCGCGCCTCCGCGGACCTCGGGCATCCAGAAGCGGGCGTACACCTTCTCGAACTCGAGCTCGAGCCAGCTCTCCACGCCGAACTCGGCCCGCAGGCGCTCGGCCACGTGGGCGCCGATGGTCTCGCGCAGGCTCTCGGCGCGCGCCTCGGCCCGGACGGGGTCCGCCTCGCCGGCGTCGACGAACAGGGAGTCCGTGTCGCCGTAGATCACGCGGTGCCCGGCCGCCTCGACGGCGGCCGCCGCCAGCCGGATGACGTGCTGGCCGGCCATCGTGATCGCGTTGGCGACCGGCGGCGAGAAGAGGCGCGACGCCGAGGCCCCGAGGACGCCGAAGAGGGAGTTCATGAGGATCTTCGTCGCCTGGGCGCCGACGGCGTCGCCGTCCTTCCGGGCCCGGGCGCGCTCGTCCCAGAGGCGCGCCACCAGCGCGGGCAGGATCCCCGGCTCGTCGGCGCGGAAGAGGGCGCCGCTCGGCGTGCGGATCACCGGTGTTCCGGGCGTCTCGCGTGCCGGCAAGACGTGCGTCAGGGGATCGATGTTGAACGTGCGGATCAGGCTCGGGTAGAGACTCTTGAAGTCGAAGACGAGGATGTTCCGGTAGAGGCCGGGGACGGAGTCGAGGACGAGGCCTCCGGCGATCACCGTGCCCGCGGCGTCCTCCACGTGGACGGAGGGGGCGACACGCCCGCGATCCCGGAGCTCGGCCAGATAGAGAGAGTCCACCGCGGCGATCTGGGCCCCGACCCGGTCGACCTGCATCCCGGTGAGGAGGCTCCGGCGCACGGTCAGCTCGACGAGCCCCGTGCGCGCGAGGATCTCGACGACGAGCTGGGCGTCGTGGAGGTTGTAGGCGGCGAGCCGCGCCGGATCGTCCCGCCACGCCGCCTCGATCTCCTGACCGCGATGCTCGGCCAGGAAGAGCTTGCCCTTGCCGAGGATGGCCTGGGCCGCGGTGTCGAGCCGGTAGTCGTCGAGCTTCACGAAGGCGCTCCGCAGGAGGGCCAGGCCGTCGAGGACCTGCCGGCCGGACAGGATCACCCGGGGATCCCGGGTGAACCCGAGGTCGCGCCGCACCTCCGCCTCCTCGTCCGTGCGTCCGAGCGCGAGGCGAAGGCCCGTGCGCCGCGCGACCCGCTGGAGGACCGGGACGTCGAAGTCGCCGATGTTCCAGCCGGTGAGGACGTCGGGGTCCGCCGCGCGGAGGTGGGTCAGGAACGCGGCGAGACAAGCGCGCTCGTTCGGCACCAGCGCGCCCGCCGCGCCCTCGGGGAGGCCCGCGAGCGGCTGCTCGACGCCCGGCCGGACGAGCCAGACCCGGTCGCCGCCGTGGCCCGCCGCGGCGATGGAGTAGAGAGCCTGCCCGTCCATGCTGGTCTCGATGTCGAACGAGAGCACGCGGAGGCGGGGCACGAAGTCGGCAGGCTCGAGCGTGGCGTTCCGGTAGACGCGGCCCACGCCGGGGCGGAGCTCGAACGGGCCGTCGACCGCGAAGGCGCCGCGAATCCGGCGGTCGATCAGGGAGCGGTAGGCGAAGCGCACGTCCGCCTCGAAGCACTCCACCCCGCGCTCGGCGAGGCGCGCCCGGAGCGGCGGCACGTCGCCGGGGAGGCCGACTTCGACCCGGACCACCGGCTCGCCCCCGAACGTCAGGAGCGGGACATCGGTGACGTGGGCGGCGGGCGCCGTCTCCCCGAGCGCGTGGCGGTCCGAGGCCCGCACGAAGAAGTAGGGTGGAAAGCGGTCGTCCACGAGGAGCGCCGCCTCGCCGGTCTCGAGGACGGCGTGGAGATGGACCTCCGCGCGGCCGTTGGTCACGCGGTAGGAGGGAGTCAGGACGAAGCCGCGCACGGAGGGTCCGGACGCCGAAGGCCGGTCAGTCCTCGTGGCGCTTCCTGAGCGTGCCCGCGTCGCCGTCGCCGGCGTGAAGCTCCATGAGCTGCGCCACTGCCTGCGCCATCGGGTCGCCTTCGGCGGCCAGAGCAGCCCGGACTCGCGCCTGGTCGGCCGCGGGGCGGTTCTGGCTGAGCTTGGCCTTTCCCTCGAGCCGGTCGATCGGCACCTCGAAGGCGACGATGCCGCGCATCATGCCCTCGACGTAGGTGTCGGACAGGCCGTCCATGCGCCAGGGCGTGGGCCGGCCGTCCTCGAACGTGCGGACCAGGCGGTCGAGCAGGGCCCGCACGCGGCCGGCGTCCTCGATCACTCGGGGGACGCCGTAGGCGTGGACGGCGACGTAGTTCCAGGTCGGCACGCTCGGGTGCTGTCCGTACCACGACGGAGAGACGTAGGTGTGCGCGCCCGGGAAGATGACCAGCACCGGCCGGTCCGGGGCGAAGAGCCGCCACTGGGGATTCGGCCGCGCCACGTGAGCGAGGAGCGTGCCGAGCGGCGCCGGCGCCTCGTCGAGGAGCACGGGCAGGTGGGTGGCGAACGGCGCGCCCCGCTCGTCGACGCCGACCAGGATGGCGAACGGCTCCTTGCGGATGAGCGCGTGGCACCACGCGACGTCGGACGCGTCGAACTGCTTCGGGACGTACATGCGCCTACGCGCTCACCAGAAGCGGACGCGTCCCACGTCGACGTGGACGAAGCCCGAGGCGGGATAGTAGCCTACGCCGCCCTGCCGGAGGGCGAGGGCGGCGGCGCGCAGCTTCGCGACGGGCTGTCCCGGGACGCGGACGTCGATCGCCATCGCCCGCGTGTGAAGGCTGCCGCGGGCGACGCCACGGCCCGAGCGGCGGAGCATGGCGTTGGTCGAGGGCGAGCGGTAGCCCGAGATCACCTCGTACGGCTCGGTGGTGTCGAGGGCTGCCCGGAGCTCCCACAGGAGGTCGAGGAGCCGCGGATCGATCGGCCGCGCCTCGCCCGTGCGGAAGTCGCGCAGCACCCAGTCGATCTGGCGAAGGGCGTTGGGATCGAGGCCGCCGTCGACCCAGTAGGTCACCTCGACCGTCTCTTCCGTGTGGAGGTTCCGGAACGCGAGCGCGCGCGGCTCGCTCGCCGACACCGGTGAGGCGCCCGCCCGGCGTGTCCAGGGGAGAGCCGCCGCCAGCGCGGCGAGCCGCAGCACCTCCCGACGGCTTGGCCGCCAGTGCCGCGTCACGGGCGCTTGCTCGCTCCTGCGCCCGGACCGGTCGTGGGCGCGCGCGGGGAGGTGACGGGGCGCGGCGCGGCGTGCGGAGAACGGGCCAGCGCCGCGGCGACCCGGGCGTCGCGGTCGTATGTGTCCTCCCGGAGCTGGAGCCGTCCCTCGTCGTCGACGAACGCCGTCCAGTAGAGGAGGTAGACGGGCAGGGCGCGCGCGGCCGGGACGACCCTGGTGGCGCCCGTCGCGATCGCTCGCTCGAGCACGCCCGGGCGGGCGTCAGCCTGCCCGGCCAGGACCAGCGCGGCCAGCTCCATCGCGCGCTCCACCCGGACGCAGCCGTGGCTGAGGGCGCGGTCGGCGCGGAGGAACAGCTCGGGCAGCGGCGTGTCGTGGAGGTAGACGTCGAAGCGATTCGGCGAGGCGAAGCGGATGCGTCCGAGCGGGTTCCAGCCCCCGGGCCGTTGCTGGAGGCGGAAGGGGAAGCGCTCCGCGGAGACGGACGTCCAGTCGATCGCCAGACCGTACGGATCCTGGCTCCGGTCGAGGATCGCGATGTCGTTGTCGGCGAGGAAGCGTGGGTTGGCCCTGAGCTTCGGGAGGAACTCCTCCACGACGATGCTCGTGGGGACCGTCCACGTCGGGTTCAGGACGACGGCGCTCACCTCGGCCCGCACCACCGGGGTCGGGTGGAGCTCGTCGCCCACGACGACCCGGGAGGCGAGGCGCACGCGCCCGTCCTCGACGACCGTCAGCGTCGCGTCCGCCGCGTTGACGACGAGGTGGCGGGACTCGAACGTCCGCGGCAGCCATCGCCAGCGCTCGAGGTTGACGGCCACCTGGCGGATCTGGGCGTCGATGGCGCCGCGCCGGCCCGGCGCCGCCGCGGGCGGCCTGGGCGTGGAGTGTGCGGAGCGCGCCGACGAGCCGCACGTAGCCCTCGTGCGAAGGCGCGAGCGTCTCGAGCCACGCGGCGAGCGTGCCGGCCTCGATCGCCTCGACCAGCTCGCGGACCGGATCGTCCCGAAGCGGGCGGGGGCATGCCCCAGTCGGGCTGGACGGCCGTCGGGCGAAGCCGGCCGGCCCGGAGATCGACCGCGTAGCGGAGCAGGGCGTCGGTCAGGAGGAGCTCCCGCTCGATGGCGGCCATGGCGGTGCCGGGCTCCGCGCGGCGGCGGAGCGCGCTCACGCCGTAGTGAGCGGGCGCGAGGCCGTGATCGCGCGCTCCCGCGAGCGCGTCGAGGGCCAGGGTTGCCCGGGCGACCCCGCCGGGTCGGGTCCCCACACCGGCTCGAATCCGATCTCGCCGTAGAACTCCCGCAGGATCGGCGCCCGGAGCGGCTGGCCGTCGACGCGGAGCGTGTGGACCGATTCGAGCGCTTCCCGAAGGTCGGCCGCCGTCGGCCCCTCGGTCGCGTGGGCGGCGGGCCCAGGCCGGAGAGGCCGGCCAGCGCGAGACCGGCCACGGCGCGCGTCAGGGCGCGGCGGACGGGGACCGTGATCAGCGCTCCACTCCGCGGCCCGGAGCTCGATGGGCTTCCCGTGGGGCGTCGCCCGCGCGGCGGCGTCCCACTCGAGCTTCCGGCGACGGAGCTCGTCGCCTCCGACCAGCCCCTTCTCGGCGACCAGCCCCTCGAGCGCGGCGAGCCAGTGGTGGTAGTAGGTGTCCCCCCGGTCGGGATCGCCGGCGGCCTGAGCGCGCCTGATCTCCCCCGCGAGGCGCTCGGCCCACTCCGTCCACGTGAAGTGGCCGGCCTCGTGGAGCCGAACGGCCATCGCGAAGGCCTGCGCCTCCCAGGGCGCCCCGAAGACCGGTGCGCCGGCCGCATCACGCGGGAGCGCCGGCAGGTCCGGCGCGCGGTCGTGGCCATGCGTCCCTCCGACCAGGGAGATCGTATCGCGACTCGGCGTCAGAGCCCGGAACCTTCGATCAGGGTGAGGACCTTGGCCACCACCTCGTCGACGACCTCTGGAGGAGCCGCCTCGATGCGCTGCGCCCGTCGCGTACCCCAGTCGAGGCTCTTCACCTGATCGGCGAGGATGACCCCGGCGACCTTGCCGCTGGCCGGCAGGGCGACCTCGAAGGGATAGCCCTTGGCCTGGGAGGTGATTGGGCACATCAGCGCGAGCCCGACCCGGCCGTTGTACGCCTGTGGCGAGACCACTAGGGCCGGTCTCCGGCCTCGTTGCTCGTGGCCCGACTGCGGATCGAATTCCAGCCAGACCAGATCCCCGCGGGCGGGGACGTATCGCGGCGGCACCTACCAGACCTCTCGCCCCCGGGGCCTCCCGGTCGTGATCTCGGCGTGTCGGTTCTCCCTGGTGACTCCGGCAAGCAGCGTCTCGAGCGCGTATCGTCGCACCGCGACGGGCGTGACCACGATCCGACCTTCCGACACCGACACGTCGACCGCGGAGCCCTCCGCGAGGACAGCTTCCTGGGCGAAGGCCTTGGGGATCCGTACTCCGAGGCTGTTTCCCCACTTGCGTATCTTCGTCCGCATGCCGGTCCTCCTTCCGTATACACAAGGAGTATACATTGACCTCGTCGACACTCCGACGGACATCGTTTCGACGTCTTCCGCGGGTTCGCCGGGAGCGGGGCGGAGTGGCCGCGGTCAGCGTGGGGTGGCTGGGGGCGGCGCGGGACGCTGGGGCTGGTCCGGCGGGAGCGTGACCCCGAGGCGAGCGGCTTCCTCGATCAGCTGGGCGACGAGCTCGGACCGGAGGAGCGTGTCCCGCAGCTCGGGACGGGGAATCCTCGGGAGCGTGCCATGCAACGCCTCGAGCGCCCGGCGGTAGGCGTCGCGAGCCTCGGCCTCTCGGGCGGGTCCGAGCGCTCGACCGAGGGCGCCGGCGGTCTCCCAGATGGTTCGCGGTGCGGCGGTTCCCTCTGCGAACTCGAGCGCTCGGCGAAGCTCGGTCCGGGCGTCTTCCGCCCGCCCGGACGCGAACCAGATCTCCCCGCGGAGCCGGAGGCCCTCGGCGAGGTGGCGTCGGGACTCGGTCCGCTGGGCGATTGCGAGCCCCTCGGTGAGGTGGGTGTCAGCACGCGCAAGGTCGCCCTCGATGAGGAACACGCGGGCGAACATCAACGCGACTGCCATCTGCCACTTCCAGAGGTGCGAGTCGAAGAAGCCCCCTCGCAGCCGTTCCGCCGCCTCGAGCAGGATCCCCTGTGCGGTACCGATCTCGTTCAGGGCGAGGTGATCCTCCGCCATGTTGAGGGTCGAGTAGATCTCGGGGTTGGCGAGCTTGGCACTGCGGCTGAGGTCGAGCGCCTCCCGGTCCAGGTCGATCGCCTGCCGCAGGTCTCCCAACTGCCGGTGGAGCCACCCGCTGGTGTTCAATCCCCGCGCCATGCCGTACTTGTTCTCCCGCTCGCGGCTCTTCTGGCGCACCTCGTCGACGACCTTGAACGCGAGATCCCATTCGCCCAGCCCAGCGTGGGCGTTACAGAGGAAGCAGAGAGAAACGAGCTCGTAGAGTCCCTCGTGACTCGTCTCGGCGAGTCGGGCCGCCTCGCTGGAGTACTGCAACGAGGGGCGATAGTCGCCGCGCCAGCCCGCGTGAGCGCCCAGCCACGTGAGGTCGGTGACCAACGGACCGGTGAGCTTCCGGCGGCGGCAGATCTCGACGGAGTGGAGGAGCTTCGTGTCGGCCTCGTGAAGGTTTCCGGCCTTCTGATCCACCATGGCGAGCGAGTAGAGGCCACGGGCCAGGATCCGTTCGTCCCCCGTCTCCTCAGCAATCGCCATGGCTTCCCGGGCGCATTTCTCCACGAGCCCCTTGTACGCCTCGGAGAGTCGCCACCAGTGGGAGCTGGCCTGGTTACAGAGAGCCTCGCCCTCCTTGACCCGGTCGCCGAGTCGGGCGGCCGCCTGCTGCATGGCCTCGAAGTCCGCGACCGCTTGGTCGTAGCTGAACAGAAGCTGCCAGACGAACCCGCGGGCTTCGTGAATCGCCATCAAGTGGGCGTCGCCGGGGGGAGGGTTGATCCGGGCCGCGGCCTCGAGCGCCTGGGTGTAGAAGTGGATCGCTTCCCGGTTCGCGAAGATGGCCCGGGCGCGATCGGCCGCGCGGCGCGTGTACTCGAACGCTTTCGTCCACACTTCGCCCTGGGCGAAATGGTAGGCCAGCTCGGCGACATGGTCGTCGAGCCGGTCGGCGTAGAGCTCCTCGATCGCGCGCGCCACCAGCTCGTGGAGCGCCCTGCGCCGTGGCTTCAGGAGGCTCCCGTAAGCCACGTCCTGGACGAGGGCGTGCTTGAAGACGTACTCGAGATCGGGGAACAGCGTCTTCTCGTAGATGAACTCGAGGGCGCGCAGGTCGGCCAGCGAATCCTCGAGGCGACCCTGGATGTCGGCGATGCGGCCAAGAAGGTGTGCGCCGAACTCCCGTCCGATGACGGCGGCGGTCTGAATCGTCCGCTTGCGAGTCTCGGGGAGGCGGTCGATGCGGGCCATGATGACGCCTTGGACCGTGTCCGGCACGTCCTGCGGTGTGACCGGTCGGGTGAGGACATACCCGCTGTCGGAGCGGGCGAGGATGCCGGTGTCGACGAACGAACGGGTGACTTCTTCGAGATAGAACGGGTTGCCTTCCGCCTTCTGACAGACCAGCGCCTTGACCGCCGGGGGCAGCGACTGAACACCGAGCACGGATTCGACGACGCGCTCGCTCTCCCCATCCGAGAGCGGCGCCAGTGCGATCTGCGAATAGTAGGACCGGTCAGCCCACGGCGGCGTGTAGCCGGGCCGGTGCGTCACCAGGATCAGCACGGCGGCCCGGGTGCTGTGCTCGGCGAGGTACCGCAGGAACTCCTGGGACTCCGGGTCGATCCAGTGGAGATCTTCGACCGCGAACACGATGGGCCGGCGGGCGCTGCCGGCGATCGTCAGGCCGCGGAGGGCCTCGAACGTGTAGCGGCGCCGGGCCTCGGCGGCCATCCCTCGAATCGCCATGTCGTCGGTCTCGAGACCAAGAAGGCTCAGGAGGAAGGGGATCGACCGTGGATCGGCGCCGAGGGTGCGCAGGCCTCGCTCCACCTTGTCGCGAATGGCATCGTCGCGATCGCCCTCCACTATGCGGAAGCCGCGCTTGAGGAGCTCCACCACGGGCAGGAGTGGGATCGTCTGGCCGTAGGAGATGCAGCGGCCCTCGAGGTAGAGGACGTCCTTACCGAGGCTCCGGCGGAACTCGAAGAGGATTCGGGACTTTCCGGCCCCTGCCTCCCCGACGATGCCGACCACCTCGCCGCGACCCTGGCGGACACGCGACAGCGCCTCACGCAAGTGGGCCAGCTCCCGCTCGCGGCCCACGAGCGGCGTGAGCTCGGTCGCGATGTCCACGCGCGCGCGCCGCTCCCGACGGCCCGTGACCTCGTGAGCGACGACAGGTGCCTCCTTGCCCTTGACCGCCAAGGGCGGAAGAGCCTGGAAGGTGAACGCCCCGACGGCCAGTCGTCGGGTGGCCTCGCTGACGAGGACGGCGCCCGGGCGGCAGCTCTGTTCGAGCCTGGCCGCCAGGTTCACGGTGTCGCCCTGGGCCGTGTAATCCATGCGAAGGTTATCGCCGATCTTGCCCACGACGACCGTGCCGCTGTTGAGGCCGATTCGCATCCGGAACTCGACGCCCCGCTCGCGCGACAGGGAATCTCCGTACATAGCCATCGTCGACTGGATTGCCAGGGCGGCGTGGATCGCCCGCTCGGCGTCGTCCTCGTGAGCAATCGGCGCACCGAAGAGCGCCATGATGCCGTCGCCGGTGAACTGGTTGATGGTGCCTTCGTAGCGATGCACCGCCTCCGAGAGGCGCTCGAAGCACCCGTCCATCACAAGGTGGAGGTCCTCGGGGGAGATCTGGCCGGCGAGATGGGTAAACCCCGCGACGTCGGCGAAGAGCACGGTCACGGCTTTCCGCTCGCCCTCGATCGTCGGTGCCGAAGTCAGGATCTTCTCGGCGAGATGGGCCGGCGTGTAGGCGCGGACCTTCGCGTCCTGGGCGCGGAAGATCGCGTCTTTAGGCGCTGGCGGCCCGGGTGGGCCGGTCGAAGCCGAGGGGAGAGCGCCTCCGATGCCAGTGGTCTGGGCCGTTCCGGCACCCAGCGGCGACCCGCACTCCGAGCAGAACTTGAAGGCCGGCGGGTTTTGCGTGCCGCATCGAGGGCATGCGAGGGTCAGAGCCGTCCCGCATGACCCGCAGAACTTGGCCGCGGCATGGTTCTCGAACCGGCATGCCGGGCACGGAATCGGCTGCGACAACGCGGTCACGACGAATCACCGTCCCACACGCGCGGCAGACGTGTCAAGGCTCGAGCCAGAGATCGACCGGCGACCTTGACGAGCTTCGATCCGATACTGGACTCGTCCTACTAGCTCCCGAGTCGCAGGGGTCGAATGTTGATCAGATCATTCCTCGGCTCCCGTCATGCGGGCCGGCACGGGCCGCGCGTCCCCGAGCAGAGTGAGCCTGGCATGCCGTCTGCCCCGCGTCCCCCCAGCCCGGGGCGGATCAGGCAGGGTCGAGGTAGTCGTCCCAGAGGTCGACGTACACGGCGTCCTTCGCGTGGCCGTCCGGGCCCCAGAGCTCGACGAGCGGTGAACCGGACGCTGTAGACGTGCTGGGGCTTCCGGCCGAGCCCCGCCGCGTGGGTGTCGGGGAAGATGAAGACGCCGTGGTCGCGGTCGACGACGCCGCGCCGCCCGCGCACGTAGCGCGGGATGCGCGTGTGGCCTACCGGGTTCGCGTTCCGCGCCAGGACCGAGTCGCCGGCCTTGAACTTCGGTGGCACCGGATCGTCGAGGCGCGCCGCGCTTCGGTTCTCCAGGAGCCGGGGGACGTCGTCTGGCCGGAGCGCTCCGGGCAGCGGCTCGACGGCGTCCGGCTGTCGGCCGCCGCCCTGCGTACGCGCTGGTCGATCTCGGTCCGAGCGAGGAACCCATGACGCTCGAGGAGCCGCTCCAGTCCCAAGAGCCACTGCTCGTAGTAGCTCGTCGCGAGGTAGTTCGCCGGTGGCATCTGCTCGCGCGCGTACCGCTCCATGTCGAGGTTCCATCGACGCCAGCCGCCCATCGCATGGTTCAGCGCGAACGTCCGCCGCTCCCACTCCGCGTGGAACACCGGCTCGTCGGGCTCGAGGACGACCGGGCCGAAGCCGTGCATGCCGCCGAGGTCGTGGGCGCCGTTCACTGCGCCGGCCCGGGCGCCTTGACCTGCGCCACGCCGATCATCGCGTCGCGGGTGACGAGGTCGGCCAATTCGGTCCTCGCTGAGGCCGTCGGTGCCCCGGGGGCGCTCGGGCAGGACCAGATACCGCAGCTCGGCGGTCGAGTCCCACACGCGCACCTCGACGTCGTCGGGCAGGTCGACGCCCACCTCGCGGAGGACGCCGCGGGGGTCGATGACCGCGCGGGCGCGGTAGGGCGCCGACTTGTACCAGACGGGCGGGAGCCCGAGCACCGGCCACGGGTAGCAGGAGCAGAGGGTGCACACGACGAGGTTATGGACCTTGGGCGTGTTCTCGAGGACGACCATGTCCTCGCCCTGGCCGGCCGATGTAGCCGAGCTCGGCCAGGGTCGCCGTCGCGTCGGCGAGGAGCCGCCGCTTGAACTCGGGTCGACCCACGCCTTCGCGACGACCCGGGCGCCGTTCCGGGGCCCGACCTTGGTCTCGTACGTGTCGATCAGCTCGTCGAGCGCCGCCGGGTCGACGGGCAGGCCCTTCTCCGTGAGGAGGGACTCCAGCGCCTTGACCCGGAGCTGCACGTCCGACAGCGGGGCATTGTGGGGATGGGCCGGGTCGTCCGTCCCGTGGCCGTGTCCGTGCTCGTGTGCGTGCGAGTGGTCATGTGGCTCCGGATGCTCGTGATCGTGCCGGTGTCGGTCGCTCATGCCCTCCTCCGTGCGTCCGATGGTAGCCCGAGCCGGGCGGCGTCTACCAGTAGAGACGCATCGGAAACGCGTCGAGGGGATCCGCGCCCGTTGCGGCCAGGTGGACGATCCGCTCGGTCCGGAGACCGCCCACGTCGGGTACCGTGATCGTCGCCTTGAGGGTGAAGACCATCCCGGCGGTCAGGCGGGTTCGGTTGCCGGGCCCGATCCACGGGCTTTCCTCCTCCGGGTCCATGCCGGTGCCGTGGCCGGTTCCGTGGCCCCGCGCCTCGCCGGAGTATCGCTCGTAGCCCGACTCGACGAGCGCCTGCTGGATGACGGCGTTGAGCTCGGTCGCCAGCATCCCGGGCCGCGCCGCGGCGAGGCCCGCCTCCACGGCGGCGGCCGCGGCCTCGACGATCGCCCGCTTCTCGGCGCTCGCCGGCCCGTAGGTGAATCCCCGGCCGCCGTCGGCGACGTAGCCGCGATAGCGGGCGCCGATGTCGGTCATGACCAGGTCGCCGGGGCGGAGCACGCGGTCGGTCGGGCGGGCCAGGTTGTACGCGGAGCGCGGGCCGGCTTGGACCATCGAGTCGTACGCCGTCCGGTCCGCCCCGGCGGCGATCATCGCCGCGTCAGCCAGCCGCGCGAGCTCCCGCTCGGTATGGGGCCGCCCGTCCGCGAGTGCGTCGCGGATCGTCGCCATCGCCAGATCGGTGAGCTCCGCGGCCCGCCGGAGGAGCCGGATCTCCGCAGGGCTCTTCACCGCCTTGAGGTCCGCCAGCACCGCGTGGGCTCGAGGGCGGCGCCGCCGAGCGCCCCGAGGAGGCGGTCCCGCATGCCGGCCGGGACGTAGGCGGCTCCCGCGAGGCCGACTCGGCGGCCAGGATCTCGGGCGAGGGGAGCGAGGACGGAGTCCAGGTCGCGGAACGGGCGAACGGCAAAGCCGGTGACGCTCGCCGCATAGCCGAGACACTGCTCGGAGACGACGAGCGTCGCGTCTCCGTCCACCGGGAGGACGACGAGCGCATTGGCGATGTCGGAGACGCCGTCGAGCGGCCGGAACTCGGTGAAGTAGCCGACGTTGGCCCCGCGCCAGCAGTCTCCGAACGCGATCAGCCCGACGAGCTCGGCGGCTTTCACCGCCTGGCGCGCGCTGTCGGCCCGGGCGCGGTACTCCGCGGGACCGATCCCTTCGGGCTCGCTAGCCATGCGAGGCCGGATCAGCGACGAGCCGGCACGACCACATCCCGCGGTCGGCCCGCCAGGAAGTGCTCGACGTTCTCCACCGCCCGCAGAAGGCCGGCGTCGATCACCTCGCGGGTGTTGCCGCCGTTGTGCGGCGTCAGCACGACGTTCGTGAGCCCGAGGACGGGGTCCCCGGCGGGGAGGGGCTCCTCGTGGAAGACGTCCAGCGCCGCGCCGGCGAGGCGGCCGTCACGGAGCGCGTCTACCAGCGCGGCCTTGTCGACCAGCCCGCCGCGCGCGGTGTTCACCAGGAACGCCGTGGGTTTCATGAGGGCGAGGCGCTGGCGTCCCAGGTAGCCCTGGGTGTCGGCGCTCAATCGAAGATGGAGGCTCACGATGTCGGACTCCCGGAGGAGCGTCTCGACGGGGACGTGGCGCGCGCCGGCCGCGGCGGCGCGGCCCGCGTCGGGTCCGTAGGTGGCGGCCAGGAGCCGGACACCGAACGGGCCCAGGAGCTGCGCGACTCGGCCGCCGATCGCGCCGAGCCCGATGAGGCCCACGGTGCGTCCTTCCAGCTGGACGAGCTGTCCCCGGGGCCACTGGGCGGCCCGCGTGTCGCGGTCCATCGCCGGGATGCGGCGGGCGATGGACAGCATGAGCGCGACGGTGTGCTCGGCGACCGCGTGGGCGTTCACTCCCGGCGTGTTCGTGACCGCCACCCCGCGCGTCCGGCAGGCCGCCAGGTCGACGTTGTCGGTGCCCGTGCCCCAGATCGAGATGAGGCGTAGCTTGGGGCACGCGGCCAGGACCGAATCGGTGAAGCGCGCATGCGCGCGGATGTTGATCACGACCTCCGCGTCGCCGATCCGTCGGATCAGCTCCGCTTCCTGATCCGCCCCGCGCTCGGTGTGCACGGCGACGCTGCCGAGCCCGCGCAGCCTCGGCTCGGCGGCCGAGCCGGTGAAGGCGGCCGGGAAGTCGTCGGGGACCACGATCTTGAGGCTCATCGGGCAAGCTCCCTCCGGTGATGGGGGCGGGGCAGGTGGCCAAGGGGCGGTGGCGTCACGTCGGTCACTCGGCGTCCGGAGCCTTCGAGGCCGCCCCTTCACCGGGGAGCGGGGGCGTCCGGCCGTGGAAGCGGGCGGGGTCGAAGAGCGAGAGGTCCATGGACGGCCGCCCGTCGACGATCCACTCGGCGACGAGGCGGCCCGTGGCGGGCGAGTGCTGGAAGCCGTGGCCACCCCAGCCGACCGCGAGGAAGAAGCCCTCGATTCCCGGCGCCCACCCGATGATCGCGTGGTCGTCCGGCGTCAGAGGCCGGAGGCCGGCCCAGCCGCCGGCGATGCGCGCTCGCTCGATCACCGGGACGCGATGGACGGCCTTCGTCACGGCCTCCTCCATCATGGCCCAGTCGACCGGCGCGGCCGTGTCGTCCCCGATGTCCGTGACGTCCCCGGGGCTCAGCAGGAGCTGCTCCATCTCCTTGCGGAAGTAGAACCCGCTGCCGGTGTCCGTCGTGATGGGCACGGGGCCGGGAATCTCCGGGAACGGCTCCGTGTAGAAGATGTGGCGCCGCCGCGGATACACGGGGAGCGCGATCCCGGCCAGGCGGCCCACCCGGGCCGCCGCGGGCCCCGCGGCGTTGACGACGACCGGCGTGGCGATCGCGCCTCCGGTCGTGGTCACGCCGCGTACGCGGCCGCCGTCGAGCGCGAGCCCGATGGTCTCGACGCCTTCGAGGATCCGCGCGCCCAGCTCGCGGGCGCGCCGGGCGAACCCGGCCGTCACCTCCGCGGGCCCGGCGACGCCGTCCCGGGGTCCCCACACCGCGGCCACGAGGTCCTCGACGTGGAGGGCGGGGACGACGGCCTGCGCTTCCTTCGGCGTGATCACCCGGACGTCGACGCCGAGGCGCCGCTGGAGGGCGATGCGCGGCTCGAAGCCGCGGAGGTCCGCCGGCCGCGAGATCAGGAACAGGTAGCCGATCCGCTGGAAGCCGGGGTCGCCGCCGAATTCCTCCTTGAAGGACTCCAGCACTTCCTGGCCCTCGAGGGAGAAGCGGATCTCGGCCTCGGTGCCGAACTGGGCGCGGATCCCGCCGGCGGCCTTGCTCGTGGTGCCGCTCCCGACCGTCTCGCGCTCCAGCACGACCACGTCGCGGACGCCCCGCCGGGCCAGGTGATACGCGATGCTGCAGCCGACGGCCCCGCCGCCGATCACGACGACGCTCGCGGTGCGCGGGAGGCTCATAGCGCGCGGGCCACGCGCGTGCCGTCGAGCATGGCGTCGTGGATGCGCCGGGGCGACACGGCGTCGCCGACCAGCCGGAGCTCGGGAACCCGGCCGTCCAGCTCGTGGTACAGGCGGTCGTTCGCCTTGCCCCCGAAGGACAGCACGACCGTGTCGGCTTCGATGACGGCTTCGGCCCCAGAGAACGTGTGGCGCGTCCGCAGACCCTCCGGCACGATCGCCTTCGCCGCGGTCAGCGGCTGCAGGACCACGCCCTGGCCGAAGAGCCGGGCGTAGAGGTCGGAGCGGATGCCCTCGTCGATGTCCTCCCCGACCATGAAGTACTTGCTGATCAGCGTGACCTGGCACCCTTTTCCGGCGAGGAGGTCCGCGGTCGTCGGCGCCGCGTAGTGGCCGTCCTCGTCCACCACGACCACGCGACGGCCCGGCGTCACCCGACCCAAGAGCACGTCGACCGTGGTGGTGACGTGGGGCGAGTCCACGCCGGGCAGGCTCGGGATGCGAGGCGTGGCGCCCGTGGCGACGACCACCGCGTCCGCCCCCTCGGCCAGGACGTCCGCGGCCGTGACGGGCGAGTTGAGCCGTACGTCCACGCCGAGCTTTCGCACCTGGGCGGCGAGCCACGACGCGATCACCGCGTAGTCCTGGCGTTTCGGAGCCCGGGCGGCGGCGAGGATCTGGCCGCCGAGGTCGCGGCTGGCCTCGAAGAGCGTGACCCGATGGCCGCGGATCGCCGCCACCCGCGCGGCTTCGAGGCCCGCCGCTCCTCCGCCGACCACGACGACGCGCTTCGGCCGCGCGGCCGGTCGGATCTCCCCGAGCTCGGCTTCCCGGCCGATCACCGGGTTCTGGACGCAGCCGATCGCCTTGCCCTGACGGAGGCGGCCGATGCAGCCCTCGCTGGCGCCGACGCAGACGCGGATGTCCTCGATCCGTCCCTCGGCGCTCTTCCGCGGGAGCTCGGGATCGGCGATCAGGGCGCGGGTCATCCCGACCAGGTCGCACACGCCGGCGGCCAGGGCCGCCTCGGCCTGCTCGACCGTCGACACCCGGCCCGCCACGATCACCGGCACCTTCACGGCCGACCGGGTGAGCGCGGCGAGCTCGTTGAAGAGGCCATGGGGATGGTAGAGAGACGGGGTGACCATCGCCTCGTACTTGAGCGTCTCCGTGTTGGAGCCGCTCACCATCCAGTAGTCGGCGATCCCCAGACCGTCGACGAGCCGGGCGATCTCGAGCAGGTCCTCCCGGCTGAGGCCACCCGGGACGTAGTGGTCCCCGCTGTGGCGGACGCCGATGATGAAGTCAGGCCCGACGGCGTCGCGGACCGCCCGCAGCACCTCGCAGGTGAGCCGGGCGCGGTTCTCCATCGAGCCCCCGTACTCGTCCGTGCGCTGGTTCGTGAGGGGCGAGAGGAAGTTCTCGAGGAGGTGCCCGCCGTACATCGGGATGTCGCAGCCGTCGTAGCCGCCCTTCTGGAGGCGCACCGCGGCGGCCGCCCACGCGTCGATGACCTCGCGGATCTCGCCCTTGGTCATGACGTGGGGCCACTCGCGGTGGCGCTCCTCCCGGGTGTCCGACGGCGCCCAGAGGGGCACCCCCGAGTACCAGGAGTGCCCGCGGCGCCCGCGATGGGAGATCTGCGACAGGCAGAGCGCCCCGTGCCGGTGGATGGCGTCGCTCATCTGCCGGAACTGCGGGATGATGCTGTCGTCCCAGTTGTTCACCTCGCCCCAGTCGTTGACCGACGTGGGGTGGATGCTGGACGACCCGAACATCATCACGACGCCGCAGCCGCCCTTGGCCTTCTCCTCGTGATAGCGGATGTAGCGATCGGTGATGCCGCCCTTCTCCCCGAAGGCGGCGCCGTGGGGCGTGGACACGATGCGGTTCTTCGCCTCGCGGCGGCCGATCTTCACCGGGCTGAACAGCCTCTTGAACTGACTCATGGGATCTCCGCGGTGGCGCCGCGGGTCGACGTGACCGGCGACGCCCCGCTCGCTGTGCGTGCCTACTTCAGCTTGGCGTCGTAGAGGAACAGCATGTTGTCGATCCAGGGCGTCCAGTCGAGACGGTTGCTGATGCCGAAGATGTGCGCCTGCTGGTACGCCGTGACGATCGGCGCGTCCTCGTAGATCATCTCCTGCGCCTTGAAATAGAGCGCCTTCCGCTTCTCGGGATCGTTCGACCCCTGCGCCTCCTCGAGGATCTTGTCGAGCGCCTCGTTCTTGTGGATGGCCAGCGCCGACTTCGAGTGGAGCGAGTTCACCAGGAGGTCGCCGTCGAAGATGCCGGCGCCGCCCCAGGCGACCATGTAGACCGGCAGGAGCTGGCGCTGCCGCCACTTGGTCGTGTAGACGCTCTGCTCGCCCACCTCGACCTTCGCCTTGATGCCCACCTTGCCGAGCATCTGGGCCATCGCCTGGACCACCTCGATGTCGTTCATGTACCGCCGGTTCGGGACGTGGAGCGTCAGCTCGAAGCCGTTCGGGTGGCCCGCCTCGCGGAGGAGCGTCTTGGCGCGCTCGGGGTCGTAGGCGTACCACTTGATGTTGGGGTTGAACCCGAAGGCCTCCTTCTCCAGCGGGACGCCCAGGACGTCGCCGTAGCCCTCGAGCACCGTCTTGATGATCGTGGGCATGTCGATGGCGTGGTTCATGGCCTTCCGGACCCGCACGTCCTGCCACGGCCCCGGCATCAGGTGGTTGGTGATCTTCATCATGATGACGAAGCCGCCCAGGGTGGAGACCTCCGTCCGGGCGACCCCGCTCGCCTTGACCTTGGCGACCTGGTCGGGCGGCACGTCGCTGACGAGGTCGGCCTGGCCGGAGAGGAGGGCCGCCACGCGCGTCGTCAGCTCCGGGATCGGGCGGAACACGAGCCGATCGATCGCCGGGGCGCCGCGATGGTAGTCCTTGTTGGCCTCGAGGACGAGCCGCTCGTCCTTCACCCACTCGACGAACTTGTAGGGGCCGGTGCCCACGGGCTTGACGGCGAATCCGGCGTCCCCGACCTGGGCCACGTACTTCGGGGGCACGATGCCGACCGTCCCGCAGTGGCCCGGGCTCATGCGCACCGGCAGCAAGGGGAACGGCGCCTTGGTGATGACGTTCACCGTGTAGCGGGTCGACGACCTCGACCCGGTCGATGGTGGCGATGCTGGTGCGGCCCGGCGCGGCCTGCTTGGGATCCAGCATCCGCTCGATGCTGAACTTGACGGCGGCGGCGTCGAACGGCTCGCCGTTGTGGAACTTCACGTTGCGTCGGAGCTTGAACTGCCACGTCGTGTCGTTCAGGAGCCGCCAGGACTCGGCCAGGTTGCCCTCGAGCTGGAGCGTCTTGAGGTTGCGCCGGAGCAAGGTGTCGAAGATCTGCCGGTCCGGCTCGTGGGCGTTCTTGTCGCAGTGCATGTGCCAGTCGAGCGTCGCCGCCTCGCCCGACTGCACGACGACGACCGGCCGCTGCTGGGCCGGCGCGTCCGAGCCCGGCAGGGCAACGGCGAGGAGAAGCGCGAGGGTCCAGCCGATCGCCCGGGCGGAGACCGGGGCCGAGGATTGCCGTCGAGCGGTCTTCGATCGCGTCATCGCAAGGCTCCTCTCTACAGGCGGTCCATGGAGGTCCGGGTGTGACGGGTCTGGACGTACGGATCGAGGGCGTCCCGGAGGCGTCGCCGAGCAGGTTGATCCCCATCACGGTCACGAAGAGCGCCGCGCCGGGGAAGAGCGCGAGCCAGTAGCGAGTGTCCACGAACTGCCGGCCCTCCGCCAGCATGCCGCCCCAGGAGGGGATCGCCAGCGGGACGCCGAGTCCCAGGAAGGAGAGGCCGGCCTCGGTCAGGATGGCCCCCGCCACGCCGAACGTCGCCACCACGATGAGCGAGGCGCTGACGTTCGGCAGCACGTGGCGGCACACGATCGACGGGAGGGAGACGCCGAGGGCGCGCGCGGCGTCCACGAACGCCTTCTCCCGGGTGGCCAGCGTCTCGGCGCGCACGACCCTCGCGTAGGCGACCCAGTTCCCGAGGCCCACGACCAGCACGATGTTGCGGACGCTGGCCCCCAGCACACCGATCACGGTGATGGCCAGGAGGATGAACGGGAAGGCGAACTGCATGTCGGCGAGGCGCATGATGGTGTGGTCCCAGGGGCCCCCGCGCATGCCGGCCAGGAGGCCGAGGCCGGTGCCGACCGTGCCGGCGAGGAGCACGGCCGCGAGGCCGATCAGGACCGAGGTCTTGGCCCCGTGGATCACGCGGCTCAGGATGTCCCGGCCGAGCTGGTCGGTGCCCAGGACCGCCAGCGTCCCGTCGGACGCGCGGCTCGCCGGTCGCGTGAAGCGCGCCAGGAGGTTCTGCTCGTTCGGATCCGCCGGCGCCAGCCACGCCGGCGCGACGGCGCACGCCGCGACGACCAGGAGGATCGCCGCGCCGAGGCGGGCGCCTCCCGACGCGAACAGGACGCGGGTCCGGCGCCACGCGCGCCGCGGCTCGGGGCACGGCCGGGCCGGCGACGCTGGCTGGGAGGGTGCCGGCGTCAAGCCGCATGACCGTGGCCCAGCCGGACCCTCGGGTCGAGCGCCGCGTACGCGAGGTCGATGAAGATGTTGAGCAAGAGGAGGGCGGCCGCCACGGTGAACACGACCGCCTGGATGAGCGGCACGTCCTTGTTGACCACCGCCTCGACGGCGAGGCGTCCGATCCCGGGATAGGCGAACACCGCCTCCGTGATGACCGCCCCGCCCAGCAGGTTGCCGAGCTCGAGACCGAGCGCGGTCACGATGGGGATCGCCCCGTTGCGCAGGGCGTGACGGAGGATCACCGACCGCTCGCCGATGCCCTTGGCTCGTGCCGTGCGGAGGAAGTCCTGGTTCAGGACCTCCAGCATGCTCGATCGCGTGATGCGCGCGGTGCGCGCCATGGCCCAGACGCCCAGCGTGACGGCGGGCAGCACCAGCGTCAGCAGGCCCTCTCCGCCGTAGACCGGAAGCCAGCGGAGGTTCACGGCGAAGGCCAGGATGAGGAGGATGCCCAGCCAGAACGTCGGCATGCACTGGCCGACGAGCGCGAGGACCATCGCCCCGGAGTCCACGAGCGAGCCTCGCCGGACGGCGGCCATGACGCCGAGGGGCAGCGCGAGGACCGTCGCCAGCACGAGCGCCGTCACGGCCAGGACGATCGTCGCCGGGAAGCGCTGCAGGACCAGGGGCAGCGTGGGCTGCCGGTGGCGGAGGGACCGCCCGAAGTCGCCCTGGACCGCGCGAAGGAGGAAGTGCCCGTACTGCTCCGGCAGCGGGCGGTCGAACCCGAGCGCGCGGCGCAGGATCTCGTAGTCTTCCTTCGTCCCCTCGGGTCCCATGTAGAGGGCGGTGGGATCCCCGGAGAGGTGCACGACCAGGAAGACCGCCAGCGAGATGCCGACCAGGACCGCGAGGGCCCAGGCGAGCCGCTGGCCGAGGTAGGCGATCACGATCCGGGCGGGCAGCAGCGGCACTCTTCAGTGGCACGCGGTGCGAGCCTGCCGATCGATCTGTCGTCGATGCGCCTGCCACGTCCGTCGACCTCGGGGCCGCGCCTTCCGTCACCGGGGCGGCCTCGCCACGGAGCCTAGTTAGGCACCCCGGTAAAGAAATGTCCAATACGTTCTCGGCCGTGAATGAGATGCGAAGCGTATTATACTTCCCGCCATGCATCATCGGGCGAATCCGATACTCTCACTCGTCGGTCGACCGAGCCGAGCTCCGTCTTCGGCGCGCGCAGCCGAGCGGCGTAGGGAGTTCATCGCGGCCGCCTATGCAGCTAGAAGATCCGAGCGTGAAACCGGCCTCGCGCAGCATGCGCTCGGCCAGCTGGTGCCCCCAGGCCGTCCCGAGTCCGGTCCCGCCATGGGCCAGCGACACGGTCGATGCCCGTACTGATCGTGTAGACGAAGGCGGACATCGGCGCGTCCACGTTGTCCTCGAGGTTGCTCGAGCCGCAGACGTCGAGCATGAGGAACATGCCGCCGGGCGCGAGGGCGTTTCGGATCCGACGTAGGACCTCGGCGGGCGCCGCCTGGTCGTGGATCGCGTCGAACGCCGTGATCAGGTCGAACTGCGGCTCGGCGGGGAGCCGGGCCACGTCCTGCGCGACGAACGAGACGTTTTCCACACCCATCGCCCGTGCCTCGGCGCCGCGCTTGCTCCAGCCCGAGATTGGAGAAGTCGTAACCCACGAACTGACTGCGCGGGAAGCGCTCGGCCATGAGATTCACACAGAAGCCGGTTCCGCACCCGATGTCCGCCACGCGAATACCCGCCTCGAGCCGACCGGTGAGACCCTCGACCGACCCCAGGTATTTGGCGAACAGAAGCTGCCGGTTGCGCGGCCGGCTCCGGCCGTCCATGAGTCCGGTGAAGTCCGGCTGGAACCGTGCGTATGGCACCCCTCCTCCGTTTCGGAAGGCCTCGAGCACCTCCGGCAAGACCCGGATCAGGAGCGGGAACATGGCGGCGAGCGTGGCCAGGTTGCGGCTGCCTCCCTCACTGGTGACCAGCGGGCGATGCTCGGGCGGCAACACGTAGGTGCGCGCGGACGGATCATACTCGACGATCCGGCTGCAGACCATCGCCCCGAGCCACTCACGGACGTAACGCTCGGTCAGCCTGGCGCGCTCGGCGATCGCGGAACTGGTGGCGGGGGGCATCTCGGCCATCGCCTCGAACAATCCGGCCTGCCGGCCGACCTCCATCATCAGCACGGCCGATGCCCCGGTGAAGTGGGCGATCATGCGCTGCGTGAACGCCTTGACCTTGGCCTCATCGAGGGGACGTTCGAGCGACGCCGTCATGGGTGATCCTCTTCGCTGCTCCGGAGCATCGACCCGCCATCGGACGTCCGCGATCGGGCGTCCAGGCGGTCCATGTGATCGCTTCGATCAAATACCTAGCCAGGCGGAAACGCTCCGGCGGAAGGCTCGGCCGCCGCGGCCGTCGGCCGCTGACTGGGCGGGCGGCCGTATCGCCGAAGCGGGCGCGCCGGACCTAGATCTTGCCGTCCAGGCCCATCTGGAAGTAGCGGTGGACGACCTTGTCCTGGTTCTCGAGCAGCCAGTCGATCGTCGGCTCGTGACGCATGGCCTTCCCGATCGCCTTGGCCATCCCCCGGCGATGGATGCCGAACAGCACGCGGTGGTCGAGGTCGGCCACGTCGACGATGGTCGGCGCCAGCCAGACCGCGCAGATGATCCCGAGCTCGTTGACCTGGCTCTTCGGGATGTCGCCCGCGCGCACCGCGTCGAGCACGCCGTGCGCGATGGCGGCCTGCACGGTGCCCATCAGGATGTTCGTGTACTTGGTCGCCTTCTCGCCACGGACGGTGACCTTGCTGACCATCAGGGTGGCCGGGCGGACCTGGACGTCGGTGTTGAGGAGCGCGAAGACCCGGGTGTGGCCCTTGACCTGGTCTCCGATCAGGGTCGCCATCGCGGTGCCGACCGGGCCGTCCAGGGCGCCGATCACGACCTCGGGCTCCGCGGCCGTCCCCGGCGGCCCTCCGACCTCCAGCGCCTCGCCCGTTCGCAGGATGATGCGTTCAGCCATCGCTGCCTCCTTCTGGTCGGACCCGGCGCCTGAAAATCTCAGATCTGACCCCCTCGTATGGGATCGGACCCGCGTAGGGGCTGCGGTACTGCGCCCAGCGGTCGGCCCACAGGCGGGCCAGGGTTCCGGCCAGCTGATGGAGATGCAGCCGGTCGTGGGTGACCCACGCCGCGGCGAGGTCGAGCCCGGAGAGCGGGAGGCCGCCGGGTTGCGCGACGGAGCGGGTCAGGTCCTCGACGGGAGCGTCGGCCAAGAGCGCGAGGTTCTCCCTCCGGAGCCGGCGGAAGACGGTCAGCGCGGCGCCCGGATCGGCGTCGCGGTACTGTCGCTCCACCGCCCAGCCTTCCGGATCGATCGGGACGAAGCGGTCGCCGCCGGCGAGGATCACGCGGACCCGCGCGCCGAAATCCTCGGCCTCCTCGTCGCGCAGGTGACACACGATCTCGACGGGCGCCCACTCGTGGGGCAGGGGCCGGGCCCGCCAGGTGTCGGCATCGAGCCCGGCCACCACCGAGCCGAGGAGCGCGGGAAAGCGCGCGAGCTCCCGCCGTGACTCGCTCACGAGCGCCGAGGGGATCGTCATGCCAGGCTCCTCCTCAGCGGGGCACGCGCCCCGCGACCAGCCGAACCTTCCGGGGGGCAGCGAGCCACATCGCGGCGACCGACACCGCGGAGCACGCGATGGCGATCCAGAACGCGGGGGCATAGCTCCCCGTCCGATCGTAGACCAGGCCGGCCACCCAGGGACCCGTCCCGGCGCCCGCGTTGGAGGCGATGTTGAGCACGGCGAAGATCGAGCCGTAGCGAGCGCCCTGGAAGAGCTCCATCGGGATCGCGCCGAAGACCGAGGCGAGCCCGTATCCGAGGAGCCCCTGCGCGGCGACCATCAGGTAGACCAGCCATGTCACCGGGTGCGCCGGGAGAACGAGGAGCGTCGCGTAGCAGAGCGCGAAGCCCACGCCGCTCGCCGTCCACGCCCACTCGCGGCCTACCCGGTCCGAGAGATGGCCCCAGGCGATCTGGCCGACGATCCCGGTCAACCCGACGAGGCCGAGCGCGTAGCCCGCGAGCTCGGACGAGAAGCCCAGATCGAGGAGGTACTTCGTCTGGTGGACCTGGACCGCGTACCAGGCGAAGAGACCCGTGAAGTACCCGAGGAACACCCACCAGAAGCGCCCGGTCCTGACTGCGCGCTCGAGCGTCCACTCGGTGCCCGCCCACGCCCGGTCGACGACGTGCTCCGGAGCCGGGCGGGCGCGGCCGCCGCTGCCGGCCCGGTCGTCGCCGTCGGGCCGGAGGCCGAGCTCCTCCGGGCGCCGGCGCGGGAGGAGCAGATTCAGAGGAAGCACCAGGAGCACGATCAGCAGGACGAGCGTCCAGCACGCTCCCCGCCATCCGACGCGCCCGATGAGGCCCTGTAGCCACGGCAGGAGGAGGAACGAGCCGACCCCGACGCCCGAGAAGGCGACGCCGAGCGCCAGCCCTCGCTTCCGCACGAACCAGTTCGGCAGGAGGAGCGAGTGGCCCATGTAGCTCACGAAGACGCTCGCCCCCGCCACCAGGACGCCGAGGGTCAGATGGAGCTGCCAGGGCGCCCGAGTCAGCGTCGCGAGCGCGAGGCCCAGGCTCATGAGGACGAGGCCCGCCGGGAACACCACGCGCGGTCCCAGCCGGTCCATGAGCACCCCCATGAACGGCGTGAAGGCGTTCGATGCCAGGAGCCCCGTCGTGAACGTCGCCGCGGTCAGCGCCCGGGACCAGCCGAACTCGTCCAGGATCGACGGGAAGAAGAGCGAGAACGCGGTGCGGGCATTGACGACGATCGCCATCGTGACGAACGCCGTCCCCACCAGGACCCAGCCGTAGAACACCGGCAGGCTTCGCCCACCACGCGTTGCCGCCCTCACGCGAACCGGCCGTGCGTCCCGACGATCATCGGCCCAGGACGCTCGCGGCGCCCGCGGGGGCCGGGGCCTAGAGACCGAGGGCCAGGCCGCCCGGGCGCGGGTCGCTGCCTCCGCGCAGGACGCCGCGCGCATGGTCGACCTGGATCAGCTGGAACGCGCCCCCGCCCGCCCAGGGCCCGAGCGTCTCGATGACGTGCCCGCGCTCGGTGAGCTCGTGGCGGGTCGTGTCCGAGATGCGATCCTCGACGCGCACGACGGCCGGGAGCCCGAGGTTGGCGGGGTCGGTGCCGGGGAAGCTGAACCAGCGGGGCGCTTCCACGGCCTCCTGCGGCGAGAGCCCGTGATCGATCACGCTCGAGATGACCTGTGTGCTCCACTGCGTCTGCTGGTCGCCGCCGGGCGTCCCGCCGACCAGCCACGGCTGTCCCTCGCGGCAGACGAGGAAGGCGTTGAGCGTGTGCATCGTCCGCCGGCCCGGTCCGAACACGTTCGGGTGGCCCTCGTCCAGCGAGAAGCCGCGCCCGACGCGGTTGTTGAGCGTGATGCCGGTGTCGCCGGCCACGACTCCCGAGCCGAACGCCGCCGAGAGGCTGTGGATGAACGAGACCGCGTTCCCCTGTCGGTCGACGACGGCGAAGTAGCTCGTGTCCGCGGCGTGCTCGGGGACGAGCCGGCCCTCGGGGAGGCGCGCTCGCCCGAGGTCGATCTCGGCCCGCCGCCGGGCGGCGTGATCCTTCCCGATGAGATCGTCGAGCGCCCACTGGACGAACGCCGGGTCGCCGGCATGTCGGTTGCGGTCCTCGAACGCGAGCTTCTTCGCCTCCAGGAGGAGGTGGATGCGGTCGGCGCCGAGGAGCGCGAGGTTGCCCAGGTCGAAGCCCTCCAGGATGTTGAGCTGCGAGAGCACGAGGAACCCCTGCGACACCGGCGCGGTCTCGTAGACCGTGAAGCCGCGGTAGTCCGTGGCGATCGGCCGGTAGACGAAGGTCTCGTCGAGCTGCCGGGCGAAGTCGGCCGGCTCGAAGAGCGCGCCCTCCCGCCGGAGGAAAGAAAGGAGCCGCTCCGCGAGCTCCCCCCGGTAGAGCACCTCGGCGCCGCCGCGGGCGACGGCACGAAGGCTCCGCCCGAGGTCGGGGGCCGACCAGCGCTCTCCGGGGGCCGGGGGCCGGCCACCCGGGAGGAAGAGCCGCGCCGAATCGGGGAAGCGCCGGAGGACGTCGGCTCTCTCCGCGATCCACCGGCTGACCCACGGCCCGATGGCCACGCCCTCCTCGGCGAGGCGGATCGCGGGCGCCCAGAGGTCCGGCCAGGGGAGGGTGCCCCAGCGCTTCCAGATCGTCTCGTAGACGCCGAGCGCGCCGGGGACGCCGACCGAGTGGACGCCCTCGATCGGCATCAGCCGGGCGTCTCGCGCCGCGTAGAGGTCGCGCGTCGCTCCCGCCGCGGCGACGCCGCTCCCGTTCAGCGCATGGAGCTCCTGGCGGCCGGCGTCGTAGAGGACGACGAAGGCGTCGCCCCCGAGCCCGCACATCATCGGCAGCAGCACGCCCTCCGCCGCGGCGACGGCGATGGCGGCGTCGAAGGCGTTGCCTCCCTGCTCGAGGACCGCGGCGCCGACGATGGCCGCGCGCGGATGGGCGGACGCGACCATGCCACGCAGCCCGAGGGACTCGGGGCAGCGCGTCGAGGAGGAGGCGGACCGCCAGGCGCCGTCGGTGACCGGGCTCGATTGGCTCATGGCGGCCATCTTACGCGACCCCGGACGTCTCCGCGAGGTGGCCGACCTCGCAGAGGGGCTCCCCGGCATTGACCGGCGGGGTGGCCACGACGTAGACGACCTCGCCCGCGAACGGGGCCCGCGCCTCGTGGAGCACGGCGCCGAACGGGTCCGTCACGCGGCCGAGCAACCGGCCCGTCGAGACCGACTGCATCCGCTCGACCAAGGGGTGCCAGACGCCGGCCACGGGGGACCGGAGGACCTCGGCGCGGTCGATCCAGACGGGATGGGTCACCCTCGCCGACGGCCCGTCCAGGATGCCCAGGTGAGCGAGCAGCGAGCGCGCGCCGGCCTCGTGGGCGGCGACGGAGGGCTCATCCGTCCGGCCGAGCCCGCCCGACTCGGTCGTGATCGCCGGCTTGCCGCGGGTGATGGCGGTGTTCGCGGTGAAGGAGCTGGCGGCGGGATCGCGGGGGCGCCCGCGGTCCACCAGGATGTGGTCGAGCCCGTAGGCGAGCGCGAGCTCGCGGGACTCCGCGTCGACGCGCGCGTCGCCCCCGACGATCCAGTAGCTGTAGGGGCGGAGCCACTCGTTGCCGTCGCCGCAGTGCATGTCGGCCAGATGGGTGCAGCGGTCGATCACCTCGCGCGTGATGGCGTGGGCGATCCGGTCGCACACCGTGCCGTCGACTTGCCGGGGTAGACGCGGTTCAGGTTCTTCCCGTCGGGGCCGTAGTAGACGCGGCGGCCGTAGAAGGCCGGCGGGTTCGCCATGTGGACGAGAATGGCGGCGCCGCGCATCCGGGCGGGCTCGAGCCTGGCGGGCAGGCGCTGGAGCGCCAGGATCGACGTGTACTCCGAGCCGTGCGTGCCGGCGACCAGCGCGAGGACGGGCCCGGGGGCCGCGCCGTTGGCGACGGTGACGGGGATGCGCGTCCCGGCGTCGACGCCGTCCGGGACGTCGATCCAGCCGGACGCGAGCTGGCCGGGTGCTGCGGTCACGCCTCCCACGGTGAGGGACATGGACATCGGTCGGCCTCTCCTTTCGCGGTGCAACTCGGTGATCGCCCGGGCCGCCGCCGAGCGGGGCGAGGAGATCGCGGCCCCGCTCGACGAGCCCGCCGGCGCCGCTACTTGACGATCTCCAGGAGCTCGACCTCGAAGGTCAGCGTCGCGCCGGGCTTGATCCGGGGTGGCGCGCCGCGGTCGCCGTAGGCGATGGCGGCCGGGCAGACCAGCCGGCTCTTCCCGCCGACCTTCATCAGCTGAAGGCCCTCCGTCCAGCAGGGGATCACGCCGTTCAGGGGAAACGTCGCCGGCTCGCCCCGCTGGACGGAGCTGTCGAAGACGGCGCCGTCGGCGAGCGTGCCGTGATAGTGGACCTTGACCCGGTCGGTCGCCTTCGGGGAGGCGCCCGTTCCGACCTTGATCGGCACCATCACCAGGCCTGACTTGGTCTTGACGGCGCCCTTCTCCGCGGCCGCCTTGTCCAGGATGGCCTGGCCCGCCTTCTGCTCGGCCGCGGCCACCACCGTCGCGCGGGCCTTCTGGAGCTCCTGAATCTTCGGCATGTAGGCTTGCAGGTCGACCTGGCGCTGCCGGTTCAGCACGCCGTCGGTGATCCCCGCCTTGACGACCTCGAGGTCCGCCGCCGAGAGGGCGAACGCCCCGAGGCTCCCGGCCACCGCGAGCCCGATGGCGTAGAGCGTCTTCTGCTCGTCCGTCTTCAGCTCCGGGCCCGACTGGGCGTGAGGCCTGGAGGCCAGGATGCCGCCCAGCAGGGCGACCGTGAGGGTAACGACGGCTGCGCGTCGCGTGAGAGACATCGTGATCGTCCTTTCAGGCGCGCGGGAAGGCGCCCAGGAAGTCTTTGGTGCCGGGCGCCAGGACCGCGGCGAGCCCCACGTAGAGGAAGAGCGCGCCCAGGTCGAGGTAGTGCCGCACGGTGGCCGGCGTCGAGAGGACGCCGGGCGCCCGGCCGGCCGCCCGGATCCGCTTGACCGCGTCGTCGATGGCCGCCTGGACGGCGGGGTGGTCCATCTGCCCGGGATGCCCCATCGACTGGGCGAGGTCCCCGGGGGCGACGAAGAAGACGTCGATGTGCGGGACCTTGATGATGTCGTCGAGGTTGTGGAGCGCGTCCAGCTCCTCCAGCATCACGACCACCATGGTTTCCTCGTTCGCCCGCCGCGTGTAGTCGTGCATCTTCTCGCCGAAGGCCGAGCGCCCGCCGGCGAATCCCCGGTGGCCGATCGGCGCGAACTTGGCGTGGCGGACCACCGCCTCGGCCTCGGCCCGCGTGTTGACGTGCGGCACCTGGACGCCGCCCGCCCCCCGGTCGAGCGCGCGCGTGATGGTGGAGGGATCGTGGCTCTGGACGCGGATGATGGGCGTGACGTCGCAGAGCTCGGCCGCGCGGACCATGTCCTCGACGGAGTCCCAGCTGGGCGGCCCGTGCTCGCAGTCGATGAAGATCATGTCGTAGCCCTGCCGCCCCAGCAGCTCGACGAGTCCCGGAGAGCTGTACGTGGGGGCCACGACGCTCACCGGTTTCCCGGCGGCGAGCTTCCGCTTCGCGCTGTTGTTCCTCACCCTGGGCTCCTTTGTGTGATCGGGCGAACTGCCGAGAACCTGCCCACCATTGTACCGGGGGTCAGACTTTCACTTCCCGACATTTGCTCGACGCGTCACGCGCCGACGGATGAAATGTCGGGAAGTGAAAGTCTGACCCCGGCGTGCGATGATGTCGCGCGGAAGGACCGGTGGGCGGCGACGATCGGATCGACGTGCTCGTGATCGGGGCCGGCGCGGCCGGCGCCGCCGTCGCCTGGATGCTCGCGCGCGCCGGCATCGGCGTGACGTGTCTCGAGCAGGGCGACTGGGTCGACCCGCGCGCCTTTCCGCACTGGCAGGCCGACTGGGAGCTCCATCGCCACACCGACTGGAGCGCCGAGCCCAACGTGCGGCGGCTCCCTCAGGACTATCCGGTCAACGACGCGGGCTCGCCGATCACCCCGCTCATGTACAACGCCGTCGGCGGCAGCACGATCCACTGGAGCGCCCACTTCCCGCGCTTCCGCCCCTCGGATTTCCGCGTGCGCACGCTCGACGGCGTGGCCGACGACTGGCCCATCGACTACGCCACGCTGGAGCCGTTCTTCGACCTGAACGACCGCATGATGGGCGTGGCCGGGATCACCGGCGATCCCGCCTATCCCCCGAAGTCGCCACGTCAGACGCCGCCGATCCCGCTGGACACGCTCGGGGCCACCATGGCCCGGGGCTTCGATCGCCTCGGCTGGCACTGGTGGCCGTCGGACAGCGCCATCCTCACGCGCGACTACGACGGCCGCCGCGCCTGTATCAACTGCGGCCCCTGCGACCTCGGCTGCCCGACCGGGGCGAAGGCGAGCACCGACATCACCTACTGGCCCCAAGGCGCTGGCATCCGGCGCGCGCCTGCTGACGCGCGCCCGCGTGCGCGAGATCACGCTCGGCCCGGACGGGCGCGCCGACGGGGCGCTCTACCACGATCGCGAGGGGCGCCTCTGCGGAGCAGAAGGCGCGCGCGGTGGTCCTGGCCGCCAACGGGATCGGCACGCCGCGACTCCTGCTGAACTCGCGCTCCGCGCGATTTCCCGACGGGCTGGCCAACCGGAGCGGGCTGGTGGGCCGGAACCTCATGTTCCATCCCTACGCGTTCGTGCGCGGGGTCTTCGATCAGCCGCTCGGCGGGTACCGCGGCCCCATCGGCTGCAGCATCATCAGCCAGGAGTTCTACGAGACCGACCGCTCGCGCGGCTTCGTGCGCGGGTACTCGTTCCAGGTCGCCCGGGGGCTCTCCCCGATCGCCTCGGCGCTCGGGGGACCGATCGGCGATCGTGTGCCGTGGGGTCGCGAGCACCGTCGCGCCTACGACGACGGCTTCGACCGCACGATCACGGTCGCGGTCATCGGCGAGGACCTGCCCGAGCCGGGGAACCGCGTCGACCTCGATCCCGCGCTCACCGACGGCCACGGCATCCCGGCGCCGCGCGTGTCCTACACGCTGAGCGAGAACAGCCGGCGCATGCTCGACCATGGCGTCGCGCGCGCGAGCGAGGCGCTGGAGGCGGCCGGCGCCCGGCGGGTGGTCGCCAACCCCCTCTTGCGAGCCGGGGGCTGGCACCTGATGGGAACCGCGCGCATGGGGCGAGATCCGGCCACCTCGGTGATCGACGCCGAGGGGCGTTGCCACGACGTGCCCAACCTCTACATCGTGGACGGCAGCACGATGGTGACCTGCGCCGGCGTGAACCCCACCTCGACGATCCAGGCGGTGGCCCTCCACATTGCCGACGGGATGATCCGGAGGCGCGCGTGACGCCGGCGACGCTCGCCGCGCGGCGCGACCTGCTGGCCCTGGTGCTCGACACGCTGGTGCCGGCGAGCGGCGGGTTCCCGGGGGCGGGCGAGGTGGCGCTCGACCACGTCCTGGCCATGGCCGCCTCGTCGGCCGATGTCGAGCGGCTCCTGTCCCGCGGGCTCCAGGCGGTCGAGGAGGCGACGCGCGCGGCCGGCGCCGCGGGCCTCGCCGCGCTGAGCCCCGACGACCGCGAGAGCGTGCTCCGGCGCGTCGAGCAGTCGCATGCCGAGCCCTTCGAAGCGCTGGTGCGGCACACGTACGACGGGTACTACAGCCACCCGACGGTCGTCGCGCGACTCGGCCTCGATGGCGGGCCCCCGCACCCGCGCGGTCACCGGGTCGAGGCGGTGGACCAGCCCGACCTCGCGCGCGTCACCGCCCGCGGGCCGCTCTATCGCCGCGCGTAGGGGGAAGAGGGTCAGCTTCAACGGCTATCGCCGTCCGAGCTCGTCCTGACGAAGGCGGTCGCCGGGCCAAGGCTGACGCCGGCCGAGCCGACGACGACGAGCGCGGCCAGGAGGAAGACGGGCCGGTAGCTGCCCGCGAGGTCGAAGGTGAGCCCGCCGGCGTAGGAGCCGAGCGCCCCCGCGCTGTGGTGGAAGAGGTTCGCGATGCCGAAGATGGCGCCGTGGTGGGCGGGACCGAAGAGCTGGCCGACCAGGGTCGACGAGAGCGGCGCCGTCGTGAAGAAGGTCGCCCCGAACAGCGCTGCGAAGACGTAGAGCTGCCAGGACTCGCGGGCGACCGGGAGGTAGAAGAGCGCCGCCGCGCGGAGCCCGTAGGTCAGGACGAGGGCGGGGCGCGTTCCGATTCGCGCGGCCACGGTGCCCGCGGCGAGGATTCCGAGGACGTTGGCCGCCGCCCAGAGGCTGATCGCGTTCGCGGCCACCCCCGACGTGAGTCCGAGATCGGTCGCATGAGGGGCGAGGTGCGTGGTCAGCAGGAAATCGGTGAAGCCGCACCCCATGAGGCCGAGCGCCAGCGCCCAGAACGCGGGCGTCCGGAGGGCGGCGCGTCGGTCGAGGGACGCGGGGACCGGCCCGGACGGATCGTGACGGCGTGGGGTGCTCGCCGGCGGGGCCGGGATCGGGGCCTCGCGCAGGACGACCGTGAACACGCCCAGGGAGCCCGCGAGCACCGCCGCCAGGAAGAGGTAGGTCTGTCGCCATCCGACCAGCCCATCCGCCCACGCGGCGGCCTGAGTGAACGCGAGATGGCCGAGCGAGAAGCCGCACGCCGCCACCGCCATGACGAAGCCCCGCTCGGCGGGGAACCAGCGGCTCACGTGGACGGAGACCGGCAAGATCCCGGAGCCCGTGAACCCGATCGCGACCACGACGCCGTAGAGCAGGATGAGCTGCCACGGCTCCGTGACGCGGCTGACGAGCGCCGTTCCCAGCGTCATGAGGGCCATCGAGGCGAGGATCACCCGGCGCGGGCCGAAGCGGTCGACGAGAACGCCGAAGACCGGCTGGCCGGCCGCGTTCACGAGCAGGCTCGCGGTGGCCGCGAGCGCCAGCGTGGAGCGGTCGATTCCGAGGTCTCCCAGGATCGGCTTGAAGAGGATGCCGAAGGCGAAGTTGACGCCCGTCCCCACGAACAGGACGGCGAAGCCGGCCGCCAGGGCCCGGAGCTGGTCGCCGGAGGCGGTCACCGGGCCGTGAGGACGAGACAGGTGCCGACGGCGTGGGCGTAGAGCTTGCCGGCGGCGTCCGTCAGCCGGGCCTCGGCGGTCGCCAGGCGGCTGCCGGCATGGATCACCCGGCCCTCCGCGCGGAGGCGCCCGGCGCCGACCACGACCGGGCGCACGAAGTTCACCTTCAGCTCGACGGTCGTGTAGCCGGTCCCGGCCGGCAGCGTGGTGTGGACCGCGCACGAGAGAGCCGAATCGAGGAGCGTGCTGATGACGCCGCCGTGCACGGAGCCGATCGGGTTGTAGTGCGCCTCGGAGGGCTCGCACTCGAAGACCGCCCGCCCGGTCTCGACCTCGGTGAGCGCGAATCCCACGAGCTGGCCGACCGGCGGGGCCGGGAGGCGCCCGTCCCGGATCGCCTCGAGGAAGGGGAGCCCGGCGAGACGCCCGGCGGCCGCCTGACTCGGGGCCTGATCGTCCCAGCTGACGGTCCGGCGGCGCGCGTCCTCCCCGTCCGCGGCCACGCTGCTCAGCGGAGGCGGTACTTCCGCTCGGCCCCGGGCGCGAGCGCCATGCCGTGGCCCGGGCGGTCGGGGATCGCGATCAGGCCGTCGGCGGGGTCCGGGCGGGGGATGTCGACGAAGAGATCGGGCGGCATCCAGTCCATGTACTCCACGAGGAAGCCGTTCGAGAGCGCCCCCGCGACGTGGACCGACAGCTCGTGGACCACGTGCGGCGACACCAGGAGCTGGTGGGCGGCGGCGAGGTGGCCGATCTTCAGGGTCTCGCTGAAGCCGTTCGCCCGGCACACGTCCGGCATGAGGTACCGCGCGGCGCGGCGCTCGCAGAGCTCCCGGAACTCGAAGCGCGTGTAGTGGTTCTCGCCGGTGGCGACCGGGATCCGGATCGCCCGCGCCACCTCCGCGCAGGCCGCGATGTCGTCGGCCAGCACGGGCTCCTCGTACCAGACGAGGTCGAGGTCCTCGAGCGCGGCGGCCAGGCGGATGTTCCCGAGCACGTCGAGCTTCTGGTTGACGTCGACCATGAGGCGAACGTCGTCACCGACCGCGCGGCGGACCGCCTCGACCCGCCGTCGGTTCTCCCGCGGGTCCGGGTGGTGGACCTTGAGCTTGTAGTAGCGGAGGCCCGCGTCGGCGTAGCGGCGCGCCTCCTCCACCAGGTCCTCCGTCCGGTAGGCCGGCCAGCCGCCGCTCCCGTAGGCCGCCACGCGGTCGGTGACCGCACCCCAGAGCCGGTAGAGCGGCTGGCCCGCCGCCTTGCCGACCAGGTCCCAGAGCGCGATGTCGAGGGCGGAGAGGGCGTATGCGGCGACCCCGAGGCGCCGGATCCCGCGATCGGCGCGGTACATCTTCTCCCAGAGCCGCTCGACCAGCCGCGGGTCCTCGCCGACGAGGAGGGGAGCGAGCCGCGTCTCGAGGTAGACCTGGACCGCCTCGGCGCCGCCCCCGCCGAACGCGAGGCTGTAGCCCAGTCCGGCGACGCCCTCGTCGGTGTGGACGTGCGCCACCACGAGCCTGTGCTCCCGAAACTCGAGCGCGATGGGCTTCGGGGTCGGGACGGCGAGGACCGTACTGTCGACGGAAACGATCTTCATGGGGCTCAGTCCGCGACTATCGCAGGGGCTGAGAGGGGCGTCAAGGCTCGGCGGCGGCCGGGGTGCTTCACTCGAGAGGACGGCCGTACAATGGCTTCGCCATGGCGGGGCAGACGATGCTCGACAAGGTCTGGGCGCGGCACGTCGTCGCGACGGGCCCGGGGGGACGGGGTCTCCTCTACGTCGATCGCCATCTCGTCCACGAGGGCTCGTTCCACGCGTTCGAGATGCTTCGCCGGGCGCGTCGCCACGTCCGGCGCCCCGATCTCACGATCGCCATGGCCGATCACTACGTGCCGACCGGCGCGCCAGCCGGAGGGATCGCCGACCCGGAGATCCGGAGCAAGGTCGACCAGCTCGGCCAGAACGCGGCGGCGTGGCGCATCGCGCTCTTCGGACCCGGTGATCCGCGACAGGGCATCGTCCACGTCGTCGGCCCGGAGCAGGGGCTGACGCTGCCGGGCCTCACGGTCGTCTGCGGCGACTCGCACACGGCGACGCACGGCGCCCTCGGGGCGCTGGCGTTCGGCATCGGCGCCTCGGAGGTCGAGCACGTCCTGGCGACCCAGACGATCTGGCAGCGGCGCCCGGGGGTCATGCGCATCTCGGATCGACGGCCGGCTCGGGTTCGGCGTCGCCGCCAAGGATCTGGCCCTCCACCTGATCGCTGCCATCGGCGCGGGGGGCGGCACGGGGCACGTCCTGGAGTACGCGGGGCCGGCGGTGCGCGCGCTCTCGATGGAGGCGCGGATGACCCTCTGCAACATGGCGATCGAGGCGGGCTCGCGCGCGGGGATGATCGCGCCGGACGAGACGACCTACGCGTACCTCGAAGGCCGGCCGCTCGCGCCGCGCGGCGATGCGTGGGGACGGGCGCTCGCCGTCTGGCAGGCGTTGCCCACCGACCCCGACGCGCGCTTCGACCGGGAGATCGCGCTCGACGCGTCGGCCGTCGTCCCGACGGTGACCTGGGGCACGAGCCCGGAGGATGCGAGCCCCATCACGGGACGCGTGCCGGACCCGGCGACCGCGGGCGACTCGGTCCGCCGGGCGAGCCTCGATCGCGCGCTCGCGTACATGGGGCTCGTCCCGGGGACGGCCCTCGAGGCGATCGCGGTCGACCGCGTCTTCATCGGGTCGTGCACGAACGGCCGGCTGGAGGATCTCCGCGCGGCGGCGGCCGTCCTCCGCGGGCGACGGGCGGTCGTGCCCGCGATGGCCGTGCCCGGCTCGGGGCTGGTGCGTCGGGCCGCGGAGGCCGAGGGCCTCGACCGGATCTTCCGGGACGCGGGCGTCGAGTGGCGCGAGCCCGGCTGCTCGATGTGCGTGGCGATGAACGGGGACGCCGCGCGCCCCGGCGAGCGCGTCGCGTCGACCTCCAACCGGAACTTCGAGGGCCGCCAGGGGCCGGGCGCGCGTACCCACCTCATGAGCCCCGCCATGGCGGCGGCGGCGGCCGTCACCGGGCGCCTCACGGACGTGCGACGGCTCGGCCCGGCCGGCTGAGCCCTCGACATGACCGATGGAGCCCTTCACTCGGGTGTCGGCGGTCGCCGCGCCGCTCGACCTCCCCAACGTGGACACCGACCGGGTCATTCCCGCGCGCTTTCTCCGGAAGCCGCGCGACGTCGGCTACGGCCAGTTCTGCTTCCACGACCTCAGGCTGCGCCCGGACGGGACGGAGGATCCCGCGTTCGTGCTGAACCGCCCGGCCTATCGCGACGCGCGGATCCTCGTCGCGGCGGAGAACTTCGGCTGCGGCTCCTCGCGGGAGGGCGCGGTGTGGGCCCTCGCCGGCTCGGGCATCCGCGCCGTGGTCGCCCCGAGCTTCGGCGACATCTTCCACGAGAACTGCCTGAGGAACGGGCTCCTGCCGGTGCGGCTGCCGGCCGAGACCGTCGCGAGCCTTCGCGAGGCGCTTCACGCGACGCCGGGCGCGACGCTGACGATCGACCTGCCCGCCCAGACGGTCACGGGGCCGGACGGGACGTCGCACCGGTTCGAGATCGACCCGTTCCGGAAGCAGGCCCTCCTGGAGGGGCTCGACGAGATCGGGCTGACGCTCCGCCACGCGGCGGAGATCGACGCGTTCGAGACGCGGCATGCCGCGGAGTGGCCGTGGGCGATGCCGGGCCGGCTGGTCCAGTGAGTCCGCCGATCGGATCGGGCGCTGGCAGCCGGTCGAGTCCCACTGGGCGTTCCGCTCGGGGTTCCTCTCGATCCGACAGGATCGCTGCCGGCTGCCGGACGGCCGGCTCTCGCCCGACATGTACTACATGGAGCTGCGTGACTTCGCCATGACCGTCGCGCTCACGCCGTCGGGGGACGTCCTGCTCTCGCGTGAGTACAAGCACGGCGTGGGGGACGTCGCCCACACCTTGCCCGCCGGATTCGTCGAGCCGGGGGAGGCGCCGGCCTCGGCCGCGCGCCGGGAGCTCCGAGAGGAGACGGGCCACGACGGCGAGGCCTTCGAGCCGCTCGGGGCGCATCTCGTGTTTCCGAGCCTGTCCGGGGTGCGCGGGCACTTCTTCCTCGCGCGCGACGTGCGCCCGGTGACGGCGCCCCGGCCGGACGAGTTCGAGGAGATCGAGGTGGTTTCGGTGCCGCTCGACGAGCTGCGACGGGATCTGGGCGCGGCCAGGCCGCGCTACCTGCAGGACATCTGCTCGGCGCTGGCGCTGGGGTTCGCCCTCGCGCGCCTCGGGGCCTGATCCCGGAAGGAGAGACATGACCGCACGCGTGCGCTTGGCAGTCGGAATCCCTCAGACGTGGACGGCCGGCGAGATCGATCGGCCGAAGATCCGGCGGTTTCTCGAGCGGGCCGACGCGCTCGGCTTCGAGAGCGCGTGGGTCGTCGAGCAGGTTCTCGGCGCGATCCCGAGCCTCGACGCCGTCGAGCTCCTCGCGTGGGCGGCCGCGGTGACCGAGCGCATCCGGCTCGGCACGGCCGTCCTGCTCACGCCGATCCGGAGCCCGGTGCACCTGGCGAAGAGCCTGGCCACCGTGGATCAGCTCTCCGGGGGTCGGCTCGACGTGGGCGTGGGCATGGGCGGCAACGCGAAGGTCTATCCCGCCTACGGCATCACCCCGGCCCGGCGCGTGGCGCGGTTCAACGAGGGGATCCAGCTGATGCGAGCCCTCTGGACCGAGCCGCGCGTGACGTTCCGGGGCGAGTTCTGGCAGCTCGAGGACGCCGCGATGGAGCCGAAGCCGGTCCAGCGCCCGCACCCGCCGCTCTGGCTCGGCGCGCACCACCCCGACGCCCTGCGCCGGGCGGTCCGGTGGAACATGGGGTTCATGGGCGCGGGGTCGGCCTCCACGGCGACGTTCGCGCGGGAGATGGGGATCCTGCGGGGATTCCTCGAGGAGGCGGGGCGCGATCCCGGCACGCTCGACGTCGGCAAGCGCGTCTATGTCGCCGTCGACCGCGACCGGGAGCGCGCCGGGCGCCGGCTGGCCGAGTACTTCGCCGCGTTCTACGGGCGTGCCGAGCTGGCGGCCGAGGTGTCGGTGTGGGGCTCGGCCGACCAGTGCGTCGCCGGGCTCCGCGAGATCGCCGCCGCCGGCGCCCGGCTCCTCATGCTGAACCCGGTGTTCGACGAGCTGGAGCAGCTCGAGACCCTGGCCGCCGAGGTGGTCCCTCGGTTGTAGAACGGTTCGTCCGCGACGTACCATTTGCGGACGGCCAGAGGCCGTGGACGGAGGCGCCATGCTCGACATCCTGATCCGGGGCGGGACCGTGATCGACGGGACCGGCCGGCCCGCACGGCGGGCCGACGTGGCCATCGCGGGGGACCGCATCGAGGCGATCGACCTCCTGCCCGACGCCAGCGCGGCCCGGGTGATCGACGCCACCGGCCACGTCGTCGCGCCCGGGTTCATCGACATGCACTCGCACGCCGACTTCGTCCTTCCCGGGCTGCCGACGGCCGACAGCAAGGTCCACCAGGGCTTCACGCTGGAGGTCGTGGGCAACTGCGGGGCGAGCGCGGCCCCGCTCACGCCGGACCGGCGCCAGGACGTCATCGACGCCTCCGCACTCGCCCTGCCGGCGCTCGCCTGGGACTGGACGACCTTCCGGAGCTACCTCGACGGTCTACGACGCCAGGGCCTCTCGATCAACGTCGCGCCGCTCGTCGGACACGGGACGGTCCGCCTCCTGGTCATGGGATCGGGCGACGAGCGCCCGAACGCGGGTCAGCTCCGGGCCATGACGACCGAGGTCCGGCGCGCGATGGACGAGGGGGCCGTCGGATTCTCCACCGGCCTGATCTACGCCCCCGGCGTGTACGCCGACACCGACGAGATCGTCGAGCTGGCCCGGGCCGCCGGCGCGGCCGGAGGCTTCTACGCCAGCCACATCCGAGGCGAGGGCGACACGCTCCTCCCGGCGATCGCCGAGGCGATCGAGGTGGGGCGCCGGGCGATGGTCCCGGTGGAGATCAGCCACCTGAAGGCCTCGGGCCGGCCGAACTGGCCGAAGATGGCCCAGGCGATCGAGCTGATCGAGGCGGCGCGCGCGGAAGGCCTCGACGTGACCGCCGACATGTACCCGTACCCGGCCGGCAGCACGGGTCTGAGCACCCTCTTGCCCTCCTGGGCTCACGTGGGCGGCCGCGAGTCGCTCCTCGCGCGGCTGGCCGATCCCGCCGACCGCGCGCGCATCCGGGCGGCGCTGGACGGCCCCGGGATCGCGCGCGATGCCGGCTGGGACGGCATCGCCATCTCAGGGTGCCCCGCCCGCCCCGCGTACGAGGGTCAGACCCTCGCCGAGATCGCCGCCGGACTGGGCGTGCCGCCCGCCGAGGCGACGATCGAGGTCCTCCGCCAGGCGAAGGGCGACGCCGAGATGATCCTCTTCATGATGAGCGAGGAGAACGTCGCGCTCGGCCTCCGGCGCCCCTGGGTCATGATCGGCTCCGACGGCGAAGGCCGGGCGGCCCGGGGCCCGTACGGCACGGGCAAGCCCCACCCCCGGAACTACGGCACGTGCCCGCGCCTCCTGGGCCACTACGTCCGGGACCAGGGCCTCCTGTCGCTCCCCGAGGCGATCCGCAAGATGACCAGCCTGCCGGCGGGGAAGCTGGGTCTGCGGGACCGAGGCCGTCTCGCGCCGGGCGCCTTTGCCGACGTCGTGGTCTTCGACCCCGCGACCGTCGCCGACACGGCAACCTTCAGCGAGCCCCACCGATATCCTCGCGGGATTCCCTGGGTGCTCGTCAACGGCGAGCCCGTGGTCGCCGGTGGCCAGCACACCGGCAGCCGACCGGGCCGGCTGCTGGCGCGCTGACGCGTGAACCGGCCGCTCACCCGAGCGGCGCGTCGTTCATCGTGGAGACGTGAGCGGCGACCACCTTCCAGCCCAGGCTGGGGAACCGCACCCATGTCTGGCTCTGGCGCCCGATCAGCTCGCGGCCGCGCACCTTGAACTCGAGGTTCACGATGGCGAGGTCGCGACCGAGCGTCAGGATCTCCAGGCGGATGCGCTTGTTCCTTGATCCCCGGTCCGGGCGGCCGCGCGACGCGATGCGCGTGGATCTCGGCGAAGCCGTAGCCGTTCTCGCTGAGCGCGTAGCGGATCGTGTGCGGGCTGTCCCAGAAGGTGGCGTCGAGCACCGCGACGTCCTTGTCGATCAGCGCCTGCTCGTACCGCTCGAAGCGCGCGCGCACCTCCGCCACGACCTCGGGGATGTTCGGGGTCACATCGTTCATCGCTCGATCTCCATGGCCCGGGCCGTCGCGACCAGGGCGGCGTCGGTGCCGCGACCGCCCACGATGGACAGGCCGACCGGCCGCCCGTCGACGGTCGCGCCGGGCAGGCTCACCTGAGGCACGCCCGTCAGGCCGCCGTGCGCGGCCAGGCAGGCGATGCGCCCGCGGAGCGGCTCGAGCGTCGCCAGCGACAGCCCCTTGCGGGGCGCCGGGAACGGCGTCGTCGGCATGCACACGATGGTCCCGGGCGGCGCCAGCCAGGCCAGGCGGGCGCGCGCCTCGGCGCGCATCAGCGCGGCCCACTGGCGCTCGCTGTCGGAGACCGCGCTCGCGGTGACGAGACCGCGCGCCACGCCGAAGGCCAGGCGCGGATTGTCGCGATCGAGCCAGTCCTTGAACGTCAGCCAGGCTTCGCTGGACTGTAGCGTGCGCTGTGCCCGCGCCCAGACCGACAGCCCCGGCGGCGCCAGGAGGTCCTCGCGCACGTGCCCCACCAGCATCGCCAGCGATCGGACCATGGGCTCGAGGGCGGCGGCAGTCTCGGCGTCGGCCAGGCCGAATGCGTCGACCGCGACGACGAGCGTGGTGGGCAGGCTGGCCGGAACGATCGGCTCGTCGAGCAGCACCGACGAGACGCGAGCGAAGGTCTCGGCGTCGCGCGCGAACCAGCCCGCGGTATCGGAGCTGGGCGCCTGCGCCATCATGCCGGCGAGGTCGAGACGGCCGTGGGTCGGCCGCATGCCGTAGAGTCCGCAGAAGCTCGCCGGCACGCGCACCGAGCCGCCGCTGTCGGTGCCGAGCGCGGTGTCGCACAGGCCCTGCGCGACGGCCGAGGCCGAGCCCGAGGAGGACCCCCCGGGCACGTGCTCGGGTGCGGCGGGATTGAGCGGCGTGCCGTCGAACGGGTTCTCGCCGAGGATGCCGAGCGAGACCTCGTCGGTGATCGTCTTGCCGATCAGCGTCGCGCCCGCGTCGAGCAGACGCTGGACCGCCCACGCGTGGCGTGTCGGGATCGGATGCTGTCGCGCCCAGTCCGGGTTGCCCCCGCCGGTCGGGTGGCCGGCCACGTCGAAGAGATCCTTGACGGCGAACGTCAGCCCGGCGAGCGGCCCGCGAGGAGCGCCGGCGACTCGCACCGGTGGGCCGGCGACGAAGGGAGTCGTCAAGGGAGGCTGACTCATTCGCCACCACGCCGGGAGCCGCCCGGGCCGGCTGCCGATGCGCTGACCGGAGCCGGGCCGGGTCGTGTTGGTTTCGATCAGGCCGAGGGTGTGTGGCCGCGCACGAACGCCTGGACCCGTCGCCAGGCGTCGGCCGAGTCCTTGGCGAACTCGGTCTGCTTCCGGTCGAAGAAGCTGTGCGGGCGCGCCGTCGTACGTGACCGACTCGTGCTGGACGCCCGCCCGCGCCAGGGCCTGGTCGAACTCCGCCACCGCGCTCGCGGGGATGCCCGGGTCCGCCCCGCCGTAGATCGCCAGCACCGGGGACCGGAAGCGCGACACCGCGTCGATCGGCTTCGGCCGATCCGGCCAGCGCGGGAGCCCGAGCGGCCAGCCGTAGAAGCCGATCACGCCCGCGTAGCCGAGGCCGCTGGCCGCCTGGTGGAAGGAGAGGGCCCCGCCGAAGCAGAACCCGACGGAGAAGAGCGCGCGAACCTGGCCGCCCTCCTTCGAGCGCAGGTACGCGACGCCGGCCGCCACGTCGGCCTGAAGGGTGGCCGGCGTCGTCTGGCCCACGTGGGGGAGGTACTCGAAGGCGTCGCTCCGGTCGCCGGTCTTGTCGGTGCGGCCGAAGAAGTCGATGGCGACCGCGTCGACGCCGACCTCCGCGAATCGGAGCGCCAGCTCCTTGTAGTACGTGTGGAGACCGCGCACGTCGGGGAGCACCAGCATGCCGGCGCCCGTCGGCCGCGTCGCGCGCGCGCCGTAGGCGGCGAAGTGCGTGCCGTCCGCCGACTGGAGGGTGAAGTCACGGGCATCCGTCGCGCCGCCGGCGATCGGGGTGATGGGCGGTCTCGAGTCCTGGTCGAAGCACATGCGCGCCTCCTTGGGGTCAGACTCTGACTTCCAACAATTCGCCCGGACCGGGCCGCGCGTCAATGGGGTCAGACTGTGACTTCCGGAACAGTTCGCTCAGGACGGCGCTGCCAGAGACTGCTCGTAGAAGTCAAGGTCTGACCCCGGCCTCGGTGGCCAGCTTGTCGGCGCGGGCGTTGTAGGCGGCGAAGTCGTTGCGGCCGGCGAAGGTCGACTCGTGGCCGCGCTGGTGGCGGAAGCGCACCCGGAGTCCCTTCGCCTCGACGAGGGCCCGGCACGCCGCCACGATGTCGGCGACGAGCGGGTTCTTCGTCTTCCATCGGCCCTCGAGCCAGGCCCCGACGCCCTCGTAGTCGTGCACCACGGTCAGCGTCGAGCCGGGAGGGGCTTCCCGGAGTGCCACGTACAAACCGCCGAGCTCCGCGAGGATGTTCTGAAGGCTGTCGGTGGCCGCAGTGATCTTCGATCGCGTATCGAGGCTCGGGATCCCGGCGGGCCCGAAGACGGCGTAGACGGTCGTGGCGAGGTCACGGACCGAGGCGGGCTCTCCCTCCGCCTGCTCCACCAGGACCACCCCGATGCCGCCCATGGCGTTGCCGTCGACGAACGCGTAGGCGCCCGGCTCGAGCCGGAGACCCTCGCCGCGGAGCATCGCCTCGGCGACCTCGCGCCCCGACACGCCCTGGTAGCGGGCGCCGGCCTTGCCGGACACGGCCGCCCGGCATGCCTCCCACGTGTCGTAGATCCCGCGGACCGACGCGGGTGCGGTGACGACGTAGACCTTGCGCGATCGGCGAGCGGCGGTCACCGGTGCCAGGCCGTCACGAGGCCACCGGCCGGGCCGTCCGGTCGATCCACGGCTCGCCGGCGTCGAGGTCCTCGAGGAAGCCTCGCAGGGCGAGGACGAAGGGCCCAGGCCGATCCAGCACCAGATGGTGGTACGCGTCGGCAATCTCGGCGAACCGCGCTCCGGGGACCTCGGCGCAAAGCCGGTCCGCCATCGGGCGGGGGAGGATCGGGCTCCGCTCCCCGCGGACGACGAGGGTCGGCGCGGTGATGCGCGAGAGCAGGGGCCAGGCGTCGACCGGCTCGCGGGCCGCGTAGCACGCCGGGTCGAAGCGGAGGCTCACCGCGCCGTCCCGCCAGGCGACGCTCTCCCGCGCGAGGTGCGCGAGGAGGGCGGGCTCCGCGACCGTGTCGGGCGGGAGAAGCCGGAAGGTGGCGACGGCCGCGTCGACCGTCGGATGCCGGCGGAGAGGCCGCGCCCCGCGCTCCTTCATCTGGGCGAGCCGCTCGGCCGGGATCGTCGGCCGCGAGTCCACGATGACGAGACCCTTGACTCGCTCGGGATGCCACGCCGCCGCCGCGATCGCGTTGTGGCCGCCCATCGAGTGGCCGACGAGGACCGCCCGCTCCCAGCCGAGCCCGTCGAGGACCCCGAGGAGATCGGCGACGAAGTCACGGGTGGCGTAGGCCGGCGGCTCTGCCCAGTCGCTCGCCCCGTGACCTCGCTGGTCGAGGGCGACCACGTGCCGTCCCTCGGCGAGCGGCCGCGGCGACGGCGTCGAACCAGTGGGCATGCGCCGCGCCCCCGTGGAGGAGCAAGACGCCCGATGGGTGGGGGCCGCCCCACTCGAGGACGTGGAGCCCGAGGCCGCGGAGGTGGATTCGCCGGCTCCGGGCGCTCTGGCATGCGAAGGCTTCGCTCACGCTGCTCATCTTAGAGGGGGTCAGGCCTCGACTTCCATACACTTCGCCGCCGGCTCTTCGCTGAAATGTATGGAAGTCAAGGCCTGACCCCGTTGGGTAGGATGGCGGCATGGCGAAGCGCCGGGCGGTCGTGACGATCGGGGCGCTCGGCCTCGACCGCGGCGTGGGCGTGCCGCTCCACCGTCAGCTCTACGAGGGGCTCCGCGAAGCGATCCTGTCGGGCCGGCTCCGGCCGGGCGCGCGCCTGCCGTCGACGCGGGCGCTCGCGGCGGATCTCGGCGCCTCTCGCAACACCGTGCTCGCGGCGTTCGGGCAGCTTCTCGCCGAGGGCTACGTGGAAGGGCGCGTGGGCGCGGGGACGACCGTCGCGTCCACGCTGCCCGAGACGCTCCTCCGGGCGCACCCGGAGGCGAGAGCCGCGGAGCGACCCGGCCGGCGTCCCCGGCTGTCGCGCCGAGGGGCGCTCCTCGTGGGCACGCGCGCCGCTCTCGCGCGGGGCGCCGTGGCGGCCCGTCCGTTCCGCCCCGGCTTACCGGGGCTCGAGCTCTTCCCGTTCGATCTGTGGACGCGTCTCGTCGCCCGACGATGGCGGCGCGTGCCGCGCCAGCTCCTCGACTACGGCGACCCGGCCGGCTACGCGCCGCTCCGCGACGCGATCGCCGCGTACCTCCGCGAGGCGCGGGCGGTGCGCTGCGAGGCGGGGCAGGTGATCGTCGTGACGGGCGCCCAGCAGGCGGTCGACCTCGCCGCCCGCGTGCTCCTCGATCCCGGCGACACGGCCTGGGTCGAGGACCCGGGCTACCCGGGGGCGCGTGGGGCTCTCGTGGCGGCGGGCATCCGTCTCGCCCCGGTCCCCGTGGACGGCGAGGGGCTCGACGTCGGACGGGGCGCCCGCCAGGCGCCCCACGCCCGGCTGGTCTACGTCACGCCGTCCCACCAGTATCCCTTGGGCGTGACGATGAGCCTCCACCGCCGGCTCGCGCTCCTCGAGTGGGCGAGCCGGAGCGGCGCCTGGATCCTGGAGGACGACTACGACAGCGAGTACCGGTACGGGGGGCGGCCCCTCGCGGCACTCCAGGGGCTCGACACCGCGGGGCGCGTGATCTACGTGGGGACCTTCAGCAAGGTGCTCTTTCCCTCCCTCCGGCTCGGCTACCTGGTCGTGCCCCCCGAGCTGGTCGATGCCTTCGTCGCCGCCCGCGCCCTGGCCGACCGGCACTCGCCCTCGGTGACCCAGGCCGCCCTCGCCGACTTCATCGACGGCGGGCACTTCGCCCGCCACGTCCGACGGACGCGCGCGCTCTACGCCGAGCGCCAGGCCGCCCTCGTGCGAGCCGTGCGGCGTGCCCTCCGCGGGCTTCTGGACGTCACGCCCGCGGAGGCCGGCATGCACCTCCTGGGCTGGCTACCCGCCGGGGTCGACGACCGGGCCGCCGCCAGGCCGCCATGGCCTGCGACGTCGACGCGCCGCCCCTCTCGGGCTTCCGCGCACGGCCCGCCCGGCGCGGGGAGCGCGGCGGCTTGATCCTCGGCTACGCGGCCTACACGCCGCGGGAGATCGACGACGCCTGCGAGCGCCTGGCCGCCGCGCTGCGCACCCTGCGCCGAAAGCAGACGTAGGACGAGTGGAGAGGGTCGGGAGCCCCTCGGCTCCTGACGCGGGAGGACTGGCGACCGGTCAGCGGCGCTCGAGCTCTCGCACGAAGATGTGATCGGCGATCACGCGATGCGCCTTGATCGTATCGGCGTAGAGGAGCGACGTGACGACGGTCGCCGCCTTCAGGTCGGAGACCGAGCGTCAGACGCACCTTGGCCGTCGGGTGAATGGCCCCTTGGATCTCCGAGGCCTCGATCTTGTTGGCGTAGATCGTGTGCGCTCGGACCTCGTTCGCTTCGAGGTCCTCGGCCTGGATCGTGCGGGGACGCGGGCTGGACGACCGTCGCCAGCGCCGCGCTGCCCGGACTGCTGCACGATGATGGACTGCCCGGGCTGGACGACCACCGGCGGCAACGGGTCGCCGGGGCCGGGTGGATCACCACCGAACCGGGCGGCCTCACCTGCGAGGCGAAGCTATCGCTGATGTGATCGGCTCTCGCCGCCCGGTTACGGCGAGCACGGGCATCAGGGCGACGACGGCCGCCCATGCATTGCGAGCTTTCATCGTTGATCTCCCTCGTCCGCGCCGAGTCGGCGGTGCGCTGTCTCGACGTGGACACGCGATTTCGCGCTCCGCAAAGCGGACCGCAACCACCTTCAATCGGAGCAAGAGCGATGCCAGGGCGCGATTTAGATCGTCGTGGTGTAGGTTTGTCGAGACCCGGTCACCGGTCTCGTGTCGCCGGATTGGCGTCAGGGTGGCGCCTCGGCGACATCCCGCCGGCCGGCTACTGCGCGGTCCATCCTCCGTCGATGACCAGCTCGCTCCCGGTCACGAACGCGGACTCGTCCGAGGCCAGGTAGAGCACGCCGTAGGCGACCTCGTCCGCCTCGCCGAACCGGCCGAGCGGAATGCGCGAGAGCATGCGCTGGTAGTGCTCCGGATCGGCGCGCCGCCGCTCGGTCATCGCGGTCACGATGGGCCCGGGGTGGACCGAGTTCGCGCGGATGCCCTCCTTCGCGTACTGGATGGCCGTCGCCTTGGTCAGGAGCCGGACGGCGCCCTTGGAGGCCTGATACTGCGGGCTGCTGTTGTCGGTCCCGACGAGACCGAGCTGGGACGAGATGTTGACGATCGAGCCGCCACCGGCCTGGCGCATGGCGGGGATGACGGCCCTGGTGCCGAGGAAGACGCCCTTGGCGTTCACGTCCATGACGTGATCCCAGTCCTTGGCCGTCGTGTCCTCGATGCGGCCGAGCGCGCTGACCCCCGCGTTGTTCACGAGGACGTCCAGCTTGCCGAATCGCTCGATCGTCCGGGCGACCGACCGGTCCCAGTCGGCCTCGTCGGTGACGTCGAGCCGGACGAAGAGGGCCTCGCCGCCCTTCGCCCGGATGTCGGCCTCGACCGCCCGGCCCTCGGCCTCGAGGATGTCGCCGATGACGACCCGCGCGCCTTCCCGGGCGAAGAGGCGCGCCTCGCTCGCGCCCATGCCGCGCGCGCCGCCGCTGATCAGTGCCACCTTGCCCTCGAGTCTCATGTCTGCCTCGCTCGCGCTACCCGCTCTGCACGATGGCCAGGAGTCGGGTGAAGAGGATGGCGCCGCTGGTGGCGGCCAGGATCAAGCCCGTCAGGGCCGCGCCGCTCGCGTCGGTGCGCGGGTAACGGCTCTTGCGGGCGAGGACGAGCGCCGCGACGAGGAAGCCCAGGCCGGTGGCCAGCGCGACGATCATGTAGACGTCGAAGACGAGGAGCCGTCGCGTCACGAAGAACGGGGGATAGGTGCCGGTGGGCCACCACGGCGCCCCTTCCACGACGATCGCGACGAGCCCGGCGCCCACGCCGTAGAGGGAGCCGAGGGTCCCGCCGATCAGGCCCCAGCGCCGCTCCCGGGCCGGGCTCGTGCCCGCCTCCGGTCCGATTGCTCGACGCGGCTCGGCCCCGGGCTCCGGCACCGTCGGACGGTCAGCGGCGCGCGCCGCCCGCGGCCCAGGCGAGGTCGGGATGGCGCTGGTGCCAGTCCGTCGCCTGCTCGTAGGCCCGCGCCACCCGGAGCGCCATGTCCTCCTGGAACGGCTTCCCGTAGACCATCAGCCCGATCGGGAGCCCCCCGCGCGTGGCGCCGCACGGGAGGGACACGCCGCAGAGGTTCAGGATGTTCCCCACCGCCGTGTTCCGCAGGTAGCGGCCGTTCCACTGGCGCGTACGACTCGCGGGTCCGGTCGATCTCGGCCAGCGGCCCCGCGGCCATGGGCGTCGCGGGGACCAGGAGCGCGTCCACGTCGGCGAGCCGCGCGGCCAGCCGGCGACGGAGCTCCGCCCACTGGCGCATGAGCCCGAAGTAGTCCGGGGCGGAGAGCTGCCGCCCGACGATCATCCGGTGGGCGACCACCGGATCGAGCTCGTCGAAGTGCTCGTCGAGGAACCGGGCGTTGTAGACGCAGGCCTCGGCCGCGATGGCGAAGGCGCGCTTCTGCTCGGACATCGCCTCCGCCGCCTCCGGCACCTCGATGCTCTCGACATGGGCGCCGAGGGACCGGAACACGTCGGCGGTCGCGCGCACCGCGCGCTCGACCTCGGGGTCGACCTCGTCGAAGAAGAGGGTCTCGGGCAGGGCCAGCCGAAGCCCGCGCACGCCGGCGCCGAGCCGGGCGAGCACGTCGTGCGGCGGGATGCCGGCGGTCGTCTCGTCGCGGGCGTCGACGCCCTGGATCGCCTGATAGACGAGGGCGGCGTCCTCCACCGTCCGGGTCGAGCGGCCCGACGGAGTCGAGGGTCCAGCAGAGGGGATAGACGCCGGCGCGGCTCACGCGCCCGACGGTGGTCTTGAGACCGACCGTCCCGCAGAGCGCGGCCGGGAGCCGCACCGAGCCGCCGGTGTCGCTCCCGAGCGCCATGGGGACCAGCCCGGCGGCCACCGCCACCGCCGAGCCGCTCGACGAGCCGCCCGGGGCGTGGGGCGTCGCGTGCCACGGGTTGTGGGGCGTGCCCTGGTCGTGGTTGATGCCGACGCCGCCGAAGGCGAACTGCACCGTGTAGGTCTTGCCGACGAGGACCATGCCGGCGCCGGCCAGCCGCCGCACGACGGCCGCGTCCTCCCGGGCGACGTTGCCCGCGAGGAGGCGCGTGCCCGCCGTCGTCGCGACGCCGCGGACGTCGAAGAGGTCCTTCGCGGCGTAGGGGATGCCGTGGAGCGGGCCCAGGTCCTGGCCGCCGCGGAGGGCGAGCTCGGCCGCGCGGGCCTCGGCCAGGGCGCGCTCGCGGGTCACCGCGATGAAGGCGTGGAGCCGACCGTCCAGGGCCGCGATGCGCTCGAGGAGAGCCTCCGTCAGCGAGACCGGGCTGAGCGTGCCGGCGCGGATCTTCGCGGCGAGCGTGGTGATGGAGTCGAACGGCAGGGAGGGATCCGGCATGGCTCTGTCCTCCGGTCGTGGGGGAGGGGGGCGGCGGTCCCGGACGGCCGCTCCAGTCTATCCGGCCGGCCGCGGCTCGCCCACCGCCCAGAAAATTGACGGATACACTCCTTCATTGATAGAGGTAATGGTACATCCCGACTTTGTATCCGGGGGGCGCGGATGGCCAGCGGCACGGCGGCCCGCTTTCTCCGCGTCTGTGTTGACACCCCGCCTGCACTTCTGTGAGACTCTCCGGCGCGTGCAAGGGGGACAGCATCGCGGCGTACCTCGAACGGATCCACGACGACGGGAGCGGGACACCACTTGACGGAGTCCGGTGGGAGGCAGCGGCTCGCGGCGATCCTCGCCGCTGACGTCGTGGGCTACTCGCGGTTGATGACCGCGGACGAGCGCGCGACCGTCGCCGCGCTGGACGCCGCGCGACTGATCTTCCGCACTCAGATCGAATCCAGCCAGGGCCGGGTCATCGACATGGCGGGCGATTCGGTGCTCGCGGTGTTCGACTCGGTCACGGGGGCAGTGTCGGCGGCACTGGCGGTTCAGCAGGCCCTCGAGGCCGCCGCGCGCGCGGTGCCCGAAGGTCGACGCATGCGCTTTCGCATCGGGGTGCATCTCGGCGACGTGATCGAGAAGCCCGACGGCAGTGTCTACGGCGACGGCGTGAACATGGCGGCCCGGCTGGAGGGACTCGCCGCGCCTGGCGGAATCACCGTGTCGGACGCGGTGCAGGGCGCGGTGCGGAACCGGCTCGCCGTCACGTTCGTGGACCTGGGCGAGCGCGAGGTCAAGAACATGGCCTCGCTGCGCGCGTACGAGGTGAAGGTCGCGTCGCCCCCGCCGGATCGTGGGCCAGGCTGCGGTCGCGCGGCGCGACCGGCCCTCGGTTGCCGTCCTGCCGTTCGCGAACATGAGCGGCGATCCCGAGCAGGAGTATTTCGCCGACGGCATCAGCGAGGACGTCATCACCGAGCTGTCGAGGTTCCATTCGATCTTCGTGATCGCGCGGAACTCGTCGTTCACGTACCGCGGCCAGGCGCTCGACGTGCGGAAGGTGGCGAAGGACCTCGGCGTCCGCTACGTGCTGGAGGGGAGCGTACGACGGGCCGGCACGACGATCCGGGTCACGGCCCAGCTCATCGACGCCACGAGCGGCCGTCACGTGTGGGCGGAGCGCTACGACCGTGCGCTGGTCGACCTGTTCGCGGTCCAGGACGAGATCACCCGGAACATCATCGGGTCCATCGCGCCCGGCATCGTGATGGCGGAGATCCAGCATTCGAAGGGCAAGACGGCCGCCGAGCTGGACAGCTGGGATCGGATCATGCGCGCCCATTGGCACATCAGGCGATTCACCGCGGTGGACTTCCGCGAGGCGTGCCGGTTGCTGGAGGAGCTCCTGACTCACGAGCCGGACAACGCGGTCGCCCTCGGCGACCTGGCATTCTCCCTTCACTTCGCCGCCATCTTTGGCTGGACGGACTCGCCGCCGGCCGCGATGGCTCGCATGAGCGAGCTGGCGCAGAGGGCGGTGGAGTCCGACGATCAGGATGCGGCGGCTCACACATCGCTGGCGATCCACGATTTGTTCTCGGGACGACACGACGACGCGATGCGACGATTGCGGCGCGCGATCGAGCTGAACCCGAACTCGAGCTTCGCGCACGGATACGTCGGGGTCGTCCACGCGTTCGGTGGCGACCACGATCTGGCGATCGAGACGGTGCAGGAGGCGATGCGGCTGAGCCCGCGCGACCTCTTGATGGTGATCTGGCGGGTCGTGGAGGGCTGGGCGCATCTGGGCGCGGAGCGATTCGATCGCGCCGCGGAGAGCGCGCGCTTGGCCATCGGATGGAATGCGGCTTTCGCCGACGCCCACGCCATCCTGGCGTCAGCCCTGGGACACGCGGGGCGCCTCGACGAGGCGCGGGCCGCCCTCGACGAGTGCGTGCGGCAGTTCCCGGGGTTGACGCTGCGCGATCCCCGGTTGACGCGCCCCTTCCGCCGCGCGGTTGATCAGGAGCGCTTTCTCGACGGGCTGCGCAAGGCCGGGCTGGCAGAAGCGTAGGCCGCGCTGGCCTCGCGGATCGCGGTCCCCTGGGGGAACGAGGGAAACGGCCGACGCTAGGACGCGGCGACACGCCGGGGCCGCTCAACGCCGGCGAAGCCGCTCAGCGCGAGCCAGCCCGGAAAGGCCTCGACCAGCTTCCGTGGCCCCTCGACCGTGACGAGACCGGACCGCATGGTTTCCGTCAGCCGGATATCACCGAGCCACGCCCTGGTAAGTGCCGACAGGTCCGCACTCACGAAGAGGTCGACCCCAAACCCGGGGTCCTTCAGGCAGACATCGACCTCCGGGCGCTTGAGGATGAGCCAGAACGTCTTCTGGCTCCGGCAGCTCCTTGGCACGCCCCGAAAGTCGAATTGGATAACCACGCGTCCAGACGGGAGGCGGTTGACGTTGAGGCGGCGATGGATGTCCCACATGAGGAGGCTCGGATCGAGGTCCTGGGGCTCCACCTCCTGCCGCACCCAGCGCTGACCCCACTCGCCGAGGTTCTCGATGACAGGCTGCAGTTCCTGGCCGGCCGCCGTCAGGTAGTACTCTGCCCCTCGCCCGCTCGACTTGGGCATGCGCTGGATCACGCCGGTGTCCTCGAGCTCACGGAGCCGGCGGGCGAGGAGGGTGCGCGACATCAGGGGCACACCCCGCTGGAGGTCGCTGAAACGGTGGCTCCCGGCGAGGAGCTCGCGCAGGACGAGAGGGGTCCACCGCTCAGCGAAGATCTCGGCAGCCTTCGCGACGGGACAGAATTGACCGTATCCTGCCATGGCCGGCACCTCCTGATCATCGGGCCCAAGTCTAGGGCGCTCGCGTCAGATGCCACAAGTCCATTTCGTGGACTTCACGGCTCCCTTCGGGCGCACGCTCCCCGGTGACTGCGGGCCTGCTGATGCCCTGGGCGGTCCATCTACTGTACTTGTCGCCCTGCCGCTGGTTCGTATCCTCGTCTCCATGGAAGCGGCCCCCGGGTCGCTCGGAGAGCGAGGACAGTCCCGGACAGGCTCACAGGAGGGACGGGAAATGACGACGAGGGTGACCGCCGAACGAGACGTCTTCGACCTGCCCCCGGGCCGTCGAGAGACGAGGACCACGACACCGACCACGGAGCGAGTCGGCCATCTGAGCAAGGAGGTAACCGCGATGGAGATCGACGGGTTCCGGGGCCAGCTGATCACCGCTGACCACGCCGACTACGACACCGCCCGAGCCGTGTGGAACGGCGCCGTCGACCGGCGCCCCCGGCTGATCGCCCGATGCAGCGGGACCGCCGACGTGGTCGCTGCCGTGCGCTTCGCCCGCCACCACGACCTGGTGATCGCCGTCCGGGGCGGGGGCCACAACGTGGCCGGCACGGCGGTGTGCGACGACGGGATCGTCATCGACCTCTCGGCGATGCGGGCCACCTGGGTCGACCCCGCCGGCCGCACGGCCCGGGTGCAGGGTGGTGCGCTGTGGGGCGACGTCGACCACGAGACGCAGGCCTACGGTCTGGCCACCACCGGCGGCATCGTGGGCCACACCGGCGTCGCCGGGCTTACCCTCGGCGGTGGCATCGGCTTCCTCATGCGCAAACACGGGCTCACCGTCGACAACCTGCTGGCCGCCGAGGTGGTCACCCCCGAGGGCAGCATCGTCCGGGCGTCCGCCGATGAACACCCCGACCTGTTCTGGGCGCTGCGAGGCGGCGGCGGAAACTTCGGTGTCGTCACCACGTTCCAGTTGGCCTGCACCCCGTCGGCCCGACCGTGATGGCCGGACCCGTCTTCTGGGCGGCCGACGACACCACCGACGTGCTGCGCTTCTACCGGGACTTCGCCGCCGAAGCGCCCGACGAGCTCGGCACCGTCATCAGGCTCGGCACCGTCCCCCCGCTGCCGGTCATCCCCGAGGACCTGCACTGGCGGCCGGCTATCGCCGTGGCCTGCTGCTACGCCGGCGCCGTCGAAGACGGCGAGCGTGCGGTGCGGACCCTCCGCCGGCTCGGGACGCCGCTCGTGGACCTGCTCTCACCCACGCCCTACGTCGCCTTCCAGGGCGGCCTCGACGACACCGTCCTCCACGGGTGGCACTACTACTGGAAGTCCACCAACCTCACCGGCCTCTCCGACGACGCCATCGCCGTCATCGCCGATCACGCCTACGGCGCCAGCTCGCCCCGGTCGTATTCGGCGATGTTCCACATGGGTGGCGCCGTCGCCCGAGTTCCCCACGACGCCACCGCCTACGCCGGTCGGGACGTGGCCCACAACATCATCATCGACGCCGTGTGGCTCCCTGACGAGTCCGGCAAGCACGCCGCGGCCGAGACCGCTTGGGCGCGGCGGTTCCTCCAAGCCCTCCAACCGCACCGCGCCGGGAGCGTCTACGTCAACTTCCTTGATTCCGACGACGACACCAGCCGCGTTCGAGAGGCCTACGGCGATCACATCTACCGGCGACTGGCCGAGGTGAAGGCCAAGTACGACCCCGACAACGCCTTCCACCACAACAAGAACATCCGCCCCGGTTGAGCGGGGCGGGCGACGATCGACCCGACGGATGGAGCGCTTTCTCGACGGGCTGCGCAAGGCCGGGCTGGCAGAAACGTAGGCGGCGTTGGCCTCGCGGATGACCGGGACGCGGCGCGGCTCTACACCGAGATCCGGCAGGACCGGACCGTTCGGGCGCCGGGACGCGATCCAGTTCGCCTGCGCCGGCGCGGCCCGGGTCGATCTGTTCATCACGAACGACGAGCGGCTGAGCCGCTGCACGGTTCCCGGCGTCCAGTTCATCGCGTCGCTCGAGCGCGCGCTTCTCTGACCGCCTCGCCCGGCGACGCGCCCCCCGGGACTCGAGGGGCGCGCGCCGGCGATGCCTCGACCGTGCCGCCGGACGCTCAGGCCTTCAGCTGATCGCGGATGGGCAGGCGCCGGATGCGCTTGCCGGTCGCCGCGAAGATGGCGTTGCAGAGGGCGGGCGGGATCGGCGGCACCCCGGGCTCGCCCACGCCGCCGAGCGGCAGGTCGAAGTCGCCGGGGAGGATGTGGACGCGGATCTCCCGCGGCGCTCCGGTGATCCGGGTCACCTCGTAGGTGTTGAAGTTGCCCTGCTCGGCCCGGCCGGCCTTGAAGCTCATTTCCGACGCCGTCGCGATGCCGATGCCCATCACGCAGGCGCCCTCCATCTGAGCACGGACGCGGTCGGGGTTGACGCTCGCGCCGCAGTCCACCGCGATGTCCACGCGCGGAATCGTCAAGGCGCCCTTCTCGTCGACGGCGACCTCGACGACCGTCGCCACGTAGGTCACGAAGCTGTAGTGGGCGGCGAGGCCAAGCCCGCGGCCCTTCGGCATCGGTCCGGCCCCACCGCGCCTCGCGCGTGACCGTGTCCACCACGCGGCGCAGGCGGCCGGTGTCGACGGGGTAGCGCTCGGGGTTCTCGCCGTGGTTCCAGGTGTCCTTCAGGGTCGACGGGCTGATCCACCGCGCCGGGCCGATGATATCCAGCAGGAAGTCCTTCGGATCCCGGCCCGCCGCGGCGGCGAGCTCGGCGACGAACGACTGGATCGCGAACGCGTGAGGGATGTTCGACACCGAGCGGAACCAGCCGATCCGCGTGTGGGCGGTGGCCTCCGGGTTCTCGATGCGGACGTTGGGGATCGCGAACGGGACGTTGATCACGCCCATTCCGAGCTCCAGGGCCGCTTCCTGGTTGGCGTCGGCGTCGAAGGTCGACATGAGCGTCGGGGCGACGCTCCGGTGGAGCCATGCGACCGGCTTTCCCCGCGCGTCGAGGCCCGCCTCGAGGTGCTCCACCGAGACCGTGTGGAAGTACGTGTGGTGCAGGTCGTCCTCGCGGGTCCACGTGACCTTCACCGGCTTGCCGTCCATCGCCTGCGACAGCACCGCCGCCTCGATCCCGTAGTCGCACTTCGACTTCCGTCCGAACCCGCCGCCGAGCAGGGTGACGTGGACGGTCACGTCCGCCGGCGGGATGCCCAGTCGCTTCGCGACCAGGTCACGGGCCGCCTGGGGGGACTGGAAGCAGCCCCACACCTCGCACTTCCCGTTCACGATGCGCGCCACGGCCGCCGGCGGCTCCATGGTCGCGTGCGCCAGGTGCGGAATGTAGTATTCCGCGCTCAACCGGCGCGCGGCGCCGGCGATGCCGGTGTCGAAGTTCCCGTCGTCGCGGACGACGGGACCCGGCTTGCGCGCGGCTTCCTCGAGCGTGGCCTTGAACGCGGCGGAGTCGTAGTCGGCGTTCGGCCCGTCGTCCCAGCCGATCTGCAGCGCCCTGCGGCCCTGCATCGCGGCCCAGGTGTTCCGGCCGATGACGGCGATGCCGCCCAGGGGATTGAACTCGGGCGGAGCAGGGCTTCCCTCGATCGGGACGACCCGGACGACACCCGGGACCTTGAGCGCATCGCTGTCGTCGTAGCTCGCGACCGTGCCGCCGTAGACCGGCGGGCGCGCGATGACGGCGTAGAGCATGTCGGGAAGCCGCGTGTCGATGCCGTACTGCGCCTTGCCGGTCGCGATGTCGCGGCCGTCGACCAGCTTGATCTGCCCCTTGCCGATGTAGCGGAACTGCGAGGGGTGCTTCAGACGGAGCGTCTCCCGGGCCGGGACGGGCTGCTGGGCCGCGGCCTTGGCCAGGGCCCCGTAGCCGAGGCGCCGGCCCGTCGGCCGATGCACGACCTCGTGGTTCTTCGCCTCGACCTCGGCCACCGGCACCTTCCACTGGGCCGCCGCCGCCGCCTCCAGCATGGCGCGGGCGGCCGCGCCGCAGCGGCGCATCGGATCGAAGAAGTGGCGCGTGCTGCGCGAGCCGTCGGTGTCCTGGTTGCCGTAGCGCTTCTCGTCCCCCGGCGCCTGGACGACCTTCACGCGCTTCCAGTCGGCCTCCAGCTCGTCGGCGACGATCATCGGCATCCCGGTCCGCACGCCCTGTCCCATCTCGGAGCGGTGGCAGACGATCGACACCGTGCCGTCGTCCGCGATGGCGACGAAGGCGAGGGGGTCGTCGACCCAGCCGTTGGGCATGCCGTCCGCGCCGTACTTCGGCGGGTCGTCGGCGCGGGCCGGTCTCGGATATCCGACCGCCAGCACGAGGCCGCCCAGGGCGGTCACGCCCTGGAGGAATCCCCGCCGGCTCACGTTGGCGATCGTCACGGCGGTGCGGTCGCGACGGTGGCCGGACCCACGAGCGGGCTCATGACTTCGCTCCCTGCAGGCCGGCGGCCTGCTTGACGGCGGTCCGGATGCGCGTGTAGGTGCCGCAGCGGCAGATGTTCCCTGCCATGGCGCCGTCGATGTCGGCGTCGGTCGGCTTCGGGATTGCGCTTGAGGAGCGCCGTCGCCGACATGATCTGCCCGGACTGGCAGTAGCCGCACTGGGGGACGTTGACCTCGATCCAGGCGGTCTGGACGGCCTTGCCGACCGGATCCGCCTCCATGGCCTCGATGGTGGTGACCTTCTTGTTCGCCACCGCCGACAGGGGCGTCATGCACGACCGGACGGCCTGACCGTCCAGGTGCACGGTGCAGGCGCCGCAGAGCGCCATGCCGCAGCCGAACTTGGTGCCGGTGAGCCCCAGCTCGTCGCGCAGCGCCCAGAGGAGCGGCGTGTCCGCTGGCAGGTTGATGTCGTGGCGCCGGCCGTTGATGGTGACGGGCGTCATGGCGACTCTCCTCTCCTCACTTGGTGTCCAAGTGGATCGCGAGGACCGATTCGCGCGCCTCAGGGGCCGTGTACGGGGACGGGATCCTTAGTGCCCGTTAGCACGCTCCGCGCGAGGGTGTCAAGGGCGGGCGACGACTGGCGCCGCGATTCAACCCGCCGGGCGGCGTCCGAAGGCCCATCGCAGTCCGGGCGGCGTCACGAGGGTCGTCACCAGCACCATCAGGACGACCGCCGAGTACACGCCCTGCGAGAGGACCGGCGCCCCGCCGAGCTGGAGGCTCGCCCCGATGCCCGCGAAGATGAGCCCCACCTCGCCGCGGGGGATCATGCCGATGGCGACCGCCAGGCGATTCATGCCGCGATCGAGGACGCCGAGGGCGCAGGCGAGCTTGCCGAGGATCGCGGCCACGACCAGGGCCGCGCCGAGACCGAGCGCGGTGGGGTCGGCGAGGCTCCCGAGGTGCACCTGGATCCCCATCAGCACGAAGAAGAGCGGCACGAACACCTCGGACAGGGGCCGGAGCAGCTCGTTGAGGGTCTCGGACTCGGCCGGCGCGCGGACGCCCTCCCCATACGGATCGAGGAACAGCCCGGCGGCAAAGGCGCCCACGATCCCCGCCAGCCCGATCCGCTCGGCCACGAAGGCGAACGTGAAGCAGAGGGCGAGCCCCACGATCAGGAGCATGCTGCGGTGGCCCGTGCGCCCGACGAGGCGCACGATGGGTCGCGAGAGCCAGTGCCCGCGCCCCGATGGTGAGTCCCAGGAACAGCAGCGACTTGAGCAGGATCCAGCCGATGGCGCCGGCGGATGGCGCGGGCCCGCCCCCGCTCGCCGCCTGCACCAGCCCGCTCACGACCGCGAGCACCATGAGCCCCAGGACGTCGTCGATGACGGCCGCGCCGAGGATCGTCTCGGCCTCCGGCCGGCGCATGACGCCCAGGTCCTTCAGCACGCGCGCGGTGATGCCGACGCTCGTCGCGGTGAGGGTCGCCCCCACGAACACGCCCACCAGCATGTGCGCTCTCCGGAAGGAGCCAGGCGGTGACCCCCCAGCCGAGGGCGAAAGGCACGGCCAGTCCGATCAGGGCGACCAGCGCCGACGACGGGCCCGCCCGGGCGAGGGCCCGCAGATCGGCCTCGAGCCCGACGTCGAAGAGCAGGATGAGGACGCCCACCTCGGCGAGGACGTGGAGCGTGGGCTCACTCTGGACGAAGCGGATGCCCTGGTCGCCGAACAGGGGCGGCAGGAGGTTGCCGAGGCCGATCCCCACGATCAGCTCGCCGAGCACCGCCGTTTGGCCCCACCGCTCGGCCAGGAGGCCGCCGGCCTTGGCCGCGACCACGAGCACGGCGAGCCCGAACAGGACCGGGCCGGCGGAGCCGGCCTCGGGCGACGCGGCCCACGCCGTCGACGCGGCGAGCCCCACGACGAGGCCGATTCCCAGGGCCGCGCGTGAACGACCGGGTCCGGGCGGCCGGCTCGAGCCCATCATGGCGCCCGCTCGGCCCCGTGGCGGCCCACGCTCGCGGCGCGCTCGAGCGGGGCGTCGAGCCGGTAGATCCGGACTGCGTTCTCGCCGAAGAGCTTTTGCTGGTCCGTCGCCGTGAGGTCGCGGACGATCGTCCGGAAGCCGTCGTAGATCGTCTCGAACCGCGCGACGAGGCCGTCGACCGGGAAGTTCGACGCGAACATCGCGCGGTCGACGCCGAAGAGGTCGAGCGTTCTCAGGACCACCTCGCGGTTCGACTCGCGCCGTCCAGGACTGGCCGGGCACGCCGAGCCCGGAGATCTTCACCGCGACGTTCGGCTGGGCCGCCAGCGTCGCCATCGCCTCCCGCCAGCCGCGGAGGCCCTCCGCGCTCCGGTCGGCCGGCAGGCCGGTGTGGTTCAGGACGATCTGCGTGTCGGGGAAGTCACGGGCGAGCGTCGCCGCCTCCTGAAGGTGCCACCAGGGCGTCTGGAGGTCGAACGACAGCCCGTGGCGCGCGAGCCGCGCGAACCCGGCGCGCCACCGGGGGTCGCCCATCGACCCCGGGGCGCCCGGCACGACCGCGTCCGGGGACGGCGCCGCGCGGGCTTGTGGCGGATGCCGCGGACGAGAGGACAGGCGGCCTGGCGCGCCAGCACGTCCTCGACGTCGTCGCGGTCGAGCCACGCCTGCGCGACCACGGCGCTGGGCAACCCCTCCCGGGCGGCCAGGTCCTGAACCCATCGCGTCTCTCCGACGGGATCGGTCGGGTCCCACTCCGTCTCGACGTACACCGATCCCACGACGCGGTACGCGCCGGCGTCGGCCCGGTAGTCCGCCGGCAGATAGCTCCGCCGGAGCGGCCGCGTGTCGCCGTAGCGGAAGGGTGGGGGCGGCTCGTCCCGGAGCCAGGGGTGCTTCCCGAGGGACAGGTCCCAGAAGTGCTGGTGGGCGTCGACGATGGCCAGGCGATCGGGGTCCATCACATCCTTCCAGCCGATTCGCATCTTCCAGCCGGGTTTCACCCTCATGGGCTCAAACTGGCTCCAGGATTCAACTTATGACTCGGTCAGTCCATCACTGAACGATCTCGTCCGCCCGCCCAGTACCGACGGCGGGATCGTGAGGCCGAGCTGCTCTGCGCGGTCTTCAGGTTGATCACCAGCTCGAACGTGGTCGGCTGCTCCACGGGCAGCTCGGCCGGCTTGGCGCCCTTGAGGATCTTGTCGACGTACAGGGCGGCCCGGCTGCCGACAGGCATCGAGCACGCTCATCCCGTAGCTCGACCAGGCCGCCGGCGTCCACGTAATCCCGGATCTGGTGCATCACGGGGAGATCGGCTCGGCACCGCCAGCTCCGCGATGCGCGCCCGATGGGACAAGGCGATGGCGACTGTTGCAGCTGAAGAGGACGGCGCCGCCCGCCCGTTCGCTGGCTCGAGCTTCGAACGCAGTCTCCCTGTCAGGTCGGCATCCGCAAGTCAAGGTTGCGTGCGAGCTTTGACGATGCACGACCTGTCGCCGATGGCACGCTCGAGCCGCGACTGACGGTCAGGACCGTTGCCTCGGCTCCGGGACAGTCGGATCCGCCGAGCACGGCGACGCGCGAGCAGCCTCGGGAACGAGCTCCTTCAACAGCTCCAGCTGCTTTCCGTCGAGCTGGCCGCCACCGAGGACAGGATCGACAGCCCGGTCACGTTTCCGCCGGGCCGGGCCAGGTTGGCGACAAAGCCGTCTTCGACCGGATCGGCAGTCCTGCGACCATGACGATGGGGATCGTCGCGGTGGCGCTCCTCGCCGGTCGGGTGGCCTGCGGCCACGCCGGCCGACGATGACGTCCACCGTGCGACGCACGAGCTCGGCGGCCAGGGCCGGGCAAGCGATCAACCTTCCCGTCCGCATACCGAAGCTCGATGGCGAGGTTGCTGCCCCTCGACGTAGCCCAGCTCCGTTCAAGGCCCTGGCGGAACGCGTCGATGCGGGACGAGGTGGCAGCGGGGAACGAGCGCGGATGAGCGATGCCGATCCGCAGGAAGCTTCGGCGGCTGGGCGTCCGCCGGCGCGACCGTGACTTCGATGCCGCCTTCTGGGCCTGGACGGCGAGCGGCACAGCGAGGAGGGCGATGGTCAGGATGATGGTGCGGACGGGCAGGGGAGCCCTCATGCCCCAGGCCTCCAGTCGAAATCGAGATGGTTCAGCCGAGCTCGGGCCTCGCGGCGCAACCGGCGATCGTGGGTGGAGTGGTCCAACGCGATGCGCCGACCCGGTCACGGGACCCGAAGGGCCTCGAGGCCCTTCCAGTCGAGCTCGACGCCGTGGCCCGGCCGATCCGGCGCGACCGCCTCGCCGTCGCGGATCTCCAGCGGGTGGGCGATGAACCGCTCGAGCCCGAAGCCGTGGACCTCGAGGTACGAGGCGTTCGGGACCGCGGCCAGGAGATGGACGTGGAGGTCGTGGACGCCGTGCGAGGTGACGGGCAGGTTGTGGGCCTCGGCGACGTGGGCGACCTTGAGCCAGGCCGTGACGCCGCCGACGTTCGAGACGTCGGGCTCCGGGAACGAGACGGCGCCCGCGCCGATGAAGCGCTCGAACTCGTGGACCGTCCGCAGGTTCTCGCCGGCGGCGACGGGCAGCGCGCCCTCCCTGACGATGCGCACGTGCCCGGGCACGTCGTCCGGGATCGTCGGCTCCTCCAGCCAGAAGACCTCGTGGGCGGCCAGCGCGCGCGAGGCGCGGATCGCCTCGTCGGCCGTCCACCGCATGTTGGCGTCGACCATGAGCGGGATGTCGGGCCCGAGCCGCTCCCGCATGGCCCGGACCCGCTCGACGTCCTCGCGGAGGCGGGGCCGGCCCACCTTCATCTTGATCGCGCGAAAGCCCTTGGCGAGGTTGTCGTCGGTCTGGCGGAGGAGCCGGTCCAGCGGGAACAGGAGGTCGATCCCGCCGGCGTACGCCTTGACCCGCGGGTGGTGGCCCCCGAGGACCTTCCAGAGCGGGAGCCCGCGTCGCCGGGCGCGGAGGTCCCAGAGCGCCGTGTCCACCGCCGAGATGGCGAACGCGGCCAGGCCGCCGCGCCCGACGTAGTGGGAGCCCCACCACATCCGCTGCCAGAGGGCCTCGATCCGCTCGGCGTCCTGGCCCACGATCAGCGGCCGGAGATCCTCGACGAGCGACCGGATCGCCGCGCCCCCGACCCCGACCGTGTACGTGTAGCCGAGCCCCTCGGCGCCGTCCGCCGCGCGCACGCGGGCCGTCACCAGCTCGAAGTGGGTGATCTCCCCGTGCGTGGAGTCGGAGAGGACGGTCGGGAGCGGGATGCGGTAGTGACCGACCTCGACTGCGTCGATCGTCACGGTGATGGCGGGTTCGGTGCGGTCAGCGCGCGGCCAGGCGGCGGTAGATCCCCGGGGAGCCCGAGGCGTGCGCCCAGAAGCGCTCGATGCGGCGGCGCCAGACCGACTGCGACCGCGTGCGGTCCCAGGCCGGTTGCCGGCTGACCTCGGTGTGAGCGAACTCGTACACCGTCAGGTACCGCGGCCCGGCCGTGCGGTTCAGGTACCGCCGCGCGCCGTAGACGCCGTTCACCGTCATGTTCCCGATCAGGTACTCGGTGTTGTACCACTCGTTGAACTCGTCCTCGTGCGCCGGCGGGATGTCGATCCGGCCGATCTGGAGCGCGGGCGGCAGCCCGTGCACGGCCGCGCGCTCGTCGACGCCGGGCGGGAAGATCTGCCCGTAGACGCCGGCCGGCCCCGTCGAGCCTGAGCGGGCGCCGCCGTCCGGGGCGCCGCCGGCCAGGACCGTCGCACCGAGCCGCTCGAGCTCGCGGAGCGTCGCCGAGAGGCGCGCGGCGCTCGCGGCGACGACGAGCCGCGTCCTCGCCGAGGAGCTCGTGGATCTCGAGGAAGGCCGGCCCACCCGAGACCGCCGCGTAGCGGCCCACCGCCAGAACGCCGCTCGCCGGATCGATCGACGCGAGCGGCTCTTTCGCCGCCCACCCCTCGAGATCGGCCCGCCCGGCCTCCGGCACGTCGGCCCAGAGGATCGCGAGCGCCCGGCCCTTCCTGAGGGTCACGAGACGGAATCGGCGACGACGCGCAGCAAGGTCTCGACGCCCCGCAGCATCAGGGGGAGATCCATGCTCGCCTGGTCGAGGCCGCTCGTCGCGACCATGGCAGGAAGGAGCGGGAGGTGGACGAAGCCGGCCGGGATCGTCCGCTCCTGCATCGTGAGCTCGTGAAGCGTCCGGTAGAGGGTCTGGTTGCAGAGGAACGTCCCGGCCGTGTTCGACACGTAGGCGGGGATGCCCTCGGCCAGGAGCGCGGCGAGCATCTCGGGGAGGGGGAGCGTGGAGAAGTAGGCGGCCGGCCCGTCGGCCACGCACGGCTCGCCCTCCGCCCGGTAGCCGGCGTTGTCGGCGATCCGGTAGTCCATCACGTTCAGCGCGACGCGCTCGAGCCCGAGCCGCGCCCGGCCCTCGGCCAGCCCCAGGTGGACGACGGCCACCGGCTGGAGCTCTCCGAGAAGCGCGGCCACGTGGCGAGAGGCCTCCGCGTGGTGGACCGGAAGGACCGCCCCGGCGATCGCGCAGCGCCCGACGCGGCGCCCGTCCAGGAGCTTCGCCAGCTCCTGCGACGGGTTGGCGGAGTGGGCACCGAACGGCTCGAAGCCCGTGAGCAGGATCACCGGCTCGGCGACGAGGGAGACCCCTTCGGCCGGGGCCGGCTCCGTCACGGGCAGGGATTCCACCAGCTCGGTGATCGCGGGGTCGGTCGTCTCGCGAAGGTCGGCGGGCGCGCGCCTCATGCCGCCCACTATAGCCGACGCGGGTGGCGTACACTACACGGTCGATGCCGAGCGGGCTCGTCACCAAGCTCGACCACGTCGCGATCGGGATGCCCCGCATCGCCGACGCCACGGACTTCCTCGTCGGCCGGCTCGGCGGGCGCCCGGAGTCCGGCGGTCCGGGCGGCGAGTTCCGCTGGGCCTGCTGGCGCTTCGACGGCGGCGGCCGCATCGAGGTGATCGAGCCCGCGGGCGCGGACGGGTTCGTCCACCGGTTCCTGGCGGCGCGGGGGCCCGGCATCCATCACGTCACCTTCAAGGTGTCGAGCCTCGCCGAGGCGGCCGGGCGCGCCGAGGCCCAGGGCTACCGGCTCGTCGGTCGCGACGAGTCGGATCCCGACTGGCTCGTCGCGTACCTCCATCCGAAGGAGGCCCAGGGGATCGTCGTGCAGCTCGGGCAGTCCGACGGGAGCTCCGGTCGGCGTCCCTGGGAGGTCCCGTCCGGCCCGCCGGAGCCGCCGGCGGCGGCTCGCGTTCTCGGGCTCAGGACGCGCGTGCGCTCCATCGAGCGAGCCCGCGTCCAGTGGGAGCGGGCTCTCGGCGGGACGCTCGCCCACGCGACGGACGAGCGAGCTGGTGTTCCGCTGGCCGGGCTCGCCGATGCGGATCGTGACCGAGATCCAGCCGGACGCGGAGGAGGGCCCCCTCGCGATCGAGCTCGCCCCGGATCCTCCGCCGCCGGCACTGCCGCCGGGGCCGGTGCCGCCGCTCGGCGCGGTCTTCCTCGTCGACCGGCGCTCGCCCGAACGTTGACGTCCTTCCGACATATGATGGGAGCAGCCGATCGCCACGCCGTCGGCGATTGCCCGTAGAGGAGGGAGCCATGGCCGACAAGGACGACAAGGTCTCGCGCACCGAGCAGGAGTGGCAGCATTGCCTGACGCCCGAGCAGTACCGCGTCCTCCGGAAGCACGGGACGGAGCGCGCCTTCACGGGCGAGTACCACGACTCGAAGGAGCCCGGCGTCTACCGGTGCGCGGGTTGCGGCACGGCGCTCTTCAGCTCGGAGACGAAGTTCGACTCGGGGACCGGCTGGCCGAGCTTCTTCAAGCCGGTCGAGCAGGGCGCCGTGGAGACGCGCACCGACAGCAGCTTCTTCATGCGAGCGGACCGAGGTGCTCTGCGCCGCCTGCGAGGGCCATCTCGGCCACGTCTTCGACGACGGGCCGGAGCCCACGGGTCTCCGCTACTGCATCAACTCGGCCGCGCTCAAGCTCGAGCGCGACCCGGGCGCCGACAAGAAGTGAGCTGAGGCGAGGCGATCCGATGATCGGGCGCCGCGCGCTCCTGCGCACGGGCGGTTTCGCGCTTCTGGCCGCCCCGCGCCTTGCCCGGGCGCAGGGGTCGGGAACCCGCCGCATCGGCTTCCTGGGCGGCGCCTCGGCGGCCGGCTACACGCGCGCTCGTGGAGGCGTTCGTCCTCGGCCTTCGAGACCACGGGTACGTCGAGCGGCAAGAACGTCGCGATCGAGTATCGCTGGGCCGACGGCAAGTACGACCGGCTGCCCGCGCTCGCGGCGGAGCTGGTCGGTCTCAAGGTCGACGTCATCGTCACACAGGGGACGCCCGCGGCCCTCGCCGCCAAGCGGGCGACTCCGACCATCCCCATCGTCATGGCCATCGTCGGCAACCCGGTCGAGAGCGGAATCGTCGCGAGCTACGCGCGACCCGGCGGGAACATCACCGGGTCGTCGTTCTTCTGGGACGAACTCTGCGCGAAGCGGCTGGAACTCCTGAAGGCCGCCATTCCAGGCCTGTCCCGGGCGGGCGTGCTCATCAATTCCGACAATCCCGCGATGGCGTCGGTGTTGCGCGCGATGAGGGAGAGAGCCCAAGCCCTCAAGGTGCAGCTGCAGGAGCCGGGTGTCCGCCGGCTCGACGAGCTGGACGCCGCCTTTCAACTCGCGCAGAAGCAGACCGAGGGGTTGGTCCTGATCGAAGATGGGCTGTTTCTGGCCAACGCCGGACGTCTCGCCGACCTCGCGACCAAGCATCGCATGCCGAGCATCGGCTTCGAGGAGTACGGCGAGGCCGGCGGTCTGCTGGCCTACGGAGTCGACCTTCCGCACATCTGGCGCCAGTCGGCGGTGCTCGTCGACAAGATCTTCAAGGGCGCGAAGCCGGCGGAGCTCCCCATCCAGCAGGCCACGCAGTTCCGGCTGGTGGTCAACCTCAAGACCGCGAAGGCGCTCGGGTTGACGCTGCCCCCGGACGTGCTGGCCCGGGCGGACCGGGTCATCGGCGGCTGATGATCGCGCTCCTCGTGATCGACATGCAGGCCGGCCTGTTCGGCCCCGACACGCCTCGGTACGATGCCGATGGCGTGGTAGATCGCATCAACGACCTCGCCCGGTCGGTCCGCGACGCGCGGGGGACGGTCGTCTTCATCCAGCACGACGGGCCGCCGGGCGACACCTTCGAGCCGGGGAGCGAGGGCTGGCGGCTCCTCCCGTCGCTCGACCGCCGGCCCGGCGACCCCGTGGTGCACAAGCGAGCCTGCGACGCCTTCTACGAGACGGACCTCGACGAGACGCTCCGCGAGCGCGAGGCGACCCGGCTGCTGGTCACGGGGTGCGCCACGGACTTCTGCGTCGACACGACGATCCGGGCCGCGGCCAGCCGGGACTACGAGGTGGTGGTGGTGGAGGACGGCCACACCACGGCCGACCGGCCGCACGTGGACGCGCTATCCGTGATGCGACATCACAACTGGGTCTGGCAGAACCTCATTCACCCGAGGCGGCCGATCCGGGTGATCCCCGCCCGCGACGTGATCGCGCTGATCCAGTCGGATCCGCACGCCGCGGACCGGGTCACTCGATGATCTTGTCCGCGCGGCCGAGCACCGAGGGTGGAATGGCGAGACCGAGCGCCCTGGCCGCCTTGAGGTTGACGACCAGCTCGAACTTGGTCGGCTGCTCGATCGGCAGGTCGGCGGGCTTGGCGCCCTTGAGGATCCGGTCCACGTAGGTCGCGCTCCGCCGGCTCAGGTCGAAGTAGTCGGGGCCATAGGACATGAGGCCCCCGGCCTCCGGCGCCTCTCTGATCCCGTAGATGGCTGGTAGCCGGGCCTTGGCCGCCAGCTCGGCGAGGCGGACGCGGTCGACGGTGAACACCGGGTCCGCGAGCACGATCAGCGCGCCGGCACCGCCCTGTCTGGCCGTCTGGATCGCGGCATCGAGATCGCCGACGGTCCGCGCTTCCACGGGCTGAAGGCTTCAGCCGCAGCGCGCGGGCGGCCGCCTCCGTTTCCCGGAGCATCTGGGTCTGGAACACCGGGTTCGCCGGGTTCCAGAGGACCGCCACCCTGGAGGCCCGCGGAACGGTCTCGACGAGCAGCTGGAGCGATTTCCCGACGACGTCTGCGGACACGGCGGACGTCCCCGTGACGTTGCCACCCGGCCGCGACAGGCTTTCCACGAGGCGCGGCGCCCACGGGATCCGCGACGGCCACCATCACGATCGGGATCGTCCGGGTGGCGTTCTTGGCGGCCAGGGATGCCTGGGTGACCTGGGAGACGATGACGTCCACGCTCTCGCGGACCAGGCTGGCGGCCAGGTCGGGCAGCCGGTCGAACTGTCCCCTCGGCCAATCGGTAGACGACCACGACGTTCTGCCCCTCGACGTACCCGAGGTCCCGCAGCCCCTGGCGGAACCCCTCGGAGAGGGGCGAGGGCGCGCTGGGGGAGAGAAAGCCGATGCGGGGCGTCTTGGCGGCCGTCTGCGCCGCGGCGCGCGATGGGCGGACCAGCCCGGCGGCGAGAGACGGCCATCAGCGCGCGTCGCGTGATCATCGTGGGCGGCCAGTCGGAAGCAGGCGGAAGGGCCCGGAGCGCGCTCTACAGCCAGCCGGCCTTGCGGAAGCGGTAGAAGAGGTAGAGGTCGATCAGCGCCATGCTCAGGAGCGTGAGCGGGTAGCCGAAGCCCCAGGTGAGCTCGGGCATGTGCTCGAAGTTCATGCCGTAGACGCCGGCGATCATCGTCGGCACCGCCACCAGCGCGCCGTAGGCGGCCAGCCGCTTGGTCGTCTCGTTCTCCTGCATGGTGCTGAGGGACAGGTGCACCGTCATGGCCGTGATCACCATGTCGCGGATCGAGTCGATGGACTGGTTCAATCGCGACAGGTGGTCGTACACGTCCCGGAAGTACTCGCCCATGCCCGCGCACACCTGCGGCACGCGACCGCCGTGGAGCTTGCCGGTCGCCTCGAGCATCGGGCCCACGGCGTGCTTGAGCGTGACCAGCTTCTGCTTGATGCCGTAGAGCGCCTCGATCTGGGCGCGCGCGGCGCCCGCCCGCGAAGATCCGCTCCTCGATCTGCTCGAGCTCGACCTCGATGGCGTCGATCAGGGGGAAGTAGCGGTCGACCACGGCGTCCATGAGCGCGTAGAGGACGTATCCCGAGCCGTGGCGGAGGAGCTCGGGCTCGCGCTCGCAGCGCGCGCGCACGTCCGCGAAGCCCCGCTCGCTGCGGCTCCGGGCGGAGAGCACGTAGTTGGGTCCGACGAACACGTCGACCTCGCCCACTCGCAGGTCGTCGCCGTCCGGCTCGACCGTGTGGATCACGGCGAAGATCGAGTCCCCGTACTCCTCGATCTTGGGACGCTGGTGGCCGTGGCGCGCGTCCTCGACGGCCAGGGGATGCAGGTCGAACTCCTCCTGCATCTCGGTCAGCTCGGCGTCGGTCGCGTCGCGGAGCGCCACCCACACGAAGCAGCCCGGTTTCTTGAGGTACTCGTGGATCTCGTGCGGGGTGATCTCGCCGAGGCGCTTGCCGTCCTGGTAGGCCACGCAGTTGACCAGCATGGGCGTCTCTCGAATCTTACCGCCGCGACCGGGAGGGCCGCACGACGTTTCGACCGGCCGGGGCGATCCCGTCAGGCCGCGGTCCAGCCCCCGTCCACGACGAGCGCCTGGCCGGTGACGTAGGCCGCGGCCTCGCTCGCCAGGTAGACGGCGAGGGCGGCGACCTCCTCGAGCGTCCCGCGCCGGCCCGCGGGCGTGATCGCCCGGATGGCCTCCTCGCTGGCCCCGACGCCGCCCATCGTGGCCGGCGCGTCGGGCCCGAGGATCCGCGCGGAGTTGGCCCGGAGGGCGGTCTGGATCGCGCCCGGACAGATCGCGTTGACGGTGACGCCCCGGCCGGCGTAGGTGATGGCGAGCTGGCGGGTGAGGCCGACGACGCCGTGCTTGGCGGCGGTGTAGGCCGGCCCGCCGCCCGAGCCCACCAGTCCCGCGACCGAGGCGACGTTGAGGATGCGCCCCCGTCCGGCCGGCACCAGCTCGGTCAGCGCCCGCTTGCATCCCCAGAACGTGCCGGTGAGGTCGATGGCGAGGACGCGCTCCCAGAGTCCCGGCGCCATGCGGTCGGCGGGGGTGTAGCCGTCGAGGACGCCGGCCGCGTTCACCATGATCCCCAGCGGACCCAGGGCCCGGACGGCCTCCGTCACGGCGCGATCGACGTCCTCCCACCGGCTGACGTCGCCCTGGAAGAACGCGGCCCGGCCGCCGGCGGCCACGATGCCTTGGACGGCCTCCCGTCCGCCCTCGGGCAAGAGGTCGACCAGGGCCACCGGCGCGCCGCCGGCGGCGAGGGCCTCGGCGATCGCGCGGCCGATCCCGGAGCTGCCGCCCGTCACCACCGCGGTGCCGGCTACGAGGCGGCTGGTCCCGGGAGGGGGTGCCATGAGGCTCATCCCGCGCCGAGGCCGTGGTCTCGGCGCGAGCGCCGCCATGACCTCGAGCGTTCGCTCCAGCGGCCAATCGTTCAGGGTGAGGTTCGCCTCCAGGAAGAGCTCGGTCACTCCCAACTCTGCGTAGCGTCGGACGTCCTCGCGGATCTCCTCGATCGAGCCGAAGAGCGGCCGACGGTCACGGCCCTGCGGGGTGTCGAAGGGTCGGAACGTTCCGCGGCACACCAGCTGGAGGCTGGGCGGGATCGCGTCCCGACCCGCTCCGCAGCCATGTGCATCTCCTGGACCAGCGGCACGATGCGGTCGAACGGCATGCCGCCGCCGGCGAAGCCGTCAGCCGTGGGTCACAGCCCGCCGGACGCCAGCGATACTGAAGCCGCCCACTGTGATGGGGGGATGCGGAACCTGGACGGGCCGGGGCCGGACGAACGCACGCGGCACCCGGTAGAACTCGCCGTGGAACTCGACCGGATCCTGCGTCCAGATGGCCTTGAGGCAGGCGAGGAACTCGTCGCCGCGCCGCCCGCGCTTCTCGAAGGGCACGCCCACGGCGTCGTACTCGTCGCGAGACCAGCCGATGCCGAGGCCGACGTCGAGGCGGCCGCTCGAGACGCGGTCCAGCGTGGCCAGCTGTTTCGCGAGCATCACCGGTGTGTAGTAGGGCATGCAGAGGACGCTCGTTCCGAGACGTATGCGCGAGGTGGCGCCTGCCACGAAGGCGAGCGACACGACCGGATCCGCGACGGACTCGAAGGCGGACGGCCACGGCTGGCCGGGCATGGGCGGGTAGTCGTTCTGCGGCGCCACGGCAAAGAGCAGGCGCTGCAGGACCCAGAGCGAGTGATAGCCGAGACGCTCGGCCTCCTGCGCCACGCGCACCTGGTTGGCGGGTGTCGCCCACGCGCCGGCCACGGGAAGGGAGAAGCCGAGCTTCATCGACGACGCCATGTCCGGGTCACGCGGCGCATGATACGACAGCCGAGGGTATGATGTCCCCCGTGCCGAAGACCCACCGGACCGGCCGCTGACCCGGCCGACGAACCAAAGGGGAGACGCGCATGGGCAGGCTCGAGGGCAAGGTCGCGATCGTCACCGGCGCGACGAGCGGCATGGGGAAGCGCACCGCGGAGCGGTTCGTCGATGAAGGCGCCACCGTCGTCGTCGCCGGACGCCGGGAGGCCGAGGGCGAGGCGGTCGTGAAGGCGCTCGGCGCGCGCGCCCACTTCGTCCGGACCGACGTCGCGCGCGAGGACGACGTCCGGCGCATGATCGGCTTCGCGGTCGATCGCTTCGGGCGGCTCGACTGCCTCTTCAACAACGCGGGCGGCCCGGGGCCGCGCGGCGGCGTCGCGACGATCCCGCTCGACGCCGCCGAGCGCTCGATGGCGGTGAACTTCGGCGGCGTGCTCCTCGGCATGAAGCACGCCGCGCCCGTCATGACGCGCCAGCGGTCGGGCAGCATCATCAACAACGCGAGCGTGGCCGCCAGCCGGGCCGGCTACTCGTCGTCGATGATCTACAGCGCCGCGAAGGCCGCCGTCGTCCAGCTCTCCCGGTGCGCGGCGATGGAGCTCGGCGAGCACAACGTGCGCGTCAACTGCATCTCGCCCGGGCGCGATCGTGACCGGGATCCTCCTGAAGGCGCTCGGGCTGCCGCCGGAGCGCGCCGACGAGGCGGCTGCCGGGCTCACCGAGCGGTTCGCCACCCTCCAGCCGATCCCGCGGGCGGGGTCGGTCGACGACATCGCGAGCATGGCGGTGTTCCTGGCGAGCGACGAGTCGTCGTTCGTGACGGGCCAGGACATCATCGTGGACGGCGGACAGATCAGCGGACGGCTCTGGTCGCCCCAGCAGGAGGGCCTCCGCCACACGCGGCAGGCGTTCGGCCTGCCGGCCGAGGGTTGACGTGACGGCGCCGGCGACGAGCCTCCTGGCCGGGCCCGATCCGAGCTATCGCTTCCTGCCGGGCGGCGAGCCGTACTCCTCGGGCGTCGTCGCCACGCCGGGCTGGGAGGTGGTCCACGCGACCCTCCAGGCGCCGGTGCCGTGGCGCGACGGCTTCGCGCGGATCGAGCGGCGCCTCCGCGCGCTCGGACGGCCGCGCACCGCGCTCTGCGCCATCGAGCTGCGCGTGCCGACGCCGCTCACGTTCGCGGGCTTCGCCGGGTTCAACCGGGGCTACCGCGAGCTGCTCGGCGAGTGGGGGCTCCTGGTGGACGGGCGGAACCCCATCGCGAGGACCAACGTGGCGCCCGTCGTGAGCCCGCCGCCGGAGCCCTCGCTCTACGCGTTCTCGTACACCGTGGCGGCCCAGGCGGCTGGTCAGTCGACCGACCGGCCCACGTTCGTGGCGGCGGGATCGGGCGAGCTCCGACCCGGGCAGGCCTCGCGTGCCGGAGTCATCCGGCCCGACGAGACGTCGGCGGATGCACTGCGGGAGAAGGCCGCCTACGTGATGGGCGTGATGCAGGCGCGGCTCACGGGTCTCGGCGCTACGTGGGCGGACGTGACCGCGGTCGACGTCTACACGGTGCATCCGCTCGAGAGCTTCCTCGCGACGGAGGTCCTCGCGGCGATGGGGCCCGCGGCGATCCACGGCGTCCACTGGTACCTCTCGCATCCGCCCGTCGCGGGCCTGGCCTACGAGATGGACCTCCGCGGCGTCCGGCGCGAGGTGCGTCTGACGGTCGCCGGCGCCGAATGAGCTCGGCGGGACGTGTGGCGTCGCTCCGGTGGGGCGGCCGGCGGGCTCCGCGGCTCGGGGATTGAGCGATGGCCCGCCGACATCGCCACGTCCGGGCCGGTGCGCGGGACCACGGCCACGGGGTGCCGGGCGGATTCGGCGCCCACGGCAACCCGCGAGACTTCCAGCTCATGCTCGGTCGGCTCGAGGATCCCGCCCGTGCCCGGTGGCAGCGGCCGGTGCGGCTGGTCCGGGCGCTCGACTTGCGTCCTGGACAGACCGTCGCCGAGATCGGCGCGGGGTCCGGGTACCTCGTGCGTCGGCTCGCGCGGGCGGTGGGGCCGCGGGGGCGCGTCTACGCCGTCGACGTGGAGCCCCGGATGCTTCCGGTACTCCTCGAGCGCCTTCGTCGCGCCCGGATCGCCAACGTCACGCCCGTTCTCGGGCGCGACGACGACCCGCTGCTGCCCGACAGGAGCTGTGACCTCGTCCTCGTCGTGAACACGTACCACCACTTTCCCGGCGGGCCCCGCTATCTCCGGCGCCTCGCCCGGCTCCTCCGGAGCGGTGGGCGCCTGGTGAACGTCGACTTCCATCGCCGGGAGACGCCCGTCGGGCCGCCGCTCGAGCGCCGCATCGCGCGGGAGACCTTCCTCCGCGACGCGGGCATGGCGGGCTTGCGCCTCGTCCGCGAGGCCACGTTCCTGCCCTACCAGTACTGCCTGATGCTGCGCCCGCGATAGCGGTCCCGGCTCGAGCCGCGGCGCCACGGGTCCCTGCTACGATAGGCGACGCCATGGTGGAGCCGCGATTCGATGCGGAGGCGAGCACCCCGAGGCCCGCCCAGAGCTGCACGAGAAGAACCGTCTGTCCTCGAGCGACGGTCGTACCGGGCTGTGAGCATCCCGCCGCACCCGACGCTCTCGGAGTACTACGGGACCACCGAGTCCCGCCAGCGCTTCGTGAACGATCTCTTCGACCGAACGGCCTCCTGGTACCGGACGATCGATCGAGCCACCGCGTTCGGGATGGGTCCGGTGTATCGCCGGCAGTCCCTGCGCCGGGCGGGACTCCGGGCGGGCATGTCGGTGCTGGACGTCGGCTGCGGGCCCGGGCTGACCGCCCAGGGCGCGATGAGGCTCGTGGGCTCGACCGGCTACGTCGTCGGACTCGATCCCAGCGCCGGCATGCTCCAGGAGGCGCGGAGGGGTCGGTGTCGCACACTCGTCCAGGGAGTGGGGGAGCAGCTGCCGTTTCCGGATGCGCGGTTCGATTTCGTGAGCATGGGGTACGCCCTTCGCCACGTCTCCGATCTCGCCGCGGCGTTCCGCGAGTATCGCCGCGTGCTGAAGCCGGGAGGCATCCTCCTCCTGCTCGAGGTATCCCGCCCCCGCTCGGCCGCGCTCCGATCCTTGTCCCGCTTCTACATCCGGACCGTCGTGGGAGCGGGGCTCGCCGCGGCGACCCGGAACGGGCACATGCGCACCTTGATGCGCTACTGGTGGGACACGACCGACAGCTGCGGGAGTCCGGAAGCGATCCTGTCGGCGCTCGACGAGGCCGGCTTCGTCCAGCGCGGAGTGAAGGAACTGTTCAACGGACTGCTCCGCGACTATCGAGCGGTCAAGGCCTGAGCGGGCAGGAAGCGCGCCGGTCGCTTGCGCCCGCGCGGCGATCTCATCGCGAGGAGGCAGACTGGTGGACGCCAAGATGAGTCGAATGGACCGCAACCCCGACCTCGTCGTGGGGGAGGGGGGGCGCCCGGGATGGAACCAGCCGGACCGGCGCCGCCGCGCCTTCCACAACATGCACACGGTCTTCCGCTACAGCCTCGGCATCCGGGCACCCGAGGTGCTGCGGCTCGGGAAGATCGTCGATCGCCGCATCGGGGACCTCGAGAGCGTCCGCCGCCTCACGGGGACCGCGCACTTCTCCGGCATGGTCGCGGCCCGGGACGGCGTCATCCTGTTCGAGCGCTACGCGCCCGACTTCGGCCCTCATCAGCCGCACAGCGTCCAGTCGATCACGAAGACCACCATGAACCTCGCGGTGGGCCGGCTCGTGGAGAGCGGGCAGATCGAGCTCGACCGCGAGGTGCGCCACTATCTGCCGGACATCGGCTCCGGCTACGCGCACCGCGACGGTGCAGGCCGTCCTCGACATGAACGTGGTCAACGACTACTCCGAGGACTACGGGGACCCCTTCGCGAGCGTGTTCCTCCAGGAAGCCGCCATGGGCTGGCGTCTGCCGGGGGCGGACGGGCGCGAGATCGCGAACCGGGAGTTCGTCCGCGGCATCCGCAGCGCGGACGTGACGAACCGGACCGGGTTCCTGCAGTACAAGTCGTCGAACACCGACGTGATCGGCGAGATCGTCGAGCGTGTCGGCGGCCGGCCGCTCCGCGACGTGCTGATCGACATCGTCGAGGCGGCCGGCCTCGAGGGCACGTTCCACATCGGCACGGACCGCGCGGGCACGCCGATCGTCAACGGCGGCGCGTGCGTGAGCGCCCGAGACCTCGCCCGCTATGCCCTCCTCTTCGTCCGCGGCAGGCAGCGGCGTGGGCGGGCGGGAGGTGGGGAGCCGCGCGTTCATCGAGACGACGCGGACGCGACCGGGCGTGCCCTACGCCGGGCCGCGCGGCTGGCAACGGTACAGCAACCACACGGCGACCGGCGAGCGGTGCCTGGGGCACGGCGGGTACGGCGGCCAGTACATGCTGGCCAACCCGGACACCGGGGTGGTGGTCGTCTTCTTCAGCGTCCTCGAGAACGCCGACGCGTCCGATCCGGCCTACTCGGCCGAGGTGATCCGCATGGCGGAGGAGATCACGCGGCTTCCGTCGGCGTAGACGGGTCCATCGCGCTCGACCACGCACTACCGGTACGGGACGAACCCGGCACGGACGAAGTCGTCGTCGAACCCGAAGAAGTGGCGCAGCCCCAGCTCGTCCATGATGGCGAAGCTCGCGCAGTCGACCCAGCCCACGCGGAGGCCGCGGTAGCGGACGAAGAGCTCCCAGGCGCGGCGGCGTCGTTCGGGCGTGGACTCGACGAGATGCCCGAGCCGACCACTCTGGACGGCGTCACCGAGCGCCAGCGCCTGATCCACGGCCCCGCGCGCCTTGAGCAGCGTGACGGCCTCCGCCAGGACCCACTCGGTGGTCACGAAGCCCAGTCCCTCGGTCTCGAGTCGCCGCACGAGGGCGCGAGCTCTCTCGTGATGCTGATCGCGGCCGTACCGCAGCGCCACCCACGCTCCGGTATCGACGAACACGGCGTGGAGTGCGCTCAGGGGCGGCGACTCACTCGAACCGCTGCGACGAGGCTGCCGGGATCGCCGGGGTGCATTGTAGAGGTAGAAGTCGACGTCCATCGACAGATTCGGATCGGGATCCGGATCGTCGAAGGCATCGTCGAGCAGCACCCCGTCGACCGCCTCGGGCGCGGGCTGTGCTGTCCCGGTGCGCGCGAGATACTCGGTCAGGGCCTCGCGGACGAGGCTCCCCAGCGAGAGTCTACGGGCCCGAGCGGCCTCCGCCGCGCGCCGATGTAGATCGGGCGGAAGCAGCAGCTGAGTGCGTCGCATGTGTATGAGCCTACATCACATACCCCTGGACGACAACGCTGTTCCCTGATCGCGCCGCGAAGCCTGGTTCCTGCTAGAGACCGGGGCGAACCTCGGCGGCGGGCGGATCGTAGGCGCGGATCGGCGGCAGGGGACCCGTCCAGCGCTCCACCTCCACCAGGGCGTGCTGGCCGGAGCAGGCCTGGGCGAGCTTCGAGGTGCCCCGGTCGAACGTGAGGACGTTCGGGTTGCCGTGGACGCACATGGAGTCGGGATCGGCCGGGTCGAGCGGGTCGTACCAGGCCCCGGTCGCGAGCTGCACGACGCGCGGCCGCACGGCGTCGGTCACGACGGCGCCGGCCAGACAGCTGCCCCGCGCGTTGAACACGCGCACGACGTCACCGCTCCGGATCCCCCGCCGCTCCGCGTCGGCGGGGTGGATGCGGATCGGCTCGCGGCCCTGGACCTTCGAGGCCTGGCTGAACGCCCCGACGTCGAGCTGGCTGTGGAGGCGCGTCGTGGGGTTGTTGGCGACGAGGTGGAGCGGGTAGCGGTCGGCCAGAGGTGCGCCGAGCCACTCGGTGGGCTCGAGCCACGCCGGGTGGCCGGGACAGTCCTTGTACCCGAAGCGGTCGATGGTCTCCGAGAAGATCTCGATGCGGCCGCTCGGCGTCCCGAGCCGCGCGCCCTCCGGATCGTTCCGGAAGCCCTGCAGCAGCACCAGGTCGGCGTCGGCGTCCGTCACCTCGAGCGACCCGGCGGCCCAGAACTCGTCGAAGCCGGGCTGGGCAGGCCCGCCCCGATGGAGGACCTTCTCCCGCCAGGTCTCGTAGAGATGCCGGAGCCAGGCCATCTCGTCCCGCCCCTCCGTGAAGCGGGCCTCCACCCCCAGCGCCCCGGCAAGGTCGCTGAAGATCGCGTACTCGCTCCGGGCCTCTTCGTACGGCTCGATCACCCGGCGCATCGCGATGAGACAGGGGTCGTTCGGCGAGCCGCCGATGTCGTTCCGCTCGAGGGTGACCGTTGCCGGGAGCACGACGTCCGCGTGGCGCGCCATCGGCGTCCAGTAGGGATCGTGGACGACGATCGTGTCCGGCGTCGCGAGCGCGCGGCGGAGCCGCGCGAGGTCCTGGTGGTGGTGGAAGGGATTGCCGCCGCACCAGTAGACCAGGTGGATCCGGGGATACGTCAGGCGCCGGCCGTCGAAGTCGAAGGGCTCACCCGGGTGGAGCAGCATGTCCGCCAGCCGGGCGAAGGGGATGGCGGACCGGACCGGATTCGCCCGCTGCGGGAGGGCCGGAGGGTGGGTGCGCAGCGGCGGCCGCCCGACGTACCCGAGCGACCCGTATCCGCTCCCGAACCCGCCGCCGGGGAGCCCGATCTGGCCCAGCATGGCCGCCAGGGTCACGACCATCCACGGGGCCTGCTCGCCGTGCTCGACGCGCTGGAGCGACCAGTTCGCGTTGATCAGGGTCCGCTTCGCCGCCATCCGGCGGGCCAGGGTCCGGATCGTCTCGGCCGGGATTCCGGACAGCCGCTCGGCCCACTCTGGGGTCTTGGCCGCCCCGTCCTCCGCGCCCCGGAGATAGCTCTCGAACCGGTCGAAGCCGACGCAATACCGCGCGAGGAACTCGCGGTCCGCGCGCCCCTCGGCGACCAGCGTGTGCGCCAGCGCAAGCATCACGGCGACGTCGGTCCCCGGCACCACCGGCAGCCACTCGGCCCCGAGGAACTCCGGCAGGTCGTCCCGCATCGGGCTCAGCAGCACGAACTCCGCCCCGCGGGCCTTCATCGCCCGGAGGTGATCCCGCAGGGGGTGCCGGCTTGCGCCGCCCGGGCTCACCATCGTGTTCTTGAGCGGGAGGCCGCCGAAGCAGACGAAGAGGTCCGTGTGACGCTCGATCACCGACCAGGCCATCGCCCGGTCGAGGTAGCCGCGCATGTCGCCGACCACGTGAGGCATGATCACGGTCAGCGCCCCATTGCTGTAGCTGTGCTCCCCCCGGACGAAGCCGCCGAGGCAGTTGAGGAAGCGATGGAGCTGGCTCTGCGCGTGGTGGAAGCGGCCCGCGCTGGCCCAGCCGTAGGAGCCTCCGTAGACGGCCTCGCCGCCGTGCTGGTCGTAGACGCGGCGGAGCTCGCGCGCGAGGAGGTCGACCGCCGTCGGCCAGCTCACCGGCACGAAGGGCTCGGCGCCGCGGCGCCCGTCCGGGCCGGGGCCGCGGTCGAGCCAGCCGGCCCGGATCATCGGCTGGGCGACGCGGGCTCGGTGGCGGAGGCTCGCGGGGATGTTGCCGAGGAGCGGCGAGGGGTCGGGATCGTCCGGGTGGGGGTGGACGGCGACGACCGCGCCGTCCGAGACTTCCGCCTCGAAGGCGCCCCAGTGGGACGTGTGGAGCTGCCGCTCGCCTGCCATCGGCAAATGGTCGCACACGCGGGCCCGGCGGGGCAACGCGCAACGAGCCGGTCCGGCCGGTTCGTACGCTAGACTGGGCGCGATGGGGAAACCCAATTTTCGTGGAGATCGCGATCCAGGCTCCGCTCGAGGATGTCTGGCGCCTCACCCAGTCGCCGGATCTCCATCAGCGGTGGGACCTCTTCGGCTACCGCGGCTGGTTCACCGCGGAGTGGCCGCCGTGCCTCCCGGATGCCGTCCCACCACACGTCCGCCCGGTCCGGGAGGAACGGCGTGAGTGATTCGCCTCCGACCGCCGGGGACGCGCCCATCATTCTCTACGACGGTGTCTGCGGGCTCTGCAACCGGTTGAATCGGTTCGTCTTGGCCCGGGATCCCGCCGGCCGCTTCCGCTTCGCCGCGCTGCAGAGTGCCCTCGCGCGCGAGATCCTGTCCCGTCACGGTCGCGACCCCCGCGATCTCGACACCCTGTACCTCGTGCTGGGATACGGCCGCCCCGACGAACGGTTGCTGCGAAAGTCCGACGCAGCGCTGTGGATTCTCCGCGCCCTGGGCGGCCCGTGGCGGGCCTCGGCGGTGCTGCGCGTTCTGCCGGTGGGCGTGCGCGACCTCGGCTACGACCTCGTGGCGCGCACGCGCTACCGCCTGTTCGGCCGCTACGAGACCTGCCCGCTCCCCGAGCCGCGTTACCGGACCCGATTCCTCGATCATTCGGGGTGGTAGGCTCGACACACTTCGAAAGGGGCAACCATGCGTAGAGACCTCGTGGTTGGCGGTCACCTTCCCGACCTGGAGCTACCCGATCATCGGCAGGAGCCCGTGAGGCTCTCCAAGCTCGCCGCCGGGTACCCGCTCATCGTCAGCTTCTATCGCGGGTACTGGTGACCGAAGTGCCAGTGCCAGTTGCGGCACTTGACGGAATTCCAGCGTGAGCTCGACGTGAACTACTGCCGTCTCGCGGTGATCAGCACCGATGCGCCCGAGGTCAGCGGGGCGTTCCGTGCCGGGCTTGGGCGCGACGTTCGCATTCCTGAGCGATCACAGGCGCCGGGCCATCACGAAGCTCGACATCGTCGACGAGACCGACCGCGCGCACCCTCGCATCGCGTACCCGTACAGCTTCTCGGTGGGGCCGGACCTCGCCATCCACAAGATCTACGACGGGGGCTGGTTCGTCGGTCGCCCGACGCTCGAGGAGCTGCGTCAGGACCTGCGCGCGATGATGCAGGTCTACCATCCCGACTGACGCCGCCTCGGGGCACGGTGCGCGGTCAGCGGCCGAGCACCGCCACTAGGGCGGAGACCGGGGCGTTGTCGCCGAACGTCCGGCTGACGTGCGCGTAGCGGTCGACGTTCCCGGGTCCGAAGACGAAGCTGCCGCCCAGCTGGAACGGATTCGGCCCCTTCCGGAGCTGGCGGTGCCCGGCCGCGCGAGCTCTCAGCCCCGCCACGATGTTGTCCGGCCGGAGCACGTGGAGCAGGGATGCCGACGCGAGGCCCGCGGCGCGGTAGGCTGCGCGATCCGCGTCCACGAGGAGGGGAAAGGTGATCCCGGCTTCCTCGCGGAACGCGCGGGCGTACACGGGATCCCCCAGGCCGATCGCCGCGAGGCGGGCACCCCGCGCGTCGAACTCGGCCTGGCGGTCGCGCAACTGCGCGACGTGCTCCCGGCAGAAGATTCAGCCGTAGTGCCGGAGGAAGACGACGACCGCGGGCGCGTCGGCCCAGAGGGAGCCAAGGCGCAGAGGCTGCCCGTCAGTGTCCGGCAGCACGATGGGCGCGAGCCGTGCGGCGAGCCCGCGGGGCGCTGTCACGCGAGCCGCCGGTGCTCCACCATGAGGCACCGGTCCTGCACGACCTGGATTCCCGCGCGCGCCAGCGTCTCGGCCGCCTGGTCGTGCGCGATCCCGAGCTGGAGCCAGACGACGCGCGGTCGCGCGGCGAGGATGTCCGGCACGTGGGGCGGGATGTCCCGGGGGCGCCGGAAGACGTTGACCATGTCGATCGGCCCGGGCACCGCTCGGAGGGAACGGTAGACCGGCCGGCCCAGGATCTCCACGACGTCCGGGTAGTAGACCGGGACCGGAACGATGTCGTAGCCCTCGCGGAGCATGTACGCCGGCACGTAGAAGGCCGGTGCCCCCCCGCGCGACTCGGGCTTGATGCCGAGGACGGCGATCCGGCGGCACGCCCGGACGATCCCCGCGATCTCTCCGGGGTCCGTCACGAGATTCTCCCGCCAGCCTTCCGCGGTTCCCGCCATGCTCGGTCAGGTCCCGGTGACGAATTGCCGGAAGCGCCGCGCGACCTCCGGAGGCTTGATCGTCGGCCGCCCGAGCTTGGCGAGGGAGCCCGGGGCGATCCGCACGTGGATCAGATGCGGCCCGGGGTCCGCGCGGGTGGCCTCGAGCGCCCGCTCGAACCCGGCCAGGCTGTCCGCGCTCGCGCCGGTCGCGTAGCCGCAGGCGAGCGCGATCGGCGGCGAAGTCGACGTTCGGCGACACCGTGGCCTGGCCGCCCGTCGAGTCGTGGACGCCGTTGTCGAGGACGACGTGGACGAGGTTCGCCGGGGCGCGGCTCCCGATGGTCGCGAGGTTGCCGAGCTTCATCAGCGCCGCGCCGTCGCCGTCGAGCACGACGACCGGGCGTGGCGTGTGGAGCGCCACGCCCAGCCCCATCGCGCTGGCGCAGCCCATCGATCCGACCTGGTAGAGGTGCTGGGGCCGGTCGGCCAGCGTGAACAGCTCGCGGCCGCACTTGCCGGTGGTGGCCACGACGGCGGCCGACGGGGGCACGACGGCGAGGAAGCGCTCCAGCACCTCGGCGCGGGTGGGGCGGGGCCCGTGCTCCCGGAGGTCGCGCCGCGCGCCGGGTGGCCGCGGGTCGAGCGGCTTCTCGTCGAGGCCGTCGTCGCGGACGGTGTCCTTGGCCATCACGAGGCCGAACGGCAGCTCCGACCGGGCCATCTCGGCCTCGGCGAGGGCGAGGAGCGGCTCGACGTCCGCGGTCGCCGTCGGGAACGGCCGGTGCGGGATCCCCATGGTGTCGAGGAGGCTGCCCGTGATCCGCCCCATCAGCTCGTGCTGGGGCTCGTCCCCGATGCCGGGCTGGCCGCGCCAGGTGACGACGAGGAGCGTCGGGATCCGGAACGGAGCGCTGAGCGAGGTGAGCGGGTTGACCGCGTTCCCCAGCCCGGAGTTCTGGCACATGACGACGGTCTTCTTGCCGGCGAGCCACGCGCCCGCCGCCACCGCGACGGCCTCGCCCTCGCTGGTGGCCCCCACGTAGCCGAGAGCGGGGTCGCTGATGACCCGGTTGATGATCGGCGTCAGGAACGAGCAGGGGACGCCCGCGTAGAACTCGAAGCCACGCGTGCGCGCCGGGTCGAGGAAGGCGCGCGCCTCGATCAGGTGAAGTTCCTCGCGGCGGGAGCCACCGGGCCAGGATACACCCGGGGCGACGCCGAGAACCTCCGTGGATGAGGTCAGGGACCGGGCGGCCCTGGCATCCAGGACCGCCCGGAGGAAGTGCGGCGCTACTTCTGGCTGACGGCCGGCCCGGCGGACGCGGCGACCGTCTGGATGAAGCCCTGCGCGACCTGCGGGACCGGCAGCTGGGTGCCGAGGAGGATCTCCTGGACCGTGTAGCCACGCGCGTAGAGCGAGTGGTTCCAGTCGTCGCGTGTGCGCACGCTGGCGCCGCTCAGCGAGACCCCGGCGAACAGGCCCTGGGTCCGCGAGTACGTCACGATGTCCGTGGTGAACTTGAGGTCGGTCGACGCCTCCGCCCGGCGCCCGGTCGGCCCGGCCGCCGCGGACATGTCGGCGCCGAGCGTGAACTCGCTCGAGAGGAGACCCTGGAGGCCCTTCGGCGTCATGATGAGCAGCACGACATCCATCACCTCCGCGCCGATCTGGAGGCCGACGCTGCCGCCGGCCATCCGGAAGAACGCGGGTGGGCTCCACGAGCCGTCGCGCCGGCGCGCGGTGGCGACGCCGTCGCCCGCGGTGCCCCCGATCAGGAAGGCGCCCTTCACGACGCCGGGGAACACGACGATCGCGTGAGCCTTGGCCAGGGCCTCGCGGGGGATCCCCTGGCCGTCCGGCACGTTGATCATCTCGTAGAGCGTCGTCGTCGCCCGCGCGAAGCTGGCCGCCAGCTCCGGGCTCTGGGCGTCGGCGCGAACGGAGGCGAGGGTGAGCGCGACCAGGACGGCGAGACAGAGACGGTGCCACCTCTTGCTGCGCATGGCGTTTCCCTCCCGGGAGAATCGGGGCCCGGCCCGCCGAGACCAGCGTGCCGGGCCCTCCGAGTCCAATCTGCCCCAGGGCCCGCCGGCGCCCCAAGCTTTTCGTGAACGGAGTATCATTGAGGGCCGACGCGCACCCATGCCGACAGCCGAGCCGGGACCGCCGCCCAACTTCATCCGGACCGCCATCCAGGAGGATGCGCGCACCGGCCGCTGGGGTGGGCGCGTCGTCACGCGATTCCCGCCCGAGCCCAACGGCTACCTCCACATCGGCCACGCGAAGGCGCATCTCGATCGACTTCGGCCTCGCCCGGGAGTTCGGCGGGACGTGCCATCTCCGGTTCGACGACACGAATCCGGCGAAGGAAGAGGTCGAGTATGTCGAGTCGATCCAGGAGGACATCCGCTGGCTCGGCTACGACTGGCAGCACCACCTCTACTTCGCGTCGGACTACTTCGGGCAGCTGTACGAGTGGGCGGAGGAGCTGATCCGGCGCGGTCTCGCCTACGTCGACGACCTCTCGGCCGAGGACATCCGGCGATACCGCGGCACCCTGACCGAGCCGGGCCGGAACAGCCCCTACCGCGACCGATCGGTGGAGGAGAACCTCGACCTGTTCCGCCGGATGCGGGCCGGCGAGTTCCCGGACGGGGCGCGGGTGCTCCGGGCGAAGATCGACATGGCCTCGCCCAACATGAACCTGCGCGACCCGACGCTCTACCGGATCCGCCACGTGCCGCACCATCGAACGGACGACCGGTGGTGCATCTACCCGATGTACGACTACGCGCACCCCCTCTCGGACTCGATCGAGCGGATCACGCACTCCCTCTGCACCCTCGAGTACGAGGACCATCGCCCGCTCTACGACTGGCTGTGCGAGGCCCTCGGGATCTACCACCCGCAGCAGATCGAGTTCGCGCGGCTCAACCTCGCCTACACGGTCATGAGCAAGCGGCGCCTCCTGCGGCTGGTCCAGGACGGCCACGTGGGCGGATGGGACGACCCTCGGATGCCGACCCTGGCGGGATACCGCCGGCGCGGAGTGACGCCGGAGGCCATTCGCGACTTCTGCGAGCGGATCGGGGTCGCCAAGGCGAACAGCCTGGTCGACCCGGCGCTTCTGGACCACTGCGTGCGGGAGGATCTCAATCGTCGGGCGCCGCGAGTCATGGCCGTGCTCCGGCCGGTCCGGCTCGTGATCGAGAACTACCCGGAGGACCAGGTCGAGGAGCTCGAGGCGGTGAACAATCCCGAGGACCCGTCGATGGGGATCCGCAAGGTGCCGTTCTCCCGCGTGCTCTGGATCGAGCGGGACGACGTCCGGGAGGTGCCGCCGCCCAAGTACTTCCGCCTGTTCCCCGGCAACGAGGTGCGGCTCCGCTACGCCTACATCGTCCGGTGCACGGGCGTCGTCAAGGACCCGTCGACGGGCGAGATCGTGGAGGTGCGCTGCACGTACGATCCGGCGAGCCGGGGCGGCCAGGCGGGCGAGGGCCGGCGCGTCAAGGGAACGATTCACTGGGTCTCGGCGTCCCACGCCGTGACCGCCGAGGCGCGACTCTACGATCGGCTCTTCACGCACCCGACTCCCGGCGACGAGGCGGACGGCCGGGACTTCACGGCCCTCCTCAACCCGGCGTCGATGGAGGTCGTGCCCGATGCCCGGGTGGAGCCGAGCCTGGCCGGGGCCTCGCCGGGCAGCCGCTTCCAGTTCGAGCGCCTGGGCTACTTCTACGTCGATCCCGACACGACCCCGGACCACCTCGTCCTGAACCGCACGGTCACGCTCCGTGACACGTGGGCGAAGATCGACAAGGCGGCCGGTGGCTGACAGGGCGGGCCGAGCCGGCTGACCCCGCGTTTCACGGTTGCCCTCGTCCGGTGTCACAGACGGCGAGGGAGGGCAATCGTCATGGACCTGCTGGAGCTTCGAATCCTGGCCGCTGGGGGCATCCTCGCTGTGGGAATCATCGTCAGCACCCTGGCCGTTGCCGCGCAGGCGATCGTCGGCTGGATCGGTCGGCTGTGGCACCCCCGCGCCGCTGGCGCCACCCGGCGCGCCGGCCGTCCGGCAGGGGCCCGCCTCGACGCCGGGCGAGCCCGATGCTGACGGCGCTGGCGCTCGTCTGGATCCGGGGTTCGCCGGCCTCGTGGCGATGGGACTGGCCTGGCTCGTCGATGCCATCGATCGCCGCCGGATCCGCCGGGTGGCGGCGCAGGTGCGGGTCACCGACGCCATCCACGGGGTGCTCGGGGCGATCGTGGCGCCGACCGTCAGCGGGTCGACCGGGAATCGCTGGACCGTGAGCATGCGTCTCGGAGCGCGCGGAGCGGGCTGGCCGCCGGCCGCCTCTCCGAGATCGCGTGCCGGACCCTCGGACAGGACGGCGCCGACGTCAGGGTCGTGTTCGTGCCGCAGGGGTAGAAGACATCGGGGGTGACGCGCCTTCGCGCGAGGTCGAAGGAGTTGGATCCAAGGTGCCGGTCTGCGGCCGTTTCGCTTCGGGGTGATCCACGAGCAACCACAGGGCGCGTCGACCTGGAGGAGCCATCTCCGGCGGATCGAGGACCTGGGCTTCTCGACGTTCCTGATCCGCGATCACCTGGTCGCCGACTTCTTCGGCGACCAGCCCGCGCCGCTCGTCGCCCTGGCCAGCGCCGCCGCCCTCACCACCCGCCTCAGGCTGGGCACCATGGTGCTGGCGGTCGACTACCGGCACCCGGCCGTCCTCGCCAAGGAGGTGGCGACGCTGGACCGCCTGTCCGGAGGGCGCTTCGAGCTCGGGCTCGGGGCGGGCTGGCTGCGCGCGCGAGTACGACGCCGCCGGGCTTCCCTTCGACTCACCCGGGACCCGGATCGACCGTCTCGAGGAGGCGATCGCGATCCTCGACGGGCTGTTCGGCGACGGCCCGTTCTCGTTCGCCGGCAAGCACTACACCGTCACGGATCTCGACGGCTATCCCAAGCCGGCCCAGCGTCCGCGCCCGCCGCTCCTGATCGGCGGGGGTCGGCGGCGCGTCCTGACGCTCGCCGGCCGCACCGCCGACATCGTCGGCATCCTGACGACATCGGTCGCCACGGGCACCGTCGTGGACGACGCGTCCGAACGGCTGGCCGACGCGGTCTCGCAGAAGCTCGCGTGGGTACAGCGAAGGCGCGGGCCCTCGCTACCCGGACGTCGAGCTGAGCCTGATCCCGACGCTCCTCTTCGACGAGGACCGGGAGCGCGCCGGCGACGGACCTGATCGCGGCCCGAGGCTGGCAGGGGTCACGCCTGTCCGACGTCCTCGCGATGCCGTCGGTCTTCATCGGCTCGACCAGCGAGATCGTCGACCAGATGGAGGAGCGCCGCGCCCGCTACGGGTTCTCCTACTACGTCGTGTCGGACCGGGACCTCGATCGCGTGGCGCCGCTGGTCCTCCGTCTCGGCGCCGCCTGAGCTGGACCCGAGGCAGAGGACGTCTCGCCGCTGCCCGCTATGAGTCGGATCGTTGCGCCAGGGTCGCCCAGAGGAACATGTCCATGTCTCCCGGTGAGCGACCGAGGTCGCTCAGCATCATGGCGAGCTCGCTCCGGTGCTGGGTCGCGTGGTTGGCGCAGTGGACGATCGCCTGCCAGCGCACGATCCACAGCGTCCCCGCCGGCCGTGTGAAGGGGATCTGCTCCTCCAGGGCGGCCTGGTCGAGCCCGTCGAAGTAGGTGCGGCGCTCCGCCCACAGCGGGCGCCAGCGGGCCTCGACCGTCTCGACGTCGGCGAAGTCGGCGACCGCCACCTCGGGCGGCGGCAGGCGGCGCCAGCGGGCGAGCCACCGGGCGTCGGCCCCGTAGAGGTGCACAAGGGTCGGCAGGATGGCCTGGGATCCCTTGGAGAACGGTCGGGTGAGATCGGCGTGGCTGACGCCCCGGGCTCTTGTCGAGGAGCCGCTCGTTCGCCCACTGCCCGTACTCGTAGAGCGCCGCGATCGTGGTCTTCATGCCCTCGCTCATCCATCCGTCTCCTTCTTGCGTTGGCCGTCTCGGGGCGTGTCAGGCCGGACGGTGGCGCCGGGCCGGTCGCCGTGCACTGCGGCGCGGAGCTTCGCGGTCTCGTCGGTAAGCACCGTCCAGGTGCCGGCGTCGATGGCCACGCCGTACGCCTCGCGCGCCTGCTCGAGCGAGACGTAGCCCTCGCGGACGTCCTCCAGGACGCGCGCGGGGTCGCGAGACGTGGACGGGCCATAGCCTCCGCCGCCCGGCAGCTCGACCGTCACCACGGTGTCGGCGGGCACGAGCGTGCTGATCTTGGGCGGCAGCGGGGTCGCATTGCTGGTGGTGACGCGGCCGCAGGCGCCGGCACTCGCCGCCTTGGAGTCCGGGCGCCGCGTGGCGCGTGCGCTCGTAGAGTCCCGAGAAGACGTAGGGCTCGTCGGTTCGCACCTCGATCTCCATGACCTGGCCGAGGCCGCCGCGGAACGTCCCGGCGCCGCCGGAGTCGGGCCGGAGCTCCCGCCGCCGCAGGACGACGGGCGCGAGCGTCTCGATCACCTCGGCGGCCACGCCCGCGACGCCGCTCGGGTAGGCGGTCGCCGAGAGCCCATCCTGCCCCCGGAGGGCGCCGGTGCCTCCCGCCGAGAACCACGTGAACGAGAAGTGACGACCCGTCCGGCGCTCGACTCCCGTGATCTGGGTGTCCCAGAGCCCGTCGAAGCCCGGGGCCATGACCCGGTCGGGCAGCGCCTGGGCCAGCGCGCCCATCACGGCCGAGGGCAGGAAGTGGCCGACCAGGTGGCGTCCGGCCACGGCGGCCGGGAAGCGCGCGTTCAGGATCGAGCCCTCCGGCGCCGTCACGTGGACGGGGCGGAAGCTCCCCTCGTTGTTCGGCACGTCGGGCGAGATGATGCACTTGATGCCGTACGTCGTGTACGCCCGCGTGTAGTTCAACGCCACGTTGACGCCGAGTGGCACCGGGCCGGAGCTCCCGGCGAAGTCGACCGTCAGCTCGTCCCCGTGGACCCGGACCGCCGCCCGGATCTCGATCGGGTGCTCGAAGCCGTCGATGGTGAGCCCGTAGCGGTACTCGCCGTCGGGGAGGGCGGTGATGCGCTCCCGCATCGCCCGCTCCGACCGCGCGATGATCTCGTCGGCGAGGGTCTCGATGTCCGCGAGGCCGAACTCGTCGAGGAAGCGCGTGAGCTGGCGGGCGCCGACCTCGTTCCCGACGACCTGGGAATGGAGGTCGCCCAGCACCTCCTCGGGCGTGCGGACGTTGGCGGCGATCATCTCGTAGAGCGGCTCCACGGGGCGTCCGGCGTCGTGGAGCTTCATCATCGGGATGGCGAGCCCTTCCTCGAAGACCGAGCGGGCATCCGCCGAGAGTCCGCGCCCGCCGATGTCGAGGGCGTGGCACGTGTTCGCGAAGAAGGCGACGAGCCGGCCGCCGCGGAACACGGGCGTCGCGACCGTGATGTCGTTCAGCTGGGACGCGGTCTTCCACGGATCGTTCGTGACGAGGACGTCGCCGGGCCGGAGGGTGTCGACCGGGAAGCGCGCGAGGAAGTGGATCATGCCCGTCGCCATCGAGTTGATGTGGCCCGGGGTGCCGGTCACGGCCTGGGCGACCATGCGCCCGCGCCGGTCGAAGACGCCCGCGGACAGGTCCCCCGACTCCCGCACGATGGACGTGAACGACGAGCGCATCAGGGCGGCCGCCTGCTCGTTGACCGTGGCGACCAGCCGGTTCCAGAGGATGTCGAGGGTGATCTGGTCCATCGTCATGGATTGGACGGGTCTCTTCCGACGGCCTTCGGCCTGTGGCAGCCGGTGGCTTCCACCACCACGTTCGAGTGGTCGTCCACCCGGATCCGGGCGGCCGCGTTCACGACGACGGTCGACTCGCGCTCCTCGATGATGGCCGGTCCCTCGAGTGTCGCGCCTGCTCCGAGCGCGTAGCGGTCGTAGACCGGAACGTCCGCGTATCCCTTCGCGTCGGGCAGGTACACGCGGCGGACCCCCTTCCGGGCGGCGCCCACGTCGCGCCCGGCGCCCGGGCTCGTCGGCAGGCGGAGGGACGGCCGCGGACCCTGGGCGACGACGCGCCACGAGACCGCCTCGACCGGCGCGTCGCGGACCGTGTGGCCGTAGATGGCGCGGTAGGCGGTCTCGAAGCTCCGGTGGATCTCGTCGCGCCGGGACGAGGTCAGCGGACCGTCGGGCAGGGGCACGCGGATCTCGTAGCCCTGCTTCCGGTAGCGCATGTCGGCGAACCGGCGGAAGCGCACCTCGTCGACGGGGATCGTCCGGCCGAGCACGGCGCGTCCCTCGTCCTCCATCTCGCCCACCGCGCGGGCGACGGCGCTCCAGTCGAGCGCATCGAGGTCCCCCGGGAGCGTGCGCACGAAGTCGAAGGAGAGCGGCGCCACCAGGAAGCCCACCGCGGACATCACGCCCGCGCCCAGCGGGTAGATGACGGCCGGGCTCCGGAGGATCCGGGCGACGCCGAGCGCGTGGACCGGGCCGGCGCCCCCGAAGGCGAAGATGGGAAACCGCTCGACGTCCTTGCCTCTTTCGATCGCGTGGATGCGCGCGGCCCCGGCCATGCTCTCGTTGGCCAGCTGATGGATGCCCCACGCCGCCTCGACCGGGTCGAGTCCGAGCGGGCGCCCGACCCGCTCGGCGATGGCGCGGTGGGCCGCGTCCCGGTCGAGCCGCATCTGGCCGCCCAGGAAGAAGTCCGGATCGAGGTAGCCCAGCACCAGGTCGGCGTCGGTCACGGTCGGCTCCGTCCCGCCGAGGCCGTAGGAGACCGGGCCGGGCCGCGCCCCCGCGCTCTCCGGCCCGACGCGTAGCCGGCGAAGGGCGTCGACCCGGGCCAGGGACCCACCCCCGGTGCCGATCTCGATCATCTCGATCACCGGCACCTTGATCGGGAGCCCGCTGCCCTTCTTGAAGTGATAGCGGCGGTCGACCTCGAACTCGGGGGAGACGAGGGGCTCGCCGTCCGAGATCACGCAGGCCTTCGCCGTCGTGCCGCCCATGTCGAAGGAGAGGAGGTCCCGGTGACCGAGGAGCGCGCCGTAGTGGGCGGCGGCGAGCGCCCCCGCCGCGGGGCCGGACTCGATCAGCCGAACGGGGTATCGCCCGCCCGTCTCCGCCTCGCAGAGGCCCCCGTTCGACTGCATGATGTAGAGGCCTCCGGCGACGCCGATGCCGCGCAGCCGGTCCTGGAGCCGCTCGAGATAGCGCTGGGCGAGCCGCTGGACGTACACGTTGGCGAGCGTCGTCGACGTGCGCTCGTACTCCCGGATCTCCGGCACCAGCTCGCTCGACAGGGTGACCGCGGCGTCCGGGAGCGCTTCCCGCAGGATCGCTCCCACGAGGCGCTCGTGGGCGGGGTTCGCATAGGCGTGGAGCAGGCACACGCCGACCGCCTCGATCCTCTCGGCGCGGAGGCGGTCCGCCAGGCGCCGCACCTCCGACGGGTCGACCGCCCGCCGCACCGAGCCGTCGACCAGGATCCGCTCGTCCAGCTCGAAGCGGAGGTGGCGCGGGGCGATCGGTCGAGGCCGCTGCATGTAGAGGTCGTACATGTCGTAGCGGTGCTCCCGCGCGATCTCGATCGCGTCGCGGAAGCCCTTGGTCGTGACGAGGGCCGTCCGCGCGCCCTTCCGCTCGATGATGGCGTTGGTGAAGAGCGTGGTGCCGTGGAGGACGTGGGACAGGTGGGCCGGCGGCACGCCTGACGCGCCCAGCACGGATTCGATCCCGGCGATGACCGCGTCGTCGGGCCGGTCGGGGGTCGTCAGCACCTTGCCGACCTGGAAGGTCCGGCCGTCCTCGCTCGTCAGGATGAGGTCGGTGAAGGTCCCGCCGATGTCGGAGCCAACGCGGTAGTCCATCGGGGTCAGGCCTTGATTTCTGTCCAGTCGCGCATAGCCGCCACGGGGGACCGCTCGGTAGTCAAAATCAAGGCCTGACCCCGGACTTTGACTTCCAAAAGGTGGGGGGCACGGCCGACGGCGCCGAGGTCAACGCCTGACCTCGAGGACTCAGTACCGGTCGAGGTCGAGGTCGAGAAGCGGGAAGGCGCTCACGACCGATGGCGGGGTGACCGGAGTCTCGGTCGCGAGGTAGCTCGCGTCGAGCTGGTCGAAGCCGGTGACGCCCAGGAGCCCGAGGCAGAGCCGCACCTCCTCCTCGAGCAGCTCGAGCACCCGGACGAGCCCGGAATCGCCGGCCGCGGCGAGCCCCATGCAGGCGATCCGCCCGAGGCCGACCACCTCGGCGCCGAGCGCGATCGCCTTGACGATGTCCGTGCCGCGGACGAAGCCCCCGTCGACCCACACCCTGGCCCGCCCTCCGATGGCGCGGACGACCTCGGGCAGCGCCGCGAGGCTGCCGCGGCCGTGGTCGAGCTGGCGGCCGCCGTGGTTCGACACGTACACGACCTCGACCCCGTGCTGGCAGGCGATGTCGGCGTCCTCGGCGGTGGCGATGCCCTTGAGGACGAGCGGAACCTCGGGATGAACGTCCTTGAAGCGCTTGACCTGGTCCCACGAGAGCCCCCGCTGGAACTCCAGCCCCGTCGCGGCCGCTCGCCAGGGCTTGACGAACCGGCGCGCCAGGTCCCGCTCACGGCGGCTGTAGTACGCGCTGTCCACCGTGAGGCAGAAGCCGCGATAGCCGTGGTCCTGCGCGCGGCGCACCCAGTCGTCCACGAAGGCGTCGTCGCCGCGGACGTAGAGCTGGAAGATCCGGAGCGTGTCGGCGGCCTGGGCCGTCGCTTCCAGGCCCGGATTGCACGCGGAGCTCAGCATCTGCGGGACGCCAAACCGGGCCGCGCCCTTCGCGGCCGTCGCGGCCCCTCCCGGCGTGAACGATTCGATCGACCCGATCGGGGCGAGCATGACCGGCAGGCGGACGGGCTCGGCGAACCATCTGCCGGCTGACGTCGACACGCGACACGTCCCGGAGGACCCGCGGGCGGAAGGCGATCGAGTCGAGCGCCTGGCGGTTACGCCGGAGGGTCGTCTCGGTCTCCGTGCCGCCGACCAGGTAGTCCCAGGGACCGGACGCCAGGTTCGCGCGGGCCGCCCGGACGATCTCGTGGAGCGTCTGGAAGCGGTCTTCCAGGCCGGAGCTCATCGGTCTGTCCTCCCGTGACGCGAGGTCGAGCCGCGCCGCACGCCGATGAACGGTACACGGAAATCACGGTGCGCGCCAACCCCGCCCGGACCGGCTGGTAGAATGACGGCCCGGTGGAGCTGACGATCGCCCCGCGCTTCAACGGCCCGCCGGAGTCGGGCCACGGCGGCTACGTCTCTGGACTGGTCGGAGGTCTCTTCGACGGGCCAGCCCGCGTGCGCCTGCACCGACCGCCCCCGCTCGGCCGCCGGCTCGCCGCACGACGCGATGGCGACCGCGTGACGGTGGTCGACGGGTCCGTCGTGATCGCGACCGGCGCGGCGGCTTCGGTCGAGGTCGCCGTGCCCGCCCCGGTCGAGTTCGCCGAGGCCGAGGCGGCGGCCCTCGCGTACCCGGGCTTCCGGGATCACGCGTTTCCTCGCTGCTTCGCTTGCGGGCCCGAGCGGGCGCCGGGGGACGGTCTCCGGATCTTCCCGGGCCCGGTCGCGGAGCGAGGCCTCGTCGCGGCACCGTGGGTCCCCGACGCCTCGCTCGTCGACGACCGCGCGACCGTGCGGCCGGAGTTCCTGTGGGCCGCGCTCGACTGCCCCAGCGGCTGGGCGCCCATCGTCGCGGCCGGCGGCCAGCCGATGCTGCTCGGCGAGCTCGCGGTGCGGCTGCTCGGCCGCGTCAGGCCGGGCGAGCGCTGCGTGGTCGTCGGCTGGACGCTGGGAGGCGAGGGGCGGAAGCGGTATGCGGGCGCGGCCCTGTTCGGCGAGGACGGGGAGCCCCGCGGGGTGGGGCACGCGACCTGGATCGCGATCGATCGTCACTAGCGTGGCCATGGGCCAAGAGTCGGATGGCGCCGACGCGCGGGGCTGGCGTACGCTTCCCTCCGTGGCCGGCACCGACCCTGAGCTCCCTTCTCATCCTGCCCAGGCTAAAGCCGCGCTACGCCGAGACATCTTGTCGCGTCGCGACGCGATGGACCAGGCCGTCCGCGTCCGCCTCTCCGCCGCGGCGATTGCGCGAGTCGTCTCCCTCCGTGCGTTCCGGCAGTCTCGCGTGACGCTCGCGTATGCCTCGTTCGGCACCGAACTGGACACACGCCCGTTGCTGCGCCGGGTGCTGGATGGCGGGCGTCTGCTCGTGCTCCCGCGCGTCGAGCGGGCCGCACGGCGCCTCGCCCTTTATCAGGTCCGTGACCTGGCCGCGGATCTTCAACCCGGGACCTGGGGCATTCCGGAGCCCGTGCCCGAGCGCTGCCGGCCGGTGATGCCGGACGAGATCGACTTCGTCCTCGTTCCGGGGGTCGCGTTCGACCACCATGGAGGACGTGTCGGCCACGGGGGCGGCTACTACGACCGTCTCCTGGCGGGCTGGCCCCCGCCCGTGCCGCCCCTGGTCGCCGCGGCGTTCGAGCTCCAGGTCGTGCCGGCGGTCCCCGTGCTCCCGACCGACCACCGCGTCGACCTCGTCGTCACCGAGTCCGGGACGTACCCTCCGCTCGCCCCCGAACCCCAACAGGACTCCGAGGAGGACCCGTAGATGGAGATCGATCTCAAGGGCAAGGTCGCGATCGTCACCGGCGCCGGCCGCGGCATCGGGCGCGAGATCGCCGAGACGTTCGCGCGCGAGGGCGCCACCACCGTCGTGACGGACGTCCGCCAGGACCTCCTCGACGACGTGGCCGCCACGTTCGGGCGGCATCGATGGTCCGGGCGCCAGTACGTCTGCGACGTCCGGGACGCCGCGCGGATCCGTGCAGTCGTCGACGACGTGGTCCGGGCGCTGGGCCGGATCGACGTTCTGGTGAACAATGCCGGCGTCGCGCCGGGCGGTCCCGTCGAGACCTTGTCGGAAGAGACGTGGGACCTCAACCTCGACGTCAACCTGAAGGGCACGTTCCTGATGTGCCAGGCGGTGATGCCCGCCATGAAGCGCCAGCGTTCCGGCCGGATCATCAACGCGGCGTCTTTCGCCGCGATCCTCCCCATCACGGGCAGCTCGGCCTACGCGGCCTCGAAGGCGGGGGTGCACTACTTCACGCGCGCGCTGGCCGGGGAGCTCGGCCCGTGGAACGTGACGGTCAACTGCTACGCGCCCGGCATGATTCCCACCGAGATCAACCGCTTCGTCGAGCTGCCCCCGGAGCGCCAGCGCCGTCTCCTCGACACGCTGACGTTCCGGCGCTGGGGTGAGCCGCGCGAGGTGGCGAACCTCGTCTGCTTCCTGGCATCCGACCTCGCGGGGTACATCACGGGGACCCTGATCGACGTGAGCGGCGGAAAGCTGACGACCCAGATCCCCCGGCTCGCGTGGGAGGCGGCGGCGGCGGAGGGCGTCGTCCCGCTCGACTGACAGCCGGCGATCGATCGTGCTATAGGAGAGACCACGGCGCGGGCCTCGCCGCGCCGGAGAGGGTGAGCGTGGATGGCCGGGAGCTCTTCGACGAGCTGGTGCGCGTCGCCACGCGCCTCGGCATCGTGGTCCGGATCGAGCCGTTCGAGACCCCGCCGGCGCGTGGCGGTGGCCGCTGCCTGGTCGCCGGCCGCGAGTTCATCTTCCTGGACGCACGGGCTCCCCTCCGAGATCGGCTCGGCGCCCTGGCGTCGGCGCTCGCCGGTCTGGACCTGGACGACGTCTACGTGATGCCCGAGGCGCGAGATCGCGTCGAGGAGGAGCGTGACGCGCGGATCGCACCGCGGACCGGCGTGCCCCTCGCGCCCTTGTCCACGATGGGCGTGGGGGGACCGGCGCGCTACTACGTCGAGGCGCGGGACGAGGATGCGGTCCGGGCCGCGCTCGAGTGGGCGGAGCGGCGCGGGCTCCCGGTGTGGGTGCTGGGCGGCGGCTCGAACCTGGTCGTGGCCGACGGCGGAGTGGACGGGCTCGTCGTGCGCGTCGCGCTCCGGGGCGTGTCGACGCGGGAGGCCGGACGCACGATGGAGCTCACCGCGGCGGCGGGTGAGCCGTGGGACGACATCGTCCGTCACGCCGTGGAGCGGGGGTGGGCGGGGCTCGAGTGCCTGAGCGGGATTCCCGGGCTCGTGGGTGCGACGCCGATCCAGAACGTCGGCGCCTACGGTCAGGAGGTGAGCGAGACGGTCGCCGCGGTGCGCGTGCTCGACCGGGCCACGCGGACCGTCCTGTCGCTCGATCCGGCGGCGTGCGGATTCGGCTACCGCGACAGCGCGTTCAAGAGCCGCACGCCCGACCGCTACGTCGTCCTCGCCGTGACCTACCGCCTGCACCCCGGTGGAGCGCCGACCGTGCGCTACGCCGACCTCCAGCGGCACCTGGCGGCGCGCGGCATCGGGACGCCGGGTCTGGCGGACGTGCGCGAGGCGGTCCTCGAGATACGCCGCGCGAAGTCGATGGTCCTCGATCCGGCGGACCCGAACCGGCGGAGCTGCGGATCCTTCTTCGTGAACCCCGTCGTGTCGCGGGCGGAGGCCGAGCGCATCGCGGCCGTGGCCGGGGACGAGGCCATGCCGCGGTGGCCCGAGCCCGGGGGCCAGCGGGTCAAGCTCGCCGCCGCGTGGCTCGTGGAGCGAGCCGGGCTCTCGCGCGGGTACGTCGAAGGGCACGCCGGGATCTCCAGCCGTCACACGCTGGCGATCGTCGCCCGGGAGGGCGCGCGGGCGGCGGACGTCGTGCGCGTCGCGCGGCGGATGCGCGACGCCGTGCGCGCGCGCTTCGGGGTCAGCCTCGTCCCCGAGCCCGTGTTCTGGGGGTTCGCGCGCGCGGAGGACGGCCTCCCCGAGCTCTGAGCCGGCACGCCGCGCCCGCGGGTGTCTCGGTGCGGGTCGCGTCATGGTCGCTGGAGGACATGGTGGGACTGGTCGCATGACCGCGTATCTGATCGTGGCGCTAGGCTCGGCAATCGGCGGGGCATGCCGCCATGCGGTCAATGTCGGAGCGGCCCGGCTCCTCGGGGTCGGCTGGCCCTACGGCACCTTCATCGTCAACGTTGTCGGCTCGTTCGTCATGGGGATCATCGCCGGCTACTTCGCACCGCGGGGCACCGCGTCACAGGCATGGCTGGTGTTCCTGACGACCGGCATCCTGGGCGGCTTCACGACGTTTTCGGCCTTCTCGCTCGATGTGGCCCTGCTCGTCGAGCGCGGCCGGGTCGTCGAGACAGCGAGCTACCTGCTCGGTTCCGTGGGCCTCTCGATAGGCGCCTTGTTCCTGGGCCTCAGGCTCATTCGGCTCCTGACGGCAAACTGAGACACTCGGCACGCGTCCGGGTCGTTTGCGGCGGCCCGCGGCGGTCCCGTATCGTACCCTGCGTGTCGCGGCTCCTGATCGGCCTCGCGTACGATCTCTTCGGCAGCTACCCTCCGCGGCCGGGCGATCCGCCGGACGCGGAGGTGGAGTACGAGCCGGAGGCGACCGTCCTCGCGCTGGAGGCCGCGCTCGGGCGCCTCGGGCACGGGAGCGTGCGCCTCGGAAACCCGCACGCCGTCCTCGGGGCGGTGGGGCAGGGGACCCTCCCGCGCCTCGACGCCGTGCTCACCATCGCGGAGGGCTACGGCCCGCGGAGCCGCGAGGCGTGGGTGCCGGTCCTCTGCGAGATGGCGGGGATCCCGACGCTCGGCTCCGATGCCCTGACCCTGTCGACGACCCTCGACAAGGTGTGGGCGCATCGCATCGTCGCCGGGGCCGGCGTGCCGGTACCCGCTCACACGAGCCTTGCCTCGTCGGAGGAAGCCGCCGCCGCGCCGCTGCCGGCGCCCTTCCCGCTCTTCGTGAAGCCGCGCTGGGAGGGGACGGCCAAGGGCATCGGTCCCAGCTCGCGCGTCGAGAGCCGCGAGGCTCTCGTGGCCGAGGTGGGGCGCGTGGTGGGGACCTACCGGCAGCCGGCCCTGGTCGAGGCGTTCCTCGACGGCCCGGAGTACACGGTGACGCTGGTGGGGCACCGCCCGCCGCGCGCCCTGCCCACGCTCCAGCGGGCCCTGGAAGCGTCGACGCGGATCGGCGCCCACGCGCTCCTGCGGCACCCCGCGCCGCCGGGCGGCTGGCGCCACGTGACGCCGGGCGAGCTCGATGGGGAGCTCGAGGCCGAGCTCACGTCGCTGGCGCGCCGGGCGTTCGACGCGCTCGAGTGCCGGGACTTCGCCCGGGCCGACTTCCGCCTGGACGGGAGCGGCTGTCCCCATTTCCTCGAGATGAACCCTCTGCCCACGTTCGCGCCGGACGGCTCGTTCGGCATCATCGCGGAGCTGCTCGGCCGCCCGCTGGACGACCTCCTCGCGGAGATACTGGGGGAGGCGCTGGTCCGCCTCGGCCTCGCGGCGTCGGCCTGAGGTGGCCCTTCTCGAGAACCCAATGGAGGAGCCGATGAGCGAGCAAGCCTACCGGGACGGACTCGAGGTGAAGCGGCGGCTGTTCGGGGCGGGGAAGGAGCGTCCCGTGTCGCACGGGAACCTGGCGGACGACCTCCTGCGGCTCTCCGACGAGCTCGTGTTCGGGCGCGTCTACACGCGGCCCGGCCTCGACCTCAAGACGCGCAGCATGCTGACGGTCGCGGCGCTCACCGTGCTCGGCCGGGAGGACTACCTCCGCCGTCACCTTCAGGGCGCCCTTCACGTCGGCGTCACGCCGGCGGAGATCAAGGAGATCCTGATGCAGATGGCCTTCTACGGCGGCATGCCGGTCGCGCTGAAGGCCCTTCGCATCGCGCAGGAGGAGATCACCGCGTGGGAGAAGACGGCACCGCCGAGCGGGGGCGCCTGAGCCGGGAAGGCGGTCGCTACCGCCGCCGCGCGCGCCAGGCGAGGACCGCGAAGAGGGCGCCGGCGAGCGAGACCGCGGCGGTCAGGACGCCGAGGCTGCCGAAGCCGTGGCGCGCCACCAGCCAACCGCCGAGCGCCGTCGCGCCCAGCCAGCCGACGCTCGACATCGTGATGTTCAGGCCGAGGATCGCGCCGCGCACCTCGGTGGGCACCTCGGAGAGCGTGGCCATCAGGGCCGGCCGTCCGGCCGCGTTCGCGAGCGAGTAGCCGAATCCGAGCGCGACGGTCCACGCCATCCCCGGGTGCCACAGCATCAGGGGGAGCGCGAGCGCCGCGGTCACCGCCGAGGCCACCGCGAACACGAGGGGACGGGCGGTCACGCGGTCCCCGAGCCACCCGCCGATGACGTTGCCGGCGAGGTTCCCCAGCGCCACCAGCGCCAGCGCCAGGGCGAGCGCCTGCATCGCGATGCCGTACGTCGTCAGGAGGAACGTCGCCAGGTAGACCGCCATCGTCGCGAAGCAGGTGCGCTCCATCGTGTTCGCCAGGAGCAGCGCCATGATCCGGACGCCGATGATGTCGCGCAGCCCCGTCCGGGCGCGGCCGGGGACCGTCCGGGCGATCGGTCCGCCGGGGACGGTGAGCCAGACGGCGGCCGCCGCGACGAGCGCCGTGAACGCGTGGGCGGCGACCGCCACGCGCCAGCCGCCGAAGGCGCCGAGCAGCGTGACGAGCGGCACGCCGAGCACGAGCGAGAGCGACTGGCCGGTGATGACCCAGCCCAGCGCGCGGCCACGCTGGGCCGGCGGCACGCGGTCGGACACCGCCGCGAACACGGTGCCCATGAAGCCGCCCCCGCCGACTCCGGCGACGAGCTGCCACAGTCCGGCGGCGGCGTAGCTCTGCGCGAGGGCGAGACCGAGCCGGGCTGCCCCGAGGGTGAGGACGGCCGCGACGAGCACGGGCCGCCGGCCGAGCCGGTCGGAGGCCGCGCCGGCCGTGACCGACACCACGCCCCAGCTGACGCTCATCACGCCCAGCAAGTTGGCCACCGCGGCCAGGGTCGCGCCGAGGTCCCGGGCGATGTCGAGCAGGAACGGCGACAGCGCGATCGCCGAGCCCGTGACGAGGAAGGTCACCGCCGAGAGCGTGGCCAGCATGCCCCACGGCATCGCGGCGTCGGCCGCCGGCGGGCGGACCCCCGGCGCGCCCGAGCCGCTCACACCCGGCGATCCGTCGGGGTCACGGCCTCGATTGTACGTCCGCCGCTCGGTCTCGCGCCCGGCGCGTCTTGACACTCCGATGTCCGGAGGCAAGAATGCCGCCGTTCGCCATGACTCCGACGCTCGACCTCGTGATCAAGAACGTCCGCGTGGTGCGCCCGCACCGTCCGGACGTCGACCTCCTCGACCTCGGCGTGCGTGACGGACGCTTCGTGCGGATCGCGCCGGACATCCCGGCCGCCGACGCGCGCGAGGTCCACGACGCCGGCCGCCTGCTCGGCTTCCCCGGGGTCGTCGACGCCCACACGCACGTCGGGATCTACGCGCCGCTCGCGGACGACGCCGTCACCGAGAGCCGGGCGGCGGCGGCCGGCGGGGTGACCGCGATGCTCACGTACCTCCGCACCGGCCAGTACTACTTGAATCGCGGCGGCCCTTACGCGGAGGTCTTCCCGGAGGTCCTGCGCCTGTCCGAGGGACGCTACTGGGTCGACTACGGGTACCACCTGGCGCCCATCCAGAGCTCGCACCTCGGCGAGATGGAGGCCCTCGCCACGGCGCACGGCGTGCCGTCGTTCAAGATCTTCATGTTCTACGGAGGCTACGGCCTCCACGGCGCGACCGAGGGGGACGCCCAGCGGCGGTTCCTCTTGCTCCCCGAGGGCGACAGCTACGACCTGGCGCACTTCGAGTTCGTGATGCGCCACGCCGCGCGCGTCGCCGCGCGGCACCCGGACCTGGCGCCCCACGTCAGCGTGAGCCTCCACTGCGAGGTGGCGGACATCCTCAACGCCTACACGCGCCTCGTCCGCCAGGACCCGACGCTCCAGGGGCTTCGCGCCTACAGCGCCGCCCGGCCGCCCCACTCCGAGGGACTGGGGGTGACCATCGCCGCCTATCTTGCCGCCGAGGCGGAGTGCGCCCGCGTGAACCTGCTCCACCTCTCGTCGCGGAAGGCGATCGAGGCCGCGCGGCTCATGCGGCAGGCCTTCCCGCGCGTGGACTTCCGGTGCGAGGTCACGGTCGGGCACCTCCTCCTCGACTACGACGCGCCGACGGGCGCGCTGGCCAAGGTGAACCCGCCGATCCGCTCCCGGGAGGACGTCGAGTTCCTGTGGCAGGCGGTGCTCGACCGGCAGGTCGACTGGATCGTCAGCGATCACGCGTGCTGCGCCACCGAGACCAAGGTGGCGCGCGAGCGCCCGGACGACGTGTGGCTCGCCAAGGCCGGGTTCGGCGGCACGGAGTGGCTTCTCTCGGGCGTCCTCAGCGAGGGGTCGCGCCGCGGGCTCTCGTACGCCCGCATGGCCGAGCTCACCGCGTGGAATCCGGCGCAGCGCTACGGGCTTCTCACGAAGGGTGACATCGCCCCCGGGTTCGACGCCGACCTGGCGCTCGTCGACCCCGAGCGGACGTTCACCGTCCGCGCCGCCGACTCGCCGTCGGCCCAGGGGTACACGCCGTTCGAGGGGCAGGAGCTCCGCGGCCAGGTCCAAGCGACGTTTCTGCGCGGCCAGCTCGTGTACGATCGCGGCCGGATCGTCGGCCCGGCCCGCGGCCGCTACCTCGCCCGGCCGACCGCCGCGCCTTCCGCCTGACCGCCTGTCGAAGGCCGCGCCGCGATCGGCGCCGTGACCCGCCGCGGTCCGACGCCGTGATACCCTCGGCGCCATGACGCCCAGCGCCGCTCGCACGATCGCCTCCGACCGGCTCCGCGCCTTCGTACAGGACGCGTGGGATGCGCGGATCGTCCCCACGCTCGAGGAGTACGTTCGCATTCCGGCGAAGTCACCCGGCTTCGACAAGGAGTGGCAGGCGCACGGCCATCTGGACCGGGCCGTCGAGCTGGCCGCGCGCTGGGCCCGGGAGCGCCCCGTCGAGGGTCTCCAGGTCGAGGTCGTCCGGCTGCCGGGCCGGACGCCGGTCGTGCTGATGGAGGTCCCGGGGGACGCCGACGAGACGGTTCTCCTCTACGGTCACCTCGACAAGCAGCCCGAGATGACCGGCTGGAGCGAGGGCCTGGGGCCATGGACTCCGGTCCGTCGCGGAGACCGCCTCTACGGCCGCGGCGCCGCCGACGACGGCTACGCGGCCTTCGCCGCCCTCACGGCGATCGAGGCCCTCCAGGCTCAGGGGGTGCCGCACGCCCGCTGCGTCGTGCTCGTCGAGACCTGCGAGGAGAGCGGAAGCGCCGACCTCCCCGCCTACATGGACGCGCTGGCATCGCGGATCGGGACGCCCGGCCTCGTGGTGTGCCTCGACGCGTCGTGCGGCAACTACGACCAGCTCTGGACGGCGACGTCGCTCCGCGGGCTCGTGAGCGGCGAGCTGTCGGTGGAGGTCCTGGCGGAGGGGATCCACTCGGGGGCGACCGGGATCGTGCCCTCGAGCTTCCGGATCGTTCGACAGCTCCTCTCACGCCTGGAGGACGAGGGGAGCGGCGAGATCCGGCCGCGCGATCTCCACGTGGAGATCCCGCCTGCCCGCGTGCGGCAGGCGCACGACGTGGCGGGCGCCATCGGCGGCGACCTGGGAGCCCGGCTGCCGCTGCTCCCCGGCATGCGGACGGTGCACGCCGACCCCGTCGAGCTGATCCTCGGCCACACGTGGCGCCCGGCGCTGGCGGTCACGGGCGCCGATGGCCTGCCGCCCATCGCGGACGCCGGCAACGTTCTCCGGCCGCGGACGGCGGTGAAGGTCTCCTTGCGAATTCCGCCGACGCTCGACGCTCGGGGCGCGGCGCGCCGGCTGAAGGAGCTCTTCGAGGCGGATCCCCCGTACGGGGCGCGCGTCCGGTTCACGCCGTCGACGCCCAGCCCGGGGTGGGAGGCGCCCTCCCTCGCCACCTGGCTCGCCGAGTCCCTGGAGCGCGCTTCCCGGGCCCACTTCGGCCGGCCCCCGATGTCCGCGGGCGTCGGCGGGTCCATTCCGTTCATGAGCATGCTCGGTGAGCGGTTTCCGCACGCACAGTTCGTCATCACCGGCGTGCTCGGTCCCGGGTCGAACGCGCATGGGCCGAACGAGTTCCTGCACGTCCCTACCGGCGTCCGGGTCACCGCCTGCGTCGCCGAGGTGCTCGCCGACCACCATCGGACCGGACGCGGCTGACGGCGAGCCACCGTTGCTGGGCCGCGCGGCGCCGGATTTCTTTTGCGTGCCGGCCGCCCCCGTGCGACGCTACGCCGGTCAGATGGTTCTCCTCGTGATCGGGATGGGTGTGGTCGCCGTCGCCGGACTGACCGGCGTGCTCTTCCGGAGCCGTGCGGCGCGGAAGCGTGAGCGTCAGGCCGCGGCCGACGCGTTGCCCCATCCGCACTACTGCGCCGAGTGCGACCAGGAGTGGCCCCACCTCGGGCGGACGTGCCTCAAGCCCTGGGCGCTGATGTGCCCGAAGTGCGCCGGGGCGCCCGCGAAGGCGGACGTCCCGATGAAGTCCTCGGCCGCTTAGACGAACGTCAGCGCCCGGGCGGGATTCTCCACGAGGAGCGCCCGGACGTCGGCCTCGGACGCGCCTCGCTGACGGAGGCGCGGCACGATGCGGCGGGGGATGTGCACGAGCCCCGTGCCGCCGTAGCGGGTCAGGCGAATCTTGAAGCAGACGTCGTGTGACAGCAGGATCTGCCGACCGTAACCCTGCTCCATCAGCCACAGGATCTGCCGCATGCGCTCGACGTCGTTCGGCATGTCCGGCCCGCCCCAGGGGAAGTGGGAGATCTCGACGCCGAAGAGGTCGTACTCCACGTAGCAGCCGGTGTCCACGACCGCGCGGAGCCGCTCCGGGTCGGCGAGGATCGTCCGCTCGATGTGAGCCACGATGACCCGGCGGGGGTCGAGGCCGGCGCGGCGGACCTCATCGAGGTGCGCCGCGGGTGCCTGCGGGTCACGGCCGGGGTGGATCATGAGCGGGGCGCCCGTCTCCCGCGCGGCGAGGGCGGCGGCGCGCACGGACTTGCGCTCGGTCGCCGTCCATGGCCACGAGCACCCGATCTCGCCGATCAGCCCCGCCCGGACGCCCGTCTCGCCGACCCCCTCGGTGACGTCGCGGACGATCTCGCTCACCAGCGCGTCCTCGGCGGCCCCGGCCAGCGTCGGCGGGTGGGACGGCTCCGTGTAGTACCCGGCGCCCATGATGACGTGGAGCCCGGTCGCGCGCGCGACGCGTTGGAGGCCCAGCGGGTTGCGGCCGATCCCGACGCTGGTGGGATCGACGAGCGTCTGGCCACCCTCCTGCCGGAACCGGCTGGCCTCCTCGATGGCGGTGGTCTCGTCGCTGAGGCTCAGGTTCTCGAGGTTCGAGAACCAGTCGTAGTTGATCTCGTAGAGGGTGCCCAGCTCCACCGGCGCCAGTCCGTGGCCACCGCCGAGTCCTGCCGGCGGCTCGCGGTAGAGGAAGCGGAGGTCGACGAAGAGGTGCTCGTGGGGGAGCGTGAGGCCGAGGGACTCCGGGGCCACCAGCCCGAGCACCGTCTGGGCGTGACCGGTGCGCGAGGGCGAGGCGTGCGGCATCAAATGCTCCTGACGGCCTTCGGCCTGTGGCCGACGGCCTTCGGCCGGTGGCGACGGCCCTCGGCCTGTGGTCAACGGTTTTGGGCCAGTGGCGGACGCCCGCGGGAGGACGTCTCCCCATGCTATCGTACCGCCGCGAGGAGGCCACATGACGACGCGTCTGACCATGAGCGACGAGGAGATCGAGCGGCTCACCGCCCTCGACCGCGCCCACTTCTTCCACGCGGCGACGCCCCTCCAGCAGCACGCGAAGGACGGACCGCGCATCTTCGTCGGCGGCGAGGGCATCTACCTGTACGACGCGAAGGGGCGGGCGTTCATCGACGGCCTGGCCTCCCTGTGGAACGTCAACTGCGGGCACGGGCGCCAGGACATCGTCGACGCCATCACGAGTCAGATGCGCCAGCTCGCCTTCAGCACCTCGTTCTTCGGCTTCGCGCATCCGGTCGGGATCGAGCTGGCGGCGGCGCTCGCCCGCGTCACGCCACCCGGGCTCGATCGCTTCTTCTTCGTCGACAGCGGCTCCGCGGCCAACGAGACGGCGATCAAGCTCGCCCGGGCCTACCACAAGGCCCGGGGCAGCTCCCGGAAGGTCAAGGTCGTCGCGCGGGCGCGCGCCTATCACGGGGCGACCTACGGCACGCTCTCGGCGACCCGCCTCCATCAGTACCACGAGCACGTCAGTCCCCTGATGGAGGGATTCCTCGAGGCGCCGACGCCGTATCGTTACCGGTGCGAGGCGTGCGGGACGCTTCCGGCGTGCACGGAGGCCTGCGCCGACGCCGTGGACGCCCTCATCCGGCGGGAGGGCCCGGACACGGTGGCCATGGTCATCGCGGAGCCGGTCCAGGCCGCCGGGGGGATCATCGTGCCGCCGCCCACGTATCTTCCGAGACTCCGGGAGATCTGCCGTGCCCACGACGTCCTCCTCGTTGCCGACGAGGTCATCTGCGGGTTCGGGCGGACCGGCCGGTGGTTCGGGGTCGACAACTGGAGCGTGACGCCGGACATGTTGACGATCGGGAAGGGGTTGACGAGCGGGTACATGCCCCTTTCGGGTGTCGCCGTCGGGGGACACATCTACGACGTCCTGACCACGCGGCCCGAGGAGTTCACGTTCTGGCAAGGCTTCACCTACAACGCGCACCCCGGCTGCTGCGCGGCCGCGCTCCAGACGATCGAGATCCTGGAGAAGGAGAACCTCGTCGAGCACGCCCAGCGCATGGGCCGGCGTCTGCTCGACCGCCTCCGTCCCCTCGAGAGCTCGCCGATCGTCGGCGAGGTACGCGGGCTCGGCCTCTTGGTGGGCGTCGAGATCGTCGCCGACCGGAAGACGCGGGCCCCGTTCCCCGACGGTCGTGGCTGCGCCGTCATCCGGCGCCACTGCCTGGAAGACGGCCTGATCGTGCGCGCCATCAGCGATACGATCGCGCTGTCCCCGCCGCTGGTGATCTCGGAGTCCGAGGTCGACCATGTCGCCGACATCGTATCCGGCGCGGTCCGCAAGGCGGAGGCGGAGCTCACCCGGAACTGATCGACCCCGCCCTGACGAACCCCGCGCCACCGCGGACCGGCGCAGTCTGCCGGCGCACTACGGGGTACATCATCGCCCTCCGCCAGACGACGGACCCAAGCCGGGACGCCGCCCCACGTCACGAAGGCCGAGCGCCGAAACTGAATCGGGGCTACCGTCCCATCACGATACGCGGCAGGAACAGGACCAGCCCCGGCCAGAGCGCGCACACGATCACGGCCAGCACCAGGGCCAGAAACGGCCGCCAGATAGCGCGGGTGAACTCGTTGACCGTGATGCCGGCCAACTGGCAGGTGATGAACATCGTGATGCCCACCGGTGGCGTGATGAGACCGATCATGGTGGCCAGCACGAACACCAGGCCGAAGTGGATTGGATCGATCCCGGCCTGGGCCACGATCGGCGCCAGCATCGGCGTCATGAGCACGAGCATGGTCGTCTCCTCCATCGCCGTGCCGAGCACGAGCGTCACTCCGGCGATGAGGAGCAGTGTGATCTGCGGTGACGCCTGGAACGGCAGGAACACGTGACGGAGCGCCTCGCCGGCTTGCTCGGCGGTCAGGATGAAGGACACCGCGCTGGCCGTCGCCACCACGAACAGGACCGCTCCCGTCGTCCGCGCGGACTCGCGGAGCGATTGCATGATCGCGGCGAGGCTGAGCGAGCGGTACACGACGATGCCGATCAGAAGGGCGTAGGCGACGGCCACCGCCGCGCCTTCCGTCGGCGTGTAGACCCCGCCGAACATCCCGCCCAGGATGATGGCGGGCATGATCAAGGCGAGGATGGCGTCCCGGGCGGTGCCCAAGAGGTGCTGCCAGTTGAATGGCACCCGGGCCACTCGGCCGCTTTCCGGCGAGAGCCAGAGGTCGATCATCAGGAACAGCGCGATCACGAATCCGGGGAGGAAGCCGGCCAGAAGGAGTCGCCCAAGCGACACGTTGGCAAGGCTCGCGTACAGGACCAAGGCGACGCTCGGGGGAATGATGGGACCGAGGGTCGCGGCGGAGGCGGTCAAGGCGGCCGCCGTGCGCCGGCTGAACCCCGCCCGGATCAGCGACGGGATCATGATCGATCCGATCCCCGCCGCGTCGGCCGTGGCCGAGCCCGACATGCCGGACATGATGACGTTCGACACGACGACGGCGTGGCCGAGCCCTCCCCGCACATGACCGACGAGCGCGACCGAGAAGGCCACGAGCCGGGCCGTCATCCCGCAGGCATTGAGCAGGTTCCCGGCGAGGAGGAACAGGGGCACCGCCAGGAGGGTGAACGACTCCGAGATGAGCCCCACTGGACGCTGGGCGATCACGGTCGCCGAAAGTCCGGGACTGAGCGCGTAGAAGTGCGCCGCGGCGGTCAGGATCATCGCGTAGGCCACGGGGATGCCGGCGAAGATCAGGACGAGGAACACCGCCCCAAGTAGGGGAAGTACGCTCTCCATGGGGGGTTAGGGCCGGGTCAGGGAGCGCCGGAGCCGGGCGACGTGGGGGAGTGGGTGGCCGTCCGCGGGTTGCCGGGCAGGGGTGGCTCCCGTCGAAAGAGCCGGGCGAGATCGGTCAGGGCGAACAGGCCGAGGAGCGCGCCACCGACCGGGATGGCGAGGTAGATCCAGAATGACGGGATCCCGGTGGCGGGCGACGTCGATCGGCTGGCGGGGCCGAAGAGCGGCTGGCTCGTCCACAGGAGGAGCCCGACCGCGGCCAGACCGGCCAGTGCGCCGATGCCCTCCAGCACCCGGCGGACGCGCGGGGAGACCAGCTCCACGAGGGTGTCCACGACGATCTGCGACCGGGTCGCCGCCGCCGCGGCGACACCGAAGAACATGAGCCAGACGAGCACGTAGCGGGCCAGCTCCTCGGGCCAGGAGAGCGAGATGCGGAGAATGTAGCGGCCGAACACCTGGACGAGGACGATGATGACGACGACGGCCAGCAGAAGCCCCGCGACCGACTCGACGACCGCGCCGAGGCGCTTCACGGGCGCCCCGGCGCCCACCGAGAGGTCGGACGGGTCACGCGCGGGAGGGACCGGTCGTCAGAGCTTCTCGATCTCGTCCAGGATCGCCTTCTGCGCGGGGTCGGTGACCAGCTTCTGGTGAACCGCCCGCTTGGCGACGTCGCGGAAGGGGGTGAGATCGGGGGTCGTGAAGACGATGCCCTTCTCCTTGAGCTTCGCGACGATTCCGGCCGCATCATCCAGGTACGCTTGGCGCTGGATGTCCGCGGCCTCCCGGGCGGCGGTCAGGATGGCCTGCTGGACGTCCGGGGCCAACGACTTCCACTTCTGCTCCGACACCAGGAACGGAATGTTGCTCTGGGCATGATGGGTCTCGACCGCGTACTTGGCCACCTCGTACTGCTTGGCATCGAACATGGCCCACAGCGCCGTCTCCGACGCGTCGACCGTCTTCTGCTGGAGAGCGAGATACGTCTCAGGCCACGCGACCGGGGTCGGAATGGCCCCGATCGCCTTGAAGAACTCCACGATCGCGACCGCCTGCTGCGTCCGGAGCTTCAGGCCCTTGAAGTCGTCGACGCTCCGGAGCGGCTTCGAGCCGTAGACGTCGCGCCAGCCGCCGATGTGCCAGGCCAGGACCCGGACGCCCGCCGCGGGGGCGGCCTCGGCGATGGTTCGCCCGGGGTTCCCGTCCACTGCCTTCTTCCAGTGCGCGAAGTCACGGAAGAGGAAGGGGAGGTCGAGGACGACGCCGAGCTTGACGGCGTTGGTGTACACGGTGATGTATCCCATGTCCACGGTCCCCGCCTGCATGCCCTCCAGCGCCTGCTGCTCGGAGCCGAGCCCGGCGTTCGGGAAGAGCCGGATCGTGACCTGACCGCCAGTCAGCTCGTTGGCGCGCTTGGCGAAATGCTGCGCGCCGCGTCCGATATGGTTGTCCATGGAGGTGACCCACGTGACCCGGAGCGTGATCGGCGGCTTGGACTGCGCGCCGAGGGGCGGCGCGGCCGGCCCGGATAGTAGGGTCGCGCTCAGCACGATCAGGGCAGCCACGAGCGTCGAAGCTTTCCGTGTCGTCATCGGAACACTCCTCTCCCGGTCCCGGGCGGAACGTCGGGTGACATCACCTGGAATTCGCGCTATTACATTCCCAGGGGCGCGGGCTGTCAACCGCCGGCGGCGAGCGAGCGGCGGAACCGGCTGGCGCCGAATGACGATCACATCGACGGAGGCGCGCGATGCAGCCGTTTCTCGACTCCACGGACCTGGCCGCGGACCCCGCGGCGCTGAACGAGCGCCTGGCCGCCGAGGGATACCTGTTCATCCGGGGACTGCTGCCGCGCGCAGCCGTGCTCGAGGTGCGCCGCCAGTGCCGCGCTGTGGCGGCGGCGGGCGGCTGGCTCGACCCCGCCTATCCGGTGGACGACGGGGTGGCCAATCCCGCCGCGGCCTGCACGGATCCGGAACCGCGGTACGTCGAGGTGTTCCGGCGCCTCTACCGACTCGAGTCGCTGCACGCCCTCAAGCACCACCCCGCGATCGTGAGCTTCTTCGAGCGGCTGCTCGGCGAGCCGGTCCTGGTGCACCCGCTCTTCGTCATGCGGAACATCTTCCCGGAGCGCCCCGAGTCGACCACGCCTGCTCACCAGGACTACGTGCACATCCAGGGCACGCCCGACACGTACACGGTGTGGATCCCCCTGGGCGACGTGCCGATGGAGCAGGGGAGCCTGCAGGTCGCCGCCGGGTCGCACCGGGATGGGGTCCGGGAGTTCCGGGTGACGAACGGCTCGGGGGGCTTGGAGGTCGTCGATCCTCTGGTCGACCGCTGGCGCGCCAGCTCGTTCGCGGCGGGCGACGTCCTCATCTTCCACAGCCTCACGGTCCACAAGGGTCTGCCCAACCTCTCCAACCGGCTGCGCCAGTCGATGGACGCGCGCTACCAGCGGGCGAGCGAACCCGTCTCCCAGCTCAGCCTCGACCCCTACGCCGGCCTGTTCACGTGGGACGAGGTCTACGCGGGCTGGACGTCCACGGCGCTCCAGTACTACTGGCGCCGGCTGTCCGTCACGATCGGCGAGTTCGACAAGCGGTACTATGAGCGGCGCGACGTCATCGCCTTCGAGATGGGCGAGCGCGGGGATCGCACGGCGCGAGCCTCTCTCCTGCGCATCGTGCAGCGCGATACCGATGCCGCGAAGCGCGAGCGGGCAACTGCGCTCCTGGCCGCGCTCGACGCCGGGGGGCGGACCAGCTAGCTCGGACTCCGCGGCAGACCGAGGCGGGCCCGACCGCGGCGAGCGGCGTGTCCGCGTCCCGATCAGCGTCTTTGGGCGGGTCGGGGCCAGACGTCTGGGTTCGCCAGCACCTCCGGTCGCTCGCCGCGCAGTACCCGCAGGATCTCCGCCGTCACCTGGAGGGACGCCTGGCGGTTCGCTTCCACGGTGACACCGGCCACGTGGCCCGAGCAGACGACGTTGTCGAGGTTGAAGAGCGGGTTGTCGAGCGGGCTCGGCTCCTGCTCGAAGACGTCCAGGCCGGCGGCGGCCAGACGCTTCTGGGCGAGCGCCTCGAACACGGCGCGCTCGCTGTGGACGGGCCCGCGCGAGGTGTTGATGAAGATCGCGCCCGGGCGGAGCATCGCGAGCGTCCGCTCGTCGATCATGTGGCGCGTCTCCGGCGTCAGCGGGGTGTGGCAGGTGAGGACGTCGACCTGAGGCAGTAGCTCCTCGAGACTCCCGACGGGCTCCGCTCCGCGCCGGCGGACCTCCTCGGCCGGGACGTACTTGTCGTACCCGAGGACGCGCATCCCGATGGCCCCGGCGAACCGGGCGACCCGCCGGCCGATGTTCCCGACGCCCACGATCCCGAGCGTCTTCCCGCCGAGCTCGGTATTGCCGATCTCGTGACGCGCGCGCCAGTCGCCCTTGCGCGTCATCCGGTCGATCTCCATCGTGCGCTTGACGCACGCGAGCATGAGCATGAGCGCGTGCTCGGCCACGGCCTGCGAGTTGGAGCCGGGAGCGTGGACCACGGCGACGCCGTGCCGGGTGGCGGCCTCGAGGTCGACGGTGTCCAGGCCGACGCCGTGTCGGCCCACCACCCGGACGCGCGGGCACGCGCCCAGGATGGTGTCGTCGCAGCGGGGACCCGCGCGGAAGAGGATGCCCTCCGCCTCCCGGGACAGCTCGATCACCGTCCGGGGCTCGAGGTCGGGGGCGATCGCGACCCGCGCCTCGGACTCGAGCTGCGCCACGCCGGCGGGGTTGATCTTGCCGGCGATCACGACCAGAGGGCGGGTATCGGAGGTCATCGAGCAGGTCTCCTGTCTCTCTCGAGCCGGCGCCATCGACGCGATGGCCCGGGTAGGGGTGGTGGGCGCCGGCGTCTCGCCGTGCAGGCCTTCGGCGACCCCGCCTAGTGTACCCGCGTCTCCGGGGGCGTGTTAGGCTCCGGATGAAAGCGCGCCTCGTCCAAGGAGATCCGTCCGATCCCCCCGCGCGGAGGCAGGTAGCCGAGTGAGTGAGGTCGCGCCGTACGACGCGTTCCTCCTCGTGTCGTTCGGAGGTCCGGAGGGAATGGCCGACGTCATGCCCTTCCTCGACCACGTGCTACGAGGCCGGAGTGTCCCTCCCGAGCGGAAGCGTGAGGTGGCCCACCACTACGAGCGCTTCGGAGGCATGAGCCCGATCAACGCTCAGAACCGGGCGCTCCTCGACGCGATTCGCGAGGAGCTCCGAGCGCACGGCCCGCGCCTCCCGCTCTACTGGGGCAACCGGAACTGGCACCCCTTCCTCGCCGACACGCTCCGGGCGATGGCCGCCGACGGCATCCGACGCGCGCTCGCCTTCGTCACCTCGGCGTACAGCTCCTACGCGGGCTGCCGCCAGTATCTCGAGGACATCGCCCGGGCGCGGGCCGAGGTGGGGCCCTCCGCGCCGGCGGTCGAGAAGCTGCGCGCCTTCCACGACCATCCGGGGTTCGTCCAGGCCAACGCCGACCGGCTACGCGACGCCCTGGGGTCCTTGCCGTCCCACCGCCGGCGGGAAGCGCGGATCGCGTTCACCGCGCACAGCATCCCTGCCGCGATGGCCGCGGGCTCGGACTACGTCGCCCAGCTCCGGGAGACGTGCGCGCTGGTGGCGGCCAGGGTGCCGTGCGCCCCGTGGGCGCTCGTCTACCAGAGCCGCAGCGGGTCGCCGCGCGATCCGTGGCTCGAGCCCGACGTGCTCGAGCACCTGGCTACGCTGCGAGGGGAGGGGGTGACCGACGTGGTCGTGGCCCCGGTCGGCTTCGTGTCCGATCACATGGAGGTCGTGTACGACCTCGATACCGAGGCGCGAGAGCGGGCCGCCGCGCTCGGCCTCGGGTTCGTGCGAGCCGGCACCGCGGGGACGCACCCGGCGTTCGTCCGGATGGTCCGCGAGCTGATCGAGGAGCGCGTGGCGGGCGGCGAGCGCCGCGCGCTGGGGTCGAGCGGGCCGCGCGCCGAGGTGTGCGCCCGCGACTGCTGCCCTCGGGCGTCCGCGCCCGCCCGCGCTAGCGCGTAGCGCTCCCGGGCGCGGCCCGAGGCCTACCTGGTGCGATGCCCGGCCCCGGCGCGCGCGCTGGCCGCCCATCGCGTTCCGGCGGGCGACTGGCCCGCTGGGCACGCATCGCGGCGAGACGCTCGGCGAGCGGGATCTCCAGGCGCTCGGCCGCGCCCTGCGCGTAGTCGAAGTCCGGAAGCGTCACCCGGGGAAGCCGGGTGCCGATGGCGCGCTCGATGGCGCGGAGGTCGGCTTCCTCGGTCGGCGCGACGAGGGTGACGGCGTCGCCGAGCGCCTCCATCCGCGCGGTCCGGCCGACGCGGTGGATGTACTCCTCGGGCAGCGCCGGCACGTCGAAGTTCACGACGTGGCTCAGGGCGTCGATGTCGATGCCCCGCGCGGCGATGTCCGTGGCCACCAGCACCTGGTAGCGGCCGTCCTTGAATCCCGCGAGCGCCTGGGTCCGCTGGGTCTGGCTGCGGTTCCCGTGAATCCGCTCCACGCGGATCCCGTGCCGGCCCAGGAACTCGGCCAGCCGGTTCGCGCGGTGCTTGGTTCGCGTGAAGGCGAGCACGCTCCGGGTGGCGGGGCGGGCGAGGAGCGCGAGAAGCAGCCGCGACTTCAGCTCCGACGCGACCGGATAGACGCTGTGAGTGATCCCGGTGGCCGGCGCCGCCGGGCGCTCCACCGCGATCGTCACCGGCTCGCGCAGGATCTCGCGGGCGAGCGCCACGATCGGCGGCGGCATGGTCGCCGAGAAGAAGAGCGTCTGGCGTTTCGCCGGCAAGCGCTGGAGGACGCGCCGGATGTCGGGCAGGAAGCCCATGTCGAGCATCCGGTCCGCCTCGTCGAGCACCAGCACCTCGAGACCGCCGAGACGGGCGTAGGGCTGCTCGAGATGGTCCAGCAGGCGGCCGGGCGTGGCCACGAGGACGTCGACGCCGCGGCGGAGCGCCTGCTCCTGCGGCCCGTAGCCGACGCCGCCGAAGACGGCCGCGCCGGTGAGGCGCGTGTGGCGCCCGAGCTCCTGGCGGTGCTCGTCGATCTGGGCGGCCAGCTCGCGGGTCGGCGCGAGCACGAGGGCTCGCGTGGCCCCGCGCGGCTGGCCGAGGATGCGCTGCAGGACCGGCAAGCAGAAATGCCGCCGTCTTGCCGCTGCCCGTCATGGCGCACGCGAGGACGTCCCGGCCGGCCATGACCGGCGGGATCGCGTCCCGTTGGATCGGGGTCGGCGTCGTGAAGCCGAGCGCGGTGACGCCGCGCAGGAGGTCAGGGTGGAGGTTGAACGAATCGAAGGACATGGTGCGTGGATCCTCTCGGGCAGGTCTGGGCCCAACCAGTCTTCCGCGGTGTTTACGTCGCGTCCCACCGTGCGGAAGAGGAGGCGGGGTTGCGCGGTCTGAGAAGGACTTGGGCTCGAAGTGAACCTGCGGTCAGAACCAGACGAGCGTCAGGATACCCTGGAACGGGCAGGTCTGCACGGGAATTCGCCGAGACCCGGAACGATCGGTCTGTCGAGAGACGGCGCCGGGGCAGGACCGTGGTCCTGCCCCGGCGCGTACGGTCGATCGGCCGGAGGGATCTTCCGGCCTGGACTCAGGCGGTGGCCTTGAGCTTGCCGAGATAGCTGGTCAGCTTCGCGACCTCGACGTACTCGTCGCGGGCCCCGGCGAAGGTCAGCCGGTATCCACGCTCGGCGTCCCGCTTCCAGGCCGTGATCAGGCCGGCCTGGTACGCACCGATGAGGGCGTCACGATCGCTCGTAGACACCTCTGCGGTCTGCTGGGGCGCCGGAACCGGGGCCTTCGTGCTCTTGCGTGCCATTCTTTGCTCTCCCTCGCCAGATCGCTGGCCTGTCCTGGATCACGAACGGCATTTCCGATGCTCATTCGGCGCGGTCCCGGCCGGGTGGCGGCGACCGCACGGTGCAGGGGGGCTGACGACACCAGTATACACGTCCGGCCGCCGGCTCAGCGGGCGAGACGCGCGGCCAGGACCAGCGCCACGAGCCACGCCGGACCCAACGCGGCGGCGCCGAGGAGCCAGCACACGAGCGGGCGAGCCCCGGCGGGCCGCCGCTCCTCGCGGGTGAACAGGCCGTCGCTCGCGAGGACGCCGAGGATCGCGGCGGCCGACGCGCCGAGGAAGGTCAGTCCGGGAGGCGCCGGCCGGCCCCGCTTCCCCGAGCAGTGCGACGAACGAGACGAGCCAGGCCGGCAGGAAAGCCGGCAGCCCCGTGAGCCATATCGCACGAGGTGCTCGCCAGTCGAGCGAGGGTCGTCGCCGCCCACCGGCTCGCCGCCAGCCCGAGCCCGACGAGCGCCAGCGACCAGAGCACGAGCCTCACCGCCTCGACCGACCTCGAGCCTAGTCACGTCATCCGCCCGCGAGCGGCTCCGGCGCCCGGGGCAGCTCCTGCCACTGGGCTGGATCGTGTCCGAAGATGATCGTGGCGCCCTCGCGGTCGCGGAGGTCGCGCAGCCGTGCGAGGGATCGAGCCATCTCTTCGGCGTCCCAGAGGATTCCGGGGAGGAGGCCCCGGTCCATGTTCTCCCGCGTGTAGCACGCGTCGGCGGTCAGCACCACGTCCGTCCTCTTGTCCGGCCGCACCCGGAGGGACTGGTGGCCGGGGGTGTGACCGTAGGTCGGGATGAGCATCACCGTCCCGTCACCGAAGACGTCGTGCTCGCCGTCAACGGCTTGATAGGCGAGTGGATGGTCGAAGTCCTCGGGACTCGGGATGTAACGTCTTTCGGCCAGAATCGCAGGATCGCGCGCGGCGTCGAGCTCCTTCCGCTGGACGAGGAACGTCGACCGCGGGAAGAACTCGTTGCCCCCGCAGTGGTCGAAGTGGAAGTGAGAGTTGGCCACGTGGGTGACGTCGTCGGCCCTGAGCCCCAGGAGCGCGAGCTGACTCACGACATCGTCGCCGGGCTGGGAGCGGATGCTGAGAAGCTTGGCGCGCCGCTCACCGAGCCGCCCGACCGGATCAGTGATCGTCGTGCGGTGTAGACCGGTGTCGAAGAGGAGCCGCCCCTTTGCATGGACGACGAGACAGGCAGAGACGGGCACCGTCCAGAGGGACCCGGGATCGCGATTCGGCAGCATCAGCGCGGCGTCGAGCTCGACGTAGCCACCGCAGAGCATGTAGACGTGCATGGGCACCCCGTCAGGCCGCCCGCTGCGTCGGGGAGCCGGCCGTCTCGGGTCAGGTATCGTTGAGGCCGAGCGAGCGCTCGATTGCGACGACGTCGGCGGGCCGTGCGAACGGAGCGGGCGCGGCCTCTCCCGGCCGTCGGGGCCGGCCGATCGCCTGGAAGAAGTGCTCGAGGCCCGGCGGCGACACGATCCAGAGCAGGACGAGCTCCTCGTCGCCCTCGTTCAGGATCTCGTGCCGGACGTCGTAGCCGAGGAAGCAGGCGGTTCCCGGCACGAGCGCGTGGCTCGCGCCGTCCACCACCACGCGGCCCCGGCCGCGGAAGCAGATCTGGAGCTCGACCTGGTCGCCGTGCGAGTGCTCGCGGATCCGCCCGCCCGGCGCGATCGTCTGGTAGCCCATCGACAGCCCGTCGAAGCGCGTGACCGCGGGATGGAGCGCCGGGTCCGCGTGACCGTTCGCCGGAACCGGCTGCCAGTAGGACGGCCCGGTGCCGGGCTGGACGACGACGGCGTGGCCTCGCACCGCAGTCTTGTCGCTGTCGCTCATGGGTGCCTCCCCGCTCGGTCTGTACGCCAGTCTACCGCGCTTCGCGGCGGAGGCGCGGAGCCGCGCCTCTTCCGTCAGCCGAGGATCTGCTCGATCTCGTCGAGATGCGTCTTGCGATGGTGCGCCCGAACGAGCAAGAGGGGCTCGCCCGCCGCATGGTTCGCGGCGATCCGTTCGTCGGGGAGCGCGGCCAATCGCCGGTCGACCCGCTCGGCGATCTCGACCGTCAGCCGGGCCGCGACGCGCGGCGGCAGCGCGAGGAGGAGCGGCTTCCCCGCGTCGTTGATCCAGTCGGCGTCGGTGCGGTCGAGCGCGCGCGGCGCCTCGCCCTGGTCCCACCGGTCGAGCCAGTGGAGGACGCGCTGGTCCCAGAACGCCACGTGGGCGAGGGAGGAGGCGACGGTCCAGCCGCCGGGCGTGGGGCGCGCCAGGTCCGCGTCGGACAGGCGCTCGACCAGGCTCTTCAGGCGGCGGAGCTCCGCCGCGTTCTCGCGCGACGTACGATCGGTCGACGGGCATCGGGGCCATCGGGTCTCCCTTCGTTCCTCGGTTCGACGTTCGGTGCGGCCTCGGGCGACGTGATTGTAGTACGGACGGCGTCGGGCGGGCCCGGGGTACCATGGACCGCGAGGACCGAGATGAACATCGTGCAGCAGATCGATCGCGACCTGACAGAGGCTCTCAAGGCGCGGCAGGCCGAGCGGCTCGGCGCGCTCCGGATGGTCAAGACCGCGCTGAAGCTGCGCGAGACCGAGGTGCCGGGCAGCCTCGGGGACGAGGACGCGCTTCGCGTCCTCAACACGCTGATCAAGCAGCGCAAGGACGCCGCCGAGCAGTTCCGGGCGGCCGGGCGTGAGGACCTCGCCCAGAAGGAAGAGCGCGAGGCCGTGATCATCCAGGCGTACCTCCCCGGCGCGGCGTCGGCGGAAGACATGACGCGGGCCGTCGAGGACGGCCGTCGCCGAGACGGGCGCGACGTCCCCGAAGGACATGGGCGCCGTCATGAAAGCCGCGCGCGCTCGCCTCCAGGGCCAGACCGTGGACGGCAAGGCGCTCTCCGACCTCGTGAAGGCGCGACTCTCGCGGTAGCGACCGCCCGAGGTGTCGTCGCACGAGCTCCGCACCGAGCGCCTGCGCCTCGTTCCGCTCGATGCAGAGGACATGCGCCTGCTTGTCGAGGACTGGCCGGCACTCCAGCGCCGGCTGGGAGCCAAGCCGGGCCCGGCATGGATGACCGACGACGCGACGCTGCGTGCGGCGGCGCGCCACCGTGATCAGATGCAGCGGGACCCGGACGCGTGGCTCTGGTGGACCTTCTGGCAGGTGGTGCTCGCTCCGAACGGCGAGAGCATCGGCCTGGTCGACTTCAAGGGGCCACCGGGACCCGAGGGTGGCGTCACCATCGGGTGCTCGTTCGCGCCGGCACACTGGGATCGCGGCTACGCGACCGAGGCCGTGAAGCCGCTCGTGGCGTGGGCGTTCGGTCACTCGAGCGTGCGGTTCGTCGCCGCAGAGACCGACGCCGCGAATCTCCGGGCGCACCACGTGCTCCGGAAGCTTGGTTTCGAGTCGGCCCAGAGTGCGGCCGGCGAATCGATGGCAACTCGTCGTGACGTCGACGATCTCCTCGCGTGGCGTCTGTGAGACCGGAGATCCTCGGCCCGGAGATAGCGGCTCCCCTGTCCGGTCCTTGACGGCCTGAGCCCCTCCTGTTAGCGTTACCGCCGTTCACGGGGTCCCAGGTGCGCCCCCAACGCGGGGCCAAGAGGGAAGGCGGTGCGACACCGCCGCGACCCCGTCACTGTGATCGGGGACGAAACCCGCACACGAGCCCACTGGCGCCGTCGCCGGGAAGGGCGCGGGGAGTAGGACGATCCGAGAGCCAGGAGACCTGCCTGGGACCCGAGCGCTCCGAACCGGTCTTCGAGGGGAGGCCCGGGTTGCCGCACGCGACGTCGCCGAGCCGGAGTCCCCGCCCTAGTCCGTCGTGAGCCCCCGGACCCTCCTGGTCCTGGGCGGCGTTCGCGCCGGGAAGAGCGCGTTCGCGGTCGCTCGCGCAAGGGCCATCGGCGGGCGGGTCGTTTTCGTTGCCACGGCCGAGGCGGGCGACCCCGAGATGGTCGCGCGGATCGCCCGCCATCGCGCGGAGCGGCCTCAGACCTGGCGCACCGTCGAGGTACCCGTGGCGCTTCCCTCGGCGCTGGTCGCGCTCCAGAGCGAGGCCGAGGTGCTCCTCGTGGATTGCCTGAATCTCTGGGTCGCAAACCTGCTCGAGAAAAGGCCTGAGCTATCCGACCAGGATCTTCAGGCAGAGGCGGCGGAGCTTGCCGCCGTCGTGGCGCAGCCCGGCCCCGCCCTGATCCTCGTGTCGAACGAGGTCGGGTGGGGCGTCCACCCCGAGACGGAGCTCGGCCGTCGATTTCGCGACGCCCTCGGTCTCGTCAATCAAGCGGTCGCACGCGCCGCGGAGGAGGTCGTCCTGATGGTCGCCGGATGTCCCGTCGCCGTGAAGTCCCCCGCTGGCCGGGGAGCGGGCGGTTGAGCGGGCCGGAGGTGTCCGACCTCGACCGGCTCATCGCGGCCGTTCGGGCGACCGATGGCCGGTTGGGCGCCGCGGCGCGTGAGCGGCTCGACAGCCTCACGAAGCCGCGCGGGAGCCTCGGGCGCCTGGAAGAGCTGGCCATGCGGGTCGTCGTGATCACCGGCGACCCGCGGCCGCGCATCGAGACGCCGGTGATCTTCACCCTCGCCGCCGACCACGGGGTCGCCACGGAAGGCGTGAGCGCCTATCCGCAGGCGGTGACCGCACAGATGGTCGAGAACCTCGCGCGGGGCGGCGCCGCGGTCAACGTGCTCGCGCGTCACGTGGGCGCCCGGGTCGTCGTGGCGGATCTCGGCGTCGTGGCGCCGCCGGGTGACGACCTCGACATCGTCCGCTGCCGCGTGGCGGCCGGAACGCGAAGCATCACGGGGGGACCGGCGATGACGCGCGACGAGGCCGTCCGGGCCATCCTGGCCGGCTCGGCTCTGGTTCACGACGCGGCGCCGGACTGCGTCGGCACCGGCGAGATGGGGATCGGCAACACGACGTCGGCCAGCGCGCTCACCGTCGCGCTCACCGGCGCCGATCCCGCCATGGTCACCGGGCGCGGCACCGGGGTGAGCGACGACATCTGGATCCGGAAAGTCGAGGCGGTGCGCAGGGCGCTCGCCGTGAACCCCGTGAGCCCCGGCGACCCCCTCGGCGTGCTGGCCGCGCTCGGCGGTTTCGAGATCGCCGGGCTCGTGGGCGTCGTTCTGGCCGGCGCGGCCCGCCGCGTGCCGGTCGTGCTCGACGGCTTCATCAGCACCGCGGCCGCGCTGGTCGCGGTGCGACTCGCGCCGGCGGCGCGCGACTACCTGCTGGCCTCCCACCGGAGCGCCGAGCCCGGGCATCAGCGCCTCCTCGAGGCGCTGGGACTCACGCCGTACCTCGAGCTCGGCATGCGGCTCGGGGAAGGGACGGGCGCGGCGCTCGGCATCGGGCTCGTGCGGGCCGCGCTCGCATGCTTCCGGGACATGGCCACTTTCAAGGACGCCGGCGTGTCCGAGCGCGGGCAGTGACGGCGGCGTCTCGGGTGTGGTCGGCGAGCCGCGGGGGTCTGTGGGCCTCGCGCCTCGCGGTTCCTCCTCGTGGCGGTCTTCACGAGTCTCGCCGCGTTGCCGGGGCTCGGCGTCGCCGGCGAGATGACGGACATGCTCGGCCGGCGCGTCGTCGTTCCCGCGCGCGCGGCGCGGATCGTGTCGCTGGCGCCCAGCATCACGGAGACGGTCTTCGTCCTGGGCGAGGGCGAGCGTCTGGTCGGGGTCACCGACTACTGCGACTACCCCCCCGAGGCGGCGAAGAAGCCCCGGGTCGGCGGGATCTCGACGCCGAGCTTCGAGGCGATCCTGGCGCTCCGTCCCGACCTGGTCCTGGCGACGTCGGAGAGCAACTACGCGGAGCACGTGCAGAAGCTCACCGGGCTCGGGCTGCCGGTCTACGTGATCCGACCGGTCGACTTCGAGACCGTGCTCGAGTCGATCGAGCGGATCGGCGCGGTGCTCGGGCGGGACACGCTCGCCCGGGCGCACGTGGCCGCGATGCGGCGGGAGGCCGACGCCATCGCGCGGTCGGTGGCGGGAGTGCCTCGCCCCCGCGTCCTCTACGTCGTGTGGCCGAACCCCCTGATCGCGCCGGGTCGCGGCACGCTCATCACCGAGCTGCTCGAGCGGGCCGGCGGGGCGAGCGTCACCGCGGCCGAGCCCCTCCCGTACCCGCGGCTCTCGCTCGAGATGGTGGTGGAGCGGCGCCCGGAGCGCATCATCGTCGGTCGTCACGGGCAGGCCACCGCCGCCGAGCTGCTCCGAGGCTGGGAGCACCTCACCGCCGTGGCGGCCGTTCGCGAAGGTCGCGTCTACGCGGTGGACGGCGACCTGGTGCACCGGCCGGGCCCCCGGATGATCGAGGCGCTGCGCGCGCTGGCTCGCGCGCTCCACCCGGAGCGAGTGCCGTGATCTCGCGCCGCCGGGTCTGCGTCGCCTGCGTCGTCGTCCTGGGAGGTCTGATCGTCGCCGCCCTTCTCGGCCTCGCCACCGGGCCCGCGGCGATCAGCCCCGCCGACGTGGCCGCGGCTCTCGTCGGGCGGGCCCGCTCGGAGCTGGCCGCCACGGTCGTGCTGGAGCTGAGGCTCCCGCGCGTGCTGCTCGCGGCGCTCGCGGGGGGCGGGCTCGCCGTCGCCGGGACGGCGTTCCAGGCGCTGACGCGGAATCCGCTGGCGGACCCTGCCGTACTGGGCGTGGCCGGCGGCGCGTCGTTCGGCGCAGTGCTCGGCCAGCTCTGGGGGCTCGAGGGCTCGCTGGCCGCGACCATCGGGCTCTCCGTCGCCGCCTTCGCGGGCGCGCTGGTGGCGGCAAGCACCGTGTACCTGATCGCCTCGTCCGGCGGGGGGCTGCCCGTCCAGACGCTGCTCTTGGCCGGGGTCATCACCGGCCTCTTCTTCTCGGCGCTGATCACCCTCGTCGTGTCGCTCGTGGACTTCGCCCGGCTGGGCGGGATCCTCCACTGGCTCATGGGGAGCCTGGGGACGGTCGGGTACCGGGCGGTCGCGGTCACCGCGATCGGGGCGGCGGCGGGGGCGGCGATGGTCTACGCGCAGGCCCGCGCGCTGAACCTCCTCGCGCTCGGCGAGGAATCGGCGCTCCAGCTCGGCGTGGACGCGGAGCGCGTCAAGCGTACGGTGTTCGTCGCGGCGTCGCTCCTCACCGGCGTGATCGTCGCCCAGACCGGGCCGATCGGGTTCGTCGGGCTCATCGTGCCGCACGGCGTGCGCCTCGTGGTCGGGGCGGACAACCGCCTCCTGGTACCGGTGGCGGCCGGTGCGGGTGCGATGTTCCTCGTGCTGGCGGACACGCTGGCCCGCCTGGTGGTGCAGCCGGCGGAGCTGCCGGTCGGGGTCGTGACGGCCTTCTGTGGCGCGCCGTTCTTCGTGTACCTCCTGCGGAGCCGGCTCGGCCGGAGAACGCCGTGAGCTCGTCCGAGCGGGACCGACCGCCCGTGCTCTCGATGCAGGACGTGGACTTCGGCTACGGGGGCGCGTTCCGCCTGACCGGCCTCTCCCTCGATATCGAAGAGGGGGAGGTGCTCGGCGTGGTCGGCCCCAACAGCTCCGGGAAGACCACGGTGCTGCGCCTGCTCTCGAAGGTTCATGCGCCCCACCGCGGTGAGATCCGCTTTCGCGGGAAGCCGCTCGGTGGCGTGGGCCGGCTGGCGCTCGCCCGCGAGGTGGCGGTCGTCCCGCAGGAGGAGCAGCTCGCCTTCTCCATCAGCGTCGAGGAGCTCGCCCTGATGGGGCGTTTCCCGCGCGGGGCGGGGCGGCTCTTCGAGGGTCCCGAGGACCTGGTCCGCGCGCGTGAAGCGATGGCGCTGGCCGGGGTGCTCGAGCTCGCGGGCCACGCGGTCGATACCCTGGCCGGGGGGGAGCGCCAGCGGTCGCTGCTCGCCCGGGCGCTCGCCCAGGAGCCGCGCGTGCTCCTGCTGGACGAGCCGACCAGTCACCTGGACCTCTGGCACCAGCGGCATCTCCTCGGGCTCCTTCGCCGGCTGAACCGGGAGCGCGGCACGACCGTCGTCTTCGTGAGCCACGACCTGAACTTCGCGGCGGAGCTGGCCGACCGGCTGCTGCTTCTCTCCGGAGGGCGCGTCGTGCGGCTCGGTCCGCCACGGGAGGTCCTGGACGAGGCGGTCCTCGAGGCGGCGTACGGCTGTCCGGTGTGGGTGGAGCGCCTACCCTCCTCCGACCGCCCCGTCGTGCTCGGGGTCAGACTTTGACTTCGGGGTCAGGACTCGATTTGGAGTTCGTGCCGCGAGCGCCGGGAAATGGTCGGAAGTCAAAGTGGCCTGACCCCAGTTTGGAGGTGAGCGGGAGAGCGTTCTGAGGCAGCGTCCCGATGCACGGGAAGCCGGTGAGAGTCCGGCACTGTCCCGCAACTGTGAGTGGGGAGCGTCCCCGCACTCGACGTCACTGGGGCATGGTCGCCCCGGGAAGGCGCGGCGGACGCGAAGAGCCACGAGTCAGGAGACCGGTCGGGGCGCACGAGGCCGACACCCCTTCGCGGAAGAGGAGTGCGCGATGAGATCCGGAACGGTGAAAAGACGAAGCGCGTGGTGCATGGTCGCGGTGCTGCTGGGCCTCGGAGCGGGCCCGGCCGGCGCGCAGAGCCAGAGTCCGCCCGTCACCCCCGCACCCGCTCCCCCGGCATCGACGGCGCCGCCCGCTCCGGAAGTCCGGCGAGCCGACCCGGTCGTCGTGACCTCCACGCGGAGCGAGCAGCCGGCCGAGGAGACCGGCGCGTCGGTGACGGTGAAGGGCGAGGAAGAGATGCGCGTCCAGGAGTACCGGGCGGTCCTGGAGCCGTTGCGGACCATCCCCGGCGTGCAGGTGCAGACGTCGGGCAGCCCGGGGAAGCTCTCCAACATCCGCATTCGCGGCGCCAACGCGACCCAGGTGCAGGTGCTGGTCGACGGGGTGCGGGTCAAGAGCGCCACGTCCGGCGACTTCGACTTCGCCGATCTCACGCTCGACAACATCGAGCGAATCGAGGTCCTGCGGGGTCCGCAGTCGACGCTCTACGGCGCCGACGCGATCGGGGGCGTGGTCCACATCATCACCAAGCGCGGGCAGGGACCCCCGTCGGGGTTCGTGGATCTGGAGGCCGGCAACTACGAGACGTTCCGGGGGCGCGCCGGGGTCTCCGGCAGCACGGGGCCGTGGAACTACTCCCTCGGCGTGAGCCGGCTCGACTTCGGTGGCCAGTTCCCCAACGACGACCACGAGCTCACCAGCGTGAACGCGCGGCTCGGCTACGCCTTGCCGGGGAAGGGTGAGCTGTCGCTCGTCGGCCGGTTCCAGGACGGGCACCGCGGCCTCCCCTTCGCCACGGTGTTCCCCGACTTCGACCCCAACCGCGAGCAGGACGATCGGCTCTGGCTCCTCTCGCTCGAGTGGCGCCAGCCCTGGACGTCCATCTGGGAGCACCGGCTCCGGGTGGGGATCGTCGACGAGACCCTCGAGTTCAGGGACAAGGCTGATCCCGCGCATCCCTTCGGCTTCGACTCGGACATCTTCACGACCCGGCTCGAGGCCGAGTGGTACCACTTCATCACTCCGGTGCCCTGGAACACGATCACCGTCGGCGGCGAGTATCGAAACGAGACGGGCGAGGTCAAGGGCAGCTACGACGAGACCACCGAGTCCTGGGCGCTGGTCCTCCAGGACCAGCTCCGGCTGTTCGATCGGCTGTTCCTGACGGCGGGCGTTCGCTACGACGGCAACAGCGCCTTCGAGGACAAGGCGACCGCCCGCGTGGCGCTCTCGTACCTCATCAAGGAGACCGACACGCGGATCAAGGGCAGCTGGGGGCAGGGGTTCCGCGCGCCCACGTTCAACGAGCTGTTCTTCCCGGCATTTCCCCCGTGCCCGGCGTTCGGGAATCCCAACCTCCGGACGGAGGAGAGCCAGAGCTGGGACGGCGGCGTCGAGCAGCACCTGTGGGATCGGCGGGTGCGGCTCGGGGCGACCTACTTCCGGAACGACTTCACGGATCTCATCCAGTCGACGCTGATCGACCCCACGAACTTCTGCTTCCAGGCGCAGAACGTCGGCAAGGCTCGCACCGAGGGCGTCGAGGTGGAGGCGAGCGTGGCCCCGATCGACGGGCTCGTCCTGGCGCTGGTCTACACGTACACGGATTCCGAGGACCGGACGACCGGGGATCCGCTCCGGCGCATCGCGGAGAACGCCCTCGCGGTGACCGCCACCTGGGAGCCCTTGCCCGGTCTCACGCTCTCCGGCGAGATACTGGTCATGTCGAGCCAGTTCGAGGCGCCGGGCCAGCCGCGGAACCCCGGCTACACCGTGGTCAACGCCGCGGCGGCGTATCGTCTGCCGATCAAGCGCTGGGGATTCCTGTCGAACGTCACGCTCCACGTCCGCGCGACGAACCTCTTCAACGAGGACTACTCCGAGGTCGCGGGCTTTCCGGCCCTCGGGACGCACGTCGTGGCCGGGATTCGCGCGACGTTCGACTGAGTGGCGGCCGATCGGCGAGTGCGGCGCGCACGGAGGAGGCGCGGGTGATCCCGGGTGTCGAGATCGACGTCGGCACGGACGCGGTGTGGGTGCGCAGCGCGGTGCCGCTGCGCACCCTCGCCTCGGCCGTCGTGGGCGGCGACCTCGACGCCGCCCGCCACATCGTGAACATGCGGGTGCCCGCGGGGCATCACTGCGCGGATCCGGCACGGGATCTCCGGGTGTTCGCGCGACGCCTCGGCATCGCCGAGCCGTTCGTGGGACTCATGACGGCCGCCCGGACCCACGAGGCGTGCATCGCGTGGGAGGAGGCCGACGGCGTCCGGGTCGGGGCCGTCGCGACGGTGGGGCTCGGGATGCCGATCGCCGCGGGCGTCACGCCGCCCGTGGAGTGGCAGCCGTCGACGATCAACGTCGTGGTCGTGCTCGACGCCGCGATGGAGCGGGCGACCGCGGTGAACGGCGTGATCACCGCGACGGAGGCGAAGGTCGGCGCGCTCGCCGAAGCGGGCATTCTGTCGGCGGAAGGGGCGCCCGCCACCGGGACGGTCACCGACGCCGTGGTCGTGGCCTGGACCGGGCGTGGCCCGGTCGTTCCGTATCTCGGCCCCGGCACGAGGGCCGGCTTCTGCTTGGCCCGGGCGGTGCGGCGGGCGGTGGGGCAGGGGATTCCCGACCGGTGAAGCTGACCCCGTCCACGTCCTCGCGCCGGGCGACGGCCGTCGTGCTCGCGATGGCGCTCGACCTCGTGGCGGGGGAGCCGCCCGCGCGTTGGCACCCCGTGGTCTGGCTGGGGCGCGCGCTCGGCTGGCTGGAGAAGCGCGCGCCGGGCCGGAGCGTCGCGGATGGGGCGGCCGCCGTGGCCGCCGTGACGGCGGGCGCCTGGGTGACGGCGCGCGTGGTCGGCGCCGCGGCGCGCCGGCTCGGGTGGCCGGGCGTCCTGCTCGAGGCGCTCGCCCTCAAGCCCGCGTTCGCCGTACGCCGTCTGGCCGAGGCCGCGGGCGGCGTCGAAGCGGCGCTGCGGGCGGGGGACCTCGCGACCGCGCGGGCGCGGGTGGGGCGTGATCTGGTGAGCCGACCGACGGCGACCCTCGCGCGGGCCGAGGTGGTCTCCGCGGCCATCGAGTCCACGGCGGAGAATCTCGTGGACAGCATCGCCGCGCCCGTCCTCGCCTACGCGGCGGGGGGTCTCCCCGCCGCGTGGACCTACCGCGCGATCAACACCGCCGACGCGATGTGGGGGTACCGCGACGCTCGCTACGAGCGCTTCGGCAAGGTAGCCGCGCGCCTCGACGACCTGGCGAATCTCGTTCCGGCGCGGGTCGGCGCGGTGGCCCTCGCGGCGGGCGCGGCGCTGGCCGGCGAGGACGGGGCAGGCGCGGCCCGCGTCGCGTGGACCCAGCATCGCCGCACGGCGAGCCCGAACGCCGGCTGGCCGATGGCGGCCATGGCGGGCGCGCTCGACGTCGAGCTCGCGAAGCGCGGCGCGTATCGGCTCGGTGACGGCGAGCTCCCGTCCTCACCCGACGCGATCCGCCGCGCGCGCCGTGTGCTGGGCGCGGCCGCTCTCGTCACCGTCGTTCTGGCGGCGGGCGCGGCCCTCCTCGCGAGGGATTCCAGGTGACGTCACGCGGCGCGACACGCGCATTCGCTCTGGGCAGTCCGTGATGCGGAACCTCGGCCCCGCCGTCGCGTTCTCGATCCTGGCCCACGGCGGTGCGGTGGCCACCGTCGGCAGTCTCGGTGCCCTGTGGCTCGCGGGCGCACCGCCGACTCTGCCGCCCGCTCTCTACGTGGACCTGGTCGAGCCGGTCATCGCGACGAACGAGCGGATCGCGGCGGTCGGCGCTCCCGCGCCTCGTCTCCGTCGGCCGGATCCCGTCGGGCGCCGCGACACCATCCCCGCCGCGTCGCCGCGCGAGGGGACCGACGCTTTCAAGCAGCCGGACACTCCCGCACTCGGGGCGAAGGAGTCGACGGAAAGTCCGCCGGGCGGGCTGGCGATCGTGACGCCCGAGGTGGCGACGCCGCCGGTCGCGCCTGCGGCCCCCGTCGCCCCGGAGCCCCGCACCTCGCCGCCGGAGTCCGCGGCCGCCACCCCGCGCGGCGTCGCCAGCGTTCCGGAGCCCGTGACGCCGTCGACGGCTCCTGAGCCACGCCCCGCTGCGGCTCCCGTGATCGCGCGCGAGCTCCACGCCGCCACCGCGGGCGTCCCCGGGCTCCTCGCCCGACGTCGAGCGGGGATCGCCGATCGCCTCTTCCTCGGGGGGAGCTGCGGGTCGAGAGCCCCTGGCTCGGTCCGGCGGGTCGTCGACGGCCGCGCCGTCCGGGGGAGCGCGCTCTTCCGAGGAAAGCGGCGCGAGCGGGGTCGCGCGATCCGTGCCGGGCGGCGGACGGTCGTCCGACGGAGGTGACGGTCTCGTCCCGCCGGAGTACGAGGCCTACGTGCGGGCGCTCCGTCAGCGCGTCCAGGACCGGCTCGTCTACCCCTGGATGGCCGCGCGCCGCGGGCAGCAGGGGACCGTCGAGCTCGAGGTACGCGTGGGAGCCCAGGGTGGTCTCGTCGGCGTCGAGGTCGTGGCCGGGCCTCGAGCGGAGACGCTCAGAGCCGCGGCGGTGACCGCCGTGCGAAGTGCGGCCCCGTTTCCCTTCCCCCCGGGGGTCGAGGGGCGGCCGCTCGTCATTCGACTGCCGGTGGAGTTTCAGCTACGCTGAGAGACGGACTCCGCTGACGGGGCCTAAGCCTGCTTTTTCTTCGACCCTCCGGGGTGGTGGGCTATAGTGGACGACGCCATGGCCGCCGACGTCACTGCCGTTTTGTCCGGGGCCCTCCTGGACGCTCTCGACCGGGCCGGGCTTCCGACGGTGCCGTCCTCGGACGTCGCCTGGGAGGTCCCGCGGGACCCTGCCCACGGCGACTACGCCACCAACGTTGCGATGCTCCTCGCGAAGGCCCATCGGCGGCCACCCCGCCAGGTCGCGGAGACGATCCTCGCCAACCTTCCGGGCGTGGCGGAGATCGAGCGCGCGGAGGTGGCGGGGCCAGGATTTCTCAACGTTTTCCTGGCTCCCGCGTACTGCTGGGCCGGACTCGCGCGGCTTCTGGCGGAGGGTTCGCGCTTCGGAGCGCAGACCGAGGGCGGCGGACACCGAGCGATGGTGGAGTTCGTGAGCGCCAATCCGACGGGGCCGCTCACGGTCGGTCACGGGCGGCAAGCGATTCTCGGAGACTGCGTCGCGCGACTTTTCCAGGCGATGGGTTACGAGACGATCCGCGAGTATTACTTCAACAACGCGGGTCGCCAGATGCGCATCCTCGGCGCATCGGTCCGCGCCCGGTACGAGGAGCTCTGTGGGCGGCCGGCCGCCCTTCCCGAGGACGGCTACCAAGGGGACTACATCCGGGAGATCGCGGCCGGGCTGCGGGAGCGGCACGGCGAGGGGCTGGTGGGGCAGGGGCACGACGAGCTCTTCCGGCAGACCGCGGAGGAGGCCATCTTCGCCGACATCCGCCGGACCCTCAACCGGCTGGACATCCACTTCGACGTCTACTCGAACGAGGCCGCGCTCTACACCGAGGGCAAGGTCGAGGAGACGCTCCAAGCCCTTCGGGACGCGGGGCTCGTGTACGAGAAGGACGGCGCCGTATGGCTCCGCTTCTCCGGCATCGGCCGGCCCCAGGACCGCGTCCTCGTGAAGTCGACCGGGGAGCCGACCTACCGGCTTCCGGACATCGCGTATCACAGGGAGAAGCTCGGGCGCGGCTTCGACCGGATCCTGAACGTCCAGGGCGCGGATCACATCGAGGAGGCGAAGGACGTCGTGGCGGCCATCGGGGCGCTGGGTCTGCCGGCCGACCGCATCCGCTACCTCATCCACCAGTTCGTGACGATCACGCGCGGGGGCGTCGAGGTGAAGATGTCCACCCGCCGCGCCACCTATGTCACCGTCGACGACCTCCTCGATCAGGTGGGAAGCGCCGACGTCTTCCGCTGGTTCATGGTGACGCGCAGCCCGGAGAGTCATCTGAACTTCGATCTGGACGCGGCGCTCGAGCAGGACTGGCAGAAGAACCCCGTCTTCTACGTCCAGTACGCTCACGCGCGGGTCGCGAGCGTCTTCAACCACGCCCGCGAGCGTGGCGTCGCCGTGCCGAGCGCCTGGGGCGTGGCCGATCTGGCTCCGCTGGTGGCGCCCGAGGAGCTGGCGCTGGTGAAGACGCTCCTGCGCTTCCCGCACACGGTCGTCGGGGCGGCGCGGGCCTGCGAGCCGCACCGGGTTGCCGTGTACGTGTACGATCTGGCGGCGCAGCTCCACGCCTACCACCACCTGGGCACTCACGCGCCGGCGTTCCGGATCGTGCGCCCGGAGGAGCCCGAGCTAACCCGCGCGCGTCTTGGGCTCGCGCGAGCGGTTGCCCTCGTCATCCGGAACGGGCTGGGTCTCCTGGGGATCTCGGCCCCGGAGTCCATGTGAGAGGGAGGCGCGCCGCATGATCGCGACCCGGCGTTTGGCCCGCGCGCGCCACGAGTTCCGCTTCGGGGCCCGCGAGCTCGTCGTGCTCGGCGCGGTGTTCTGCCTGATCGCGGGGCTGGTGTTCGCCGGCGGCATCCTCGTGGGACGCGAGATGGCGCGCAAGGCGGCGGCCCGGGCCGAGGCCGCGCGCGGGCTCGGACGGGCGGACTCGGACGGGGTGCGGCCCGACACGCCCACCAAGTCGGCGGCGACGCGGACAGAGGAGAAGGTCACCTTCTACCGGACGCTCACCGCGCCGACGGCCGACCTTCCCGCAGGTCGGGAAGCCGACGATCGAGGAGCGACTGGTCCCGAAGGAGGAGCCGGCGCCCCGTGCTGCGGCCTCGCCGGTCTCCGGTCGCCGGGTCCCGCCATCGGTCTCGGTCGCCGACGCGCCCGAGCCGTCTCCGGCGACGCCGGAGCGTGCCGCGCCGCCCGAGCGCCCTGCGGCGGTCGCGCCGTCCGCGCCGCCCGCCCCGAAAGTCTCGGAGCCGGCGCGACCCCCGCGTGCCGTTCGCACCGCCAAGGCACCACCGGTCCGGCCGGCGCCCGCTCAGCTCACGGCGGCCGCCGCCTCGGTGGAGCCCGAGGTCTGGACGGTCCAGGTGAGCGCCTTCCGAAGCCGGGCCCTGGCCGAGGAGCTCCGGTCCCGGCTGGCGGCTCGAGGCTTCGACGCCTACGTGTTCCCCTCGATCACGGAGGACGGCCGGCCGCGCTACCGCGTTCGGGTCGGCGCCTACCCGGCGCGCGCCGACGCCGAGCGCGCCGCGGGGGACCTTCGGAGCGAGCGGGGGTTGAATCCCCTGGTCACGCCGCGCACCACCCGGTAGAGCGGCGTGCCGTCGGGGGTCGAGCGCATCCTCATCCCCGCCGAGGATCTGCGTGCCCGCGTCGCGCAACTGGGGCGTCAAATCCGCGACGACTACGCCGGGCGCACGCCGATGCTGGTCGGGGTCCTCAAGGGCGCGGTGGTCTTCCTGGCCGATCTGATGCGGGCCATCGAGGCGCCGTGCGAGTGCGATTTCATCGCCGTCTCCTCCTACGGCGCGTCGACCCGCTCGTCCGGGATCGTCCGGCTGACCAAGGACCTCTCGGCCTCCATCGAGGGCCGTGACGTCCTGATCGTCGAGGACATCGTCGACTCGGGTCGCACCCTGGCGTATCTTCTCCGGAACCTCGAGACGCGCCAGCCTCGGAGCGTGCGAGTCTGCGCGCTCCTCGACAAGGCGACCCGACGGGAGGTGCCGGTCCAGCTGGACTACGTCGGGTTCACCATTCCCGACGAGTTCGTCGTCGGGTACGGGCTCGACTACGCCGGGCTCTACCGGAACTTGCCGCACCTGGCCGTCCTGGAAGGGGTCACCTCCTGACGGCCTGATCCCACCCGGGTGGGGCGCGAGGGCGGTGGAAGCCGTGTGCTATACTGCGCTTACCCTGCGCAGGTTTGCGTGTCATTGCGCAGGAGTCGGAGTGACCGGGAGGAGGGTGGCTGACCGGGGATGAATCCGTTCTACAAGAACCTCGCCCTCTGGATGGTGATCGGCCTCGTCGTCGTCCTCCTCTTCAACGTGTTCGGCGGGCTGCAGACGGACAAGGCGTTCGAGCCCAACTACTCCGACTTTCTCCGCAACGTGGAGAGTGGCCGGGTCGAATCCGTCACGATCCGGGGCAATCTCGTCACGGGCAAGCTCAAGGACGGGGGTGAGTTCCGGACCTACGTCGTCGATTCCCCCGACTTCGTGAAGTCGCTCCGGGACCGGGGCGTGCGGATCAGCGTGAAGCCGCTCGACCAGAATCCCTGGTACATGTCGGTGCTGATCTCGTGGTTCCCGATGATCCTGTTCATCGGCGTGTGGATCTTCTTCATGCGCCAGATGCAGGGCGGCGGCGCGAAGGCCCTGTCCTTCGGCAAGGCGCGGGCCCGGCTGATCTCGGAGAAGCACAACAAGGTGACGTTCTCCGACGTGGCCGGGGTGGACGAGGCCAAGGAAGAGCTCCGCGAGATCATCGAGTTCCTCAAGGACCCCCAGAAGTTCCAGAAGCTCGGCGGCAAGATCCCCAAGGGCGTGCTCCTGGTGGGCCCGCCCGGCACCGGCAAGACGCTCCTCGCCAAGGCCATCGCCGGCGAGGCGAACGTGCCGTTCTTCTCGATCTCGGGCTCCGACTTCGTCGAGATGTTCGTGGGCGTGGGCGCCTCGCGCGTGCGGGACCTCTTCGAGCAGGGCAAGAAGCACGCGCCCTGCATCATCTTCATGGACGAGATCGACGCGGTCGGGCGCCACCGCGGCGCCGGGCTCGGCGGCGGCCACGACGAGCGCGAGCAGACGCTCAACCAGCTCCTCGTCGAGATGGACGGCTTCGAGACGAACGAGGGCGTGATCCTGATCGCGGCCACGAACCGGCCCGACGTGCTCGATCCGGCGCTCCTCCGGCCGGGCCGGTTCGACCGGCAAGTGGTGGTCCCGCGCCCCGACGTCAAGGGCCGGGAGGAGATCCTGCGCGTCCACGCTCGCCGCATCCCGCTCGGACCCGACGTCGACCTGAAGGTGCTCTCCCGCGGCACCCCCGGCTTCTCCGGCGCCGACCTGGCCAACCTCGTCAACGAGGCGGCCCTGCTCGCCGCGCGCCACTCGAAGAAGATCGTCGAGATGCCCGACTTCGAGAACGCGAAGGACAAGGTCCTGATGGGCGTCGAGCGTCGGAGCATGATCATCAGCGAGGAGGAGAAGCGGACGATCGCCTACCACGAGGCGGGGCACACGCTCGTCGCCCACACGCTGCCCGGGGCCGATCCCGTCCACAAGGTCACGATCATCCCGCGCGGCCGGGCGCTGGGCCTGACCCAGCAGCTCCCGGCGGACGACAAGTACAACTACTCCCGCGACTACCTCCTGAACCGCATCACCATCCTGCTCGGCGGTCGGGCGGCCGAGGAGATGGTGCTCCAGCAGCAGACCACCGGCGCCGGGGACGACCTCGAGAAGGCGACCGAGATGGCCCGCAAGATGGTCTGCGAGTGGGGCATGTCCGAGAAGCTCGGCCCCCTGACGTTCGGCAAGCGGGAGGAGCACATCTTCCTGGGCCGGGAGGTCGCGCGCCACCAGGACTACAGCGAGGAGACGGCGGTCCTCATCGACGCCGAGGTGAAGCACATCGTCCTCGACGCCGCGACCCGGGCTCGCAACATCCTCGAGGATCAGATCGGACGGCTCCACCGCCTGGCCAAGGCGCTCCTGGAGCACGAGTCGCTCGACGCCGAGGAGATCGCGCGTGTCCTCGCGGTCGAGGCGCAGGGCGCGCTCGAAGGCGCCCCGGCCTAACCGACAGGGCGGGGTGCCCCCCGTCGGGTCGGCTCCCGCGGGCCGGCCGGCCCGGGGATTTCGGCCGTGAGACTCTGCATGCGCGGAGTCGAGTTCGCGTGGGATGCGGAGCGGCCTCGAACCCTCATCATGGGGATCATCAACGTGACGCCCGACTCGTTTGCCGACGGAGGCCGGTACCTGGACCCGGCGGCGGCCGTGCGTCACGGCCGGGCGCTCGCTGCCGAGGGCGCCGACCTGCTTGACGTCGGCGCCGAGTCCACGCGACCCGGGTCGCCCCCGCTGCCGGCCGCCGGAGGAACGCGCGCGTCTCCTGCCGGTGCTGGAGCGGCTCCTCGACGATCCGCCGTGTCCGGTCTCGGTGGACACGTCCAAGCCCGAAGTCGCCGAGGCCGCGCTCGCGCTCGGGGCGCACATGGTGAACGACGTCACGGGCCTGGCCGCCGGCCCCGCGCTCGCGGAGATGTGCGCGGCGCATGGCGCCGGGCTCGCGGTGATGCACATGCGCGGAACGCCCCGGACGATGCAGGTCGACCCTCGCTACGACGATCTCCTCGGGGAGGTGCGGACGAGGCTCGAGACCGCCGTCGCCGCCGCGGAGGCGGCCGGCATGCCGCCCGACGCGATCTGCGTCGATCCCGGGATCGGGTTCGGCAAGACACTCGCGCACAACCTCACCCTGTTGAGGCGGCTGGACGCGTTCCGGGCCATCGGGAAGCCGATCCTGGTGGGCCCCTCGCGGAAGAGCTTCATCGGGGCGCTCCTGGACCAGGTTCCGCCCGCGGAGAGGCTCGAGGGCACGCTGGCGGCGTGCGTGATGGCCGCGGTCGCGGGCGCCCACATCGTGCGGGTCCACGACGTCGCCGCTGTGCGGCGCGCGGTCAGGGTCGCCGAGGCCATTCGGGACGCCGCCCCCGCATGAATCACGGTCGCTGGCCGGCCTCCGCATGCGCGACCTGATCGACGTCGCCATCGTCGCCTTCGTGCTCTACCGCGTCCTCCTCGTGTTCCGGGGCACGGTGGCGATCCAGATGCTGTTCGGCCTCGGGTTCCTGATGGCCGCCCGCTTCGCGGCGCGGCAGGCCGACCTTCGCAGCCTGTCGTTCGTGCTCGAGAACTTCTGGGCGTTCTGGGTGCTGGCCCTGATCGTGCTCTTCCAGCCGGAGCTCCGGCGGACGCTCGCGCAGGCCGGCCGGAGCCGCCTCCTCCAGCGCGTGGTCGGGCAGGGGTCGGCCGAGCGCCGACAGCTGCTCCAGGAGGTCGTACGGGCCGTGGACGCGCTCGCCGCGAAGCGGATCGGCGCCCTGATCGCCGTCGAGCGCCAGGTGGGGCTGCGCGCGTACGCCGAGCTGGGCGTGCCGATGGAGGCGGTGGTGTCGGCGGAGCTCCTGGGCAGCCTCTTCCAGCCGGGCTCGCCCCTCCACGACGGAGCCGCCCTCGTCCAGGGTGACCGCATCACGGCGGCGGGTGCTTCCTGCCCCTCTCGAGGAACCTCGGGCTGTCGCGCACGCTCGGCACGCGCCACCGGGCCGCCGTCGGCCTGTCCGAGGAGACGGACGCGGTCGTCGTGGTCGTCTCGGAGGAGACGGGCGTGATCTCGCTCGCGGTCGACGGCGTCATCGAGCGCGGGCTCGACCCGGAGCGACTGCAGGAGCGCCTGGTGACGCTTCTCGGCGCCGGCGAGGCCGTCGCGGGCCGGGGCCGCTCGCTCTTGGCCGGCGTGCGCCGCCTGACGGCCCGGAGCAAGGCATGAGCTCCGGTGTCCGCGCGCTCCTCGCCGAGAACTGGCCGCTCAAGCTCGTGTCGATCGTCTTCGCGATGGGCCTCTGGCTGTTCGTGGCCGCCGAGGACCGCGCGGACGCCGTGTTCACCGTGCCGCTCGACCTGATCGACCGGCCCGCGGGCGTCGAGGTGACCTCCCTGGGCGTCGAGACCGTGATCGTCCGGGTCGAAGGCCGACGGACGCTCCTGCGGACGCTCCGGGAGGAGGACTTCCGGGCGGAGGTGAGCCTCAAGAACACGCAGCCCGGCCGCTTCGTCCTCCGCGTCCAGCCGCAGAACGTGTCGGCCCCTCCGGGGGTGCGCGTGGTGCGCGTGACGCCGAGCGAGGTGCGGGGCATGCTGGAGACGCCGTAGGGCATGGGCCGGCTCTTCGGGACCGATGGCGTCCGTGGCGTGGCGAACACGGCGCCGCTCACGCCGGAGCTCGTGTGCCGTCTGGGGCGTATCGTGGGGGCCTATCTCGCGGAGCGCGCGGGATCGACCCGACGCCGGCCGGCTCTCCTCATAGGGCGGGACACGCGTGTCTCCGGCCCGCTCCTGGAGCAGGCCCTGGTGGCGGGAGTGTTGTCGGCGGGCGTGGACGCTCTCGTCGCGGGCGTGCTTCCCACGCCGGCGGTGGCCGCCCTCACGCCACTCTTCGGTGCGGCCGGCGGGGCGGTGCTGTCGGCGTCGCACAACCCGTTCGAGGACAACGGGATCAAGCTCTTCTCGGCCGAGGGCGACAAGCTGCCGGACGCCTGGGAGGCCGAGATCGAGGCGCGGCTCGACGCGGGTGGGGAGGGTCCCCGGCCGACGGGCGCGGCGTTGGGGCGGCTCCGCGCCGTGCCCGGCGCCGAGCGGCGCTACCTCGACGGGTTGCGGGCGACGCTCCCGGCGAGCTTCGATCTGGCGGGCCATCGGATCCTGGTGGACTGCGCGCACGGCGCCACCTACCGCGTGGCGCCGCGCCTCCTCCGGTCGCTGGGGGCGACGGTCTCGACGCTCGGTGTCCGGCCGACCGGCACGAACATCAACCGTGCCGTGGGTGCCCTCCACCCGGAGGCGCTCCAGGCGCGTGTGCGCGCCACGCCGGGCGCGATCGGCCTCGCGCTGGACGGGGATGGCGACCGTCTGATCGTCGTCGACGAGTCCGGAGCCGTCCGTGATGGTGACCACGTTCTCCTGATCTGTGCGCGGGCGCTCCTCGCGCGAGGAGCCCTCGCCGGCGGGGTCGTCGTGGGAACGGTGATGGCGAACTTCGGCCTCGAGCGCGCCCTCGGCGCGCTCGGCGTCGAGATGGCACGGGCCGCTGTCGGCGACCGCTACGTCCTCGAGGAGATGCGACGCCGCGGAGCGAACCTCGGCGGGGAGCAGTCGGGCCACGTGATCTTCCTCGACCACGCCCGCACCGGGGACGGGCTCCTGACCGCCCTCCAGCTCTTCCGGGCGCTCCACGAGGCGGGGCAGCCCCTCTCGGCGCTGGCCGAAGAGCTCGAGAAGTTCCCGCAGGTCTTGCTGAACGTTCGCGTCCGGAGCAAGCCGCCCTTCGCCGAGCTCCCGGGGGTGAGCGGGATGCTGGCCCGATGGGAGGGCAAGCTCGACGGACGCGCCCGTCTGCTGTTGCGGTACTCGGGGACCGAGCCGCTCGCCCGTGTGATGGTGGAGGGCGACGACCAAACCATGATCGACGCGGCTGCCCGGGAGATCGCGGCGGCCATCCAGGAGGAGATCGGAGTGACATCGTGATCGAGTCAGCGTTCCGGAGGGCGGCCGGGTTGGCCGCGATGGCGCTTCTACTCCTGGGGTGCGGGGAGGACAGCGGCAGTGACGCGACCAAGAACGCGCCGCTCTTCGAGTTCAATGCCTCGCAAAACGACGGCCGGACGGTCCGCTGGCCCAACCTCCCGATCCGGGTCTTCCTCGGCAACGGGGTGGCCCGGGCCGACGAGGTGAACGTCTGGACCGGGGCGACGGGTGGCGCCGTCGCCTTCACCTTCGTCGGCAGCGCTGGAGGCGCGGACATCACGTTCGACAGGAGCGTGACCAATCCGGACACCTGCGGTCTCACCAATGTCCTCTTCGATGGTGACGGGCCCATCGTGGAGGCTCACGTTGGCGTGAATGCCGCCATCTACCGGGGCCCCAGCTGCGTGCGCACCGTGACGCACGAGACCGCCCACGCGATCGGGTTCCTCGACCACAGCGATGACGGCGGCCTGATGGACCCGGATGGCGGCAACGGCGCGATCACGCCGCTCGTGGCGAGGGATGCTGCGGGACCTCTACCTGCTGCCTCCCGGCACCTCGGTCATGGCGCAGACCCGGCGGCTTGGTTTGGAAGGTAAGGGAGCGCGGAGGGTCGTGACGTTCACATATCCGGTGCGGCGGTGAGCGTCCGAGGGCGGCGATATCTTCCTGCTGCCGCCGTGGTCCTGGCGATGCTCCTCGCGGCTGTGATGGCCTCCGGGGCCGGCGGCCAGCGGCTTCTCGTCTTCGACGTGCCGTACGAGAGCGTCTGGGACCGCGTTCTCCGTGCCCTTCAGGACTACCCGGTGGAGCGCGCCAGCGACGGCGTCATCGAGACGGGACGCGTCGAGCGCGCACCGCGGCCCGATGAACTCGGCGTCGAGCGCGTGGCGGAGCGGGTGACCGTGCGTGTCGAGGCGACGGGGCGCCTGGTGACACGGGTCACCGTCGACATGACGCTCGAAGGCCTCCGGGACGGGCGCTGGGGACTGCTCGAGGACGATGGAGCCACGGCCCGGGCCCTCCTCGACCGGATCCGCAAGGCCCCGGGCTGAGCGGGACGGGGTTCGGGTAGGGGGATCCGATTGGTCCTGGGGATCGGCATCGACGTCGTCGAGATCGCCCGGGTTCGGCGCCTGATGGAGCGCTGGCAGGACCGGTTCCTCAAGCGCGTGTTCACGGACGGGGAGCTCGACTACGCACTCCGGCGCCACGATCCGGCCGAGCACCTGGCCGCGCGCTTCGCCGCGAAGGAGGCGACGCTGAAGGCGCTCGGCACCGGGCTCTCGATGGGAGTCCGCTGGCGCGAGATGGAGGTGCGTCGCGCCCGCGGTCAGCGACCCACGCTGGCGCTGTCCGGACGGACGGCCGCACTCGGGGAGGCGCGGGGCGTCCAGCGCCTCCACGTCTCGCTGACGCACGACGGGGGGCTGGCGATGGCGCAGGTCCTGGCGGAGGGCGAGGGCTCGCCGTGACACCGCGCTGTGCCGGCGTGTGGTCGGTGAGCCCGTGATTCCGCTCGCCACCGCCGCGGAGATGCGCCGCGCCGACCGCCGGGCGACGGAGCGGTACGGGGTCCCGAGTCTCCTGCTGATGGAGAACGCCGGCCGCGGGGCCGCCGACGCGCTCGAGCGCGTGCTCGGCCCGGTCCGCGGACGGCGCGTCGCCGTCGTGTGCGGGAAGGGGAGCAACGGCGGGGACGGCCTCGTCATCGCGCGCCACCTGCTCGGTCGCGGTGCCCGCGTCGCCGCCTGGGTCGTGGGGCGGGCCGCCGATGTCCAGGGCGACGCGCGGGTCAACCTGGATGCGCTCCAGCGCGCCGGCGAGACGGTGGCCGAGGCGCCCGATGCGGACGGGGAACCCTTCGGACGCCTGCGCGCGGACCTTGGCGAGGCGGAGATCGTCGTCGACGCCCTCCTGGGGATCGGCGTGCGCGGCCCGGCGACCGGGGCGGTCGCATCTGCCATCGAGGCGATCAACGCCGCCGGCCGGCCGGTCTGTGCGCTCGACCTGCCCTCGGGGCTCCCATCCGACGGCGAGCCTCCGGGCGGGCCGGTCGTCCGAGCACGCGTGACCGTGACGTTCGGGCTCCCGAAGCTCGGACTCCTCATGCCGACCGGGATCGCGCACGCCGGACAGGTCGAGGTCGCCGACCTCGGGATTCCCCGCGCATGGCTCGAGGAGGGAATCCGGGCGGGCCTTCTCGAGGCCGCCGACGTGCGCGCCGCGCTTCCGCTGCGCCCGTCCGATGCCCACAAGGGCAGCTATGGGCACCTCCTCGTGGTGGCGGGATCGCTCGGCAAGACCGGTGCGGCGACGCTCGCCTGTCGCGGCGCCCTGCGTCGGGGACGGGCCTCGTGACGTGCGCCGTGCCCGGGTCCCAGCAGCCGGTCGTCGCCGCGCTCCTGTCGGAGGCGATGACGGAGCCTCTCCTCGAGACGGACGCCCGGACGCTGTCCGCGAAGGCGGTGGAGCGGATCGTCGAGCTCGCGTCGCGCATGGACGCCGTGGCCCTCGGCCCGGGCGTCGGTCTCGACCCGGAGACGCAGGCCGCGGTCCAGATCCTCGTCCGTGACGTCCCGCGTCCGATGGTGGTCGACGCCGACGCCCTGACGGCGCTGGCGGGCCGTCCGGCGCTCTGCAGGGACGCCCCGGCGCCGAGGCTCCTCACCCCGCACCCCGGCGAAGCCGCGCGCCTCCTGGGGTGCAGCATCGCCGATGTCCAGGTCGACCGTGTCGGGAGCGCCCGACGCCTCGCCGCCGAGAGCGGCGCCGTCGTGGCGCTCAAGGGCGCGCGGACCGTGGTGGCCGAGCCCGACGGCCACGTCGCGGTCAATCCGACGGGCAACCCCGGGATGGCGACCGGCGGCACCGGCGACGTGCTCACCGGGATCGCGGGGGGGCTGCTCGCTCAGGGGGTCGCGCCCGGCCCTGGGCTTCGCGCGGCGGTGTACCTCCACGGCCTGGCCGGGGACCTGGCCGCGGCGGCTCGGGGCGAGGCGGGGCTCGTCGCGGGGGACCTGGCCGACGCGGTCCCGGCGGCGATCCGCCGAATCCTCGAGTCGTGAGCGCGCGAGTCCGCGGCCGGCACCGTCACCGTCACGTGTCCGAGCGCCGAGGCGACGCAGGCGCTCGCGGAATCGATCGGGCGCCGCGCGGCGCCCGGCACCGTGATCGCCCTCAGCGGCGACCTCGGCGCGGGCAAGACGTGCTTCATCCAGGGCCTGGCGGCCGGGCTGGACGTCGAGACCCCCGTGACGAGCCCGACCTTCGTGATGATCGCCGAGCACGCCGGGCGGCTCCCCCTCTACCACGTGGATCTCTACCGGACCGAGAGCCTCGCCGAGATCCGCGCGCTCGGGCTCGACGAGCTCCTGGACGGGGAGGGCATCACGGCCATCGAGTGGGCCGAGAAGGCCGGGCCGCTCCTTCCCGTCCGGACGGTGCGCGTGCGGATCGAGGGCGCGGGCGACGAGCCCCGGACGGTGGAGATCGAGGGGGCTCCGCCGGACTGGCGCGAGGCGCATCGCTAGCCCGCCTCTCGGCAGCCCTCCGGGCGAGCCGCGCGCTTCAGGGACGCGCGAGATAGGCTTGGACGTGCCGGACGAACTCCTCGAAGTCCGCGAGCCCCGTGTTCAGCAGATGGTGGACTCGCGTGACGTCGACGCCGAGGTAGCCGTGGACGAGCACGTTCCGGAAACCCGCGAGCCCACGGAAGCGGGCGGCGAAGTCGCGCGGGAGGATCCCGAGCTCACCGAGCGTGTCGATGGCCGTCGCGTAGTCCGGCACGTCTCGGCCCTGACTGGCCGCCAGGTGCGTCGCGATGTCGAGCGCATTCTGGGCGGCCAGCTGGAGGCCACGCTCCACGGCCCAGCGCCGATCGGGGTCGGACGCGAGGGCCGCCAGCGGGCGTCCCGCATGCTGCCGGAGGTGCTGCACGGCCGCGTCGAGCGCCAGAACGTGGCGCTGGACGACCGCGACGTCGAACGAGCCGGGGCTCATCGACCGAAGCGGTCGCTGGCCAGCCGGGCGCGGTACGCGGCCTCGATCTTCGCGAGCTGCGGGACGTAGTCGCAGTACCGCGACAGGGCTCGCCCTTCCCGGGTCGTGGTGGCCTTCAGGTCGCGGGTGATCGACCCGGGTCCCGTCACGGAGCACCCGGTGGTAGAGGAGGGGTGGCGCTTCGTTCAGGAGAACGACGTCGAGCGCACTCCTGCCGAGAGCCCGGATCAGCGCGGTCGTGAGATCGGCGACGTACCCGTACGCCGACCCGAGGGGGGGCGGTTCCGTCACGTAGACGGCCACGTCGACGTCACTGTGTGGCTGAGGGGCACCCCGAGCATGCGAGCCGAACACGTAGGCGTCGAGGATCTCCTCGCGCGGCTCGAGGACGGCCGCGATCCGAGCGAGGAGGGCCTCGTCCGACGAGCGCCCGGGTCCGCTCCCGGATCGGGTGATGTCTGGCCGGCGTTTCCGCGTGACACGACATCGACCGTAGCACACTCCCGGTGACGCGTACTCCTGACGCGTCAGGCGTATGCGGGGTGATACGTGAGCGGCGCGCTGGCCGCTTGATGCGCACCGCGGAACACCGCGCCGATCGCGCTATCCTCGCCGGTCGCTGCCCCTGGCACCGTCGTTGCTCTGCGATCGACGGTGTGGACGGACAGCGAGCCCCGATCCGTGAATGGCCTCCCGAAGATCGGCCGCGCGAGCGCTTCCTCGCGAAGGGACCCGACGCGCTCAGCGACGCCGAGTGTCTCGCGCTCCTCTTCGGGTCGGGCTGTCCCGGTCAGACGGCGCTCGACCAGGCCCAGACCCTGCTTGCCGCCTTCGGGTGCCTCGCCGCCCTGGCTGACCGGGAGGTGCAGGAGCTCGCGTGGGTCGGCGGCCTCGGCATCGCGAAGGCGGTCCGGCTGGGCGCGGCGATCGAGCTCTCGCGGCGCCTGCGCGCCCGGCCGAACGGGGGGCGGGTTCGTCTGTCGAGCCCGGAGGAGGTGGCCGGCTACTTCGGGCCGGGGCTCGAGGGGAAGAAGAAAGAGGTCTTCCGCGTCGCTCTCCTCGACAGCCAGAACGGGCTCCTCCGGGACGTCCAGGTGTCCGAGGGCAGTCTGTCCGCCTCGATCGTCCATCCGCGTGAGGTCTTCCGGACCGCGATCCTCGAGGCGACGGCGCACCTCATCCTCGTCCACAACCACCCGTCCGGCGATCCCACGCCGTCGAAGGAAGACGTGCACCTGACGAGGCAGCTCGTCGAGGGCGCGCGGCTCCTCGGCCTGCGCATCCACGACCACGTCATCATCGGCCGCGGCGCGCACGTGAGCCTCGCCCAGCGCGGGCTCATCTGACTGCGGCCGACACGGCCAAATCGAGAGGAGAGCGCGATGCGCTACCTGATCGAAGGACGCCTCCGGCCGTCGTGCGGGCTGTCGCCCGCGGAGTACTTCGATCTCGCCGTGCGGGAGTGGGAGATGGTCCTCGAGTGGCTCCACTCGGGCGTCGCCCTGGCCTACGGCCGGCCGGTCTCGGTGCCCGGGGGCACGCTTCTCGTCGACGTCGCCTCCGAGGCGGACGCCCGCGCGTTGGCGGCGTCCTTGCCGCTCGCGCCCTACGCGGAGGTCACCGTCCGCCGGACGGACCTTCGCGTTCCGGGCTCCGCTCCGGCGCGGGCGCCCGTCTCCATGCGGTGATTCGGGGCCCGGCGCGCGGGGCGTCGCCGTCGGGAGACGCGCGGCGGTCCGCTCAGGCCGGCGCGCGGAGATCCGCGAGCCGCCGGAGGCCGCGGCGGTCGAGGGCCTCGAGGAGCGCCAGGCCGACCCGGCGCGGGAACGAGGGGCCGCGGGTGATGAACGCGGTGAAGCAGCCGACCGCGTCGGCGCCCGCCTCCAGCGCGGCCAGGGCCTTGGCCGGCGTGTCGATGCCGCCGGTGGCGATGATCGCGAGTCGTGGGCCCACGGTTCGCCGGAGATCGCGGACGGTCTCGAGGACTCCGGGGAACAGCTCGGGTCCCGACAGGCCGCCCGCGCGCTGAGAGAGCCTCGGCTCCTCGATCCGGCGCGTATTGCCGAAGTTGAGGGCGTCGATGCCGGCCTCGAGGGCGGCCGGGACGATCGCGTCGCGGTTCTGGTCGGGGTAGTCGGGCGAGAGCTTCACGATGAGGGGCTTTCGCGTGGCTTCGCGGACCAGGGCGAGGAGCGCGCGGACCCGGGCGGGCGAACTGGACAGCTCGTAGACGAGCCGGGTGTTCGGTGACGAGATGTTCACCTCGACCAGATCGGCGTGGGGCTCGAGGGCCTCGACGAGCCGCCGGTACTCCTCCGGGGACTCGCCGGCGACGCTCACGACGAGGGGACGCTCGTGGCGAAGCCGCGGGAGGGCCGCCCCGAAGGCCTCGAGGCCCGGGTTGTGGAACCCGTTGCAGTTCACGAGCCCCGGGCCGGCGGGGGTCGTCACCCGGACGAGGTTCGGCTCCGGGTGCCCGGGCCGCGGCGTGATCGTGATGCTCTTGGCCGTCACCGCGCCGAAGCCGAGGGCCATCGCGCGCCGGAGGATCCGGACGTCGAAGTACATGGACGAGAGGATCAGCGGGCTCGGGAGGCGGACGCCGGCGAGATCCACGGCCAGCCTCGGGTCGTCGACGGCGAGGGCCCGGAGCGGTGCCACGGGGAGGGTCCGGAACAGCGACTGGCCGACGCGCACCGCGGTCGCCTCGGGAAGTCGGGAGAGAAGGCTACCGTAGAGGATCCCGTAGAGCCGCTCGGCGAGAGGGAGAAGCATCGAGCCCGGGGAAGGATACAATGCGAGCGCCGCTGTCGCAACGACGCCAATGTACGATCTGCGACCCCTCGCCGACGCGATGCTCGGGCGTCTCGCCCGACGGCTCCGCGCTCTCGTCCACGACTTGCGGTGACCGTGTCCGAGCCGCCCGGTCGCCCGGAGGGGGTGTGCGCCTCGGTCGTCGAGGCGATCGGACGCACGCCCGTCGTGGATCTCGCCCGCCTGACCAGGGGCCTCCCGGGTCGGATCGTCGCGAAGCTCGACTACCTCAACCCCGGGTTCTCGAAGAAGGACCGCATCGCGCGGGAGATCGTCGACGGCGCGGCGGCGACCGGGGAGCTTCGCCCGGGCCAGCCGGTGGTGGAGCTCACGAGCGGCAACACGGGGACGGGCCTGGCGATCGTGTGCGCCGTGCGCGGTCATCCGTTCGTCGCCGTCATGTCGGAGGGCAACAGCCGCGAGCGGGCGCGCATGATGCGGGCCCTGGGTGCCGAGGTGGTCCTGGTGCCTCAGGCCGGCGGCTCGCGGCCGGGTCAGGTGACCGGGGAGGACCTGGCGCTCGTCGAGGCTCGCGCGCAGGCGCTCACGGTCGAGCGCGGGGCGTTCCGCGCCGACCAGTTCGTGCGGCGCGCGGCGTCGCTCGCGCACGAGCGCCGCACGGGCCCGGAGCTGTGGGCCCAGACCGGCGGGCGGATCGACGCGTTCTGCGAGTTCGTCGGCACGGGGGGCACGTATGCGGGGGTCACGGCGGCCCTGAAGGCACGCCGGCCGGCGATCCGCTGCTACGTGGTGGAGCCCGAGGGGTCGGCGGTGCTGGCAGGGCAGCCGGTCGCCGACCCGAACCATCGCCTCCAGGGCGGCGGCTACGCGATGACGGACCTTCCGCTCCTCCGGGGCGTCCCGGTCGACGGGTATCTCGCGATCGGCGACGAGGAGGCCATCGGGGTGGCGCGCCGCCTGGCGCGGGAGGAGGGCATCTTCGCGGGATTCTCGGCCGGCGCCGTGGTCGCGGCGGCCCTCCGCCTTCTCCGGGAGGCGCACGCCGGCGGCACGGTCGCCGTCGTCCTCGCGGACTCGGGGCTGAAGTACCTCAGCACGGACCTCTGGCCCGACACCGGGGCCGCGACTGCGGCCAGTGCGTGATCAGTCCGTCGCACCAATGATCGCGTCGACTTCGATCTCGACCAACATGTCCGCGTTGATCAGTCCCTTTACTTCGACCAGCGTGCTGGTCGGGACTGCCGGAGCGAAGGCTTTCGACACCTGATCGACGACCGCGGGCCAGTCTGCGATGTTCGTGAGGTAGATCCGGTTGCGAACGACATCGTTCGCCGATGCACCGACCTGCCCGAGCGCCCAGAGGATGTTCGCCAGTATCTGGCGGGTTTGGGCGCCCGCATCGCCGACGCCGACGAGCGCCCCATCCTTCATCGCCGTGGTGCCGGACACGAAAACAAGATCTCCCACCCGCACCGCGCGGGAGTAACGGAACTTGAGTTCGAGCGGCGTGCCCGTGCTGACTCGCGTTCTCTTTGCCACGATCAAATCCTTTCTCCTGGGGAGTGGCGAACAGGTTACGTGGGCGTGATGAGTGCTCCGCTCTCATGCTGGCGTAACGATTACAGCATGGAATGGAATGGGGCGGGGCGGGGCTTGACGACCGATTCGCCAGTAGCGAAAATCACAGGCACGGACGATTAGCTCAGTTGGCAGAGCACCGGCCTCACATGCCGGGGGTCGCAGGTTCAAGTCCTGCATCGTCCACCATTCCAAATCGCGGGGTGTGCAGACCCCGCGTTCTGGTTTCTGGGCGTGGGTGGCGCTCCATGAGCCTGCCTCACCGCATCGCGGCCGGCGCCATCGTGGTGCGTGATGACGCGATCCTTCTGGTGCGCTATCGCGATCCCGGACGCGGGACGTACCTCGTCGGTCCGGGAGGCGGCGTGCTTGAGCATGAATCCGTCGCGGATGCCGCTGTGCGGGAGACCTTCGAGGAAACGGGTGTGCGCGTCGCGCCCGGCCCCGTGCTATTGATCGAGGACATCCTGGCCACCCGCTACAGGATGTGCAAGATCTGGCTTGCGTGCGACGTCGTGGCCGGCGACGTGAGCGTCACCGAGGGCGCACGGCTCGAGGGTATCGTGGAGGCGCGCTGGTTTCGTCGGGCCGAGCTGGACTCTGAAACGGTGTATCCCTGGATTGTCACCGAGCGGGCATGGCAATCCTTCCGCGCTCGAGGGTATGCGACGGAGATCTCTCCACCGAGACGCGCAGACTTCTGATCGGACGGCGCCTTGAGCGGCTCCTCACCGCCCAGAGAGCGCGAGCTACAGCCCGAACGACTCCGCGACCAGCCGTCCGAGCTCGCCGCGCAGCTCCGCGCGAAGCCCGGCGTGCTCCGGCTCCCGGGCCAGGTTCGTCAGCTCGTACGGATCGGTGGCGAGGTCGTACAGCTCGTCGGCGCCCGGGTGCTGGGTCCAGTCGATGTACTTGTGGCGCTCCGTCCGCACCGCCTTGTACGACATGGTGACGAGCCACGGGATCGCCGCCTCGCCGTAGTACTCCGCCAGGAACGACGAGCGCCACGCCGGCCGCTCGCCCCGGAGGAGCGGGACCAGCGACCGTCCCTGGATGTGCGGGCCGGGCGTGCCGCCGGCGACGTCGATCACCGTGGGGGCGATGTCCAGCGCCAGCGTGAGCGCGTCGACCGTGGTGCCGGGCCGGACGAGAGCCGGGTAGCGCACCAGGAGCGGCGACCGGATGCCGTCCTCGTAGGCGAAGCGGCGCTCCGGGCCGAGGCCGTGCTCGCCGAAGAAGTAGCCGTTGTCGCTGACGAACACGATGAGGGTGTCGTCGAGCGTGCCCGTCCGCTCGAGTGTGTCGAGCAGCATCCCGACGCCCTCGTCGACCGACGCCATCATCGCCGCGCGGAGGCGGATCTCCTCCTGGGTTCCCGCGTGGAGCGAGTCGAGCAGGGCGCGCCCGGCCGGGCTCCCGCTCCTTCCGGGCCAGCGCCTCGGCGAGCGCCGGCTTGGCGCGCGCCACGACCTCGGGCGGCAGGACGTTCGGCGGCGCGCGGGAACGTCTGCGCCGCGGTAGAGGTCCCGGTGCCGCTCGGCCGGCACGTAGCCGCCGAGGGAGTCGGGATCCACGGTGCCGTCCTGGCGCTGGAAGAGGTCGGGGTGCACCGCCTTGTGGGCGAGGTAGAGGGCGAAGGGGCGCTGCCGCGGGCGCGCCACGAACGCGCAGGCCCGCTCGTTCAGGAGGTCGGTGACGTAGCCGCGCACGACCCCGCGCCGACCGTTCTCCTGGAGCTCCGGGTCGACCAGCCTGCCCTGGCCGGGAAAGCTCACCCAGTAGTCGTTGCCGGGCCGCGGCGACGCGTCGTTCCCCATGTGCCACTTGCCCACGTGGGCCGTCTCGTAGCCGAGACGCTGCAGCGCCAGGGGGTAGGTGGGAAGCCGGTGGCTGGCCGCGTCGCGGCCGACGTTGTCGATGATCCCGTGCCGGCTCGCGTACTGCCCGGTCAGGATGCACGCGCGGTTGGGGGAGCAGAGCGGCGTCGTGTGGAACGCGTGCGTGAACCGCGCTCCCTCGTGCGCGAGCCGGTCGATGTGCGGCGTCTTCATGTAGGGGTGGCCGGTCACCCCGAGCTCGTCCCAGCGCAGGTCGTCGATCACGATGACCACGATGTTCGGCCGCGTCGCCATGCATCCCTCCGGGTCGGGTGAAAAACCGCCCCAGCGTAGCACGAGGTCGCCGTGCGCTCCGTGCCCTTGACGCCTGGTGAGGGAGGTGGTGTATTCACAGGGCTACTCGGGAAGCAATGACGCTTCCCTCGACATCACGGAGCGCCCGCGTTGCTGCCCGACCGTCGTGCGACCCACGTGGCCGAGATGCGCGCTCCGGATCTCCGTCAAGTCCGAGACTCCGTTCTCGCGCGTGGAGGACACTGCCCATGAGGTTCGTGCGTCCGACCCTGCTCGTCCTGCTGGGCCTCGCCGTCCTGCTCGGCCCGCTCACCCCGATTGCCGCGGACGCGCAGACCGCCGCGCCCAAGCGCGGCGGCACGCTCCGCATGGTGGAGCCCGGCGAGCCGGACAGCCTCGACATGGCCCGCACGCTCGCCAACTACAGCTTCATCGTCGGCGAGCAGATCTTCGAGGGCCTCTTCCGGTGGACGCCCAAGGGACTCGTGCCCTGGCTTGTCCAGGACGTGCGGGTGTCACCTGACGGCAAGAGCTGGACGCTGAAGCTGCGCCAGGGCGTCGTGTTCCACGACGGCACCCCGTTCAACGCGGAGGCGGTGAAGTTCAACCTGGAGCGCATCCGGGATGGCAAGGGGTTCACGTACGCCGGCCTGCTGGCGCCACTCGCCGAGATCAAGGCGGCCGACGACCACACGGTCCAGATCGCCATGAAGGCGCCGTACGGACCCTTCCGGGCCCTCCTCGGCTTCATCTACTTCGGGATGCAGAGCCCGACCGCGCTCCAGAAGCATGGGGAGAACTCCGGAAGCAACCCGGTCGGCACCGGACCGTTCCGGTTCCAGTCCTGGCAGCGCGGCGGCGAGCTGGTCCTGACGCGGAACGACAACTACTGGGGGGACAAGGCCTTCGTCGACCGGATCGTGGTGACGGCGATCCCCGATCTGAACGGCCGGGTGTCCGCCCTGGAGGCGGGCGACGCGGACGTCATCGTCGAGGTCCCGCCGAGCGAGGTGGCGCGGCTGTCGAAGAGCAATCGCGTCCAGGTGCTCTCGGCGGTCACGAGCCGGAACCAGTGGCTCCGCTTCAACGAGCTCAAGCCGCCGTTCGAGAAGCCGCAGGTTCGCCGCGCAGCGGCGCTCGCCACCAACCGCGACGCGTACATCAAGGGCGTGATGCAAGGCCACGCGACCCGCGCCCGCAACATCGTGGGCCCGGGCGTCGTCGGCTACGCCGAGCTCGAGCCGATCCCGTACGATCCGGCGAAGGCCAAGGAGCTCCTGGCCCAGGCCGGCTTGCCGAACGGCTTCAGCACCACGATGACCTGCGCGCCGAGCGACGAGCTGATCTGCCAGGCCGTCGTGCAGGATCTCGGCGGCGGTGGGCATCAACGCGAAGCTCCAGACGCTCGAGTGGGGCACCTTCCTGAAGTACATCATGATGCCGGCGGGGGAGAACGAGTACCAGATGTCCATCGTGACACGCATCTCGCAGTACCTGGACGCGGACTTCCCCCTGTATCCCGACTTCCACTCCGCCAACTGGCGGCCCAAGGGCGGCAACCACCTCTTCTACAAGAACCTCGACGTGGATCGCTTCCTGGACGCGACGCGCGTCGAGACCGACGTCGGAGAAGCGCTCGGCCCTGTTCGCCAGCGCCATGAAGCTCCTCTGGGCCGATCTCCCGGTGGTGCCGCTCTACTCGCAGCATTTCATCGTGGGTGCCACGAGTCGGCTGAAGGGCGTGGAGATCACGCCGAACGAGCGGGTGCTCCTCCAGAAGGCCTGGCTCGATCGGTGATCCGGTACCTCGGGCGGCGGATCCTGGTCACGCTGCCCACCCTGTGGCTGGTCACGGTGGTGGTGTTCTCGATGGTGCGGCTCCTGCCCGGCGATCCGGCCGAGACGATCGCCGGGCTCCATGCCACCCAGGAGGCCGTGGCCGGGCTCCGCGAGGAGCTCGGCCTCGACCAGCCTCTCCTGGTCCAGTACGGGCAGTTTCTCGCGGGTCTGATGCGGTTCGACCTCGGCCGGTCGACCATGTCACGGGCTCCCGTGCTCGACGAGCTTCTGCCGCGCCTGCCGGTCTCGCTCATGCTGGCGGTCGCCAGCATGGGGGTCGCGGTGACGGTGGGCGTGCTCCTGGGCGTCCTGGCCGCCCTCCGGCGCCGGACCTGGGTCGACTACCTGGCGATGTCGGCGAGCGTCGCCGGGCTGTCGACGCCGACCTTCGTGCTCGGGCTCCTCCTCATCCTCGTCCTCTCCGTCCAATGGCGGCTCTTGCCCGCGACCGGCGCGGCGTCCTGGTGGCATTTCATCCTGCCGGCCTTGACCCTCGGGCTGCCGGCGGCGGCGGTCGTGGCGCGAATGGCGCGGAGCAGCCTGCTCGAGGTCCTGCGACAGGACTTCGTGCGCACCGCATGGGCGAAGGGACTGCCGGGGCGCGCCGTCGTGTACCGCCATGCGTTGAAGAACGCCCTCATCCCCGTGATCACGATCTCCGGGCTCCAGTTCGGCCAGCTCATGGGCGGCGCGGTGGTGGTGGAGAGCGTCTTCGGGCTGCCCGGGCTGGGGAAGCTCCTGGTGGACCGGGTCCTGGGCCGGGACTACCCGGTCATCCAGGGCGTGGTCCTGGTCGCGGCCTGCGGGTTCGTCCTCACCAACCTGGTGGTGGATCTCGTCTACAGCCTGGTCGATCCGCGGATCCGGCACGGGTAGGGGGGCGCGGCCCCATGCTGGACGTCTTGCGGCGCGTTGCCCGCCACCGGAGCGGGCTCGGCGGGCGCAGTGCTCGTGCTCCTGTTCGTCGTGGTGGGCCTCTTGGCGCCGTGGCTGGCCCCCCACGATCCTCTCCGGGGTGACCTGTCGCGAACCCGGGAGGATCCGTCGCGGGAGCACTGGCTCGGAACGGACGAGCTGGGCCGGGACGTGCTCTCACGGATCATTTGGGGCGCCCGCCTGACGCTGCGAGTGGGGCTCATCGCGGTGGCCATCGGTCTCCTGGTCGGCGTGCCGCTCGGGCTCGTCTCCGGCTACGTCGGGGGGACGTTCGACCTCCTCGCGCAGCGGCTGGTCGACGTGCTCCTCGCGTTTCCGGGCGTGCTGCTGGCGATCATGATCGTCGCCATCATGGGCACCGGCCTCGAGAACGTGATGATCGCGGTCGGCGTGGTGTCCATCCCCACGTACACGCGGCTCGTGCGGGGGCAGGTGCTCGCGTTGAAGCCGTTGCCCTTCCTCGAGGCCGCCCGGGCCCTCGGCCAGAGCCAGCTCTGGATCATCGTGCTCCACGTCCTGCCGAACATCCTGTCGCCGATCATCGTGCAGTCGACGCTCCAGTTCGCCACGTCCATTCTGTGGGCGGCCGGGCTGAGCTTCCTGGGGCTCGGTGCCCAGGCGCCGACCCCCGAGTGGGGCGCGCTGGTGGCGACCGGCAAGACGTACCTCCGCAGCGCGCCGCATCTGGTGATCTTTCCCGGGATCGTGATCAGCCTGACCGTGATGGCCCTGAGCCTCTTCGGCGATGCGCTCCGCGATGCGCTGGACCCGCGCGAGCGCCTCCCGGAAGGAGGGATGTGAGACCGGAAGACCTGCTGGACGTGGAAGTCGTCGGCGAGCCCCAGCTGTCTCCGGACGGCGCCCGGATTCTCTACATCGTGACCCGGCCGCGCGCGAACCCCGACCGCTACGCTTCCGAGCTCTGGGTCGTGTCCGCCGTGGGCGGCCACGCCCCGCGGCGCTTGCTCGCAAGCGACAGGCGGCTCCGGCGGCCCCGGTGGTCTCCGGACGGGCGCCGGGTGGCGATCATCGGCGACCTCGGGGAAGGGCCCCAGGTCACGGTGCTCGAGCAGGACGCAGTCCGTAGCCACCAGATCACGCGCGGGGGCGCCGTCACGGATCTCTGCTGGTCTCCCGACGGCCGCCACATCGCCTACTGCGCGGAGTCGCCCGGGGCCGATGCCACCGCCGCGCGGGTCCGCGCCTACTCGCGCATCCCGATTCGCTACGACGGGCTGGGGCTTCTCGAGGACGAGGGTCCGGCGCTCCACGTCGTCCCGGCCGAGGGCGGGCCGGCGCGCCGGCTGGCCGGCGGCCCGTACACGCACGTCGCGCCGTGCTACTCGCCCGACGGCCGCTGGCTCGCCTGCGCCCGGGTGGAGCACTACAACACGTATCGACACGGCGGCGGTGAGGTGTGGCTCCTCCCGGCCGGTGGCGGCGACGGACGGAGCATCGCCGGCGGCGTCGGCTTTCACCAGGGCATGGCGCTGGCCTGGTGCCCTGACAGCCGCCGGCTCCTCTACGTGAGCTCTCACATGATGATGACCGGCCGGACGCCGCGGCTCCTGGTGGCGAGCGTCGACGGGGCCGCACCGGTCTCGCTCACCGAGCAGCTTCGACCGGTTCGTTGGCCACGGTCCCGGCAGCCACTCGGACCTCCGATTCGGGAGTGGTCCGGTGCCGGTGGCCGCGAGCGACGGCTTCGCCTACTTCTGCGCGGGCGACGGCGGCGCCATGCCGATCTTCCGGGTCCCGCTCGAGGGCGGCCCCATCGAGCCGGTCACGCCACCTGGCCGGACGTGCGTCGCCGAGTTCAGCGTGGGTCCATCGGGCCGCCTCGCCTACACGGCGATGGACGACCTCAACCCCGACCAGGTCTTCTGCCTCGACCCGGGTGGCGCTCCTCGCCGGCTCACGGAGGTCGGCGCGAGCTTCTGGGGCCGCGTTCCACGCGCCCCCATGGAGCGCTTCACGCTGCCGGGTCGCGACGGACTCGACGCGGAGGGCTGGATCTGCCGGCCCGTCGGCGAGCGTCGCCCCGTCCCCGCCGTGCTCCACATCCACGGCGGGCCGCATCTCCAGTTCGGCTACACGGTCGACTTCCGCCACACGCTGTGGGCCAGCGCGGGCTGGGCGGTGGTCTTCATCAATCCTCCTGGGAGCAGCGGCTACGGCCACGCGTTCGCCGCCGCGTTGCGGGGCGACTGGGGCGGCATCGACTACCCGTACCAGATGGCCGCCCTGGATCACGCGAGTGACCGGGGCTGGATCCGCTCCGACCGGCTCGCGGTCACCGGGACCAGCTACGGCGGCTTCATGACCTACACCATGCTGAGCCGGACCGACCGCTTCCGCTGCGCGATCGTGGAGAACGGGGTCAGCAACCTGTACACGCAGGCGCTCACCAGCGACAACGGCCCGAACCTGATGCAGCAGGGGGGCGCCGCCCCGTGGGACTCCCCGATGGAGTACCTCGCGCGCTCACCCATCCACCACGCCGGCCGCATCCGCACTCCGCTGCTCATCCAGCATGCCGAGGGCGACGGCCGGGTGACGATCGACCAGGCGGAGCAGATGTTCACGGCGCTCCGGTACCTGGGCCGTCAGGTCGAGCTGGTCCGGTATCCGCACGACCCGCACTTCTTCTCGGTGATGGGGCGCCCGTCGAACCGCGTGGAGCTCATGCGTCGCCAGCTCGCGTGGCTCTCTCGCCACCTCGACGCGGAGGACTGATCTCGGTGCGGTAGACGTCGCCCGGTGGGCCGCACCGTGTGGTCGCCTCAGCCTCCGTGGTCGCCTGCAGCCGTCCGGCCTCGGAGGCGCTAGCCAGTGCCGACCGCGATTCGACCCGGCGCTCGGGCGGCTGCCTCGACGTCTGGCGCCGAGCTTGCCTACGCGCCCGTGCCTTGACACGACAGGTGGCCGCCCAGCACCATCGAGACAGTGGGTGTGGCGGCCTGGCTCCGCGGTGGGCGAAGCTCTGGAGGCGAGGGGTCTCGACCGTGACGTCACCCGATCCGTCGCCCGCGACCTCCGCCAAGCGGACGAGCGCGGAGGAGCTCCTCGAGTCCCGCACGATCATCGAGCTGATCCGGACCCTCACCTCGACCCTCGAGCTGCCCGAGATCCTGCGCATCGTCCTCGGCCGCCTGAAGAGCCTCACCCAGGCCGAGGCGCTCTCGCTGATGCTCTACGACGCCGAGCGGGATGAGCTCGTCTTCGCCGCGACCGAGACCCTCCGCGAGAACGCCGTCGTCGGCCTGCGCCTCCCCTCGTCGAAGAGCCTCGCCAGCTGGGTGGCGTACCGCGGCGAAAGCGCCGTCGTGAACGACGTGCAGCACGACCCCCGGTTCTATCCGGAGATCGACCGACTCACGCAGTTCACGACGCGGAACCTCTTGTCGGTGCCGCTCTTCCGGCGGGAACGCGTCATCGGCGTGCTCCAGGTCGCCAACCGGTACGGAGGTGGCGATTTCGACCCCGAGGACCGGGCGCGCCTCGAGACGCTCGCGCGAGAGGTTGGGCAGGACTGCGACCCGGACATGCTCTCCCGCGACACGGACGGGATGCGTGCGTTGCTCGCGCGTGCCGTGACCGCCGTGCCGAGCGAGGCGGCCGCGCTCCTTCTCCTCGACCCCGCCGGCCGCGAGCTGGTGTTTCGCGCCTCGCGCACCATACAGCCGGGCATGATCGACGGCATGCGGCTGCCCACCGATCGTGGCATCGCCGGGTGGGTCGCCCGGAATCGTGAGGCGGTTCGGCTCGACGACGTGGCCAGCGATCCGCGGCACTTCTCGGCGGTCGGCCAGCAGACGGGTCTCGCGCCGCGGACGATGATCTGCGTGCCGATGATCAGCAAGGGCACGCTCCGCGGCGTCATCCAGATCCTGAACAAGGTCGACGGCTCGACGTTCAGCGAGGGCGAGCTGTCACTCGCCCAGGTGCTCGCCGACCATGCCGCGATCGCCATAGAGAACGCCTCTCTCTACCGGCAGGCCTATCTCGCCTCGATCACGGACGACCTCACCGGCCTCGGGAACACCCGGCACTTCCATCGGAGCCTCGCCGAGGCCTTGGCGCGCGGGGGGCCGGTGTCCCTGGTGGTGCTGGACCTCGACCATTTCAAGGCAGTGGTGGATCGGTACGGCCATCTCGCCGGCTCGCGCTCGATCGCGCAGATCGGGCGGACGATCGCCCGACTGGTCCGGCCGGGTGACGTGGCGGCGCGCTACGGCGGCGACGAGTTCGTGGTCGTGCTGCCCGGCACGGATGCCGAGCAGGCCCACCCCATCGCGGAGTCCATCCGCAAGGCCATCGAGGCCTGCGAGTGGCTCGAGGGAGAGGACGTCGATCTCTCCAGGGTGACGGCGAGCTTCGGGGTCGCCACGTTTCCGCTCCACGCGGGCGACGCCGAGGGCCTGTTCCGCCAGGCCGATGCTGCGATGTACGCAGCCAAGCGCGCGGGAAAGAACCGGGTCATGGTCGCTCCGCTTCCGTCACCGGAGGGCGCTTCCTCGAGCTGACCACCGGGCTGCCGACGTTACCCACACCCCGGGCGGGTGGCCACCTCGTCCATGACGGCGGTGACCGCGGGATTCGCGTAGACGCCGAAGGCATCGACCAGCGTGCCCTTGATTCCGTCCGCGCTCTCGATCGCGTAAACGATGGACATGTCGTCGGGATCGGAGACGCCTTCGAACCGCTGGTAGGCGCGGATGGCGAGCTCGTCGGGCCGGTAGCCTCGAGTCCCGCCGATGAGATGAAGGGAGCCGTGGGCGGCCACGAAGCTGGCCGTGAACCCTTGCGGCCCGCAAGGCCTCGAGGGCGTCCGCCTCCGAGCCGCGTACGGCCGGCGTGAGACCTCTCGTGGCTCCGCTGTCCTCCGGCCGCCGGTTGCACGGGGATCGGGAGACAGGGACCGACGGGGGTTTCTGGGCCATCCTCGTGGTCTCGCCGGGTGATCGGAGCGACGGGCCTAGCTGGCGCGATAGGCGCGGCCCTGGGCTCGGTCGGTCTCGTCGAGGTAGCGCTCCGGGGCCGCATCGAACTTCTGCTTGCACGCCATCGAGCAGAAGTAGAACGTCTGGCCCTGATACTCCGACTGTCCCTCGGCCGAGGCCGGATTCACTTCCATCTTGCAGACCGGATCGAGTCCCATGGCCGTGTCCCTCCTGGTGGCGTCCGACGACGCCGCGTGGCCTGAGTGAGCTGCTGCCCGGCTCCCGTGGGCGCTGAGGGCGCAATCTCCATGCCCAGCCTGCAGATGGTGGGAAAACGCGCCTCTGAAGGCGCTCGGACTTCCACGCGCCCGGCGCAGGGGCGCCATTCTGACGGGCCAGCGACGGACCGTCGCGGGCGCGCCGAGGAGGAGCGGCGGGAGGCCGGCCCCGCTATGCGGCGGTCGCGGGGAGCAGCGGGCAGCCCGGCGGCATCGCCGACCTCTTGCGCTCGATGATCCCCTTCGCGTGCCCGCCGAGGTAGTGCGTGATGGTCTCCACCCGGATCTTCATCGAGCCGGCCGGCTTCGTGGCGTCCAGGTCCTGGAAGGAGAAGAAGAGCGTCCCGGAGCGCTCGACGGTCTGCTGCACGGGCGTGTAGGTGGGCTGGTCCATCCCGCACTCGTAGCTCGAGAGACGGACGACCCCGGCGATCCAGGGGATGCGCGCCGCGAACTTCGCTCCCCAGATGATCTCGTTGGTGTTGGAGCTGTAGGACGACGGCCAGATGTCCCGGATGTCCAGGGGCGAGCGGATGTGGCCCGCCTGGACGTCAGGGCCGAAGGCCCAGTCGAGGAGGTCGGCGTCGACGGGCAGGTACTGGGCCCAGAGGATCGGGTAACCCTGGGCCTGGAGGTCGACCTCGATCTCGTGCCCGATCCCCGGATCCATGTGATAGGGCCGGGCCAGCACGAGGATGGCGGCCCGGTCCTCCCGCGCGCACCATTCGAGGACCTCGCGCGACTGCTTCCGCAGCCGCTCCGAGAACGCGCGGAGCGCCGCGTAGGCCTGCTCCACGGCGCGCGCCGTCTCGTCCGGCGTGAGGCCGGGCAAGACGTCCCGCAAGCCCTCGAAGAGCTGCTTCGGGACGAGCTTCGGCTCGTCCAGCGAGACGAACGGGGCGACGTAGCGGATCCCCTGGTCGGCGAAGACGTCCCGCTCCTTGAGGAAGCCGGCCTTGATGTTCTCGGGCGCGGCCATGACCCGCGGGCAGGTGAGGGTCTTGGCGACGTGACCGCTGAGGAAGGACGGGAGGTTGTAGATCATCGGCGAGAACACGATGTCGAGCTTCTCCCGCTGTCCGAAGACCAGCTCCCCGTAGTGTCCGGACATGCACTTCACCGGGTAGCAGCAGTCCACCGTGCCGCGCCCCTTGCCGAACTGTCGCCCCTGCTCCTCGGAGGTGTCCGAGGAGAAGACCAGGTGCCGCGGGTCGATGCCGAGGGCGGTGAAGAGCCCCAGCCAGAACTGATGCGTCGACCAGAGGTTGAGGACGCGCGGGATGCCGATCCGGAGCTTAGCCCGCGCCGGCGGGGGTGCGGGCGCGGCGGAAGGCGTCCTTGCGAACCATCTCGGCAACGTTAGGGTAGCCACGCTTGACCTCCTCCAGCTTCGCCTTCACGGTGCGCATCTCGTTGGCGTCCTCGACGAGCCCCTTCGGGCACGAGTTGCCGCTGATGACGCGCTCCCACCCCGAGGCCAGGGGCACCTTGCTCCACGCGCGCCCCTGGGCCCCGGGCAGCTGGACGTCGATGAACGTGCGCGTGCAGTTGACCGGGCACCAGTGGCAGACGGTGGCCGCGCTCGTCGTGCTGGTGTACGTCAGCGCCGCGATGGTCTCGAAGCCCCGGAAGCGCGACGCGCTGGCCGGCGCGCCGCCACTCCCCGGCGCAGAGCGCGGCGCCGATGGCGCCGGCCTCCCCGGAGTAGGGGTGGACCACGACCTCGGCGTCCGGCACCTTGCTCGCGATGAAGTCGACCTGGGCCTTGACGACCGCCATGTTGCGGTGCGTCCCGCCCTGGAGGACGAACTTCCGGCCCGCCGCGCGGAGGTTCTGCAGCTGTCCGGCATAGATCCAGACGTTGACCGGCAGCACCGCCGCCAGAGCGGCCATGATCTCCTCGGCGGCCCAGCCCTTGCGCTGCTGGTTCACGATGTCGGACTGGAGGAAGACGCCGCAGCCCATGGCGAGAGCGGGCATCGCCTTCGCCGCGAAGGCGCGCTCGGCGTACCCCTCCAGCGGGATCCCGTAGCGCTCGGCCACCCCCTGGAGGAAGGCGCCGTTTCCCGACGAGCACTGGGAGTTCAGCCGGAAGTCGGCCACCGTGCCCTGCCGCAGCAGCATGATCTTGACGTCGGTGCCGCCCACGTCGCAGATCACGTCGGCGTCCGGGAAGAAGTGGAGCGCCGCGGTCGCGTGCGCCACCGTCTCCACGATCCCGACGTCCGCGCCCAGCACGTCCTTCAGGAGGTCCTTGCCGTACCCGGTCAGGGCCAGCGCGCCCAGGTCCCGGAAGCCGGCGGCCTCCACCTGGCGGAAGAGCGCCTGGGCGTCCTCGATGGGATTGCCCTTGGACAGCGCGTAGCAGCTGAAGAGGAGCTCCTGTTCCTGCGAGAGGACGACCGCCTTGGCGGTGGTGCTGCCGAAGTCGCAGCCCACGAGGACCGGCCCGGGCGAGGCCACGGGCGCCGCGGGCCGGGGTGACGCATCGGTCGGCCGGGCGCCGTAGCGCGCGACGAAGGTCTCGAGCTCGTCCTCTCGCGCGACCAGCGCCTTCGCCCCGTCCTTGGCCTTCTGCTGCTGCTGGCCCTCCTCCACCCACCAGGTGAGACGCTCTCGACCCTGGTAGACGCCGACGTCCGGCGCCTCGCCCTTGCCGGTCTCGACGCACCCGAGGCAGGCGTAGTAGAGGGCCTCGTCGGGGACGGAGACGAGCGAGGCGGGATCACGGTCGCCGGGGAGCGCGACGCCGCGCTGGGCCCACAGCTTCGCGAGGTGGTGGCGCCAGGCCTCCTGGAGCCCCTTGAAGAAGAGGTTGGGGCCGCCGAGCAGCAGCACCTCCGGCATCGGCGTGTTGCCCTTGGTCAGGGTGGCCAGGTTCTGGTAGACCACCGCCTCGAAGAGGCTGGCGATGATCTCCTCGACCGGGACGCCGGTCTTGACCAGCGTGTTCGCGTCGGTCTCGGCGAAGATGCCGCACTTCGAGCTGATCTTGTGAAGGCTCAGCCCGGCATAGGGCATCTCGGCCAGCCGCTCCGACGCCACCTGGAGCTTGCGCGCCGTCTTCTCGATGAACGTGCCGGTGCCGCCGCTGCACGCGGACTGCATGAAGACCTGCTTGGACTTTCCCGCGCCGGCGGCGGTGAAGAAGATCGTCTTCATGTCCTCGCCGCCGATCTCGGAGACGAAGCGGACCTCGGGGTGCAGCCGTTCCACGCAGGCCGCGACGGCGACGACCTCCTGCACGAGCTTGCCGCCGACCAGGGGGGCGATGAACCCGGCGCCCGAGCCGGTGAAGAAGACGCGGTCCTGGCCCGGCGTCAGGCCCGTCTCGGCCTCCATGCGCCCCAGGAACTCGAGGACCTTCTCGGCCTGGCGCGTGTTGTGCCGCTGGTAGTCCCGCCAGGTGACGCGATCGCCGTCGACCAGGACCGCCTTGACCGTCGTGGAGCCGACGTCGACTCCCGCGAGCTTCACGAGGCCACCGGGGCCGGCGCCGGGCGCCGGGCGCCCCGGCCGCGCGCCCAGGGCGCGCCACGCGCGCCCGCGGCCGAGGCGATCGGCGACGTCCAGCACCACGTTGGCGGCGGTGCCGGCCGCGACGCCGGGCCGCGGCACACGGTAGGTCGCGAGCCGCATCGCGGGGTGCGCCTCGAGGTAGGCGCGCACCTCCTCGATCGTGAGGCGGGTGCGCTCGAGAACCTCGTCGAACTCGCGCTGGGCCCGCTTCTTGGCCTCGGTGAGGATCATCTGGCAGCGCGACAGGGCGTGGACCTCGGCATCGCCCTTGATCTCGAGCGGCGCGTACAGGAGGTCCGGGTGCTTCCCGACGACGCCCGCCATGGCGCCGATGCTCATCGTGTTCGGCATGCAGGAGTAGGGCGAGAGCTCGCAGATCATGTGGGCCTTCTTCTTCTGGTGGGCCCAGATCGCCTTGCCCACCAGCATGTCGCCCTCGCCGCCGTCGAGCCGGCTGTTGAAGTAGGGGGCGGCGAGCCGGCGCAGCTCGAGCTGGTACGGGATCTCGTGCGGCAGGTCGCCGAGCGCGCCCCGGAGCCGGTCGACCGTCCACCGGTAGATGGCCTGGGCGCCGCGGCCGGCGGCCAGCTTGAGCCGCGCGCCCCGCTCGATGCCGGAGTAGTCCTCGAAGCGCTGGAGGCCCAGCCGCAGGAGGTAGTCCATCCAGATGATCACGGCCGCCGGGTAGACCTCGGCCCCTTCCGCCTCGAGCCAGCGATGGATGTTGTAGTTCGGCGCGCCCTCGACGGTCTGGAGGTAGAACTCGCCGGTGATCTTGACCGTGGGCTTCACGCGGAGCCGGTCCACCTCGATGGCCGAGAACTTCCGGTGGATCTCGCGGAGCGCCCGGGCGAAGTACGAGGTCGTCAGGTGCCAGCCGACCGAGCTCCACGGCGTCTTGAGAGGCCGATTCTTGAAGAGCTCGTAGAGGTGGTCGACGCTCTCCCGGACGACGGCGTCCGTCCGGCCGGGCTCCACCTCGTACGGCCGGACCTGGTACTCGAGATCCTGGACCAGGTCGGCGCAGAAGATCGCCCAGAGGCAGCCGAGCGTGATCGGGAGGTTGAGATCGAGGCCGTCGCCCATCACGTCCTTCTGGTCCAGCTGGTCCTGGGCGAGGAGGAACATCCGGAAGGCCTCGAGCCCGGTGTTGCGGAGGGCGAGCTCGTAGCTCTGGTGGTACTGGCCGAAGCGGCACGCGCCGCACGCGCCGGCGGTCAGGTAGACGTAGCGCTTCGCCACCTCCTGGGCGCCGATGGCCTTCGATTCCGCGCGCAGGAAGTTCACGAGGTTCCCGGTGGTGAAGCTGGTCGGGCAGCACTGCCCGATGTCCGCCACCTCGCGGCCGGTGAGGAGGTCCTCCTTCGTGGCCAGGGGCAGGACCCGCGCCCGGTACCCGCCGTTCTCCAGCACCGCCTGGATCAGCCGCTCGAGCCGCCAGTGAAGCCCGCCGAACACGATGGTGGTCGACTCCCGCTCGGCCCGGGTGAAGGGCTTCGGCTTGTACGCGCGGTACGGCTCAGCCGTCATGGTTGCCATTGCGTCCTCCTCCTCGGAGCCGCGGCCGGGAATCGGCGAAGGAGTCGATCCAGGCCTCGACCAGGCGCACGGACTCGAAGCCGGGCAGGCGGCGGATGGTCTCGTCGATCTTGCGGGCGGCGGCGCGACCCTCGTCGCCGCTGAACAGGTAGCCGGCCAGGAAACGGAGCTCCTCCTTGCCCTGCTCCCCGCTGCCGACCGGGGCCCAGAAGCGGTCCACGATCAGGCGGGCGACCCGGGCGGCGCCCGGGCGCTGGAGACGCTCCTCCGCCTGCCGGTAGTAGAAGAAGAAGTGGCGAGACTCGTCCAGCGCGATGCGGTCGAGCAGCTGGGACAGGACGGGGTGGCCGGCGAGCTTCGCGAGGCGGCGGTAACTCATGAGGGCGGTGATCTCGTTGATGGCTCCCCACGTCATGTGCAGCGCGCAGAAGTCCGGCCAGAGGCGCGACAGGAAGGCGACGCCGGCGGACTCCAGCCGCTTGACGAGGGGCTCTTGCCCTCGCGGGCGGGCCCGAGCGCCGATCGGGTGGCCGGCGGCGTCCAGGAAGCGCGCGAGTGCGAGCCCGTGGAGCGTCTCCTCGTAGAGCCAGCAGGCCAGGAACGTCGCCACGTCGGGCTCGTCCACCGCCCGGGTCGCGAGGAGCTCCCGGAGGTAGATGATCGTGTGGCTCTCGACGTCCTGCATGTAGCGGAGGGTCCGGATGGTCTCGGGCGAGACCGGGTGGCGGGGGACGTCGGCCCAGGCGAAGGCCGAGAGGTCGAGACCCCCGGAGCGCGCGACGTAGGCCTCAAGGTCTACGGCGGGCATACTTGATCCAAGAGCCTACAACGAGGCACGTCTCGAAGGCAAAGGGAGTACCCGTCCATCTGGAGATCTCTACGAGCGGGGCCGTCGAGCCGGATGGGGGCGTCGCCGCCGGCCGGGTGCTCCCCCGATCCCGATGGCGGTGCCTTCCCGCGGGGGTCGAGGGCCTCGGGGTCCGGGACAGCTTGACACCGGCGGAGCGGCCGGCCAATGATCGGCGAGAGCACGTCGGGCGTTTGACCGAGCTCGCCCACGGTGGCCGGACGGATCCACCCGTGCCGGTCCGAGGAGGAACGTATGCCGACCTTGGATCCCGAGGAGATCGCGCAGCTCCTGCCCGCCGAGACCGCGGCGTTCTCGTCGCCCATCCCGACCCAGTTCGTGTCGAGCGACGAGTTCATGCCGCTGCCCCAGACCCGGAAGCAGCGGGAGGTCGAGGCCCGCATCAAGGAGCTTGGCGCGCGGCTCGCCAAGCGCCAGGGCGTGAGCCGGCGCCAGTTCTTCCAGACCGCGGCCGGCATGGCGGCGGCCTTCGTGGCGATGAACGAGGTGTACGGCAGCGTCTTCGGCGTGAGCCCGGCCGAGGCGGCCACGCCCGAGATGGCCGACGAGCGGGCGAAGGCCCTGGCCGGCCAGTTCATCATGGACATGCACACGCACTTCCTCCGGGACGACACGCGCCTCGAGGGCTTCGTCCGCTCCCGCGAGGCCGTCGGCAAGGCCGGCTGGAATCCCGCGCTCGCGGGGAAGCCGCAAACGATCGAGGATCTCAAGTTCGCGAACTACTTCAAGGAGATCTACTTCGACAGCGACACGAAGGTCGCGCTCATCTCGGGCTCGGGCTCGGAGGAGCCGCGCGACTGGTTCCTGACCAACGAGATGAAGGCCGAGGCGCGCGCCAAGGTCAACAAGCTCACCGGCTCGAAGCGCCTGATGACGCACGCGATCTTCATGCCCGGCATGCCGGGGTGGCTGGAATCGGTGGACCGCGCCATCGCGGAGCTCAAGCCGGACTCGTTCAAGGGCTACACGGTCGGCGACAACACGAACAAGCAGCTCTCCAAGCACCCGTGGCGCATGGACGACGAGAAGCTCCTCTACCCCTTCTACGAGAGGCTCCAGAAGGCCGGTCTCGTCAACGTGTGCGTGCACAAGGGCCTGTATCCCCCGTCGACCACCAAGGCGTTCCCGAACCTGTTCGAGTACGCCGACGTGCGCGACGTGGGCAAGGCGGCCAAGGACTGGCCCCAGCTCAACTTCATCATCTACCACTCGGCGTTCCGGTTCACCGGCGGCGCGCAGCAGGACGGCTGGGCGCAGTTCGAGCAGACCGGGCGCGTGGACTGGGTGACGGACCTCTCCGAGATCCCGGCCAAGTACGGCGTCCGGAACGTCTACGGCGACCTCGGCCAGATCTTCGCCCAGAGCACGGTGGCGGAGCCGCGCCTCTGCGCCGCGATGTTGGGCCAGCTCGTCAAGGGGCTGGGGGCGGATCACGTGGTGTGGGGGACCGACGCCATCTGGACCGGCGCGCCGCAGTGGCAGATCGAGGCGCTCCGGCGGCTGGAGATCCCCGAGGACATGCAGAAGAAGTACGGGTTCGCGCCGCTGGGCCCCGCCGACGGGCCGGTGAAGCGCGCGATCTTCGGCGAGAACTCGGCGGCCCTCTATCGGTACGATCGCCGCGCGGAGCTGTCGACGGACCGCATCGCGGTCGCCAAGGCGACGTACGAGCGGGAGGGGCCGGGGCGGACCAACCGGCGGTACGGCTACGTGACGCGGCCGACGGCGTGATCGTCCGGCGGCTCGGGTAGGACCGCCCCGGAGCGGCTGTGGCGCCCTCCCGTCGCCGGACCGCGTCGACCCGACCGCCGGACTACGCAACCCTTCCGACCGAGCAGCCGCACCGGCGTTTCCACGCGCTCGATCGGCTGCCGACCGAGCGCCTCGTCGCGACGATCACCCGGGAAGACCGACGCGCGGCGGCGAGCGTCGCGGCGGTCCGGCGGCCACTCGCGCGGGCCGTGGACCTGGTGGCCTCCGCGCTGGGCGCGGGAGGGCGGCTCGTCTACGCGGGCGCCGGCACGAGCGGCCGGCTCGGGGTCCTCGACGCGTCCGAGTGTCCGCCCACCTTCGGCGTGTCACCCGCGCAGGTGGTGGGCGTCATCGCCGGGGGCCGGCGGGCGCTCTGGCGGGCGGTCGAGGGCGCGGAGGATCGCGGGCCCGATGCCCGGCGGGCGCTCGGCCGTCTCCGGGTGGGTCCCCGCGACGTGGTGTGCGGGATCTGCGCCAGCGGCGTGACGCCCTTCGCGCTGGCCGCCCTCCGGGAAGCTCGGCGGCGGGGCGCCCGGACCATCGCGGTGACGTGCGCGCCGTCGGCGGCGCTGCGCGATCTCGCCGACGTCCTCGTCGCGCCGCGGCCCGGGCCGGAGGTGTTGGCCGGCTCGACCCGCATGAAGGCGGGACTCGCGACCAAGATGGTCCTCCATACCCTCACGACGGGCGCGATGGTTCGCCTCGGGAAGGTCTACGGCAACCTGATGGTCGACCTGCGGCCCTCGAGCCGGAAGCTCCGGGCTCGCGCTCTCCGCATCATCGGCGAGCTGACCGGTCTCCCGCCGGCCCAGGCGCGCGCGCTCGCCCGTCGGGCGGCGAGCCAGCCAGCCGTCGCCCTCGTCATGCACCGTCTCGGCCTGGACGCGGCCGCGGCCCGTCGTCGCCTCGCTCGCCACGGCGGCAGCCTTCGCGCCGCGCTCGGGGAGGGGCCGCCCCGTGGCCGCTGACCCGCTGGCGCGCCTCCTCGCGCTTCGGACCGTGAGCCCGCGGCGCGTGGTCGGGCTCATCTCCGGCACCAGCGCCGACGGCATCGACACGGCCCTCGTCGAGGTCGACGGGGCGGGGGAGACCACGCGCGCGCGCCTCCTCGACTTCCGGACGCGCGCCTTCGACGCCGACCTTCGCGCGCGCGTCCTCGCCCTGAAGGACGCCAGGGCGGACGAGCTCCTCCGCGTCCACTACCGACTGGGCGAGGAGTTCGCGCGGGCGGCCCTCGACGCGATCGAGCACGCCAGACGCGCCGGGATGGAGGTGCACCTGATCGGCTCCCACGGCCAGACGGCGCGCCACCACCCGCGGGCCGCAGATCCCGACGGGCGGGCGGAGACGCTGCAGCTGGCCGAGCCGGCCGTCATCGCGGAGCGGACCGGTCTGCCCGTCGTGGCGGACTTCCGGCCGCGCGACGTCGCCGCGGGCGGCGAGGGCGCGCCGCTCGTGCCGCTGGTGGACTGGCTCCTGTTCCGGCGGGCCGGGGCCACCCGCGCGTGTCTGAACCTCGGCGGCATCGCCAACGTGACCATCGTCACGGAGGGACTCGAGACGGTCCGGGCATTCGACCTCGGGCCCGCGAACATGCCGCTCGACCTGGTCGTCCACGCCTGGACCGGCGGCGCGGAGACCTTCGACCGGGACGGGACGCGCGCCGCGACCGGCCGCGTGGACCCCCGGCTGGTCGCCGAGCTGCTCCGGCATCCGTTCTTGGCGCTGCCACCTCCCAAGTCCACCGGCCGCGAGGCGTTCGGCGACGTCTTCGTGGGACCGCTCCTCCCGCGCTACCAGGGGCGGGAGGCCGACCTCCTCGCGAGCCTCACGCGGTTCGTCGCGGAGTCGGTGGCGGCGGGAATCCGACGGTGGGTTCGCGAGCCGATCGCGGAGGTGCTGGTCTCGGGGGGCGGCGCGCGGAACCAGACGCTGATGGCGGCGCTCGGCGACGTGCTGGCGCCGATTCCCGTGCGCTCGCTCCAGGCGGTGGGGATGGATCCCGACGCCAAGGAGGCGGTGGCGTTCGCCCTGCTCGCCAACGAGACCCTGTTCGGGCATCCGGGGAACGTGCCGGGAGCGACCGGGGCCACCGGTCCCCGCGTGCTCGGCAAGCTCATCGTTTGACGGCCGCGGCCGAGCCCGCGGAGAATCCCGCCGGGCGGCGCCTCTTTGCTCAGAGTCCGGGGAACAGGGGCGGCTGCTGCGGACCGGCGCGGGCTGGGGACGGCTTTCGTGCCGGGGCGGGTTTCTCCGTTCTCACGCGCGCGGGGCGCCGCGCGCGGCGACCCGACGGCGACCATCCCTTCTGGCGCGCGATCTTGTCTCCCTGCTTGATGACCAGGAGATCCACCAGTCGGGCGAGCGGATGCTGGATCAGGTTCAGGTACCGGATCCAGTAGCGGGGGCTGAAGGCGAGCGTCCGCATCTCGTCGAGGGCGAGGGCCAGGGCGGTGCGATCGCCCTTCCGCGAGGCGATGCGGAGGTTGTCGAGGATGCGAGTCTGGCTGGTCGTGCGGGGTGGTCCGGAGCGGGTCGCGCGGGGGCTCACGGTATGGATTTCTACCTGGTGCCCCGGAAGATGCGCCACGCCGTCGGGCCGACGAGCAGGAGGGCGACCGCCGTCCCCACGACCTGCTTCCAGCCAAAGCCCGGGAATGCGCCGAGCCCGAGCAGGTCGGCCGTCAGGGACACGAGGCCGAGGAGCGTCCCGGTGACGAGTAGAACCCAGTCGCGCAGGAGCATCGTCGCGGCCGGATTGTAGCACGCGGCGCGCAGGCGCTCGCCGCGGGGGATCGGTTGGCCGGCTTTCGGCCACGTTGTAGACTGGCCGTGATCGCGCGCCGGTGCGAGACGAGGCGAGGCGCGCCCGTTCCGGGAGTGCACGTCGGGCGTCGCCATCCGCGGCGCGGAGGGTCATGGCATGAAGTCGATCGGATTCATCGGGCTGGGCAACATGGGGCTGCCCATGGTGTCGAACCTCCTGAAGGGCGGGTACCGAGTGCACGTCTACGACGTGCTCTCCGAGGCCGTTCAGGCGGCTGTCGGCCAGGGGGCCATGGCCGCCCAGTCGGCCGCGGAGGCGACGAGCCGCTCGGAGGTGGTCGTCACCATGGTGCCGAACTCTCCCGAGGTGGAGGCCGCCTATCTCGGTCCGAAGGGCGTTCTCGAGGGGGCGCGGCCCGGCCAGGTCGCGATCGACATGAGCACGATCGACCCTTCCACGACGCGCAAGGTCGGGGCCCGCCTCGACGCCGCGGGCGTCCGCATGCTCGACGCGCCGGTCTCCGGGGGTGTACCCGGCGCGGTGGCCGGGACCCTGACGATCATGGTCGGGGGCGACGCGGCCGTGTTCGCCGACGCCCGAGCCATCCTCGGCACGATGGGCAAGAACGTCGTGTACGTGGGGCCGCTCGGCTCGGGCGAAGTGGCCAAGATCTGCAACAACCTGCTCGCCGGCGTCTCGATGATCGCGGCCGCCGAGGCGTTCACGATCGGCCTCCGGGCCGGCGTCGATCCGAAGATCCTCCACGAGATCATCCGGACCAGCTCGGGCAACTGCTGGGCGATCGAGAACAACTGCCCGGTTCCCGGGCTCGTGCCCAAGTCGGCGTCGAACCGGGACTTCGCCGCCGGATTCATGACCGACCTCATGGCCAAGGACCTGTCGCTGGCCCGAGCGGCGGCCCGGGACCTTGGCGTGCCCTGCTTCTCCGGCGCGCTGGCCCACGATCTCTACATGCTGGCGAGCCGCCACGGACTCGGGCGGAAGGACTTCTCCTCCGTCATCCAGCTTCTCACCGCGTCCGAGGGGGTGGCGACAGGATAGGGGCCATGTGCCTCCCGGGGGCCGCCCGCGTGCATCTCGCGGCATCATGCTTGCATCGTAATGGTGGGTCACGCGGAGGGAGGAGCCATGGGATCAACGCGTCGAATCCAGCCGTTCCCCATCCTGGCCGTCGGCGTCGGGCTCGCCGTCCTGCTCGTCGGGGCGGGGTCCGTCCAGGCGCAGACACCGCCCACCTCCGGTGCCCCGACGTCTACGCCGGCGCCCGGCTCGGTGGGAGTCGGCGTCGTGGCGCCGGCCCCGGCTGAACCACGTACCGAGTTCGGCTTCGAGTGGGGCATCCCGCCCGAGCAGCATGGGGCCCGGGAGCAGGACTTCTTTCCGGGGGAGCGGACCCGGAGCATCCACCAGCCCGCGTTCCTCCGGGGCGCCACCACGACGACCAGGACGTCGCGGACGTCGGGCGTGCGGTGGGGTCTGAGCGGGTGGACCGCGCCGAGGGTCCAGTACGACTCGCAACCGAGAGTCGAGCGGGGGGGCCGCGTTCGGTCTGACGATCGAGTGGGGTACGCCGATGGAGCCGCCGGCGGAGCCGACGCCTCCCGCCCAGCGCTGAGCGGACTCAGCCCTTCGCCAGCTTCTCGACCTCGCGCTTCGGCATGGGCTCGATGCGAGCCAGGAGCTGCTTGACCCTGCGCTCGGAGGTGTGATCCGCCAGGATCAGCCGTTTCGACTTGGTGCCGTTCGCGATGAAGGCCACCCAGTCGTCCAGGTTGGGTGTGCCTCGCCACTGGATCACGAGGCCGCTTGCCCGGAGCTTCTTCCGTCCTTCGACCTTCGCCAGTGGCTTCCGCGGAACGTCCATGCGACCCTCCGAACTCTCGTACCGAACGAATGAAGAATGAGTACGGTCTAGTGAATGCCCCCCACAATCGTCGCGCGTGTCATTTGTGTCAAGCGTTTGTTTCGCCTGTGCTCATGCGCTCACGCGATGTGGGTCCATCCATCCGCGGGCATTCATCGATGGATCGGAGACCTCGGCTGCGCGCGCGCCTGTCTGTTGCGGCTCCGCGGGCTGCCGATCGCGGACACCCGCGCCAGACGTGGCCGGCCGTCGTCGGTGGATGACGGTGGATAAGTGGATAACTGTGAAGCGGCGCGACGCGGCCCCTTCGCGCCCCGAGGCGACGACGTGGTACCCTTCGCGGGCGAACGCCTCGAGGGCCGGCGGCTCGGGGCACGGAGGATCGAATGACCCAGCTGGTCCGGATCGGGCACAGCCCGGACGCGGACGACGCGTTCATGTTCTACGCCCTCACCCACGGCAAGGTGACGATCCCCGGCGTCCGGATCGAGCACGTGCTGGAGGACATCGAGTCGCTGAACCGCCGCGCCGCCACCGGCGAGCTCGAGGTCACGGCGGTGTCCTGCGCGACCTATCCGGCCATCGCCGAGCGGTACCGCCTGATGGATCCCGGGGCGTCGATGGGGAAGGGCTACGGGCCGATCGTGGTCGCCCGGGAGCCGATCTCGCCCGAGTCCCTCCCCGAGCGGGTGATCGCGATCCCCGGCTACGGCACCACGGCCTACCTCCTCCTTCGCCTGGCGCTCGGAGATCCGGCGGTGATCGTCGTCGCCTTCGACCAGATCCCGCGGGTGGTGGCCGACGGTCAGGCGGACGCCGGCCTCCTGATCCACGAGGGCCAAATCACCTACGCCGCGATGGGTCTCAGCAAGGTGCTCGATCTCGGGGAGGTGTGGACGAAGCGGACCGGGCTGCCGCTCCCCCTGGGCGTGAACGTGACGCGACGCGACCTGGGAGACGCCCTGGCCCGTGAGCTGTCCGAGGCGCTGCGGGCCTCGATCCGCTACGCCCACGCCCATCCCGACGAGGCGGTGGGCTACGCGCTCCGGTACGGGCGGGGGATCGACGCCGACGTCTGCACGCGCTTCGTCCACATGTACGTGAACGACTACACGGTGGCCCTGGGAGACGAGGGCCGGCGGGCCCTGGAGACGCTCTACCGGGAGGCTGTCGGCGCGCGGCTCCTCGCCGCGCCGCCACCCATCGACCCGCTTGTGAGGTCGGTGGGCGCCAGGCGGTCGCGCCGCCCGCCCCGCCTAGTACGCTCTCACCGTCTCGTAGAGCGTGGTGCGCTGGACGGGCCGGAAGCCGGCCTCCCGGATGAGATTCACGATCTCGTCGACCGTGATCGTGTTGACGTAGTCGGCCGCCCGGTGGACGTTCTCCTCGAAGAGCGTGCCCCCCCAGTCGTCCGCCCCGAAGTGGAGCGCGATCTGCCCGGCGCGCTTTCCCTCCGAGAACCAGGAGGCCTGGACGTGGGGGACGTTGTCCAGGTAGCAGCGGGAGACCGCCAGCATCCGGCAGTAGGCGTTCGGCCCCGCGTAGTGCTTGATCCACTTCTCGAGCAGGGTGTTCCCGGGCTTGAAGGACCAGGGGACGAACGCCGTGAAGCCGCCGGTGTCGTCCTGGAGCGCGCGGACCGCATCCAGGTGGTCCAGGACGTCGTCCGGTTGCTCGACGTGGCCGTACATCATGGTGGCCGTCGAGCGGAGACCCTGCCGGTGGGCCTCGCGGTGCACCTCCAGCCAGCTCGCGGGCCCGCCCTTCTTCGGGGCGATCCTGAGGCGCACGCGCTCGGAGAGGATCTCGGCGCCGCCCCCGGGCAGGGTGCGCTGGCCCGCTTCACGAAGGCCGGCCAGGATCTCGGCCACGGGAAGCGCGGCGACCCGGGCCATCGTCTGGATCTCCGACGCCGTGAAGAAGTGCGGCAGCACGCCCGGGAAGCGGCGCCGAGTCTCGCGGACGAGGTCCAGGTAGTAGTCGAACGGGAGGGCCGGGTTGTGCCCGCCCTGGAGGAGCACGGTGGTCGCGCCGCGCTCGACGGCTCCGGCGATCTTGGCCATGACCTCGTCGACGCTGAGCGTGTAGGCCTCGGGGTCGCCCGGCTTCCGGTAGAAGGCGCAGAACTGGCAGTCGGTCACGCAGACGTTGGTGTAGTTGGGGTTGGTGTCGACGACGAACGACACCTCGCGCTCGGGATGGAGCCGGCGCCGCAGGACGTCGGCAAGCTGGCCGACCTCGAGCAGGGGCGCCTCCGTGAGGAGCCATCGACCCTCCTCGCGGGTGAGGCGGGCGCCGTCGTCGATCTTGCGCCGGACCGTCTCCAGCACGGCGGCGCTGCCCATCAGCTGTCGAGGAGCGTCAGGAGGCGGCGGTACTCGGCCACCGCCTTCTCCTCGGCGGGCCCGATCCGGTACGTGAAGCTCCGGAGGTACTCCGCGATCTCCGCCTCGGAGAGGCCGACGTCGCGGCGCCGGGCGGCGATCGCCGGGAGGCTGGCCAGGCCGGTCTCGAGCGCGTCCGCGAGCACCGCCTCGAGCTCCCGCCGCGCGGGAGCCGGCGCGGCCGTCCGGACTGCCCAGGCCGCGAAGACCATGGGATGCCCGGTCCAGTCCGTCCACTCCTCCCCGAGGTCGACGCAGAGGGGACGCGGCCACCGCCCTTGCCGCGCACGGAGCGCCGCGTCACCGATCAGGAGCGTGGCGTCGGCCGCCTCGTCGAGGCCCGACCAGGATCGGCGGGCGGACCTCGTACCGGAACGCGAGCAGGATCCGCAGGAGGCGCACCGAGGTCGAGGTCTCACCGGTGATGGCGATCCGGCGACCGCCGAGCTCGGGCATGGGGCGGTCGGAGAACAGGAGGACGCTCTGCGCCCGCGTGGGGCCCACGATCCCGAACGGCAGGCGGGTCACCGTCTCCTCGAGGCGCAGGCAGTCGGCGAGCGCCAGCGGGCCGGCGTCGATCCGGCCCGCGGCCATGGCCTCGCCGAGGGCGCGCGGCGGCAAGGACTCCGCGATCGGCCACGGGAACGCATGGAAGAACGGCTCGACGTTGAGGTAGGAGATCCGGCCGATCCGGAGCATCAATTCCACACCTTGACCACGTTGTAGAGGGCGTCCCGCTCGACCGGCACCCGGCCGGCGTCCTCTGATCATGCGGAGGATCTGCTCCCGCGCCAGCCCGGCCGGGCTCTCGGCGCGAGCGGCATGGGCGATCCGCTCGTCGACGAGCGTGCCGTTGACGTCGTCGGCGCCGAAGTTGAGGGCGATCGACGCCGCCTCCTCGCCCATCATGACCCAGTACGCTTCGACGTGCGGGAAGTTGTCGAGGACGAGCCGGGAGGTCGCCACCACGCGCAGCGCCTCCACCGCGGACGCCTGACGCGGCACCAGGCGCGTGTCGCCCAGCTGGTAGAGGAGGGGGATGAACGTCAGGAAGCCGCCGGTCTCGTCCTGGAGCTCCCGGAGGCGCAGCATGTGGTCGATCCGCTCGGCGTACGTCTCCACGTGGCCGTAGAGCATGGTCGCGTTGGAGCGGATGCCGAGGCCGTGGGCGATGCGGTGGACCTCGAGCCACCGGTCCGCTCCGGCCTTGCCGGTGAAGCGGAGCAGCTTCTGAAGGCGCGGCGAGAAGATCTCGGCGCCCCCCCCGGGCATCGTGTGGAGCCCGGCCGCCTTGAGGCGAGTCAGCGCCTCGCGCGGCTCGATCTTCCAGCGGCGCCAGAGATAGTCGATCTCGGCGGCCGTGAAGGCCTTGATCTGGGCATCGGGGCGCGAGGCGTGGATCGCCTGCACCATCCGCTCGTAGTACTCGAACGGCCAGTCGGGATGGTGGCCCCCGACGATGTGCACCTCCCGGACGTCGGTCTCGATCATCCCGACGATGTCCTCGATCGTGTGCTCGAAGGCGCCGGCATCGCCCTTCTTCTTCGCGAAGTCGCAGAAGGAGCAGGACAGGACGCAGATGTTCGTCGGGTTGATGTACCGGTTGATGACGAAGTAGACCCAGTCGGCGGACTTCTGCCGCTTGACGTGGTCGGCCATCCGCCCGAGCCCGAGGAGGTCCTCCGTCTCGAGACAGGCCAGACCGTCCGCGTGGTCGAGGCGCTCGCCTCCGTGGACCTTCTCCCAGACGCGCCGAAGGCGCGCGTCCGAGACTCGGAGGTCGTCGACGACGTTGCCCATCGTGGCCCCCACGGAGGTCCTCGGGTTCGGCCGCGGCTCCACGCGGCGAAAAGGCGGCGAAATCGCCGCTCGATCGCTGAGATTGTAGCATTCACCGTGATATAGTGCGTCACGGTCGACGGGGCGAGTGCGTCGGCCAGTGATCGAGCAGGGCGCGCCAAACGACGACCGGAGGTGCCGATGTCGGAGCCGATGCGCCAGTACTTCGAGGACATCCAGGTGGGGGACGAGTACCTGTCGCCCGGCCGCACCATCACCGAGGCCGACATCGTCGCCTTCGCCGGCTTGTCCGGGGACTACAACGTCCTCCACACCGACGCCGAGTTCATGAAGACGTCCATCTTCGGCGAGCGCATCGCGCACGGGCTGCTCGGGCTCTCCATCGCGTCCGGCCTCGGGACCCGGACCGGTGCCCGCCCCTTCGCCACCCTCGCCTTCCTGGGCCTTCGGTGGCGCTTCAAGGGGCCGATCAAGATCGGGGACACCATCAAGGTCCGCCTCAAGGTGACCGACAAGCGGGAGACCTCCAAGCCCGACCGGGGCATCGTCACGATCCAGCGCCACGTGCTCAACCAGCGGGGTGAGCTCGTCCAGGAGGGCGACACCGAGCTCATGATCGAGCGCCGGACGTAGCGGCGGCCGATGCCCCGCTACTTCGAGGACCTCGAAGTTGGTGACGGGTTCGAGTCCCCGGGCCGCACCATCACGGAGGCCGACGTGGTGGGCTACGCGGCGATCTCCGGGGATCAGGAGGCGCTCGACTTCACCGCCGGCGAGGCGGATCTCCCGCCCGTGGTGCCGGACCTCCTGGTCATGATCATGAGCTCGGGGCTGGGGTTCCGGGCCCCCGCCGAGATGCCCCAGGTGCTCGCCTTCATGGTGTTCGATCTCTACATCCGCCGGCCGGTGCGCATCGGCGACACCGTACGCTGTCGCATTCGCGTGGCGGGGAAGCGGCCCATGAAGGACGCCGGCGTCGTCGTCGAGCGGCGCGAGATGGTGAACCAGCACGGCGACGTCGTCCAGGAGGCGGAGTACAAGCTCCTGGTCGCCCGCCGCCCTCGGGAGTGATGGGCTTCCTCGACGGCGGCGGCGAGTCCGGCTGGCGACGGCTCCTCTACCGCCTCTACGCGCGGCGCCTCGAAGCCGAGGTGAGCCGCCTGCCCACGCCCCAGCACGTGGGCATCATCCTCGACGGGAATCGACGCTGGGCGCGGGCGCAGGGGCGGGAGGCGGTGGACGCGTATCGCCTCGGGGCTGCGAAGCTGGACGAGGTCCTCGCATGGTGCGTCGATCTCGGGATTCCCGCCGTGACGCTCTGGGCGTGCTCCACCGAGAACCTCGGGCGGGCCCCGGAGGAAGTGCAGGGGCTCCTCTCGGTGATCGAGGGGAAGCTGAGCGCGCTCGCGGAGGATGCCCGCATCCACCGTCGGCGAATCCGGGTGCGGGCCGTCGGCAAGCTCGAGCTCCTGCCCGATTCCACGCTGGCCGCCATCCGGCGGGCCGAGCAGGCCACGGCGGGGTACGCCGACGCGCTGCTCACGTTCGCCCTGGCATACGGCGGCCGTCAGGAGATCGCCGACGCCGTGCAGCGTCTCGTGCGGGACCGGGCCAAGCAGGGGGCGACTCTCGACGAGATCGTCGACGCCGTCACGCAGGAGGAGATCTCGCGGTACCTCTACGCCCCGGACCTGCCGGACCCGGACCTGATCATTCGCACGTCCGGGGAGGTCCGGCTGTCGGGGTTCCTCCTGTGGCAGAGCGCCTACAGCGAGTTCTACTTCTGCGACGTCCACTGGCCGGAGTTCCGCCAGATCGACTTTCTCCGCGCGATCCGGAGCTACCAGCGCCGCGACCGGCGCTTCGGAGCGTGAGTCCTCGGATCCTGATCCTCTCGGCGCCCTACGGCGCCGGCCACGCGCGGGCGGCCGAGGCGGTGGGCCGGGCCCTTGCCGAGGAGGGCGCGCGCGTCGAGGTCCTCGATCACTTCGTCCACTTCCTGCCGCCGGGCTTCGCGCGGGCGTCGCTCACCGTGTTCTGGGGGCTCCTGAGATGCGCCCCCCGGCTCTGGGGCGCGGCCTACGAGTTCTCGGCCCGGATCGGGCCCCGCTCGCCCGCCATGGCCGGGATGGGTCGGATCGGGGCCACCGGCCTCCTGCGCTACCTGGAGCGTGAGCGGCCCGACGCGGTCGTGCACCTCCATCCCACTCCCGCCGGCGCGATGGCGTGGCTCCGGGCGGAGGGGAGGACGTCGGTGCCGCACGGGATCGTGTTCACCGACTTCGCGGCGCACCCGCAGTGGATCCACGCGGGACTCGAGCGGTACTTCGTGCCGACCGAGGGCGTCCGTGCCGGCGTGGTGGCCCATGGGATCGCGCCGGACCGGGTGGTCTCCAGCGGGCTCCCGGTGGACGGCTCCTTCGCCCTGCCTCCGGATCGTCCGGCCTTGCGAACCGCGCTGGCGCTGCCGCCCGACGTGCCGGTCGTGCTCGTGACCGGGGGCATGCGGGGGTTGCTTCGCGGCGTCGCCGAGGCCTGCGAGGCGCTCGCCGGACTGGAGCGACCGTTCGTCGCGCTCGTGGTCTGCGGAGACCACGCGCGGCTCGCGGCGCGCCTGCGGGCGCGCCACGGTCGGGACCCACGGTTCCGCGTGCTCGGCCGGGTGCCCGACATGGCGCGCGTGATGGGGGCGGCCGACCTGGTGGTGTCGAAGGCGGGGGCGATGACGTGCGCGGAGGCGCTCGCGCTGGGCCGCCCGCTGCTGCTGCACCGGTCCCTGCCGGGCCAGGAGCGGGCCAACGAGGCGGGCCTGGTCGCCGCGGGCGCTGCCCTCCGGGCTCGAAGCGCCCGTGAGCTCCGCCGGCATCTCGACGCGCTCCTGGGCGAGCCGGCCCTGCGCGCGGCCCTCGCCGCGACGGCCCGGAGCCTGGGCCGCCCGGAGGCGAGGCGGATCGTGGCCAAGGAGATGCTCACCCTCCTGGAGCGGGGATAGGGCGTGCGCGGCGCGTGGTGGGCGACCGGCGCGGGAGCGGCGGCGTGGGTCGCCTACGCCTGGGGAGGGCAGTGCGCGCTGCCCTTCCTGGCCTGGCGGCGGGGACCGGCGGGACGCCGCCGCATCGCGCTCACGTTCGACGACGGACCCGACCCGGTGGCGACGCCCCGCGTCCTCCGGCTCCTGGCCGCTCACGGCGTTCGGGCCACGTTCTTCCTGATCGGCCAGCGCGCGGAGCGGCACCCGGACGTCGTGCGGGCGATCGCGGCCGCCGGCCACGAGGTGGGCAACCACACCTGGCGGCATCGGAACGCCTGGTTCCTGTCCCCGGCGGCGGTTGCCCGGGAGATCACCGAGGGCGCCCGCATCCTGGGCGAGATCGCCGGGCGATCCCCGCGCCTCTACCGGCCGCCCTGGGGCATCGTCAACGTCGCCGCGCTGGCGACGGCGCGCCGGCTCGGGCTGGCCACGGTGCTCTGGTCGATCCAGCACGAAGGCCTCCGACCGCGCCCACCCGCCGCCCAGCTCCGGCACGTCGTGGACCGTCTCCACGATGGGGCGATCATCGACCTCCACGACGCGCCGGGGCTACCCGGCGCTCCCGAGCGGCTCCTGGCGATGTTGCCCGACCTGCTCCGGGTGCTCCGAGACAGGGGCTACGCCGCTGTCCCGGTTGGCGAGCTTCTCCCGCCGCCCGCGAAAATTCTTGGGCCGACTCCCGTCGACACCTTAGGCTGAGCGTGCGCGCCGAGATGCGCGCGACTCGTGCCAGATCGAACTTCACGGAGGTGCCGTCGATGGGACGCCGATTCACCGTCGTAGCGGTCATGCCGCTCCTTCTGACCAGTGCCGCGTGGGCGCAGGCTCCGGCCACGCAATCCCGGAGCGACTCCGAGTACACGGAGACGCTGTACGCCACCGACCAGCACATGGGGTTCTCGATCCGGACCACCCTCGTCCGCTGGCTGGGTGGCGTGGACGTGGCCCGCGAGCAGGACGCCAAGGCTTCGGAGAAGGAAGGCTGGTGGGGCGATCCCATCCCGCAGGTGTCTCCGGAGGTGCTGCGCCCCGGCCAGTCCGACCGCTAGGCTCGCCTCTCCCTCGCCGACGGCGCGGCGAAATCGGCTGACGCCTCGGGCGCCGGCTCGCCGAACCCCACGGAGGGACGCCTTGGATCGCAACGCGGTGGACCACGTCCTCACCACGACGCGCTCCGTCCGGCGGCGGCTCGACCTCGGCCGCCCGGTCGATCCCCGGGTCATCGAGGAATGCCTCGAGATCGCGGTCCAGGCACCGACGGGCGGCAACATCGCTCGTTACCATTTCGTGGTGGTGACGGACCCGCGGCAGAGGGCCGGCGTGGCCGAGTACTACCGGAAGGTCTTCTTCGACGAGTACCTGCCACGGCGGTCCGCGGTGACTCCCGACTTCCCCGAGCGTGACAAGGATTTCTCCGACTCGGCGTCTTACCTGGCCGAACACCTGCACGAGGTGCCGGTGCTGGTGATTCCGTGCGTCGAGGCGCGACCCGAGGACAAGGGCCCGCTCGCGCAGGCCGGCGCCTACGGGAACATCCTGCCCGCGGCGTGGTCCTTCATGCTGGCGCTCCGCGCCCGAGGACTGGTGTCGGCGTGGACGACGCTGCACATCCGCTACGAGCGCGAGGTCGGCGCGTTGCTCGGGATCCCGGAGACGGTGACGCAGGCGGCTCTGATCCCCGTCGCTCACTCCACCGGCGGAGAGTTCCGCGCCGCGCGTCGAGTCCCGGTGCGTGAACGTACCTACTGGGACACCTGGGGCCGGACCCGGTAGCGAGCCAGCTGCCGGGTGGTGCCGGCATGAGGCCGGCGTTGGGGGAGGTCGAGGGGGACGGCGCGCGCCGTCCCCCTCCCGGTCAGTCCTGCCCTTGGAGGAGGAGCTTCACGACCTGGGGCGCCATCTCGCGGGCGCGCTGGTCGAGCTCGGCCTCCGTCAGGTTCGCGATGGGGTGGGGCATGAGGAGGAAGCGGTAGGCGGGGACGCCCCACTGCTCGGCCATCGCCCGGCCCGTGACCTCGAAGACGTCGGTGACGATCGCGGCCGAGGGGACCCCGGCCTTTTCCAGCAGGATTCCGTCGAGCACACTGCCCGACGAGCAGGACCCTCAGTCGCCGATGCCGGCGACCATCACGTCGCAGGACGCCCGCAGCTCCTGGACGATCTCCTCGTGGGCAGGGACGCTCGCGTTGTGCTTCCGCCACATGCGCGCCTCGGCGGCGCCGTAGTCGGCCACCAGGATGTTGCCGATCTTCTCCAGGAGGCGATCGGAGTTGAACTTCGTGTTCTCGACGAGACCGATGCGCTTGCCGGCGAGCGAGTCCGGCCTCGGGACGAACTTCACCGGCTGCGTCGCGATCTCGACGGTCGGGTCCAGGATCTCGATCATCGCTTGACCTCCTTGGTCACGGCCTGTGAGGCGCGCTTGCCGGCCCAGCCCGGGATGTAGCAGGAGAAGGCTCCCGCCCGGCCGCCCGCCGCCACGACGAGGATGTCGTCGGGTGACTCGACCAGCGGGCGTCGGCGCGTCTCGTCGCCCGGCTGGACCTCGCCGGCCAACTGGTGCGTGCGCCGCAAGTGTGCGTACGAGTTCTGCGTGTGCTCGAAGAGGAACTCCCGGATCATCGGCTTCGTCCAGCCGTCGCCGGCGATCGTGCGCATGTGCTCGCCGGCCAGGACCACGACGTAGTGCGGCTGTCCCACATTGCCCGAGATCCGCATGTCGTCGGCCAGGGTGGTCAGCACGCCCTCGGCGGTGTTCGACAGCTGGTTGTAGAACTGCCGCGGCCCCGCGGCCGCCACGACGGTGACCGCGCTCTGGTCCGGCCGGAAGCCCCGCTCCACGTGGAGCGGCGGCCACGGGCTCTCGGCCTCGTTCTCGGCGATCACGTAGGAGAGCTTCCCGGGGTGTCCGAGGGTTCCCCGGTCCAGGGTGCCGGGCATCGAGCCGCACACGTTCCGCATCACCAGGCGCACGGCCCGCCCGATGGTGAGGTTCGACCGCCAGCCAGGTCCGAAGAGGTTGTCGCCGGCGTTCATGTCCAGCTCGCGCGCCACGGGCCCGTTGACGATCAGGAGGACGCCCGCGCCCGGCCGTGGAGGTGCCGGGCCCGTGGTAGCTCCACCGGGGATCTCCGATGCCTTCGACCGCCGCGACGACGACGGGCATGTACTCCGGCCGGCACCCCGCCATCACCGCATTGATGGCGACCTTCTCGGCGGTGACGGAGACGGCGCGGTGGGCGACGTAGGTGACCTCGTGGTCGGGCGCGAGGCGCGCCGCACGCAGCATCGCCTCGACCCGGTCGGGAGTGGGAGGAACGACGGGCAGGCCGTCCGTCCATCCCTTCGCGTAGCAGAGCTCGATGGCCTCCGCGAGGTCGGCGACCCGGTGCCGATGGGAGGTGAGGGCGGTCGACATTGGCCGGGCGCTAGTGACCCTCGGCGTCGCGGACCGCCTTCTCGGCGCCCGCGAAGCCGATCTTCGAGTGCGTGCCGTCGCAGAAGGGCTTCTTGGTCGAGCCGCCGCAGCGGCAGAGCGCGATCGTGTCGCCGGTCACCTGGAACTCGTGCCCGTCGGCGTCGACGAGGCGCACGGGGCCCTTCACGAGGTACGGCCCGTTCGGGCGGGTCTGGATGGTCGGCTTGTCCACGTGGTCCTCCCTTTGAGGCTGGCCTCGGTGTCTCCGAGGCCGTTCCGCTACGAGCATGGGGAATTGAGGACGGCCTGTCAATTGGACGTTCGGCGGCCGCGTCGGGTTCGGGAGGTCACCGGCAGGAGGGCGACGAAGACCTCCGACCAGCGCTCCCCCGGCGACGAGCCATGCCGAGTTGAGTCGCGTCGCGAGAGGAGGTCGCGGCCGCGACGGCGAGGCCCGCCGTCAGCCAGTCGACGACGGCGCCTTGCGCGAGCTTCCAGGTCACCGCGCCATCAGGGCGACGGAGGCGGCATTCGCGCCGTCGAGGAAGCCGCCGGCCCAGGGCGACCGTCGGAGCCGCGGGATGAGAGGGTTCGACAGCGCCACGAACACGAACGACGGCAGGAAGATGGCGACGGTCGCCACGAGCGCGCCCGGCGCGCCCGCCACGAGATAGCCGATGAAGGTCGCGGTCGTGAGCACCGGGCCGGGGGTGAGCTGGCCGACCGCGACGGCGTCCAGGAGCTGCCCGTCGGTGAGCCAGCCCGTCCGCTCGACCAGATCCGGACGCAGGAACGCGAGGAGGACGTAGCCGCTGCCGAACAGGATCGAGCCGACCTTGAGGAAGATGAGCCCGAGCTGCGTGAGGCTGACCGTCGCGGCGGGCGGCGCCCGACGCGGCGGTCGCCGACGGCGGCCGTCGCGCCGACGGCCAGAGCCCTCCCGGCGCGAGGCCGCGAGCCCCTCCGCCGGTCGCGAGGGCGCGGGCCGCGGGAATCGCCAGCGCAGCTCCGAAGAGGAGCGCCACCTCGTCGACGCCGCGGAGGGAGAGGATGAGGACGGCCAGCGCGGCGGCGGCGGCGAGGGGAGTGGCGACGGCCTTCCGGGCGAGGCCCCACACCGCCTGGGCGACCACGGCGATGATCACGGGCTTGACCCCATAGAGGAGCCATCCCGCGGCGGGGAGCGCGGCCGTAGCGCGCGTAGCCGGCGGCCAGGGCGAGGGTGACGAGCGCGGCCGGGAGGATGAAGGCGACCCCGCCCGCGACGAGCCCGCGCCAGCCGGCCCGGACGAAGCCGACGTGGATCGCCATCTCGGTCGAGTTCGGGCCCGGGATGAGGTTCGTCGCCCCGAGGAGGTCGAGGAACTCCTCGCGCGTGAGCCACCGTCGCCGGCGGACGACCTCGTCCTCCATGAGGGCGATGTGAGCGGCCGGTCCGCCGAAGCCGATCGCTCCGAGCTTCAGGAAGAGCCGGGCCACCTCGCGCGCACGATCCGACGGCGAGGTGCGTCGTCACGTCTCGACCGGAAGCAGCCGGCTCCCGCACCGTGAGGGGTCTCCTCGCGGAGTATACTCGGGGCAGGAGGCGCCCGCATGAGAGGCGATCTGACGCAGGCGCGCGGGCGCGCGCCCGAAGGCGGCGGCGGTGACCGATCGATCTCGCCGACTCTGCACGCCTGGCTCGACGCGGAGCCGCTCGAGGGCCGGACCGTCCTCGACGTCGGCACGGGGACCGGACGCCTGGCCCTTCATCTGGCGCCCCGCGCCCGGCGCGTCGTCGGGATCGACACGGACGCCGGGGCGCTCGTCGAGGCCCGCCGGCGCGCTCACCGGGCCGGGCACGCCAACGTCGTCTTCGTGGTCGCCGACGCCGAGCAGGCCGACTATCGGGCGCTCGGTCCGCCGGACGTGGTGGTCGCCCACCTCTGCATGTCCGATTCGATCGTCGCACGGGCCGGCGCCGGGCTGTCGCCGGGCGGCGTCCTGGCGTTCGCCGCCTTCCACGTCGATCAGTGGCGGGAGACGGGCCGCGCGTCGCGCTTCGCCTATGAGCCCGAGCGGGCGCGGGCCGTGTTGAGCGCCGGCGGGTTCGCCGTCGAGCGCCTCGAGGTCGAGCAGGAGGTCACGGCGGTTCGCGTCCGCCCCGGAGGCCATCCGGGCGACGGCCGACTTGCGAGCCCGCTGGGAGCCCGATGGACGCTGGGCCACGTGGGAGCGGTTCGTCGCCGACGGAGGCCGCGTGCTCACCCAGAGCCGCCTGGTGGTGCTCGCCCGGCGCGGGTCAGGGTCGTCCGGGTGAGCGCGATCACGCTGGCGGCGGCAGGTCAAGGACGCGGCACGGAGGATCGGGTTCGATCTGGTCGCGGTCGGGCCCGCCGGGCCTCCCGACCATGCGGCGGCCTTCGAGGACTGGCTCGACGCCGGCCATGCCGGCACCATGTCCTACCTCGAGCGCGGCCGGTTGAAGCGGGTCGACCCCGATCGGGTACTGCCCGGCGCGCGCTCGGTGGTCGCCTGCGCCCTCAGCTACTACCAGGGCCCGAGTGCCATCGGGCCGGACGGGGTGGCACGGTATGCCTGGGGCGATGACTACCACGCGGTCATGGAGTCGCGGCTCGGGGCGCTCGCCGACACGATCGCGCGGCTGGCTCCGGGCTCCACGGCCCGCGCTTACGTCGACACGGGGCCCGTCCTCGAGCGGGATCTCGCCGCGCGCGCCGGACTCGGCTGGATCGGCAAGAACACGATGCTGCTCCACCCGGGACTCGGCTCCTTCTTCTTCATCGGGACGATCCTCACCACGGCCGAGCTCGAGCCCGACGCGCCCCTGGCCGACCGCTGCGGGACCTGCACCCGGTGCCTCGACGCGTGTCCGACGGACGCCTTCGTGGGCCCGTATGTTCTCGACGCCCGCCGCTGCATCGCGTACCTGACGATCGAGCATCGGGGGCCGATCGCGGCGGAGCTCCGCCCCGGCGTCGGGACCTGGGTCTTCGGCTGCGACGTCTGCCAGGACGTCTGTCCCTGGAACCGGCGGGCGGCGGTCACCGGGGAAGGGGCCGCGTTCGGGGCCCGCGGGCACCCGCCGCTCGCCGCGCTCCTGACGCTCGACGAGACGGCCTACCGGGACGAGTACCGCGGGAGCCCGCTCAAGCGGGCGCGACGGGAAGGGCTGGCGCGCAACGCCGCCGTGGCGCTGGGGAACGGAGGTGTGGCCGACGCCCTGCCGGCCCTCGGGAAGGCGCTCGGCCACGCCGACCCGACCGTCCGCGGCCACGCGGCATGGGCGCTGGGACGGCTGGGCGGGGCGGAAGCGGGCGCCGCGCTCCACGCGGCCCGGGCAGGGGAGACCGACGCCGGCGTCCGCCGGGAAATCGACCACGCGCTCGGGGAGGCCCTCGGCCGTCCCGGGCAGGGGGAGGAGCCGTCATGACGATCGATCCGACTCGCGAGGCCCTGGTCATGGTGGACATGCAGCGGGACTTCTGTCCGGGGGGCGCGCTGGCGGTTCCGACCGGGGACGCGATCGTTCCCGTCGTGAACCGGTACCTCCAGCGGTTCGCGGCCGCGCGCGCTCCCGTCTTCCTCACCCGGGACTGGCACCCGCCGGTGACCCGGCACTTCCAGGCGCACGGGGGAATCTGGCCGCCCCACTGCGTCCAGGGGACCCGGGGCGCGGAGTTTCATCCCGCCCTCGCGTCGCCCACGGGCACCGTTGTCGTCTCGAAGGGGATGGATCCCGACCAGGACGCCTACTCGGGCTTCCAGGCGGAGGACGACGCGGGTCGGCCGCTCCCGGCCGTGCTCGCCGAGCGCGGCGTCCGCCGTCTCTACGTCGGGGGGCTCGCCACCGACTACTGCGTCCGCGCCACCGTGCTCGATGCGGTGCGCGAGGGCTTCGAGGTCGTCGTTCTCAGGGATGCGATCGGCGCGGTGGACCTCCAGCCGGGGGACGGGGCTCGCGCCCTCGAGGAGATGCGGGCGGCGGGCGCACGACTGGCGACGCTGAGTGAGTTCGCCGACTGACCTGCGTGCTACCATGGCGTGAGCATGCGTACGCGACACCCGACTCGTCGACTCGTGGCTCGATGGAGATCGGCGTGGCAATCCTGAAGGTAGCCCACCTCGGTCATCCGGTGCTCCGTCGGGTCGCGGATCCCGTGCCGCGCGCGGACATCTCGCGTCCGGAAACGCAGCGTTTCATCGACGACATGATCGAGACGATGCACGAGTACATCGGCGTCGGCCTCGCGGCTCCCCAGGTCCACGTCTCGCGGCAGATCGCCGTGCTCGAGTGCGAGGCGCATCCGCGCCATCGCGACATGCCGAGCATCCCGCTCATGGTGATCGTCAATCCCGTGCTGACCCCGGTGTCGGAGGAGACGACCTCCGACTGGGAGGGGTGCCTGTCCATTCCGGAGTTTCGTGGCGTCACGCCGCGATACACGGCGATGCGGCTGGAGGCGTACGGGCGGCAGGGCGAGCGCATCGACCTGGTGGCCAAGGACTTCTTCGCGCGCGTGCTCCAGCACGAGACGGATCACTTGAACGGGAAGGTGTACCTGGACCGGATGGGCGATCTCACGACGCTCTGTCACCTCCAGGAGTGGTCGCGCTACTGGCTCGACCGCGCCGAGGACGGGGAGTCCCGGTGAGCGGCCCCGCGCCGGTCGTCGTCGCCCATGTCGCGGACCTGCTCTTCTCGAGCCGGATCGCGGAGACCGCTCGGCGGCTGGGGTACCGGTTCCAGGCCGCGCGGTCGCTCGGCGACCTGCGCACCGCCCTCGAGGGCCGTCCCGCCCTCGTGATGCTGGACCTCACGGCCTCCGGTCTCGATCAGGACGCCGCGCTCCGCGAGATCGAGGCGGCCGGCCGCCCGGCGCCGGTCCTCGGCTGGACGACCCACGTCCTCTGGAAGGCGACGAAGCCGCTCCACGACCGGTGCGACCGCGTGGTCACTCGCGAAACACTCACCGACGAGCTCCCCGAGTTGCTGCGGGGCTACGTGGAGGGAAGGCCGGGGATGGATGCCGAAGCCTTCGTTCGGGATCTCGACGCGAAGAACCAGGAGCTCCTGCGCCGGCTCACGCCCGAGTCGACGCTGAAGCCCGAGGTCGAGGGCGACCTGACCGTGGTGAACCTGCTGAAGGTGGCGCTCCGGAACGAGATCGAGGCGACCGAGAGCGCCGCCCGATGGATGGCCACCACGCCCGAGATCGACGTGAAGCTCGCCCTGGCCCGCCAGGTCGGGGACGAGGCCAAGCACTACCGGCTGGTGGCCGACCGCCTCCTGGAGCTCGGGTTCGACGCCAGGGAATTCAATCCATTATCAAAGGGTTACGGCCCGCTCTTCCAGTATCTCGAGAGCCTGCAGACCACCGTCGAGCGGGTCGCGGCCGGCCAGTTCACGCGCGAGGCGATCGCCGTCGTGAAGAACCGTCAGTTCATCGAGTTCTGCGAGGCCGTCGGGGACGATGCGACCGCGCGACTCTACCGGGATGTCATCGAGCCCGACGAGCGCCACCATCACGAGCTGGGGCGCCGCCTTCTCCTTCGCTACGCGACGACACCGGAAGCCCAGGAGGCCGCGCGGCGCGCCGCCACGCGGACGCTCGAGCTGGCCGAGGAGCTGCAGGGCGCGGCGCTCCGCGCCGGAGGGATCCACCACGCCCCCGGCTGCTGACCGCAGCCGGACAATGGAGGTGCGCAGGATGATCCAGAACCGATTCGCGAGGTCCGGGCTGCTGGCGGGGATGACGCTCGGCATCGTGGATGCTGGCGCTGGGCGGATGCGGGAAGAAGCAGCTGCCGCCGCTGTCGGCGATCGTGGACGCGCCGTACATCCGACCGGGGTCGTCCTGGACCTACAAGGTCGAGGACTCGGCCTGGAACGCGCCGCAGATGGTCACGCTCACGTTCATGAAGGACGACGTCTACAAGAACGCCGGGGTGCTGGCGTTCGCCGCCGGGAACGAGACGCTCCTGTACGACCGCGACCTGAACTTCGTGGCGGTCGCCAACGACGGCCGGATCCTCCGCGAGGCCTCGCCGTCCCTCCGATCGTTCGACTTCCCCTTCCACGTGGGCAAGGAGTGGCGGTCGATCTTCACGTTCCAGGACAACCAGAAGGGACTCTCGTGGACCCCCGTCGAGGTCATCTGGCGAGTCAAGGAGTACGACGAGATCAGCGTGCCGGCCGGCAAATTCCGGTCCTTCCTCATCGAGAGCGAGCCGAGCACGAACTGGGGGATCAAGAAGGAGCAGGTCTGGTACGCGCCGCAGGTGAAGCAGCTCGTCAAGCGGGTCCGGGAGCGGACCGCAGCGCACTACGAGGGGAAGGGCAAGGATACCTGGGAGCTCGTGCAGTACACGCTGAAGTAGGCCGGGAGGGAACCATGACCGTGACGACGAAGGGACCGAGCTACACGGCGGTGACGGGATGGGGGCGGCTTCCCGACGGCTGGAGCTTCGTCGAGGGGACCGCGGTGGCGGTCGACTCGAAGGACAACGTCTACGTCTACAACCGCGGGGCGCACCCCGTCATCGTCTTCGACCGCCACGGCAAGTTCCTGCGCTCGTGGGGGGAGGGGATGACCAGCCGGGCCCACGGCATCACCATCGGCCCGGACGATACCGTGTGGCTCACCGACGACGGCAACCACACGGTCCGCCACTACACCGCCGACGGGAAGCTCCTGCTGACGATCGGCGACCCGGACCATCCGTCACCCGCCCACGGCGGAAAGCCCTTCAACCGGCCGACCCACGTCGCCCTCTCTCCGCAGAATGGCGACATCTACATCTCGGACGGGTACGGGAACTCGCGGGTCCACAAGTACGACCCCAAGGGCCGCTTGCTCCTCTCCTGGGGCGAGCCGGGCACCGACCCGGGCTGCTTCAACATCCCGCACAACATCGCCACGGACGCGGAGGGGCTCGTCTACGTCGCGGACCGTGAGAACCACCGCGTCCAGGTGTTCGACGGCAACGGCCACTACCAGTACCAGATCAACAACATGCACCGGCCGTGCGCCCTCTACGTCGACCGTGCCAACGGCGGCCGGATCTTCGTGGGCGAGCTGCCCTCGCATCTCCCCGTCAACGCCGCCGTCCCGAACATCGGCGCCCGCGTGAGCGTCCTCGGGCTCAAGGGCGACCTCCTCGCGCGGGTCGGCGGGCGGTTCTCGGGCGAAGGGCGCGGGCGAGTTCATCGCGCCCCACGGCGTCGTCGATGGACTCGCACGGAGACTTCTACGTCGCCGAGGTCGCGTTCACCGCCAAGGGTCGGCACGAGAACCCGCCGCGGGAGATCCGGAGCCTGCAGAAGTTCGCGCTCGGCCGCGGCTGACCTCGATCGGTCCTGCCTCCGCCGGCCGATCACCCTGGTGCCGGCGGAGGCGGGAGCCGTCCCCCGATCTCCTCCAGGAGGGTATCCGCGGCCTGCCGGACGTGTGTCGCCAGGTCTGCCTCGCCCACCGCATCCAGTCGGTCGGCCACGGCCAGCATGTGCTCCACGTCACCGGCGTCCTGAGCCTGGTGGAACGCCAAGAGGTACGCCTTCCGGGCGGTCAGGGGCTGGCCCCCGAGGGTGGCCGTGAGCCGGCTCGTCGCCAGCGCGTCGCCCGCCCCGAACAGCGCCGTCCACGTTTCTGCCGCTCGGCCTGAGGGCCGGGACGCTCCCGCGGCCAGCACGAGTCCGATTGCGACAGTGAGCGAGACGGTCATGAGCCACCCCGGACACCGGACAGCCGACTGCGATTCCGCGCGTGCCATACGCCTGCCCCCTTGCTCCGAATGTGCGTCCGGCGGATCAGAGAGCAAGCGCGGTGCCGTCGAAGGGCGGCCTCCAAGTGCGCGTCGTTACTGGCCGGCCAGTGTGCGGTCCGTCGGCCGAGACGGTACACGCGTAGCCCTCTCGATACGGGGCGAGCGCCGCATCGAGCGTCGTCCCGACCGCAACCGGCGGTGGGCGTCGCGACGCGAACGCGCACACGCACACTTGCTTGACACATTCCCGGCCCGGGCGTAGCGTCCGCCGTAACAGGGGAAGACGCTGATGCCCCTGCGTCAGGACGAACTCGCGCCCCCGTTTGGCCGGGTGCCGGAAGGCCCCGCGCCGAGGGGGCGCTTGTGTCTTGGGGGGAGGGCGCCATGATCGAACAGGTCGAGGCGAGGCGTCCGGCGCCGCGCGCCGCGGACGTCGAAGGCATCTACACGCGAAGGGCTCGCCGCAGGGCTCCTGGGGGCGGCGACGATCGCGCTGTGGTTCCTGATCCTGGACACGGTCGCCGGCCGGCCGTTCCACACGCCGACGATCCTCGGCACGGCGATCTTCCGGGGCGGGCAGGGCTTGGCCTCGCCCGACTCGGTGCCCGTGTCGCTCGAGATGGTCGTGCTCTACACGTGGGTTCACGCCCTCGTGTTCTGCGTGATCGGCGGGGATCGCCGCACGCCTCCTCGCGGTCGCCGAGCGCCAGCCGAATGCCGGATTCGGGATCCTGCTGCTCTTCGTGTTCTTCGAGTTCGGCTTCCTGGTGGTCACGCTCCTGGTCGCGGAGCCCATTCTGCAGGCGCTCACGTGGCCCGCGATCCTCGGAGGGAACCTGCTCGCGGCGCTCGTGATGGGCGCCTACTTCTGGCGCCGACATCCCGACCTCCGGATCTTTCCGTGAGGGACGCGACGAGCGCCGCGTCCGCGGGCGGCATGGGCAGCGCCGCGAGCTCCGCCCGGGTCACCCACCGGTAGGGCTGGCTCTCACGGGGTGTGAGCCGGCCGCCCGCGAGCCGGCAGCGGAAGAAGTGGAGAAGCACGCATCGGTCCGGATACGTCCAGGGGACGAGGGCCACGCGCTCGCCGACCCGGACCCGTAGCGCGAGCTCCTCGGCGAGCTCCCGGGCGAGGCAGGCCTCGATCGACTCCCCGGGCTCGCGCTTGCCGCCCGGGAACTCCCAGAGCCCGCCGAGGTGCTTGGCCGGGTCGCGACGCGTCACGAGGAAGCGCCCCCGCCGCGAGATCACCGCCGCGGCCACCTCCATCACCGGGAAGCCGGCGCGCGCGGCCAGCTCGGCGAAGAGCCCGAGGAGGGAGGCTCGATAGGTCGGCCACACGCCCGGGTGCCGGCTCGCGTTCGCCGGGTGGAGGAGGACGATCACCTCGCCGCCGTCTCGCCGGAAGCGGCGGCCGTGGTCGTCGGGCAGCCGGACCGGTTCCTGGCCGAGGATCGCCCGCGCGGCCACCGCGCCCACGGCGACGATCACCTCGGGGCGAAGCGCCTCGAGCTCGGCCGCGAGGTGCGGGCGGCAGCGGCGCGCCTCGCTGGCGAGCGGGCTCCGGTTGCCGGGGCGCGCGCCGGGTCGAGCTCTCGCGGCGGGCCAGCACTTGACGGCATTGGTCAGGTAGAAGAGGTCCTCGAGGTCGAGACCGAGACGCCGGATCTCGCGCCGGAGGACCATCCCGCCGGTCCCGGTCCATTGCCGCGCGTTTTCGATGCTGGCGATGCCCGGGGCTTCCCCGACCAGGACGAAGCGGCCGTCACGTCGGCCGAGGGCGTCGGCCGGGAACTTCCGCCAGCCGCGCATGGTCGGGCACGCGCGACACGCCGCGACGTCGCGCAGCGCCCGTGTCAGAAGCGCGGGGCGTCGCCGCGTCAGCGGCCGTCCCAGGGATACGCGCGGCAGAAGCGGCGCATCGGGCAGGGGAGGCAGAGCGGCTTTCGCGCGGTGCACCAGGTCGCGCCGAAGTCCATGAGGGCCTGGTTGAAGTCGTACACGCGCCGCCGGGGCAGGACCCGCTCGGCGAGGGCCCACAGGGACGCGGTCGACACGCGGCGGCCGTCGGTGCCGTGGAAGACGCGGCCGAGGACGCGCCGGACGTTCGTGTCGAGGATCGGCGCGCGCTCCCCGTAGGCGAACGACCGCACCGCCCCGGCCGTGTAGCGCCCGATGCCCTTCATCGCCCGGAGCGCCTTGTCGTCGGCGGGGAGACGGCCCGCATACCGGGCGACGGCTTCCCGGGCGATGCCGTGCAGGTGGACCGGGCGGATGTTGTAGCCGAGCGGGTACCAGGTCTGCTTCACGTCGGCGACGTCGGCCGCCGCCAGCGCCTCGAGGGTCGGGTAGCGGCCCAGGAACTCGTGATACTTCGGGATCACGCGGTCCACCTGGGTCTGCTGGAGCATGATCTCCGAGACGAGCACGCGGTAGGGATCGCGGGTCCTCCGCCAGGGGAGATCACGCTGGTGGCGCCCGTACCAGCGCAGGAGGCTCTGCCCGGAATCGCCGCAGAGCGCGGGCGTCGAGCGTCGTTCGAGCGGCGCGCCGGCGAGCGGGCTTCGCGGTCACGGCCCGATTATAGAGGTCAGGCATCGATTCGGGGTCAGACCCGGCCATGAGCGCTGGCCGGAAGTCAAAGTCAGGGCCTGACCCCACGTAGGTATAATGCGAGTGGATTCGAGGCCGACCATGAGCAAGCACCTGCCTCTGCACGCTGTCCACCAGCAGATCGGCGCGACCTTCGCGGAGGTCGACGGCTGGCTCGTCCCGGCTCGCTACGGCGACCCTGGCGCCGAGCACGAGACGGTGCGCGAGCGGGCCGGGCGTGATCGATCGCTCCGAGCGCGGGAAGATCGACGTGACGGGCAAGGACCGCGCGACCTTCCTTCACGGGATCGTCTCGAACGACGTCAAGGGGCTGACTCCGGGGCAGGGCAACGAATCCGCGCTCCTCGACGTGCACGGGAAGGTCACGGCCCTCCTCGCGGTCCACTGCTTGACGGACCGCCTCGTGCTCGAGACGGATGGTCAGCTGGCGGAGCCGCTCCTGAGCGGGATCGACCGCTACCTCTTCTCCGAGCGCGCCGAGCTGGAGGACGTGACGGCCGCCTGGGGGATCCTCACCGTCGCGGGCCCGAACGCGCGCAAGATCGTGGAGCAGGCGCTCGGCGCCGCCGTCCCCGATCTGCCCCACCGGCACCATGTCGTCGTGCCCTGGGAAGGGGCGGAGCTCCGAGTCGTCCGGACGGAGGAGACGGGGGAGGATGGCTACGACGTCTGGGTCGAGCCGGCCGGCCTCGTCGGACTCTGGGACCGTCTCACGGGGGCCGGCGCCCGGCCGATCGGGCGCGAGGCGTGGGACCTGCTCAGGCTGGAGGCGGGCGCGGATCCGGTACGGGGTCGACGTGGACGGCTCGACGCTTCTCCTGGAGGCCCCGCTCGACCACGCCTACTCCATGAACAAGGGCTGCTACCTCGGTCAGGAGGTGGTGGCCCGCGTCACCTACCGCGGTCACGTGAACCGGAAGATCGTCGGCTTCCGCTTCGCCGACGCCCGGGTGCCGCTCGCCCGGCGCGCGCGGTGGTCGTGGCGGGGCACGGAGGTCGGGCGGATCACGAGCGCGGCAGTCTCGCCGGCGCTCGGGGTCGCGCTCGGCGCTCGGGTTCCTGCGCCGCGAGCACTGGGAGCCCGGCACCCGCGTCGAGGTGCAGGGGGGCGACGAGACCCTGGCGGCCGAGGTGACCGCGCTGCCCTTCTACCGCCGGACTCCCGCCGCGTGAGCCACGACGCTCACCGCGCCGCGGGCGAGTCGCGCACGCCCAACCGGCTGGCCGGCGAGACGAGCCCGTACCTCCTGCAGCACCAGTACAACCCGGTCGACTGGTATCCCTGGGGGCCGGAGGCGCTCGAGCGAGCCCGCCGGGACGACAAGCCACTCCTCCTGTCCGTCGGGTACTCGGCCTGCCACTGGTGCCACGTCATGGAGCGCGAGTCGTTCGAGGACCCGGACATCGCGCGACTGATGAACGAGCGCTTCGTCAGCGTCAAGGTCGACCGCGAGGAGCGCCCGGACATCGACTCCATCTACATGCAGGCGGTCCAGGCGATGACGGGCCATGGCGGCTGGCCCATGACCGTGTTCCTGACCCCCGACGGCGTGCCCTTCTACGGCGGCACCTACTTCCCGCCGGCGGACCGCCACGGGATGCCGGGATTCCCGCGCGTCCTCGAGGCCGTCGCCGAGTTCTACCGCGACAAGCGCGGGGAGGCGACCCAGGTCGGCCGGGAGCTCCTGGAGCGCCTCCGTCAGGGCGAGCGCGTCCGCGCCGGCACCGAGCTGCTCACCCCCTCGGTGCTGGACACCGCCTACCAGGGGCTCCGGGCCGAGTTCGACTCGCGCCACGGAGGGCTCGGTCGGGCGCCCAAGTTCCCCCAGCCCATGGCCTTCGACTTCCTCCTCCGCTACTGGCGGCGACGGAACGTGCCGGAGGCCCTCGAGATGGTGCGGCAGACGCTGACCCAGATGGCCCGGGGCGGCATCTACGATCAGCTCGGGGGAGGGTTCCATCGCTACTCCGTCGACCAGGTGTGGCTGGTGCCGCACTTCGAGAAGATGCTCTACGACCAGGCCCAGCTGGCGCTGCTGTATGTCCAGGCGTGGCAGGCCACGGGGGATCCCGAGTACCGCCGCGTGACCGAGGAGACGCTCGACTACGTCGTCCGGGAGATGACCCACCCCGACGGGGGCTTCTACTCGACGCAGGACGCCGACTCGGAAGGCGAGGAAGGGAAGTTCTTCCTGTGGGACCGGGCGGAGGTCGAGGCCCTCCTCGATCCCGAGACGGCCCGCGCGGCCCTTCACTACTGGGGCGTGGCCGCTGGGCCGAACTTCGAGGGCCGGAGCATCCTGCACGTGCCGCGGGAGCCGAGCGAGGTGGCGGCGTCGCTCGGGATCGCGGAGGACCGGCTCCGGGAGCACCTCGGCCGGGCGCGCGCCGCGCTCTTCGCGCACCGCGAAGGACGGATCAAGCCCGGCCGGGACGAGAAGGTCCTGGCGGGCTGGAACGGCATGATGCTCCGCGCCTTTGCCGAAGCGTCGCGGGCTCTCGATCGTCCCGACTACCTCAGGGTGGCCGAGCGAAACGCCGGGTTCCTCCTCTCCGCCCTGGTTCAGGACGGGCGGCTCCTCCGGACCTGGAAGGACGGTCGAGCGAAGCTCCTCGGCTACCTCGAGGACCACGCGATGGTCGTCGACGGGCTCCTCGCGCTTCACGAGGCGAGCCTCGACCAGCGCTGGCTCGACGCGGCGCGACGCCTGGCCGCCGCGATGCTGGACCTCTTCTGGGATCCCCAGGCGGAGGGCTTCTTCGACACGGGCCGGGACCACGAGACCCTGGTCGTCCGGCCGCGGGGTCTCTTCGACTCGGCCGTGCCCTGCGGGTCCTCGGTGGCGGCGGACGTGCTGCTCCGCCTGGCCGTCCTGACCGGGAGCTCGGACCTCGAGCGGCGGGCCGTGGAGACGATCCGGTCCGTCGCCCCGTTGATGAGCCGGTATCCGTCGGGATTCGGGCGCTTCCTTGGGGCTCTCGACCTCCACCTGGGACCCCCGGTCGAGGTGGCGGTCGTGTGGCCCGGGGAAGGCCCGGCCGATCGCGAGCCGCTCGTGGCCCCCCTCCTGGGCGAGGTCTTCCGCCGGTACCTCCCGAACCGGGTCCTGGTCGGGGGTGCCGAGGGGACCGGGGCGGACCTGGCGCTCCTGGCCGGGAAGCGGGCCAGGGGCAGGCCGACCGCCTACGTCTGCGAGAGGTATGCCTGCCAGGCCCCCACGACCGAGCCGGGCCAGCTGGGAAGCCAGCTCGACGCGGCCGGGGGGCGAACCGCGCCGTCCGCCGGACGTTGAAGCGGAGCCCCTCGGGGGCTATAGTCAACGCACCGTTGTCAACCACTCGAAGAGGAGACACACCTATGCGTTTTGCGCGAGCCGTACTGCTGGTGGCGGCCGTCCTGCTGCTGGGCGCCGCGGGGCCGGCCCTGGCCCAGACCTTCGTCTTCGGCGCCCAGGGTGAGCCGGTCCAGTTCGACCCGGCCGTCATCACGGACGGGATCACCGCCAAGATCACGCGGCAGATCTACGACACGCTCTACGAGTTCAAGCCCGGCTCGACCCAGGTCCAGCCCGGCCTGGCCGAGAAGGCCGAGGCCTCGGCCGACGGCAAGACCTGGACGCTCCAGCTCCGGAAGAACGTGAAGTTCCACGACGGCGAGCCGTTCGACGCCAAGGCCGTGGTCTGGAACTTCGAGCGCTGGATGAACACCAAGCACCCGCAGCACGAGAACCAGCTGAAGGCCGGCCAGACCTTCGAGTACTTCGAGGGGCAGTTCGACGGCTTCGACGACAAGTCGGTCATCGCCAAGGTCGAGGCGACCGGCACGCACACGGTGAAGTTCACGCTCCGGCAGCCCCAGGCGCCGTTCCTCCAGAACATCGCCATGTTCCCGTTCGGCATCGCCAGCCCGAAGGCCGTGGAGAAGTGGGGCACCGACTACGGCAAGCACCCGGTGGGCACGGGCGCGTTCAAGTTCGTCGAGTGGAAGCCGAACCAGGAGGTCGTCCTCGAGGCGAACCCCGACTACTGGGGGAAGAAGGCGAGCGTCAAGCGCGTCGTCGTCCGTAACATCAAGGACAACTCCCAGCGGGTGGCGGCGCTCAAGGCCGGTGAGGTCCACGGCATCGAGGGGATCAACCCCGACGACCTGAAGCTCGTCCGCGCCGACTCGAACCTCCAGGTGCAGCTCCGCCCCACGAACACCACCGGCTACGTGGCGTTCAACTACAAGGTGAAGGAGTTCCAGGACAAGCGGGTCCGCCAGGCGATCGCGCACGCGATCAACAAGAAGGCGATCGTCGACGCGCTGTACGGCGGCACGGGGCTGGTGGCCACCCAGTTCCAGCCCCCGCCGCTCTGGGGATTCAACAAGGAGCTGAAGGGCCACGAGTACAGCCCGGCCAAGGCCCAGGACCTCCTGAAGCAGGCCGGCTTCCCGAACGGCTTCAGCGAGATCACCTGGGAGGACGGCAAGAAGGAGCCGCTCGTCTTCTGGTACATGTCGCGCTCGCGGCCGTACTTCCCGAACCCGAAGGAGATCGGCGAGGCGATCGCCGCCGACCTGGCGAAGGTCGGGATCAAGGGCCAGCTCCAGACCGTGGAGTGGGCGAACTACCTCGACAAGCGGAAGAACGGCGAGCTGCCGCTCTACATGCTCGGGTGGACCGGGGACAACGGCGATCCCGACAACTTCCTGTGCTACTTCTTCTGCCCGGACAAGCCGTCGCGGGAGGGGTTCCACTCGAACCCGCCGCTCTCGGACCTCCTGAAGCGCGCCTCGACGCTGACGAGCCAGGATGAGCGGGCGAAGCTCTACCGTCAGGCCGAGCAGATGATCCACGACAACGTCTCGCGCGTCTTCGTCGCCAACAACGAGCCGCCGCTCGCCTTCTCCAAGAAGGTGAGGGGGTACGTGCCGAGCCCGCTCGACGACGAGCGGTTCAACACCGTCACGATCCAGTAGCGCGCGGAGACCCTGTCGGAGGACGGGGACACGGTGAGGAGCTACGCTCTCCGGCGGACCCTCACCGTCGTTCCCGTCCTCCTCGGCGTCTCCGTCCTCGTCTTCGGTTTCGTCCACCTCATCCCCGGCGACCCCGCCGTCACCATGCTCGGCGAGCGGGCGACGCCCGAGAAGGTCGCCGAGGTCCGGGCGCGCCTCGGTCTCGACCGGCCGATCCACGAGCAGTACTTCCTCTACCTCGGCAAGGTTCTCCGGGGCGACCTCGGCGTCTCCATCGTGCGGGGCGATCCCGTGCTCACCGACCTCCTCCGCCGGTTCCCCGCGACGGTGGAGCTGGCGGTCGCCTCGATGGTGCTCGCCGCCCTCGTGGGGATTCCGATCGGCATCGTCTCGGCCGTCTGGCGCAAGTCGGTGATCGACAGCCTGTCGCGCGTCCTGGCCTTGACCGGCGTCTCGATGCCGATCTTCTGGCTGGGCGTGATGCTGGCGTGGGTGTTCGCCGTCGAGCTCCGGTGGCTGCCGACGGGGGCCCGCCTCGACAGCGTGGCCGACTACGAGCCGATCACGCACTTCGTGATGCTGGACGCGATCCTCCAGGGCAACTGGGGGATGATCGGGGACGCGCTGCGCCACCTGATCCTGCCGGCCATCGCGCTCGCCACGATCCCCCTGGCGGTGATCGCCCGGATGATGCGGGCGAGCATGCTGGAAGTGCTCTCCCGCGACTACATCCGCACGGCGGACGCCAAGGGCCTGTCGCGGATGACCGTGGTCCTGCATCACGCGCTGCGGAACGCGCTCCTGCCGGTGCTGACGGTGGTCGGGCTGCAGGTCGGCGCGCTCCTGGCCGGGGCGATCCTCACCGAGACGATCTTCTCCTGGCCGGGGATCGGCCGGTGGGTCTACGAGTCGATCGAGTCGCGCGACTACCCGATCGTCCAGGGCGCCAGCCTGTTCATCGGGGTCATCGTGGTCATGGTCAACCTGGCGACGGACCTCCTCTACGCCGCGGTCGATCCGCGGATCAAGTACGACTGATGGGCGCGACGACCCGGGCCGAGACCCTCGCCGCGGTCGCGATCCCCAAGGCGCGCGGCCAGAGCCCGGCGGCCGCGGCGTGGCGCCGCCTCCTGGCGAGCCCGGTGGCGCGGGCCGGTCTCGTCATCGTGTGCGTGTTCACGCTGGTCGCCGTCCTCACCCCGCTGGTCCACCACTACGATCCGAGGACGGACTCGAGCCTCGGCGACCGGCTCCGGCCTCCCAGCGCCGAGCACTGGTTCGGCACCGACTCCCTCGGACGCGACAACCTGGTGCGCGTGCTCCACGCGGCGCGCGTCTCGCTGGGGCTCGGGGTGAGCTCGGTGGTGGTCGCGGCCGTGGTCGGGTCGCTCCTGGGGCTCGTCGCCGGCTACGCCGGCCGCCGGATCGACCTGGTCCTGATGTTCTGCATGGACATCCTGCTCGCGTTTCCCTCGACGCTCCTGGCCATCGCGATCGTCGCGATGATCGGGCCGGGCCTCCGGAACTCGCTGCTCGCCATCAGCACGGTGGCCATCCCGATCTACGCGCGGATCGCCCGGGGGGCCGTCCTCGAGCTCCGGGAGCAGGAGTTCGTGACCGCGGCGCGGGGGCTCGGCGGCAGCGCCACCCGGGTGCTGCTCCGCCACATCTTCCCGAACGCGCTGCCGCCGCTGATCGTGCAGACGACGCTGGCGGTGGCCTTCGCGATCCTGGAGGCGGCGGCGCTCGGGTTCCTCGGGCTGGGCGCCCAGCCGCCCACCCCCGAGTGGGGCGCGATGCTGGCCGACTCCTACAAGTACTTCGCGAGCGGCGCCTGGTGGGTGTTCGTCTTCCCCGGCGCCGCCATCATGCTGTCGGTCCTCGGGTTCAACCTGGTCGGCGACGGCCTCCGCGACGCCCTGGACCCCCGCCTCCGCTCGGACTAGACAAGCGGCTCCGGTCACTCACGGCTGGCCCTCCGGCAATGTTCAGCACACTGAGCACCCGCAATACCGAGTACCGATTCGCCGTCGGCGTTGCGCTCGCGGCAGCATTCCTCCTTGTCTGGTTGAGCCTTGGTGTTGGCATCATCGGGAAGGATGGCGATGTCGCAAACGTGATGTATTTCGCAGTGCTGGCCGTCGGAATCATCCGGTGCCCTCATCGCGCGCTTTCAACCCGGTGGGATGGCGCGTGCGTTGTTCGCGACGGCGCTTGCTCAGGCACTGGTCGGCGTGATCGCAATCGATCGCCGGGCTGGGTTACCCGTGGAGCGGACCTCTGGAGCTTCTGGGCCTGACCGGGATGTTTGTCGCGCTGTTTGTCGGATCGGCGTTGCTATTCCGGCGTGCTGCGCGTGGGCGACCTGAACGGGGCGCGGAATGACCCGCCGGGCCAGCGCGGAGCTGATCGTCGTTCGTGCGCGCCTTAAGTGAAGTCGAGCGCGGGAATTGGTGGAGGGAGGGCCTCCACGTGCGGCGCTCTGTCAGTCCGCCGCCTGCGGTGTAGCCGGCGTCGCCGGGCGCCGGTATAGTAGGCCGCGACCCACCGCGCCGCCGCCGGCGCGGTTCGCGCTTCGGAGGAGGGACGGAGGCATGTGGGACGAGCCGCTGCTGCTGGGAACCCGGTCGTTTCGGTCGCGGCTCGTGCTCGGCGCGGAGCGGTACCCCTCGACGGAGATCATGCAGCGGAGCCACGAGGCCGCTGGCGTCGAGCTGGTGAGCCTCGGGGTCCGGGGCCTGGACCTCGGGAGCGCCGGGGGATCGCTGCTCGCCTCGATCGATCAGAGCCGCTTCACGCTGGTGGCGTCGACCGGCGGCTGCCGGACGGCGGACGAGGCGGTCCGCACGGCCTATCTCGCCCGGGAGGCGGGTCTCGGCGACTTCGTCAGGATCGACGTGCTCGGAGACGATCGGACCGAGATGCCGGATCTCGCGGCGGTCATCGAGGCGACCCGCACGCTCGCCCGGGACGGATTCGTCGCGCTGGCGGTCACGGGGGAGGATCCGGTGACCGCACGCCGCCTGGCTGAGGCCGGCGCGGCCGGTCTCCTGGTCGTCGCGTCACCGCCGGGCTCCGGGCTCGGGATCCGCAACCCCTATGCGATCCGCCTCGTGCTCGACACGGCAACCGTGCCGGTCATCGTCGCGGGCGGCATCGGCACGGCGTCGGACGCGGCGCTCGCCATGGAGCTCGGGTGCCACGCCGTCGTGGTGGACACGGCCGTCGCCGAGGCGCGTGAGCCGGAGGTGATGGCCGAGGCCATGCGCCACGCGGTCGAGGCGGGCCGGGCCGCCCACAAGGCGGGGCGCATCACGCGACGCCTTTACCGGCACGCCTTCGGATCCCCCGAGTGAGCTTGCCGTGAGCGGGGCCCAGCCGACCCTCGCCCTCCGGATCGGGTGACCCGGCCGGACGCCGTCGTCGTCGGGGCCGGCGCCATCGGCGCCGCCTGCGCGTACGAGCTCGCACGGGCCGGCCTCCGCGTCGTCGGTGGTCGAGCGCGCCCAGCCGGGGGCCGAGGCGTCGGGCGCTTCGGCAGGCATTCTCTCGGTTCCCGACTCCTCGCGACGCGATCCGCTGGCCACCCTCGCACGGCTCAGCCGAGACCTCTACGAGCCCCTGGCTGCGACGCTTCGCGAGGAGACAGACATCGACGTCGGTCTGGGTCGCACCGGCCACCTCCACCTCTGCATGACCGAGGGCGAGGCCCGTCAGGCTCGGCAGAGCGCGGCCGAACGGGAGGCGCGGGCCGAGAGGGTGTCCTTCGTGACCGCCGACGAGCTGCGACGGCTCGAGCCCGCGGTCAGCCCGGCGGCGCTCGGGGCGCTCCATCTACCGCACAGCTCCTGGGTGGACAACGTCCAGCTGGTCCGCGCCCTCGTGCGGGCAGGCGAGCGCCGGGGCGTCCACTACCTTCTCGGTGAGCCCGCGGACACGGTGGTGCGTGCCGGCGACCGGGCGACCGGAGTGCGGGCCGGCTCGCACGGGACCATCGAGGCCGGCCTGGTGGTTCTGGCGGCGGGCGCCTGGACCGGCGCGATCGGCGGCCCGCCGGCCCCGCTGGCCGTGCGTCCGGTCAAGGGCCAGATCCTCGCCTTCGCGAACACGCCGCCGACCGTCCGTCACGTGCTTTTCCGCGACGACGTGTACCTCGTGCCCCGCCTGTCCGGCGAGTGCCTCTTCGGAGCGACCGTCGAGGACGGTGTGAGCGACAGGGACGTGACGTTCGAGGGGCTGCGGTGGCTCCTCGACGAAGCGCTCCGGACGGCGCCCGGTCTCGCGGGTCTCCGCTTCCTCCGCGCGTGGGCCGGCCTCCGGCCGGCGACGGGGGACGGCTTGCCGGCAGTGGGGCCGTGGCCCGGCATCTCCGGTCTCCTGGTCGCGACCGGCCACTACCGGAACGGCATCCTGATGACGCCCGTCACGGCTCGGATCATCCGCGACTACGTGGTCGACGGGCGCTCGTCGCTGCCGGTCTCGGGGCTCCTGCCGGACCGGCTCCTCGACCGGCGCTGATACGATGCCCCCGTGTACGGGACACCACCCGCGCCGTATCCGCGCCGCGTCGTCTGCCTGAGCTCGGAGACGACGGGGATAGCCTTCAGAGGAGACACCCATGAAGATCACCGTGGAGACCGACGTAAAGGCCAAGCTGAACAAGCTCTGGGATGCCTGGAACAACCCGGCGGACATCAAGCAGTGGAATACCGCCCAGGATGACTGGCACACGACCCGGAGCACCGTCGATCTGCGCGAAGGCGGGAAGTTCCTGTCGCGCATGGAAACCAAGGACGGCAGCGAAGGCTTCGACTTCGAGGGCACGTACACACGAATCGTGCCCCACAAGACCATCGAATACCGAATGAGCGACGGCCGCGAGGCCAAAGTCGAGTTCGTCGAGCGCCCCGGCGGCGTCCTCGCGAAGGTGACGTTCGACGCGGAAACCGAGAATCCGCCAGAGATGCAGCGGGCGGGCTGGCAGGCCATCCTGGACAACTTCGGCCGGCACGTGGAGGCAAAGGATTGAACCGGATCGACAGCGTGGCCGGCCGCATTACAGGCGTTGGAAAGAGGGCACATGGACCCTAGACTTCCGATCCGCAGCATCGACTACACAGTCATCTTCGCACGCCAAATGAGCGCAATGCGCGAGTTCTACAGCACCACTCTCGGATTCCCACTGCACCGGGAACTCAGCCCGCGTTGGGTGGAATACCGCGTCGGCTCTAACTTACTGGCACTGACCGAACACGGTGGACGGTTCGATGATCCCTCGCTTCCGGTCGGCGCCCTGTCCTTGCAACTCGCGTTTCGGGTTGCCCCGAGCGAAGTTGCCAGTTGCGCCGCTGTGCTGGCGGAGCGCGGAGTCAATATCGTATCTGGCCCGACTGATCATCCTTGGGGCCATCGCACACTGTTCTTCCGTGACCCGGATGGCAATGTGCTCGAGATCTATGCTGAGATCTAGCGTGCAGCGACTAACCCGCGGGTGGCAACCGATGCGGCGTAACCCTTCCCTCGAGCGGACGTGCCAAAGGCGGCTTCGCAACCTTGGCCCGCCGCTCATGTCAAAGGTTCGGCACCGCGACTGGGGAGCCACGGGGAGGTGATGATGGACCTCGCGACAGTGAAGAAGCTCCTCACGACGACGCGGTCGGTAAGGGCTCGCCTCGATCTGACGCGTCCCGTTGCTCGCGAGCTGATCGAGGAGTGTCTCGACATTGCAGTTCAGGCCCCCGTTGGTGGCAATACTTGCCGCTACCAGTTTATCGTCGTAACCGACCCCATCAAGCGGAGTGCGCTGGCGGAACTCTACCGAAGGTCGTTCGCCGAATTCTACCCGCCGGAGCGTTTGGCCGAACGGAAGAAGACCGAACCGCGTGACGCCGTGTCCTGGACCTCTCTGGCCGAGCACTTTCAGGACGTGCCCGTGCTGATCATCGCGTGTGTCGAGGGACGCCCAGAGGGCCTCGCGCCCGAGCGGCTCGCCGCCCTGTACGGGAACATTCTTCCCGCGGCATGGTCACTGATGCTGGCCCTTCGTGCACGTGGTGTCGGCGCCGCGTGGACCACCATTGTCTTCAAGTACGAAAAGGAGGTCGCCGAGCTGCTGCGGATTCCCGAAAACCTGACGCCGGGGGCATTGCTGCCGGTCGCCTACTTCACGGGTGACGATTTCAGACCGGCGAAGCGAGTCCCGGCTCGCGAGCGGACTCATTGGAACACCTGGGGTATCCTTCGCTAGAGGCCGTGCTCAACATAGCAGTCGAGCGGACCGCTGATCGCGTAGCCCGCGCATTCCGGCCTCCTGGTCGCGACCGGCCGCGACCGGAACGGCATCCTGATGACGCCCGTCACGGCGCAGATCGTTCGCGAGTACGCGGTGGAGGGCGCTCGTCGCTGGAGGCGGCGGCCGCGCTCCTCCCGGACCGGCTCCCGAACCGCGGTGATACGATGCCCCCGTGTACGGAACGCCGCCCGCGCCGTATCCGCGCCGCATCGTCTGCCTGAGCTCGGAGACGACGGAGATCGCGTTCGCGGTGGGGGCGGGCGACCGCGTCGTCGGGGTGCCCGGCACCGCGCGGCGCCCGCCCGAGGCGCGTGATCGGCCGAAGGTCGGCGGGTTCACCACGTTCCGCCTCGATCGGATCCTCGGCCTCTCTCCGGATCTCGTCCTCGCCTTCTCGGATCTTCAGGCGGACGTGGTGCGTGACCTGGTACGAGCCGGCGTGCCCGTCCTCGCGACGAACCAGCGGAGCGTTGCCGAGATCCTCCAGGCCATCATGGTGATCGGCGGCGCGCTCGGCTGCGACGCGGCCGCGCGCGGCCTCGCGGGGGACCTCCAGGACGAGATCCGACAGATCCGCGAGTTCTCCAGCGTCTGGCCGGACCGGCCGCGCGTCTACTTCGAGGAGTGGGACGACCCGCCGATCGCGGGGATCCGCTGGGTCTCCGAGCTCATCGAGATCGCGGGGGGTCAGGACGTCTTTCCCGAGCTCCGCGAGCGGAAGGACGCGGGCGGCCGCGGTCGTGGATCCGGCGGAAGTGGTCCGCCGCGACCCGGAGATCATCGTCGCCTCGTGGTGCGGGAAGCCCGTCGATCTGGACGCGATCCGGGGTCGTCCGGGCTGGAGCGGGATCACTGCTGTCCGGACGGGGCGGGTTCACGCCCTCCCATCGGATGACGTGCTATCGCCAGGGCCATCGGCCCTGAGGGGGCTCCGGGCGCTCCACGAGCTCGTCCAGGCCTGCGTGGCCGGCGCCGATCCCGGATCGGTTCAGATCTCAACGGATGACTCCGATGATGTCGGGTAAGTATCGGTATAAGCGTCACATACAGTCGTACCATTCTCGGCGTGGTAGCATGAGGGTGCTCGCCAGAGCCGATCAACCCCGACCCGGGAGACCCTCATGACGACAGCCAGCCAGCCCGCTCGCCCCGACCGGTTCTTCGCGGACCGCTTCGGCCTGACGCAGCCGCGCCTGGAAGCTCTCGTGGGATCGGCCGCCAGCCGGGTCGACTACGCGGACGTGTTCGTCGAGTACCAGGTGGCCGAGGAGCTCGTGCTCGAGGACGGGGTCGTCAAGCGAGCCTCGCGGACGATCACGCAGGGCGCGGGCGTTCGCGCCCAGGCGGGGGTGCGCACGGGCTACGCGTACACCGACGACCTCGACATCCGCCACCTGGAGGTCGCGGCGCGCCAGGCGCAGGCGATCGCCGAGCATCCGAGCGAATCCGGACCGGTGGCGGTGCAGGGGAGCCCGCGGCCCCACGATCTCTATCGTCTCCCCGTGGCGCCGGTCGAGGCGGACCTCACGGCCAAGGTGGAGCTGCTCGGCCGGGTGGACCGCATGGCCCGCGCTCAGGATCCCCGGGTCCGGCAGGTCATCGCGTCGCTGACCTCGCTGGAGCAGACCGTCCTGATCGCCACCTCGGCGAACTGGCAGCTGGCCGACGTCAGGCCGCTGACCCGGCTCAACGTGACGGTGGTCGTCGAGGACGGGGGGCGTCGGGAGGTGGGCACCTTCGGCGGTGGCGGCCGCGTCGCTCTCGACTTCTTCCTCGAGGGAGAGCGCTGGGCGCGGTTCGCGCGCGAGGCCGCGCGCCAGGCGCTGGTGAAGCTCGGCGCCGTCGCGGCGCCCGCGGGCTCGATGACCGTCGTGCTGGGACCGGGCTGGCCCGGCATCCTCCTCCACGAGGCGATCGGCCACGGGCTGGAGGGGGACTTCAACCGGAAGGGTACGTCGGCCTTCACCGGTCGCCTGGGCGAGCGGGTCGCCTCGGACCTCGTCACCGTCGTCGACGACGGAACGCTGCCCAACCGACGTGGCTCCCTCAACGTCGACGACGAGGGGACGCCGACCAGCCGGAACGTGCTCATCGACAAGGGCATCCTCCGGGGGTACATGCAGGACCGCCTGAACGCCCGGCTCCTCGGGACGGGCCTCACGGGCAACGGGCGCCGGGAGTCCTTCCAGCACCCACCGATGCCGCGCATGACGAACACCTTCATGCTGGCCGGAGAGGAAGCCCCCGAGGACATCGTGCGCTCGGTGTCCCGGGGCCTCTACGCGGTGGCGTTCGGCGGCGGGCAGGTCGACATCACGAGCGGCAAGTTCGTCTTCTCCGCGAGCGAGGCCTACCTCATCGAGGACGGCCGGATCACCGCGCCGGTGAAGGGGGCGACCTTGATCGGCTCGGGTCCCGATGCCCTGACCCGAGTCAGCCGCGTCGGTCACGACCTGGCCCTCGACGAGGGCGTCGGCACCTGCGGGAAGGACGGCCAGTCGGTCCCGGTCGGGGTAGGGCTCCCGACCATCCGCATCGACGGCATCACCGTCGGCGGGACGGAGGTCTAGCCGCGTGGCCGATCAGGTCGTGACCGGCGGCGCGGATGCGGAGATGCTCGGGCGGCTCGAGGATCTCCTCCGCCGCGCCCGTGCCCAGGGCGCCGTCGAGGCCGACGCCTTCATGGTCGAGGAGGAGCTCCAGACCGTGCAGGTGCGTCTCGGCACCGTCGAATCCCTGAAGCACGCCCGCGAGAACCGCTGCTCGCTCCGGATCTTCACCGAGTCAGGCTCCGCGTCGGCGACCACGTCGGACCTCTCCCCGGCGGCGCTCGCGCGCCTCGTCGACGAGAGCGTGCGGCTCGCTCAGGTCGCGCGGCGCGACGAGCACTCCGGGCTGCCGGCCCCGGAGACGCTGGCGAAGGACGTGCCCGACCTCGGCCTCTGGGACGCCAAGGGCCACGCGCTGACGGTCGAGGACAAGATCGAGTGGGCGCGACGGGCCGAGGCGGCGGCGCTCGAGGCCGATCCACGCGTCCGCAATTCCGAGGGCGCCGAGTTCTACGACCGTCAGGGCCGGGTCGCCTACGCGTCGACCGGCGGCTTCGCCGGGGGTTTCCCGGTCTCGTCGTTCGCCCTGTCGGTGACGCCGGTGGCCTCCGACGACGGGGACATGGAGCGGGACTACTGGTACACGGCCGCGCGGCGTCTCGCGGACCTCGAGCAACCCGAGGAGGTCGGGCGAGAGGCGGCGCGCCGGGCCGTGCGCCGGCTGGGCGGCCGCAAGGGCGAGACCGTGGAGGTGCCCGTCGTCTTCGACCCCGAGACGGCCGCGAGCCTGGTCCGGGGTCTCGCCGTGGCCGCCTCCGGGCCGAGCCTCTACCGCGGAACCTCCTTCCTCATCGGTCAGCGCGGACAGGCCGTGGCGTCGCCCCTGGTGACGATCGTGGACGACCCCCTGATGCCACAGGGCCTGGGCTCGCGCCCGTTCGACGGCGAAGGGCTCGCGAGCCGCCGGACGGTGCTGGTGGACGAGGGGGTCCTCACGAGCTTCCTGCTGGACACGTACAGCGCCCGCCGGCTCGGACTCTCCGCCACGGGGCACGCCGCGCGCGAGGGTGGCGGCGGCGTCACGGTCGGCTACACGAACCTCTACCTCGAGCCGGGGCCCTGGGCTCCGGAGGAGATCCTGCGCTCCGTCGACCGTGGGCTCTACGTGACCGAGCTCATCGGATTCGGCGTCAACTACGTGACCGGCGACTACTCCCGGGGCGCCGTCGGGTTCTGGATCGAGGGCGGCGAGCTTGCGTACCCGGTCGAGGAGATCACGATCGCAGGAAACCTGCGCAAGATGCTCCAGGACATCGAGATGGTCGGGCGGGATCTCGGGTTCCGCGACCAGACGGCCGCCCCGACGCTCAAGATCGCTCGCCTCACCGTCGCCGGCCAGTAGGCCGGTCGTGGCCGGCGGCCCGATCGCCGAGGAGCGGGTGCACGGCGCGTGGGTCGCACGGACGAGGGAATAAGCCAGCTCGCCCCGTCGTATTAGCACCAGGTACGGGCAGCCTCGTGGACGACGCGGTCCGATATCAGGAACTGGCCCTCAAGTACCTGGATTCATTGTATAGCTATGGCCGCCTACTGACCCGAGACGACTCCGAGGCGGAGGATCTCCTCCAGGAGACTCTGCTCCGGGGCTTCCGGCACCGCGCCACCCTGGACCCCACCCTCAATCCCAAGGCCTGGCTGTTCAAGATCATGCGCAACGCGCACATCGACCGCTGCCGTGGCCGCTCGGCCCGGCCAGCCGAGGTGGTGTTCGTCAACGGGGATGGGCCGGATCAGGGCGGGTCCCAGCACGACGGCGGGTCGGAGGAGCTCCGACCTCGACTCCTCGACCCGGAGGAGATCCTCCTGCGCCGGCTGGCGATCGCCGAGGTGAGGTCCGCCATCCGCCAGCTGCCCCCGGTCCTGAGGGAAGCCGTCGAGCTCCGAGACATCGAGGGGCTCTCGTACCGAGAGATCGCGGCCGTCATCGGCCGGCCGATCGGGACGGTGATGTCTCGCCTGGCCCGGGGACGAAACCTCCTGCGTGAGGCGCTCCAGGCATCCCACCACCCGATTCCACCGGAGCGATCTCGTGGCGTGTGAAACTCCGCTCGGTGAGTACCTGGACGGCGAGCTGACGGCGGAAGCTCGTCGCCTGCTGGAGGTGCACCTCGAGGGCTGCGTCGAGTGCCGCCGTCGGGTGGAGCTCGAACGGGCCTTCAAGGAGATCTACACGACGCCGCTCCGACCCGACGAGGCGCCGCCACACGTCCGGGAGCGGATGACCGCGCTGCTGACGGGGTTGGTGGACTCGGCGGTGGGAACCGGTCGTGGGCCGAGGCGTCGGCGGCAACGCGCCGTGGTGGCGGCCGCCACCGCGGGCTTGATCGTCATCGGTGCTGGCCGCCGGGATGTTCCTCGGCGGAGGCCAGCGCGCCGCGGCGGCGTCCCTGGTCAGGCTGGCCGACGCCTCGGTGGAGCAGCACCAGAAGCTGGCGCGCGGCGTCCTGCCGCTCGACATCACGCACGTGTCGCCGAAGGAAGCGGAGCGGTGGTTCGGGCAGAAGCTCGACTTCAACGTCCGGCTGCCCGATCTCCAGCGAGAGCAGCTCACCTTCCTCGGAGGACGGCTCTCCCACCTCGACGGGTTCGACGTGGCCGCCCTCGAGTTCCAGGTGGAGAACCAGAACGTCTCCCTGTTCATCATGCCCGTCGAGCAATACGAGAAGCTCGGTCTGCGCGAGGAGCCTCGGTTCAAGATGGTGAACCGCAGCGGCTACGACGTCATCGTGTGGTCGAGCCACGGCGTCGCGTACACGCTGGTCTCGGAGATCGGCGGGCGCTCCTGCGCCGTCTGCCACGCGCCCGAGGAGAAGCTGGACGTCACGCTCAAGCCCGAAGTCCACCCGGCCCGATGAGTCCGGCCCCGGCGTCGGGCCGCGCCTCGCGACACGGGAGAGGACAATCATGAGACCCAGAGTTCGCTGGCTCGCGCCCCTCGCCGTCCTGGCCCTGCTGGGCGGGAGCGGCGCCCCTCCCGCGACCGTCCCCGCCGAGGCGTACGAGGCGGTCCAGGTGGCCGATGGGGGCACGATCCAGGGCAAGGTGACCTTCGCCGGGCACGCCGCCCCCGAAGAAGAAGATCATCCCGACGAAGGACCGGGAGGCGTGCGGCAGCTCGCCGCGCGACGTCGATCAGATCCTGCTCGGCGCCGACAAGGCCGTCCAGGAGGCGATCGTCTACCTCCAGAAGGTGGAGAAGGGGAAGGCGTTCGAGAAGGCGGCGAAGCCGCCCGAGATCAACAACGTCAAGTGCGACTTCCAGCCGCACGTCCAGGTCATGCCGGCGGGGGACGTCGACATCGTGAACTCGGATCCGGTCCTCCACAACACCCACGGGTTTCTGGACAAGCTGACCGTCTTCAACGTGGCCCTTCCGAATCAGGGCCAGCGGATCAAGAAGCCGCTCAAGAAGTCGGGGCTCGTGCGGGTGGAGTGCGATGCCCACGGCTGGATGCTCGGCTGGATCTTCGTCGCCGAGAACCCCTACTACGCGGTGACCGCCAAGGACGGGTCGTTCACCCTCAAGGACGTGCCGCCGGGCTCGTACACGCTGGTGGCCTGGCAGGAGTTCACGGGACCCGTCGAGGTGGCGGTCACCGTGAAAGCCAAGGAGGTGGTGTCGGTCCCGGTGGAGCTGAAGAAGAAGTAGACGCAGCGCGACCCCAGTTCGGAAAGGAGGCGGCTCCTGTGGACATCCATGATCAGGTCGACCGGCTGAGAGCCCGGTCCATGAGGGCGTGGTGGCGCAAGGTCGGGAGATCGAGCGACCTGGCGCGCACCCGCCGCGAGATGCATGCGGAGCTGAACCGGCCCGATGAGCGCCCGGCCCCCGGACGTCCAGATCAGCCGGCGGATGTTCATCCACCGGTCCGTGCTGGCCGGGGCCGGCCGGGGCGGCGACCTACGGGTGGTTCCCCCTGATCCACACCCTCGACTTCGCGTACGGGCAGCAGGCGCCGTTCCGGTTCGCCTGGGTGTCCGACAACCACCTCTACCCGAAGGACGTCAACACCCGCTTCGTCGAGAAGACGGTCCGGGCCTTCCAGGAAGTCCAGGCCATGAGCCCCGCGGCCGACTTCATGATCCACGGCGGGGACCTGGCCCAGCTCGGCGATCCCGTCGAGCTCGACCTCGGCGCCGACCTCCTCAAGGAGGTCAAGATCCGGAAGGTCTTCATCCCCGGCGAGCACGACTGGTACCTCGACATGGGCCAGAAGTGGACCGCGCTCTTCGGGCAGCCCAACTGGACGTTCGACCACAAGGGCGTCCGCTTCGTGGGCCTCGACACCGTGACGCGCGGCCCGGACTACTGGACCGCGAAGAAGATGACGCCCAAGGAGCGGATGGGGCACATGGCCACGCTCGACGGCTCGGTCGCCGGGGCCTGGGCGGGGATCGGCCGCGACCAGATGGAGTGGCTGAACCGGACACTCTCCAACTGGCCCAAGGACAACCCGATCGTCATCTTCAGCCACAACCCGCTCTACGAGTACTACCCGCCCTGGAACTTCTGGGTCCGCGACTGGCGCGAGGTCCACGAGGTGCTCAAGCCGTACAACAACGTCACCAACGTGCACGGCCACACCCATCAGGTGCTCTACAACGAGGTCGGCAAGATGCGCTCCATCGGCATGCTGGCGACCTCGTGGCCGTGGCCGTACGCGCCCGGAGGGCGTCCCGACCCTGACGAAGTGCATGGTCCGTGGCGACCCGGGCGACCACTTCGATGCGGTGGGCTGGTCCCAGCTGTCGGTGGGGAACCGCGTCGAGAACGAATACATGATGTGGCGCAAGAAGGACAGCACCTTCGCCGACACCGCGGTGGATTCGGGCTGCGGGGACAACGGCAACCAGGTCCTTCGCCCGCGCATGGCCGACCAGGAGTGGGTCTATCTCGGGGGCTACAAGTGAGCCGCCCGGAAGGGTCGAAAGGGGGAGGCCCGATGACGCGACGCCCATCTCTCGCGTGGTTCGGCCTGTGTCTCGGGCTCGGACTCGCCGTGGGGCTCTTCGCCGGCACCGACCGGGCGCTGGCGCACAAGGAGAAGCACACGCCGGAGCAACTCAAGGCGTTCGAGGAGGTCTTCATGGAGCAGGTCAAGATCGGAGACCTGCTCTTCCACGGGGACGGCGCGACCGAGAAGCAGCTGGGCGTCACGCTCTCGAAGACGGCCATGGCCTGCGCCATGTGCCATCCGTTCGCCTCGGACACGCACCCCCACGAGTTCCCGAAGTTCCAGGAGCAGATGAACGCCTTCGCGACGCTCCGGGACATGATCAACTGGTGCATCGAGAAGCCGAACGAGGGCGTCAAGATCGACGAGACGAGCCCGGCGATGAAGGCGCTCGAGGCCTACATCTACTGGTCGAACAAGAACTCCAAGCTCGATCCGGGCCGGCACTGAGCAGTCGTCCGAACCGGATGCGATGACGGACCGCGTGCCTCCCCGGTCGCCGAGGCTGTCCAGGCGGGGTTTTCTCGGCCTGGCGGCGGCGGCCGGGGGGTTCGCCGCGGTCGGTCACCTCGAGGCGGCGCCACGGCGCCGCCTCGCCGAGGAATGGGGCGCGCTGCCGGCGTTCGAGCGGCTGCACTTCCCGCAAGTCAGGCTCCCGGTCGTGACGGCCAACGGGGATCGGGTGCCGATCACGATCGAGATGGGTCATCCCATGGAGCCGGCCCACCACATCACGCGCGTGATCGTCGTCAACGAGCGCGACCCGGTGCCGCTCAAGGGCGTCTTCGAGCTGACGCCCGCCAGCGGGCTGGCCCACGTCGCGTTCCAGGCGAGGATCGACGAGGGCGCCTCCGACGTCGCGGTCACCGCCGAGTGCAACGTCCACGGCGCCTGGACGACCAGCGCCTCGGTGCGCGTCGCGGACGGAGCCGGCGGCTGCTCCGACCCCGCGTCGCCCAGGTCGCGGGCTGACGCGGGCGAGATCCTCCCGCCGCGCCTCCGCCTGCCGGGGCTCGTCCGGACCGGCCGGGTGCGCACCGACGAGGTGCTCGAGGCGCAGCTCCTGATGCGCCATCCGAACCGGACCGGCCTGGCGCGCCGGGACGGAAGGTTCGTCGCCGAGTCGGAGCCGTTCCACCTCCGCGCGATGGAGGTCCTGTACCAGGACACGCGCGTGAGCCGGTTCCTGCTCACGTCCGCCCTGAGCGACGATCCCCTGATCACCTTCCGCGTCCGCGCCGGGCAGGGAGGCGTCCTCCGGGCCATGCTCGAGAACACCCGGGGCCAGCGCTTCGAGGCGCAGGCTCGCGTCGAGGTATCCTGACGGCGATGACGCCGATCGCTCCGGGGTCCGCCGTCGTCCGCGCGAACGACGAGCTGATCGACGTCCGCCTGATCCGCGGGTGGCTCCTCTGGGGCTTCTTCTGGCTCATGTTCGCGCCGACCATCGGCGTGCTGATCTCCACGAAGTTCAACTACCCCGAGTTCCTGGGGACGTGGGCATGGTCGACCTTCGGCCGGCTCCGCCCGGTCCACGTCAACGGCGTGATCTTCGGAGCCTTCTCCACCCTGTTCATCGGCCTCACGTACTACGTCACCCCGCGCCTCTGCGGCGCGCGCGTGTGGAACGGTCACTGGGGCTATCCGGTGCTGTGGATCTGGAACCTCAACCTGGCCGTCACGTTCGTGACCGTGGCGGTGTTCGGCGGGAACCGGGGCTGGGAAGCGGGGGAGATGCCGCTCGCCAACGTGCTCGTCATCACCGCGATCATGTTCGCGGTGACCGTGCAGATCCTGATGACGATCGCGCGCCGGAAGGAGACCCCCCTCTACGTCAGCCTCTGGTACCTGATCGGCGCCCTCGTGTGGACGAGCATCAACCTGGTGCTCCTGATCGTCGGCCCGTACGGCACGGTTCCCGGCATCAACAACGCCGCCCTCCACGGCCTGTACATCCACTACGTGGTGGGCCTCTGGATCACTCCGGCGGGCTACGTCATCATCTACTTCTTCCTGCCGGCGGCCATCCGCGCTCCGATCTACAGTCACAAGCTCTCGCTCATCGGCTTCTGGTCGCTCGCGTTCTTCTATCCGTTCGTCGGCATCCACCACTATCTCTTCAGCCCCATCGCCGACTGGGCGGAGACCATCGCCATCGTCTCGTCGATGATGCTGATCATTCCGGTCTGGACGGTGCTCCAGAATTTCTTCGGCACCATGATCGGCCACTGGCAGGGCTTCGGACGGAACCTGCCCGCCAAGTTCCTGATCATGGGGTCGATCATGTATCTCATCGGCTGCTTCCAGGGCTCGACCGAGGCCCTCCGGTCGATCCAGGAGCCGACCCACTTCACCGACTTCGTCGTGTCGCACTCCCACCTCACCGTGTTCGGGACGTTCGTGGTGTGGGCGATCGGCGGCGCGGTGTACGTGTGGCCTCGGCTCTGCGGGCGCGAGCTCTGGAGCTTCCGCCTCGGCAACTGGAGCTTCTGGCTCATCACCATCGGCATCTCCACGATGGGCCTGGTCCTCACCGCCCAGGGATTCCAGCAAGGCTTCATGCTGATGGCGCGAGCCGAGTGGGTCGACACGGTGGTCACGATGAAGCCCTTCTGGCTGGTGCGGACGCTCTCGGGCATCTCGATGGACGTCGGCATCTCGCTCCTGGTCTACAACTTGATGCGGACGGCGCTCGAGCCCGGGCCGGCCGCCGCGGTCGCCGGGAGCGTGCGGGCCCCGGGCGAGAGCCCGGCGAGGGCGTGAAGTGAAGGCGTACGTCCTCGGCGCCGGGTTCGTGTGCATCTCGCTGGCGATCTTCATCCAGGGCATCCTGCCGATCGCGATCCCGGAATCCCGGGAGACGCGCGCGACGCGGGCGGTGCGCACGGACCTCGGCGACGTCAAGTGGGTCTGGTACGAATCGTCGCCCTACACGCCGCAGGAGCAGCTCGGCCGGGCGGTCTACCAGCGGGAGGGCTGCTGGTACTGCCACAGCCAGTACGTCCGGCCCGTGGCCGGCGAGGACATGCGCTGGGGACCGGTGTCCCAGGTGGGGGAGTACGCGCACGACTGGCCGCATCTCCTGTCGACGCGCCGGATCGGGCCCGACCTCACACGGGTGGGGCTGAAGTACGGGGACGCCTGGCACTATCGCGCACCACTGGGTGCCCACGGAGATCGTCCCGGACTCGATCATGCCGAGCTTCCGCTGGCTCTACCGGACGGCCTCGGTGGCCGTCGTCGAGAAGGACGGGGAGGTGGCGCTGGCCGACAGCGCGGCGCTCCGGGGGCTCTTCAGCGGGAAGGCGGACCGGAAGCTCCCGCTTCACCCCAGCCCCGCGGGGCTCGCCTTCTCGCGGGAGACGGACGGGACGCCCGTCCTCGACGTGAAGAACCTGCCGGAGCCCTACGACAAGGCCGACACGTGGAAGGGCAAGACGCTCACCGTCATCGTCCCGACCGAGGAGCTCCGGGGGCTGGTCGCGTACATCCAGAAGCTCGGGACGAATCGGGGGGCGTGGCGGGACGTCTTCGAGCCCCAGACCCTGTCGGCGAGCGTGATGGAGATCCCGCGCACCCAGGAGCAGGAGGCCCGGGGCCGGGTGGTCTACGAGCGGCGCTGCGTCGGCTGCCACGGGCCGAACGGCGACGGAAACGGCCCGGCGGCGACCTTCCTCGAGCCGCGTCCCCGAGACTTCCGGCTGGGCGTGTTCAAGTTCCGCACGACGCCGTCGGGATCGCTGCCGACCGACGGCGACCTCTACCGGACCCTCACGCGCGGGCTGCGGTTCACCGCCATGCCCACCTGGCACGAGCTGCCCGAGAAGGACCGGATCTCCGTGATCAGCTTCATCAAGACGTTCTCGAAGCGGTGGACGGAGGAGAAGCCGGAAGCCGCCGATCCTGATCGGAGAGCCGCCGAAGGCCACGCCCGCACTGCTCGCCCAGGGCAAGGAGCTCTACACCAAGGCCAAGTGCTTCCAGTGCCACGGGGACGGCGGGAAGGGAGACGGTCCCTCCGCGGACGAGCTCACCGACGACTGGGGGTTCAAGATCCTGCCCATCGACTTCACGCGGGGCCAGTTCAAGGGGGGATCGGATGTCCGGGACGTCTTCCGGACGATGACGGCGGGGCTCGACGGGACCCCGATGCCCTCGTTCGCCGACTCGATGAGCGAGGCGGAGCGCTGGGCGATCAGCTACTACGTCCTGTCCTTCTCGGCCTTCAACGATCCGCTCACCGGCGAGAAGCTGAAGCTGGACGCGGCGATCCGCGCGCGGCTGAACGACGTCGGCCCCGAAGCGTACGGGAGCTCGCGGCTGGCGCTCGATCCGTCGGCTCCGACCGAGACGGGCCCCAAGGCACTGGTGCGCTTCCACAAGGGGCTGAGCGGGGAGGGACGCTGATGCAGGAGCTGGTGGCGCTCTTGGCCGGCGAGTTCGCGGTGTCGATCTTCATGGGCCTGGCCGCGCTGTGCCTGTTCCTGTGGGCGGCCATGTCGGGGCTTTTGAGGGACGTCGAGGCGGTGAAGTACCAGGTGCTGAGGAGCGAGGGGATCGACGATGACGGATCACGCTGAGCGACCGGAGGCCGAGGGACGAGGTGATCGCGGCGCACGAGCGCCGGCGCGGCCACATCGAGGACTTCGGGGGCGGGGAGGTCCGCGCGTATCACGGCATCGTGAATCGCTGGCTGCTGATCGTCTACGCCATCCTGGGCGTCTGGGGGGTGTACTACTTGGTCCGGTACTGGGGCGGTCTCGGGCCGGGGCTTGCGCGATGATGGCCGTTCGGCTGCTCCTGGCGCTGGCGCTCCTGAACCTGGTGATCCTGTTCGGCGACGCTCTTTACAACGTCTTCGGGGGCTTCGCCCCGCTGCTCCGATAGGCTCTGTCATGTCGGGCATCGAGAAGCTCGCCTTCGGGCTCTTCCTCGCGGGCACCGTGGCGTTCTTCGTCTGGGTCGCGATCCTCGCGATCCGGAAGTAGCCGCGAGCCGGGCCCGGCCGGTTGCGGGCGTAGCCGCGGCCAGCTACCGTGGGGACGGGTGCCGCGATCCATGCATCGACGCGATGTCATGCGGCTGGCGGCGGGCGCAGCCGGCGCCGCCGTGTTGGACGCGAAGGCCGAGTCGCCCCACCGTGCCTGATCGTGTCGGATCCGCTCTTCTCGAGCACCGCGCCGAAGGTCATCCGGAGCGGCCCGAACGCCTTCAGGCGATTCTCCGAGCCCTGGAGCCGGTGCCGGGCCTCCGGCGTGCCAGTCCCGCCCGGCGACTGACGCGGACCTCGCGCTCGTTCACACGGCGGCGCACGTGGCGCGCATCCGTGACCTGGCCGCCCGCGGTGGCGGAGCGATCGACGGCGACACCTACGTCGGCCCGCGGAGCTTCGAGGTGGCCCGCTCGGCCGTCGACGCGCTCCTGCTCGCGGTGGAGAGAGCGCGGCCGGGCGCGCCCGACACGCCTTCTGTGCCGTGAGGCCGCCCGGCCACCAGCGAGCGCGGATCGCGCGATGGGATTCTGCCTCTTCAACCAGGTCGCGGTTGCCGCGCGCTACGTGCAGCGGCGCACTCCATGGCGGCGGATCCTGATCGTCGACTTCGACGTCCACCACGGAAATGGCACGCAGGCGGTTTTCTACGGAGACCCGTCCGTCTTCTACCTGTCCGTGCACCGGGCGCCGTTCTATCCGGGTACCGGAACGGCGGTCGAGCGAGGTGCCGGGACTACGCTCAACCTGCCCTTCGCCCCCCGCACACCGCGCGAGACCATCCTCGGCGCTTGGGAGGCGGCGCTACGGGGGGAGGCCCGGGCCTTCCGCCCGGAGTTCGTACTGGTTTCGGCGGGGTTCGACGCCTACCGCGAGGATCCCATCGGTGGCCTGGGGTACGAGGTCGACGACTACCGCAGGCTGATGGAGCCCGTCGTCGCCCTGGCGCCGCCTGGCCGGGTCGTCTCCGCGCTCGAGGGCGGGTATCACCTCGAAGCACTCGGGCCTTGCGTGCTCGCCCACCTCGGCCCGCTCCTCCGCCCGACGGGGCCATAGGATCGAGGCGGACGTTGATGAGGCCCGGCCTACCGAAGCGCGTGCTCGATCTCGTCCAGGTGCTCGCCGCGGTGCACGGCGCGCCGCCAGTTGAGAAACGGGCCGGCCCGGGCATTTGCCTCGAGGATCGCGTCGCTCACCGCGGCGACGCGCCGGTCGACCGTCTCGGCGACCGCCACCGCGAGGTCGGCTGCGACACGCGGCGGGAGGGCCAGGCAGAGGGGCTTCGCCGCGTCGTTGACCCAGTCGACGTCGCGCGCATCCTCGAGGGGCGGTGTCCAGGGGGGCCCCTTCGCTCCCACTCGTCGAGCAGTACGACGATGCGCTGGTCCCAGAACGCGACGTGCGCCAGGACGCCGGCCACCGTCCAGCCGGCGTCCATCGGGCGCCCGAGGTCCTGGTCGCCGAGCCGGTGGACCAGGGCGCGAAGCCGCTCCCGCTCGGCGTCGTTCTCGGCCACGTACGAGCGATCGACGGTCATCGGCGCCCTCCGCTGACTGCGGCCTGCGTCCAGGTATACGAGCGCGGCCTGGCTCGCGGAACGGCCTGCCGGGGCGAGGTCCCGAGCGAGGACCGGCGGCTCCCGTGGCGCCCCGGTCGCTTGACCCTCGCTTCGGCCGCGTGCTATCAACGCCCGCGTGGCGTTCCGATGGCCCCGAATCGGCCGGCCGCACGAGGCCTGGCCGGGCATATCGATCGCCGGGATCGTGATCCTGGCGGCGGCGGTCGTGGCCGACGCCTTCAGCGACCCGCCGCGGGGCGGCCCGCGTCTCTACGTGGGCCTCGTGCTCGGCGGCGCCGTCATCATGCTGGGATACGTGCTGCGCCGCCTGGAGCGGCGCAACGAGGGGGACCGGAATGCGCCATGACCTTGTGCTCGTCGGCGGCCACGTGGTCGACCCGGCCGCGGGGGTGGACGGCCGCCGCGACGTCGCCTTCGCCTCCGGACGCGTGGCGGCCATCGACACCGCGATCCCGCGCGAGACCGCCCGGGAGGTGGTCGACGTGTCCGGGTCGTACGTCGCGCCGGGGCTGATCGACCTCCACGCGCACGCGTTCATCGCCGGCCACGACCTGGGGGTCGAGACCGACTCGGTGTGCGCCTCCACGGGCGTGACGACCCTCTGCGACGCGGGAAGCACCGGCGCGGCGAACTTCGCGGGGCTGCGCGAATACGTGATGGCCCGGGCGGACACCCGCGTGCTCGGGTTCCTCCACATCGCCGCGATCGGGCTGTCGCACCTCGGGATCGGCGAGCACTGCTACCTCGAGTACTCGGACCCCGACCTGGCGACCGGCGTGGCGCGGGACCACCGGGACGTGGTGATCGGCGTGAAGGTGCGCATCCAGACCGAGGTCGTCGCCCAGCACGGGCTCGAGCCGCTTCGCCGGGGGCTCCGGGCGGCCGAGGCGGCCGGCGTCCCGGTGATCGTGCACGTCAACAACCCGCCCGTGGAGTACGGCGACGTGCTGGCCCTCCTCCGGCCCGGGGACATCGTGAGCCACTTTCTTCACGGCCGCGGCTCGGGGATCCTCGACGCTGGGGGACACCTCAAGGAGGCGGTGAGCGGCCGCGCGCCGGCGCGGGATCGTCTTCGACGTCGCCCACGGCCGGAACCACGTGAACTTTCCCGTGGCGCGACGAGCGCTAGACCAGGGCTTCCCGCCCGACACGATCTCGTCGGACCTCACCCGGCCAGGCCGGGCGGGCGTCGTCAGGGACCTTCCGACGACGCTGTCGAAGTTCCTGAGCCTCGGGATGCCGCTCACGGACGTCGTCCGCGCCGCGACCGCGACGCCCGCCCGGGCGATCGGGCGCAGCGGGGAGCTCGGCTCGCTCGCCCCCGGCGCGGCGGGGGATGCGGCGGTGTTCGCGGTCGACGAGGGGCGGTTCCCCTACCAGGACGCCGACGGCAACACCCTGGAGGGCGCGAAGCGCTGGACTCCGCGGCTCACGGTGCGGGCCGGCCGCATCTCGTGGCGGCGCTGGCCGTAGACCGGCCGGCGCGCACGTCGCCCGGCTCGCCTCAGCCGTGAGCGAGCCAGAGGAGGAGGACGCCCAGCACGATCCGGTAGGCGACGAACACGAGCAGGGTCCGTCGCCTGAGGTAGGCCACCAGGAAGCGGATCGCGGCCAGCCCCGCCACGAAAGAGCTGCCCACGCCGATCGCGAGCACCGCCAGGTCGCTGCCCCCAAGTCGGATCGCGCCAGCGCCAGGGTCTCGAGAAATCCGGCCGCGATCGTCACGGGCAAACCCAGGAAGAACGCGAAGGTGGCCGCCGTGGAGCGGTCGAGACCGGTGAAGAGCCCCGCCGAGATCGTGATGCCGGACCGCGACGTGCCGGGGACGAGGGCGAGCGCCTGGGCCAGGCCGATCGCGATGGCCCGGCCGATCCCGACCTCGTGCACGTCGTGCACGCGGCCGCCCTCGGCGGCGCGTCGATCCGCCCACCAGAGGACGAGGGCCCACACGATCGTCGACCAGGCCACCACCGTCGTGGAGCGAAGGCGGGTCTCGATCACGTGCTGGAGCGCGAGCCCGGCGACTCCGGCCGGGATCGAGGCCAGCAGCACGCCCATGCCCAGGCGGCGCTCCGAGGGGTGGCGGGCCAGGACTCCGCTCGTCAGGTGGCCGATCTCCGCGCCGAAGTAGATGAGGAGCGCCAGCACCGTTCCCAGGTGGACGGCGGCGTCGAAGGCGAGGCCCTGGTCCGGCCAGCCGAAGAGGGCCGGGACGAGGATCAGGTGCCCGGAGGAGGAGACGGCAGGAACTCCGTGGCGCCCTGGACCAGGCCCAGGACGATCGCGTGGAGGGCCGTCATCGGCGACCGGGGCGGCCCCGGCCGCTACCCGACGACGTCCTCGCCGCCGTCGACTCCGAGGACGTTGCCCGTCATCCAGTAGGTGGCCGAGTGCGAGAAGGCCACGATGGCCCGGGCCACGTCCTCGGTCGTCGTGAGGCGCCCGCCGGGGTTGCGCGCCAGGGCGCCGGCCTTGATCCGGTCGGAGCCGGGGATCTTCTGGAGCGCGGGCGTGTCCGTGACGCCGGCGCGGACGGCGTTGACCGTGATGCCCCGCGGGGCGAGCTCCATCGCGAGCTGGCGCACGTGGGACTCGAGCGCGGCCTTGGCGCCTGAGACCGGCCCGTAGTTCGGGAGGACACGCGTGCCGCCGCCGCTGGTCATCGCGAAGATGCGGCCTCCCGGACCCATCAGGCCGCGGGCGACGACGTCCTGCGTCCAGTACACGAGGCTGTGGGCCATGACGTCGAGCGTCATGTCCATCTGGTCATGGGTCACGGCTTCCTTCGGCACGTCGGCCACGAGGGGCCGGAGCGTACCGAAGGCGAGGGAGTGGAGGAGCACCTTCAGCCGATCCCGCTGGCCGCGGGTCTCCAGCTCCCGCTCGACCGTGTCCAGCACCTCCGCCCGTCGCTCCGGGTCCGCGGCGTTCACGTTGAAGAAGAGCGCCTCGCCGCCCCGGCGCCGGACCTCGGCGGCGATCCGCTCCGCGTTCGGGAGCGTCGCCTTCCGGTCCAGGTGGACGCCGACGATCGACATGCCGGCGCCGGCCAGCGCGAGCGCGGTCGCTTCGCCGAAGCCCGAGGAGGCGCCCAGGATCAGCGCCCAGCCGGACAGACGGATCGGGGGATCTTCGGGACCGTGAGCCATCAGCCCGCCTCCGCGCGGTTCGGGAATGGATCGTCGCCGCATGATCATTCTAGCGCACGGGGCGTCGTCCAGGTCGCCACGATTCGGGCAGCGGCGTTGAGCCCGGTCCGGCCCCGTGTTACGCTCCGCTGGGGCTGCCGCACGTCGCGTGACCATCCCCGCCACCCGATCGAGGAGGACCCGTGAGCACGCTCAAGACCGACATCCAGCGCGCCGCCGATGGGCTGGCCCACGAGCTGGAGGAGCTGTCCCGGAAGATCCACGACCACCCCGAGCTCGGCTACCAGGAAGTCCAGGCCTGCGGGTGGCTCAGCGCGTTTCTCGAGGCCAAGGGCTTCCAGGTCGAACGGGGTGTGGGCGGCGTCCCCACCGCGTTCAGGGCGACGGTGAGCGGCGCCGGCGCCGGTCCGACGGTCGCGATCATGTGCGAGTACGACGCGCTGCCCAGCATCGGGCACGCGTGTGGGCACAACATCATCGCGACGTCGGGCGCGGGGGCGGGCGCCGCGTTGGCCGCCGTGCGGTCGCGGCTCCCGGCGGGCCGGATCCAGGTGATCGGCACGCCGGCCGAGGAGGGCGGGGGCGGGAAGGTGAAGCTCCTCAAGGCGGGAACGTTCGAGGGCGTGGACTGCGCGATGATGATCCACGGCTTCGACCGGACCATCCTTCACCAGGACCTGCTCGGCATCGTCCGGGTCGATTTCGAGTATGCCGGGAAGGCCGCCCACGCCGCGGCCGATCCCTGGGTCGGGATCAACGCGCTCGACGCCTGCATCCAGACCTTCAACGCGGTCAGCATGCTGCGACAGCAGGTGCGGCCGGACTGCCGGATCCACGGGATCATCTCGAACGGCGGGGCGGCGGCGAACATCATCCCCGAGTACGCGAAGGCGACGTTCTACGTCCGGGCGCCGAAGATCGACACCATGTGGGAGCTCTACCGCCGGGTGGTGGCATGCGCCGAGGGGGCCGCGCGCGCGACGGGGGCGAAGCTGACGGTGACCCAGAACGAGATGGTCTACGAGCCTCTCAAGCGGAACCAGACGCTTCTCGACCTCTTCGCCGCCAACATGCGGGACGCCGGGCTCGTCGAGGGAGAGCCCATCCCGGACCGGCTGGGCTCCTCCGACGTCGGCAACGTGAGCCAGGCCCTGCCCACGATCCAGCCGATGGTCGCCATCGCGCCCACGGGGATGGCGATCCACACGCGCGACTTCGTCGACGCCGCGGTCAAGCCGCTGGCCCACGCGGGCATGCTCGCCGCCGCCAAGACGATGGCAATGACCGCGTACGACCTCCTGGCGGACCCCGGGCGGGTTCGCGCGGCCAAGGAGGAGTTCGCCCGCGGCTGACGCGCGGGGCGCATCGGGTCGGCGATGGCGAAGACGGCCGGGATCGTCCTCATCGGCAACGAGATCCTCTCCGGGAAGGTCGCCGACCAGAACGCGGTGTACCTGTGCCGCGAGTTCCGTCAGCTCGGGGTCGACGTGCGGAAGATCGCGGTCGTTCCCGACGAGGTCGACCTGATCGCGCGGGAGGTCGCCGAGTTCTCCCGGACCTACGACTGGGTGTTCACCTCCGGCGGCGTCGGGCCGACGCACGACGACGTCACGATCGAGGGGGTGGCGCGCGCCTTCGGGCAGCGCGTGGTCCGGGACCCCGGTCTGGTCGCTGTCGCTGGAGCAGGTGTACCAGGGGCGCCTCAACGACGCGCGGCTCAAGATGGCCGAGGTGCCGGAGGGGGCCGAGCTCCTGGCCTCCGACCACCTGATCGTTCCCGTGGTGGTGGTCCGGAACGTCCACGTCTTCCCCGGAGTCCCGGAGATCTTTCGCCGCAAGTTCGACGCGATCAAGGAGCGCTTCCGCGAGCGCCCCTATCTCCTGCGGATCGTCTTCTTCAGGGTCGGGGAGGGGACGCTGGCCGAGCACATCAACGCGACGCTCAGGAGCTTCCCCGACGTTCTGTGCGGATCGTACCCGGAGTTCACGAACCCGGAGTACAAGGTGCGGGTGACGCTCGAGTCGAAGGAACCGGGGTACCTGGACGCGGCCCTGCAGGACCTGCTCGGCCGCCTGCCCGCCGACACGGTCGTTCGCGTTCAGTAGGGGAGGTGGGCCGCGAGGAACTCGGTCCACGCCCGCCAGTACGTCTCACCTCCTGCTTCCAGAAGATCGTTGTGGCGGCCACCGGGGATCGTCCGGAAGGCCTTGGGATCGCGCGCGGCCTCGAAGACCGCGCGCCCCTGACGATAGGGCACCACCTCGTCGGCGTCGCCGTGAAGGACCAGGACGGGCGCGCGCACTCGCCCGACGGTCCCGAGGGCGTCGTAGCGCGTCCGGAACAGCCAGCCCGCGCCGGGTAGGGTGGCGTTGGCCATGGCCTGGACGGACGCGAACGGCGCCTCGAGGACCAGGGCCGCCGGCGGCTCCTCCGCGGCCAGCCGGACGGCGACCGCGGCGCCCAGCGAGGCGCCGAGATAGACGACGGGCTCGGCGCCTCGCGCCCTGAGCCACGCGCGCATGGCGCGGGCGTCGGCGTAGGTGCCGGCCTCGTCCGGCGCGCCCGCGCTCCGGCCGTACCCGCGGTAGTCGAAGATCAGGATCGACAGGCCGAGCCGGTCGTGGAGCGCCCGGAGCTTCGGGATCCGATGGGAGATGTTCCCGGCGTTGCCGTGACAGTAGAGGAGGGTCGCGGCCCGCGTGCCCCGGACGTGCCAGCCGTGGAGGCGGACGCCGTCCGCGGCGGTCGCCTCCACGTCCTCGAACGCCAGGCCGAGCGCGGCCGGGGTGCCCTCGAGCGTCGTCGACGGGTGATAGATGAGCCCGCGCTCGAGGGCGGTGCCGCAGCCCGACAGGAGCGCCAGCGTCGAGACCAGGGCCGGCCGCACGATGCGCGCCAATCTGCTCAGGCGGTCTCCGGCCCGGGGTCCTGGGGCGCCAGGATGTGCGAGGCGTGGTGGTGCACCATGAGCCATCGCCCGGCATTTCGCGCGAAGACGTTGGTCGCGAGGATCGCGGTGATCGCGAGGCTCCCGCGCGTCTCGGAGATGATGTTCTCCGTGCAGTGGACCCAGCCGAGGTCGCCGCGCACCTCGGCGCGTACGTCGGTGATGGTGAAGCGCATCTCCGACGTGCTCTGGAAGATGGCCGCCCAGGAGCGGCGCACCGCGTCCCACCCGTGGAGCCGGCTCCAGCCCGGGTGCACGCAGGCGACGTGGTCGTCGTGGGCCCAGACCCGATCCATCTCCGCGAGGTCGAGGCTCTCGAACGCCCGGTAGAAGCGCTCGTTCGCCGCCTGGACGGCGGCCCGGTCATCCACGCGGAGCTCGTCCGTCACGAGCCGTCCGGTCAGGCGTCGTGAGCACCGTCCGCGTCTTCCGGCCGGACGCTCACGACGACCTGGTCGTCTTCGACCCGCACGGCGAGGGGCCAGAGGGCCGCGCCGCCGCACGGTCCCCCGGCGCACTGCCCGGTGTCCGGCTCGAAGAGCGCCCCATGCGTGGCGCAGATCAAGAGCCGGCCGTCGTCCGTGAAGAACTCGTTGGGCCACCAGTCGAGGGGAGTCCCGGCGTGGGCGCACCGGTTGACGTACGCGTGGTAGCGGCCCTCGACGTTGACGACAAAGCCCTCGACCGTCGCCCCGCGCCACCGGAGCGGGAACTTCGCGGACGTCCCGGAGGGACGTCCGCGACGGCGGCGGACCACTCCTGCGGATCGGTCACGGACCGGATGATACGCCGAGTGCCCCGAGACGCCGCAAGTGCTCGAAAAGAGCCATTCGCCTGACGACGCAACCGCGCCGGGACCGGGTGTTCGAGGACCTCACCGGCCGGAAGATGGTACGATAAGCCACGTGACGACGACCGAGCCGGCGGTCGAAGTCCGTGACCTCGCCAAGACGTTCCGCACCGGGTGGCCACGTCGCCGGACGCAGGCTGCTCTGCGGGGCGTCTCCTTCGCCGTGCCACGTGGTGCCATCTTCGGCGTTCTCGGCCCGAACGGTGCCGGCAAGACCACGCTCCTCTCGATCCTGGCGACGTTGCTCGTCCCGGACACCGGCCAGGCGAGAGTTCTCGGCCTCGACGTGATCCGTGACGCTCACCGGGTGCGCGAGCGCATCAATCTCTCGTCGGGGAGTGCGTCCTTCCTCTGGAGCCTGACGCCCCGGGAAATCCTCGACGTCGCCGCGCGGAGCTACGGGGTGCGTGGGGCCATCCGGCGGCCGCGGGTGAGCGCGCTCCTCGAGCAGTTCGAGCTGACGGCGCACGCGGCGGTCCCGTACAACGAGCTGTCGACGGGGCTCAAGCAGCGCCTCGCCCTGGCGAAGGCCTTCGTGAACGATCCGGAGGTCCTGATCCTGGACGAGCCGACGGTGGGGCTCGATCCCGACATCTCGGCCCGGATCCGGGAGCAGATCGCCGCGCTCCGCCGGTCGCGCCGCGTGACGATCCTCCTGTCCACGCACTACATGAAGGAGGCCGAGCAGCTCTGCGACGAGGTGGTCTTCCTTCGCCAGGGGCAGATCCTCGCCCAGGGCGATCCCGGCACCCTCAAGCGCGAGATCCTGCTGGGCGACCGCGTCGAGCTCGCCGTCGAGGGGGAGGGCTGGCGAGGGCTCGCGGGCCTCCCGGGCGTGCTGGCCTGCACGCTCGAGGCCGGCCGTGTCCGGGTGGTCGTCGACGATGCCCGGAAGCGCCTGCCGGAGCTCCTCCGCCATCTCGACGAGCGCGGCGTTCCGGTGACCGACGTGACCGTGGCCGAGCCGACCCTCGAGTCGGTGTTCATCCGGCTCGTGCGATGAGCGGCCGGCGCCCGCAGTGGCCCCGATGAGCGTCGACGCGATCGGCCGTTCGCCCGGGCTCGGCTCCCCGCTCGCGGGGGAGCTCGTCAAGGTCTCCGCGTTCTTCCTGCGCAACTGGCGGATGACTCGCCGCAACGTGTTCACGGTGTTCGAGATCGTCTTCTGGCCGATCGTGAACCTCTTGTCGGTCGGGCTCCTGACCACGTTTCTCGGGGTGGCGCCGGAGACCGTGGTCTTCGTGCTGGTCGGGACGTTCGCCCTCTCGACCGTGCAGGTCTGCCAGCTGGACGTGGCCTACGCGGTTTTGTTCGACATGTGGGCGAAGAGCGTCAAGCATCAGCTCGTCGCTCCCATCCGACCCTGGCACCTCGTGCTGGGGTCGTGGCTGATGGGTCTCGTGCGCGGGACGGCCGTGTTCGCCCTGCAGGCGGTGGTGAGCCACTGGGCGTTCGGCGTGAACGTCCTCGCTCACGGCCCGGGCCCCGCCGCGGCGCTCCTGGCCGGTCTTCTCCTCTCCGCGGCCGGAGTCGGGCTCCTCGTGTCGACGCTCCTCATGCTCTTCGGCCTCAGGGCGGAGGTGTCGGCCTGGTCGGGCGTGAGCCTGGTGCTCCTCGTGTGCGGGGTGTACTACCCCGTGTCCCTCCTGCCGGGGCCGCTCCAGACCGTGGCGGCCGGCGTGCCCTTCACGCACTTTCTCGAGGCGTTTCGGGCGAACCTCGGCTACGCGCCGGTCTTCACGGCACCGCTCCTTCGCGGCTACGGGCTGGCCGTGGTGTACCTGGCGGGCGGCTACGCGCTCCTGACGTGGGCGATCCAGCGTGCCCGGCGAACCGGGATGCTGCTGAGGCTGTCGGACTGATGGGACGCGGCGCACGGGCGGTCCTGATCGCGGTGTGGCTCGGGACGCTCGCGGGCGTGGTTGCGGCGGCGCCCGCCGGCGCGGAGGGGCTGCGTCGGTACTCGGGCCACGTGATGGATGTCGACCTGGGCCGAGGGCTCCTCGTGGTCGAGGAGCTCGGCCGCCGCGGGGTGCCGATCCGCCACGAGGTCCGTGTCGAGCCCGATACGCCGGTCGTCGCGGCCAGCCGCCTGCGCCTGGGCGACATGCGGGGCCGTAGCGCCTTCGGTGAGATGGCCGTGGCGCTCGTGGACGTCCTGGTCGGAGACTTCGTGGTGGTGGAGGGCGTCGATCTGGACGGGCAGACCGTGGCCACGTCGCGTCACGATCGTCGAGACCCGCCGCGCGCCCGCCGGCCGCCCGCCTTCGAACTGAGCCGCGTTACCCGCCACCGGATTGAGGCGAAGGCGCCCTTCACGCGGCTGAGGAAGTGGAGGAGGCGGAGCCGTCTTCCGGGGAGGTCGGTGCCGAAGAAATACCGCGAACCTTCCCGGATCACGTTCGAGGGGCGCAGCTCACCGGTGAGGCGGCTCAACTGGTTGTCGGCATGCGTGCGTTCCCACGCCAGCTCCCCCGGGGGGAGCATGCGCTGCAGGCTCTCGATGGAAACCCGCTTGTTTTGCAGGAACAGGGAGATCCAATAGTCGTCCGCTAGGAAGAGGTGGCGGCTCCGAAGGTCCACTCGGGCGAACGCCTCGATACCAGCCAGATTCGGGGTCCAGAAGCTGAAGCCGTCCGCTCCTTGCCCGCAGCGCGCCAGTCCGAGCCGATGGACGGAGAAGCTGAAGGCCGCGGCGCGCCGGGCTGAGCTGAGCCTGATACAGGTGCTCTACCAAGAAGGGCTTGTACACCGGGTCGTCGTCGACCACGATGAGGCAGGCATCCGTGAGCACGTGCGGCAGGGAGCCGAGGAGCTTCGTCCCTGGCCCGTAGTCGGTCCGGCAGCGGACGAGCTTCACGACCGGTGAGGGCGCCACCAGCCATTCGGGCAGTATGTACTCGCTGCCCTCCCGCACCGATCGGTGGGGATCGCATACGAGGATCTGATCGGGAGGGACGGTCTGCGCCAGCAGCGAGTCGACGGTCGGTCGGAGCCGCCCGATGCGGCTCGGGAGCGTGGTCACACCCACGAATACCGGCACTCGCCCCATGTCGGACCTACAGCGTCTCGACGAAGCCGGCGATCTCGTCGACCTGGAGGGCGGCGACGGCGATCGAGGGCGCGTACACGACCTCGTCGCCTCCCCACACCGTCGTGGCCTTGGTCTCCCGCGTCACGCCGAGGATGCCCTCCAGCACGCTCGTGATGTTGTCGCTGATCCGCACGACGTTCGCCTTGAGAGGGGCGGCGATCCGGCCGTCCCGGATCAGGTAGGAGTCGCCGATGACGGTGCAGGTGAAGTCGCCGGCCTGGAGCCCGTTGATCGGGTACGTGTACCAGATCCGGCCGACGTAGAGACCGTCGCCCACTCGCCGGCAGAGGTCGTCGAGCGAGACCCCGTCCTGGCCCTCCACGAACACGTTGGTCGCCGCCGTGCCGGGCGTCGTCGCGAAGCTTCGGCCCCCGCCCGCGGCGAAGCGGAAGCCGTTCCGCGCCACGAGCCCGCTCGCGGCCTGGGCGGGCTCGACCCCCAGCTTCAGCCGCGCCTGAGGATCGCGGAGGAGCCGCTGCGCTTCGTACCAGTTGGTGAGGAGTCCGGTGAGGACGCCGTCGGTGACGAGGTCCGTCCGCCCGGTGGGGAGCCCCTCGCACGTGATGCCCTTCGATCCCGTGAGTCCGGCCAGGGCGCCGTGATCGTAGATCGACAGCGCCGGCGCGGCCACGCGCTGGCCGAAGCGGCCCAGGAACGGCGAGGTCGACGTGTAGAAGCTCCCGGCGTGGAGCGCGGGCAGGACCAGGTTGTTGAGGAGATCGGTCACGGGCTGTGGTCCGAGCACGACCCGGTAGCGGCCCGAGGGGACCCGCTCGCCGCCCATCGCGCGGATGGCCGCGTGCGCCGCTTCCACGCCGGCCTCCTCGGTGAACTCGTCGAGCCGCGTGCCGGTGGACCAGCCCGACCCCTTCGCGTCCATCGACTCGACCATGGCGGTCGTCGCGGCCGTGATCAGCGTCGACTCGTCGGTCTGCACCTCCGGAAGGTGGGTCGCGCAGATGGCGATGCGCTCCTGCACGATCGTGACGTCGCCGCCCAGGAGGAGACCCAAGCGGCGCAGGCCCTCTTCGCTGTCGGCGAGCTCGGCGAGGCGCGAGGAGGCCGTGAACGTGGCGAGCGCGCCCGTCACGACTCTCCAGCCTGCCGATACCAGGTCCTCGTCGTCGAGCTCCAAGAGCCGAGGATCGTGGTAGGCCTGGAGCGCCCGCCGCTCCGGGCCGGGCCGGGGGAGGGACACGAAGGCCGGGTCGCGCACCGCTCCCTCGCGCGCCTTGGCCAGTGCGCGCCGGACGCCGTCCAGCGAGAGATCGGACGGCTCCGATCCGAAGCCGAGCCGGGGGCCGTCCGCGCCCCGGAACACGACCTGAAGCCCGATGCCGCGGGACTCGGACGACTTGGGCTCCTCGACCCCGTTGGAGGGAACGTGGGAGGCATAGGAGAGCCGGGTGAGGAGCTGGCCGTTCGCCGCGGCGAAGACCTCGCTCTCGAGGACGTCGGGCACGGTGCCGAGGAACGCCAGCGCGTCCCGCGCGGCGCGGGCGAGGTCGGCCGTCGTGGAGGCGAGCGAGCCCACGAGAGTCAGTCGCCCCGGCGGGAACGCGCGAGGCGACGGTCCCAGCTCATCAGCTCCCGCCGGTGAGCCGGGCGCGGCTTCGCATGGTCGGACCCGCCGTTGCCGAGCCGCTTCGTCTGCATGGGCTGTCCCTTGCCGCAGTTCGGGATCGGATAGAGGCGGAAGTCGGTGCCGACCGCGTCGACGTTCATCAGGTAGTCGCGCGAATCGGCCGTGATCCCGCCGTCCCGGTAGAGGCGACCCAGCTCGCCGTTCCGGATCTCGTAGACGCGCCGGGCGGAGATCCGGAAGTTCTCTCGGCTCTCGGCGATGGACGGGATGCGGTGCCCGACGAGGAAGTAGCCCTGCTCGACGTCCCGCACGATGCGACGGGGATCGTCGACGCCGGCGGCGAAGACGGTGTTGGACATCCGGATGAGCGGCACCAGCGAGGCCTCGGCGGCCTTGTAGTGTCCGTTCGGCTCGTCGCCGAGGATGGCGGCGGTCTGCCGGCTGTTCATGAAGCCACGGAAGACGCCGCGGTCGATGTGGACGACGCGCCGGGCGGGCGTGCCGTCGTGGTCGTACGCGTAGTGGCCGTAGCCGGGGAGGGAAGGATCCGAGTACGCCGACACGAGCGGCGAGGCGACCGGCCGCCCGACCTGGGTGTCGTCCGGGCCCCCGAGCAGCCACGAGCGGCCCGCGTAGGCCATCTCCATCTTGAGTCCACGGTCGAGCTCGGAGGGGTGGCCGACGATCTCGTGCGCGACCAGCGTGTTGTAGTGGGGATCGGTGACGACCACGACGTCCCGGTCGGTGGAGGGGAGCGGCGGCGCGGTCGCGAGGTCGATGGCCTCGCGGGCGAGGGCGAGGGCGAAGGTCCGGAAGTCCGGCAGCTCCATGTACGGCTCGCGGATGCCGTCGGTCAGGATCTCCCAGCCTCGCTGGTGTCCGACGACGTCGTAGATCTCCTGGCTCGACTCCGTGGTGGTCCCGACCACATAGGCCATGCCCTGGGTCAGGGCGAACGTCTGATCGATCAGGGCGCCTTCCGTCGAGGCGAACAGCTCGCGGGAGAGCTCCGTGAACGCGCCGAGGTAGCTGTAGGTCAGCCGCGGGTCCAGCGCGCGGACTTCCCGGCCGATCTCGGTGGTGGCCCGGATGATGTCCTGGAGCGGCATCGAGCGCGGATCGACCCGGTACACGGCGGGGATGACGTCCCGCGCGACCCGCACCGGCGCCAGCCGCGTGTCGGCGAGCGCCGCGCCCAGGCCGGGGAACTTCGCTCGCGCCTCGGCCTTGGCCGCGCCGCTCCGGGCGGCGCGGCGGTGCGCGCGGGCGAGCGCGTCGCGCAGGATCTCGCGGAGCCGCGGCACGTCGGCGGCGCCCAGGACGCCCCCGAGATACCCGGCGCCGACCATGGAGCCTCCGGCCAGCACGCGGACGCCGAAGGCGCACGCGTAGTCGTCGCTGGCGGACTTCGGCTCGCCGTTCTCGACGCCCGCCACCTTGGTCTCGGTCACCTCGAGCCGGACGTCGGCGTGAACGAGGTCGGGGAGGGTGCGGGCCCAGCCCGTGCAGAGCTCCGCCACCATCTCCTTCACGCCGTCGATGAGGTCGGTGGTGATCCGCTGGGTCACGGGGTCGGCCTCAGAAGGGCTCGACGAGCACGCGCTCGCCGATCTGGATGTCGCCGCGGTCCTCCTCGAGGATGATCAGGCAGTTGGCGGCGACCATGGAGGACAGGATGCCCGAGCCCTGCGGGCCGGTGGTCGAGACCTCGAAGCCCTGGTCGGTGAACCGGAGGACGCCTCGCTTGAACTCGCGCCGCCCCGCCTTCTTCCGCATCGGCTCGACGGCGGCCGCGGTGACGCACTCGGGCTCGAGCCGCGTCCGGCCCCCGAGCTTCCAGAGCGCCGGGCGCACGAAGAGGTGGAAGCACAGGACGGAGGCGACCGGGTTGCCCGGAAGGCCGAAGAACTGGGCCCCGGCGATGCGACCCACTGCCAGGGGGCGCCCGGGCTGCATGGCGACCTGCCAGAAGTCGATTCCCCCGATCTCTCCGAGCACGCTCTTGACGAGGTCGTAGTCGCCCACCGAGACGCCGCCGGAGGTGAGCACCACGTCCGCCCCCTCCGCCGCCCGGAGAAGATGGTCACGGAGCACGTCCCGCAGATCGGGCACGATCCCGAGGTCGATCGGCTGGGCCCCTGCGCTCTCGACCATCGCGCCGAGCGAGAACCGGTTCGCGTCGTAGATCTGCCCCGGCCGCCGCGGCCGGCCCGGCTCGACGACCTCGTCGCCGGTGGAGAGGAGCGCCACGCGCGGCCGCCGGTGGACCGTGACCGCGTCGAAGCCGAGCGACGCGATGAGACCCAGGTCCTGCGGGCGCAGCACGGATCCCGCCCGCAGCACGATCGAGCCGGTCCGGACGTCCTCGCCGCGAGCACGCACGTTTGCGCCGAATTCGACCGCTCCGAGCTCGACCGCGTCTCCCGTGGCTTGACTGAGCTCCTTGGGCACCACGGTGTCCGCGCCGCGCGGGATCGGCGCGCCGGTCATGATGCGGAGGGTCTCGCGGGGCTCGAGGCTCCCGGTGTAGACGGCGCCTGCGGGGAGGTCGGCCACGACGCGGAGCCGCACGCGGGCTCCGGGGCGGAGGTCGGATGCTCGCACCGCGTAGCCGTCGACGGCCGAGTTGTCCGCGGGCGGGACGTCGAAGGGAGCCGGGACATCACGCGCCAGGACGCGCCCCAACCCGCGCGCCAACGGGAGGGTTTCCTCCGGCGTCGTGGTCGTCACGTCGGCAAGGATCCGGGCCATCGCATCCGCGACGGGAATCATGGCGGCGCCCGGTATTATACCGGGCGGTCTGCTATAGTGGCGGCACCCATGGACGACGCGCGCGAGTGGACTGCGACCGCTCCGCGCGGGCCCGCGGATGCGCCCGCGCCGATCCAGCCCGGCGACCCGTGGAGCGCGCCCCCGTGGGGCTCCGAGCTGGGCGAGCGCCCGACGTCGCGAGGTGTCGACGGATGTCGTCCCGGGCGCGCCGGCGGGGGTCTGGCGCCGCGCGGCCGCGCTGGCGGTGGACGTCGCGCTGGTCGTCCTCCTCGTGCGAGTGGGCTTGTGGCTCGCGGCCGCGCTCGCCGCCCTCGCCCCGGGCCTCCACCTGGTCGCGCACGCGCTCGGCGTCACCTGGCTCTACTTCGCGCCCGTCGCGTACTTCGTCCTGGGTCACGGCACGGCCGGGCAGACGGTCGGCAAGCGCCTCGTGGGCGTGCGAGTGATCGACGAGGAAGGCGCGCCGATCGGATACGTCCGCGCCTTCGGGCGGTGTGTGGCGACGGTGCTGGCGGCGCTGCCCCTCGGGATCGGCCTGATCATGGCGGCCGCGCGGGCGGACCGTCGCGGGCTCCACGACTTCCTGGCCGGCACTCGTGTGGTGCGTGTCCCGTGAGACTCGGCGGAGCTCCGGAGAGCCGCAGGTGACGGTCGAGGTCTTGCGCGAGGCTGCCCGTCTCGCCGAGCGTGGGGAGCGCGTGGGGCTCGCGACGCTCGTCGGGACGCGGGGCTCGACGCCCCAGAAGGTCGGAGCCCGCCTCCTCGCCCGCGACGGTCAGCGGCTCGCCGGAACTCTCGGCGGCGGCGCGGTCGAGGCGGAGGCCGTTCGCGAGGCCGCGCAGGCCGCCGTCGGCGGCTCCCGCGGGCTCCGCGAGTACGTTCTGTCGACCGGCGTCGACGACTGGGGACTCGCCTGCGGTGGCACCATGGTCGTGTTCGTCGAGCCCCTCGACGCTTCCGCGCTCGCGTGGCTGCGGCCGGTGATCGAGGCCACGGACGGCCGTGAGCCACTCGCCGTCGTCACGGCCCTCGACGGCCCGGTGTCGGGCGCGCGCGTCGTCGTGCGCGAGGGGGGCGTCGCCGGATCCGTGTCGGACCCTGCGTTCATGGACGCCGCCACCGACCTCGGGAGGCGCGCGCTGGCGCGGGAGGCGCCCGAGATGGGCGGGGAGGCCGGCGCGCAGCTCTACGCCGAGCCCTTCGGTCCCCCGCCGGCGCTGGTCATCGTCGGGGCGGGCCACGTGGGAAAGGCGCTGGCGGGTCTCGCTCGGTTCCTCGGCGTCTCGGTGACCGTGGTCGACGACCGATCGGAGTACGCGAGCCGAGAGCGCTTCCCGGAAGCCGACCGGATCGTCGCGGCGCCGGTCGGCGAGACACTCGGATGGCTGCCGGTCGGGCCGGGGACGGCCGTCGTGATCGCGATGCGTAACCAGGACCTCGACTACGAGGCGACGGCCGCCGCGCTGCGGACCTCCGCCCGCTACGTCGGGCTGATCGGGGCCCGGCGGAAGGCCATCCTGGTGACGGAACGGCTGGTGGCGGACGGCTTCCCGCTGGAGCGCATCCGCGCGCTGCGGGCGCCGATCGGCCTCGACATCGGCGCCCGCGCGCCCGAGGAGATCGCCGTCTCGATCCTCGCCGAGTGGCTCATGGTCAGGCAGGGAGGCACCGGGAGCTCGCTGCGTCTCGACGACCGGCTGTTCGAGAAGGCCGCCGGGCGCGGGGCTTCCGTCTGACCCGGCCTGGCTCAGGGGTACGCGGCGGCCAGGGCGCCGGAGCGCGGCGGGGCCAGAGCGCGAAGCGCGGATGGAGGATGACGTGGCCGTCGGACCGCTGCCGCTCGGGCTTCGCAACCGGCTCGCCGAGCTGATCCTGGACGCGTTCGAGTCGGGTGAGGCGAGGGCGACGCTCGCGGCCCTCGCGCGCGCCTCGCGGGAAGACGGAGGGACCGTCGACCCGGCGGATGCCGACCGGCTCCTCCGGCTGGGCTGGTTCGAGTCGGTCGAGCCCGGTCGGGTGAGGCTCGCGGGCGCTCATCGAGCCCACGGTCCCGTGCTGGGCGACCGCGCGGGGCGGGCGACGTCGGCTGTCGACGGCTGGCAGGATCGGGGCCACGATGGCATGGTGCGGCTCCTCCGCCGGGCCGCGGCCCTGGCGAATCACGGTCTCTTCTTCGAGGTGCACGAGCTGCTCGAGCCGGCCTGGTTCCGCGCGGCGGATCCGGTGCGGACGGCGCTCCAGGGGCTGATCCAGGTCGCGGTGGCGTTCCATCATCTCGAGAACGGGAACCACGAGGGGGCGCGGTCGCTCCTCACGGAGGGCGTGGCGAAGGTGGCGGGGGGCGCCGCGGCGCTTCCCCTGGATGCGAACGGCTGGCTCGGCGAGCTCCGGGCCGCGCTGGCGGCGTTGGCGGCGGGAAGGACGCCGGCGGTGATCCCGGGCTGGCCGAGCCCGGCGTTGGACGAGGAGATCCGATGGCGCTCCTGCTGAACGAGGCCGAGGTGACGATGCTCCTGCCCATGTCGCTGGCCCTGGAGGCCGTGGAGGAGGCATTCCGGTGGCAGGGCGAGGGAAAGTTGACCAACAAGCCCCGCGTCCGCCTGCCGGTGCCCGGAGGGCTGATGCACGTGATGCCGGCGGCCCTGCCGGAAGCGCGGGTGATGGGCCTCAAGGCGTACGCGACCGTTCGCGGAGGCGCCAAGTTCGTGGTGCTGCTCTTTTCCGCGGAGACCGGCTCGCTGCTCGCCGTCATCGAGGCCGACAAGCTCGGCCAGACGCGGACCGGCGCCGCGTCCGGCGTGGCGACCAGGCATCTGGCCCGTGAGGACGCCGACTGCGTCGGGTGCTACGGGACGGGATGGCAGGCTCGCTCCCAGCTCGAGGCCGTGTGCGCCGTCCGGCGCGTGCGGGAGGTCCGGGTGTACGGACGCGATCCATCGAGGCGCGCGCGGTTCGCCGAGGAGGTGGGCTCGGTGCTGGGTGTGCCGATCGTGGCGGTCGACCGGCCCGAGGCGGCGGCCCGCGATGCCTCGATCCTGATCACGATCACCAGCTCGAAGACGCCGGTGCTCGAGGGTCGCTGGATCGAGCCCGGCGCCCACGTGAACGCCGCGGGCTCGAACGCTCTTCAGCGGGCGGAGATCGACGTCGAGGCGGTGCGCCGCGCGAGCCTGGTGGTGACGGACTCCCTCGAGCAGGCGCGTCTCGAGTGCGGCGACCTGGTCGCGGCGCTCGAGCAAGGCGTGATCCGCTGGGAGGACGTCCACGAGCTCGGGGAGGTCGTCGCGGGCCGGCGTCCCGGACGGACCCGTCCCGAGGAGATCACGCTGTTCGAGTCGCAGGGCGCGGCGATGGAGGACATGGCCGTTGCCGTGCGGGTCCTCGCCCGGGCCCGCGAGCGCAGCATGGGCACGGAGATCCCGATTTGACCATGAAGACCAGCGCGTCTCAGCCGGGCGGGTACGACGTGATCGTGGTGGGCGGCGGCAACGCCGCCCTGTGCGCGGCCCTGGCGGCCAGGGAGTCGGGCGCGAGCGTGCTGCTCCTGGAGAAGGCGCCCCTCCACGAGCGGGGCGGCAACTCCTTCTTCACCGCGGGTGGGTTCCGGTTCACCCATGCCGGACTCGAGGATCTCCGGCGGGACGTCCTGGTCGACGTCACCGACGAGGAGGCGCGTGCCCTGGACGTGCCGGCGTACGCCAGCGAGCAGTTCCTCGACGACCTCATGCGGCTGACGGAAGGGCTCAGCGAGCCCGACCTGGCGGATCTCCTCATCCGCCAGTCGCGCCCGACGGTCGTGTGGATGCGAGGTCACGGCGTCCGGTGGATCCTCATGCTGGGGCGCCAGTCGTTCCAGGTGGGTGGGAAGCATCGCCTCTGGGGCGGCCTCAACGTGGAGGCGGTCGGCGGGGGGCCGGGCCTGATCCAGGCGCTCTACGCCGACGCCGAGCGACTGGGGGTCGAGGTGCGCTACGGGACCAAGGCGACCGGCCTGCTCCTCGACCCGAAGGGGGCGATCCGCGGCCTGGCCTGTCGCGGCGCCGACGGGTTCTTCGAGGTCTCGGCCCGATCGGTGGTGCTGGCGTCGGGCGGCTTCGAGGCCAACCCGGAGTGGCGCACGCGGTACCTCGGTCCGGGCTGGGAGCTCGCGCGGGTCCGTGGCACCCGGCACAACACGGGTGACGGGATCCGGATGGCCCTGGACGCGGGAGCCCAGGCGTACGGCAACTGGTCGGGATGCCACGCGGTTGCCTGGGACGCGGGATCCCCGCCGTTCGGCGACCGCCGCGTCGGCGACATGTTCCAGAAGCACTCGTACCCGCTCGGATTGATCGTGAACGTCCGGGGCGAGCGGTTCGTCGACGAGGGCGCCGACTTCCGGAACTTCACCTACGCGAAGTACGGGCGCGAGATCCTCCGGCAGCCTCAGCGCCTCGCCTTCCAGATCTTCGACCAGAAGGTCGTGCCGATCCTGCGCGAGGAGTACCGCATCCGCGAGGTGACGAAGGCCGAGGCGGGGACCATCGAGGACCTCGCCCGGAAGCTCGAGATCGACCCTCGCGGTCTTGTTCGGACCGTCTCCGAGTTCAACGCGGCGGTCGGGCCCGGTGAGTTCAATCCGGCCGTGCTGGACGGGAAGGGGACCCGCGGCCTCGTCCCGCCCAAGTCGAACTGGGCGCTCCCACTCGACGCCCCACCGTTCGTCGGCTACGCGGTGACGTGCGGCATCACCTTCACGTTCGGCGGCGTCCGCGTGACGACGCGCGCCGAGGTCCTGGACACCGAGGACCGGCCGATCCCCGGCCTCCACGCGGCCGGTGAGCTGGTGGGCGGCCTCTTCTACGAGAACTACCCGGGCGGCACTGGGCTCATGGCGGGCGCCGTGTTCGGCCGGCTCGCGGGGGAGCAGGCCGCGCGATACGCGGCTCTCTCACGCTGACGGGTCGGAAAGGAGGAGGGTCGTGGAGCTAGGGCTCGAGGGCCGGATCGCGCTGGTGACGGGTGGCTCGAAGGGGATCGGCCGGGCGGTTGCCGCCGGGCTGGCGGCGGAGGGTTGTCGCCTCGCGCTGGCGGCGCGAGGCGAGGACGCTCTCCGGGAGGCCGCGGACGCGCTGGGCGCCAAGGGGGCGGAGGTGCTGACCGTGGCCGCCGACCTGGCCCAGCCCGACGGACCGCGCCGCGTCGTGGACGCCGTCGTGGCGCGCTACGGGCGGCTCGAGATCCTGGTGAACAACGCCGGCGCGATCCGGGGCGGCGACTTCCTGACCACCCCCGCGGAGCAGTGGGCGGACGACTGGCGGCTGAAGATCCTCGGGTACGTGCGGATGGCCCAGGCGGCGATCCCGGCCATGCGACCGGGCCGCTGGGGGCGCATCGTCAACGTCATCGGGGCGGCCGCCCGCAACCCGGCGACGACCTACATGGCGGGCGGCATCGCCAACGCCGGCCTGATCAACTTCACGCGTGCGCTCGCCGATCTCGGGGCTCCGGACGGGATCCTCGTGAACGCCGTCAGTCCGGGCGCGACGGCGACCGAGCGGTGGGATCGGCTGGCGGCCCAGCAGGCCCAGGCGCAGGGAAAGTCGGTCGAGGCGTTCCGGGCGGAGGCTGCGCGGCAGCAGCCGCTGGGGCGGATCGGCCGGCCCGAGGACGTCGCCGACCTCGTCGTGTTCCTCGCCTCCGAGCGAGCCGGCTTCATCACGGGCGCGTCGATCACGGTCGACGGGGGGGCCAGCCGGGGCGTCTACCTCTGACCCAGGGCCCAGGTGGCTCGGAGCCGAAAGCCGCTTGACACCGATCCGGGGCCCCGAGTACGTTCGTCGCACTTCACGGAGCTCATCTTGAGCCACGTGTGATCGTCCGCTGGCGGCCCTCGGAGAGGTGTGCCTCTCCGGGGGCATTTTCGTCTCTCCCCGAGGCCGGAGGTGACCGATGTCCGCGAAGCTCTTCGTAGGGAACCTGTCCTACCAGGCCACGGAGGAAGATCTTCGGGAGCTCTTCCAGCAGGCTGGAACCGTGGAGTCGGTGAGGATCGTCACCGACCAGTTCACGGGCCGGCCTAGAGGGTTCGGCTTCGTCGAGATGTCGACGCCCGAGGAGGCAGTGCGCGCGGTGGACGAGCTGAACGGCCGTGTGTTCCGGGACCGGAACCTCGTCGTCGACCAGGCCCGGTCCCAGGGTGGGCCCGGCGGAGGCCGACCCCCGGGCCGCGGACCGCGCGACGATCGTCGCGGCCCAGGGGGAGGGGGACGCCCGCCGTTTCGCCGCTAGCACTGGCTCCGGCCAGGCAGTTGCGGGGTCGGACTCTACAGTTGTATAGTACCACGTCGTGGGCCCCCGCTACGTCGAGACCACGGCCAAGAGCGTCCTCAACCCGGTGCTCGGCATGGGGTTCCGCTGGAGCGTGAACCCCTATCGCGGGTGCGTGCACGGCTGTCACTACTGCTTCGCGCGGCGGTACCACACCTACCTCGACATGGGCGCGGGCGAGGACTTCTCCGGCGTCATCCTCGTCAAGGTGAACGCCGTGGCCGTCCTGCGGAGAGAGCTGGCCCGGCGGGGCTGGCGGCGAGAGCTGGTGGCCGTCGGGACGGCCACGGATCCCTATCAGCCGATCGAGGGACGGTATCGGCTGACGCGCGGCATCCTCGAGGCCTTGGCGGAGGCAGAGACGCCGGCGAGCGTCGTGACCAAGGGACCGATGGTGATGCGGGACCGCGACGTGCTGCAGACGCTGCGCGACCGCGCCGGAGCAACTGTCTGCGTGAGCCTCACGACGCTCGACCGGGATCTCTGGCGGCGTCTCGAGCCGGGGACAGCGCCACCGCGCCAGCGGCTGCGGGCGGTCGCCGCCCTCGCGGCGGTGGGCATCCAGGCCGGCGTGCTGCTGGCGCCGATCGTGCCCGGACTGACCACCGACCGCGCGAACCTGGAAGCGGTCGTCCGGGCCGCAGCGGAGCACGGGGCGGCCTTCCTCGGATCGGGGGTTCTCCATCTCGAGCCCGGCGTGCGCGAGCACTTCGACGGCTTCCTGCGCGCCGAGGCGCCGGAGCTGACGTCGATGTACCGCCGTCTCTATCCCGGGACCCGCGTCCCCGCCGGGGTCGAGCGGAGCCTCGGCACTGCGGTGGCCGAGCTTCGCGAGCGCTACCGACTGGCCGATCGTCCCGTGCCGTCGTTGCCGCGCGTCACCTCGCCGGCACCGGGGGAAGCTGGCCCCCTCGGGGGGCAGCTGGGCCTCGATCTCTGACGCGCGTCGCTCGCGACGTCCGGAGGGCTTCCCAGTCCGCTACGAGCCGGGCGGGGACTGAGTGTCAGCTCGATCCGGGAGGCGGAGGTGCGCGAGGACCTGCTCCGGCGTGTCGGCCAGCCGGAGCAGGGCGAGCTCCTCGGGGCGGATCGCACCGCGAGCGACGAGCGTCTCGCGCAGCCAGTCGATGAGCCCCTGCCAGTAGGCGGTGCCGAGGAGGACGATCGGGAAGGGCGGGGTCCGGTGCGTCTGGACCAGGGTCACCGCCTCGAAGAGCTCGTCGAGGGTGCCGAAGCCGCCCGGCGCGATGACGAATCCGACGGCGTACTTCACGAAGATGACCTTGCGAGCGAAGAAGTAGCGGAAGTTGATGAGCTTGCTCAGGTAGGGGTTCGGCGACTGCTCGCTCGGCAGGTCGATGTTGAGCCCCACCGTGAGGCCCCCGGCCTCGATCGCGCCCTTGCAGGCGGCCTCCATGACGCCGGGCCCGCCTCCGGTGACGACCGTGAAGCCCTCCTGCGCCAGGAGGCATCCCATGCGCTCGGCGAGCTCGTACGTGCCATCGCCGGGGCGGCTGCGAGACGATCCGAAGACGGCGACCGGTGCCGGCACCGAGGCCAGCGCCTCGAAGCCGACGACGAACTCGTCCATGAACCGGAACACGCGCCACGGGTCCCGGGCGTCGGGCTGCGTCGGAGGGCGAAAGAGCTCGGACATGGGGGACTCGCCGGCGGGATTCGGTGTCACGCGCGGCATTGTACGAGGCGAGCCGACCGGCCGCAAACCGGCGCGCCGCCGCGAGCGCGTCGGTGACGGTTGACACCTGGGCACCTGCGATCTAGAGTCGGCGCGTGGTGGACGTCTCCGATGCGCGGAGATCTTCCGCGCCCGACCCCCGCGCCGCGCTCGTCGTGTCGAACAGCGGCCAGCCGCTCTCCAAGGTCGAGGCCCGAGCCCGGGTCTGGCGCGAGATGGAGATCCGCGGCGTCGGCCGGTTTCCGGGGATTGTCGGGCGGATCCCGAACTTCGTGGGAGCCGAGCGTGCAGCGCTCCAGCTCCAGGGGCTCCGCGCCTGGCGAGAGGCTCGCGCGGTGAAGATCAGCCCCGACGCGGCGCAGCTCCCGGTCCGCCGGCTGGCCCTTCGCGAGGGCAAGGTGGTCTACATGCCCGTGCCGAGGCTCCGGACCATCGAGTGCTTCCTGGAGCTCGACCCGGGCCGCCTCGGCAAGCGGGCTCTCCAGGCGGCGTCTATCCGGGGGGCGGAGCGGCTCGGCCGCTCGATCGGCATCGAGAGCATGCCGTCCATCGACCTCATCGTGTGTGGGGCCGTCGCGGTGAACGCGCGAGGCGCCCGGGTGGGGAAGGGCGGTGGGTTCTCGGACCTCGAGTACGGGCTGCTCGTCGAGGCCGGGCGGGTCGGACCGCGGACGCTGATCGTCACGACCGTCCACCCGGTGCAGATCCTGCCGCAAGCGATCGAGATGAGACGCCACGACATCCCGGTCGACGTGGTCGCCACCGCCGACGGGCTGATGAGCATCCGGCCGGACTTTCCCCGGCCCGGCGGCCTGTATCGGGAGGAGCTCGCCCCCGACCGGATCGCCGAGGTGCCGGTCATCGAGCGACTCCTCCGGGAGGGGGCGTAGCGGCGTGGACGCCACCATCGGCCTCGTCCATCGGCTGCTGCCGAAGATCGCGCACGTGGCCGCCCGGGTCGCGGCCGCCCATCCCTCCGCACGCATCCTCGGGACCGAGCGGATGGGGTCGGCCGTCGTGGTGGAGCCCAACGGCCTCCTGCTCACGGTGAACTACGTGGTGATGGGAGCCCGCCGGGTCCGCGTCACCTTGACGGACGGACGCCGCCACGACGCGCGCGTCGTGGCTCAGGACTTCGACAACGGGCTCGCGCTCCTCCGGGTGGCCGCGACGGGTCTTCAAACGGCCAGCCTGGCCTCGTCCGAGGATGTGGCGCTCGGCACTCCCGTGTTCGCGATTGCCGCCACCGGGCCCACGGAGCGTCGGGTCTCGGCCGGCCTCGTGACCGACCTCGGGGAGTTCGAGGCGTACTGGGAGTACGTTCTCGACCGAGGCATCGTGTCGAGCGCGGCCAACCCGGGGTTCGGCGGCGGGCCGTTGTTCGACCTGCGCGGGTCGGTCGTGGGCGTGATGTCCCTCAACCTGGAGGGCATCGGCCGCGAGTCCCTCGCCATTCCCGTGGAGTACTTCACGCGGCACCGGGCGGAGCTCCTGCGATTCGGCCGGGTCACCAGCCGTCAGCGCCGCGCGTGGATCGGCGTCTTCCCCCACGCCGTCGAGGAGAAGCTGGTCGTCGCCGGGCTGGTGCCCGACGGCCCGGGCGAGCGCGCCGGCCTGCAGGAGGGGGACGTGATCGTCCGCGTCGACGACGAGGAGGTCGGGAGCCGCCGGGCGCTCTACGCGGCACTCTGGCGCCATGGCCCGGGCGAGCGGGTCCGCCTGGAGGTGATGCGCGAGGAGCGCCTCGAGCGGGTCGAGGTGATGACCCAGGACCGGTCGGACTTCTACGCGTCGGAGCGTCGCGGCTCCGGCGGCCCTTCCGCCGGCTGAGCGCGTCCGGCCTCCCGACGTCCACCAGCGGACGCCGCCACGCGTTCTGGTGGCGCGGCTTGACAGAGCGAGGGCGCCTGCTACTAGAAGCATGGGACCGGAGAACGGTCCTGGGCGCACGGGTGCCCGATTGGACAATTCACTCTGGAGGGGATCATTTCAATGTTTGAGCTGACGCGTTGGTCGCCGTTCGGTTCCGTCGTGCACTTGCACCGCGAGCTCGACGACATGCTCGGCCGGTTCCTCGGTCAGGAAGGGGCCACCTACGGGTCCGATTCGGGCCCGGTGGCCTGGTCGCCCGCGATCGAGAGCTACGCCAAGGACGGGCAGTTCCACGTGCGCGTGGCCCTGCCGGGGGTCGACCCGAAGGACGTCGAGGTGACGGTGTCGGACGACCAGCTGACCATCCGCGGCGAGCGGAAGACCGCGCATGACGGCGCCGGCCGCTACGTCCGCGAGTTCACGTACGGCTCGTTCGAGCGGAGCTTCACGCTTCCCGACGGCATCGATCCGGGCAAGGTGCAGGCGAAGTTCGCGAACGGCATGCTCGACCTGACGCTGCCGGCCCCGGTGGCCGTCGTCCCGAAGAAGGTCGAGATCCAGATCGAGGGCGCGGCGGACCAGGCGAAGGCCGTCAAGGCGGCCTGACCTCGTCAACCGGTAGGCGGGACCCAGCGTCCCGAACGTGACGCGGCCCCCGGGGCTTCCCCGGGGGCCGATCGGCGCCCGGACCGGACGCTCTCCGCGTCCCCGGGCGCTTTGGTATAGTTGGGCCCATGTGGGCGACGGGCCGCCGCGTCGCGAGCATGGCCGCCCTGGCGGTGTTGGGTGCGGCGGGCCCCGCGATCGCCGAAGACCTTCCCATCACCGACGCCCACCTTCACTACAGCCAGAACAGCCGGCAGGACTACACCCCGGCTGCCGTGCTGGCGCTCCTCGACCAGGCCGGCGTGCGGCGCGCGTTCGTCTCGAGCACGCCCGACGAGAACACGGTGCAGCTCTACGAGGCCGCGCCGGACCGCATCGTTCCCGTGCTGCGTCCGTATCGCCAGCCGGGCGAGCTCGGAACCTGGCACCTGGATCCCACCGTCGTCCCGTACCTCGAGCAGCGGCTCGCGCGGCCCATCTACCGGGGGATCGGTGAGTTCCATCTTTCGGGGAGCGATGCCCGGGCGCCGGTCGTGCGGCAGGTGGCGGAGTTGGCGGCGCGACACCGCCTCTTCCTTCACTGTCACTGCGACGCGGAGGCGGCGGAGATCCTGCTCGGGCTCGCCCCGGGCGTCCGGGTGCTGTGGGCCCACGCCGGCATGAGCTCGGGACCGGATGAGGTGAGCCGTCTCGTGGGAGCCTCGACAGAACCTGTTCGTCGAGCTGGCGCTCCGCTCGGACGTCGCGCCCGGGGGGCAGCTGGATCCGGCGTGGCGGGATCTGTTCGTGCGCCATCCCGACCGCTTCATGGTGGGAACCGACACCTGGGTCGCCTCGCGATGGGAGAGCCTCGTCGGCGTCCAGGCCGCCGCCCGGACCTGGCTTGGCCAGCTCCCGCCCGATCTGGCGCGCCGCTTGGCGTCCGACAACGCTGACTCGCTCGCGCGCGGCGGCCCCTGACTCCCGCCGGGGACTTCCCCCGGCGATGCCACCCTGTCACTCTTCCGAGGAGACTGAGCTCCGATGATTCGCTATGCCGCCAACCTGACCATGCTCTTCAACGAGGCGCCGTTCCTGGAGCGCTTCGAGCGGGCGGCCGCCGCGGGCTTCCGCGCCGTCGAGTTCCTCTTCATCCACACCGTCGACGCGGGCGCCGTGGAGCAGGCCCTCCAGCGGCACGGCCTGGAGCTGGTGCTCTTCGATCCCGAGGGAGGTGACTTCGCCGCCGGCGACCGCGGATACCTGTGCGATCCTGCCCGGCGCGATCACCTCGTGACGACGATCGAGAACGCGGTCGCGGTGGCGCGGCGCGTGGGCTGTCGTCGGCTGAACGTGCTGGCCGGCAACCGTCCGCCCGGCGTCTCGGAGGGTGTTCTGCGGCGCACGGCCGTGGAGAATCTCAAGCGCGCGGCGCCCCTCGCGCGCGAGGCGGGCATCACGCTCCTGATCGAGGTCCTGAACCGCTGGGAGAGTCCCCGGTACTTCCTCGACCGGCTGGAGCTGGGGCTCGACATCGTGCGAGAGGTGGGCGAGCCGAACGTCCGGTTCCAGTTCGACTGCTACCACCTGCAGCGGATGGAGGGGGAGCTGATCGACGGGCTGGTGAAGAACCTCCCCTGGATCGGGCACGTCCAGATCGCCGACGTGCCCGGTCGGCACCAGCCCGGGACCGGAGAGATCCACTACGCCAACGTGCTCTCGGCGCTCGAGCGCGCGGGGTACGACGGCTACGTCGGGCTCGAGTATCGACCCTCCGGGCCGACCGAGGACTCTCTCGCCTGGCTGCCCCGGGAGGCCCGGGCACGCCGCTAGCGGCGTCCTCGGCGCGCGAGCCGACGTCCGAGCAGCCCTCTCAGGAGGCGCCGCGCCGCCGACCGGCCTCGACGGCGGTCCGCGGCGCGTTCCGCTACTTCTTCGAGCACGACGGCTTCTTCCTGGCCGCCGGCCTCTCCTTCTACGTCGTGATCTGCATCGTGCCGTTCCTGCTCCTGGTGATCGCCGGCAGCGCGTTCCTGATCTCCGACGAGATGGTGCTGCGGGAGGTCGTCGACCGGCTGGGGGCTCTCTTGCCCGTCTACCAGGACTGAGATGGAGCAGGCGCTCCGGGCGGTGATCGCGGCGCGGGGCGTGTCGAGCCTGATCGGCACCCTCGTCCTCTTCTTCTTCGCGTCCCAGCTGTTCGCCGCGACGAGGCTCGTGCTGAACCGGGTGTTCCAGCACAAGGGCCGGGGCCTCATCCACGGGATGCTGTTCGATTTCGGCATGATCCTGTGCCTGACCGTGGGCTTCCTCGTCAGCATCGGCGTCACCGGGGTCTTCGCGTGGGTCCGCGGGATGGCGCTTCTCCTCGGCGAGGGGCCCTTCGTCCCGATGGCCCTCCACTGGGCCGGGCTCCTCCTGACCATCCTTCTCGACACGACCCTCTTCGCGATGATCTACCGGTTCGTGCCGAACCGGCGGATCCGCTGGTCGAGCGTGCTCGCCGGAGCCCTGGCGACGGCGCTCCTCTGGGAGCTGGCCAAGCAGGCCTTCCGCTGGTACATCGAGGGCGCCGGGGTCTACAGCGCCGTCTACGGCTCGCTGGGAGTGACGATCGCCCTGATGATGTGGGTGTACTACTCGGCCACCGTGTTCATCCTGGGCGCCGGCTTCATCAGGGGACTCGAGGAGGGCCGGAGCCGCGTTTGACCGGCTTTCCGGCGCCCCTCTATAATCCGGCTCGTTCGCAGACTTCGTCCGGCGAGGGAGGTGATGCGCGGATGGACGCTCCGATTCGCTTGACGACGCTCTCCCACGGCGCCGGCTGAGCCTGCAAGCTCGGGCCAGAGGAGCTGGCCCAGGTGCTGCGCATGCTTCCCCCGATCGTGGACCCGAACCTCCTGGTCGGGCCGGAGACATCCGACGACGCGGCCGTCTACCGTCTCACGGACGAGCTGGCCCTCGTGCTGACGGTGGACTACTTCACGCCCATCGTCGACGACCCCCGTGCGTTCGGACAGATCGCGGCCGCCAATGCCCTGTCCGACGTCTACGCGATGGACGCGCGTCCGGTCGCCATGCTGTCGATCGTCGGGTTTCCGAGGGACAAGCTGCCGATGACGCTTCTCGGCGAGATCCTCCAGGGCGGCGCCGAGAAGGCGAGGGAGGCGGGGATCAACGTCGTCGGCGGCCACTCGATCGACGACGCCGAGCCGAAGGTCGGGTACGCCGTCGTCGGCCTGGTCCATCCCGATCGAATCTGGCGCAACGTCGGGGCGCGTCCCGGCGACGCCCTGGTGCTGACGAAGCCGCTCGGGACCGGGATCATCTCGACGGCGATCAAGCAGGCGAAGGCGCCGGAGCACGTCGTGACCGCGGCCGTGCGGCACGATGGCTCAGCTGAACCGGGCGGCGGCCGCGGCCGCGGCCACGGTCCCCGTCCACGCGGCGACCGACGTCACCGGGTTCGGGCTTCTCGGGCACCTCCGGGAGATGACCCGGGGCTCGAAGGTCCGCGCGCGGCTCCACGCGGCGGCGATCCCCCTGCTCCCGGGTGTCGTGTCGCTCGCCGAGGCGGGGCTCGTCCCGGGCGGGACCAAGCGGAATCTCGAGGCGGTGGCCGAGACGGTGCGATGGGACGCCGCCATTCCCGCGGCGCTTCGCGCCGTGATCGGGGACGCGCAGACGTCGGGCGGCCTGCTCTTCGCGACGCCGGACGGCCCGGCTCTTCTCGCCGCGCTCGCCGAGGCCGGCGTGGAGGGCGCGGCTCGGATCGGGGAGATTCTCGGCGACGACCCGCTCGGGACCATCGAGGTGGCCGCGTGACCGCGCGCCCGCTGGAGGGCCGTGTCGTGGTCGTCACCGGCGCCGGCCGGGGCATCGGACGGGAGATCGCGCTCCTCATGGCGGCGTCCGGCGCCCGCGTGATCGTGAACGACCTGGGCGGCGCGCGCCGACGGCAGCGGCGGAGCGGCGTCTCCCGCCGACGACGTCGTGCGAGAGATCCGGGACCGGGGCGGCGAGGCGGCGCCGAGCTACGATTCGGTCACGACGATGGCCGGCGGCGAGCGGATCGTCCAGACGGCCGTCGAGCGCTTCGGGCGGATCGACGTGGTGGTCAACAACGCCGGCATCGTGCGCGACCGGATGATCTTCAACATGACCGAGGAGGAATGGGACTCGGTCATCGCCGTCCACCTGAAGGGCGGCTTCGCCCTGACGCGGGCGGCCGCCCCCCGCTTCCGCGAGCAGCGGTGGGGCCGGTTCATCAACATGACGTCGACGTCCGGCCTGGTCGGCAACGTGGGGCAGGCGAACTACGCCGCGGCGAAGCTCGGCATCGTGGGGCTCACCCGGGTGACGGCGCTCGACATGGCGCGCTACAACGTCACGGCGAACTGCATCTCGCCGTTCGCCTGGACGCGGCTGATCGGGACGATTCCCACCGACACGCCCGCCCAGAAGGCCCGGGTCGCCAAGCTGGAGAAGATGTCGCCCCGCGACGTCGCGCCCCTCGCGGTCTACCTGGCCACGGACGACGCGGCCTCCGTGAGCGGCCAGATCTTCGGGGTCCGGGGGAAGGAGATCTTCCTGTTCTCCCAGCCGCGGCCGGTGCGCGCGATCCACCATGCCGACGGGTGGACGCCCGAGCGGCTGGCCGAGACGTTCCCCGGCACGCTCGGGCACCACCTGGTGCCGCTCGAGAGCTCGGCGCAGTACTTCAGCTACGACCCCCTCGTCTGACCCGGGCCTTGGCCCGGGCGGGGGACTCGGCCCCCGCGCCCGGATCGTCCACGCGAGCCAGGCGCCCGCGCCGAGGAGCGATAGCGCAAGGGCGGTCCACTCGAGCCAGCCTTCGGTGTAGACGAGCTCCGCCTCGAAGAGGTCCACGGGGACGCGGAACTCGAGCATCCCCCAGTCGTCGACCCGCGTCTCGAGGCGTCCCGCCGCGCTCTTGACCTGCCACAGCGGATAGGCGGGGATCCCGGTCGGGATCCACACGCCTCCCGTCGGGGAGACGATCACGCGGTACCGCCGCGAGGTGATGCGCTCCATGCGCGGCCATGGTCGCTCGCGCCGCTCGAAGAGCGTGAAGCCGCCCGCCTCGCCGACCGAGACGTACGGCAACCCGAGAAATCGGGCGCGGGACGCCTCGTGAGACGGGACCACGACCGAACCGATGCGGAGGCGTCGGGCGAACCGGTCGAAGGTCGCCACCGACAGCTGCTCCCACGGCTGTCCGAGGAGGCTCTTGCCGTCGAGGCGCTCGGCCAGCGTCAGGAGCCGCGTCGGCGGCGTGGCCTGGCCGGTGTAAAAGCGCGCGGCGACCGGTGAGGGGTGCGTATAGGTGCCGTGCACGGTCTCACGCCCCGCCATGATGGGCGCGAGGCTCGTGACGTGGCTGTGCGGGGCATACCAGGCCGGATCGCGGTCGAGCCGGAGCGAGGACACGAGGAAGAGGACGCGATCCGAGCCGGCGCGGAGCCGGGTCCACAGCCGGTCCAGGTGGTGTCGGCGCGTCACCTCCTCCAGGGTCGGCCAGCCGCCGGCGGCCGGCCAGATCGACACGGTCGGCGGGCGCGCGTCGCCGTCCGGCAGGACGGCCACGAGGGCGACCATGGCAAGGGCCACGGCCGGCCCGATCCTGGAGTCGCCGCGCGCAGGGATCGCCCGCTCGACGATCACGGCCAGGCCCAGGCCCGCCGCCCAGATCGAGGCGTGAACGATGCCGTCGAGGAGCCGCTGCGGCTCGATCCCGGACCAGCCTCGCTGGAAGAGCCAGACGTCGGCGAGGAATCCGGCGAGGAGCACGAGCGGCAAGGACGCGATGAGCGCGTCGAAGGGCCGCCGCCGGAGTCCCACCGCGACCCACGCCGACAGCGCCGCCAGGCCGAGCGCCAGGAGGACGGGCCGGCGCGCCAGATCGGCGGGGAGCCCGAGTGAGAGGTCTCCCCATGCGAGCGGGACGACCCAGGCGCGGCGGGCGGCGAAGGGCAGGCTCCAGAAGGCGGTGAGGAGCGCGGTGAAGCCCGCGGTCGCCAAGGCCTGGACGGCGGTCTGCCGTCCGGGCCGGGCGAGGATCGCCAGTGCCGTGCCGAGGCCGAGGAGCGTGACCACCGTCGGCAACGTGGACGGATGGGACAGGATGGCCAGGGCCGCGAGCGGAGGCGCCCAGCGCGGGACTCGGCCGCCCTCGACCCACGGTCGGAGCGACAGGGCGAGAAGGGGCAGCCAGGCCACGCCGAGACGCGTCGTGAGCGCTCCCCACCGAACGCCGGCCTCCACGCCGCCCCGGAGGTCGGCGGACACCACGAGCGCGAGGAACGCGGGCGGGAGCGCGAGCCACCGGTTGCCGACCACGCGGGCGAGCAGCGCGTAGGTCGCGATGCCGGGAGCGAGGAAGACCACCGCGCACAGGAGGCGATAGACCGTCTCCACCGACGGCCGCCAGAGGAGCAGCGCCCGGATGGCGGCGCCGACGATCGCGAAGCCGGGCGGGTAGAACTGGAGCTCCGGGTAGCCGCCCCACCAGTCCGGGTTCCAGTCGGCGGTCCACGCGGCCGAGGGCAGGGAGCGCTCGAGCGCGTGCCAGAGCCGGAAGAGCTGGCCCGGGTGGTCGTCGAAGGCGGGGACGCCCTGACCGAAGGCCGCGTAGCTGAAGGCGCCGCCGTAGACCAGGAGCAGCAAGAGCGGCGCCTCGCGCCGCAGGGCCCTCATGAGGGCATCCTACTATCGACTCCGACGCGGGCCGCGCTCTCGCCGAAGGTCTCGGGGGCGACGGTTTCGTTGACGGCCCCGGGGCGGCATGGTAAATGTCTCTGGTCCGCGTCGGGACCCGTTCTCGCTGAGTGGGGCTCAAATCCCCCGGAGGACCCGGCTGATCATGACGTTCGTCCGAGGGCTTGTCTGTCGCGAGTGCGGCCGTGCGGTTCCGCAGGGCCCCCTCCACGTCTGCGAGCATTGCTTCGGCCCCCTCGAGGTGGACTACGACTACGCCGCGATCCGCCGGGGCCTGACGCGTCACCGCATCGAGACCGGGCCGCCCAGCATCTGGCGCTACCGGGACCTCCTGCCGCTCGACGGTGAGCCGATCGTCGGCCGCCACGTGGGGATGACGCCGCTGGTCCACGCCCGGAACCTGGGCGAGGTCTTGGGTCTCCGCAAGCTGTACCTCAAGAACGACGCCGTCTGTCACCCGACCTGGTCCTTCAAGGACCGGGTGGTCGCGGTCGCCGTGAGCAAGGCGCGGGAGCTCGGGCTCGACACGGTGGCGTGCGCGTCGACCGGCAACCTCGCCAACTCCGTGGCGGCTCACGCCGCCGAGGCTGGCCTCCCGGCCTACGTCTTCATCCCGACCGGCCTCGAGTCCGGCAAGGTGCTCGGCACGCTCGTGTACGGCCCGGTGCTGTTCCTCGTGGAGGGCACCTACGACGACGTGAACCGCCTCTGCTCCGAGCTGGCCGACCGTCATCCCTGGGCGTTCGTGAACGTGAACCTCCGGCCGTACTACGCCGAGGGGTCGAAGACGGTGGGCTACGAGATCGCCGAGCAGCTCGGCTGGCGCGCCCCGGCCCACGTGGTCGTTCCGTGCGCGGGCGGCGCGCTCCTCACGAAGATCTGGAAGGCGCTCGGAGAGCTGCGGGACCTCGGGCTCGTCGATGCCGTGCCGACCCGGATGCACGCGGCGCAGGCCGCGGGTTGCGGCCCCATCGTGACGATGATCCGCGAGGGCGCCGACGTCCTGGTGCCGGTGCGCCCGAACACGGTCGCGAGGTCGCTCGCCATCGGGAACCCCGCGGACGGCTACTACGCGACCCAGGCCGTTCGGGAGTCCGGAGGCTGGGCCGCCCATGCGACGGACGAGGAGATCCTCGAGGCGATGGAGCTCCTCGCCCGGACCGAGGGGATTTTCGCGGAGACGGCCGGGGGCGTGACCCTGGCCGCCACGAAGAAGCTCGTCGCCGAGGGCCGCATCGGACCTGACGAGCCGGTCGTCGTCTGCATCACGGGAAGCGGGCTCAAGACCGTCGAAGCCCTGGAGCCCCGGCTGGCCGCGCCGATGCGCGTGGGCGCAAGCCTGGCGTCGGTCGAGGCCGTGCTGCCGGAGCTCCAGGCCACCACCATTCGCTAGGGAGGTACCGAGGATGCCAGTGCTCGTGCGCATTCCCACGCCCCTCCGCCGGCACACCGGCGGGACGGCCGACGCCTACGCAAAGGGCAAGGATGTCGGTGAGCTCGTCGACGACCTGGAGCGCCAGTTTCCCGGGCTGCGCGAGCGCCTGTGCGACGAGACGGGCGAGTTCCGGAAGTTCATCAACCTCTACGTGAACCAGGAGGACGTCCGGTTCCTCCAGGGGCGGGAGACCCTCGTCAAGGACGGCGACGAGGTCTCCATCGTCCCGGCGATCGCCGGCGGACGGTAGCGCCGTCGGCCGGGTCCGGGAGGGTCGTGAGCTTCCGTTTCCCTTTCAGCGAGGCTGACCTCCGCCGCTACAGCCGGCAGATGATCCTGCCGGAGGTGGGCGGGGCGGGGCAGGAGCGCCTCCGGCGATCGCGTGTCGTCGTGGTCGGGGCGGGGGGCCTCGGCTCGCCCGCGGCGCTCTATCTGGCGGCGGCCGGGGTGGGCACGCTCGGCGTGGTCGACTCGGATCGCGTCGACCTCTCGAACCTCCAGCGCCAGATCCTGCACGGCACCAAGGCCCTCGACCTGCCCAAGGTGGCCTCCGCCCAGGGGCGGCTCGAGGATCTCAATCCCGAGGTGCGCGTGATTCCCCATCCCCTCCGTCTCGACGCCGGGAACGCTCGGGAGGTCCTCGAGGGGTACGACGTCGTCGTGGAGGGCTCCGACAACCTGGCGACGAAGCTCGTCGTCAACGACGCCTGCGTGGCGCTCGGCCGGCCGCTGGTCGTGGCGGGCATCCTTCGATGGGACGGGCAGCTCCTGGTCGTGCGGCCCGGCGAGAGCGCCTGCTACCGGTGCGTCTATCGACAGGAGGCGCCGGAGGGCGCCGTGCCGACCTGCGAGTCGGCCGGCATCGTGGGGCCGGTCGCGGGCGTCGTGGGGAGCCTCCAGGCCGTCGAGGCGCTCAAGCTCTGCCTGGGGCTCGCCACCGTGGCCGGCCGGCTTCTCCTCTACGACGGCGCGACGGCCGAGCTTCGCGCGATCACCGTGCGACCCGACCCCGCATGTTCAGCCTGCGGTATCCTGCCTCCCAAGGAGCGAGCACAGGAATGATCTCCAAGCGCGTCCAGGGATTCACCGAGTCCGTCATCCGGGAGATGACCCGGGTCAGCGCCCAGCACGGCGGGGTCAACCTCGCCCAGGGCTTCCCGAACTTCGCGCCGCCCCGCGAGCTGATCGAGGCGGCCCACCGGGCGATCGACGGCGAGTTCCACCAGTACGCGATCACCTGGGGGGCGAGGAACCTCCGGGAGGCGATCGCCGCGAAGTTCGAGCGCTTCTACGGCGTCCGCGTCGATCCCGAGCGGCAGGTGACGGTGTGCTGCGGCTCGACCGAGGCCATGCTGGCGACCCTCCTGGCCGTCCTCGACCCGGGGGACGAGATCATCATCTTCGAGCCGTTCTACGAGAACTACGGCCCGGGCTCGATCATCTCCGGCGCCAAGCCGGTCTTCGTGCCGCTCGAGCCTCCCGACTTCTCGTTCGACCCGGAGCGGCTCGAGCGCGCCTTCTCGTCCCGGACCCGCGCCATCATCTTCAACACGCCGAACAACCCGACCGGCAAGGTGTTCACCCGCCGCGAGCTCGAGATCATCGCCGAGATGTGCCAGCGCCACGACGTGCTGGCGATCACCGACGAGATCTACGAGCACATGGTCTACGACGGGCTCCGGCACATCCCCATCGCCACGCTTCCCGGCATGTGGGACCGCACCGTGACGATCTCGGGGGTCTCCAAGTCCTACTCGGTCACCGGGTGGCGGATCGGCTACACGATCAGCTCGCCCGCGGTGGCGGACGGCATCCGGCGCGCCCACGACTTCATCACGGTGGGAGCGCCGGCCCCGCTCCAGGAAGCGGCGGTGACCGCCCTCAACCTGCCGATGGCGTACTACGACGGGCTCCGCGACGCCTACCAGGCGCGCCGGGACCTGCTGCGGGGCCTCCTCGACAAGGCGGGCTTCAAGACCTTCGAGCCGCGCGGCGCCTACTATATCCTCACGGAGTGCGCCCACTTCCTCGAGCGGTACGGGCTGCCGGACGACACGGCGTTCGCCATGTACCTCATCAAGGAGGTCGGCGTGGCCACGGTGCCCGGGTCGTCCTTCTACGCCCATCCCGAGCTCGGGCGGACGAAGATCCGCTTCTGCTTTCCCAAGACGGACGACGTCCTCCTCGAGGCGGGTCAGCGCCTCCAGCGCCTCCCGCCGGGCCGGTAGCCCGCGTCTTGCCCGACCTCGCCCGTGGCGGACCCGCCCGAGGCTCACGCCTTGGCTGATCTCGCCGAGCTCCGTCAGTCAGCGCGCCGGATCCTCGACGCCGCAATTCTTGCCGGGGACGCGGGCCGTCTGACCCGGGAAGCGCTCAGTCGAGACGGGTCGCGCCTCCGCGTCGGGAATCGCGTCATCGACCTCGACCGGATCCGCCGCGTCGTCGTCGTGGGAGCGGGCAAGGCCTCGGGGATGATGGCCGAGGCGGCGGAGACGGTGCTCGACGGCGTCCCCGTCGACGGGCTGGTGGCGGTGAAGGACCGTCGTGAGCCAGGACCGCGGCGAATCCGCGTTGTCGAGGCGTGGCATCCCATCCCCGACGCACGGGGCAGGGCCGCGGGAGAAGAGATCCTGCGGCTCGCCGCCGCCGCCGGACCCGACGACCTGGTCCTCTGCCTGATCTCGGGCGGAGGGTCGGCCCTCACGCCCGCGCCGGTCTCCGGGGTGAGCCTTGCCGAGAAGCAGTCGGTGACGCGCCTCCTCCTCGAGGCTGGGGCGACGATCAACGAGCTGAACGCGGTCCGGAAGCATCTCTCGCGCCTGAAGGGCGGCCAGCTCGCGCGGGCGGCGTATCCCGCACCGGTCGTGAGCCTCTTGCTCTCCGACGTGATCGGCGATCCGCTGGACGTGATCGCCTCGGGACCGACCGCGCCCGACCCGACGACCTACGACGACGCGTTGGCGGTCCTGGACCGCTTCGGGCTGCGTGATCGAGTGCCGGCGACGGTACGGGGCCATCTCGAGGCTGGCGCTCGGGGCGATCTGCCCGATACGCCCAAACCCGGTGACGCGACGCTGGCCGGAGTCACGAACGTAGTCATCGGCAACAACGGACTCGTCGTGGAAGCAGCGGTGGCGGAGGCGCGGCGGCTCGGGCTCACCCCCTGTCTGCTGACGCGGCGCCTCCAGGGCGAGGCGCGCGAGACGGCCCGCGTGTTCGCGGCCGTCCTCGACGAGATCGCCCGCAACGGCTCGCCCGTCGGCCGGCCGGCGTGCCTGATCGCGGGGGGGGAGACGACGGTGACGATCCGGGGCCGCGGCACCGGGGGACGGTGCCAGGAGTTCGCGCTGGCGCTCGTCTCCGAGCTGGCGTCGATGCCGGACGTCGTCGTCCTCGCGGCCGGGACCGATGGAAGCGACGGACCGACCACCGCCGCCGGCGCCTTCGTGGACCGCGACCACGCTGTCGCGGGCGCGCGGGATGGGGCTCGACGCTCGGCGCGCCCTGGCCGAGAACGACTCCAACCCGTTCTTCGCCGCGCTGGGCGATCTGGTGGTGACGGGTCCGACCGGGTCCAACCTGATGGACCTCTACCTCGGCCTGGTCGGCTGAGCCCGTCCGCGGGACGTCTGGCCGCGGGCTCCGTGTCGCGTCACGTCGCCGATGGACGGGCCTGCTAGGCCGTCACGGGCACGTGCGCCCTGAGGAACCGCCGCGCGTGCTCCACGACCTCGTCGATGTGCTCCGGGGAGTCCTTCCAGGGATAGATGGTCACCTCGGCGTGCGGCGCGAGGCTCGCGACCTCCATCGCGACCTTGTACGGGTGCGCGGGCACGTCGTCGGGCGCGATCAGGAGCGGGGTCCGGATCGAGCGCACGAAGTCGCGCGACACGGTGAACACGAAGTCGGCGCGGTTCGTGTACATGCTCGTCAGGAAGTCGTGGACCATGGCCATCGTGACGTCGGAACGGCGCTTGCACAGCTCGGGTCCCCAGCCCGTGATGTTGTTCCGGTAGAAGAGGTCGGGAAGCTCGGGCCGGAAGCCACTCGGCTGCATCATCGCCGCCGCGACGACGCGGTCGGGCGCCCGGCGAATGAGGTTGTGGATCATGGGCCCGCCGATGCAGAAGCCCATGACCAGGAACTCCCGGATGCCGAGGTGATCCATCAGCCCGAGCTGGTCGTCGGTGTAGGCGTCCCAAGGCCGGTCGACCTCGAGCGGCCCGCTGGACTTCCCGGGATTGGCGTTGCGCAGGTCGGCCGTGATGCAGCGGAAGTCGTCCTGGTACCGCGCCATCGGGTCGAAGGGCGAGGCGGTCTGCCAGGACGCGAGCGCCGAGTTGAGCCCGCCGCCCGGAATGAGAAGGAGCGGGAAGCCGGCGCCGACCTCCTCGTAGTGGATGCGGACGGGACCTCGCTCGTAGAATGGCATGGCGGTGGTCTCCTTCCTCGACAGGTTGTCCCTACTCTAGCCCACCAGGCCCAGGTAGAGCGCGAGGCCCGGGTGCCGGGCGCCGTCGAGCGGCACGCCGCTGGGTAGCCACCGCACATTTCGGGCCTGTGCTTCGGCCCGGTCGGCCGAACCTTGGTGTGCGGGGCCGATCTCGCCACTCTGCAGGGGATTCCCCCACTTCGGGGCCCTTCTGAATCGAACCACGCGCCAAGTCCGCGGATCTGCGGCTCGCCGCCCGTGGCACGGCCCCTGCTGGCGTTCCTCGTCATGGCGAGCCCACCGGACCGCAGCGGACACCGGAACGTCCGGATGGACGGGGCGGCGACTCCCTGGCTGGTCGCGGCGCTTCTCTCGGCTGGCTGCGGGGTCTCGGGACCGCACGTCCCTCCGCTCCAGACTTCGAGCCCCGTCGATCGGGAGGCGTGCGAGAAGTTCGCCCTCGGGGCGGAGGCGCAGGTCTGGGGTGGGTCGATCGGTGCCGGCGCTGTGATGGGGGCCGCCGCGGGCCTTCTCGCGGGCGCGTTCGCCGGGGCGAAGGGCAACTCCGGGGTGGACGAGGACGAGGCGGTCATCATCGGCGCGGTCGTCGGGGGGCTCATGGCCGTGGGAGGGCTGATCGGCGCGGGCAGCGTCGGGTTGAGGAACGCGAGTGTCCGGCGTGCCGCATACACCGAGGCCATGGACGCGTGCCTTCGGCCAGCGCGCCTGAGCCGGGAGCTCGGCCCCGAGCATTTGGAGGTGGCGTGGAGCCTCCATACCCTTGCCTTCCGGTACTACCGTCAGGGAGAGTTCGCCCTGGCCGAGCCGCTCTTCGTCCGAGCGCTGGCGATCCAGGAGAAGAGCCTGGGCGTGAACGCTCCGGAGGTGGCGACTCTCCTCGAGGACTACGCTCGGCTCCTGCGGCGGACCGGTCGCGCGGCGGAGGCCGAGTCGACTGGAGCGACGAGCCGAGGAGATCCGCGCCGCGCGGTGAGCCGGTCTGCGTCCGGCTCGGCCGAGACGCGTGGCGCCGTCGGCGACCGACGTGCCACCGAATTGGGCGAACCGGTCCGCCGGCCTTCTGCAATCCGCGGTTGCGCGCGTTGCCCACGTCTTATCCACCACCGTCGCACGATGGCGGTGGATGGTTTGACCTCACTCGACCCTTTCGGTATCTTGAGGTCGCCATGTCCGCGACGAACTTGCTCGAATTGACTCCGGACGAGATCGTCGCGCTCGTCGAGGGCCTCGGAGAGCCGGCGTACCGCGGCCGCCAGCTGGCGACGTGGGTCTACGTGAAGGGCGTCGCGGATTTCGGCGCGATGACCAACCTGCCGCGCGACCTGCGCGAGCGCCTGGCGGCCGTCGCCGTGGTCGCACCCCCCGAGGTCGTCGCCCGCCACGTCTCACGAGACGGCAGCGTGAAGCTCGAGCTCGGGCTCGCCGACGGCCGGCGGGTCCAGTCGGTGGTCATGCCGGACCGGGACCGGCTCACCCTGTGCGTCTCGACCCAGGTGGGCTGCGGGTTCGCCTGCGCGTTCTGCCTGACCGGGACCATGGGGCTCGAGCGCAATCTCACGGCCGGCGAGATCGTCGGGCAGGCCTGGGCGGCCCGGGCCTCGCTCGAGCCCGGCGCCCGGCTGACCCACGTGGTGTTCATGGGGATGGGGGAGCCCCTGGCGAACTACGCGGCCACGGTCAAGGCGCTCCGGGTCCTCGTGGCGCCGCTCGGATTCGGGTTCTCCCCCCGCCGGATCACGGTCTCGACGGTGGGCCTGGTGAAGGGCCTCGAGCGACTGGCCAAGGAGAACCTCCGCGTCAACCTGGCGGTGTCGCTCCACGCCGCCACGGACGAGACGCGCAGCCGACTCATGCCGGTGAACCGCGGCCTGGGGCTGGACGATCTCCTGGCGGCGTGCCGGCGCTTCCCGCTCCCGGTCCGGCAGCGGATGACGTTCGAGTACACCCTGCTCGACGGCGTCAACGACTCGGGCGAGGACGCGCGGCGACTCGCCCGGCGGCTCGAGGGGATCCGGGCGAAGGTCAATCTGATTCCCTTCAACGAGTGGCCAGGCTCCGCCTTCCGACGGCCCGCGCCCGAGCGCATCCTCGGCTTCCAGCGCGTGCTCCTCGACGCCGGCCTGACGGCCACGATCCGCTGGTCCAAGGGCGAGGACGTCGGCGCCGCCTGCGGCCAGCTCGCCTCCTAGGGGTCAGACTTTGACTTCCGGACACTTGACCCACGCTGGCGGCGAATTGTCTGGAAGTGAAAGTCTGACCCCGGTGACCGTCGCGTTCGAGACGCTCGGGTGCAAGCTGAACCAGTACGACACGGCGGAGGCCCAGGCGCTGCTCGAGGCCGGGGGCTTCCGGACGGTGCCGTTCGAGAGTCCCGCGCAGGTCTACGTCATCAACACCTGCACCGTGACGGCCCGCGCCGACTACTCGGGCCGCCAGGCCATCCGGCGGGCGATCGCGCGGAACCCGGGAGCGGTGGTCGTCGTCACCGGGTGCTACGCGCAGACCAACCCCGACGCGGTCTCCGGGATCCCCGGGGTCGACATCGTCCTCGGGACGCGCGACCGGGAGGCCTTGCCGGAGCTCCTGGCTCAGGCGAGGAAGCGCGCCCGCCCGCTCGTCCAGGTGAGCGACGTCTTCGCGCGGGGGGCGCTGCCCGTCGTCCCGCTCCGGCGCTTCGCGCCGGGCTACACGCGGGCGTTCGTGAAGGTCCAGGACGGGTGCCAGCATCGCTGCAGCTTCTGCATCGTGCCGTTCGCCCGCGGCGGGAGCCGTAGCCAGCCGGTCGACGTCGTGGTCGGCCAGGTCGAGGGACTCGTCGCCGCCGGCTATGCCGAGGTGGTCCTCACCGGCGTCGACCTGGGCCACTACGGCTGGGACCTGGCGCCCCGCACGACGCTGGCCGCCCTGGTGCGCCGCCTCCTCGACCTCCAGGGGCTCCGCCGCCTGCGCCTCTCCTCGGTGCTGCCGGCCTACTTCACGGAGGAGCTGATCGAGCTGATCGTCGGTGAGCGGCGAATCTGCCGACACCTCCACGTGCCGCTCCAGTCGGGCACGGACCGGGTGCTCCGGGCGATGCGGCGCCCGTACACCGTCCGGATGTACCGCGCCCTGATCGAGCGTCTCGCGGGGGCCGTTCCCGACCTCGCCGTGGGCGCCGACGTCATCACGGGTTTTCCGGGGGAGACGGACGCGGACTTCGAGGCGACCGAGGCCCTGGTCGACACGCTGCCGCTCACGTACCTCCACGTGTTCTCGTACTCGGACCGGCGGGGGACGGAGGCGGCCCGACGGCCGACGCCGCGCGTGCCCCCGGAGTCGATCCGGCGGCGCACCAGTCGGCTGCGGCGGCTCGGCGCGGCCAAGAACCTCGCGTTCCGCCGGTCGCAAGTCGGCCGGGAGCATTCCGTCCTCGTCCTCGAGCAGCGGGAGCGCGAGACCGGACGGTTGCTCGGCCTCACCGACAACTACCTGGAGATGGCCTTTGCCGGGCCCGATGCGCTCATGCGCGGCTTCGCGCAGGTCCGCGCGACCGAGCCCGGCGGGCAGCGGGTCGAGGGGGTGCTCGTCGCCAATGGCTGAGCCGCGGATCGGTGTCATCGGAGGCAGCGGGCTGTACGAGCTGGAAGGCCTCACGGACGTGCGGTGGCGCCGGGTCCGGACGCCGTTCGGCGATCCGTCCGACGCGTACTGCATCGGCCGGCTCGCGGACACGGAGGTCGTGTTCCTGCCGCGCCACGGCCGGGGGCATCGCCTCATCCCGTCGGAGCTGCCGTTTCGCGCGAACCTCTACGGCATGAAGGCGCTCGGGGTGGAGTGGGTCATCTCGGTGAGCGCCGTCGGGAGCATGCGGGAGCGGATCGCCCCGCTGGACCTGGTCATCCCCGACCAGTTCTACGATCACACGAAGCGTCGCGTCACCTCCTTCTTCGAGGGGGGGATCGTCGCCCACGTCGCGATGGCGGAGCCGGTGTGCCCCGATCTCGCGGCGGCGCTCCAGGCCGCCGCCGTCGAGACCGGCGCGAACGTCCACCGGGGCGGGACGTACCTCTGCATCGAGGGCCCCCAGTTCTCGACGAAGGCCGAGTCGCGGATCTACCGGGGCTGGGGCGTCGACGTCATCGGGATGACCAACGTGCCCGAGGTCAAGCTGGCGCGCGAGGCGGAGCTCTGCTACGCGACGCTCGCCCTCGTGACCGACTACGACGTCTGGCACGAGACCGAGGCGGAGGTCACGGTCGAGGCGGTGATCGCGAACCTCCTGAAGAACGTCCAGACCGCGAAGGACGTGCTCCGGCGGGTGATCCCGCGCCTGCGGGGGCCCCGCACCTGCGCCTGCCCGGACCTCCTGCGGAACGCCGTCATCACGTCACCATGCCGCGTTCCCCCCGGGGGCGCGTCGGCGTCTGGACCTCCTGATCGGGAAGTACTTCCCGCTGGCCCCGCCGGTGCCGACCGCCCGGCCGCGCCGGCCGGCGGCGCCTCTCCGGTCGCCGCGGCGCCGAGTCAAGGCGGCCAAGGGCGCCAAGGGTGCCAAGGAGTGGAGGACCGCGCCGTGGCTGACCTCCTGGTGACCGGCACCCTGGCGCTCGACGACGTCCGGACGCCGTTCGGCGAGGCCAAAGACGCGCTCGGCGGGTCGGCCACCTACTTCGCCTACGCGGCGTCCTTCTTCACCGACGTCAAGCTGGTCGCCGTCGTGGGGCCCGACTTCCCGAAGGAGCACCTGGACCTCCTCGCCGGTCGGGGGGTGGATCTCGCCGGGGTGCAGGTCATGGACGGCCCGACCTTCCGGTGGACGGGGGAGTACGGCTACGACCTCAACGAGGCCCGGACGCTCGACACGCGCCTCGGCGTGCTCGCCGACTTCCGGCCGGACCTGCCGCAGCACTTCCGGCAGTGCCCGTTCGTCTTCCTGGCGAACCTCGACCCGGTGATCCAGCTCGACGTGCTCCGGAGCATGACGCGCCCCCGGCTGGTGGCGCTCGACACGATGAACTTCTGGATCAAGGGGAAGCGCGAGGACCTTCGAGCCGTTCTCCGCGAGGTCGACGCGCTCCTGATCAACGACACCGAGGCGCGGATGCTGGCCGAGGAGCCCAACCTGGTCAAGGCGGCGCGGCTGATCCTCGGCTGGGGCCCTCGGGTCGTCGTGGTGAAGCGGGGCGAGTACGGCGCGCTGATGGCGACGCCCGAGCGCTTCTTCTTCGCTCCGGCGTACCCGCTCGACTCGGTGTTCGATCCCACCGGGGCAGGGGACACGTTCGCCGGCGGCTTCATGGGGGTGCTGGCGGGGGCGGGAGCGACCGACGAGAGCGCGCTCCGGCGGGCGATCGTCTACGGCAGCGTGATCGCCTCGTTCACCGTCGAGGACTTCTCGCTGAACCGGCTGAAGCGCCTGACGCGCGACGAGATCGACGCGCGCTACCGGATCTTCCGGGAGATGATGCAGGTTGAGCGCTGAGCGCTCGCACGGCGCGGAGCGCCCTGGCGGGTGTCGCTCCGGAGACCCGGGCCAAGTACGAGCGCCTCCTCGCCGGCCTGGGAGAGCTCGAGAGCGTCGCGGTCGCCTTCTCGGGGGGCGTCGACTCCACGCTCCTCGGCTGGGCGGCGCGGGAGGCTCTCGGCGACCGCGCCGTCCTGGTGACCGCCGACTCGGAGAGCTACGCGGAAGGCGAGCTCGAGGAGGCGCGGCAGCTGGCCGCGCGGATCGGCCTCCGCCACGTGGTCATCGAGACCCGGGAGCTCGACAATCCCGAGTACGCGGCCAATCCGCCCAACCGGTGCTTCTTCTGCAAGGAGGAGCTCTTCGCGAAGCTCGAGCCGCTGGCTCGCGCCGAGGGCTTGCGGAGCCTGGTCTACGGCGCCACGGTCGACGACCTGGGCGACCACCGCCCCGGCATGACGGCGGCGCGCCAGCGCGGCGTCCGCGCGCCCCTGATCGACGCGGGGCTCGGAAAGGCCGAGATCCGCGAGCTGTCGCGGGCGCTCGCGCTCCCGACCTGGGACAAGCCGGCCATGGCGTGCCTGTCGTCCCGCTTCCCCTACGGCACGCAGATCACCGCCGAGAAGCTTCGCCAGGTCGACCGGGCGGAGGCCGCCATCCGCGCGCTCGGCTTCCGGAACTTCCGCGTGCGACACCACGGGGAGATCGCCCGCATCGAGATCGCGCGGGAGGAGATGGGGCGCCTCTGGGAGGACGGGCGGGCGGACACGATCGCCGAGGCGCTCGGGCCGCTCGGGTTCATCCACGTGACGCTCGACCTCCGGGGCTTCCGCTCGGGCAGCCTCAACGAGGCGCTCTTGCGATTGCGGGCCCGCCGGGCAGGCCAGGGGGGTCGCGGCTGATGGACGCGGACCGGCTCCGGGACCTGCTCCGCGCCGTCCAGGCGGGCGGCGTCTCGCCGGACGAGGCGCTCCTCCGGCTCCGGCGCCTTCCCTACGAGGACCTCGGCTACGCGCGCCTGGACACCCACCGGGCCATCCGCTCCGGGGCGCCCGAGACCGTGTACTGTCCCGGCAAGTCGACCGATCAGGTGGTCCAGATCCTGACCCGGCTCGCCGAGTCCCACGTCAACGTGCTCGCCACCCGGGCCACCGCCGAGCTGCACGCCGCGGTCGTCGGGGCGGGTCTGCGCGTCGCCTGGCACCCGACGGCCCGGCTGCTGGTGGCGAACCCCGAGGCGGTCGAGGGCGTGGGGCTCATCGTCGTCGTCTCGGCGGGCACCTCCGATCTGCCCGTGGCCGAGGAGGCTGCCGTCACGGCCGAGGTTCGCGGCAACCGGGTCGAGCGCGTCTACGACGCGGGCGTCGCCGGCCTCCACCGCCTCCTCGCGCAGCACCCGCTCCTCCTCGAGGCGAACGCCATCGTCGTCGTCGCCGGGATGGAGGGCGCGCTCGCGAGCGTCGTGGGGGGCCTCGTGGATCGACCCGTGGTCGCGGTGCCGACCAGCGTCGGCTACGGCGTGTCGGAGGGCGGGTTCGCCGCGCTCCTGACCATGCTGGCGACGTGCGTGCCCGGGATCGCGGTCGTGAACATCGACAACGGCTACGGAGCCGCCTGCCTCGCCGACCGCATCAACAAGCTCGCCGCCAAGATCCGGTAGGGACGTGCGCTCGCCGCGCGGCCCGGCGCGGTCCCGGCCGCGGATCCTTGCGGGGATCGTCGTCATCTGGACCTTGCTCGCCTTCCTGCCGGTCATCCCGAACGACTTCGTCAACTGGGACGACTACCGGATGTTCCTCGACAACCCGGCGCACCGAGGGTCCTGGGGGGATCGGCTCCGGGGGGCGTGGGCCTCGCACCGCCTCGGCGAGTACATGCCGGTCACGTGGATGAGCTACGCCCTCGACCGGTGGCTGTCGGGAAGTCGACCCGTCCAGCCGTGGCCACCTGCGCGGGGACCGGCGTCGCCTCCCGCCGCGCCGAGTCGGCCCGGGACGCCCGGGTCGCAGCCCTGATACACTACGCGGGTCACGCGGCGGCGGCGCCACGATCACGATTGGCACGATCGGCAGCGACCGGAGGATTCCCATGCCCCTCACGTCGGGCAAGCGCGCCTTCCTGGAGGTCCTGAAGCAGGAGGGCGTCGAGTACCTCTTCGGCAATCCCGGGACGACCGAGCTCCCGCTCATGGACGGGCTCGCCCAGGAGCCCGCGCTCACCTACGTGCTCGCGCTCCAGGAGGCCGCGGTCGTCGCCATGGCCGACGGCTACGCGCAGGCGTCCGGGAAGCTCGGCGTGGTCAGCGTGCACGTGGCCCCGGGCCTCGGGAACGCCATGGGGATGCTGTACGACGCCCAGAAGGCGGGCGCGCCGCTCCTCGTGACCGCGGGCCAGCACGACCAGACGTTCAACGTGACGGAGCCGATCCTCTGGGCCGACCTCCCGCCGATCGCGCGGCCGTTCGTGAAGTGGTCGGCGGAGGTGCGCCGGCTCGAGGACCTGCCGCGGCTCGTCCACCGCGGCCGCGAAGACCGCGCTGGCGCCGCCGACCGGCCCGGTCTTCCTGTCGCTGCCGGCCGACGTCCTCCAGGCCGAGGGCGCGGTGGAGCTGCTGGCGCCCACGCGCGTCGCCCCGCGCATCCGCGGGGACAAGAGCGCGGTGGCGGCCGCCGCCGAGATTCTCGCGCGGGCCGAGCGCCCCTTGATCCTCGCCGGGGACGCGGTCGCCCAGAGCGACGCTCACGCCGAGCTGGTGGCCGTCGCGGAGGCGCTCGGCGCTCCCGTCTATGCCGAGGGCGTGGCGAACACCGCGTCGTTCCCGGCGTCGCACCCGCTCTTCCGGGGCTCGTTCGTCCGGGTGGCGCCCGCGGTCCGCCAGGTGCTCTCCGACGCCGACGTGCTCTTCTCGGTCGGCGCCGACCTGATCACCCTGTCGCTGCCGGCCGAGATCGATCCGATGCCGCCCGGCCTCGAGGTGATCCACCTCGACACCGATCCGTGGGAGCTCGGGAAGAACTACCCGGCCAAGGTGGCGATCCTGGGAGACCCGAAGGCGACCTTGCCCGACCTCCTCGCCGAGCTGGAGGCGCGCCTGACGCCCGGGCGCCGGCGCCAGGCGCGCGAGCGCCTCGTCGCGACGGGCGCGGCCAAGGCGCGCCACGCCGAGGAGCTTCGGACCCGGGCCCGGGCGGAGGCTCAGCGGAGCCCGATGACGTCGCTCGCCCTCATGTCGGCCGTGGCCGACGCGCTCCCCCCGGACGCGGTCGTCGTCGACGAGTCCATCTCCTCCGGCGCCGGGCTCCGGAGCCTCCTCCGGAGCGACGACCCGCAGAGCTTCTACGGCCTCCGGGGCGGGGGGATCGGCTGGGGCCTGCCGGCCGCGATCGGGGTGCAGCTCGCCCTGCCCGGTCGGCCCGTGGTGGGCCTGATCGGCGACGGGAGCGCCATGTACACGTGCCAGGCGCTCTGGACGGCGGCGCGCTACCGGATCGGCGTCACGTTCGTGATCCTGAACAACAGCTCGTACCGCATCCTCAAGCAGCGGACCCACGCCATGAAGGGGTTCGCGGCCGAGGCCGACCGCTACGTCGCGATGGACCTCGACGACCCGCGCGTCGACTTCGTGCGCCTGGCCGAGTCGCTGGGGGTGCGGGCCGAGCGGATCGAGAAGACGGCCGACGTGGGGCCGGCGCTCGGCCGCGCCCTTGCGTCCTCGGGCCCGACGCTCCTCGACGTGGAGCTCGACCGGACCTTCAAGCCCGCGTGACGGCGCCGGACGTGGACGTCGCATGAGGATCGCGTACTTCGATTGCGCCTCGGGCGCGAGCGGGGACATGGTCCTCGGCGCCCTCGTGGACGCGGGCGTGGAGCTCGGGGCGCTCGAGGCCGCGCTGGCGACGCTCAAGGTGGACGGCTGGCGGCTCGAGGCGAAGGCGGTCGAGCGTGGCGGGCTCCGCGGCACGCATCTCGTCGGTGCGGACGGACCCCGCGCGCCACTTCCACGCCCTCGGCGACATGCTCGGGCCGATCGAGCGGTCGACCCTGCCGGACGCCGTCAAGCGACGCTCCGAGGCCGTCCTCCGGCGGCTGGCCGAGGCCGAGTCCCGCGTGCACCGGGTTCCGGTGGATGCGGTGCACTTCCACGAGGTCGGCGAGCTCGACACCCTGGTCGACGTGGTGGGGGCGGTGGCCGGGCTCGACGCGCTGGGGGTGGAGCGCGTGCACGTCTCGCCGCTCCCGCTCGGCGGCGGGACCGTCGACACCGCGCACGGGCGCCTCCCGGTGCCCGCGCCCGCGACCGCCGAGCTCCTGCGGGGCTTCCCGGTGTACGACAACGGCATCGCGGCCGAGCTCGTGACCCCGACGGGGGCGGCGATCCTCACGACCCTCGGGACCCCGGGCCGCCTGCCTCCGATGACGCTCGAGCGGATCGGCTGGGGCGCCGGGTCGAAGGAGCTCCCGATCCCGAACCTCCTCCGGGTGCTCGTGGGCCAGCCGACGGACGCAGAGCCCGGCGGACGCCGACGTCGAGACCCTGGTCGCCGTGGAGACGACCATCGACGACATGTCGCCGCAGCTCTACGAGCCGCTCGTCGAGCGGCTCCTCGCGGCCGGCGCGCTCGACGTGTATCTCGCGCCCGTCGTGATGAAGCGGAGCCGTCCGGGCACCGTGCTGACGGCGCTCGCCCCGCCGGACCTCGCGGAGCGGCTCGCGGAGACGCTGTTCCGCGAGACGACGACGATCGGCGTCCGCTGGAGCGAGGTGAAGCGCCGGCGGCTCCCGCGGGAGATGGTGCGCCTGCCGACGACGGTCGGGCCGGTGACCTTCAAGATCTCGCGGCTCGGCGGCCGCGTCGTGACGGTCACGCCCGAGTTCGAGGAGGTGCGGCGGATCGCCGACGCACAGGGCCGACCGGTTCGCGAGGTGCTGGACGCGGTGCGCCGGGAGGGGATCCAGGCGATCGAGGCGGGCGCGGTCGCTCGCGACAACTGACGGGACGGCCCGCCGGGCGCGGGCGGAGAGGGGACGACGAGGGATGATGCAGACGCCGGGAATGGGCGTGCCGGTCTTCATGGTGGTGAACGTCGGGCTCCTGATGATGTTTCTGGGCGCGGGCCTCCTGCTGCTGATCGCCGTCTGGTGGTCGTGGACCGGCGACGGGATCGAGATCCCGCGCGCCCGCTGGCCCGCGACCGTGCGCCTGGCCGCGATGGCCGGATGGCTTCTCTGGGCGGGCGGGATCGGGGTCCAGATCATCGGCCAGTTCGACCAGGTGGGGGTGGCGCGGTGGTGATGTCCCGATGCGCTTGACAGTCTTGCGGGGGCGGCGGTACGGTACGGCTGTTTCGTCGCCTTCTGAACCATGACCCTCGACGGCAGCCATCATTTCAAGGCCCCGCGCGATCGCGTGTGGGCGCTGTTCACCGACCCGGGTGTGCTCGCGCGAGCCACGCCGGGCTGTCAGCGTCTCGAGCCCACCGGGCCGGACGAGTTCGACGCCACGCTGTCGGTCGGCGTGGCCGCCGTGAAGGGGGTGTACCAGGGCAAGCTCGCCATCGTCGACAAGCGGCCGCTCGGAGGGCTACACGCTTCGCGTCGAGGGCAGCGGCCGTCCGGGCTTCGTGAAGGGGGAGGGACGCCTCACGCTCTCCGAGCAGGACGGGGGCACGCTCGCCACCATCAAGGCGGAGGCCCAGGTCGGGGGACTCATCGCCGCCGTCGGCCAGCGTCTCGTCGGGGCCGCCGGTCGGATGCTCATGTCGCAGTTCTTCTCGGCGCTGGAGGCGGAGCTCGACAAGTCCGCCACCGCGTGAGCGGCCCACAGGCTCGCAACCCAATAGGGGGTCAAGCGGTGAAGATCCAGGTCAAGGTCAACGGAACGGCACATACCTCCGAGGTCGAGCCGCGCCTCCTCCTCGTCCACTACCTGCGCGACGTCCTGAATCTCACCGGGACGCACGTGGGCTGCGACACGAGCCAGTGCGGGGCGTGCACCATCATGGTCAACGGCCGCTCGACGAAGGCGTGCAACATGTTCGCCGTCCAGGCCGACGGCGCCGACATCCTCACGATCGAGGGGCTCGCCAAGGACGGAAAGCTCCACCCGATCCAGGAAGGCTTCTGGGAGAAGCATGGCCTCCAGTGCGGCTTCTGCACGCCGGGCATGATCATGACCGCCTACCAGCTCCTCCAGCGGCACAAGCGCCCGAGCGAGGCGGAGATCCGACACTTCCTGGAGGGGAACCTCTGCCGGTGCACGGGCTACCACAACATCGTGAAGGCCATCCAGCACGCCGCCGAGCAGATGGCGTAGGGGCCGGCGATGGCACAGGCGAAGCTCTTCGGCTCGAGCATCAAGCGGCGCGAGGACGCCCGGATGATCACCGGCAAGGGCGTCTACACCGACGACGTCAAGCTCCCGGGGCAGACGTACGCCGCGTTCGTGCGGAGCCCGCACGCCCACGCGCGGGTAAAGCGGGTCGACCTCGCGGGCGCCAAGCGCGTGGCCGGGTTCGTGGCGGCGTACTCGGGCAAGGACCTGAAGGACGGCAAGGTGGGCCCGCTCCCGTGCGGCTGGCTCCTCCCGGGCCTCAAGATTCCCGAGTACCGCGGCATCGCGACGGACAAGGCGGACTTCGTGGGGCACGCGGTCGCGGTCGTGATCGGGGAGACGCCCTACGCGGCCCGCGACGGCGCGGACCAGGTCGTGGTGGACTACGAGGTGCTGCAGGCGGTGACGGACGGGGAGAAGGCGGTCCAGCCGGGCGCGCCTCAGATCCACGACAACGCGCCGGGCAACGTCGCGTTCGAGTGGAACATCGGCGACAAGGACAAGACGGACGCCGCGATCAAGGGCGCCCACCGCGTCGTCAAGCAGCGCTTGATCAACCACCGGTTGATCCCCAACGCGATCGAGCCGCGGGCGTCGATGGCGCAGTTCAACCCGGCGACGGGCGAGCTCACGTGCTGGGTCACCTCCCAGAACCCCCACGTCCACCGGCTGCTCATGGCGGCGTTCGTCCTGGGCATCCCGGAGCACAAGATGCGCGTGATCGCGCCCGACGTCGGGGGCGGGTTCGGCTCGAAGATCTTCGTGTACCCGGAAGAGGTCGCCGTCTGCTGGGCGTCCATGAAGCTCGGCCGGCCGGTCAAGTGGACGGCGGAGCGTCGCGAGTCGTTCATGACCGACGCCCACGGTCGCGATCACATCACCGAGGTGGAGATGGCGGTCGACCGGGAAGGGAAGATCGTCGCGCTGCGCGTCCACACCAACGCGAACCTGGGCGCCTACCTGTCCACGTTCGCGCCGCTCATCCCGACCTTCCTCTACGGGCCGCTTCTGTCAGGGGCGTACAAGATCCCCCAGATCTACTGCGAGGTGATCGGCTCTCTCACGAACACGACGCCGGTCGACGCCTACCGCGGCGCGGGGCGCCCCGAGGCGACCTACCTGCTCGAGCGCCTCTGTGACCTGACGGCCAAGGCGATCGGCATGGACGTCGCGGAGTTCCGGCGGAAGAACCTCGTGCCGGCCTCGGAGTTCCCGTACCAGACGCCGGTCGCGTTCCTCTACGACAGCGGCAACTACGAGCCGGCGCTCGACCGGGCGCTCGAGATGATCGGCTACCGCAAGATGCGGGCCGAGCAGGAGGCCGCGCGGAAGCAGGGGCGCTACCTGGGCATCGGCTTCTCGACCTACATCGAGGCCTGCGGCCCGGCGCCCTCCCAGGTGGCCGGCGCCCTCGGCGCGCAGGCCGGTCTCTGGGAGAGCGCGCAGGTCCGCGTCACCCCGACCGGGAAGATCACGGTCTTCACGGGCTCCCACAGCCACGGGCAGGGGCACGAGACCACCTTCGCCCAGCTGGCGGCCGACGAGCTGCAGGTGCCGTTCGAGGACGTGGAGATCGTCCACGGCGACACGGCCGCCGTCCCGTTCGGCATGGGGACCTACGGCAGCCGCTCGGCCGCCGTGGGCGGCGCGGCGATCTACAGCGCGGTCGAGAAGATCAAGGACAAGGGCAAGAAGATCGCCGCGCATCTCCTCGAGGCCAACGAGGCGGACATCGAGTACCAGGACGGGCAAGTTCGGCGTCCGGGGCTCGCCGGGCCGCAACAAGACCTTCGGCGAGGTGGCCCTCATGGCCTATCTCGCGCACAACCTCCCCAAGGGGCTCGAGCCCGGCCTGGAGGCGACGTCCTTCTGGGACCCCTCGAACTTCGTCTTCCCGTTCGGCACCCACATCGCCGTCGTCGAGGTGAGCGCCAAGACCGGCAAGGTGAAGCTCCTGCGGTACGTGGCGGTGGACGACGTCGGGCGCGTCATCAACCCGATGATCGTGGACGGCATGGTCCACGGCGGGATCGCGCAGGGTGTCGGCCAGGCGCTTCACGAGTACGCGGCCTACGACGAGAACGGCCAGCTCCAGAGCGGCAGCATGATGGACTACGCGCTGCCGAAGGCCGACGATCTGGTCTCCTACGAGACGGACCGGACGGAGACGCCGTCCCCGGTGAACCCCATGGGCATCAAGGGGGCGGGGGAGACCGGCACCATCGCCTCGACGGCCGCGGTGGCCAACGCGGTGATGGATGCGCTGGCGCCGCTCGGGATCACCCACATCGACATGCCGCTCACGCCGGCGCGGATCTGGTCGGCCATTCAGGCGAAGAAGCACTAGCCCACAAGGGCGGAGGACGCCATGTATCCTGCGAGCTTCGAGTACCACCGGGTGGCGACCGTCGAGGAGGCCGTGGGCCTGCTCACCCGCCACAAGGACGACGCCAAGCTCCTGGCCGGCGGCCACAGCCTCATCCCGATGATGAAGCTGCGCCTGGCCCAGCCGAAGCACCTCGTCGACATCGGGCGCGTGAAGACCCTCTCGGGCATCCGGGAGGAGGGCGGCCACTTCGTGATCGGCGCCCTGACCACGCACTACGCGGTCGAGTCCAGCGCCGCGATCAAGCAGAAGTGCCCGATGCTCTCCGAGGCGGCGGCGATGATCGGCGACCCGCAGGTCCGCAACTACGGGACCATCGGCGGCAGCGTGGCCCATGCCGACCCGGCCGCCGACTGGCCGGCGGTGCTCCTGGCGCTCGGCGCCGAGATCAAGGCGGTCGGGCCGAAGGGCGCGCGGACGATCAAGGCCGACGACTTCTTCAAGGACCTCTTCACCACCGCGCTCGGCCCTGACGAGGTGCTGACCGAGATCCACATCCCGACCGGCGGGCACGGCGGGGCGGCGTACGTGAAGCACCCGCACCCGGCCTCACGGTTCGCGGTGTGCGGGGTCGCCGCGGCCGTCACGCTCGACGGCACCGGCAAGTGCAAGTCCGCTCACGTCGGCGTCACCGGCGTCGGCTCGAAGGCCACGCGCGCCAAGGGCGTGGAGGCGGCCCTCGCCGGCAAGACCCTCGACACGGCCGCGATCACCGCCGCCGCCCAGAAGGCGGCCGACGGGATCGACATCAACGCCGACCTCCAGGGCTCGGTCGAGTACAAGGCGCATCTCACGCGCGTCTACACGCGGCGGGCGCTCGAGCGCGCCGTCGAGCGGGCCAAGGGCGGGAAGTAGCCGCCTCGCGTTCGGAGGGCTGCCGTCGCTTGACGGCATGGTCGGCCCGCCGGAGCGCCCGAGACGATTCGCTGTCGCCGCGAGCGACGGCGGGCCCGTGGTAGGCTGAGGATGCGATGATCGGGCTCAAGGAGATCCTCGACTACGACGACTATGTCGCCATCCCCTCGGACGGGAAGCGATATGAGTTGCTGGCCGGCGATGTCCACGTGACGCCCGCGCCGAGCCCGCTTCACCAATGGGTGTCCAAGCGGCTCCAGCGGCAGCTCGAGGCATACTTCGAGGCGCGCGGGCTCGGACGCGTCTACGACGCCCCGATCGACGTGATCCTGACGCCGCACGACGTGGTCCAGCCGGACCTCGTGGTCGTCACGGATCTCAGCCAGGTCTCGCGGCGAGGGATCGAGGGCGCCCCCGCGCTCCTCGTCGAGGTCCTCTCCCCGACGACACTCCTCTACGACCGCACCACCAAGTCCCGCCGGTACGCGGCGCTCGGGGTGCCGCACTTCTGGCTCGTCGAACCGGAGCCCCGTCGGCTCGAGTGCTATCGGCTCGAGGGGTCGGCGTACCAGCGCGTGGCGGTGGCCGAGTCGGACGCCGTGATGGAGAGCCCGGACTGGCCGGGACTGGTCATCCGGCTCGACGACCTCCAAGACTGACGCGAAGCGCCGTCTCCTTTCGCGCGCCGGCCGTCCTCGGCCGCGGGAGCGAGACGAGATGATCGCGGCGATCGTTCTCGCGGCGGGAGGGTCGACCCGCATGGGCCGGCCGAAGCTGACGCTGCCGATGCCCGATGGGCGCGCGCTCGTGCGGGTCGCCGTCGATCAGGTGCTGGCGACCGGCCTCGACGACGCGGTCGTCGTGCTCGGCGGGGACGCGGCCGCGGTGCGCGCGGCCCTGGCCGGCCTGCCGGTCCGCGAGGTCGTCAACCCCCGCTACGCCGAGGGCCAGTCCACCTCGCTCCGCGCGGGGCTCGACGCCCTCCGACCGGGAACGACCGCCGCCCTGATCGCCCTCGGGGACCAGCCTCTTCCGGATCCGGCGGTGATCGGGCGCCTGGTCGCGGCATTCCGGACCACGGGCCGGCCGATCGCCGTGCCCCGCTACCGTGAAGGGCGAGGGAATCCCGTCCTGTTCGCGGCCGCGCTCTTCGACGAGCTCCGGACCGTGACCGGGGACCGGGGAGGCCGCGACGTGATCGCCCGGGACCCGCAGCGGGTCACCGAGGTCCCGGTCGACGCCCCGATGCCGGCGGACGTCGACACCCCCGAGGACTACGAGGCGGCGCGCACGGCGTGGCGGCCTCCGGCATGACACCGTTCGGCTGATACAATGTGGGGCCGGGGCGGCCGCCCCGACACCACGTCGACCGAGGAGCCCGCATGCGCGACGAGATCCGGCAGATCCAGGCCCAGATGGAAGGGGCCGCCTACATCACCGACCCCGCCATCTCGACGGCCGTCCACCTGGCCACGACGCTCGGCAAGCCCCTGCTGGTCGAAGGGCACGCCGGTGTCGGCAAGACCGAGATCGCGAAGGTGCTGGCGCGCGTTCGCGGGACGAACCTGATCCGGCTCCAGTGCTACGAGGGGCTCGACGCCTCGACGGCCCTCTACGAGTGGAACTACCCGAAGCAGATCCTCCGGATCCGCCTCGAGGAGCAGGACGGCCGGTCCACGTCGGCGAAGGAAGCCGACATCTTCTCGGAGGCGTTCCTGCTGAAGCGCCCGCTCCTCCAGGCGATCACGCAGGCGGATCGGGCGCCGGTCCTGCTGATCGACGAGATCGACCGCGCCGACGTGGAGTTCGAGAGCTTCCTCCTGGAGGTGCTCTCCGACTTCCAGGTGACGGTGCCGGAGATCGGCACGATCACGGCCGCCCACCGCCCCGACGTCGTCCTCACGTCGAACCGCTCGCGCGACCTCTCGGACGCCCTCCGGCGGCGCTGCCTCTACCTCTGGATCGACTACCCCTCCTTCGAGAAGGAAGTGCGCATCCTCCGGACGAAGGTGCCGGGGCTCAACGAGCGGCTGGCGGGGCAGATCGCCCGGGTCATGCTGAACCTCCGCCGCCGCCAGCTCCAGAAGGCGCCCGGGGTGGCGGAGAGCCTCGATTGGGCCGCCGCCCTCGTCGCCCTCCATGCCGACCATCTGGACGCCGAGGTCGTGCGGGAGACGCTGGGCTGCGTGGTCAAGGAAGTCGACGACGTCAAGCGTCTCGAGGCCGATCTCGCGGCGGGCCGGCTCTCCGAGTTGCTCGAGGGCTGAACCGAGCGCCGATGACGGCGGGCGCCCCGCCGCGAGCCCGAGACCTCCTGACCGGCACCGTCCGGTTCTGCCGGCTGCTCCGCGCCCGCGGGCTCGCCATCACGCCGTCCGAGAGCCGGGACGCCGTCCGGGCCCTCGAGGTCGTGGATCTGGGCGACCGCGCTGAAGTCCACCGGGCGCTCCGGACCGTGCTCGCGACCCGTCCCGAGGAGTTCCCGATCTTCGACGCGACCTTCGACGCCTTCTGGGGCGGGCTGATGGCGGTGGGCGGCCCGCCGGGGGCGGTGGCGGCACCCGCGCCGGCCCCGGAGCTGAACGCCCACTTCCCCCGCGCCAAGGACGCCGCGCTCGACTTCTCGGGCTGGACCGAGGTCGGGGACGGGGAGGGCGAGCCCGTCGGCCTCCCGGGAGTCTCCGACCTCGACGCGACGATGGGCAAGGACTTCTCGAGCTTCGGCATGGCCGACCTGGCCGAGGTCGAGCGCCTCGCTCAGCAGATCGCGCGGCGCCTGGCGACCCGTCGCAGCCGGCGGCTCCGGCCGTCGCGTCGCCGCGGGCGGGTCGACCTCCGTCGCACCGTGCGCCTGTCCCTCACGCGCGGGGAGCTGATCGAGCTGGCCCGGCGCGAGCGCCGGATCCAGAAGACGAAGCTCGTGATCTTCTGCGACGTGTCGGGGTCGATGGACCTCTACAGCCGACTGCTCCTCCAGTTCCTCTACGCGATGCAGAACCAGCTCGGGCGGATGGAAACGTTCGTCTTCTCGACGCGCCTTCACCGGATCAGCGACGGTCTCCGCCACGCGTCGTACCGAGGCGCGCTGGCTCGCCTCGGCGACGTGCGCGACTGGTCGGGCGGCACCAAGATCGGCGAGAGCCTGCGGGCCTTCAACGTGGGGTGGCCGAAGCTCCTGGATCGGGACACCGTCGTCATCGTCCTCTCGGACGGCTGGGACACGGGGGATCCCGCGATCCTGGCCGACGCCCTCCGCACGATGCGCCGGCGCGCGGGCAAGGTCATCTGGCTGAACCCGCTCCTCGGGAGCCCGGACTACCAGCCGCTCACCCAGGGCATGCAGGCCGCGCTCCCGCACGTGGACGCTTTCCTGCCGGCGCACAACCTCGACTCGTTCCGGGCCCTGGCCCGGCATCTCAAGCCCTGACCGGACGCACCGAAAGGAGCCTCACCATGGAGCGATCCGACCACGATCTTCGGGACGACGACGACGTGACGGTCAACCCGAGCGCGAACCCGACTTTCCAGGGGATCCTGGCGGCGCGAATCTCCCGCCGGGGGTTCCTCGCCGGCAGCGCCGCAGGGCTGGCCACGCTGGCGACGGGACGCCTCGGCCCGCGTGGTGCCGAGGCCCAGGCGCCTCTCCCGTTCGCCCCGGTGGTGGCGTCCACGGAGGACAAGCTGATCCTGCCGCCCGGGTACACGCACAGGGTCCTCCTGCGCTGGGGCGACCCCATCTTCCCCGATGGCGTGGAGTTCGATCCCCAGGCCCAGACGGCGGCGAAGCAGCAGCGCCAGTTCGGGAGCGACAACGATTTCATCGGCTTCATGCCGCTCCCGCGCGGCAGCAACTCGTCGACCCGCGGCCTCCTGGGCGTCAACCACGAGAACGTCCGCCCCGAGCTCACCTGGCCTACCTGGGACGGCAAGGCCGATCGGACGCGTGAGATGTGCGACGTCGAGGTGGCGGCCCACGGGTTCAGCGTGGTCGAGATCGTCAGAAACGAGCGAGGTGAGTGGAGCGTCGTGAAGAACTCACCGATGAACCGGCGGATCACGGGTGCCACGCCCATGGCCATCCAAGGGCCCGCGGCGGGACATCCGCTCGTGCGCACCGGCGCCGATCCGGCCGGCACACGGGTCCTGGGCACGCTGAACAACTGCGCGGGTGGCGTGACTCCATGGGGCACGATCCTGACCGGCGAGGAGAACGTCCAGAACTACTTCCGCGGCAAGATCGACGCGGCCGCCGCGCCGGCCGCAGCGAAGCGTCTGCAGCGCTACGGGATCGCCGGCCGCGGCCGGTACATGTCGTGGGGCCTCCACGACGCCCGGTTCGATCTCGAGAAGGAGCCGAACGAGCCCAACCGCTTCGGCTGGATCGTCGAGATCGACCCGTACGACCCGACGTCGGTCCCGATCAAGCACACCGGGCTGGGCCGTTTCGCCCACGAGGGCGCCACGGTGATCCTGTCGAAGGACGGGCGTCCGGTCGCCTATATGGGCGACGACAGGGTGTTCGAGTACCTGTACAAGTTCGTCGCCACGGGCCGGTACGATCCCGCCAACCCGGCCGGCGCGACGTCGCTCCTCGACAGCGGCGTCCTCCACGTCGCCAAGCTGAACGACGACGGCACCGGGGAGTGGCTGCCACTGATCCACGGCCAGGGACCCCTGACCGCGGCCAACGGGTTCGGGTCCCAGGCGGAGGTCGTCATCGACGCCCGCACTGCCGGAGACCTGCTCGGAGCGACGAAGATGGACCGGCCCGAGGACGTGGAGCCGAGCCCCCACACCGGGAAGGTCTACTGCGCCCTCACGAGCAACGACGCCCGCAAGCCCGACCAGGTGAACAAGGCCAACCCGCGCCCCGCGAACAAGTTCGGGCACATCCTCGAGATCATCGAGGACGGCGGCGACCACGCCGGCACGCGCTTCCGCTGGGAGATCCTCCTCCTCGGCGGCGACCCCAAGAATCCGAGCCACGGCGCCTACTACCAGGGGCGTACCGACGTGAGCCCCATGTCCGTGCCGGACAACTTCGCGTTCGACGACCAGGGCCGTCTCTGGGTCGCGACCGACGGCATGGACGACACGCTCGGGCCCAACGACGCGGTCTTCATGGTGGACACCGAGGGGCCGCTCCGAGGCCGGGCGCTCCAGTTCCTGTCCGCGCCCTTGGGCGCCGAGGTGTGCGGTCCGGCCTTCACCCCGGACAACCGGACGTTCTTCGTGGCGATGCAGCATCCGGGCCTCACCGACAAGGCCACCTATGCCGCGCCCGGCAGCCGCTGGCCCGACCAGCGTGCCGACATGCCGCCCCGTCCCAGCGTGGTGGCCATCTACCGTGAGGACGGCGGGAAGGTCGGAGGGTAGGGCGGGCGCGCCGCTGCTACAATAGGCGGCGTGAGCGAGCTCTTCGAGCAGATCGAGGCGCTGCGCCGGGTCGAGGGTCGGGCGGCGCTCGCGACCCTCGTCAGCACCCACGGCTCCACCCCCCGCAAGGAGGGGGCGAAGATGTGGGTCGGGGAGGGGGGGCGTCTCCTCGGCTCGGTGACCATCGGCGGGTGCGTCGACGCCGAGGTCATGGCCGAGGCCAAGGACGTGCTCTCGGCCTCCCGTCCGAAGCTCCTCTCGCTGGACCTCGGCGACGAGGACGCCTGGGAGATCGGGCTCACCTGCGGCGGGACGATCGAGGTCTTCGTCGAGCCCGTCGCCCTCGGTGAGAGTCCGGCGTCCGACGGGGCGCTCGCCCTCTACGAGAAGGTCCGGGCCCACGTGGCGGCCGGCGGGTCGGCGGCCATCCTCACCCGCATGGACGCCGAGGGTGGCGGCGCCAAGCTCCTCGTGCGGGACGACGGGCACCGCGAGGGGTCGCTGGGCGATCCGCTCCTCGACGAGACCGGGCCGGCGGCGGCGCGCGCGGCGCTGGCGACCGGCGTGTCCCGGACGGTCGGCCTCGGTCCCGGCGAAGGGGTTCAGGTCTTCGTCGAGGTGCACGTGCCTCCCGCTACCCTGCTGGTCGTCGGCGGGAGCCACGTCGCGATGCCGCTGGTGACGCTGGCGAGGTCCCTCGGATACCGCACCGTGGTGGTTGACGGACGGCCGCGCTTCGCGACCCGCGAGCGATTCCCCGACGTGGACGAGCTCCTGGTCGGGATCCCCTCGGAGCTGGTGCGGCGAGTCCCGCTCCGGCCCACGACCGCGCTCGTCCTCGTGGCGCACGACTACAAGTACGACCTGCCGGTGCTCCGCCACGCCCTCACCAGCGAGGTGGGATACGTGGGCATGCTGGGCAGCCGGCGCCGCGGGGACGCGATCCTCCGGATGCTTCGCGAGGAGGGCCTCGCCGAATCGGCGCTCGCGCGTATCCGGGTGCCCATCGGCCTCGATCTCGGCGCGAAGACGGCACCCGAGATCGCCCTCGCGATCCTGGCCGAGATCGTCGCGGCCCGCTATGGCGGGACGGGCCGGCCCCTCGTCGTCGCCAAGCGGGCCGGGGGCCCCGCCGCGTCCGCGCAGGCCCCGACGGCCACGGCGCCGGACTCCGCGGCGTGAAGCCCCACGCGCTCGTCCCGTCCGAGTCGAGCCCCGACCGCCTGGTCGGCTGGGTCCCGGCTCACGACATCCGCGATTCGGCGGGTGCGCTTCTGGTGCGCAAAGGGGAGCGGCTCGATCCGGCGGCCGCGGCGCGGCTCACCGCCGGATCGCGGGACGAGGTCCACCTCATCGAGATGGAGCCCGGCGACCTCCACGAGGAGCCGGCGGGGGAGCGGGTCGCCCGCGCGGCCGCGGGAGCGGGCGTCTCGGTCCGGGACTCGGCGAGCGGCCAGTGGGCGATCGTCTCGGGGCAACGAGGCATCTTGAAGGTCGCGGTCCCGCTGCTCGCCGCGGTGAACGGGCTCGAGGGCGTGTCGGTCTACACGCTGTTCGACGGCCAGGTGGTCGACGCGGGCGAGGTGGTCGCGCGCGCCAAGGTCACGCCCCTCGTCATCCCGGAGAGCGTGGTCCGCGACGTGGAGGAGCGCTGTCGGCGCGCCGGGGCATGCGTGGCCGTGCAGGGCTTCGAGCGCTGGCCCGTCGCCGCGGTCGCCCCCGGCAGCCTGACGCCCCGGGCGCGCGGCCGGTTCGAGACCGTCCTCCGGGAGAAGCTCGACTGGTTCGGCGCGTCCCTCGCAGGGCTCGCGTACCCCGAGGCCGAGGCCGGGACGCTGGCGCGGGCCGTCGAGGAGTCGATCGCAGCCGGCGCCCGCATCGTGGTGATTGCCGGAGCGAACGCGCTCGACCCGCTCGATCCGGTGTTCACGGCGATCGAGCGGCTGGGGGGCCGAGTCGTGCGGAACGGTGTCCCGGCGCATCCGGGGAGTCTCCTCTGGCTGGCGCGGGTGGGCGCGGTGCCGGTGCTCGGCATGCCCGGATGCGGCATGTTCTCGCAGGCCACCCTGTTCGATCTGCTCCTGCCGCGTCTCCTGGCGGGAGAGACTCTGGGCCCGGAGGGTCTCGCCGCATACGGCCACGGCGGCCTCTTGGGCCGCGAGATGGCCTTTCGGTTCCCGCCCTATCGAAGCGGGCGGGATCGCGGCACGCTGCCGGAGTAGGGCCGGGGTCAGCTCGTGGGACTTACGAGAGATACGTGTGTAAAGTAGGCGTAACATATGACTCGAGTGGCATCGAATCTCAGGACTCACCGGTGAGCGCGCCGCTCTACGGCGGCGTGATCCTCGAGCGCTTCCGGCACCCGCGCCACTTCGGAGAGCTGCCCGGAGCAGACGCGATGCACGAGGACGTGAACCCGCTCTGCGGCGATCGCCTGCGCGTCGAGCTCCGTCTGGGCGCGGGCCGCGAGATCGAGGCGATCCGCTTCCAGGGGGATGCCTGCGCGATCGCGACCGCGTCGGCCGACCTCCTGGCCGAGATGGTCGAGGGGCGCTCAGCGCCGGACGCGCTTCGGCTCGAGCGCGACGCTCTCGTCACCGCGCTGGGCGCTCCGATCCGGGCGTCACGCCTCGCCTGCGTCTCGCTTCCGCTCGCCGTCCTCCGGGGCGCGCTCGGCGCCGGCGCCGAGCGGGTGGCGGCGGCGCGCGGACGCGAGGCAGCTCCGGACAGATCCGGTCCGTCGGGAGCGGCGGGAGATCCGCGGTGAGCCTCGACGAGCGGGTCCGCGCGGACTTTCCGATCCTTGCGCGCACGGTTGACGGCCACCGGCTCGTCTACCTCGACTCGGCCGCGACGGCCCAGAAGCCGCGCGCGGTCCTCGACGCCCTGCGCCTCTTCTACGAGCGGTCGAACGCCAACGTCCACCGGTCGATCCACACGCTCGGGGAGGAGGCGACCGAGCTCTACGAGGGCGCCCGGGACCGGGTGCGGGCATTCCTCGGGGCGCGGCACCGCGAGGAGATCGTCTTCACCAAGGGGACGACCGAGGCGATCAACCTCGTCGTCCACACCTGGGCCCGCCGGGCCCTCGTGGAGGGGGACGAGATCCTGCTCTCCGAGATGGAGCACCACTCGAACCTGGTGCCCTGGATCCTCCTCGCTCGCGAGCGGAAGCTCCGGCTCCGGCACGTGCCCGTGACGGACGAGGGGACGCTCGACCTCGAGGCGTTCGACCGCCTGCTCACGCGGCGCACGCGGCTGGTGGCGCTGGCCCACGTCTCGAACGTTCTCGGCACGATCAATCCGGTCGCGGAGATCGTCGAGCGGGCGCAGGCCGCGGGGGCTCGCGTCCTGCTCGACGGCGCCCAGGCGGCGCCGCACGTGCCGGTCGACGTCGCCGCCCTGGGCGTGGACTTCTACGCGTTCTCCGGCCACAAGGTGGGCGGACCGACCGGGATCGGCGCGCTCTACGGACGGCGCGAGGTGCTGGAGCCGCTCGAGCCGTTCTTCGGCGGGAGCGAGATCATCCGCGAGGTCTGGCTCGATCGCGCGACCTGGAACGACCTCCCGTGGCGCTTCGAGCCAGGCACGCCGCCGATCGCTCAGGCCGTCGGCCTCGGTGCGGCGCTCGACTACATGGAGAGCCTCGGGCGCGATACGGTGCGCCGGCACGACGCGGCCCTCGTGGTGGAGGCGCTGGCCCGCCTCGACGAGGTCGAGGACCTCGAGGTCTACGGCCCGCGGAACCCCGAGATCCGGGCCGGGGTGGTCGCCTTCAACTTCCCCGGCGTCCACCCGCACGACCTGTCGGCCGCCCTCGACGCCCAGGGCGTGGCGGTGCGGGCCGGGCACCACTGCGCGCAGCCGCTCATGCGGCGGCTCGGGGTGGCCGGGACCGCGCGGGCGAGCTTCTTCGTCCACACGGGAGTCGACGACGTCCTGGCGCTCGTGGACGCGCTCCGGCGCGCGCGCGAGCTTCTCGGTAGCGGACGCCTCCGCCCCTCGACGCACTGACCGTCCGGGAATCGGTTCCGGGCCGACGACGCGGGGCTCGGTCCGGCCGAAGGCGGGCTGCCGTGCCGCTCGCCGCGGACTGAAGCGCGCCGAAGCCGTGTGCTAGGCTCACTGACATGGTCGACATGGACACGCTCGTCAGCCTCTGCAAGCGCCGCGGCTTCATCTTCCAGTCGAGCGAGATCTACGGCGGGCTCGGCTCGGCCTGGGACTACGGCCCGCTCGGGGTGGAGCTGAAGCGCAACATCCGCAACCTCTGGTGGCGCGACGTCGTCCACCTCCGGCGTGACGTGCTGGGGCTCGAGGCGGCGGTGCTCATGCACCCGAGAGTGTGGGAGGCGAGCGGCCACCTCGAGCGGTTCTCCGACCCGATGGTCGACTGCAAGGCGTGCAAGCGCCGGTTCCGCGCCGACCAGATCGACGACCAGGTCGTGGGTCCACTACTGCCCCGCGAAGAAGGACAACAAGTTCGACGTGGCGGCCGGCGAGCCGTGCCGGCACTGCAGCGCGCGCCGCACCCTCTGTCCCGAGTCTGCGGCAAGGGTGAGCTGACCGAGCCGCGGCAGTTCAACCTGATGCTGAAGACGTTCCTCGGCCCGGTGGAGGACGCGGCGGCGGTGACCTACCTCCGGCCCGAGACCGCGCAGGGCATGTTCGTCAACTTCGAGAACGTGGTGCAGTCGATGCGGCGGAAGCTGCCCTTCGGCATCGCCCAGATCGGGCGGAGCTTCCGCAACGAGATCACGCCGGGCAACTTCATCTTCCGGACGCGCGAGTTCGAGCAGATGGAGCTGGAGTTCTTCGTGAACCCGCTCGACACCGTGGAGGGCCGGCCGGCCGACGAGTGGTGGCACGATCTCTGGATCGAGGAGCGCCTCGCCTGGTACCGGCGCTACGGCGTCCGCCCGGAGAACCTGCGGGTCCGCGAGCACGCCAAGGAGGAGCTGGCGCACTACGCGAAGCGCACGGTCGACATCGAGTACCAGTTCGCGATCGGCTGGAGCGAGCTGGAAGGCATCGCGAACCGCACCGACTTCGACCTCAAGCGCCACGCCGAGGTGAGCGGCCGGACCCTCAGCTACTTCGACGACGAGCGGAAGCAGCACGTCGTCCCCTACGTGATCGAGCCGGCGGCCGGTGTCGACCGCACGCTGCTCGCGATCCTGACCGACGCCTATCACGTCGAGGACGTGCGGGGGGAGAAGCGCGTGGTGCTGCGCTTCCATCCCGAGGTGGCGCCGGTGAAGATCGCGGTCCTGCCGCTCCTCAAGAAGCGGGACGAGATCGTGGCCCGCTGCTGGGAGATCCGGGACCGGCTCGCCGCCCGAGGCTTCGCGACCGTGTACGACGACACCGCGGCGATCGGCCGCCTGTACCGCCGCCAGGACGAGGTCGGGACGCCCTACTGCGTCACCGTCGACGTGCAGACGGTCGGCGACCCGAGAAGGGCGAGGCGGGCGACGGCCGCGTGACGATCCGAGACCGGGACTCGATGGGCCAGGTGCGCGTCCCGGCGCCCGAGCTCGAGGCGGTCTTCGCCGAGCTGCTGGCGGGCGTGCCTGGACTGCCGTCGCCGGGCCGGTATCCTGCGCAGTCCCGCCGGGGCGTGGCTGCGAGCGCGCGACGGGAGCCGCCGCCGGCCGCATCCGGGGGCGGGCCTGCCCCGGCCGCGCTCGGCGCTGGCGAGCGTCTACCGAGCGCGTCGGACTGATCGCTCGCGCCCTGATCCCAAAGGAGCCAGCATGAGCAACCCGTTCCAGCCGATCGACGCCTTCAAGTCGCCGCGCTTCTCCCAGATCGCGACCTTCATGCGGCTCCCGCACCACCGCGTCGCGGGGGATCTCGACGTCGCGCTCCTGGGCATCCCCTACGACGGCGGCACGTCGTACCGCGCGGGGGCACGGTTCGGCCCGCGCGAGATCCGGTCCCAGTCGGCGATGATCCGCCCCTGGAACCCGGTGCTCAAGGTCTCGCCGTTCGAGGCGCTCAAGATCGCCGACTTCGGCGACATCGACATCTCCCCGGTGTCGATCGAGCGGACGAACGAGATCGTCCAGCAGGAGATCTCCGCGATACTGAACGCGGGATGCCTGCCCGTCTCGGTGGGCGGGGATCACTCGATCGCGCTCCCGATCCTCCGGGCGCTGGCCAAGCGGCATGGCCCGGTGGCGCTCGTGCACTTCGACTCGCATCCCGACACGTGGGATCAGTACTTCGGCTCCCGGTACTTCCACGGGACGATGTTCCGCCGGGCGGTGGAGGAGCGCCTGATCGACCCGCGGCGCACCTTCCAGATCGCGATCCGCGGGCCCCTCTACGGCTCCGACGACTTCGACTTCCAGGCCGAGCACGGGATGACCGTGGTCCGCGCCGAGGCGATCAAGGAGCGCGGCGTCGACTGGGTCGTCGAGCAGTACGCGAAGCTCAAGGGGGCGAAGGTCTACGTCTCGTTCGACATCGACGCGGTCGACCCGGCGTACGCTCCGGGCACCGGGACGCCCGAGGTGGGCGGGCTGACGTCCTACGAGGCGCTGTCGCTGGTCCGGGGGCTCCGCGGCCTCGACTTCGTCGGGTTCGACCTGGTCGAGGTGGCCCCCCAGTACGACGGCGCCGGCCAGATCACGGCCCTGCTCGCGGCCAACCTCCTGTTCGAGTTCCTCTCGCTCGTTGCGCTCAACAAGTAGGCGAGGAGCACGCCAATGCGGATCGACACCTCCAAGGAGTTCGGGGCCCGGGCCGCCCGGCGGCTCCGCGAGGAGCTGATCTACTGGCTCGTCACCACGGGGCCCGACGGCACACCCCAGCCGAGCCCCGTCTGGGCGCTCTGGGACGCGGAGACGCTCCTGATCTACAGCCAGGCCGACACGCCGAAGCTCCGGAACGTCGCCGCGCGCCCGAAGGTGGCGGTGCATCTGGACGGTGACGGCCGCGGGGGCGACATCGTCACCGTGACCGGCGACGCGCGAATCGACCCCGACGCGCCTCCTGCCGACCGGGTGGAGGCCTACGTCACGAAGTACCGGGACGGCATGCGCCGGATCGGCATGACCCCCGAGTCATTCGCCCGCGCGTACCCGGTCGCCCTCCGCATCACCCCCCGCCACCTCCGCGGCCACTGAGCGGGGTCAGACTTTCACTTCCCGACATTTCGTGCGGCGCCTTCGTGACCCACCGTGTGAATGTCGGGAAGTGAAAGTCTGACCCCGTTAGGCCATCAGGCCGCCGAGGATGGCGCCGAGGATCATCGGGCCGACCTGCGCCGCCACCAGCAGGGTCCCGCCGGCCGCCGCCACCGCACCGATCAGCGGCATGCCGGTCAGCAGGGTCGCCAGGACGAGCAGCAGGGCGCCGAAGACGAACGCGGGCACCAGCGCGGCGAGGAAGCCGCGCACCACGCCGCCGGCCTTCCGGCCCCCGACGATCCCGCCCAGCAGCGGACCGACGAACGGGAGCCAGAAGAGGAGGAGGGAGATCACCAGCATCCACACGGATGCGCCGACGAGGCTGCTGCGCCCGGACTCGCTCATGGTCGCTCCCTTCGGGTGGTGTGGAGGGGGACCGACGCCGCGCGGCCCCGCGCAGCGAGCCGCGCCACCTCGGCGTGGCGGAAGCAATCGACGACGTGGTCGTTGACGAGCCCGGCGGCCTGCATGAACGCATAGCAGATCGTCGAGCCCACGAAGGTGAAGCCGCGCTGCCGGAGCGCCTTGCTGAGCGCGTCCGACTCCGGCGTGTGGGCCGGGACGTCCTTGAGGCTCCGCCACGCGTTCTGCCGAGGCTCGCCGCCGACGAAGCTCCAGACGAATCGATCGAAGGTGCCGAGCTCCGTCCGCAGGGCGAGGTAGGCGCGCGCGTTCCGGACCGTCCCCTCGACCTTGAGCCGGTTGCGGACGATGCCGGGATCGGCCAGGAGCTTCCGGACCCGGGCCGCGCGGTAGGCGGCGACCTTCCGGGGATCGAAGCGGTCGAAGGCCCGGCGGTAGCCCGCGCGCTTCCGGAGGATGGTGATCCACGCGAGGCCCGCCTGCGCCCCCTCGAGACAGAGGAGCTCGAAGAGGCGGCGGTCGTCGTGGAGCGGGACGCCCCACTCGCGGTCGTGATAGGCGCGGTAGAGCGGATCGGTTCCCGCCCAGGCGCAGCGGGAGCGGGGGTCGTCGGGCGGGGTCGGGCGTCCCATCGCGTGTGCTATTATGCAGCCACTCCAATGGCTCGCGGTGGGAGTGGTGGGTCTCGGAGCGGCCTCCTCCTGGCTGGCCTGGCGCTGGTGCTCGTGCTGGCCACGCCCGCGGGCGCCCAGACCGTGTCGACCCTCGAGATCGACGGGGTGATCAGCCCCATCACGGTCCGCCTCGTCTCAGCATCGATCGAGCGCACCCGGGCCGACGGTGCCGCGGCGCTGATCATCCTGCTCGACACGCCCGGAGGCCTCGAGCGGTCGATGCGCTCGATCGTCCGGGAGATGCTGAACGCGCCGGTGCCGGTCGTGGTCTACGTGGCGCCGACCGGCGCCCGGGCCGCCTCGGCCGGCGCGTTCATCACGATCGCGGCGCACGTCGCCGCCATGGCTCCGGCCACGAACATCGGGGCCGCCCATCCCGTCGCAGCGGGCGGGGGAACCATCGACAAGGAGTCCATGCGCAAGATCGAGAACGACGCCGCCGCGTTCATCCGATCGGTGGCCCGCGAGCGCGGCCGGAACGTCGACTGGGCGGAGAAGGCGGTGCGCACGAGCGTCTCCGCGACCGAGCGCGAGGCGCTGAAGCTCGGGATCATCGACCTGATCGCCGACAACCTGCCCGATCTTCTCGAGAAGATCGACGGCCGTGAGGTCAAGACCGCGCGTGGGCCCGTGACGCTCCGCACGCGCGGGGCGGTGGTCCGGCCCGTCGAGATCGGCTGGCGCGATCGGTTCCTCGCGGTCATCACCGACCCCAACGTGGCCTACGTGCTCCTGATGCTCGGCATGCTCGGCCTCTTCTTCGAGCTGGCGAACCCCGGCGTCATCCTGCCGGGGATCATCGGCGGCATCTGCCTGATCCTCGCGTTCTTCGCCTTCCAGACCCTGCCGATCAACTGGGCGGGGCTCCTGCTGATCCTGTTCGGCATCGTGCTCCTGATCGCCGAGATCAAGGTCGTGAGCCACGGCGTCCTGACGATCGGCGGCGTCATCGCGATCCTGCTGGGCTCGGTGATGCTGGTGAACACGGCGGAGCTGCCGATCCGCGTCTCGTGGACGGTGATCATCCCGGTGGTGGCGGTGACCGCGGGGATCTTCATCTTCGCGATCTCGGCCGGAGTGCGGGCCCAGCTGTCGCGCCCGACGACCGGCGCCGCGGGCCTGCTGAGCGAGGTCGGCGAGGTGAGGACCGCGATCGATCCGGAGGGCGAGGTGTTCGTCCGCGGGGAGCTGTGGTCGGCGGTGGCGAGCGGCCCCGGCATCGGCGTCGGCGAGCGCGTCCGCGTCGTCGGCGTCGAGGGGCTCAAGCTACGGGTCGAGCGGGCGTCCGGCCAGCAGACCTGACGCCCGTCCAGGGAGGACCCATGGAGACCATCTTCTACGTCGTGCCGGCGCTCGTCCTCGCGGTGTTCATCCTGTCCTCGTCGGTCAAGATCCTGCGCGAGTACGAGCGGGCGGTCGTCTTCCGCCTGGGACGGCTCGTGCCCAACAAGGGCCAGCGGCCCGGCGTCATCCTGCTGATCCCCTTCGTCGACAAGATGGTGAAGGTGAGCCTGCGCACGGTGGCCATGGACGTGGCGCCGCAGGACGTCATCTCGCGGGACAACGTGTCGATCAAGGTCAACGCGGTGATCTTCTTCCGCGTCATCGACCCGCGCCAGGCCGTCGTCCAGGTGGAGGACTACCTCTACGCCACGTCGCAGATCGCCCAGACGACGCTCCGGAGCGTGCTCGGCCAGGTCGAGCTGGACGACCTCCTCGCGTCGCGCGACCAGGTCAACCAGCAGCTCCAGCGGATCATCGACCAGCACACGGACCCCTGGGGCGTGAAGGTCACGGCGGTCGAGGTCAAGCACGTGGACCTCCCGCAGGACATGCAGCGCGCCATGTCGAAGCAGGCCGAGGCCGAGCGCGAGCGGCGGGCCAAGGTCATCAACGCGGAGGCCGAGTTCCAGGCGGCCGAGAAGCTCTCGCAGGCGGCCCTCGTCCTGGCCCAGACCCCCATCGCGGTGCAGCTCCGGTTCCTCCAGACCATGCGGGAGGTCGCCTCGGATCGGAACACGACGACGTTCTTCCCCTTGCCGATCGATCTGTTCGGCCCGTTCTTGAAGGCCCTCGAGGGAGCGGGCGCGTCGAAGCCCTGACCGTTCCACCGGCCGCGCCCGAAGAGGGGCGTCCCCTCCCGGGCGCCGGCCCGCGCTCGCGGTCCCACGTCGCCGTCTCGGCGGCGGCGATCGGTCTGGGAGCGCTCCTCCTCTTCGGGATCCAGCCGATCGTCGCGAAGCGGCTCCTGCCGTGGTTCGGCGGATCGGCCGCCGTGTGGACGACCTGCCTCGTCTTCTTCCAGGGGGCGCTCCTCGCGGGCTATCTCTACGCCCACTGGCTCCACGGACGGCTGGGCCCGCGGGGCCAGGCCGCCGTCCACGTGGGCGCCCTGGTCGCGAGCCTCCCCGCGCTCGCGCTCTTGCTCGCGGCCCGGCCGATCGCCCGGCTCGACGCCTTCCCCACGCTCGGGGTGCTCGCCCTCCTCGCGCTGACCATCGGGCTTCCGTACGTGCTCCTGGCCAGCACGAGCCCACTGCTCCAGGCGTGGCTCGCCCGGCGACCCGGGTCGGCGCCGCCCTACCGGCTCTTCGCGCTCTCGAACCTCGCCTCGCTCGGAGCGCTGCTCGGCTACCCGGTCCTCGTCGAGCCCTTCGTGCCCTGGCCCCGCCAGGCGGCGGGATGGGCCGTGCTGTACGTGGGCTTCGCGCTCCTGTCGGGCATGGCCGCGCTGCTCGCGGCGCGAAGCGCCCCCGAGACGCCCGGGCCGGGCGCGACCCCCGAGCCCGCCGTGGCGCCCGGCTGGGCGGAGCGGTGCCTCTGGGTCGGGCTGGCCGCGAGCCCGTCGATCCTGCTCCTCGCGGTGACGGCGCATCTCACGCTGCACGTGGCGCCGGCGCCCTTGCTCTGGGTCGTTCCGCTCGCCGCGTACCTCCTGAGCTTCGTGGTCTGCTTCGAGTGGCCGCGCGTCTACTGGCGGCCGCTCTGGCTCGCGCTCCTCCCCGCCGCGCTCGTGGGGCTCGCGTACCTGACGCGGATGGACCTCGACAGGCTGGACCTCTATCGCCGAGGGGGGCTCTTCGTGGCCGGGCTCTTCGTCTGCTGCATGGCGTGCCACGGAGAGATCGCGCGCCGCCGGCCGGACGTGCGATACCTCACGGCCTACTACCTGCTGATCGCCCTCGGCGGGGCGCTGGGGGGCCTGTTCGCGGGCGTCGTGACGCCCCTCCTGTTCGTCCGGCTCGTCGAGCTGCCCGTCGGCCTGCTCCTCACCGGCCTTCTCTGGGTCGTGGTGAGCCTGCTCGCGCTCTGGCCGCGTCTGGGCCGGTACCCGCGTCTCGCGGCCGCCGCCGTGCTGCCCTTCGCGCTCGGGATCTACGTCACCTACGTCACGGAGGGCGCCCGGACCGCGACGCGCGGGTACGAGACCATGCTCCGGAGCTTCTACGGCCAGCTTGCGGTGCGGCACGACGGGCTCCCGGAGGACGATGGCGCCTCGCGCACGCTCGTCCACGGCGGCATCATCCACGGGACGCAGTGGCTCGCCGACGCGCGACGGCGGCAGCCGACGACCTACTACTGCGAGACCTCGGGAGTGGGGCGCGCCCTGGCCCTCCTGCCGAAGAACCGCGGGCGACGGGTGGGCCTGGTGGGGCTCGGTGCGGGCACCCTGGCCACGTACGGGCGCCGGGGCGACGTCTATCGCGTGTACGACATCAACCCCCAGGTCGTGCGCCTGGCCCAGACGGAGTTCACCTTCCTCCGGGACTCGGCGGCCACCGTGGAGATCGTGCTGGGCGACGCGCGTCTCCGGATGGAAGAGGAGCTGCCCCAGGAGCTCGACCTCCTGGCGGTCGACGCGTTCTCCGGCGACGCGGTCCCGGCGCACCTCCTGACGCACGAGGCGCTGGCCGTCTACGTCCGGCACCTCGCGCCCACGGGCATCCTCGCGCTCCACGTGTCGAACCGCTTCGTCGACTTCGAGCCGGTGCTGGCGGCGGGCGCCCTCGCGCTCGAGGCGCCCCGTGGTCACCGCGATCGGGGAAGGGGACGGCGAGCGGCTCTGCTACTACTCGCAGTGGATCCTGATCCCGCCCCGGGACGGCCGGAGGTTGTACCCCGCGCTCTGGCAGTTCGGGACGAAGCTCGAGCCGACGCCCGGGTTCCGCCCCTGGACCGACGAGCTGTGGAGCCTCTACCCCGTGCTCCGGAAGGGCGTCCGCTGAGGTGGCGCCGCTCGGTCCAGCGCCGGAGCCGATGTGGACGGCTCGCCGCCTTCCGTGTATCCTCTGCGCTGTTCGGGGGGTTAGCTCAGCCCGGGAGAGCGCTGGAATCGCACTCCAGAGGTCGAGGGTTCGAATCCCTTACCCTCCACCATTCGCTAGATCGCACACTTCGGCGTCACCACCGCCCGGTGGTGGCGCCGGGTGGCGTGTGGGGGCTCCCCTCACGCGAGGTAGCGGTCCAGCCCGGCCGCCGCCGCCTCATGGCGATCCGGCTGGACGTGGCCGTAGGTGTCCGCCGTCTGGCCGATCGAGGCGTGGCCCATCTGCAACTGGACCCACCGGAGGTCTGCCCCGTCCGTCAGGAGCCACGTGGCGTAGGTGTGCCGGGTGGCGTGGTACTTCCGGTACGGGAGGCCGGCCTTGGCCACGAGCGGCCGCCAGACCCGCGTCAGGAAGTACGGATAGCGCACGACGTTCCCGTAGGCGGTCGGGAAGACGAGGGCGCGGGCGTCCGGGGGCCAGTCCTGCAACTGTCCCTCGAGCTCCATCGCTTCCAGGTGGGCCCGGAGGGCCGCGAGGAGCACCGGCGACGTCTTCACGCTGCGCACGTCCTCATCCTTGCAGCGCTCGATCCGGTGCCCTTTGTCACTGACGGTTCGCTCGACCGTGATGGCCCCGCGCCGCCAGTCGATGTCTGCACGCCGCAGCGCCGCGGATTCGCCCCACCGGAGCCCTCCCAAGAGGCCCGTCAGGATGAACGGCGCCCAGCGCGGGCACCACGCGCGGGCCGTGGCGACCAGCGCCGGCCCCTCTTCCTGCGCGAAGTAGACCGCCCGCCGCGCCCGCGCCTTCCGGTGGGCGCCCCGGCCGATGAAGTGCTTGAGGTCCGCCGCGGGGTTCGGCCCGGCGAGCACCTTGGTCTCGATCAGGTCCGCGTAGTAGCCCCGGAGCGGGGTGCGGACGCCTTCGATCACCGCCAAGGACCGGCCCGCCTCCCGGATGCGGCGAATCACGGCGCCGAGCATTTCGCGCGTCACGGCATCCACCGGTTCGTCCCCGAGCGTCCGCCCGTCCGGGAGCGAGTGCGCATAGCACCAGCGCCGAAGGTGGCCGCTGTAGAGGCGCTCCGTGCTCGCCCGGATCTCCCCGGCCCGGGCCTGGCGCTCGAGCCAGGCGGGCAGCGCGTCGCGGAGGGCCGGAAACGCGGGCGGCGGGGGAGCCGGCGTCGGAGCCGCGGCCGGCGTGCGGGCTTGGCGGAGGGCCTCGATGACGTTCGTGCCGGCGAGCTCCAGCTTGTGGACGTAGCGCACGAGGTCCTTGGCGGTTTGCTCCGTGTCGACCTTGATCCGCTCGCGCTCCCGGTTCCAGTGCACCGTCACGAGCCACGTCCGCCGATCCTTCCGCCACGCGTAGGCCGCGCTCATCGCGCGCCGCCCGTCCGGGCGAGCACGCGCCGGAGCCCCTCGGCGATGAGGTCCTGGAAGTCCACGTCGCGCTCGATCGCGGCGATCTTCGCCGCCTTCACGAGGTCCCGCGGCAGATTCACCGTCACCTTGACGCGCGCCGCCGGGTCGGTCTTCGCCATGGCTGCCCTCCCCTCGATGAGTGGATGATCTCGCCATGTATACGTCTATACGTGAGGCTGGTCAAGGCCCAACTGCCGGAGGGTCCGCACGAGCGCCGGGCGCCCCTGCGCGCGGTACTGCGCCATGTAGCGGTCGAACTCGCTGCGGCGGACGAGCACCTTGCCGGCGAGCCGATAGCACGGGAGGGCTTGCGCCGGCGGGATGCGCTCGAGGAACTTCCACAGGGTGCGCACGGACAAGCTCGAGTACGCCGCCAGCGCGCGGAGCGACAGGTAGAATCCGCCGGATGAGGCTCGGGATCGCCCGCGGCGCGCGAGTCCGATGGCCCCGGCGCATCCGGCGTGGCGAGCGCCTTCGCGAGCAAGCCGCGGAGCGTCTCGCGATCCTCGTCCGAGAGTCGGCGCAGCAACGCGAGGCGTTGCTCGGCCGTCGTCGTCGAGTCGCCCGAGAGTTCGATCAGTTCCTTCGCCTTCCCCCAGCCGCGATCCGCGAGCCACGCCGCGGCCTGGAGCTGGTGCTCCAGCGTCGGACGCTGGGCCCGGCCCCCCGGGCGCGGGATCAGGCGCCCCTCGGCGACCGCCATGTAGAGGGCGACGAGCTTGCGCCCCTGTCCCGTCGCGCGCCGGATCTCCGCCGCCAGCGCGAACACGCCGCGGTTGACGCCGAGGGGATTCCCGCTCTGGCCGGGCTGCCACGGGGGGCGGAGATGCTTCACGCTCACGCGTCGCTCCGGGCCCGAGTGTGGCATACCCCGGCGCTCCGCCGCCACCCGCTCCGTACGGAGGGGCTAGGCTAGACGCTCCAACTCAGCCGCGGCGACAGTTCTCGTCGACGAGACGTCGCTCGTCGTCTAGCGACGGCTTCATTCACGAGACCGACTCGAGCCCCGCCCGCGTGGCACGCGTCCCTGACGGGCCTGCTTCGCGCCCTCGACGAGGATGATCGAGCGTGTGGAGTAGCGAAGACGCCGAGAACGACGCCAATCCCGGACCTGCCGATGGAGGATGGTCAATTCCTTGCGCACGGCCGGGTGCGTCTTCCCGCCCCGGAGCTGGTCCTGTATCCCCACTTCGAGATCCGCCAGGCCCCGTCCCTCCTCGAACGCCAGGAAGGCCCGGCCGGCAGCGATGGGCACGACGGACACCCCGGGCACGCTCCGGATCACCTGAGGATCTACGATAATCAGCGCGCGCTTGGGTGAGAGTTGCGCCAACTCGATGGCGGATCTCGGCTTGCGACGCGGCGGGTGAACCCTGCGCCCCGCGCGCTCATACAGGGAGACAACGGCCCAGCCCAGATCGGGATGGATGCGCCGAAGCCCATGAAGGACGTCCTGTGGCAGTGTCAACGCGACCAGCTGGGCCGGGCGACCAAACTTGAGAGGGCGACCGCGCTGCCTACTTGGCACGGACGTATTTTAGTCAAGCTAGATGGAGGAAATCAGGTCGAGCCAATGGAACCGCGACCGGCGGCAGGGCAGTCACGCGTGGACCCGAGCCCTCCTGTGTGTGCAAGTGGCTGAAGGCACGCCGGACCATCAGCCGGAGGCTGCGAGAGGCGAAACCGGGTCTGGCGTGGGCACTTAGCGCATGGTCGAGCGCAGCTCGAAGCGCTCGAGCACGAGCCGAAGCCGGCGCTCACGCCCGACGCGGACGGTCAACTCACCCTCCCCCGCCACCTCGAGGGCCTCGCCAGGCTGGGCCCCCTTGACGCCCACGAGGGCGTGCGAGACGAAGCGCGTGCCCCGCAGGTCGACTCGCCCCCCCACGGACCGGAGCGCGCGGACGCCTTCCTCCTCGAGCTGACCTCCGCCGTCGGTCTTCACCGTGGCGACCACGAGGGTCCCCGCCGGCAGGGCCTCGATCCGCCGCCCCATCCGGCGTGACTCGGCCTCAGCCCGGAACGTGTCGAAGCTCTCGGCCCAGAGGAGCGTGCCGGTTCGGGGCTCGAGGGCCAGAAGGTTGTACCCGCGGAGGAGCGTGAGGGTAACCTCCCGGCCGTTGACGCGGATGCGCGCGTGGCCCGGGGAGTGGCCGAAGCTCGCCACCTCGAGATCGACCGGAGCGGTCACGCCGGTCTGGCCGATCCGGTAGCTGGGGTCGGCCGCGACGACGTCCGAAGGGACCACGTAGTGGTGGGTGAAGCGAAGGTCGTTGCGGTCGGCCGCCCGGTAGGGCTCCGGGAGTCGGATGGCGTGGGCACCCTCGCCCACTTGTCTGAGCGGACGCCCGTTAAACGTGACCTCCGCCCACTGCCGGACCTGTCCATCGGTGTCGGGGACCGCGAGGGTGTAGGCGGCGACCGGATGCCGGCGGAGGTAGTCGCTCGAGACGTACCGGTGGAGATCGACGCCCGCATCCGGCGTGCCGGGCACCGCCAAGACGTCCGCCTTCCCGACACGCTCGACGAAGGCGAGCCCGGCCGCCGGATCGGCGAGCCGCGCCGCCCATCGCGCCGCCTCTGGCGGCGATAGCCGGTGGTGATGGACCACCGCGTAGCGGAGGGGGTAGATCGATCGGAGGACGGTCGCCAGCGTCCGCGGATCCGGTGCCCGCTCGGCGTCGATCAGCTCGTGGAGGCCGGGCGGGACGAAGACGGGGGCGCCGGTGACTAGCCGCTTGCCGTGCGCCGTGGCCCAGAGCATCGCCCAGGGGCCGTCGGTGGTCGGGAATTCAGCGATCGCGAAGTCGCCGGGCTGCTGCGCGAGCCACTCGACCACGGGCGGCGGAGTGGGAAGCGTTTGCCACGGGATCGGCGCGGTCGTGTACTCGACCATGACGCCGGCCAGGATGATCGCCCCGATGGCACGGTGGCGGGCCGCGGCTTGGACGCGAGCCAGGGCGAGGGCGCCGAGCAGCGCCAGGGGCAGCACGAACACGAGCACCCATCGACCGGGCGCACGGAAGGCCTCGCCCCCAGGGACGAAGTCGTGCACCCACCGGGACAGCGCGACGCCCGACGGCCGGCCGGCAACCCGAAGCGTGGGCGCCAGGGTGAGGAGGTAGGTGAACACCGTCAGCGGCAGCAGCATCACCCCCCACTCGTGGGTCGTCAGGGGGCCGCGTCGCCGGGGCTCGAGGGCGACCCATCCCAGCGCGAGCACCGGAAACAGCGCAACCGGCAGCGTCAGCGAGCGGATCGACAGCAGCCGCCATCCGCCCGCGCTGAGACGGATGCCGCCGAGCAGCAGGACGGCGGCCACGAGGACCACGCACAGGACCGCGGTGGCCAGGAGCACCCGCCGGACGAGCCGGCGCGACGGGGTTGTCGCGGCTGCCGCGCCGCCCCGCCACAGGACGACGACGAACCCCGTGACCAGCGCAAGGAGGACGAAGCCCGGAAAGAGGCCGCCCTCGTAGGTCGGGCCCGGGAGCACGGAAGTCCCGTAGAGCCGATTGAACGAGTGCAGGCCGAGGTCGAGCACCGACAGGAGGTCCATGCCGTAGAGCTCAGCGTCGTCGACGCTGCGCCGGTAGCCGAGCTCCCGGTGGACTGCCAGATACGGCGAAAGGAACGGGACGAGGAGGGCTACCAGGGCCACGACGCCGACCGCCCCCTTGCCGGCGAGCGCCCACGACAGGGCCGTCGGGCGCCGGAGCACCCAGGCCGCGCCGAGGAGGGGGAGGAGGAGGCCGACGGCGAAGCCGTAGTAGAGGGAGGAGAGCATCTGCGCCCACAGCGCCGAGACCAGCACGAGGAGCGGGCGCCAGCCGGCGTCTGTGAGGAACCGGGTGGCCGCCCACAGGATCACGGGCAGCCACCACCCCATCTGCACGATCGGCGAGCCCAGATGGTCCAGGCGACTAGGGAAGTGCGCGAACACCACCCCCGCCAGGAGGCTCGGGACCACGCGTCCGGTGAGCGACCAGGCGAGGGCATAGGTGAGAACGCCGCTCGCGACCAGGGCGAGGACCACGACGGCGTTCGTCGCCAGGAGCGGCTGACCGGTGAGGGCGAGTATCGGCGCGGCGAAAAGCCCGGGCACCAGGACCGACTGCCAGTACGCCTGGGTGTTGGCGTACGGATAGGCGACCCGCGTGTCGAAGAGGCGCGCGGGGTCGGCGAACGCGTAGCGGCCGTACCACGCGATGAGGGCGGTCTCGCTCGGGTAGTCGCCGACACCGGGCATGATTGCGGTCGCCAGCCGGGGGACGAGCGGATAGGTGTAGAAGGTGGTCGTGGCGAGGAAGAACAGCAGGACGGCTCCGAGGTGCCGAACCGACGGGCGTGGGTGGACCGCGGGGCACTCGCCGGGTGGCACAGGCCGCCGGAGGGGCGCGGAGAACGTTGGGCTGAGTGCGGTCACGCCCCAGCCTGGACCGACAGGGTCGCGCTACATGCTCGCTTCGTCCGTAGCGCAAGGTCGGACACCGACGCCCCAGGCACGCGGTGAATCACCTGAGGGACCTGAAGGTCGACCGACGATCAATGCGCTGTCGGGGAGCTCGACGGTGGGTGCCGACTCCCGACGCAACCGGCCACGCTCTGTGCGCCTGCCCTCCTGCACAGCGAGACAATTATCTACCGCCTCGCTTCCTTGACACCTCTCCATATGTTTTCTCGAAAAAACTATGACGTCAAGTGCTTTTGTTGTAAGGAATATGCCTGACAGCGTGTACCTCAGGAGGTGTGTGCAACTATTCGGGTCAGCCTTCGTGCCGTACAGGGACCGAACCTCGTGACGCCGGACACGATCCTGCGCTGGCACCGGCAAGTGATCGCCTGGAAGTGGGCTGACGCTAGGCGGCCAGGCTGCCCCGAGGTTGAGCCAAGAAATCTCGACCCTGACTATGCGGAGGCCACTGAGAATCCGGCCTGGGGTTGCACTCACGACCTCCCCACGGGGCGCCATGCCCCTTGGCCAGAGGCGCCGCTTGAGCTGTCCGACCAGGCGCTCGAGCTCGGCCACCCGTTGGCGCAAGGCGACGGTCTCGGCGTGGAGCCCGGCGACCTCGGCCGCGGTCTCACGAGCGCGCGTCTGCCGCCAGCAGGCGATGCGGCACCGCGGGGAACAGACCCGCTGCGGGCGACGACCCGTCAGAGGCCGGCCGCAGACCGCGCACAGACCGGCCTCTGACGGCGTACGAACGCTCCCCACCGCCCGCGCCGGGGCGGAGACAGGGGATGACTCGCCCCCCGGGGTTGGCGCGCTCAGTGAGGCTCCCACGTCGGCCCGCCGGCCTTCGTGACGACGGAGGCGACCCGGGTGGAGGCGCACAATTCCCGCACACCCGCGCCGGGCCCCGCGCCAGACGCGGCGATCCGTGGGCCCACTGGATTTTGGCACTCCAGAGTCGGCGCGCTCCGCCAGGATCTCTCGGGGCCTCATGCCCTCGGGGCGGTGTTTTGTTTCCGTTCAGGTTCCTGAGGGTCCGATGATTGCCTTGAGCGTGTCGCAAACCCTAACGTGAACGTGGCCCTAATCCCGGTGTTATTTGGAGCCTCGGGGGACGATCCCGGGCCCGTCCGAAGATGTTCCTTTGCGCCGGACGCCAACGGCGCATCCCCGTTCGGCCGCGGCCGGATGGAGGCTGAGACAGCTACCCGACTCCTGACGACGGGATCGAGGGCCTTCTGGCGGAGCATTGCCGGAAGGTAGTCTCGGAGAAGACCCGGGACGCGCTCGCGCGGCTCCGAGCTAAGGGGAGGTGCATCTCCCGGTTTCCGCCCTATGGATTCCAGCTTGGCCCAGGCAGTCGGCTTGTCGTGAACCTGAGCGAGCAGGCCGTTCTGGCGGAGATTGCCTCCCTCAGAGCCAACGGGGAGTCGCTCCGGGCATCGCACGGGTCCTCGCCGCCCGGGGGATCCTCGCGCGGAGCGGGCGGCCGTTCGCTCCGTCCACGCTGTGACCCCGTGTTCGTAACCGGTCGGTTACGAACACGGCCACCGCGTCGTGAGACTGCTTCGCGCTTCCGGTCAGATCGTATGGTTGCACGCTGGCATTGGCCGGCTTCAGGCTCACTCGCCGGGGGCGCGGAGATTCGCCTCGACAGCCGCCGATGATGTCGGACAGTCCATCATCGGCCCGTTTCGGTGAATCCGCTCTGGACATCGCGGTAGACCCCGACCAGTCTCCTGGCTATCGTCGACCAGTTGAAGGTGGCGACGGCGCGCTCGCGGAGCGCCTGGCCGCGCCACTGTCGTTCGCCGGCCTTCTCGAGAAGGGTGACGCACGCCGCGGCGAGGGCCCCTATATCCCCGCGCGGCACGAAGAGTCCCGCGTCGCCGAGGATCTCGCGGGAGACCGGCCCATCGTAGGCGATCGTCGGTAGGCCGGCCGCCATGTAGTTGAGCAGCTTGCCGTTGGCCTCGGTCGCTGAGCGCTTGGCGCTGATCGCCACGTCTCCCAGGGCGAGGAACCGGGGCGCCTCTCGGTAGTCGACGCGGCCGGTGACTGTGATCGAGCCGCCCAGACCGGCCCGTGTGACGACCTCCCGGTACCGCACCTCGTTCGGGTAGCCCATCAGCAGCAGGTGGGCATCAGGCACCGCGCCGGTAACCGCGGGCCAGGCCGCGAGGAGGTCATCGACCCCCTGATGCGACGTCAGGATGCCCAGAAACACCACGACCCGCCGGCCCTCGAGGCGGAGCGCCCGGCGCAACTCATCGGTCGAGAGCCCGGGACGGAAGACTTCGGGGTCCACGCCGTCCGGTAGCGCGATCACGCGATCGCCGCCACCCCCCCGCTCGACAAGCTCGCGCGCGAAGCTCGCGGACGAGGCGAGGAGCTTGACCGGACCGCGCAGGCTCGCACGCTCGAGGACCCGCGCGAGCGCTGGCAGGGGTCCGCGAGCGGGGATCGTGCCGTGATCGACCAGTTCCCCGGTGAGGCTGCCCTGGAGGTCGGCCACGGCCGGCCGGCCGAGAAGGCGGCCCAGAACGACGGCCAGCAGGGCCCCCTCGTGCAAATGGCCGTGGATCACATCGGGCCGGAAGCGCCGAGCCGCGCGGGCCGCCGCGATCAGCAGCAGGAGGTCGAGACCAGGCTTGTGGATCGAAAAGCCGACCGGCAGCTGACGCACCCAGGGGAGCCGCACGGTCCGCACGGTGCGGACCTCGGGGACATCACGGCCTACGTGGTAGGTGGCGACCAGGACCTCCACGTCGTGGCGGCGGAGGGCGCGGACTTCCTCGAGGATGCGAACGTGGCAGCCGCGATCGCCGAAGAACGGCGTCGGCGCGATCATGAGTACACGCATTCGGGCTCCCATCGGCGCGCCGCCGGGCAGCGCTCGCCGTGAACGATGCCACCGTAGCCGGTGAACGGGCGGTCGCCGGCCGGCTACGCCCGAGCCTACGGAGCAGGCCCCGAGTGTTGGCAGACGGTCCACGACAGCCCGGCCCGTCCGACCGAAAGATCGGACCGGCGGGTCAGTTCAAGGTGGCGAGGGAAATCGCGGCTAGGCGGGAGGAGCGCGAGAACCGACAGGCTCGCGGGCGATCTGTGGCGGCCTAGGGGCCTCGCTCCGCGCCCGGCACCGCGTCGGCGCCGAAGGGACGACCGTCAGGCGAGTATCGGTAGCAGCAGCCGCGACCCAGTGGGCGAAGACCTTCCCGACGTGGCCGGCATCATCGGCGTCGCCATCGAAATGCTGAGCGGGCAGCTCGAACTCGGGATCCAGGGCGGGGCCCCCGATGGACACGCCGAGCACGAGAAGGAGAACGAACGACAGGACAGATCCAGTCATCCGACGCACCGGGGCATGCTAGCAGATGGTCTCGGCGGCCGAATCAGCGCCGGGAAGCCTCGCGCCCCCCTCGTTCTCGGGCGGATCACGGTCAGCGCTTCACGTGGAGGTCGGGCCACTGGTCGTTCCCCGGGTGGTAGGTCAGACGGATCGCCGTCTCCCACGTAGTCCCGATCTCCCAGACGAAGATCTCATAGTCGGCGCGGTCATGCTCGTGACCCTCGGCCGCCGCGCCCCAGATCAGCCAGTGGCCGTCGTTCGAGAGCCTCGGAAAGTACTCGTGGCTGTAGGCGCCGCGGGCCGCCCACGTGAGCGAGGTGACTGCTCCCGCGATCGCAACCAGAGCGGCGAGGGCGCCGAGGAGCATGTTGCGTCGTCGCATCTGCGCATCCCAGTATCGCACCGGCATCACCGGAGCATCTGCTCATCCACACGAGGATCCCTGGAAACCGAGCACCTGTCAAGCTTTTTACCTATAGGAAAATCACTTGACGTCTGACTTATTTAGATTGAACCTATAGGATGTGCCGCCCAAACAGCGTGGCCGACCACTCAAGTTCGGCCGTCCCGCTCAACTCGTGGCGTTGACACTGCCACACGATGTCCTGGACGGGCTTCGGCGGATCCATCGTGATCCGGCCTGGGCGATTGTCTCGCTGTACGAGAGGCTAACAGAAAAGGCGCGCCACTCGCCTCCAAAGGCGGGATCCGGAGTCGAACTGGCCCAACTCTCGCCCAACCGCGCGCTGATCGTCGTGGACCCGCAGTTGATCCACAGCGTGCCGGGGGTCTCGGTCGTCCCCGTTGCGGCCGGACGCGCGTTTCTGGCGTTCGGCGAGGGTCGGGGCCTGGCGGACCTCGAGGTGGCGGTGCTGGACCGGCTTCAAGAGGGGAATGGTAGTGCCGCCGTGCGCAAGGAGCTGGCGGCCCTGCATCGACAGATCCGGACCTGGCGCCGCTCGCGGCGGCTGCGATTTTCCACGCGCTCGATCATCATCGTCGAGCGCGCGACTCAACGACGTCGAAGGCGCCGATCACGGACCCGGTCCTCATGAGCCCCTCACTCCAGCGGGCTTCCGCGGACCCTCGAGAACGCCTCCACGACGGGACCCACGGGTTGGAGTCGCGTCCAGAGAGGCGGGCTCGCGGGGCACCAGGCCCAGGTAGGCCTCGACCTGATGCGCGCGCGCGAAGCGCCCGGCGTCGTCGAGCGCGGCCACGAAGGCGGCGGCCGTGACCGGCCCGACGCTCGGGACGGTCTGCAACCGCTGCACGCGTTCGTCGGCGCGCGCGACGGCCGCGATCCGCTCGTCCGAGTACGCGAGCTGCTGATTGACCTGGCGCATGACGGCGAGCAGGGGAGCTCGGGGGAGGGCAGCGGCGCGGGCGGATCACCAAGGCCGGCCATCGGCGTGTGCGCTCGCTGCTGGTCCAGGCCGCGGTGTCGATCCGGCGTGTGCGGCATCCCACCACCACCGGCCTCCGCGCGTGGGCCGAGCGTCTCGCGGCACGCCGGGGCCGATTCATCGCCGTCGTCGCGTTGGCGCGGCGCCTGGCCGGAATCCTCTACGCGCTGCTTCGCGACGGCACCCGGTACGACCCCACATGGGTCCCAGTCGCGCCCGCCACAGCGGCCGCCGCGTAGCCTCCCCTCAGGAGAGGGCCGCACGACGATGAGGCCTTGGGGACTCGCCAGGTTCGATGGGTGGGAGAGCGCGTTGGACCGCCTGGGTCGCCGCACGAGACCCGTAACGTAGATGGCGCCCCCACCCTTCGACTCCATTCATGCGCCGGCGAGCATGCCTCGCCACCACGAGCGCGAAGAGAAGGCTGTTGAACCTCGCGAATCCCGAGCCACGATCGCGATGCGAATGACCGAACAGAGGAACACGACGACCCGAGGGACTTGACAGGGTCAGCCACTTCAGAAGAAGGCGCTCCAAAGCATGTTTCTTGTCTCCCGCGCCCCCCCGGCCTGGTGCGCCTAGTGGCCGCCCAGTGACCGCGTCATCACGGCGGCCGCAGTGGAGGACGCGGTGGAGCGGCCCAGCCAGGGCGCCCCGGGGTCGGCGCAGGGGCCCCGGAGGCTGCGGCGAGCCGGCGAATGTCTAGGCTGATCGTGCTGGTCGTGGCCATGCTCGTGACCGCCGGTAGCGACCCCGGCCGGGGCAAACCCCCGAAGGTCCAGCGAGTCGTGACGGTCGTGCTCGAAAACACCGACTACGAGCGTGCCTTGGCGCAACCGTTCCTGGCCCAGCTCGCGCGGAGCGGGGGGTTGCTGACCAACTATTCCGAAGTGAGCCGTCCGTCCCAGCCGAACTACTTCGCGCTGACCGCCGGCAGCACATTCGGGGCCTCGAACGATCCCGTGACCCTCGATGTCCGTCACATCGGCGATCTGGTCGAGGCCAGGGGCCGGACGTGGAAGGTGTACGCAGAGCAGTACCCTGGACACTGCTACACGGGATCCCAGTCGGGCGGGTATGTCCGCCATCATGTGCCGTTCATCAGCTTCAAGAATGTCCAGACGAACCCGGCTCGATGCAACCGGATCGTTAACGGCGCCGAGTTCTGGACGGACGTGGCTCTCGGCACGCTGCCGAACTATGCCCTCTACATCCCGGACAACGCGAACAGTGGGCACGACACGGGCGTCGCCTGGGCGGACCGCTGGCTCAGCGCCACCTTCGGGCCGTTGCTGGAAGATCCGCGCTTCCGGCAAGGCACGCTTCTCGTCGTCACCTTTGATGAAGGGAGGCGCAGCAACCACATCTACGCGGTTTTTTGGGGGGAGGCGGTGGCTCCGGGGTCCGTGTCGAGCAGGGCCTATGATCACTACAGCATGTTGCGAACGACCGAGCACGTCCTGGGCCTGCGCACCCTGCGGAAGGCGGACGCAACCGCGTCCATCATTACGGGCATCTGGCGGTGATCGCCGCGGGAGAGGGTAGATCGGATGAAGTGGCTGACCCCCACTCGACGTGGTGGCATACGCTGCCCCACAGGGTGAACCGCGGTCAACGCCGCAAGCAGACGGGGGACCAGCCATGGAGCATATTGGCATCGACGTGCACAAGACGGAAAGCCAGCTCTGCATCTTGGGCGAGGGAACCGGCGGCGGGTCCCTCGGGCCGGGGGGCCTCGGCCCGGGGTCGCCCCGCCGCGCCCCACGCCTCTGGTGGCGCCGGGTGGCGTGGGAAACCTCGGTGTGCCGCGTTCTGCACGAGTGCGCGTCGCAAATCCCGCAGAATATGCGGGCCGCCTCAATGAATCCCTTACCCTCCACCATTCCGAACGCCGCTCCCGGGGCGGCGTTTCTTCATGATGACGGGCGGTTCCGGGCTAGGTGCTCGGGCCGCCCGCCGTCTTTTAGTCCCATGGGGGCACGAAACGCGGAGAAGGGGGCTGCTGACTCCGGGTCCGCCGGACTGGTGACGGACCTCCGCTACGTGTTGGCAGGCCCCTCGGTGCTCTCCTCGCCCGCGATGTCGACGACGACGCCGTGCTCCTCGCAGATCCGGCGGAGGCGGGGTGGCGGGGGGGCGTCCGTCACGAAGTGGTGGATCTCCGAGATGTGCCCGATGCGGACCGGCGCCGAGCGGCCGTACTTCAGGCTGTCGGCGACCAGGATGGCGCGGCGGCTCTCCTCGACGATCATCCGCGAGACCTTCACCTCGCGGTAGTCGTAGTCGAGCAGCGTGCCGTCCTCGTCGATCGCGGAGGCGCCGACGATCGCGTAGTCGACCTTGAACTGGCGGATGAAGTCGACGGCGGCCTCGCCCACGATGCCGCCGTCGGCGTGGCGGACCACGCCGCCCACGACGATCACCTCGATCCCGGTGTAGCCCTGCAGGATGTTCACCACGTTGATGTTGTTCGTGATCACCATGAGCCCGGTGTGGGCGCGGAGGGCCGTGGCGACCTGCTCCGTGGTCGTGCCGATGTTGATGAGGAGGGAGCAGTCGTTCGGGATCAGGCGGGCGGCCCGGAGCCCGATCCGGCGCTTCGCGTCGGTCGCAAGCTGCCGGCGCGCCTCGTAGGCGAGGTTGGCGACGCCCGAGGGGAGCATGGCGCCCCCGTGGTAGCGCTGGAGGAGCCCCTGCTCGCACAGTTGGTTCAGGTCCTTCCGGATGGTCTGCGGCGTCACGCGAAAGTGGGCGGCCAGCGAGTCCACGTCGAGCCGGCCCGTGTCGCGGGCCAGCGCGATGATGTCCGCCTGGCGGGGGGTGAGTAGCGGCATGGCGTCGGTCCCCTGATCGCCCGTCTCGGCCCGGCCACCCTCGGCGATCGCGGGTTCGTATTATTTCGTTTCCGCGGCGGTGAGGCAAGCGCTTTATCCGTATTGACATTCGTTTCTTTTCGCTCTTAGGATGGCCGTGCCGTTCCGCTGCCGTTCCACGTTCCCTCAAAGAGGAGGAGCGAACATGGCGAAAACCAGAACGTCGGGGACGGCGCTCGCCGTCATCCTCGCCCTCGCGGTCGCGGCGCTGTTCATTCCCGCCGGCGCCGGGATCGACGAGGCCAAGAAGTGGGTCGAGAAGGAGTTCCAGCCCTCCACGCTGACGAAAGAGCAGCAAATGAAGGAGATGGAGTTCTTCGTCAACGCGGCGAAGCCTTTCAAGGGGATGGAGATCAACGTCCTTTCGGAGACGATCCCGACCCACGAGTACGAGGCGAAGGTCCTGACGAAGGCCTTCCAGGAGATCACCGGCATCAAGGTGAATCACCAGCTGCTCGGGGAAGGCGAGGTCGTGCAGGCCGTCCAGACCCAGATGCAGACGAACCGGAACCTCTACGACGCCTACATCAACGACTCGGATCTGATCGGCACGCACTCGCGACTCCAGTCGGCGGTCAACCTCACCGACTGGATGGCGGGGGAAGGCAAGGACGTCACGCTGCCGACGCTCGACGTCAACGACTTCATCGGCAGGTCGTTCACCACGGGCCCGGACGGCAAGCTCTGGCAGCTGCCTGACCAGCAGTTCGCCAACCTGTACTGGTTCCGCTACGACTGGTTCAAGCGCCCGGACCTGAAGGCGAAGTTCAAGGAGAAGTACGGCTACGAGCTGGGCGTGCCGGTCGACTGGTCGGCCTACGAGGACATCGCCGAGTTCTTCTCCGTCGACGTGAAGACCATCGACGGCGTGCGCATCTACGGGCACATGGACTACGGCAAGCGGGCGCCTGACCTCGGCTGGCGCATGACGGACGCGTGGCTCTCGATGGCCGGCTCGGGCTCGAAGGGCCTGCCGAACGGCCGGCCTATCGACGAGTGGGGCATCCGGATGGAAGCGGGGTCGTGCAACCCGGCCGGCTCGTCGGTGTCGCGCGGTGGCGAGACGAACGGCCCCGCGTCCGTCTACGCTGTCCGGAAGTGGGACGAGTGGCTCAGGAAGTACGCGCCGCCCGGCGCGGCCGACTACGACTTCTACCAGTCGCTGCCGGCGCTGGCCCAGGGCAACGTGGCCCAGCAGGTCTTCTGGTACACGGCGTTCACCGCGTCCATGGTCGCGCCCAAGAGCGCCGGCAACAACACCGTCGACGACAAGGGCGTGCCGCTCTGGCGGATGGCGCCGTCCCCGCACGGGCCGTACTGGGAAGAGGGCATGAAGCTCGGCTACCAGGACGCCGGCTCGTGGACCCTGTTCAAGTCGACGCCGATGGCGCGCCGGAAGGCCGCGTGGCTCTACGCCCAGTTCACCGTGTCGAAGACGGTCTCGCTCAAGAAGAGCCACGTGGGGCTGACGATCATCCGCGACTCGGACATCAACCACAAGTCGTTCACCGACCGCGCGCCGAAGCTCGGCGGGCTCGTCGAGTTCTACCGGTCGCCCGACCGGGTGCGGTGGACCCCGACCGGCGTCAACGTGCCGGACTATCCGAAGCTGGCGCAGCTCTGGTGGCAGAACATCGGCGACGTCAACTCGGGCACCTTCACGCCGCAGCAGGCGATGGACCGCCTGGCCAAGGAGATGGACCAGGTGATGGCGCGCATGGAGGAGGCCGACAAGAAGGACAAGGTCTACGGTGGCTGCGGCCCGCGGCTCAACGCCGAGAAGGACCCGAACGAGTGGCTCGGGAAGCCCAACGGGCCGAAGGCCAAGCTCGCCAACGAGAAGCCGAAGGGAGTCACGGTCGACTACGACGAGCTCGTCAAGCGCTGGGCGAAGCGCTGAGGGAGTCGATTCCAAGCGATCGGACGGGGAGCCCCGGGCTCCCCGTCCGCATCACCGGCGGCGGCCGAGACCCAGCCCTCTCCGCGCGGCTCGGGTCGTGACGCTGGCCGCGAGGAACGTCGGCCGTCAGCAGTCCGTCCTCTTCGTGGGTCCTGGACCGTGACGCCGGCCTCCAGGACCGTCGGCCGCCGCGAATCCGCCCCCCCCGTGGGTCCCGAGCCGTGACGCTCGCCCTGAAGAACGTGGTCCGCCGCGTCGGCGCAGAGACGCACATCCACGAGACGAGCCTCGAGCTCGAGCCGGGCGGGTTCAACACCCTCCTCGGCACCACGCTGGCGGGCAAGACCACGCTCATGCAGCTGATGGCGGGCCTGGTCCAGCCGACGTCCGGCGAGGTCTGGTTCGGCGGCAAGAACGTCACGGGGGTGCCGGTCCAGAAGCGCAACGTGGCGATGGTGTTCCAGCAGTTCATCAACTACCCGAACCTCTCGGTCTACGAGAACATCGCGTCGCCCCTGCGCGTGGCGCGGGTGGACGAGCCGACGGTCCGCGAGCGGGTCGGGAGCGTCGCCGCGCTCCTCCAGCTCGGGCCCTTCCTCCACCGCCGGCCGCTGGAGCTCTCCGGCGGGCAGCAGCAGCGCACCGCCCTCGCGCGGGCGCTGGTGAAGGACGCCGACCTGGTGCTCCTCGACGAGCCGCTGGCGAACCTGGACTACAAGCTGCGCGAGGGCCTGCGGGACGAGCTGCCCCGGCTGTTCGCGGGCCGCTCCTCCACGGTCGTGTACGCGACGGGCGAGCCCTCGGAGGCGCTCCTCCTGGGCGGCCACACGGCGACCGTCCACGAGGGGCGGATCACGCAGTACGGGCCGAACGGAGACGTCTACCGGAACCCGGTCGACCTGACGACGGCGCGGGTCTTCTCCGACCCGCCGATCAACATGGCCGACGTCGTGAAGCAGGGGAGCCGGATCCGGCTGTCGGAGCAGGTGGGCTGGACGGCCGACGGGAGCCTCCGGTCCCTGCCCGACGGCGCCTACACGATCGGCCTCCGGCCGCATCACGTGCTGCCGGCGCCGGGCCGCGGCCAGGGCGTCGAGGTCGAGTGCCGGGTGCTGATCGCCGAGATCAGTGGATCGGAGAGCGTGATCCACTTCGACCTCGGCGGGCTGACGTGGGTGTCCCTGTCGCACGGCGTGCGCGGCTTCAAGGTGGGGGAGACGGCGCGGTTCGAGCTGGACGTCGCGCGGTGCCTCTACTTCCGCCCGGACGGGGCCCGGGCCGCGGCGTGAGGACCCGACCCGTGGCCTGTGGGGCGATAGATGGCCCGCATCCGCCTCGAGAACCTGCGGCACAGCTACGCGGCGAGCCCGGCGGGCGACGCCGACTGGGCGCTCAAGCGCATCGACCTCGAGTGGGCGGATGGCGGCGCGTACGCGCTCCTCGGCCCGTCCGGCTGCGGCAAGACGACGCTCCTGAACATCGTGTCGGGCCTCCTCAGGCCGACCGCGGGGCGGGTCCTCTTCGGCGACGCGGACGTGACGGAGAGGCCGCCGGACCTGCGCAACATCGCGCAGGTGTTCCAGTTCCCGGTCGTCTACGATACGATGACCGTCTACGACAACCTCGCGTTCCCGCTGCGGAATCGCGGGATGGCCGAGCCGAGCGTGACGCCCGGGTGCGCGAGATCGCGGAGCTGCTCGACCTGGGACCGATGCTCCGCTCGCGGGCCTCGGGGCTGACCGCCGACGGCAAGCAGAAGATCTCGCTCGGCCGCGGCCTGGTGCGCCCGGACGTGAACGTGATCATGCTCGACGAGCCGCTGACGGTGATCGACCCCCACCTCAAGTGGCGCCTCCGCTCGAAGCTGAAGGAGCTCCACCAGCGCGTCGGTCTCACCATGATCTACGTGACCCACGATCAGACGGAGGCGATGACCTTCGCCGACCAGGTCGCCGTCATGCACGAGGGCACCGTGGTGCAGACCGGGACGCCGGTGGAGCTCTTCGAGCGGCCGCGCCACACGTTCGTCGGGCACTTCATCGGCTCGCCGGGCATGAACATCCTGCCGTGCGAGGTGGTGGACGGCGTCGCCCG
>CAWCVP010000017.1:0-204324 GCA_963799055.1 uncultured Candidatus Rokubacteria bacterium
GGCACGAGACGGCGATGAAGTTCGACTACTTCGTGACCCACACGCGGAGCGACGCCTCGAAGCCCTACGAGGAGCTCTATGCCGACGGGCTGGAGCAGATCCGGCTCTGCGACGAGATGGGGATCGACACGATCTGGTTCCCGGAGCACCAGTTCACGAACCAGCTCTGCTCGCCGGCCCCCCTCATCAACGTCGTCGACGCCGCCCATCGCACGCGCCGCGTCCGGCTCGGCACCGCGGTGGTGATCACGCCGTACTACAACCCGCTGCTGGTGGCGGGACAGGTCGCGCTCGCCGACCAGCTCACGCGGGGGCGCCTCGAGATCGGCTTCGGCCGGGGGGGCTTCAAGTACGAGTACGAGCGGCTCGAGATGACGGAGCCGATCGCCGCCGCCCGCCAGCAGGAGGCCCTGGAGGTGATCCTGCGGGCATGGACGGAAAGCGACTTCGCGTACGCGGGCACGTACTTCAAGTTCCCGGAGGTGACGGTGGTCCCCCGCCCCTTCCAGCGTCCGTGCCCGCCGACGTGGATCGCCGCCCGCACGCCGGACAGCCTCAGGTTCGCCGCCGAGCACGGGATCGGGATCATGATGGCGCCCCAGCGCCAGCCGATCAGCCGCCTGCAGGGTCAGATGCGTTTGCTCGACGCCATCTGCGAGGACCTCGGGGTGGCGCGACCACCGGTGCGGATCACGCGCGAGATCTGGGTCACCACGAGCCAGGCCGAGGCGCGCGAGGTCGCCGAGCTCTTGGCCGAGTACCACCGCGTGCAGTGGAACCTCCACCAGAACGCGGCGCCCACCGTGGACGGCTTCACCGAAGCGGTGCCGCTGCCCAAGGGATACGACATCTCTCCCGAGGAGCTGATCGCGCGGGGCGTGATCGGGGATCCGGACCACTGCGTCGAGCGGCTCCGCGAGTACGCGGCGCTCGGCGCCGAGGCCTTCATCGCGAACTTCGACTGGGGTCAGCCGCAGCGGAGCGTCCTTCGCTCGATGGAGCTGTTCGCCGAGCGGGTGATGCCGCACTTCGCCGACGATCGCCCGCCGACGCGGCCGATCCCGGATCCCCACGGCCGGGCCCGCACGACCGTGCGCGAGCCGGTGCTCATCGACGTCGAGGGGCTGGCGGGGGACTGGGTCTCCTGGGAAGCCGACGAGTGGTTCCGCCAGTTCGAGCTCCCCTCGGCCGGCCCGCGCCGGCGGAGCTACATCTTCGACTTCGCCACCGCGCCGAAGGTGCGGGCGCACGCCGACGGCGCGGTCGACACTCCGGGGTTGCTGCGCCTCATCTCCGACATGGGGTGTCCGGAGTGCGGCCGCCCGGTCATCGCGCTGTACCGGCGCCGGGAAGGGGAGGATCGGGCGGCGATCACGCGCCACCTGACGGAGCGCATGCGGGAGCTCCGGTGGCACGAGCGGCACACGAACCGACGCGCGATGGGGCGGTGACGACCATGTCGACGCTGGACGAGTATCGAGCCAAGGGGCAGGCGCTCCGTCAGAAGGTCTTCGGCGTGCCGGCGCCGGGGGCGAAGAGCCCGACACAGGAGCTGGCTCCGGACCTGGGCCGCATCAGCGACGAGGTGCTCTTCGGTCAGGTCTGGAGCCGGCCCGGCCTCGAGCTCGCCCATCGCAGCATGATCACGATCGCCGCGCTGACGGCGCTGGGACGGGAAACCGAGTTGAAGGCGCACATCCGCGGGGGGTTGAACGTCGGGCTCACGCGGGAGCAGATCGTCGAGATCATCCTCCAGCTGGCGTTCTACGCGGGGCAGCCGGCCGCCCACGCGGGGTTCCGGGCGGCGAAGGAGGTGTTCGACCAGCTCGACGGGGCGAAACGGTAGCATGACGGCAAGCGAGGCTTCCGATCACCACAGGGGAGGGGACTGAGATGAAGCGAACCGGACGATCGTCTGGGAAGGCGAGCGCGAGCCGACTCGGTCTCCTGCTGCTGGCCGTGCTCCTGACGGTGGCCGCCCCGATGACGTGGCCAACGAGGCTGACCGAGGCGCAGGCTCCGGTGCGGGGTGGCACGCTGCGCATCGGCTGGATCCCGGCGGCGAAGACCCTGGACCCCCATCTCTCGGTGGAGTTCTCCGAGCGCTACGTGTGCTATCTCGTGTTCAACACGCTCGTCGGGCTCGACCAGGGCTTCAACGTCGTGCCCGAGCTGGCCCGGTCGTGGACCGTGTCCCAGGACGGGAAGCGGGTCACGTTCCAGCTGCAGCGGGGGGTCAAGTTCCACGACGGCACCGACTTCAACGCCGACGCGGTGAAGTGGAACATCGAGCGGATCCTGGATCCGCAGACGAAGTCGCCCCAGCGCGCCCCCCTCGAGCCGGCGATCGCGGGGGTGATCGTCGTCGACCCCTACACGGTGGCGTTCGAGCTGAAGAAGCCGTTCGCGCCCCTGCTCGCGGCGCTGGCCGAGCGGCCGGGGTTCATCGTCTCGCCGACGGCGGTGAAGCAGCTCGGTCAGGAGTTCGGCAAGCGCCCGGTGGGCACCGGTCCCTTCAAGTTCGTCGAGTGGGTGCGCGACTCCCAGGTGACGCTGGAGCGGTTCCCGGACTACTGGGAGAAGGGGAAGCCCCACCTGGACCGCGTGGTCTACCGGGTCGTCCCGGACCCGACCGTGCGGCTCACCATGGTGCGGACGGGCGAGGTGGACATCGCCACCGACGTCGACGCGAAGGACATCCCGAGCGTGCGCAACGAGGCGAGCCTCAAGGTGTCCGAGATGAAGCCCGCCGCGCGCTGGACCGCGCTTCAGTGGCGCGTGGACGAGCCCCCGTTCAACAACAAGGCGCTCCGGCAGGCGATCGCGCTGGCGATCGACCGGAACGAGCTCCGGGACGTGCTGCTCCGCGGCTTCGGCGAGCCGGCCCGTGGGCCGGTCAGCCCGGGCCTCTGGTGGTCGGACCCGAGCTTCCGGGGGTTCGGCCACGACCTCGAGATGGCCCGGAAGAAGCTCGCCGAGGCGGGCCACCCCAACGGGTTCCGGGCGAAGTTCGTGGTCGAGAACACGCCGCAGTGGATCCGGCAGACGGAGCTCCTGCAGGCCCAGCTGCAGAAGATCAACGTCGGGCTGGACATCGAGCCGGTGAACCCGGCGGATGCCTATTCGCGGATCGTGGCGCGGAAGACGAACTGGACGCATACGCGCTGGGCCCAGCGGGCGGATCCCAACGGCCTCCTGTACATCCTCTTCCACAGCAAGGGGCACGCGAACACGACCGGCTACAACAATCCGAAGGTCGACGAGCTCCTGGACCAGGCGGCCGTCGATCTACGACGTAGAGCGCCGGCGGGGACTCTACTACACCGCGGAGCGGATGATCACCGACGACGTGCCGTACGTGTTCCTGAACTACACGGCCGAGTTTGCCGTGATGAACCGAAAGGTGCAGAACTGGGGATGGGTGCCCGACCTCATCCCGCGCTTCCGCGACCTCTGGCTCGAGAAGTAGAGCCCTGACGGCGCCGGACGACCCGAGGGGAGTGCCCGCGTCGGGTCGTCCGGGCCGCCCGGCCGATCTCCGAGGTCATCCGTGTGGGTCTTGATCGTTCGCCGCGTCGCGGCGATGGGCTTCTCCATCCTGTTCCTGACCGCCCTCATCTTCGTCCTGATGCAGGCGGTGTTCGGCGATCCCGTAGTGATCATGCTGGGCCGGGACGCGGATCCCGACACGGTGGCGCGCCTTCGGCGGGACCTGGGTCTGGAACGGCCCGTCCACGTCCAGTACGCGGACTGGCTGGGCCGCCTGGCCCAGGGCGACTGGGGGCGGTCCTTCCGGACGGGCCAGCCCGTGCTCGGCGCGATCGCCGCCCGGCTCCCCCTGAGCCTGGAGCTCGCCCTGCTCTCCGCTCCTGCTCGCGGTGCTGGTCGCCCTCGCCTTGGGGACGCTGGCCGCCGTCCGGCCGGGGACCCCGACGGACGTCGGCATCTCCTTGCTGACGGCGTTCGGGACGGCCATGCCGAACTTCTGGATCGCCATTCTCCTGATCCTGCTGTTCGCGCTCCACCTGCGCGTGCTGCCGTCGTCCGGCGGCGTGCCCTTCGTGGACGATCCGCTCGGCCACGCCCGCGCCATGCTGCTCCCGACCGTCACCCTCAGCTTCGCGTACGCCTGCAACCTGACCCGACTCGTCCGCACGAAGATGCTCGAGGCGCTCGAGACCGACTACGTGCGGACGGCGCGCGCCAAGGGCCTCCAGGAGGGCCGCGTGCTCTGGGTGCACGCCCTGCGGAACTCCGTGCTGCCGGTGCTCAGCATCCTCGCCGTGAGCATGTCGCGCCTCTTCGGCGGCGCGGTGGTGACGGAGACGATCTTCGCCCTGCCCGGCGTCGGGATCCTCCTGGTCGACTCCATCCTGGGCCGGGACTTTCCCGTCGTGCAGGGAATCATCGTGATCGTGACGGTCGGCGTGTTCGCGACGAACTTCCTGATCGAGATCGCCTACGCGGTCGTCGATCCGCGGGTGCGCCATCACTAGCCCGGGCGCGCAGGTCGGCTGGGGCGCGCTCGTCATCGCCGTCGCGCTTCTCTGCGCCATGTTCGGGCGGCAGCTTGCCCCCCACGATCCCCTGCGGTACAACCCGCGCCAGGTGCTCGCGGCGCCCGGCGGCGATCACCTCCTGGGGACGGACCCCCTCGGCCGGGACGTGTTCAGCCAGATCATCGGGGGCGCGCGCATCTCGATGGTCGTGGGCCTCGTGTCGGTGGCCGTCGGGATGGTCGTCGGAACTGCCATCGGCCTCGTGGCGGGTCTGGCGCCCGGCCGCGCGGCCGGCGTGCTGATGCGGGCCATGGACGCCTTGCTCGTCTTTCCCTCGCTCGTCCTGGCCCTCACGATCACCGCGTTTCTCGGGGCCAGCCTGTGGAACGTGATCGGCGCGCTGGCGGTCACCTTCATCCCGACCTTCGCGATCCTCGTGCGCGGGGAGGCGCTCGCGCTCGCCGCGCGCGAGTTCGTGACCGCGGCCCGGGCCCTCGGCGCCGCGCGATCCCGCATCATGTGGCGGCACGTCCTGCCGAACCTCGGCGACGTGCTCCTCGTGCAGTCGTCGTTCGGCGTCGGCACGGCAATCCTCACCGAGGCGAGCCTGAGCTTCCTCGGCCTCGGGGTGCCGCCGCCCGCCTTGTCGTGGGGCCGCATGCTGCGGGAGGGCTACTCGTTCGTGCTCGAGGCGCCGTGGCTGGCTCTGGCGGCCGGAAGCGCGATCTTCCTGATCGCCCTGGCCTCGCAGACGGTGGCGGACGGGCTTCAGGTCGTCCTGGCGCGGCGGCGGCCCCGATCGCGTCGCGGGGAGGTCGGCCGGGTATCCTACGGCGCACTCCGGCGACTGCTCCCGGGGCGCGCCCTTCGCAGCGGACCGAACGATTGACAGGGATGTGCGATCCGGCGCTTTCCCGGCGCTCGGCGCCGGCCACTCGCGTGAGAGACACAGAAGGGGAGGGGATGATGGCGGGTCAGCGCGAGCCTCGGAACACGGACCTGACCGGGAAGGCCCAGACGGTTCTGGGGCCGATCCCGGCCGACCGCCTCGGGGTCACCTCGACGCACGAGCACCTCCTGGTCGACCTGTCCGGCCTCCAGCCGCCGCCGGTCGAGGCGAGCCGGCGCGCCACCTTCTACGCCCCGGTGACCATGGAGCTGCTCGGGAGCATCAACTTCGGCGGCCAGCGGTGCCTCGACAACAGCCGGCTGCTCGACGTCGAGACGGCGATCGCCGAGACGCTGCTCTACAAGCGCGCCGGCGGCGACACGATCGTCGAGGCGACCAGCATCGGGATCGGGCGCGACCCGGAGGGTCTCCGGCAGATCGCGCGGGCCACGGGCCTCCACGTGATCATGGGCGCCTCCCACTACGTCGGCCCGGCGCATCCCCCCGACATGGACGCGCGGTCGGAGGACGCCATCGCGGACGCGATCGTCCGCGACATCCTCGAGGGCGTCGGCCATACCGGGGTGCGGGCGGGCGTGATCGGCGAGGTGGGCTGCTCGTGGCCCTTGACCCCGAACGAGCGCAAGGTGCTTCGGGCGTCGGGGCGCGCCCAGCGACGGACGGGGGCGCCGCTCCTCATCCATCCCGGACGGAACGAGGGCGCCCCGGCGGAGATCGTGGGTGTCCTCCGGGAGGTCGACGCGGACCTCTCGCGGACGATCATCGGCCACATCGAGCGGACGATCTTCGAGCGCTCGGACATGAGGAAGCTCGCGGAGACGGGATGCGTCCTCGAGTTCGACCTGTTCGGGCGCGAGCACTCGTACTACAAGCACTCGCCCGACATCGACATGATCAACGACGGCGTGCGCTTGAAGCTGATCGCCTGGCTGATCGCGGAGGGCTGCGGGGGCCAGCTCGTCCTGGCGCACGATACGGCTCAGAAGTCGCACCTCGCCCGGTACGGCGGGCCCGGCTATGCGCACATCCTGCAGAACATCGTGCCGCGGATGCGCTCGCGCGGGTTCAAGGAGGCGGACCTCCAGACGATGCTGGTGGAGACGCCGAGACGGCTCCTGGCCTTCGCGCCACCGCGCGACTAGGCGGTCATGCGAAGGGGCTGAAGCTGAGTCGCTCCACCCGTTCCGAGCGCGATGACGGCCATGTCCGTGGCCAGGCAAGTGTTCCGGAGGAACTGAGGTGAAGCCGACTCCCTCCGTGCCGCGCGAGACCCGGGACCGGCCCGGCGTTCCCTCCGAGGGCCGATCGCAGGTCGGTGCTCGTCGACGGTTCCGGTGGAGCGGGGAATTGCTCGGGAGCCTGATCTCAGTGGGGGTCGCAACACTCGTGGCGGCGTGGCTGTCGCTCCTCTGGTGGCGGACCGAGGCTGACCGTTGGCTGGGGCACTACTGCCCGGACGGCTACTGCGCCTACGCTGACCGACTCCGCGCGGCCGTGTTCGGCGGCGGCCCCGCGGCGCGCCGCCAGCTCGCCGACTTCGTCGACAGCTACATGCACGCTCATAACCCGCTCGGTCCGCTCCTACAGACGCTGATCGCCTTCGTGACGCCGCACCCGCTCCTGGCTTACGTGGCGGTGAGCGCCGCCGCGAGCCTCTTCACGTGCCTGGCGGTGCGGCCCCTCGCGGCGCGGACGGGCGCGCGGTCGGCATGGCTCCTCGCCCTCCTTCCGGCCGTGCTCGCCACGCACGTGCTGGTCGTCCGGGCGTTCGCTCGACCCATGACCGACGCCCTCGGCATGGCAGCGACCATCGGCGCCCTCTGGGCGCTGGAACGCCAGCGCGCGACCCGTTCGGTGGCCAGCGGGACCCTTCTCTTCGCTGCCCAGGTCCTCGGCCTCCACGCTCGCGTTTCGTTCATCCCCGTACTCGGGATGCCGGTCCTCGCCGCCCTCGCCGCCGGGGGACCGTGGCGCGGGCGCCTGGGCGATGCCCTCCGGGCCGGCGTCTTCTTCGGGCTCGTGCCGGGACTGCTCTTCCTTGCCGGCCACGCCGCCCTCGGCACTCTGCACCTCGACATGGTGTGGCAGTTCGCCCATCACGCTGATTTTGCCCAGGATTACACCTGGCGCCGGGGGTTGACCAGCCTCCTGCTGGCCGTCCAGGGGTACGCGATCCTCCTCGTCGCGAGCGCTTCTCCCTCGCTCTGGCGAAACCCGACGACCCGCCTGCACCTCCTGTGGATCGCACTCTACCTCGCGTTCCTAGGCCTCGGGGGCGGGTCCCTCCAGCCTCGCTACTTCCTGCCCATCGTCCCGAGCGTGCTCGTGGCGGTCGTGCCCGCCGTTGCCGAGCTGGAGGCTCGCCGCCCGTGGAATGCGCGGGTGCTGCTCGTGCTCTTCATCCTCGCGAACCTGCTCTACGTGGTTCCCGGGACACACGACTTCCGCGCGGCGGCGCGACTCCTCCAACATGACTTCCCCGTCCGTCTCGCGGGCCCGCCGGTCCCGGCCGGCCACCCGCCGGTCGCCCAAGCGGAGCTGATCCTCGGCGCCTCGGGGGAGCAGCACCGCGTGCGTTTCCTGGCGGACGGAAACCTTGAGACGCGATGGGCGACCGCTCGGGGCCAGACGGCTGGGGACCACGTCGAGGCGGACCTGGGACGGGTGAGGACCCTCGGTGGGCTCGTGCTCTGGTCGACGCTCGACGAGTACCCGAGGGCCTATGCCGTGGAGGTGAGCCTCGACGGCCGATCCTGGGAGCGGGTCGCGACCGGCCGGGGCGGGATCGGCTACGGGGGATTCCTCCTGCCCATGCCGAGGCTCGTCGTCCCGCTGCCGGACGTTCCGGCGCGCCACGTCCGGGTGGTCCTCACCGACGCACACCGGGCCCGCTGGGGGATCCAGGAGCTAGCCGTCCATGCACGCCCCGGATGAGCCTGGCGCGGTGCACGCCGCGACTGGCCACGCATGTGCCGGCTTGAAGACGGTTCGCGAAGGTGTGATCGCGCGGTCCGCACGCCGGAGGTGGTGTCGTGTGCGGCCGGTGTCGCATCTCCTCCCACGGATGGCGCCCGCGCCCGAATCGCAGTATAAAGTCCTGGTGGAAACCCCCTTCCGCCTCCACGGCGTCTAGACATGGCACGCATCGTCGGCGGCATCGGCACCTCGCACGTCCCGACGATCGCCATGGCGTTCGACAAGGGCAAGCAGGACGATCCGGACTGGACGCCGCTCTTCAAGGGCTACGAGCCGGTGGCGAGGTGGCTCGCCGAGAAGAAGCCCGACGTGCTCTTCTTCTGCTTCAACGACCACGCCACCACGTTCTTCTTCGACCACTACCCGACGTTCGCGCTCGGCGTGAGCGACGAGTACCCCATCGCCGATGAAGGCCTCGGCGCGAGGAAGATCCCGGCGCTGAAGGGACACGCGGAGCTGTCGCGCCACGTCGCGAGGTCGCTGGTCGACGACGAGTTCGACCTGACGATCTTCCAGGACCTGCCGCTCGACCACGGGCTGCACTCCCCGCTGACCATGATGTGGCCGTCGCGTCCGGACTGGCCGGGGCGCGTGGTGCCGCTGGTGGTCAACGTGCTGCAGCACCCGCTGCCCAAGCCGATGCGTTGCTACAAGCTGGGCAAGGCGATCGGCAAGGCCATCCGGTCCTATCCCGAGGATCTCAAGGTGGCGATGGTCGGCACCGGCGGCCTGTCGCACCAGATGATCGGCGAGCGGGCGGGCTTCAACGACGAGCAGTGGGACCGCGAGTTCCTCGACCTCATCGACCGCGATCCCGAGCGCCTGGCGAAGATGAGCATCGAGGACTTCGCGCGCCGGGGGGGCAACGAGGGCGCCGAGGTGATCATGTGGCTCATCATGCGCGGCGCGCTGAACGAGGGCGCGCGCAAGGTCCACCAGAACTACTACCTGCCCATGACGACCGCCATGGCCGTGGCGCTCTTCGAGTGACGTACGTCTTCGACCTCGAGCGAAGCGCGCGCGGTCTCCGGCTCAACCGGTTTCTGCACGCCTTGACCGTCCAGCGACAAGCGGAAGGTCTTCCTCGAGAAGCCCGAGGAGGCCATGCAGGGCCTCACCGAGCAGGAAAAGGACATGGTGCGGCGGCTGGACTGGAAGGCGCTGCAGGACTACGGCGCGAGCTTCTTCTGCCTGGAGAAGCTCGCGCGCGCCAAGGGCGTGTCGAACCCGGAGATGGTGGCGGCGTTCCGCGGCGAGACGCTCGAGCAGTTCCTGAAAACCCGCCGGGTCCCCGGAGCGCGATGACATGAGCGGAACCGTCGTGCGCAACATCCACCGCGCCGACGCCGGCGTGATCGCCACGCTCGAGCGCCTGGGCGTGGCGACCGTGCACGAGGCGCAGGGGCGCAGCGGGCTGATGGAGCCCTACATGCGGCCGGTGTGGCGCGGCGCGCGCATCGCCGGCAGCGCGGTGACCGCGCTCTGCCACCCGGGCGACAACTGGATGATCCACGTCGCCTGCGAGATGGTGAAGACGGGCGACATCCTGGTCGTCGCCTGCTCGAGCGAGAACACCGACGGCGCGGTCGGCGAGCTGCTCGCCACCTCGCTCAGGGCGCGCGGCTGCAAGGGCGTGGTGCTCGACCTCGGCTGCCGCGACGCCGCCGAGATCACCGAGATGAGGTTCCCGCTGTGGTCGCGCGCCATCTCGGCCAAGGGCACGGTGAAGGCGAGCCTCGGGTCGGTGAACCTGCCGGTGGTGTGCGCCGGCGTCCACGTCACGCCGGGCGACGTCGTCGTCGCGGACGACGACGGAGTGGTGGTCGTGCCGCGGCTCGAGGCGGCCCGGGTGGCCAAGGCGGGTGAGGAGCGCGAGAAGAAGGAAGCCGACAGCCGCGCTCGCTTGCAGAAGGGTGAGCTCGGTCTCGACATCTACGGCATGCGGAAGAGCCTGGCGGAGAAGGGGCTGAAGTACGTGGACGGCCCGCTGGAGTGAAGGCGCTCCTCGGCGACTACCCCGTCACGAAGCTCTTCAAGGAACAGGCCTCTCTCGAGTTCGCGGACGTAAAGGTTCCCAATACCGCGTTCAAGCGCGTGGTTCGGGAGCTCGAGTTCGACGTCGCCGAGCTCGCGCTGATGACCTTCCTGCTCGCCAAGGCCCACGGCAAGCCCTACCGACTGCTGCCGGCGGTGGTGACGGCGCGCTTCCAGCATTCCACGCTCGCCTACAACCCGGAGCGCGGCGCGCTTTCGCCGGAGAACCTCGCCGGGAAGAAGGTGGGGATGCGCTCCTACTCCGTCACCACCGCGACCTGGGTGCGCGGCATCCTCGCCGACGACTACGGGGTCGAGCTGGACAAGGTGAACTGGGTGACCTTCGAAGATCCGCACGTCGCGGAGTTCCGCGACCCGCCGAACGCCACGCGCATGCCGGCGGGCAAGGACCTGACCGCGATGCTGCTCGCCGGCGAGATCGACGCCGCCATCCTCGCCGAGCCGCCGAAGGACGGGCCGCTCGCGGCCCCTGATCCCCGATCCGGCCGCCGCGGCCGCGGCATGGAAGGCGAAGAACCGGGCGATCCAGATCAACCACATGGTCGCGGTGAAGAGCACCGTGTCACACGAGCAAGCGAGGAAGATCTACGATCTGCTCGTGGAAAGCCGGAAGGCGGCCGGCAACCCCGAGATGAACCCGTTCGGCGTGGAGGAGAACCGCCGCAACCTCGAGGTGGCCATCGAGTGCATGCATCGCCAGCGGATGATCCCGCGGCGCTTCACGGTGGAGGAGCTCTTCCGATGATCGTCGATTGCCACGGCCACTACACCACCGCGCCCCAGGCCCTGTGGGACTGGCGCAAGCGGCAGGTGTCCGAGAAGAGCGTGTCTCCTGCGGAATTGAGGATCAGCGACGACGAGATCCGCGACAGCCTCGAGAAGGCCCAGCTGAAGTTGCAGCGCGAGCGGGGGAGTGACGTCACCTTCTTCTCGCCGCGCGCCGGCTCCATGGAGCACCACGTCGGCGACGCCGCCATCAGTGCGCAATGGGCGCGCGTGCAGAACGACCTGATCCATCGCGTCTGCACGCTGTACCCGAGGAACTTCGCGCCGGTATGCATGCTGCCCCAGTCGCCGGGGGTCTCGCCGGCGAACTGCGTCGAGGAGCTCCGGCGCTGCGTCGAGGAGCTGGGCTTCATCGGCTGCAACCTGAACCCCGATCCGTCCGGCGGCTGGTGGAAGGAGGCCCCGCTCACCGACCGCTGGTGGTACCCGATCTACGAGACGATGGTGGAGCTCGACGTGCCGGCCATGGTGCACGTCAGCTCGTCGTGCAATCCGGCCTTCCACTTCACGGGCGCGCACTACATCAACGCCGACACCACGGCGTTCATGCAGCTCATCCAGGGCGATCTCTTCAAGGACTTCCCGCAGCTCAAGCTCGTCATCCCGCACGGCGGCGGGGCGGTGCCCTACCACTGGGGACGCTACCGGGGTCTGGCGCAGGACATGAAGCGCCCGCTGCTCAAGGACCACCTGCTGAGGAACGTGTACTTCGACACCTGCGTCTACCACCAGCCGGGCATCGACCTGCTGCTGAGGGTGATCCCGGTCGCCAACATCCTGTTCGCGTCCGAGATGGTCGGCGCCGTGCGCGGGATCGACCCGGAGACGGGCCAGTACTTCGACGACACGAAGCGCTACATAGACGCGAGCGACCTCACCGCGGCGGACAAGGAGAGGATCTTCGAGGGCAACGCGAGGAAGGTCTATTCGAGGTGGAGGATGTGAGAGCGGTCCACGCAGCGTGTGATGGCCGTGGTATCGGCCACGATTTGTCACGATGATCGTCCCGCAAGCCAGGTTTTGGGCAGCTCGCCCGCGGATTCCTTATCGCCCTCTTGGCGGCGCGCGCTGTATCCTCTTGAAACTTTACGAGCTTTTCTGGAGCCGTTGAATGACCGAGTCGGGCATGCCCCTTGCACATCCAAGGCGGACTTCAGGCGGGGCCCTGATCCCCGTGTCGGCCCGTGGGGACCGGACGATCGAGGAGGCAGCCATGCGACGTGGACTCACCCTATGCGTTCCTCATGCTGGCGCTCGTCGCCGGGAGCTTGACTGGCTGTGGGGGCGGGGGGAGCTCGATCACGGGGCCCACCCTCCTGGAAGTGCCCGCCGCCGACGAGTAGCCGGGGTCACCCCCCGGGACGCACCTCCGCGACGGAGGACGACCTTCGGATCACGGGCAGGATCTTGCCGGCGGCGGTGACGTGCGGCATCCCTCGCACGGCCGCGAGCGTGTCGCTCCGCTTCCAGGTCATCGCCATGATGCGCTCGGCGCCGCTGCCTTGGCCCAGCCGGTCCAGGAACCAGGCCGCGATCGCGGCCGGCTCGGCGTCGACCACCCGCGGGTGCACGACGAGCAGGACCCGGGTCCGGCCGTCGACCTGCTCCTCCTCGACCAGCTGATAGTCCGTCGGCCCTCCGCCGAATCGGGCCGGCAGGTCGGTCTCCAGGATGCGGATGACGTCGGTGTCGAGGAAGGTCATGCCGGCGGCCTTCAGCTTCTCGAAGCTCTCGATCGCGCGCAGCCGAGTCGTCCAGCCGACACCGCGGTACGGACAGCCGCAGTCGTGCTCGTCCAGCCAGCCCTGGTCGCCCAGCGACAGGTTCAGGGCCACTAACGGGGCGGTGAGGCTCACCGGGGTGAGCAGGAGGGCGCGCGGTGGGAGGGGGGGGCCAGCGTCGCCGGCTCTCGCCGGCCCCGGCTGAACGATCGCGTTCAGGTCGCCGAGCACGTGCACGTCGTTCACGGTGTGCTCGTCCAGGCAGCCGTAGCCGATCCGACTCGTCTCCGTCGTGCCGTACCCGACCACCACCGAGACGCCGGCGCGGCGGATGGCCGCCTGCCGCGCTTCAGTCATTGCCTCGGAACCGGCCGAGAAGCGCGCGCCACGGAGGTCCAGGCCGGCCTCCAGCGCGGCGGCGGCGATCGCGACCGCGCCGCTGACCGTCCCGTTGTACCAGACGGTACGCCCAGCTCGGATGATCGCCGCCATTCGGCGGGCCACGTCGATCGCCCGGTCGGGCGGGACGTGCTCCGGCCGCGCCAGGGGACGTCCGGCGACCAGGCTTGCCCATTGCGTCAGCCGAAGGCTCCAGCGATAGGCGGCGTGTAGTTCCGGGCTGGCCGGGTCCACCTTGAGCAGCCAGTGGCGGACCGGCAGGCCGGCGCACGCGTACTCGAGGACCGTGAAGAGCGTCTGGCTGCCCGGCACCCCCCACTCGACGTAGGTGGCGTCGAGGCCACCGCGGGCCTGGAGCAGGATCTGGCGGTTGATCGCCCGGTCGCGGATGGTCGCCAGGTCGATGGGGATCGTGGCCGGCGCGCCGCCGCTTCCACCGGTGTGCATGCGGAAGTGGGTGGCCAGCAGGGGGTTGTGCAGGTCGCCGGGTCGGACGATGAAACGCTCGGCGCCCCGGACCACGGGCTGCCGGCCCTTGGCCTCCTCGGCCCGGAGGAACACGCCGGCCCGGTACAGCGTGCCGAGCGCGCCCTCGACGCCCTCGCGCTCGACGAGGCCGACAAGGTCCCCGAGCTCGCACCCCGCTATCCGGAGGAGACGCTCGTAGGGACTTCCGGGCCGCGCGAAGATCGCCCGCCGCATCAGCTCCAGGAAGGTCGCCCCACGCCGCTCGAGCCGCTGCCGGATGGTCGCATGCGCCTCGGCGGCGGGGGCCGGACGCCGGAAGAAGCGCGGCAGCCCCCGCGTCAGCCGGGCCGCACTGACGAGGTCTCCCAGGAGCGAGCCTGACGACGCCGTCGGTCCGCGCGCTGCCGCGGAGATCGGCAAGGACCCGGACTCCGGCGACGGGCGGTTCATGTGCGGCCCGATTACACCATGGTCCCGGGGCGATGGCACCGACGTCACCGGTAGTCGGTGAGGTCGGCGTGGAGGCCGCGCTCGCGGACCTCCTCGAGGTATCGCCAGATGTCGGGCCGCGAGCCGTCGAGATCGGTGAACCCATATTCGCGCGCGAGCTGACCGGAGGTCACCGATCTCCGGTTCCATCGAGCCCGATCGGGATCCGATGCCAGGGCGACGACGGCGCGCCCGACGTATCGGGGCGACTCGGACAGCGCGAAGTCGGGAGGCGCGGCCGGGCCGGAGTGGCCTCCGGTCCGGTCGAGGGCGTCGCGCCAGTTCTCTTCGGAGACGCCGAAGTTGTCGAGCATCATCTCGGAGCGAAGCCACCCGGGCGTGATGGCGACGGCGGTGGCTCCATGCGGCTCCAGCTCGTGTCCCTGGGAGAAGGCCAGCCGGTTCACGGCGACCTTGGCGAGATCGTAGAACACCGAGATCCGATACCGGGACGCGTTGTAGTCGACGGTCCCGTCGGTCACCTCGACGAGCAGGCCACCCGGTCTGTCGATGAGGAGCGGGAGAAGGTGGTGGGACGTGACGAGGTGCGTGTCAATGGCGAGCCGGAGGAGCCGGAGACCCTTGTCGAGGTCGAGCTTCCAGATCGGGGTGTTCCATTGCGCCGGCCCTCCCTTGAGGATCTCGCCACCCCAGATGTCGTTGACGAGCACGTCGATGCGGCCGTGCCGGGTCCGGATCTGCTCGGCCAGTCTTCCCACCTGACCGGGATCGAGATGATCGACGGCGGCCGCGATGCCAGTGCCGCCGAGCCGCGTGACGAGCTCGGCCGTCTCTTCGATCGTCTCGGCGCGGTCGTACTCGGATCGCGCCGATCGCGTGCTGCGACCCGTGCACACGACCGTCGCGCCGGCTTCGCCCAGGGCCGCCGCGATGCCGCGCCCGGCCCCTCGGGTCGCCCCGGCCACGACGGCCACGCGCCCACGCAGTGCGTCTCGATCCGGCGACCACGTCATCGATGTCAGTGTGCCCGTTCTCCGCGTTGAAGAGAGCCCCGCTGCGATCACGCTATCGTCCGCGTACCATCGGGTCAAGCGTTCCGGCGCGTCGAGCACATGAGTCCGTCGCGGCCTCACTCCACCGGAGTATCAGAATGTGCAGAACCCGGGGTGCCTCGGTTGCCGGGCGTCCGCCCGGCACGCTAGACTCCAGCCGGTCCGCAGAAGCAGAGGAGGATGCCGTCGGTCCATGAAGACGACCACGACCTTGCGGATCGGCTTGGCCGCCGTGCGAAACGCGCCGTCCGTCGAGGAGCGGCTCCGGACGGTCGACCGCTTTCTGGACGAGGCCGGCGCGCAGGGGGTGGCCATCGTCTGCTTTCCCGAGACGTACATCCCGGGACTGCGAGGCCAGGACTTCGTCGTCCCGCCCCCTGATCAACACCGCCAGCAAGCGGCGCTCGAGGAGGTCCGCGCCGCGGCCCAGCGGCGCCGCGTGGCCGTCGTCATGGGGATGGAGTGGGAGTCCGCCGTGGGGCTGCACAACGTGGCGTTCGTGATCTCACGTGAGGGCGCGATCGTGGGGTACCAGACGAAGAACCAGATCCCGCTCGAGGAGGAGCCGTTCTACGTGCCTGACGGCCGGCGGCGGCTGTTCGAGGTCGACGGCGTCCCGTTTGGGATCACCATCTGCCATGAGGGGTGGCGCTATCCCGAGGCCGTGCGGTGGTCCGCCACCCGCGGCGCGCGTCTGGTGTTCCATCCGCAGCTCACGGGCAGCGACCAGAGCGGCGTGACCATCGACCGCTGGGGCGATCCCGGCTCGCCGTACTACGAGAAGGCGATGGTGGCGCGCAGCGTCGAGAACACGATCTACTTTGCCAGCGTCAACTGCGCGATGCGCTACCAGGACTCCGCGACCAGTCTCGTGGGCCCGGACGGGGAGTGCGTGGCGTTCGTTCCCTATGGCCGGGAGCAGCTCCTGGTGCACGACGTCGACCTGTCCCGGGCCACCGGACTCTGCGCGCGGCGATACAACCCGGCCCTCTATCCGCCCGTGTGACACGCGCCGGGTCCGGCGCCCGCCCGGCCGCGCGCCGTCACCCGGGGTAGTGCCTCGCCGAGACCCGTGGCATCCTGAAGATGAGCAGCCGCCCGGGCTCCGGCGCGCTGGTGCGCCGGCGAGCACCTGCACGCACCCGGCACGCGCCGGCAGGAGGAGCGTCACATGGAGCGGAAGCGGGCATCGGAGTATCCACAGGAGCTCCTGGATCTGTTTCACGAGTACCAGCACGGCCACATCACACGGCGTGACTTCTTCGATCGCGCCACGAGGTTCGCCGTCGGCGGCCTGACGGTCGCCGCGATCTGGGAGAGCCTCAAGCCGAACTACGCGTGGGCGCAGCAGGTGCCCAAGGACGACGCGCGGATCACGGCGGCCTACGAGACGGTCCCGTCGCCGGCCGGCAACGGCTCGATCAAGGGCTACCTCGTTCGTCCGGCCCGGGCCAGCGGGAAGCTGCCGGCGGTGCTCGTCATCCACGAGAACCGCGGGCTCAACCCCTACATCGAGGACGTGGCGCGCCGCCTGGCGGTCCTCGACTTCGTCGCCTTCGCGCCGGACGGCCTCACGTCGGTGGGCGGGCATCCGGGCGACGACGAGAAGGCGGTGGTGGCCTTCCGGACCGTGGACGCCGCGAAGATGGCCGAGGACTTCATCGCCGCGGGGAAGTGGCTGAAGGCCCGCCCGGAGTCGAGCGGCAAGCTCGGCGCGGTCGGCTTCTGCTTCGGCGGCGGGATCGTGAACCAGCTGGCGGTGCGGCTCCCCGAGCTCGACGCGGGAGTCCCGTTCTACGGCCGTCAACCGAGCGCCGACCTCGTGCCCCAGATCAAGGCGCCGCTCCTGCTCCAGTACGCCGGCAACGATCAGGGCATCAACGCCGGCATCGCGGCCTACGAGGCGGCGCTCAAGGCCAACGGCAAGACCTACACGGCGTACGTGTACGAAGGCACGCAGCACGGATTCCACAACGACACGACGCCGCGCTACGACGAGAACGCCGCCAAGCTCGCGTGGCAGCGCACGGTCGACTTCTTCAACCGGACGCTTCGCTAGGATCGACGCGCATTCGCGGCGCGCCGAGAGCCGCCGGCCCCCGGAGCGGGGCCGGCGGTCGCGGGGCTACGTCCTCCGGTCTGGCTCTTCCTCGTCGAGGAGTGTCTCCGTCGACCCGCCTCTCGTCCTGAACACGCGGCGCCCGGCCAGCCACGATCCGGCGAGTCCGGTGATCAGTAGCACGACCATCCAGGCAAGAAAGCGCCCGACGCCCGGAATTCGGGGGAACGTCGAGACGGGCATGATCTTCGTCGAGCGGCCCTTGCCGAATCCCACCACGGGCGCGGCGTCGCTCCACCACACGCGCACGCGCCGGCCCGGGGCGAAGGCGATGGTCGGATCGCTCTCGAGCACGTAGCCCGAGGGCGTCGCCCGCAGCTGGAGGACCCATTCTTCGCCCCCGGGATCGAGCGGCCCCCGGACGAACGGCCAGCCGTCGTCGTGCCCCTGCGCGCGGTCCATCACGAAGTCGACCTGCCGGTAGGTCGAACGGTAGTACCAGAAGATGAAGGACGGGATCGCCTCGCGCAGGACGTAGAACCCGGCCAGGGCGGTCGCCAGGATGACGAACACCCCCGGGTTGAACCGGAAATGCGTCCAGAGGCCAGCTCGCCCCGGCCTGCCGAGACGGTCTCCGAGCCATCCTCACCGCCGTCGCTCCAGCCTCGGGCCGTCGCCGTGGGTTCGGAGCGCTTCCGCGCTGGCGACACCGTAGCGGAGTGGGCCGCGACCGTCAACGCGAGACGGGCTCCCGGCGGCTCGGGACGCGCAGCGCGAGGGCCGGTTTCGCCAGCCGGTCGAAGAGGGTACCGTCCTCTCGATGGCCATCGACGACGAGCGCTGCTGCTTCTGCCGGCGCCCGGTGCTGGTCGAGGAATGGGCGGCTCGCCCGGGCTGGCTGGCGATCGAGTGCCCGGTCTGCGGCCCCTATCGGGTGGAGCGCCAGTTCTGGGTCACCGCGCACTTCAAGAAGGCGCGCCAGCCGGTCCTCTATCGGCGCCTGGCCGCGTGGCTGGGCGAGTCCCCGGGGCGCGTCCCGCCGCCGGAGATCCCGTTCGAGGGCTGGGAGGAGGTGGCGGGACCGCGCGCTGGAGGCCTGCAGTGCCGCGTCCCGCAGCGTCGCTCAGCCGTCGTCGCCGTCGGCGAGGAACCTCCGCTCCGGCTCCAGGCGCGTGAGATCGAGCGCCCGCTCGTAGGCCGCCCGGGCGTCCGCCGTTCGCCCGAGCCGCCGGCACAGCTCCGCCCGCGCCGAGTGCGCCAGATGGTAGTCGACCAGGTCCCCGCGGGCGAGGATCCCGTCGATGAGGGCGAGACCCGCTTGCGGGCCGTCCCGCATCGCCACCGCCGCCGCGCGGTTCAGCTCGACCACCGGCGACGGATCGGGCTGCGCCAGCGCATCGTAGAGGGCCACGATCTGTGCCCAGTCCGTCGCCTCCGCCGTGGGCGCCTGCGCATGGACCGCCGCGATCGCCGCCTGGAGCGTGTAGGGGCCGATCCGACGCGAGGCCAGCGCCCGCTGCACCAGCGCCGATCCCTCCGCGATCTGCTCCCGGTTCCAGAGCGAGCGGTCCTGCGCGTCCAAGAGAACCAGCTCACCCTCCGGCGAGGTGCGGGCCGCCCGCCGTGACTCGTGGAGGAGCATCAATCCCAGCAGCCCCATGACCTCCGGGTCCGGCAGGAGCTCCAGCAGGAGCCGCCCCAGGCGGATCGCCTCGCCGGAGAGGTCGTGTCGGGTCAGCGAGGCGCCGGACGACGCGAAGTAGCCCTCGTTGAACACCAGGTAGATCACGTGGAGCACGGTGTCGAGCCGATCCGGCAGGTCGGCCCGCGACGGGACCTGATATGGGATGCGCGCGTCGCGGATCTTCGCCTTGGCGCGCACGATGCGCTGAGCGACCGTGGGCGGCGCGGCGAGAAAGGCGCGCGCGATCTCCTCGGTCGTGAGGCCGCACACCTCACGCAGCGTCAGGGCCGCCTGGGCGTCCGGGGCGAGAGCCGGGTGGCAGCAGGTGAAGATCGAGCCGCAAGCGGTCGTCTTCGACGCTCTCCTCGTCCGACTCCGCGGCGAGATTCGTGTCGGCGTCGAGCCGCTCGGCGAACTCGGCCAGCGACCGATCGAACCGGGCGCGCCGGCGCAGGACGTCGATGGCCTTGAAGCGGCCGGCCGACACGAGCCACGCGCGGGGATTGGCCGGCATGCCATCTCGAGGCCATCGCTCCACCGCGGCGGCGAACGCCTCGTGGAGCGCCTCCTCGGCGAGGTCGAAGTCGCCGAGGAGCCGGATCAGGGTAGCGAGGACGCGGCGGGAGTCGGACCGGTAGACGGCCTCGACCTGCGCCCGCGCCTGCTCGACCGCGTGGTCGGTCACTGGCGGCGCGTCTCCCGGGCGCGGGCGGCGTGCTCCCGGACCGGCCGCACCTCGATGCACCCCAGGCGCACCGGCGGGATCTTGGAGGCCACCCGGATGGCATCGTTCAGGTCCCGGGCCTCGATGAGCATGAACCCGCCCAGCTGCTCCTTCGTCTCGGCGAACGGGCCGTCGGTCGCGGACACCCTGCCGCCGCGGATCCGCAAGGTCGTGGCCGTCTGAACGGATTCGAGGCCGTCCGAGGTGATGTAGTGACCGCTCTTCCGGAGCACCTCGCGGTAGGCGAGGACCTCGTCGATGAGGGCGTCGTACTCCGCCTGGGACAGGGCCTCCAGCGTCTTCTCGTCATAGTAGACCAGACACAGGTACTTCATCCGTTCCTCCTCGTGGTGGAGTGGGGCGCTCCGCCGATCGCCCGCCGGGAGATCCTCGGTCGGGCGAAGCCGCGGCTGCTGTCCCGTCTCGGGCCGGTAATGTCGAGAAGAGGGTCCGGAATTCCCGCTCAACGCGAAGGGAGTCGAACATGGACCACACCATCGTGCATTTCGAGCATCCCGGCCGACGACGCCGGAGCGGGCGGCGAAGTTCTACCGCGAGCTCTTCGGATGGGACATCCGGAAGTTTGCCATGGAAGCGCGGGCCCAGAGTCACTGGCGGGGTCTCCACCGTGCCGACGGACGGGAAGGGCCGAGCCGACCCGCCCGGGCGTGAACGGCGGCATGACGCGCCGTCAGCATCCCGGCCAATCCCCGCTGAACTACGTCGCCGTCGCGAGCGTGGACGAGCACATCCGAAAGGCCAAGCGTCTCGGCGCCGCCGAGGTGATGCCCAAGACGCCGGTGAAGGGGATGGGCTGGTTCGCCTGGCTGAAGGACACCGAGGGAAACGTCTTCGGGATCTGGCAGACCGACGAGAGCGCCGGCTGACGTCCGGAGCCGGAGGCGCCCGCCCCCGCGCGGGTGGCGGCGCGCCTCCCTCCTCGGCGCGACGAGGGTCCGGGCCGGCCGCCGTCGGGGCGTGGGCCGGCGGCGGGTGCCGCCGCGCGGTCAGGCGTCGACCAGGACCTTGAATCCGCCGTAGCTCATGCGCTTCATGTCGAAGGGCATCGACTTCGGGTCCATCATGCTGGCCATGCGCGGGTCCTTCATGACCTTCGCGTTGACCCGATCGCGGTGCGCCCGTGACTTGTACACGATCCAGGAGAACACCACCGTCTCGCCTGACTGAGCCTTGGCGACTCGCGGAAAGGAGGTGCCGAACTTCACCTTGAGGTCGTCGCCGACGCACTCCCGGTACTCGAGCGCCCCGTGCTCCCGCCAGATCTTGCCCGCCTTCCGGGCGATGCGGAGGTAGGTCTGCATCTTCTTCTTCGGGACAGCGATGAGGAATCCATCGACGTAGCGCATGTCGCCTCCATCCTCCGGTTGTGTGATATCGCGCGTTCGCGCCGCCTCCGGCTAGGGCGCCACCAGGTCCCGGATCGGCCGGACCTCGATGCTCCCCAGGCTCGCCGGCGGGATCCTCGACGCCACCTGGATCGCGTCGTCCAGGTCCCGGGCCTCGATCAGATAGAAGCCGCCCAGCTGCTCCTTCGTCTCGGCGAAGGGGCCGTCGGTGGTCGACAGCTTGCCGTGCCGGATCCGGAGGGTCGTGGCCGTCCGGACCGGCTGTAGCGCTTCCGCGGCGAGATAGTGCCCGCTCTTCCTGATGTCGTCGCCGTAGGCGAGACATTCGCCCGTGAGCGCGGCCGACTCGTCCTTGGGCAGGGCGTCGAGCGTCCCCTCGTCGAAATAGACGAGACACAGGTACTTCATCGCTTCCTCCTCGGGAGAGAGACGGCAGCGGCCGTCAGATAGTCGCCCGGGGAGACCGCATTTCGACACCGGCCTTCTCACGCGCGCGACCTGCGCGGTGTCGTACCGGGGAGGTGCGCCATTCTGTCAGGCCTCGCCCTCGGATCCGGCCGACCTCGCCCAATGGCTGGGCCGATCCGGGGAGAGATGGCATGTCGATCGCGCCCTGATCCATTCGACTATACAGTGTGAACGGCGCCCCGGGCGCCGGTGGCACGGCGCGGGCGTGCGGACGACGGGCCGGGAATCTCTGAACACTCTGGGAAGGAGCGCGAGATGAGCGAGGTGCGAGTTCTGGTTGGGACACGCAAGGGGGCATTCATCCTGACGGCGGACGCCCAGCGCGCGCGGTGGGAGGTCAGCGGCCCGCACTTCGCCGGCTGGGAGATCTATCATCTCAAGGGGTCCCCCGCCGACCCGAACCGGCTGTACGCGTCGCAGTCCAGCGGCTGGTTCGGGCAGATCATCCAGCGCTCCGACGACGGCGGCAAGACGTGGCACCAGCCGGGCACGCCCCCCGGCGAGCCGACCACCACGCCCGACGGCATGCCCAAGGGGGAGAGCAACAAGTTCGTCTACGACACGTCGCCCCGGACCGGCAAGCCGCTCACCACGCACCAGTGGTACGACGGCACGCCGCATCCGTGGGAATTCAAGCGCGTCTGGCACCTCGAGCCGTCGCTGGCCGATCCGGACACCGTGTATGCGGGCGTCGAGGACGCCGCCCTGTTTCGCTCGACCGACGGCGGCCAGACGTGGCACGAGCTCGCCGGGCTGCGCGGCCACGGCTCGGGGTCGTCCTGGCAGCCGGGGGCCGGCGGGATGTGTCTCCACACGGTCCTGCTGGATCCGAGCAATCCCGATCGCATCTTCGCCGCCATCTCGGCGGCCGGGGCGTTCCGCTCCGACGACGCGGGCCAGACGTGGCGGCCGATCAACCGGGGCCTCCACTCGCTCTACATTCCGAACCCGACGGCCGAGGTCGGCCACTGCGTGCACCGGATCGCGATGCACCGCTCGCGCCCGAGCCTCCTGTTCATGCAGAAGCACTGGGACGTGATGCGCAGCGACGACGGCGGGGAGTCGTGGCGGGAGATCAGCGGGAACCTGCCGAGCGACTTCGGGTTCCCGATCGACGTGCACGCGCACGAGCCGGAAACCGTCTACGTCGTCCCGATCACGAGCGACTCGCTGCACTATCCGCCGGACGGGAAGCTGCGGGTGTACCGCAGCCGGACGGGCGGCGACGAGTGGGAGGCGCTCACGAAGGGCCTGCCGCAGCGCAACTGCTACGTCAACGTGCTGCGGGACGCGATGGCGGTCGACACGCTCGACCCGTGCGGCGTGTACTTCGGCACCACCGGGGGCCAGGTGTACGTGTCGGCCGACGCCGGGGAGAACTGGGCGCCCATCGTCCGGGACCTTCCGTCCGTCGTGTCGGTGGAGGTCCAGACCCTGCCATGATCCGGGTCGTGCTCCCGGCCCACCTCAGGACGCTCGCGGGCGTCCACGGGGAGGTGGCGGTCCACGTCGAGGCGCCGGTGACGCTCCGCGCGGTCCTGGACGCCCTCGAGGCCAAGTACCCGATGTTGCGAGGGACGATCCGCGACCACGTCACGCGGGAGCGCCGGGCGTTCGTGCGGTTCTTCGCGTGCGAGGAGGACCTGTCTCACGAGCCCCCGGACACCCCGCTGCCCGGCGCGGTCGCGAGCGGGGCCGAGCCCTTCCTGGTCGTGGGCGCCATGGCCGGCGGCGCCGCGCCGACGCGGAGGAGGGGAATGCGCACGCTCGGCCGCGTGCTCGTCGTCGTCGGCGCGCTGCTCGCCCTGCTCCTCGTCGTCGTGGCCATGCAGCCCGCGGAGTTCCGCGTCACGCGGCGGACCACCATCGGCGCGCCCCCGTCCGCGGTGTTCGCCCAGGTGAACGACTTCCACCGGTGGGACGCCTGGAATCCGTGGGCGAAGATCGACCCGGGGATGCGGCAGACGTACGAGGGCGCGGCCGCGGGCGTCGGCGCGGTCTACGCCTGGGCCGGCAACCACGAGGTGGGAGAAGGCCGCATGACGCTCACGGAGAGTCGGCCGAACGAGCTGATCCGGATCCGGCTCGAGTTCCTGAAGCCCTTCGCCGGCACCAGCACCGCCGAGTTCACGTTCGAGCCGCTGGCGAGCCGGCGGGTGACCAGACCGCCGTGACGTGGAGCATGACCGGCCGGAACAACTTCATGGCCAAGGCGATCCACCTCTTCATGAACATGGACCGGATGATCGGCGGCCAGTTCGAGGTGGGACTGGCGCGAATGAAGGCGGTGGCCGAGACCGCGGCCAAAGGGTGAGGTGAGCGCTCATGACGCAGGCACTGTGGGTCGTTCAGGGGCTGCTGGCGCTCCTCTTCGTCTTCGCCGGCGGCATGAAGCTGGTCACGCCGATCGAGGAGATGACGAAGCAGATGCCGCCGGAGATGCCGATACCCCTGTCGGGTTCCTTCCTCCGGTTCATCGGCGTGGCCGAGCTCTTGGGGGGGCTCGGCCTGGTCCTTCCGGGGCTCCTGCGTATTCGGCCGGGCTTGACCCCGCTGGCTGCCGCCGGGCTGGTGATCATCATGGCCGGCGCGGTGGCCCTGGGGCTGGCGATGGGGGACGTCGTGTCGACCCTGATTCCGCTCGCTGGTCGGGCTGCTCGCGGCGTTCGTCGCCTACGGCCGCTGGCGGCTGGCGCCGCTCCGCGGATCCTCCCGCGCCAGGTCTCTCGCACCGGCCGGTTCTGACCGCCCTGAATGCGTCGAGGCTCGGGCGCATCGAGTCATCGTGACATCGACGGCGACAGGATGGCGCAGGAGAGTCCGGGTGACGCGGCGCACGGAGCGGAAGGCTTCACACCCGCCTCGTCCGTACCACACGCGGCGCGCGAGCGGATGCGAAGGACTGCAAAGCCCGCCCGTAACCAGAGGGCGCGTGATCGCCAGGAAACGGGCGCGGCCCTCGATTCGCTCCGATCGGCGCTCGCCCAGTCGCGCGGGTCGCCGTCGCTGGTGGCCAGTCTCTGAGAGCGATGTCTCGCCCGGCCCCTCGGCCCGAAGGTTGCACGAGAGACGGTCGCATGTCTGAGGGAGCCGGCCGCCGCCGTTGACTGTCTCGGTGATCGAGACCCGCCGATCGATCGGTCAGGGTCGGCCGCCGGATACCCCGCCGCCCGGCCCCGCCGGGTTCGGATGGCCTGCCGGATCCGGCGATCCTGCATCTCATCCTGACCCTGCTCGCGGAGCTGGGCGCGCCATCCGACGCCGTCGAGTACACCCTGCTCCCGTCGCTGGATCAGTACGCCATCCGGCTTCCGTCGGCGCGGGGGCGGGGCAGGCGATCCTGCTGCCCCGGCGGGCGCTGGAGCGAGCCTTGGTCGACCGGGCCGCCCGGAGCCGGGTGCGCAGTCTTCTCCGGAGTGTGGGTCGAGAGCCCGGATGCCCGGCGGCCTTGAACGAGGTCGCCCCGCTGGGCGCGTTACTTCGTCGCGCTCGCCGTCGGGTCGCTGCCGGGGCCCCGTTGCGCCTGCTGCCAAGGGCCCCCTGCTGGCGGAAGACCCCGTCGTCGTCCACGAGGCGTCGCGCTCGCACCTGATCTGTCCCCCGGCGTGGTAGCGGTCTAGTCGATCCGGCCCGGTTAGGAGGAAGAGCCATGAAGACCCAGATGACAGACGGACGCGGTCCTCGAAGCGATCGAGCGTCGGCTGAGCGAGATCTCGGAGCGCCAGCATGCGCTGGCCGGGCAGAGGAACCACCTCGTGGAGCAGCTGACGCCCTTGCGGCTGGGCGTCGCGTCGCCCGAGGCGACGGTCGCTCAGCTCCGGTCGAAGGGCATCGCGCTCAGAGGATTGGCGGCCGCGCTGTCCGCGAGTCGCCGGCCGCGCCCGGTGGTCCTGGCGGTGGTGTCCGCGGCGGCCGAGAGCCGTCGCTGCCCGCGCCTCGCGTCCGAGACCGCGTAGGCGAACTGCCCCGGTCCGTCACTGCGCGAAGCGCCGGACGACGTTGTCGACGATGCGGGAGATGTTGTTCCGGTAACCGTTGTGGGAGAGGCTTCCGCAGAAGGTGATCGAGCCGACGGAGAAGACCGCGCCGCCGCTCGGCGTCTCGAAGTAGACCATGTCGGCCCGGATCAGCGTGTCGGGCGGGTCGCCGGGCCAGGTCGCGACGTGCGTGAGCCAGTCCTCGGGCACGAGGACGAACCGCGTGAGATCGTGCTTCTCCGACGAGGCCAGGACCACCGCGTGGGCTGGCGTCCCGAGCCGGAAGTCGGCCCGATCCAGCTCGAACCCGGCGGCCCCGCCGCCCGAGAGGCCGAAGTCGCCCAGGATCTCGTCCGGCACGCCGTCGAAGATCCACGAGACCCGCGCGTCCCCCGCGGCCGGAAGCCGGCGATAGTAAGAGCCCTCGAAGGGGCCTTGTGACGTGAAGCCCACACCGGCCAGCTTCTGCGGGGGGCGTCCGTTGCGGCGCCAGAGGCCGCCGTACTGTCCGTCCAGGCTCATGAAGTACTCGCCGGGCTCGGCGGCCCAGGCCCGGATGCCGCCCTCGGCGCGCCGGACCTCCAGCGCGCCGGGCACCGCCGGGTGCGCCGCGACCCGCCAGTAGAAGCCGTTCCCGCCGAGGTACATGAGGCGGCCGCCTCGCTCGAGATAGGCCGTCAGGGCGTCCATGGTCTCCCGGCTCTGATACTCGGGGTGCGTGGGGGTGAGGACGACCTTGTACGGGGCGAGCAGCTGGACCCCCTCGGCGTGGAGGTCCTCGTCGGTGATCACGTCGTACCGGTGGCCCATCGCTTCGAGCCAGTCGAGGAGGTAGAGGTCGGCGGGCAGGTGGCGGACCCCCGAGCCCCGCGGGTCCACGTACGCCAGGAAGCTCGAGCGGAGGTTCAGGATCGGCCGGAGGCGCGACGAGTAGGCGATCCCGCTCCCATCGTGGTGATAGTTGTAGGTCGACAGCCCGTAGTCCTGGTGCTCGTCGCTCGTCCAGGGGCGCGCCTTCCAGGCCGCCACGCGCGCCCGGTACTCGTCGTCGGTGACGCCGCGCGCGATGTTCGCGTACACGATGTAGGTGAAGGTCGGCATCAGCACGCAGACGTCGGCGGTCGGCCGTCCGCGGCGCGGGCGGACGAAGAACGGAATCATGTCCTCGACGTCGCCCGCGCGCAGGCGCACCGCGTACACGCCGCTCCGGAGCCCGTCGGGGACCGTGTAGGTGAAGTCGGTGGCCCACCCGCAGTCGTACAGGTCGTCGTCGTGGAAGTGGATGGCGCCGTACTGCTCGGGCGCGTGGCGCCAGCACATCTCCTCGCCCGTCCAGGCCGAGCCCATCATGGCCCGCGCGGGGAGGTTGACGAGCTCGCCGTGGAGCCCGTTCGGGCCGGCGTCCACCGCCCGCGTGCCGGACGATCTCGCGGCTGAAGTCCCAGGCCGCCACGAGGTGACGGCGGGAGATCCCGTCCGGCGCCGTGGCGATGGCGCCGTCCGTGAGGGCGACGTCGTAGAGCGCGGGCCGCTCGACCTTGCCGTTGTAGTGCCCGGAGACGGGTTCGCCCCCCAGCGCGGCGACCAGCAGCGGGGTGCCGCTGTCGAGCGCCGGCGCGAACGCGACGGGCGTGTCCGCGCGGCCGGCGTCGTCCGCCCGCACGCGGGGCACGAGCGGGGCCTGACCCACCGACGAGCGTCCGCGACGCCGCGTCATACGTCGCCCACACGCGATACCACGTCCTCGCCAGCATGGGCCGGCCGACGTGGACCGAGCTGGCGCGTCCGCGGCCGTCTCCGACCAGCGCCCCGGCCCCCTGCGCGTCGACGAAGAGGGCGAAGCCGGTGGCCGTCTTCGGGTCGTAGCGCGCGATGACGCCCTGGCGGCCCTGCTCGGGCAGGGTCGGCCAGATGGTCGCGACCAGCGTGAAGCTGCCGACGCGTCGGAGCGCCGGAGCGTCCGGCACTCGGAGGTACGAGCCCAGCGGGACGGGCTGGACCCGGGAGGGGTAGCTCGCCGCGAACGGCGCGGCGACCGGCTCCTCCTTGATCCCGGGGCCGGCGGGATTCGGATCGCCCGAGATCAGGCGGACCAGGCGGGCCTGGTACGGCTGCGCGGAGGTGCTCGAGACCTTGAAGGCGATCGTCTCGCCCGGGGCGACGGAAAAGCGGTCAGCGTAGCCGGTGAGCGGAAGCATGGACCTCCCTCGCGCTAGAAGCCGTAGAGCGCCGCGGGATTGTCGACCAGGATCTGCCGGCGGATCCCCGGGTCGGGCGCCCACACCGGCAGCTGGTTCAGCAGGCGGACGTCGTCGATCGGGAGCGGCGGGTTCACGTCGGTCGGCTTCCGCCCGGGCCGCGTCGCCGCGTCCGGATGGGGCCAGTCGGTTCCCCAGACGATGCGCTCGGGATTCGCGGCGATCAGCGCCTGCGCGAGCGGCACGACGTCCGCATAGTCCGGCGCGAGCGTGGACGCGCGGTAGGCGCCCGAGATCTTCACGTAGGCCCTCCCGGACCGGACCAGCTCCAGGAGGTCGGTGAAGCCGGGCTGCCGTGGCCCGAGCGTCGGCCCGCGCGCCCCCGAAGTGGTCGAACACGACGGGCACCGGCGCCGCGGCGACGAGCGCCTTGATCGCGGAGATCATCGTCAGGGTCGTGTAGATCTGGACGTGCCAGCCTCGATCCCGCACCCGGTCGACGGCCGTCTGGAGCAGCCGGCCGCCGACGGCCGGGTCGTCGGTGCCGACCGTCGCGAGGTTCAGCCGGATGCCGCGCACGCCGGCCCGGCCCATGGCATCGAGCTCACTGTCCGGCGTCCTGGCGTCGATGACGGCCACCCCGCGGGCGTCGGCCCCGCGTGCCTTCATGCCGTAGAGGGTGGCCGAGTTGTCGGTCCCGTAGACGCTGGGGGTGACGATCACGACGCGCTGGATGCCGAGCGCCCGATGGAGCGCGGCCATCGCGTCGGGCAGCGCCACTTCCGGGGTGTAGACGCGGCCCGGGTAGAACGGAAAGCGCGCGGGGTCGCCGTGGATGTGGGTGTGGCAATCGCAGGCGCCGGCCGGCACCTCGAAGGTCACGACGCCCGGGGTCCGTCACTCATGCGGTCACGTGGTGATCCGGTCCTCGGAAACCTCGACACGCTTGACCCCCTTGAAGCTGAAGAGGAGCTCGACGAGATAGGTCGGGGGATCGCTCGCCGTCTGGCGGACGACCGTCGCCAGGACCTCCCGGACGTTCTCGCTGAACTGAACGCCCTGGATCGTCAGGTGGGCGAGGTTGACCTTGACGCGCTGGTTGGGCTCCAGCATGGCTCGAGGATATCAGTCGTGCGCTACTGGCGGGAGACCGTGCGGGGCCGGAGGCCCGGCGCGCCGGGCGGCAGGACGAGGTAGCTGAGGAGCCACCCCACGCCGCCCGCGATCACGATGGCGCCCGTCCAGAGGTGCACGGACCAGGTCAGGCGCGCCCACCACAGGACCGCCACGAAGTACAGGAGGTACTGGACAGCCGGGACGGCGAACGCCACGGCGCGAAAGGCGAGCGGCCGGTCGGGCGACGGGCGGAGCCCCCAGAGGAGCGCGTCGCCGAGCACGCCGGCCAGGACCGCGGCGCCGATGAGCGGCGCCGGCCCGGTGTCGAGATACTTGTCGTGAATGATCGCCATCAGGGCGACGTTCACCGACAGGAGGAGCGTGAGACTGCCCACGGGCAGCGGCTGCCGTCGCAGGACGTACAGCACCGGGCCCATCAGCACCGCGGGCTGGACCAGGAAGCCGGCGAGCCCCACCGACTGGTACAGAAAGACCATCCCCCCGGGGGTCTTGGCGACCCACGTGGTGCCGTACGGGCTCGCGTACTCCGTGAAGAAGGTGAGGAGGGACACGAAGAGGGTCAGGGACACGGCCATCGGCATCCGCGCGAGCCAGGACTCGGTGCCCCCCGCGCCACGATGGAGGCCGGCCCGGAGCGGTCCCGTCACCATGAGGGCGCCGCCGTAGGCGAGGGCCAGGTGGCTCGGGCTGATCAGCCCCTCGACGCCGTCCTCGATCCCGAAGACGACGTGCCACAGCATGTCGGCGATGCCGGCGAAGAAGAAGATGAAGACGCCGACGAGGGAGAGTCGATACCCGGCCGGCAAGGCGGTCGACCGGAGCGCGCCCCGCCGCCGGTTTCGGTAGAACGTCACGACGAGCGCGGCCGCGCCCGCGAGGTAGCCCGAGTAGAGGACCGCGTGCCACGGCGTGAAGAACGTCTCGAGCGCCGGCACGTGGATGTGCGCCCATCCGTCGAGGTACAGGCCCCCGATGAGCCAGGCGCCGCAGGCGGCCATCAGCCAGTCGAAGCGGGCCCCGCCGCGCGCGGCGACGACGGGGCCGGATGGCCCGGCGATCCCGAAGGCCGGCTCGCGCTCGACCGCCACGGGGCTGCTGGCCATCACGTGTCTCCGCCTGTCCCGAGACGATTGTCGCAGGAATGTCCGCGGGGCGCGCGGCTTCCACCGCCCCCGCGCGTCGGCCCGTCAGGCGGAGGTCGGGGGGCTCGCCGATCCGAAAGGCCGTCGCGAACGCCCAGGCGAGCAACCCCGGCGTGACGATGTCCACGCGCCAGCTTCCGGTCAGCCAGTGCAGCACGAGGGGCAGGGCGACGGCGATCAGGAGCGGGGCGGGCCGCCGGACCAGCCGTCCCCCGAGCCCGAGCAGCAGGAGCACCGGGACCAGGAAGACGTACGACGCGTAGAAGCCGTAGTACGCCGACCGCGGGAGGACGCGGTCGATCCCGGGGAAGAGCGCGACCTCGTCGAAGATGGCGCCGATCGAGGCGAGGAGGAGGATGATCGAGGCCAGCGTCCAGGCGACGCGGCGCCCGTCCCCGAGATGCTTGGCCGCGCCAGAAGGCGGCGCAGGCGGCGAGCCCATGGACCGCGCTCGGGTACCACGTCGCCGGGTTCCCGCGCCACTCCCAGTCGGGCAGGCGGGGCACGACGAACACCGCCACGAGCGCGTGCAGCACCAGGGCCGCGGCCAGCCAGCCCGTCAGGTGCGGCAGCCGATCGGGGCGTAGGATCACGGCGCGCAGGCGCCGGTCTCGCGGGCACGCGGGGCGCTCGGCGGCCGCGGCGAGGAGAACCAGGAAGCTGCCCGAGGAGCTCGGATGCCCTCCTCGAGCCGGCCGCTCTGCCGTAGTCCAGCCCACGACTTCCCGTGCTCCGCGGCCTCCTGGAGCGCGACGAGCGCGTAGCAGGAGGTAGCCGGCCAGCACGAGCAGGACGGCGCGCCGTCGCCCGAGTCCGGCGCGCCGAGGGCCTGGAGCGCCCATCCGAGCAGCCCGGCCGAGACGAGACCGATCGCGAGAGGGGCGACCAGCCCCAGCGCTCGCTGAGACGCTCGTGGACCGACGCGACCTCGTCGACGAGAGGCCGAGCGACAGGAGCCCGAGGATCGCGAAGGGGCGGCGCGCGGCGGGGGCGGAGGTGACCGCGGCCTCGAACAGCAGCATCGATCCGAGGAAGAGCAGCGCGCCGGACCACCAGACCCCGAGGTTGTTCTCGGCGGCGAGGTCGAGCCACGGCGCGGACGTGGGCCAGCACCGCGTGAGCCCGAGGCCAGATCGTGGCGAGCCAGGTGAACCACGACGGATCCCGTCGCATAGACGAAGGCGGCGCTCCCGAGGACGATCCACGCCCACCAGGGCACGCCGCGCGCCCGGTCCGCCGTCGCTGGAGGGATGGGTCCGCCCACGGTGCGGCAGAATCTACGCCGCGGCGCGTTTCCAAGTCAAGGATGCGCATCGCGTCAAACGGCGCCGGCGGCCTCGAGCCTCGTGCACCGGGTGACGAGGGAGCCGCCGAGGAGGAAAACTTGGCGCCGGGCTCCCGGTTTGGCATCCTCGAAGAATGGGACGTGCAGACCAGCCGAGGTTCGGTGGGTGGCATAGCGATGCCGCGCCGTGGAAGCGGGACGCGCCCCCGGCGGGCGTCGACGCGCCGGACGCCCCGCGCCCGGGTGGGGCCCGTGGCCAGCGACCTGGTCATCGTCAGCCGGGCCCTGGCCGATCTCGCCGACTTCCTCCGGGGGCGCCAGGAGGCCGCGGGCCGGGGGCGCGTGATCCTGGACCGCCGGGAGGGCGCCCGGCGGGTCGCGGCGGTGAGCGTGGAGCGGGATCGCCGCCATCGGAGCGACCGGCGTCGGGACGTCGACCGGGGCCGAGGCCCTCATGCGGGTGCTCGGCTTCAGCGTCGTTCCCGAGCGGCCCGCCTCCGGCGAAGCGGCCCCGCGCCCCGCCGTCGAAGCGGGCGCGGCGTCCCGCGCCGGCCGCCCGGGCGCGCCGCGCCGGTCCCGCCCGCCGCGCGCGGCGCCGCCGCGGCTGACGCGGCCCCCCGGGGCGGCGGTCGCGCTCCGCGCCCGATCGCTTGGCCGTCCTCAGCGCGTTCCGGCGCCGGCGGACGGCAGGAGCCCCGCCGCCTCGAGATCGGCGAAGGCGTCCCGATCGAGCGGCCACTTGGGTCGCGGGATGCGGGTGAAGGGCACGTTCGAGAAGACGTCGGGCGGCGCGACGTAGAGGATCTCCGCGGCGATCTTCTCGAACTCGGCCCGGAAGTGGTTCGTGGACTTGACGACCAGGAGCTTGGTCGCCTCCGGCTCGAGCCCGAGGCCCCGGAACACGTCGGGGCTCCGCACCTGGTTGCGGCGGCTGGCGACGATGACGTCGAGGCCGCCCGCCGTCAGCTCGGGCGGCCGGGCCGAGGGAGTTGCCGACCCCGGCGTAGCGCTGGTAGAGGTCGTCGGTGACCGCGGCCACGGTCACGTCCAGGTCGAGCGGATCGCCCGACAGGAGCCCCGCCTTCCCGCCGATCCGCATGCGGAGCCGGGCGCCCGGCCCCGCGGCGCGGGCGAACGACACCGCCATCGGATCCCAGATCGTCGCGAAGGCGCAGTCGGTCACGCCGAGCGCGACCAGCGCCCGGAGGACGACCGTGCTGTCGCCCGGAAACCCGCCGCCCGGGTTGTCGGCGACGTCGGCGGCCACCACCGGCCGGCCCGGGACGCGCGCGGCGCGCTGGACGGCCTCCTCGACGGTGAGCATCGGCGGGTGGGTCCGTCCCCGGAGCCCGATCCAGCGGAGCCCGAGGTCCTGCGCCAGGGCGGCGCCCTGGGCCGGGCGGTCGTCGGTGACGACGAGCATCTTGGTGCCGTTGCCCGGCACGTCGCCGTAGGGGAAGCCGTGCACGGGGGAGATGGAGAGGATGCCGTCCCGTCCCTCACGGGCCTTCACGTCGTCGACGAAGGCCTTCATCGGCTGGAGCGTCGTGAAGTAGCTCCCGATCATGCGGCAATCCCACAGCGCCATGTGCGGGCGCGTCCGGCGCTCGGCCGCGTCGACCACGAGCCGGAACAGGTCCTCCGCCCGCTCGGCGAAGTCGGTGTGGGGGAACTCCTTGTAGAGCACGAGGACGGTGGCCTGCTCGACCATGAGCGGCGTGACGTGGCAGTGGGGGTCCAGCTCGGCGCCGACCGGCACGTCGGGCCCCACGATCTCGCGCACGCGCGCCAGGATGTCGCCCTCGCAGTCGTCGTAGCCGTCGGCGACCATCGCTCCGTGCAGGTTCAGCAGCACCCCGTCGACGGGCATGGCCCGCCGGAGGTCGGCGAGGATCTCGTCGCGGAAGCCCTCCCAGACGCGGCGGACGGTCGGGCCGGCGGGCGGCGCCGAGGCGCCGAGGCTTCCGGCCACGGTGAAGCCGCGCTCGGCCGCGAGGCGGCGCCAGACCAGGAAGGGCTGGGTGAAGCTCGTCGGCCGTTCCTCGGGCGGCGCCCCCCGGAAGATCGTGTAGTCGTCGAGGCCGGTGGGCATGGGGGCGAAGGTGTTGGACTCGGTGGCGACGCCAGCGGTGAAGAGCTTCATCATGAGACCTCCCGGCGGCGATTCTTCGCGGGCCGGCCGCTCCGGTCAAGGGCCGCGCCGGACGGGGTGACATTTTCATGGACCAACAGCAGCGGCCCGGCGGGGCCTTGACGCGACCGCCGTCCGTGGTCGAGAGTGACCGAGCACCCGCTCCGGGCTTGGGGCGGCGGCCGCGCGCGGCCTGCGGGCGTGTACGAGCGCCCAACACGATAGAGGAGGCCACCATGAAGAGGTTCCGGACCGCCTGGGTAGCTGGGCTCGTCGCGCTCGCCGGGGCGCTCCTCGCGCTGGATCCCCCCGCATCCGCGCAGGGCGACAAGGTCATCCGCGCGGTGATGCACGCCGAGGTCAAGCACCTCGATCCCCACTGGACGACGGCGAACATCACCCAGCAGCACAGCTACATGATCTACGAGACGCTCTTCTCGCTCGACTCGAAGGGCAACCCGAAGCCCCAGATGGTCGACACCGTCCGCGTGAGCCCGGACAAGCTCACCTACACGTTCGTCCTCCGCAGCGGCCTCAAGTGGCACGACGGCCAGCCGGTCCGGGCCGCGGACGCCGTCGCGTCGCTCAAGCGCTGGGCGGTCAAGGACGCGGCGGGCCAGAAGCTGATGGCGCGGACGGCCTCGCTCGAGGCGGCGGACGACAAGACGCTCGTCCTCAAGCTGAAGGAGCCCTACGGCCTGGTCCTCCGCGCGCTCGCCAAGGAGTACAGCTACGTGCCGTTCATCATCCCCGAGCGGCACGCCGTCCAGACGGCGGACAAGGCGTTCGAGGGCGAGAAGATCGGCTCGGGCCCCTTCATCTTCGCCGAGAAGGAGTGGGTGCCGGGCGCCAAGACCGTCTACCTCCGGAACAAGGACTACGTGCCGCGCGCGGAGCCGCCCGACTACTACGCCGGAGCCCGGCGGGCCACGGTCGACCGCGTGGAGTGGATCGTCATTCCGGATCCGTCCACGGCGGTGGCCGCCCTCCAGAAGGGCGAGGTCGACTTCATCCAGCAGCCGCACATCGACCAGCAGCCGATCCTCCGCAAGGACGCGAACGTCACGATCAAGAAGGTGGACGTGCAGCAGATGCAGATCCACCCGAACCACCTGGTCCCGCCCTTCGACAACCCGAAGGCCCGCCAGGCGCTGGCCTACATGGTCGACCAGCGGGACTACCTCCAGGCCATCGCCGGGGACCAGGAGAACTGGACGGTCTGCTGGGCGTTCCTCGGCTGCGGCCAGTGGCTGGACACCCCGGTGGGCGCCGAGCCCTACCAGAAGCAGGATCTCGCCAAGGCCCGGCAGCTCCTCCAGGAGGCGGGGTACAAGGGGGAGAAGATCGTCGTGATGGCGCCGAGCGACATCGCGACGATCAACGCGGCGTCGCTCACGACGGCGGCGCTCCTGCGCAAGATCGGCGTGAACGTCGACCTCCAGGTCATGGACTGGGGGACGCTGACCTCCCGCCGGCCGGTGAAGGACGCGCCGAGCAAGAACCCGGCGGGCTGGCACATCTTCCACACCACGTCGAACGGCGTGGCGCTGGCGGACCCCTGGGGCCACTCGAACATCTCGACGCTCTGCGAGCGCGCCTGGTTCGGCTGGCCGTGCTCGCCGCGCGCGTCGAAGGCCCTCGACGACCTGGGCAACGCGGCGCCCGGGCTCGGCGGAGTTCAAGAAGCTCCTGCTCGAGTACCACGCCGCGCTGATGGAGAACCTCCCGTACATCCCGACGGGCGAGTTCAACTCGAACAGCGCGTGGCGCAAGGATCGGGTGGACTACACGTCGACCGCGCCCTACGTGGTGTTCTGGAACATGACCCGGCGGTAAGCAGGGTCACCGCCCGGGGCGGGGCCTTCCGGCTCCGCCCCGGCGTGTCCTGTCCGGCCCTCTCGTCCCGTGCTCGCCTACGTCGTCCGGCGCATCCTCGCCGTCTTCCCGGTGATGGCGGTCGTCGTGCTGTTCGTGTTCGTCCTGCTGCGGCTCGCTCCCGGTGATCCCGCGGCCATCATCGCGGGGGACTACGCGAGCCCGGAGGCCATCGCGAAGATCCGGACCGCGCTCGGGCTCGACGAGCCGATCTACGTCCAGCTCGGCGTCTACGTCGCGAGCCTGGCGCGCGGGGACCTGGGCCGCTCCCTCCATTCGCGGCTGCCGGTCCGGACCCTGATCGCCCAGCGCCTCGAGCCGACGCTCGCCCTCGCCCTGGCCACGCTCGTCTTCGCGGTGGGGCTGGCCGTCCCGCTGGGCGTGCTGGCCGCCTGGCGGGCGGGCTCGTGGATCGACCGGGGGGTGATGATCTTCGCGGTCGCCGGCTTCTCGATCCCGGTCTTCTGGCTCGGCTTCCTCATGATCTACGGCTTCTCGGTGCGCCTCGATCTCTTCCCGGTGCAGGGGTACGCGCCGCTCAGCGCGGGCCTCGGGCCGTTCGCGCGCCACCTCTTCCTCCCGACCGTGACGCTCGGACTGGTCTACATGGCGCTCCTCACGCGCATCACCCGCGCCAGCGTGCTGGAGGTCCTGGACGCCGACTACGTGCGCACCGCCCACGCCAAGGGCCAGCGGCCGCGGCGCGTCCTGTTCGCCCACGCGCTCAAGAACGCCGCGGTGCCGATCGTCACCACCATCGGCGTCGGGCTCACGCTCCTGATCTCGGGCGTGGTCATCACCGAGAGCGTGTTCGCCCTGCCCGGGCTCGGTCGCCTGACGGCGGACGCCGTCCTCCAGCGGGACTACTCGATCATCCAGGGCGTGACGATCCTCTCGTCGGCCGTGTACGTCCTGGTGAACCTGCTCGTGGACCTGTGCTACCTCGTGCTCGATCCGCGGATCCGCTACTGATGGCGGTGCCCGCGCGCCCCGCCCTCCGGCGGGGACGCCTCGGACGCTTCGTCCGGCGGCACCCGACCGTCGCCGCCGGCGGATGCCTGCTCCTCCTCATGGCGTGCGTGGCGATCTTGGCGCCGTACCTCTGGACCATCGACCCGATCGAGATGAAGCCCGGTCAGCGACTCCGGCCGCCCGGGAGCGCCCACTGGTTCGGCACCGACATGTACGGGCGCGACTCCTTCAGCCGGGTCGTCTACGGGAGCCGGATCTCGCTCTTCGTGGGGCTGACCGTGGCGACCGTGACCTCCGTCATCGGCCTCGGCCTCGGCGTCTTTGCGGGCTTCATCCGTCGCCTCGACGCGATCGTCATGCGCGTGATGGACGGCGTCATGGCCCTGCCGGACCTCCTGCTCGCGATCACGTTCGTGGCCCTGACCGGGGCGAGCGTGCGGAACGTCGTCATCGCGCTCGTGATCCCGCAGACGCCGCGGGTCGTCCGGCTCGTCCGCAGCGTCGTCCTGAGCCTCCGCGAGCAGCCGTTCGTCGAGGCCTCCGTCGCGCTCGGCGCGGGGCTCGGCCGGACGGTCCTCCGCCACGTGCTGCCCAACACCGTGGCCCCGCTGATCGTGCAGGGGACCTACGTCTGCGCCTCGGCGGTGCTCATCGAGGCCGCGCTGTCCTTCCTCGGCGCGGGGACCCCGGCCGAGATCCCGAGCTGGGGGAACATCATGGCGGAGGCCCGGGCCCACGTCCGCGTGGCGTTCTGGCTGCTCCTGTTCCCCGGCCTGTTCCTGGCGTCGACCGTGCTGTCGATCAACCTCCTGGGCGACGGCCTGCGGGACCTCCTGGACCCGCGCCTCGCCCGGCGGATGTAAGGGGACCCTGCATGGACTTCGACCGGACTCTGCTCGGCGGACTGGTGGTGGACGGCACCGGCGCCCGCGCCTATCGCGCGGACGTCGGCGTCCGCGGGGGCCGGATCGAGGCGATCGGCGATCTCGCCGCCGCGCCGGCCGGTGACCGCATGGACGCGCGCGGGCGGATCGTCTGTCCCGGCTTCATCGACATGCACAGCCATTCCGATCTCTCGCTGCTGCTCTGTCCGACCGGCGACAGCAAGATCCGCCAGGGCGTGACGACCGAGGTGGTGGGGAACTGCGGGTTCAGCCCGGCGCCGCTGACGCCCGGAGCACGCCGACACGGTGCGATCCCTCCACGGCTTCTTCGGCAGCTTCATCCACGACCTGGATTGGAGCTGGCGGTCCTACGGGGAGTTCGCGGACCGCTTGGGGTCCGGGGGCCTGGGGCTCAACGTCGCCCCCCTGGTCGGCCACGTGACCGTGCGGGCGGCGGTCATGGGATACGCGCAGCGGCCTCCGAGCGCCGGCGAGCTCGGCCGCATGCAGGACCTGGTCCGCTCCGCGATGCGCGACGGCTGCTTCGGACTGTCGACGGGCCTGGTCTACCCACCGGGCGCCTACGCCGACACCGAGGAGATCGTGGAGCTGGCCCGCGTCGCGGGCGAGGCGGGGGGGCTCTACGCGAGCCACATCCGGGGCGAGGGGCACTCCCTGCTGCGCGCCGTCGCCGAGGCCATCGAGGTCGGCGAGCGGGGCCGCGCCCCCGTCCAGATCTCGCACCACAAGGCGGCGTTCCGTCCCTACTGGGGCCGGATCCGTCACGCGACCCAGCTGTCGGAGTGGGCCCACGAGCGGGGGCAGGACGTCACGTTCGACGTCTATCCCTACACGGCCGGGAGCGCTCCGCTGACCCAGATCATCCCCGACTGGGCCCACGAGGGCGGGCTTCCCGCCCTCGTGGCGCGGCTCGGCGATCCTGCGAGCCGCGCCCAGCTCGCGCGCGAGGTGGCCGAGCAGGGCCGGGAGTGGGACCAGACGCTGGTGGCGTGGATGCCGGCGGGACCGGGCAAGGCCGACGAGGGCGCGTCCATCGCCGACATCGCGGCGCGCCGCGGCGTCGATCCGGTGGACGCGCTCTTCGCGCTCCTCGAGGAGTCCGGGGCGCGGGCCATCATGGTCCACTTCGTCATGAGCGAGGACGACGTGCGCCACGTCATGCGGCATCCCCTCGCCATGTTCGGCTCGGACGGCTGGGTGCTCACCCCCGAGGGGCCGCTCGCCGAGGGCAAGCCGCATCCCCGCTGCTACGGCACGTACCCGCGGATCCTCGGCCACTACGTCCGTGACGCGGGGGTCCTGACGCTCGAGGCCGCCGTGCACAAGGCCGCGTACCGGCCGGCGGAGAAGCTCGGGCTCGGCGGGAAGGGGCGGGTCCAGGTCGGGGCCGACGCGGACCTGGTCGTGTTCGACCCGGGCGTCCGTGCGGGAGCGCGCCACCTACGCCGATCCGCACCAGTTCCCGGAGGGGATCGAGCACGTGCTGGTCGCCGGCGAGGCCGCGGTGCGCGACGGGCAGCCCACGGGCGCGCGGCCCGGGCGCGTTCTCCGGCGGCCCTGAAGGGGGAACCTCGTCGGTGAGGCGGATCCGGCCGCTTCGCGCCGGGTGCGCGACCATCGGCGCGGTGACGACTGAGCGTCGGACTCGCGGCCGAGGGGCTGATGCCGCCGGTCCGCGCGGCGCGGGGCGCCGCCGGGGAGGCAGGCGCTGCGGCCTCGGCGGCGAGATCCAGGCCCAGGGAGGGCCGGGGCAGCTTCGAAGGGACCCCGCCCGAGATCGTCGTCCACGTGACCGATCTGCCGCGCAGCGCCCTGGACGAGTTCGAGTTCTGGAGCGACCCGGCCTCGCCCGGGGGTCGGCTGGTCGGGACCCCGAACACCGGGGACGAGCTGGACCCGCCACCCGAGGACGATCCCCACGTGCGCTTCAGGGTCCGGGTCCAGCACGGCGTGCCCTATCGCTGCTGGATCCACATGAAGGTGGGCAAGCCCAAGGGCAAGTCGCAGGCCAACCTCCTCTACGTCCAGGTCACGAACGCGGTGGATGGTCGGGTCGCGAGGTGCTCAGGCCGGGCACGGGGAGCTACCTCGCGGCCGAGGTCCAGCTCGAGAGGGCTGGACGTGGGTGGGGTGCGACCCGGTGGACCCCGCGTCGTCGACTGCCCATATCGTCTTCCGGACCAGCGGTGAGGTCACCGTCCGCGTCCAGGCGGGAATGGAAGGCGTGGGGTTCGATCAGTTCCTCTTGAGCCCCGCCCGGTTCCTGAACGGGCCGCCGTCCGAGGCGGTCGTGGCCAAGCCCGCGAGGTAGGCGTTCCGGGAACTCCCGCGGCCCGGCGGCCCCGCAAGAAAGCGGTCGGATCCTCAGCGAATCCTCAGGCTGCCCCCGCACGATGCCGTCGGGATGGGCTTCTGGCAGCGCCCTCCCGGAAAGGGGAGACAGCACATGAGACGGCATCGGAGGACCTTGCGGAGGAGCGCGGTGGCGGCGGCCCTGGCATTCCTGCTGGGGAGCGTTGGTCTGCCGGGGGGGGCCGCGTGGGCGGCCCCGCAGTACACGACCCAGTTCGAGCTGGACGAGTGCACCTTCTCGTCCACTGGACGGAATGCCCACTTCAGCATCCGGCCCGGCGACAAGCTCGTGCTCGAGGGGAAGGACGACGGAGAGCTGGTGCGGGTGCAGATCACGGTGCTCAACCAGACGAAGAAGATCACGTTCGCGGACGCGGAGGGTGAGTCCCTGACCGTGTACGCTCGGGTGGTCGAAGAGCGGGAGTGGAAGGACGGCGCGCTCGTGGAGGTCTCGCGGAACTACTACGCGCGATGCGTGCAGACGAACGACATCTTCTACTTCGGCGAGGACGTGGACATCTACGAGGATGGCGTCATCGTCAGCCACGACGGCGCCTGGCTCGCCGGCAAGAACGGCGCGCTCCCCGGGCTGATCATGCCCGGGAGGTTCCTGCTCGGGTCCCGGTATTTCCAGGAGATCGCGCCGGGCGTCGCGCTGGATCGCGCGGAGCACGTCAAGATGGGGCTCACGGTGAAGACCCCGGCGGGCACGTTCGAGGATTGCGTCGAGGTTGTGGAGACCACGCCGCTCGAGCCCGGGGCGACGAGCGTCAAGCGCTACTGTGCCGAGATCGGGCTCGTCATGGACGGCGTGGCCAAGCTGGTCGACTTCGACATCGCGGGCGCCGACGACTAGGCGGCGCCGGCCTCCGGGGCCGGGACGCTCGTCCGGCGTGAGCGCCGGCCCAGGCCTTCGGTGACACGGTGAGAAAGCAGGCCCGGCGGCCCGCAGGGTCGCCGGGCGCTCGGCGGTGGTCGCCACGGCACCGTTCACGCGTCGTTGCCTCGGGCTCCCGTCCTGGCTTACCCTGGCGCCGCGAGAGCCCGCCGCGCGGACGGGGCCCGTGGTGTTGGTGCCGCGCCTCCCGACCGGGGCGGGACGATGCTGGCCGTCGAGGAGCCTGTGAAGATACTGCTGGTCGACGATTCCCAGCGCCTCCTGCGGTCCCTGGGCCAGGGCCTGAAGAAGCTCGGGTACGCGGTCGATCTGGCCAGCGACGGGGAGCAGGGGCTCGCTCTCGCCGAGACCTACGACTACCACGTCATCGTCCTCGACCTGATGCTGCCCGGGCTGTCCGGCCTCGAGGTACTGCGGCGGCTCCGGGCCCGGGGCAGCGGCGCGCACATCCTGATCCTGTCGGCCCGCGACAGGGTGGACGACCGCGTGCGGGGTCTCCAGCTGGGCGCCGACGACTACCTCGTCAAGCCCTTCGCGTTCGAGGAGCTCTGCGCGCGGATCCAGGCGCTCGTCCGCCGGCGCCACCAGGCGAAGAACCCGATCATCCGGCTGGGGTCGCTCGAGATCGACGCCGCCCGGCGCCAGGTCTCGCGAGACGGCGGCGCCCTGCACTTGACGCCGAGCGAGTACGCGCTGCTGGAGTTCCTCGCCTACCAGCGCGGCCGCGTCTTCTCGCAGGAGCAGCTGGTCGAGCACCTGCACCGGAGCGACTCGGAGGTGTCGAGCAACGTCGTCGAGGTCCTCGTCTCGGGTCTCCGCAAGAAGATCCACGCGCGAGGAGAGCCCCCGATCCTGCGTACGCGGCGCGGGTTCGGCTACTTCGTCGAGTAGGATGCGCTCACTCCGCGCCCGCCTGTTCGTCTATCTGATCGGCGGCGCCGCCGTGGTGCTCATCGTCGGTGGGCTCGCACTGAGGGCGATCGTCGTCAACGCGCTCCAGGCGGAGTTCGACGCCGCGCTATCCGCCAAGGCGCGGAGCCTGGTCGCGCTGACGGAGCAGGAAGGCGGCCAGATCGAGTTCGAGTTCGACGAGGAGCACATGCCCGAGTTCGGGGTCGGCGCCAGCCCCGAGTACTTCGAGCTCTGGCTCTCGGACGGCTCGCAGGTTCGGCGGTCCCCGTCGTTCGAGGCGAGCGACGAGACGCGCGGCGCCAGCCTCGTCCGGAGCCCGCGGCCGTCGGCGACGCCGAGCATTCGGGACGTGCGCCTGCCCGACGGCCGCCGGGGCCGTCAGATCCAGCTCGATTTCGTCCCGACGCTCGACACGGAGGACGATCCGGCCGAGGCGAAGGACGCCCCCGCGCCGCTCCCGCGCCGTCGGGTGGTCCCGACGGCGACGCTGCTCGTCGCGCGTGAGCGCGAGGAGTTCGATGCGGGCATCCGCCGCCTGGAGCTGGTCGGGGCCGGCGTCGGCGTCGGCCTGATGCTCGCGCTCGCCGGGCTCATGCAGCTGGCGCTCCGGGTCGGTCTGCGCTCTCTGGACCGGTTGACCGGTCAGGTCCGGGCGCTGGACGTGACCTCCCTCGACACGCGGGTCAGCCGTGGAGACGCCGCCCGACGAGATCGCGGTGGTCGTCGAGCAGGTCAACGCCCTGCTGGGCCGGCTGGAGGCTGGCTTCAAGCGGGAGCGCCGACTGTCGAGCGACATCGCCCACGAGCTCAAGACGCCGATCGCCGAGCTCCGGAACCTGAGCGAGGTCGGCGCCCGCTGGCCCGAGGATCGGGCTTCGGTTCGGCAGTTCTTCGAGGACGCCGGGGCGATCGCGCAGCAGATGGAGCGGATCGTCGTGAACCTCCTGGCCTTGGCGCGCTACGACGAGGGTCGCGAGCAGGTCTGGACGGCGCCGGTGCAGGTCGCGGAGGTGGTCGACGCGGCCTGGAAGCCGCTGGCTCGGGAGGCTGCCGCGAAGCAGCTCGAGCTGCGGCAGGAGATCTCGCGCGGACTTCGCTTCGAGACGGATCCGGAGAAGCTCGCACTGGTGGTGCAGAACCTCCTCTCCAACGCCGTCGCCTACAGCCCCCCGGGCGCCGCGGTGGTCTGCACTTCGCAGGAGACGGCGGGCCGGGCGTCGGTGAGCTTCACGAATCGGGTCGAGAACCTCGAGCCCCAGGATCTCGCCGTGATGTTCGATCGATTCTGGCGGAAGGACGAGGCGCGCGCCGGCGGCCGCAACGTGGGCCTGGGGCTGGCGCTCGTGCGTGCGCTCGCCGACCTGCTCGGCATCGGGATCGAGACGCAGCTCCTGCCCGACCGGACGTTTCGCATCACGCTCTCGAAGCCGGCCACCGGCTGAGACGCGGTCAGAAGCGGAACTGGACCTCCGCGCGCACGATCCACGCCCCACCGTTCCGCTCCGGGAAGGCCGTGCCGGGCCAGAAATAGCCGAACACCGCCCGGGCTTCCAGGTGGTCGTAGATCTCCTGGAGCCCGACGATGAGATCGAGCTCGCTGCCGAGTTGCCGGCTCCGGCCGGACGGCTCGGCGTCGATCCCGGAGTCGCGCAGCGATGTCGCCAGGCGGTGCTGGAGATAGTAGTGGTAGACGAGATCCACCGAGAACTTGTCGCTCGGGCGGATACCGATTCCGGCCGTGAAGATGGCAAGGTTGCTCAGCTCCGGGTCCAGGACCTCACCGTAGTACTTGAAGTCCGTCGCCCCGCCGAAGTCCGATTCGTTTTCCTGCAGCCCCGTCTGCCGGAAGCTGTGGTCGGTGTGGTCACTCGGGTTCCCGTCGCCGCTGCCGAAGGCGAAGCCGAGCGTCAGCGCGGGCTTCAGGGCGACCTGGAACTCGTAGGTGGCGCCGAGGTCGACGCCCCAGCCGTGGAGCCGCGTGGAGCCTTCCCACCCCCCCACGTATCCGATCTCGAGCCAGTAGTCCAGATCCTCGAGGGGCTCGCCGCGCGAGCGCAGGCCGACGAAGACGGGACGTCGTCGCTCGGGCGCCGACTGGTCGTCGCGAACGATCGCGTACGCTTCCAGGAAGAGGTCTTCCAGCGGATGGTAGGTCGCATACAGGACGTAGTTGTTGATCCCATCCCCTTGCTTCGGGTTCAACAGGTCCTTCGGGACGAGGGCGTCCTGGCTCAGGGAGAGCTCGAGGGCCCACGGCCCGCGCCGGAACCAAAGCCGGGCCGCGTCCAGCTCCTCGTCGTAGAGCCACTGGCGCTCGTCCTCGAACCGCTGGCGCCCGACCTGGAGGGAGAACCCGCCGGGAAGCGATCGGAGCCAGACGAAGAGCTCCACGAGGTCCAAGTGCACGTCTTCGCTCGGCTTGGACCGACCGGCCTCGATCTTCCACACGAACTCCCGCGAGAGGGCCACGTTGAGGAACGCCTGGAACGCCGGATCCGGGTCGAACGAGAAGGCCAGCGACAGCTCCGGCTCGCTCCCGGCGGCTTCGTTGTCGCGGCGGCCGTCCAGGCCGAGGTTCTTCCGATACTCGTACGAGAATTCGATCTCGGCGCCGAAGGTCAAGAACGGCGTCAGCTGGTATCGGGTCTCCGGCGGCTCGTCCGGGTCGAAGACGTCGTTCGCGCTCGATGGGGCGCAGCTCGGACCCGGTGCCAGGACCGACAGCGTGGCAAGGAGGAGGGCCAGGCTCTTGCCGATGCGCCGGCGGGCTGGAGGGCTTCTCACCTGAGGAGCGCGTCGATCGAGGGCCGCCAGACCCGCCGATTGGCCGCGACGCCCATTGCGCACCAACTGGAGCACGGCGCGGGAGTCGGTGTCAAATTCCTCGCCCCGTGGAGGATCGGCCGGTCCCCGATGCCGGGGTGGCGTCGCGAGCTAGCGCACGGCGAGGCGCGGTGACGCGCGGCGCGCGCGCCATGCGCCGGGCGGGACGCCGGTCATCTTCTTGAAAGCGCGGCTGAACGCGGCCTCGGAATCGTAGCCGACCTCGAGCGCCACCGCAGAGACCTTGGTCGCGCCTTCGGCGAGCAGGCGCGCCGCCACCTGCATCCGCCAACGCGTGAGGTACTGCATCGGCGGCTGCCCGACGAGGTGCGTGAACCGGTCGGCCAGCGCGGAGCGTGACCGGCCGACGTCCCGGGCCAGCGCGTCGAGCGTCCAGGGGTGCGCGGGGCGCTCGTGGAGTCGCGCGAGGGCCTGCCCCACGGTGGGATCCCGCAAGGCGGCGAGCCAGCCCGTCTCTTCGGCCGGCAGCGTCGCGAGGTACCGGCGCACGACCTCGACGAAGATCAGCTCGCTCAAGCGAATCCGCACGCACTCTCCGCCGGCCCGAGGCGCGCGCGCCTCCGTGACCGTGAAGTCGATCAGCTGTCCCAGCGGGTCGCCGGCCGACCCGACCGCCCGGCGCACGTGGAGCAGCCGGGGCAGGGTGGCCAGGAGCGGGTTGAAGGGGCGCACGTCACAGCCGAGGAATCCGCAGACCAGATGGAGCCGTTCCGGCCCGGGTCCGCCCTCGGTGATCGTGAACGGCAGCTGGCCGGCGGCCATCTGCCGCATGAAGGCGAGGACCGCCTTCCGATCGGGCCCGGCCGGGGGGCCGGGTGCCGTCGACATCGCGTAGGCGTCGCCGCGCGGGAGCACGAAGACGTCGCCAGCCTCCAGCCGGACCGGCGTCTGACCCTCCACGGTTCCCCAGCACGCTCCCTCGGTCACGACGTGGTACGAGATCACGTGCTGGGCGCGGGGCAGGACGCTCGGGGCGAGCGTGGCGCCGTCGGGCAGCGCGAGACCCCACGGCGTCCGGGCTTCCACCCGGAAGAACAGCGCCCCCGTCAGCCGCACCGCGCGCAACACGTCCGAGAGCGCATCGATGCCCGGACTGACCGCGGTGGACTCCGGAGCAAGCTGACCGGACGTTCGAGCAGGTGGCGCGGTGCTCCTGGACGGCGGAGCAGCGGATCCGGACGCTCGGACGTCGCGTCGATCCACGAGCCGATCATACACTCGGCCGTGGATCGGACTCGACGGTTGCCAAGTCGCCGACTGGCCGGCCGGTCGGCGGTCAGCGAGCGAAAGGAGACGAGCATGCAGAGCTCTCCCGAGGCCTTCCAGATCACGATGGACGCGGCGGAGATTTACGAGGCGCGATTCGTGCCGGCGTTCTTCGCGGAGTGGGCCCCACACCTGGTTGACTTCGCCGGTGTCGCCCCGGGCCAGGCGGTGCTCGACGTCGCCTGCGGGACCGGCATCGTCGCGCGCACCGTCGCGGATCGGCTGGGCGGGACCGGCCGGGTGGTCGGCGTGGACCTCAACGAGGCCATGTTGAGCGTCGCCCGCCGCGTCCGTCCGGACATCGAGTGGCGGCAGGGCGATGTCGCGACACTGCCGTTCGCGGACCGCTCCTTCGACACCGTGCTGTGCCAGATGGCCCTCATGTTCTTTCCCGATCGCGCCGGGGCCCTGCGGGAGATGCGGCGGGTCGTGGTGGACGGGGGCAGCGTGGCGGTCCTCGTCCCGGCGCACCTCGGCACCCAGCCGGCCTACGGCCCGTTCGTCGAGATGGCCGTCCGCCACGCCGGTCCCGACGCGGCCTCCTTGCTGAGCGCGTACTTCGCCTGCGGTCGGCTCGAGGAGCTGACGGCGCTCGTCGACGCGGCCGGCCTGCACGTCACCGCGACCCGCACCCGCCTCGGCCGGGCGAAGTTCCCCTCGATCGACGCGTTCGTCGCGACGGAGGTCAAGGGGACGCCGCTCGCGGACCGCATCAGCGCTCCGGTCTACGAGCGGATCCGCGCGGGAGCAGAGGAGGTCCTCCGGCCCTTCCTCACCGCGGCGGGCCTCGAAGTTCCCCTCGAGGGCCACCTCGTCGCGGGCCGGAGATAGTGCCGGCTACCGGGAGGCGGAGGCGGCGCTCGGCAGCGGCAGCACGAGCTCCGCCGGCCCGTCGGCTGCCGCGCCGGCCGGCCGCGGCGGCCGGGGAGACGTCTGGAGATCGGACCAGCGGAGCTGCCCGTGCACGCCGTACGGGACGAGGCGCACGCGACCGGCGGAGGGCTCCACGCGGATCTCGACGAAGCTCTGGAAGAACGGCGCCACGTTGTAGTCGAAGGCGGCCGAGAGCAGCTCGGCGGAGAACGGCCAGGCCCCCCATCGCGTGGTCCACACCCAGAAGGGCCACTTCCACCAGGGGGTGAAGCGGTCGAGCTTGTCCACGACGGACGCCTGGCTGGGATAGAAGGCCCACTCCGGCGTGGCCGCCTCGGCCGGCCACGCCAGGGACGTCCCGAAGCTCAGGTAGGCGCCGCCGCCGCCGTTGACCACGTGGTGCATGACCCGCTCGGCGCCGCCGGCGTCGTACCGCTCGACGTACAGCTCGAGGTCGTGGGTGTCCCCCGCCATGACGACCGCGACCTGGTACTCGCGCAGGAGTCGGTGCAGCGCCGCGAACTCCCCGTCGCCCCCCGCCTGGTAGTGCCCGCCCGCGTAGAGCGGGTGGCCCAGGAGGACCATCGTCAGCTTCCCGCGCGCCTGCTCGAGCGCCGACGCGGAGCCACGCCCACTGGTCCGGGTCGATCTGGCGCAGGACGCCCGTGTCGACGGCGATCAGCGCGAAGCGATCGGCCTGGACCTGAAAGTACGGCGCGCGCTGGAAGCCGGTGGGCACCCGGTAGGCGGCGCGCAAGCGCGCGGCCTCCTCGATGAGCCAGTCGATGCGAGTCTCCGTCGTGCTGGTCAGGCGGTGGTCGGCCTCGACGCGGGCCCGCATCGAGGCGCGGGCCGCGTCCGCCTCGAGGAAGGTTGCGGCGAAGCCTTCCAGCGCGTCGTACCAGTCGTGGTTGCCGGGGATCGCGTAGACGGGCCGCTCGAAGCCCTGGAAGGGCAGCCAGAAGTTGGCCTCGTAGTTCTTCATGGATCCCGTGGGATAGACGACGTCCGACGAGATCACCATGAACCGCACGTCGGCCCCGCTACCGACCCGGAGGATCTGGTGGCTGAGCGCGCGCTGGGAGCTGTCTCCCTCGCCCGGATCGCCGATCACGAGGAAGCTCCAGTCGCCCTCGAGACCCTGGGGGCGGACGTCGAACGACTCGCCCGGCTTGGCGGCGCGGACAGCCCGGACCATCTCCCTGCGCCAGTCGTCCGTGCGCTGCTCGGCCCAGGAGTTGTAGATCCCCGCCGCCCAGTTCTCCGTGTCGAAGTACCAGCTCATCCCCCAGATCGGCACGGTCGCGACGAAGACCGCGACCACCGGCAGCCCGACCTGGAGGGCGCGCTCCACCGCGAACGGCACCGAGTACCGGACCTGGCGTGCGCGGATCGACAGGCGGAGGCTCCGGACGAGCCCGCCACGGAGCAGCCGATCGCCCCAGCGCGGCGACGAGCCCCGCCCGGCCTCGAGCCGGGACCAGGCCCGCCGCTCGAGCGGGCGGATGAGCCGGCGCAGCCATGACCGAGCCGGCTGGATGACTCCGAACGCGAGGAGCAGCGCGACGAGGACGTCGCCCAGGACCGCCACGAAGGGTCCGAGGAGACCGACCAGCGTCCAGTCGGCCTCCATGCGGCCGATGTGGATGGCGAAGAGCGTCGCCAGGAAGGCGTAGATCCAGCCCCGGTCGACGGGACGGCGCTGGCGCTCCTCGTCGAGGAGCCGCTGGCCGGTTTCCCGCACGGCGGGATCATCCGGGAGCCCCAGGGCGTCGCCGATCGTCTCGTAGGTGTCGCCGAGCGAGTGCACGGGCGCGGTGACCATGTTCCAGCCGGCGCCCAGGATGCGGGCAGCGCCGGCCAGCGCCACGATCCACGTCGCGGAGGTGTTCCAGAGCGCGAAGAGCACGCCGGCGGCGGCCAGGTTGCCGGCCGTGGCCAGCGCGGCCCGGCGGTCCGCTCGACCTCGACGCCATCCGATCGCGAACGCGACCAGCTGCCGGAGCCCGTCGATCAGGAAGGACGCGGCCAGCAGGAGCACGAGGCCGGAGCCGACCAGGGCGGGCGCGGAGAGCACAAGGAGTCCCATGACGAGAGTGAAGCCGCCGCTCCGGGACGCCGAGCGCTGAGATTCCGGGCTGACCCGCCGCCGGCTGTGCAGGATCTCGAGGATCCCCGCGATGACCAGGAGGGTCCCGACGAGCCGGAACGGGGTCTCGCCCGATCGGAAGGACGTCACGGCCGCCAGCCCTGCCAGCAGGAGCGTGAGGGCTCCGAGCCCGAACCGCTCGCGGTCCACGGACGGGGCGGGCGGGGGTTGGCCGGTCGCCACAGGAGAGGTCATCGGCGCGACACGAACATAGCACGGGCGTGCGACCGTCACGGCTCGCCCTCCGATCCGGCGGGAGCGCGTCCGGACGACGGAGGCGTAGTATGGAAAGCGTGGGGCCGCGCACGCGCGGTCGAGTCACACAGGACTGGGAGGATGGCGATGAGCAAGGGCAAGGCGAAGGCGGTTCCCGACGGATATCACAGCGTCACCCCGTACCTGATCGTCGACGGCGGGGCGAAGGCGATCGACTTCTACAAGCGGGTCTTCCACGCCACGGAGCGGATGCGGATGCCGAGCCCCGGGGGCAAGGTGGGTCACGCCGAGCTCACGATCGGCGACGCGACGATCATGCTCGCCGACGAGCACCCGGAGATGGGGGCGCGGGGGCCGCGCGCGTTCGGCGGCGCCGCGGTGAGCCTGCACCTCTACGTCGAGGACGTGGACGCCACGGTGAAGGCTGCCGTCGCCGCCGGCGCCAAGCTCCTCCGGCCCGTGGAGGACAAGTTCTACGGCGACCGGTCGGGCACCATCGAGGATCCCTTCGGGCACCACTGGCACGTCTCCACGCACAAGGAGGACGTGCCTCCGGACGAGATGGCGCGCCGCGCGGCCGCCATGGCCAAGACCGGCTGACCGGGCCTCGCTGCGGCCGGCTCCGCGGCCTGATGCCGACCCTGGCGCCGACCCTCCGAGGGCTGCTCGGCCGCCTCGGCCTGGTCCTCGTGTCGTGCGTGGCCACCCTCGGCTTGGTCGAGGGCGTGCTCCGTCTGGTGCCCGCATGGAGTCGCGCCACGACCCGGGACGAGTTCAATCCCTACCGTGCCGACGGGCGGCTGGGGTTCGCCCTGAACCCCGGCGTCCGGATCCGGCACGTCGACCGTGACTTCTCGGTGGCGGTCGCCGTCAACGCGCTGGGCATGAGGGGACCGGAGCGGGGCCTGTCCAAGCCGCCCGGGACCGCGCGGATCCTGCTCCTCGGCGATTCATTCGCGTTCGGGTGGGGCGTCGAGCAGGACGAGACGTTCGGCGCGCTGCTCGAGCGACTCCTGGCCCGGCGCGTCGGTCCGGTCGAGGTGTGGTCCGGGGCCGTGCCGGGCTGGAGCACCGACCAGCAGTACCTCTACCTGCGCGCGTCGGGGCCTGGTCCTCGAGCCGGACCTCGTTCTGCTCGCCATCGGGGAGAACGACCTCGCGGAGCTCGCCTTCAACCGCCTCACCCTGGACGAGAGTCGGCTTCCTGTCCGGGTCGAATCCCTGTTCCGGATGATCGATGCCACGGGGCGGATGCGCTACCTGGGCCGGGGTCGGGCGGCCCTGCCCCGGGCGCCGTGGCCGGGCGAGACGTGGCTGCAGGACCATTCGCATCTCTATCACTGGCTGCGCTTCCGCCTGGCCAAGCTCTCGGCGGGGATGGCCGTCCGGCGGGCGACGCCACCGGCGCCGGAGTGGCTTCGGAGCGATCCCGGCCGACCCATCGCGCGCCTGTCGCCGGACGACCTCCAGCGCGCGCTGGCGACGAGCCCCGAGTTCAGGCTGCGCTACCACCGCTTCCTCGTGGAGACCATGGAGCAGGACGTCCGGGCGCGCGGAGTCCCGCTCCGCACGCTCCTCGTCGCGCACAGCGGCGAGACTCGACCGGCCGATCCCGTACTGGCGAGCCTTCATGACGCCTGTGCCTCGCGCCCGGACGCGTGCCTCGACAGCGCCCGGGTGATCCCCGCGGCCGAGATCCCGCGCTTCACGTTCGCGCACGACTCCCACTGGAACCGTGAGGGGCACCAGCGGATCGCCGACGCGCTGGCGGCGTGGCTCGCCGGCGAGCCCGCGCTGCGGCGAGCGGCCGGGAAGGGCGGGAGCTGAGCCGCCGCCGCCCTAGGTCCTAGAAGCGGGCGCCGAGCCGGACGGCGGCGAACGGACCGGCCTCGACGTCGACGCGGTTGTCGTCGTTGTCGCTGTAGCTCTCGCCTTCGAAGTAGAACCGGTCGAAGCTGTAGCCGACGGCGACGTCCACGAAGAGCTGCGGCTTGCGGGCGAGGCCGATGATCGCGCCGGCCCGGATGCGCTTCTCGTAGTAGAAGAGGCGGTCGTTCCGGTCAGCCCGATCGGCCAGCAGGTAGCGCTCGTTCGTCCAGTCGAAGCCGACCCACACCCGGACCGGCCGGAACAGCTGGTACGTGAGGCGGACGTCCACGGTCCGGACGGCGACGTACGACGCGGTGAGCGTCAGCTTTTCCACGGGCTCGTACTGAATCGAGAGGAACCCGGTCGTCACGACGGCGGAGAACTGGTCGGACGGCTCCCACGAGTACCCGAATCCCGGGATCGGGATGTGCGGCAAGAACTCTCGGTTGCTCCCGTAGTTCAGGAAGAAGATCCACGCGTCGCGCTCGCGGGCGGGCACGCGCAGGACCGCCGTCGCGCTGATGTCCATCTCGTCGAAGCTGGCAAAGGGCCGGTCGCTCGGCGAGCCGACGTTGACGTTGAGGGCGCCGATCCAGCCGGAATCGAACCGGTGCCGGTAGGTCGTCCCGAACCGGATGTTCCACAGCTCGTCCGGGAACGGTTCCCCGGTGTCCGGCAGCACGGCGCCCGTCGCGAACTCCTGGTTCCGCAGGCGGAACGACGTGGACCACTCGTCGGCGGGGCCCTGCTGGAGCGGCACCGACAGGGAGAAGTCCTGCTGGAGGAGACCCAGCTCCGCGGGCTGACCGGCCACGGGCTGGTCCGGAAAATAGGTGACCCGGTACTCGGACGTGAGTGGGAGCTTGCCCAACTCCGGCGCGAACATGCTCCGCAGCTCTTCCTGGGCGTCGGCCGGGACCGTCCAGAGACCCAGGAGGCACCACCCGACCAGGAAGAGCCGCGCCCACGTCGGGATGCCGGCGCGGGAGCGCCGGCGCGGGCGCTCCCCGGAGAGACGTCCTAGCCGGGGTTGCCGGTCGGCGTCGCGGGGGCCATCGCGGTGGAGCCGGCGATGACCATCGACTCGGTCGGTGATCCCGCCACGACCGGCACCAGCCCGGCCTCGGCGCCCCGAGCCATCGGCGCTCGCCGCCAGGAGCGGCTGGCGAGCGGGACGGACCGGATGACCCAAATGGCGACCAGCAAGTACGCCAGCCCGGCCGTGAGGCCCCCGAGAACGTCGGAGAACCAGTGAGCGTCGAGATACATGCGGCTGTAGGCCACGGTGCCGACCACGCCCAGACAGGCTCCGAACAGGAGGTGCCGCCGCCGCCGGCGCGCGCTGCCGATACTGACCGCATAGGCCAGGAAGCCGCAGAGGACGACCAGACTCAGGACGTGGGCGCTGGGAAATCCTAGCGGATCCAGGTTCGGTCGGGGGCGATCCACCCCACGCTTCGCGAGGAACTGGAGCACTCCCGCGCCGGCCATGACCAGGGGCAGCGCCAGCGCCCACTCCCGCTTTCGAGACCAGAGGATCACGACCCCCACCACCAGCACGGCGACCTGGCCAGGCTGGCCCCCGAGGTAGGACGCGCCCTCCATGAACCCGAGGAGCGCGGGCCCGTGAGACTGGTGAACCAGGGCGCGCGCGGCGAGATCCAGTCCGTTCAGATACTCGTGGCTGACGGCGGCGGTCAGGACCAGGAAGCCGAGCAGAGCGAGGAGCCCGCTTCGCAACAACGCTCGGCCCGCGTCGGTCTTGGTCGTCAGGGGAGCCATGCGAGATACCGGTCGAGAGTATCACGACTGGCCCCGGCACCGATTGGGCCCCTCCGGGCAGCGGCACGCTTCTTGCTGCCTCCGGGAAGAAATGCGATACCTGCGACCGCTCCTGCTCGTTGGCGGTGTCCTGGCGCTCGTCCTCCTCATCCGCCACTTCGGCCTGGCGTCCATCACCTCCGCGCTGACGCGCGTCGCGTGGTGGCAGTTCGCCCTGATCTGTCTGGTCCACGGGGTCGGCGTGGTCTTGGACACCGTGGGATGGCGATTCACGCTCGTCGGCGCCCGGCCGCCATTCTTCCGGCTGCTCGCGGCGCGGTGTGCGGGTCAGGCGGTCAACGTGGTCACCGCGCTGGGCGGAGTCGGGGGCGAGGCCGTCAAGGCGTGGCTCCTGCGACGGGACGTGCCGTACGAGAAGAGCGTTCCCTCGCTGATCCTCGCCAAGACCGCCGAGGTCGTGGGGCAGACGCTGCTCCTCGTCACCGGGATCCTGCTGGCGTGGGCGGCCGGCAGTGTCGGCGGGGCGCTCCTCAAGCCGATGGCCTACCTGCTCCTCGTCCAGGTGATCGCGGTGGGCGGTTTCATCCTGGTGCAGGTGGCAGGGGGGGTCGGCCGCGTGGGCCGCCTGCTCGCGTGGGTCGGCGGCGGGCGCACGGCGCAGCGGGTCGATGGCGCGGTCCGGACGTTCTATCGCTCGCACTGGCGGGCGCTCGCCCTGTCGATCGGATTCCACTTCGCAAGCTGGCTCGTGGGCGCAGTCGAGGCGCTGCTCATCCTCCAGAGCCTCCACGTTCCGGCCTCGCTCGTGACCGCCACGGTGATCGAGGCCCTGGGAACCGGGGTGCGATTCGCCACGTTCTTCGTGCCCGCCAGCCTGGGAACGCTGGAGGGCGCCAACGCGGCGGCGTTCGCCGCGCTGGGCTTCGCGGCCAGCGACGGCTTGGCCTTCAGCTTCGTCCGCCGCGGCCGGCAGGTGGTGTGGATCGGCCTCGGGCTGGCGATCCTGGTGGCGATGGGGGCGACCCGGGCGTCGGCGCAGGCGCCCGCGGTGGCCGCGCCCAGCCGCGCCGATTGACGGACGACCCCTCACGCGACCCGGCGCGTGATGTGGGCGGCTCGTCCCCGGCGCCGGGCCTGGCGCTGGAGCGCCGCCGCCGTGGCGGGCGACACGACGACCTGCAGCGCGCCGGGCTGGACCTCGAGCTGATCCCGCTTCGACCCGAGACCGGAGACGCTCACCCGCTGCCCTCGGCAGATCTCCATGCCGGGGCTCGATCCCGGAATGCGCAAGTGTCGCCGCAGCAGCTTGCCGAAGACCTGTCGACGGGTCTCCGCCCTCAGAACGAAGACGTCGAAGAGGCCGTCGACGGGCGACGCGTCCGGCGTCAGAGGAAGCCACGGCGCCGTACGTCGACACGTTGGCCACGATGACGAGCGCCGCGTCGACGGCGGCGAGGCGACCGTCCACGACGACACGCAACCGCGTCGGAGGCGCTTCCCGAAGATGGTGGAGGGCGGCCCGATAGTAGGAGAGCCACCTCTGCCACCGAGTCCGGGGCGCGGCGCCACCGCCTTCCACGGCCTCCTGGACCTCGGCAATCAGGCCGTAGCTCTGCTGGCACAGGAACAGCTCGCCGTTGCGCGCACCGAGGTCCGACGGGATGACCTGGCCGTACATGAGGAGGTCGAGGACCTCCTTCGTGCGCTTCGGGTGGTGGAACGCTCGCGCGAACAGGTTCCCGAACCCGTGCGACACGGAGAGGAAGGGCACCGAGCGACGGACGGCGGCGGCCGCCGTCGCGCTCTGAGTGCCGTCTCCGCCGACGCAGATGAGGGCGGAGAACTGACGGTCGTCCTTCTGCGACCACTCGTTCAGGCTCTCGAGATCGGAGAACATCTCGAGGGCCGTGCGATACCCGCGGGTGGTCAGCGCGTGCCGGAGCTCCAGAGCGGTCGTCATGGCTTGCCCGCTCCCCGAGCTCGGCGTGACGACGATCTCGATCGGCCGCGCCCTGGTGGCCTCGCCGAGCGGCGTTTCCACGCGACGGGGCCTTCTCAGCATCTTCATCTTCAGCTTCAGCTTCGTCAGCTTCTGCGTCTTCATGGGGGCATGGAGGGAGCAAGCGCGATGCCACCGGGGCGGCGCTCGCGTTACCGTGAGTTCCCGAGATTCCCGTACACAGGAGGACTCGGCCCCGCCGACGGCGTGTCCGGGTAGCGACAGGGTGTCGCGTCGTGGCGTGCGTCAGCCCGAAGGGCTCGACCGTATCCGGAGCGACGCGACGAGCGGCAGGTGATCCGAGGCCACGCGTGCCAGCCGGGTCTGGTGGACACGTAGCGACTCGCCATGGACCGCGTGGTCCCAGTAGATGCGATCCAGCGCCCAGAGCGGAAGCGGCGCCGGGTGCGTCCTGCGCGGTCGGAGACTCGAGAACTCTTGCCGCAGCGCCCGACCCACTCGGCCGGGAAACCACTCGTTCAGGTCTCCGACCACGATCCGCGGGCCGGCCCGGTCGTCCCACAGGATGTGGCGTTCGACCAGCCACTTGACCTGCTCGGCACGCTCTCGTCGCGCGAGTCCGAGGTGGACGTTGAAGACGTGGAGCGTCTCCCCGTGGAAGCCCAGGTCCACGCGGATTCCTCCGCGCGCCTCGCGCGCCCGGACGGACAGATCGAACGTGGCGACGCCCTGGAGCCGGAGCCGCGTGAGGATGGCGTTGCCGTAGGCGCCGTCGGAACGATGGTCGGTGATGCCGGTTACGAGCTGCATGCCGAGGTCCTGCGCGAGATGCTCGGCCTGCGCCTCGTAGACCTCCTGCACGCCGATCACGTCGGCGTCGATCTGGCGCAGGACGTCGCCGATGCGCCCGAGACTCGTGCGGCCGTCGAGGCCACGGCCACGGTGGATGTTGTACGTCGCAATCCGGATCGGCTCGCGATGAGCGCCGTGCGCTCCCCGCGATGCGGGGACGGAGGCGGACACATTTCCAGGATAGGGGCGATGCTGGGAACCCGCAACGACAGCCCTCATGCCGTTGCGCGTCAATGTGTCGTGCCGGCGACACGACGTCGCTCTGCTGCCGGCGCCCCGGCGACGTCACCGTCGATCCGTTCGACCGATCGGGATCCCGTGTGCCGATCCACGCGGTCGGCGGTGTGGCACGCGCCTTGCGAATCAATGCCGCCATGGTGATGCTCGTGAGCTCGCGTCGAATGGTGGAAGGACCATCGCGTCTATGGTTGATGGAGGCGCCGTGTGCGGCGCCCACTACGGGGCGTCGCTGGGACTTCGCCGCGCCCGGATGCGGTCGACGCGCCAGGCCGGACCGGGCCGCGCCGCGCGGGTTCTGCGCATCGCGCCTCGGCTCTCGGTCGTGACGGGCGACCGGAGGCGTGCCTCGCCCTCTCGGTCCCGCACCCGGCGCCCGGAGGTGACGCTTGTGATCCCGGGGATGCTCCGTGGCGCTCGTGCCTCGATCGCGAGCGGGGCGGATCGGCGCGGCGTGGACCGCTGTGGCGCTGACCGTGAGCTGCTCGGGCTGCGCGTCTCAGCCCGTCGTGCGACGCCGGACTATCGGTGCCGGGGCGGGCGCCGTGCGGGGCGGGCGGCCTGATCGACAAGGACAATCGATGGCGCGGCGCGGCTCTGGGCGCGCGCTCGGCGGCGTCCTGGGCGGCAGCCTGACCGAGATCTCCTCGCGCGGCCCGTGAGTCCGTGGCTTCCAACCAGCCGGTGGCCTACCAGAGCACCGACGGCTGGCAGCGCGTCGAGGCGGCGCCCCAGGGGTCCGGCAGCACGTCGGGGTGCCGTCAAGTCCGGGAGCGTGTCTACCAGGACAACCAGCTCGTACGCGAGCAAATCCGCGAGGTGTGTTGAACGGGAGCCGGCCGTGGAGCTCGAGCCGGGCGGGATCACTCGAGGCGGGCGCCGGCGATGGGCCGTGGCCGCTCCTCCTCGGGCTGGGAGCCATCTGGGGCTGCGCGGCGGTGAGGATGGAGCCCGTCCCGGCCACCGAGTCCGAGCATGACGGGGGACCCGCCGTGAGGAGTCGCTTCCAGGTGGGCCTCGCCTCCTGGTACGGGGAGTACCACCACGGGCGACCGACCGCCTCCGGCGAGGTCTTCGACATGGCGCAGATGACGGCGGCGCACCGCACCCTCCCGCTCGGCACGCGGCTCCGGGTGACGAATCTCGAGAATGGCCGGATGGTCCGGGTACGGGTGAACGACCGCGGCCCGTACGTCGACGGCCGTGTGCTCGACCTGAGCCACGGGGCGGCGCGGATGCTCGACATGGTCGAGCGCGGCGTCGCGCCCGTGCGGCTCGACATCGTCGAACAGTGACCGCGCTCGCGCGGCAGACGGGTGGGCGACCCGCCCATGAACGGAGGATCGACATGAGAAGCGGAGCGTGGACGCTCGTGCTGGCCCTCGCCGGCAGCCTGGCCGGCCCGGGGATCGTCGAGGCGGGTATCCCCACGGATCAGCTGCGGGGCGCGACGGAGCGCGTCTTGAAGGTGCTCCAGAACCCCGAGCTCAAGCCGGCAACCAAGGGTGAGGAGCGCCGCCAGCAGATCCGCGCCATCGCCGACGAGATCTTCGACTGGCAGGAGACCGGGAAGCGCGCGCTCGCGCGGCACTGGCAGGGCCGGAGCCCGAAGGAGCAACAGGAGTTCTCCACGCTCTTCGCGAGCCTGGTCGAGCGGTCCTATATCGGGAAGATCGAGCAGTTCTCCGGGGAGCGCGTCGTGTACGTGGGCGACAGCGTCGAAGGAGACCAGGCGACGGTGCGCACGAAGCTCGTCACGAAGTCCAACACGGAGATCCCCATCGACTACCGGATGCAGAAGGAAGGTGACCGCTGGCGCGCCTACGACGTCGTGATCGAGGGCGTCAGCCTCGTCTCCAACTACCGGACGCAGTTCAACCGGATCATCCAGCAGTCCGGCTATGGCGAGCTGGTGAACAAGCTTCGCGCCAAGCAGGAGGAGCTCCAGTTCGAGACGGGCCCGCCGGGCGTCCGGCCGCGCACCCCCTGACGGCGGGCATGAAGGAGGCTCACATGGGCACGAAGGCATGGACACGAATGACCCAGCTCACCACGCTCGCGCTCGGCCTGGGGGTGGCAGCCGGCGTGGCCTGGGGCGCCGAGTATCTCGGAACGGTGAAGACCATCGACCAGGGCCAGCGGACGGTCGTCCTGAGCGACGGCACCCAGCTGTGGCTCATCCCCGGGCTGTCCCTCGATCTGTTCGGTCAGGGCAAGAGGATCAAGGTCGTCTACGACGAGCGGGACGGGAAGAAGTGGGTGCGAAGCGTCGAGGCCACGAACTGACGATGCCTCGGCTGTCATCGCCGGCGGGCCGCGGCTTCCCGGGCAGGTGAAGCGATGCTGGCGGCGGTCGAAGACGACAGGGCATCGGCATGACTCGAGCGCGGAGGCTTGGGGTGGGTGAGGCCGCGTTACGGGAGCGCGCGGACCGGAGTTGCTGCCTCGGGTCGGCACGCTGAAGGCGTTGATCCAGTTCGTCCAGCAGTACACGCCCATCCTGAAGGCTCCCAACGGGGAGCGGTACGTGGCCCGAGCCTACATGAGCCGGCAGCCTGGCGGGCTCTGGGAGGCGTGGCTCGTCTTCTTCTCGCTCCGGACCCGAGCCGCGCTCGCCACGGACCGGGAGACGACCCAGAGCACCCGCGAGCACGTCCTGTACTGGGCGACCGGGCTGGGCGAGACGTATCTGCAGGGCGCACTCGAGCGCGCGCTCGACCGACGTCCGGAGGTGCAGCTGGCTCGGCGTGTCGCCCGCGCCGAGCGTCAGGAAGCGTACGCCCTAGCCGAGGCGGAGATCTACGCCGCCGCGGCGGCGAGCGCCCTCCGGGACGCGCGGCGAGCCCGGCGTCGACGCCAGCGGGAGAGCGGGGCCCCTTCTGCGCTTGGCGTTCGTGGTCGGCGAAGCGTAACATCGTCGGGGTGATTCGTGACATCGACTCGACGCGCGGACACGAGACAGCGACGCGGGCGCCCCGTTCATGAGTGAGTCCTCCGCCCCCGTGGGATGGGAAGGCCTCATGGGATCTCCAGGCCCTCGTCAGCATGTCGCGCAGCTCTACACCAGGCCGGACTTCCTCTTCGACGCGGTTGGCCGATACGCCGGCGAGGGGTTGCGCGGGGGCGAGGCGGTCCTGCTGGTGGCGACGGCACTCCACGGCGGGGCGATGATGCGCCGCCTGGAGGCCCAGGGCCTCGACCTCCGCGCCCTCGTGGAGCGCGGGCAGCTGATCGTCCTCGACGCGACCGAGACCCTGTCCGCCCTGCTCGTCGACGGAATGCCCGACTCCGGGCGATTCGAGGCGGTGATCGGCGGGGCGGTCGCCTCGGCCAAGGCCGCCGGATACCAGGCCGTTCGCGCCTTCGGCGAGATGGTGGATCTGCTCCGCAGGACGAGCGAAGTCGCCGCGCTCCGGCTCGAGGCGCTCTGGAACGAGCTCCTGGCGAGGAGTGGACTCACCCTTCTCTGCGGCTACTCGCTCGACGTCTTCGATCCCGTGATCTACGAGGGGCTCGTGCAGCGCGTGGCGTCCGTGCATTCGCATCTCGTTCCCGTGGAGGACTACGCGCGGCTCGACCAGGCGGTCGAGCGCGCCTACGCGGACGTCTTCGGGACAGGGCGCGACGGGGGGTATCTTCGCGACGCCTTCCTCGCGCACTGCGTGCGGCCGGCGGCGATGCCCGACGCGCAGGCCGCGATCCTGGCGGCGCGAGTGTTCGTCCCGGCGGCGGCGGCCGAGCTCCTCGACCGGGTGCGGCACCACTACCGGAGCCTCCCGGCGGCGGCCGCCTGATCGGCGCCCGCGATCAGGTCAGACGACCGAGCGGCCCCAGGTCCAGCTTCAGATCGTCGGGGGTGAGCCCGAACTGTCGGGCCAGCTGACGAATCGCCTTCTCCAGCCGGAGCAGGGCGAGTCCCACCGCCTCGATCTCCGCCGCCGTCAGCGTGCCCTCGTCGAGCCGCCGGACGGCCTGACGCTCGAGGAGCTGGCGCAGGAAGTCGACGAGCGTCAAGACCAGCTGCGCCATCGATCGCTGCACGTCGTCGGGGTTCGCGTTCCACCGCGCGAGCCGGGCGGCGGGCGGCCGCCGGCGTAGCTCGGAGCGGAGCGCCCGGAGCTCCGTCCGGCGCACGGTCTTCACGCTCATCCGGCGGCGCTTCACGGCCACGCGTCGGCTCCGAATGCGTAGGGAGGCCACGGACCGCTCACCGTGAGGCGCAGGGGCGCGAGCTGGCCGGCGGCCCGGGCGACGCGCGCCCGGTACTCCCTTCGCCGGCCGCGAGGCACCAGGTGATACACGCTGGCGAGGAGCGGCGGGGTCGCGTGGCGCTGCACCCGCTCGTCCGACACGAGCCCGTCGAGCAGCGGGCGAATCGGATCCAGCTCGGGCGCGGCGGGCGCCCTCGTGGAGATGCCGCCGCGCGACGAGGTACCGCGCGCCCGGGCCGAGCCGGGCCCGTCCGGCCTTCGCCGGAACCGCAGCCCGTGCCCTCGACGGTCGGCGGGGGCCGAAGACGCGAAGGGTCATCTGCTCGTGCCCGCGCACCTGGGCGAGCCGCCCCGCCAGCTCGAGCGCCCGCGGGGCGAGCAGGCGCGCGGCCGCGTCCTCGTCCGGCACCGCCGAGCCGAAGCGGATGGGCAGGACGGCATCGACGGTGGCGGCGATCCGGCGGAGCGTCGCATCGTGACGTCTGAGCGCGGCCGTCGTGGCCACCGGCAGGGCGTCCATCCGCCCGACGACCACGTGGAACCCGCGGCCCGGAAGGACCTTCAGCGGCTCTCGGCGAAGCCCGCGCCCCGCGTCACCCGAGGGCGGCGCGCCGACGAGCGCGTAGAGGTAGAGGACGCTCACTTCCTGCCCTTCCGTGGCACGAGTCGATCGGCAGCGCACAGGAGTGCCGACAGCCGCAGGTACACGAGATCGACGTCCGCCAGGGCGAGCACGACGTCCCCCGTCACGACCACGCCCTTGGTGAGGACGTGGTCCACGATGTCGAGCAGTGACGCGTCCGCGTCGGCCGCCCGCGCGCGGGAGCGCGCGAGCCCGCCGCCGGGCGGTCAGAGACGCCCGGCGACGAAGCTGTACGGGGGCCATGGACCTGTCAGGCGGACGCGAAGCCCGCGCTCGGCCGCCTGGGCTGCCTGCGCGCGGACGGCCTGCCGGAAGCGCGCGGCGCGCGCCGCCGGCACGAGAAAGGCCGCGTCGAGAAGCAGGGCCGGCCGGCCGTCGACCGATACCGGAGGGCGCCGGCGAGCGGCGTCGGCGTGCCGGGCGAGCGAGCGGTAGAGCGCGGCGGCCGCCACTCGCGCCCCGCCGATCACGCCGCGCGTCGCGTCGCGCTGGCGGCGACGGAGCTCGAGGAATCGAGTTCCCGGGCTCAGCCCGGCCGTCTCTCGCCGCGCCGCCGCCTGTGCGCGCCGGGCCGAGGACCCGCCGCAGGCGTCGAGCCGCACCTGGACGCCCCACTCGGCCCGGCCTGCCACGCGGGCCAACCGACCGAGCGATGGCCGCCCGCCGCCCGCCCACCTGGGCGAGCGCGCGTGCGTCGCTCGAGAAGAGGGTCAGGAGCCGGAGAGGGAGAACGGGATCGCGTCGGGCGCAATGGGCGACGACGGCCGAATGGGCCAGCGCGCACCTCGACATCGCGTCGAGGTCCCGGACGATCCGGGCCAGCGCGGCCTCGCCGTATCGGGCGAAGGGCGCGTCGGCGACGATCAGCCAGAGCGACCGGCCGGCGGCCAGCGCGCGGGGCTTCCCCGTTCCCGGCAGCCCGGCGGGCGCGCTTCGCAGGTCCGGCGGCCGAGCGCTTCGCACGACGCAGTAGACGTACGTGGCCGCCTGCCTCGCCGATGCCGTTGACACCGGACCACCCGGTCTCGTCGCCGCCCTGCGCGGGTCGGTCACGACGCCGCCCGGGTCCAGGTGCACGCCCAGCCGCGGAGGGCCGTCACACCCGTGGGCGGGGGAGCGACGGCGGGCGCCAGCAGGACCGGTACCCCGGTGAGCCCGCGCCGCCCGCGCCGAGCGGCCGCGCGCAGCCGGCGCACCTCCGCGGCCTCGGCGCCGGTCGCCCCCGCCCGGCTCGTCCCGGCTGGCCTGAGGGCATTCACGATCAGGGCGGACACCGTGAGTCCCAGCGTGTCGAGGCGCCTCAGAAGACGGATCGTCTCCAGGCGGGGCAAGGCTGCCGCTCGCGACACCACGACCACCCGGGCCTGACGCGGGTCGGCGAGAAGCGCTTGAAGCTGACGGAGACCTCGCGACAGCTCGACCAGGTCCGCACCCAGAGAGCCCAGGCCGAGGACCTGACGGTACTTGAGCACGGTGGTCAGGAGGGCGCGGACCCACTGGAGAGCCAGCCCGGGGAGCGCGAGGAGCCGGAGCGTGTGCCCGGTGGGCGCGGTGTCGACGACGACCAGGTCGTGGCGAGGCGCCGCGGCTCCCGGCGGGAAGAGGGTCTCCATCACGGTCAGGAGCCCGCACAGCTCGTCCAGCCCGCCCGGGGCGAGGTCCACGAGGTCGCGCACGACGGCCCGGTCGAAGGCGACGTCGAACCGGGAATCGCCCCGGATCGCGTCGAACAGCTTGTCGACGGCGGCCCGGTAGCGCGTCGCGCCGAAGGGCGAAGACGCGGTTGGCGTCGACCTCGCGCACGGCGAGGGCGGGCGGTCCGGCCGGCACGCGCCGCTCCTCGTCGCCGATGCGCGTGGCGAGGACGTCACCGAGCGAGTGGGCGGGATCGGTGGACAGCAGCAGGATGCGGCGGGTCGGCGTCGCGTCGCCGAGCGCCAGCGCGGCCGCGGCGGCGCAGGTCGTCTTGCCGACGCCGCCCTTGCCGACGACGAGGAGGAGACGGATGCCGGCCGGCGCGACCACCGGCGCCCAGTCCACGAGGACCTTGCGAGACTGGAGATGCGCGGCGCCGGGGGGCCGCCCGCCCGGCCGGCCCCATGGCGCGGCGGGCCCGCGGCGCCGCGGGGCGCCTCGCGAGATCGTCGACGATCGGACGGAGCGCCACGCGGCCCGCGGGGCTCCTCGGCCAGCTCGGGCACCAGGCGAACGGGGCGACCGGGGAACGCCCGGCGCACGGCCCTGACGGCCTCACGCTCCGCGATCGCCCGCCGACGGTCGAACGGGCGGCCGGGGTCGGTCATGGCCGTCACGCGGTTCACGAGGATCTCATCGATCGCGATGCCACTCTGCTCCAGCTGCTGGACCGCGTCACGCGCCTCCTCCACGGCCAGCGTCTCGGGGAGGACGATCCACCGGAACCGGACGCGGTGGCGATCACGGAGGAGCCCGGCCAGCCGGCCGGCCTCGGCGTCGATCTCGGCCACGAGGCGGTCCGCCGCGTCCCGGCGATCTCGGCCCGACAGCCGCGTGAGCAGGAAGTGATGCTTGGCGAGCATCTCGCCGAGCACGGCCGCGATCCGCCGCAGCACCTCCGGGACGGCCAGGAGCCGGAGGGTGTGCCCGGTCGGCGCGGTGTCGACGACGACCGTGTCGTACCGGCCGGCCTCGGCCACCCGCGTCAGCTCGAGGAGCCCTCCCAGCTCGTCCACGCCCGGGAAGCTCAGGCCGAGGAAACGGTCGAGGTCCGCGTCGTCGAGATACGTGCCACGCTCCGCGATGAGCCGCAGCGGGCCTCGGCGGCCACGGAGCCAGCGGGCGAGCGCACGGTCGGCGTCAAGCTCCACGGCGTCAAGCGTCGTCCCGCCCGCCGGTACGCGGGTCACTCGCGCGCCCAGCCGGTGACCGAGCGCGTCCCCCAGCGAGTGCGCGGGGTCGGTGGAGACGACGAGCGTTCGCTGGCGGGCGCCGGCTGCGCGCGAGCGCGAGGGCCGCGGCCACGGTGGTCTTGCCCACGCCGCCCTTGCCACCGATGAACTCGTAGGAAGGTGTCCGGCGGCCGGGGGCCGGCCGTCTCACCGGGACGGGAACGCCGGGGTCGCGGCCCTCGTCGAGCCCGTCGTCGCCCAGGACGCTCGCCTCGACGCCGGTGACCCGGAAGGTGCCGGGCGGCTCCGGGCTGCCCTGCTGGCGCTCGCCGGATCTCCCGGATCCGGGCCAGCAGCTCGCGCTCGATCTTCGCGAACTGCCGCTCGGTGATCTCGCCCAGCTCGAGGCGCATCTGCGCGGCCAGGAGCTCCTCGCGCCACACGGTGTCGTCGGACAGCTCGGCGTCGACCGCCGAGGCGATCTTGCCCAGCACGAACCGCAGCCCGCCGACGAGCAGCGTGTCGAGAATGATCACTCGGACTCCCGGGCCCGCTCGAGCTTCAGCCGGATGTTCACGAAGTTGTACGGTGGCCACGGTCCCGTGTAGCGGAAGTTGAGCTTCTCGTAGAGCGCCCCGACTTCCTTGACCTTCGCGTCGAAGGCGGTCTCCTTGTCGCGAGAGACGAGGAAGGCCGCGTTCATGATCATCTTCTCGCCGATCGGCTTGTTGGCGCGGGCGGCCACCGAGACGTCGCGGAGCTGCGCGAAGATGTCGGCCACGTACTGCTCGCTCCGCGCCTGGAGGGCCGCCTCGATCTGCCGGCCGTACTGCATGCGGGCGAAGTACGTCGAGCCCGGCACGGCGGAGATCTCGTTCTTGAGCCGCCGGATGTCGTCGTCGTCGTTCTCGATGTCGCGGACCATGACGTCGCGGTCCCACAGCACCTTGAGGCCGAACTCCACCTTGTCCTGCATCTTGTCCAGGACGTCCCGGAAGGCGTCGTAGGCGCCCCGCAGGAGCTCCACGATGTCGTCGCGCGTCTTGAACACGGTGCCGAACGACATCGGGATCACCGTGAAGCTCTTCATCACCGTCTCGTTGACCCGCTCGTGGGCGAGGACGTTCTCGCGCGTCGCGTCCAGCACCTCTTCCGGGGTGTCCGAGATGACGGCCGCGATCTCGCGGAAGCTGACGGTCTGGACCTCGGTGGGCTCCCCGCCCAGGCCGATCGCGCCGAAGCGGCGCGACTCGGCGCTCCGGATGATGCAGTAGACGTACTTGGCACGATCCCGCCGGCCCGGTCCGACGACGGAGTCCGCCCCGGCCCGCCGGCGGCCGGGCGGGCGCGGCGCCCCCGCGGGGGCTCCGCGACGGCGCCGGGGCTCTTCCCGGCCGGGATGCGCTTGGCGGGTGCGGAGCGACCCGAGGGCGCCGGACCTCGCTTCGTCGCCGCGCCGGGCCTTCGGCTTCGAGGGCTTCTTTTTCACGGGGTCATCTCCCGCTCTTCGGCCGGGCCTTCGGAGCATCGAGGATCCGGCGGAGCGCGTCCATCAGCTGATCGGGCAGGCAGGGCTTCGTGATGACCAGGTCGCACCCCGCCTCGCGGGCGGCCTGCGCGTGCTCCGGCAGGGCGTGTCCGGTCAGGACGACGACCGGGATCTTCTTCGTGCGCGGGTCCCGCTTCAGCCGCCGCGTGGCCTCCCAGCCGTCCATCACCGGCAGCGACAGGTCCATGACGATCACGTCGGGCAGGAGGGTCGTCGCCTTTTCCAGGGCCTCCACCCCGTTCTCGGCCTCGGCGATGCGGAAGCCCGAGAACTTCAGGAACAGCACGTAGATGGTCCGATTGTCCTGGACGTCGTCCACGATGAGGACCAGGGGCCCCGTGTCCCCGGTGACCGGCTCGCCCGGGCGCTCGTCGGTCCCTGCCGCCTTCCTCGTCGTCATCGTCGCTTCGCTTCCTGGGGGATGATCAGGGTGAACGTCGAGCCCTGCCGGAGCTTGCTCTGAAGCGTGATCCGCCCGCCGAGGACGGTGGCGAGCCGGCGACAGATCGAGAGCCCGAGACCGGTGCCCCCGGCCTCCCGCGTCGGCGCGGGATCCGCCTGGGAGAAGGCCTCGAAGATCCGCGCCTGGTCCGCCTCCGCGATGCCGATACCCGTGTCGGCGACGGCGATCGCGATCTCCCGGCTCGCCCGCTGGTGCGTGCACGACACGGTGACCGAGCCCCGATGGGTGAACTTCAGCGCATTCGTGAGCAGGTTCAGGATGACCTGCTTGACCTTCTGCCGGTCGCTGCGGATGGTCGGCAGCCGGTCCGGCACGTTGACGGTCACCGTCAGGCTCGACGTCGCGATGAGAGGCTCGACCTCGGTCATGATCTCGTCGATGAGCTCGTGGAGCTTGATCGACGAGTTGCGGACCGGCATCTTGCCGGCTTCGATGCGCGAGATGTCCAGGATCTCGCTGATGAGCGCCAGGAGGTGCCGGGCGTTCGCGTCGACGCGGGCCAGGGACTCCCGCTGCGTCGGATCGACGGGCCCCGAGACGCCCTTCAGCAGCAGGCTCGTGTACCCGAGGATGGCGTTGAGCGGCGTCCGGACGTCGTGCGACACGTTGGCGAGGAACTGGGACTTGGCGGCCGATGCCTGCTCCAGCTCGATCGCCTGGCGACGGAGGAGCTCGTTCTGGTGGACGAGCGCCGAGGTGGCCTCCTGCACGCGCCGCTCGAGCTGCGCGGAGGCCGCCTTGAGCTGCTCGTAGAGCTGCTCGCGCTCGATGGCCTCGGTGCGGTCGTGGAGAATGGTGACGATGGCCGAGACCTCGCCGAGGTCTCCGTAGACGTTGCCCGACAGCGCCTCCACCGGCACCGGCTGTCCGGTCTTGGGGTCGACGAGGTTGACGCCGCCGTGATACCGGGATTCTCCGGCCCTGCCGAACATGAGGTTCGAGACGAAGGACGTGAAGTTGGCGTCGTTGGCCTGGACGCGCTGCACCTCGGTCAGGCTCGCCCCCTCGGGGGCGACGAAGAAGCGCTCGGCGGGCGCGTTCATCATGACGAGGTTGCCCGAGGAGTCGGTGACCAGGATGGGATCCGCGACCGAATCGATGATGAGGTCGAGTCGATCGCGCTCGGCCCGGACCTCCGCCTCGGCGGCGCGGAGCTTCTGGTAGTTCTCCTGGATCTCTTCGGTCGCGCGCCGGAGGTCGGAGACGTTCCGCAGGATGGACACGATCCCCATCCCCATGCGCGCGTCACCGGCCGTCGTGCTGATCAGCTCGAAGAGGAGGTCCGATCCCTCGGTGGGATCCACCAGCGCGAGCTCGCGGGGCGACGCCGTCAGCTGCTCCACGGCACTCCGGCCGAGCGCCGAGGAGAACAGCATGTTGTTGATGGCCACCGCCCGGCGGCGACCCTCGCTCTCGCCCTCCCGCGTCGCGAAGAGGCGCTCGGCTCGCCCGTTCGCGATGACCATGCGGCCCTCGGTGTCGGTGAGGATGATCGGGTCCGTGACCTGATCGAAGATCCCGTGGAGGAGGTCCCGCTCCCGACGAAGGCGCCGCTCGGCCTCGACGCTGCTGGACCGCAGCCGCGCGCGCACGAGCCGGTACCCGAGATACTCGGACACCCACTCGAGCTCGGCGTAGCTCGCCGTGACCGGGCGGACCAGGAGGAGTCCTCCCGGGGCGCTCTCGGCGGCCTCCGCGCCGTGGAGCGGCAAGGCCAGGACGGGGGCCGGCCCTGGGAAGAGAGGTCCCGCGGCCTCCTGGGTCAGGACGACGGGCTGCGACCCGGAGAGCGCCTTGACCAGCGGGTGATCCTGGGCCTCCAGGTCGACCCCGAAGCCGTTGACGGTGGCGCGTCGGATTCTGCGGCCGGCCAGGTGGACGAGGCGGGTCCGGTCCGCATTGAGAGCGAGGCAGTGCCCCTCGCGCACGCCGGCGTGCTCGGCGAGCCACTCGAGGCATCGCTCGGCCATCTCGACCGGGTCCTCGCACGCGAGCAGGAACTCCAGGAGGCCGAGCCGCTCCTCGGACGAGGGCCCGCCCTGTCGCGCCGCTCCGACCGACGCAGCGCCGCGGCTCACGACCTAGGCGGGCAGAGGCGCTCGGCGCCGCCGCGCGCGGCCGCGCCGCGGCGCTCGCCGCGCGGGGCCGCGCCGCTGGCGCCCGAGGGGGTGGCGGCGAGTTGCGCCCGGAGGGCGGCGTTCTCGGCCAGGACGGCCTCCTGCGAGGCGACCGCGGCCGGCCGCGACACGGGCGCCACTTGCCCGATCGACTCCGAGTACTTGAGATACGTGTCGATCGACGCCACGACGACGCGAGCCTCGACGGTGATCAGGTCGATGCCGACCAGGGACACGCGGACCCAGGCGTCGATGACGATGCCCTTGTCCAGGACCCGGTCGAGGACGTCGATGAGGCTGGTTCCACCGGTGGTGCGCTCAATGGGCATCCGTCATCCTCCCGTGGCGGTGGTCCGCTTCCGCGGAGCGCGGCGCCCGGCGGGCGCCCTGCGCGCGGCGAGCGCAGCGATCCGGCGTTCGAGGAGCCTGACCTGGCGTCGCAGGGCTTCCGTCTCCAGCGACTGGGCCCGGGCCCCGGGAGCCAGGTTGCGGTCGTACTTCCACCAGTCGAGCCCGATTTCCTGCGCCTTGTCGATCGAGCAGACGATCAAGCGAATGCGGATCGTGAGGAGCTCGACCTCGGCCAGCGAGATCCGGATGTCTCCCGCGATGAGGAGACCCTTGTCGAGGACCCGATCGAGGACATCGACCAGTCCGGTGCCCCGCTGCCCACCGACGGCCAGATCGGTACGCACGGCCTGCGGTGACTCCTTTCACCTCGCGGCGCATTCCGTCGCCCGAGATCGGCGGCGCGAGCGCTGGAGGGAACCCGGGTTCCTCTGATGCGCTGCAAGGATAGACGACCCCCTCCTCCGTAGCAAGCTCACCCCGCGGCGCCCGGTCGCGGGTTGCCCGGCGAGCCACGGGCAGCCTTGGCGTCGAGCGGCAAGCGCGCGTGATCCAGCAAGACAGGTGCCGTTGTCCGTTTCGAGCTCGCGTAGCGCTGCCGCCGCGAGGAGGGCCTCGGTGGAGAGGCGGACCGGGCGCCCAGGAGTGCGGTTTCCAATGCCCGAGGGCCCGTCGGCGGTGAGCGCGTGCCGGGGGAGACACGGACGAGCGGCGCCCTCGAACACGACGACGTGTCGCGCGCGCGACGCATTGTCGCGGGGTAGCAGCGAAACACGCCGACCGGCGGGCCCTATCCTCTCAACACGTGTCAGTGGCGGGGCCGCCGCGGGATCACGGAGATCTCCCCGCTTCGCTCGAGGATCGCCTCCTCGATGTCCTCCAGGCGTGCCACCCCGTGCCGCTCGCGGGCCGCCGCAAGGATGTCCTCGACGTCGACGCGCTCCCACGCCATGTGCACCTTCTGCGGCCGACCCTCCCGGAAGAGGACGAGCGGGAAGCCGTCGATCAGCGCCTCCAGGCGGGGGGCCTGCCGCTTGAGGAGCGACAGCCCTATGTCCACGAGGATCAGCGTGGTCACGATCAGCCCGGCGTTGGTGAGGGAGTAGTCGTTTCCCACCAGCGCGTTCGAGATCGCCTCGCTGATGATCAGAACGAGCACGAGGTCGAAGGTCGTCGTGTGAGCGAGAGTCCGCTTGCCGGCCACCCGGAAGAGGCCGAGAAGGAGGATGTACACGAGCACCGCCCGCACGACTGAGTCCATGACGCGATCCTCCAGAGCGTGCCTAGGGGTTGACCCACTGGCGGAACCCGAGCTCGGGTCCCGCGTCCACGGCGACCGCCGCCCATCGCCCGCCGATCCCCGCCGGCAGCACGTGAATGGCGACCGTCAACGGTCCCGGCTGCTGCGAGTCCACGTCGAAGTCCAGGATGACGTGGTCGCGTCCGGCCTGGACCCGTCGCGGCGGCGGGAATACGCTCTCGATCCGCATCCCGTCGAGATAGGGCTGAGCGAGCCGCAGGGCGAGGACCGGGGCGCGCGGGTCCGTCGGCCCCATCCGGACCAGCAGGGTCGTCCGGGTCCCGCGGCGGACGAATCGCTCGTATTCCACCCGCAACGTGCCGTCCGGCGTCGCCACCGAGCGCCGGCCGAGCGGACCGGATCCCAGAAGGCCCAGGAGGCCGGCGAGCACGACCACGGTCATCAGTCCCCACGCCACGCGCTGGGCCTGCCATGCGCGGCGCTGAAACGCGGCGCCGACGGCCGGATCGGGCTGTCGCCTCACCTCAGGCGCGATCGTGCAAGGACACTGCCAGGGAGCCTCGGCGGCGGGCCGGGTCGGGCGGCAGGGAGGTCTAGGCACGGCGCTTGCCTTCGTGAAGGGTGAGATGAAGCGCCGGATCTTCGGCCTGGAGAGTGAGTACGGCGCCTCGTGCACCCAGGACGGCTGCGCGATCCTGACGCCCGAAGTGCTCGCCCGATACCTCTTCGAGGAGATCGTCCCGAGCCCGAGATATCCGAACACCTTCCTGCAGAATGGAGCTCGACTCTACGTGGACACCGGGTTTCACCCGGAGTACGCCACGCCGGAGTGCGACGACCTCCTCCAGCTGGTGGCGTACGACCGGGCCGGCGAGCGACTCGTCGGGGCGCTCGCGCGGCGGACCGAGGCCCGCCTGCCGGAGCACGGCCTCACGGGGCGGGTGCACGCGTTCAAGAACAACACGGACTCGGCCGGGAACTCCTACGGCTGCCACGAGAACTACCTCGTGTCGCGCGCCACGCCCTTTCCCCGGCTCGTGGAGGGGCTGATTCCCTTTCTGGCCTCCCGGCAGATCTTCACCGGGGCGGGCGGGATCCGCCGGGAATCGCGCGGCGCCCGCTACTGCATCAGCCAGCGCGCCGAGCACATCACGAGCGAGGTGTCCGGCACCACGGTGTCCGGCCGGCCGATGATCAACACGCGTGACGAGCCGCACGCCGACGGCGAGCGCTTCCGTCGGCTGCACATCATCGTGGGCGACTCCAACATGTCCGAGGTCGCGACCTACCTCAAGGTCGGCACGACCGCGCTGGTCCTCGACATGATCGAGGACGGGGCCTTCGATCGCGACGTCGGGCTGGAGGATGGCGCCCACGCGCTCCACGTCATCGCCGACGACCTCTCGCTCCGCGAGCGGGTTCGCCTCAAGAACGGCCGGGCCTACACGGCCCTCGAGCTCCAGCTCGTCTATCTGGAGGCGTGCGCGGCGCACGCCCGCCGGGTCGGGATGGACGAGCCCACCCGCGCGGTGCTCGTGCGGTGGGGCGACGTCCTGAGGCGGCTCGCCGAGGACCCGCTGGCGCCGCATCGCGAGGTCGACTGGGTGATCAAGAAGACCCTGCTCGACCGATACTCTCGCGGAGCGCGGGCGCGGGCTCGACGACCCGCGCGCCGGCCTCCTGGACCTCCAGTATCACGACGTCGTGTCCGACCGCGGGCTGTACTTCCTGCTGGCTCGGCGCGGCGAGGTCGAGACGCTGGTCTCGGACGAGGCGGTCGAGCGCGCCCGGCACCATCCGCCCGAGACGACCCGGGCGCGCCTGCGCGGCGACTTCGTCCGCCGCGCCAACCTTCGGGGCTGGGAGTATCAGGTGGACTGGGCGTACGTGAGGACGATGGCGCCGACGAGCGAGACGATCCTCTGCCCGGACCCCTTTCTCGCCCACGACGAGCGGGTGGACCGGCTGGCCGCCTGACCCCGTGCCGCTGGGCCAAGCCACTGAGGTCGAGCTATGAGGACGCGCGAAGGGCTCTCGGAAGACCGAGAAGGCCCGGAGGCGCCACGGGCCGGCCGGGCCCCGCCTCGCGTCGGCGCCCCCGGGTCCTGAGATCGCCGGCGACGGCCGAGCGTTCCGAGCAGGGTATCCCGGTCGTCGGCATCGGCGCCTCGGCCGGCGGCCTGGAGGGGCCTGTTCGGAGTTCCTGCGCCACCTCGTCGGCGAGACCGGGCTGGCCTTCGTGCTCGTCCAGCACCTGGATCCTGTGCACGAGAGCCGGCTGCCCGAGATCTTGTCCAAGGCGACGAGCATGCCCGTGGTGGCGGTGACCGACCGCTTGCCGATCCGCCCCGACCACGTCTACGTGATCCCCCGAACGCCAGCATGGCGCTCAAGGGAGACGTCCTCCGGCTCACGCCCCGCGCGGAGACGACTCGCCACCTGCCGATCGACAGCTTCTTCGACTCCCTCGCCCGCGAGCGACAGAACCGGGCGATCGGGGTGGTGCTGTCGGGCACCGGGACCGACGGGACCCGAGGGCTGCAGGCGATCAAGGAGGAGGGAGGGGTCACCTTCGTGCAGGACGAGCGGTCCGCCAGGCACGGCGGCATGCCGCACAGCGCGATCGCCGCCGGGGTGGCCGACCACATCCTGACGCCCGCGCGGATCGCCCGCGAGATCGTACGGATGGCCGGACACTTCGTACTTGCGCTCGGCGCCGGCGCCGGAGGCGGTCACCGCTCCCTGCGAGAGGAACGCGGCGTCGAGCGACGTGCTCCGCGCGGTCCTGGCCGGCACCGGCGTCAACTTCGCCGAGTACAAGGAGCGCCACGATCCGGCGCCGGATCGCGCGCCGGATGCTGCTCAAGAGGTTCGACGACGTGCGCGCGTACGCGAGCCATCTCTGGCGGGACGCGCGGGAGGTGCGCGCTCTCCACGACGACCTGCTGATCCAGGTGACCGGATTCTTCCGCGACGCCGGCGGGATCGAGAGCCTGGCGCGCCACGTCTTCCCGGCCCTGGTCAAGAAGCGGCATGCCGACGCGCCCGATCCGGATCTGGGTCCCCGGCTGCGCCACGGGCGAGGAAGCGTATTCGCTCGTCATCGCGCTGCTGGAGTTCCTCGATGAGAGGAAGCGGCACGTACCACTCCAGGTGTTCGCCACCGACCTCAGCACCACCGCGATCACCCGGGCGCGCGCTGCGCGCTACCCCGAGAGCCATCGCGGCCGATTTGGCTCCGGGCTGCCTGCGCCGTTTCTTCGTCAAGACGGACGGCGTCTATCAGCTGAGCAAGCGGGTCCGTGAGGCGTGCGTCTTCGCCCCGCACGACCTGACACGGGATCCCCCCTTCGCCGCCCTCGACCTGATCAGCTGCTCCAACGTCCTCATCTACCTCGGCGAGTCGCTGCAGGACCGAACGATTCGGACCTTTCACTACGCGCTCAAGCCGCACGCCTTCCTGAAGCTCGGCCCGTCGGAAGGCGTCGGCCGCCTGCCGACATCTCTTCGACGTCGTCGACCGGAAGCACAAGATCTTCGCGTAGGCGGCCCGGCGCGACCGGCCCCTTCGCGGTCGGCATCACGGCGCGCCGTCTCACCGCCGTCGAGCCCGGTCCGCGCGCCGAGGGGCTCCATCAGGGCCGGGGCGACGTCGAGCGGGAGGCGGACCGCGTCGTCATGGGGCGGTACGCCCCCGCCGGCGTCGATCGTCAACGGCGACATGGAGATCGTCCAGGTCCGCGGACGGACCGGCCTCTTCCTCGAGGCCACACCCGGGTCGGCCAGTCTGAAACCTTTTCAAGATGGTGCGGGAAGGCCTGCAGAGGGTGCTCTGCGTCGGACCCTCCGGCGGGCGCGCCGCGAGCGGCACGCGGTCACCGCGGAAGGCGTGCGGTTCAAGGCGAACGGCAAGTACCCGGACGGTCGACATCGACGTCGTCCCGATCGGCGAGCCGACGCGCACTACCACTACCTCATCCTGTTCGAGCGAAGGCGCCCGCCGGCCCGCTCCGCCGGCCCGCGGGACCGGCTCGTCGAGACCCGCCCGTCCGCGGCACGGGGCCGGCAGGCGCCAGCTTGCGCGCGAGCTGGCAACGACCCGACAGCGCCTCGAGGCCACGATCGACGAGCAGGAGACTGTGAACGAGGAGCTCCGGGCGGCCACCGAGGAGGCTCAGTCGGCCAACGAGGAGCTGCAGAGCACGAACGAGGAGCTGGAGACGGCCAAGGAGGAGCTGCAGGCGACGAACGAGGAGCTGACCACCGTCAACGAGGAGCTGCACAGCCGGAACACGCTGCTGAGCCAGCTCAGCAGCGACCTCACGAACCTGCTCGCACAGCATCCACGTCCCGATCCTCATGGTGAGCGCCGATCACCGGCTCCGGAGCATGACGCCGGTGGCCGAGCGGGCTCTCCGGATAGCCCCGAGCGACGTCGGCCGGCCGATCTCGGATCCTCCGGCTGAGCATCGACGTGTCGGACCTCGAAGGCCTCCTCGCGGAGGTGGCCGCGACGTTGATTCCCCAGGAGCGGGATGTCCAGGCGCGCGACGGGCGCTGGTACTCGGTCCGGGTCCGGCCCTACCGGACCACCGAGGACCGGATCGACGGCGCCGTGATCTCGTTCGTGGACGTCGACGCCCTCCGTCGCGCCCTCGATCAGCTGACGGAGGCGCGCGACCAGGCCCGGGCCATCGTCGAGACCGTGCAGCAGCCGCTCATCCTGCTGGACGACGCGCTCAGAGTCGTGACCGCCAACCGCGCCTTCTACGCGACGTTCCAGGTGTCGCCCGACCAGACGGAGGGTCGCGCGATCTTCGACCTGGGGAATCGCCAGTGGGACATCCCGGCCCTGCGGCGGCTCCTGCAGGACGTGTTGCCGCATGAGCACCCGATCGAGGAGTTCGAGGTCCAGCACCCGTTCGAGACGATCGGGCTCCGGACGATGAGGCTGAACGCCCGCCGCCTCCGCGCGGCGGGGGACCAGGTCGCCATGGTGCTCCTGGCGATCGAAGACGTGACCGAGGCCAAGCGGTTCGAAGCGGCGCAGGACGAGCTCCGTCGGGAGCAGATCGCGCGCGCCGAGGCGGAGGCCGCGACCCAGGCCAAGGACCGCTTCCTCGCCGTGCTGTCGCACGAGCTGCGCACGCCGTTGAACGCCATGCTGGGTTGGACCCGGATCCTCCGGTCTCAGCCGCTGGACGCCGCGATGGTGACGCGGGGCCTCGAAGTCATCGAGCGGAACGTCGCCGACGCAGGTGCGCCTCATCGAAGACCTGCTCGACGTGTCGCGCATCATCGCGGGCCGCCTGCGCCTCGACGCCCGGTCCCTGATGGTCGCGCCGATCGTGCAGGCGGCCATCGCGGCGGCGCGGCCGATGGCGGAGGCCAAACAGGTCGTGCTGGAGGTCGTTCTCGACGAGAGCGCCGGGCCCGTCCGCGGGGATCCGGCGCGGCTGCAGCAGATCTTCCAGAACCTGCTCGACAACGCCGTGAAGTTCACGCCGACGCGGCGGCCGGGTGGACGTCGCCCTGGACCGGACCGCGTCCGCGGTCGAGATCCGCGTCCGTGACACCGGAGAAGGCATGCCGCCCGAGCGGTTGGCCGATCTCTGGAGCCCGCACCGAGCGCCCCGCGGCAGCACGCTGTCCCGAAGCGGCCTCGGGATCGGGCTGACGATCGTGAGGACTCTGGTGGAGCTGCACGGCGGGACCGTCAAGGCCGACAGCGCGGGGCCGGGACAGGGCGCGACGTTCAGCGTGACGCTGCCGCTCACGGCGGAGCCGCCCACGCAGGTGACGCCGCCCGCCCGGCCCGCCGACGCGGCAGGGGAGGGCGCGGGTGCATCGCGACTCGAGGGTACCCGGGTCCTCCTGGTGGACGACGCGGCCGATACGCGGGAACTGGCGGGAGCCATCCTCGCGCGCAGCGGGGCCGAGACCGAGGTCGTGGCCAACGCGGCGGCGGCTCTCGACGCCCTGGATCGCGCCCGGTTCGATGTCTTGATCAGCGATCTCGCCATGCCGGATCGCGACGGTTACGACCTGATCCGGATGGTCCGGGAGCGCGCTCCCGAGCGCGGGGGGCGGATCCCCGCCGTGGCCCTCTCCGCCTATGCGAGGGGCGAGGATCGTACGCAGGCGATTGCGGCCGGCTACGACCGATTCCTCGCCAAACCCGTCGAGCCTGCCGACCTGGTGTCGACGGTGTCGGCCCTTGCCGTCCTGCGCCGTTCCTTGGCTCGGAGCCACACGCGGGACGTCCCGCCCGTCGTGGTCGAAGGCGGGGGACCGTTGGACTCCCCGGGCGGTCCCTGACTAGGGCTTCGGCACCTTCAGCGTCCTGCTGATCATCAGGCTGCCGGACACGAGGAACAGCAGGGCCACGAGGTGCACCTCCACGCCGAACGCGCGGACGGGATAGAGCGTCTCCCGGTGAAAGGCGAGGACCAGGAGACCGAGCGGGATGACGCTCGTCGGGATGGGCGTTCCCTCGAAGTGCGTCACCTTGCCGGTCTCGGCGGACAGCGCCTCGGCGGTGACGTTGTAGCGCGCCAGGCGGCTCACACCGCAGCCGACGAAGTACATGAGGATCACCCGATCGAGGACGGTGGTCAGGCCGGCGGCGAAGGCGATGGCCGCGGGCGCCACGCCGAAGGAGATCACGTCGGCGAGCGAGTCCAGCTCGCGACCCATCGACGAAGCGCGGTGCCGCGTGCGCGCGATTCGACCGTCGAGAACATCGAAGGCGAGCGCCACGGGAATGAGGAGCGCCGCCGTGTAGAGGCGGCGGCGGTCCCCGGTCGACAGGAACGTCATCGCCTCGAACACGGCCGCGACGCCGCAGAACCCGTTGGCGATCGTCAGCACGTCCGCCAGCTGGAAGCTGCGGATCATCGAGAAGTGGCGGCCGGACTTCAGCGGTGTCACTCCTGGGGTCTCCAGTCCCTGGCACCTTATCGCAGGATGCGCGAGGCCGCGACCGCCCCGCACGCCGCGAAGATGGGCATTACGGAAGGCGGGTGAGAGCGAGGGCGCCCGCCGTCGGGCCGCCCGTGTCGATCGACGGTCAGCGCAGGGCGGGCGTCTCGGGAGCGCGCGAAGGCGCCCCGTCGACGTCGGGAGCGGTGAGGCCGACGTGGCTCGGCTCGAACGCCACGTCCTCGTCGTCGCCCCCGAGCGCCCGGTCGATCGATAGGGCCCCGCTGCCTCTGATCAGGACGACGAGGGCCAGCGCCAGCGCGAGCAGGTGGTATTCGAAGCCTTCCCCCGCCTGCGCGCCGGTCCAGTTCATGAAGAACCCGTGCTGGCCGTGGACCAGGAAGATCGCGCCCAGCATGATGGTCGCGATGCCGGCCGCCGCCACCCGGCCGAGGAGGCCGACGACGAGGGCGAGTGACCCGAGCAGCTCGCCCGCCATGACCAGCACCGCCATCGTCGCCGGCATGCCCTGCTGGCCCATCGACTCGACGGTCGCCCAGAACCCCTCTCCACCGAACCATCCCAGAGCCTTCTGGGCGCCGTGAGGGAACATGACGACCCCGAGCGCGACACGCGCGACCAGCGCCGCCCGGTCATGCGGTGTCCAGAGCAGCCACATGACCTGGAACGGAGCAAGCCTCGTGCCATCGAGACCGCGCCGAGTGTTCTGGCTGACGACACACGACCGGCATGTGCCTTGCTCGGCGAGTGAGCCATGGTCGATACGCTCGCGAGACGCCGGAGTCCGGCGGCCGCTCCGCCGGATGATCCGTCCGCCGCCGCCGAGGCGGCGCGCCTCCGCTACGTCCACGATACCCAGCCCGGAATCCGCCGCCGTCGAGTCGGCCGGGGCTTCCGGTATCTCGGTGTCGACGGTGTGCCTGTCCGCGAGACGGCGACGCTGGAGCGAATCCGCTGCCCTCGCGATCCCCCCGGCATGGCGGGAGGTCTGGATCTGCCCGGTGGCGCACGGCCACTTGCAGGCCGTCGGACGCGATGCCCGCGGGCGCAAGCAGTACCGCTACCATTCTCGTTGGCGCGCCGTCCGCGACGAGACCAAGTACGCGCGACTCGTCGAGTTCGCCCACGCGTTGCCCCGCCTTCGCGCCCGGGTGAGGGCCGATCTCGCCGGCCCGGGCTTGCCGCGGCCGAAGGTGCTGGCGACGGTCGTCCGGTTGCTCGAGACCACCGCCATTCGCGTCGGCAATGCGACCTACGCGCGACAGAACGGCTCCTTCGGGCTCACCACGCTGCGGAACCGGCACGTGACCGTGCAGGGCTCGCAGCTCTGCTTCGAGTTCCGGGGCAAGGGCGGCAAGCGCCACAGCGTGAAGGTCACGGACCATCGCGTCGCCCGGATCGTCCGGCGGTGCCAGGATCTTCCGGGCCAGGAGCTCTTCCAGTACCGCGACGAGTCGGGCCAGAGTCAGACGATCGACTCGGCCGACATCAACGAGTACCTGCGGGAGACCACGGGCGGCGCCTTCACGGCCAAGGACTTTCGCACCTGGCTGGGGACCGTCCTCGCCGCTCGCATCCTGGCGGCGGAGGAGCCTGCCGCCGGCACCGAGACGGCACGGCGGCGACAGGTGCGCGAAGCCATCACCCGCGTCAGCGCCCAGCTCGGGAACACTCCCACGATCTGCCGAAAGTGCTACGTCCACCCTCTCGTCATCGACGCCTACCTCGGCCGGCGGCTCGGCGCGCCGGCGCGACCCGCTCGAGGACCCCGCGGGCTCCGATCCGAGGAGTTGACGGTCCTGTCGATACTCGGTGTCCGCGAGGCGGCCTGACCCAGCTCGCGTCCCGACAGCGTGTCGTGTCGGCGACGTCCCGTCGCAAGCGGGAATCGGACGTCAGGCCTGGGACTCCGAGGCGCGCAGAGCTTCTTGCGCGGACGCCAACTCGGCCCGAGCCTGCCGCGCGGCGGCCTTCGCGTCCTCGGCCACCTGCTGCGCCGCGTCCGCGCGCTGGCGGGCGGCTGCGGCCGCCTGGGCGTCTCGGGCGGCGGCGCTCGCACGCTTCCCGGCGCGCGCTTCGAGCCGGCGAAGGTTGCCGCGGGCCGCGGCGAGCGCGGTTCGAAGGCGAACCTGCTCCCGCGTGCGCCGGCGGTCCTGATCATCTGGCGCAGAAGGACGGGGCGTCGCCGCCGGCGCGGATGGACCCGGCCGTGACCGACGCACGAGGCGGAGCGCCCGCGTCGTGCCGAAGACGTCGAAGCCGGTGGGCGCCAGCTCCTGGGAGAGCCCTCCCCGTCGCAGGGCGACCCGAGCCTTGGGGTCCGCGGCGGCGGCGGCCAGCGTTCGCCCGATCCGGGCTCGCATTTCGCTCGTGACGCGGCGGCCGGTTGCCTGCAGCTGGGCGAGGGCCTGTTCTTCCATCTGCGCGAGTGCGGTCCGGTACGCGGCCGTCGCGGTCCGGACCTCGGCCACCCGGGCCGCGAGCTGTGCGGCTTGCACCCGGGCGGCGGCTTGAGTGAGTCGCGTCACCGCGGCCGGATCCCGACGCGCGGCATCGTTGATCGCGGAGACCGGAAGCGTCAGGCGGGCTGGCATCGTGGTTGCTCCTCTCGATCACTGTGACGCCAGATCCCGGAGAGGAAAAGGGCCTGTCGGCCCCGTTGCCGCCAACGTGGCGTGGAGCCGCCACCGTGACGACTGTTCCGCTCGACCGCGCCGCGCAGATCGCACTTGCCCAAGGCGCGTACTACAGCGGCACCGGCCTCTGGCCCCTCGTGTCCATGAGGAGCTTCGAAGGCGTGACGGGACCCAAGCGCGACCACTGGCTCGTGAAGACCGTTGGCGTGCTGGTCACCGCGGTCGGGCTGACCTTGATGCGTGCCGGGCAACGAGGTCGCGTGCACCCGGACGTGGCGCTCTTGGCCGGACTCAGCGCGGCCGCCCTGGCGGCGATCGACCTCGTGTACGTGACCCGACGCCGGATTTCCCCCGTCTACCTGCTGGATGCCTTGCCCGAGGTGTGCCTCGCCGCGTGGTGGGGACACCAGGTCATCCGCGGCCGGAACAAAGGCCGAGATGGCGCGAGGAATCTCCCGGACCAGAGGATGCCCTGACATGGCTGCACGAGACCCGCGCGACTGCGGGGCTGACCGGCGTGCGGCGCGGCTCTGGTACGGGGTCATTGGCGTGGTCGCCGTCGCGGCGGCGGTGACGACGGCGTGGCGGATCGGCCTCCGACGTCGGGGCGCGCGGATCGCGGCCGCCGAAGCCCGGATGGAGCCGACTCCCGTCGTGTACTGAGCCGCGGCGGAGCATTCGCCCCTAGCTCGCCTTCAGCCGGTCTCCCGCGGATTTGCGTCCTCCGCGCGCGCTCGTCTTCGGCCGAGCAGTTTTCGTCGGCTTGCGCTTCAGGCTCCGCTGGAGGGCCTCCATCAGGTCCACCACCTTGCCCTCCGGCTCCGCGGGCCGCTCGGCGGGGACCGCCTTGCCGCGTGCCTTCTGGCGCGCCGCCGCCTCCACGCGCGCCCGGTAGGTATCCTCGAAATCCCCCGGGTGGAAGGCGGGTCGCCTGAGCGTCTCGACCAGCCGGAGGGCGAGCTGCATCTCCTCGCGCCGAATCGTCCCCTTGCCGGTCTCGATCTCCGAGAAGTCGCGGACCTCGTCGGCGAAGTAGAGGGTGTGGAGGACCAGGCCGCGCTGGTAGGCGCGGATGGCCACGAGGTTTTCCTTCCCGCGCATGACATAGGTCCCCAGGGCGACCTCGTCACGCGTCCGCATGACCTCGGCCAGCAGGCGATAGGGCTTGTCCCCGCCGCGATCCGGCCCCAGGAAGGTGGTCCCCTCGATGTACAGGGGGTCGACCGTCCGAAGGGGCACGAACTGCCGGATGTCGATGGTGCGGGACCCGGTGGCCTCGAGGGCTTTCAGCTCCTCGGGGGTGAACGCCACGTACCGGTCCTTGCCGATCTCGTAGCCTCGTACGACCTCGTCGCGCGATATGACGCGCTCGTGCTTGGGGCAATAGAGCTGCTCCCGAATCCGGGTCCCGCATTCCTGGTGGATCAGGTGGAACCCGGGGGTCAGGGACTGACTGGCGCGGTAGAGCTTGACGGGAATCGTGACGAGCCCGAAGGAGATGGCGGCGCTGACGAGTGGCCGTGGCATCGAAGCTCTGCCTCGTGACTAGGTGTGGTCGTCCGGGCAGATCCCGGCCGGCTCGTGGCCCGCTGGTCGCCCGGCCCGCCTCGGGGGGAGCGCTCCCGCGCGGTGGCCTCGCTCTCGACGGCTTCGCCGGCGTCGCGCGTGGGCACGTCCACCGTCGTCATGGCCCGGGGGTCGGGAGACCTCGGGCCGCTCCGGCCACCAGGCGCAGGCCGGGGCGCGCGCCGACGTCGAGCGGTCATTCGCCGCCCCGCTGGACGTAGCTCTTGACGAAGGCCTCGGCATTCTCCTCCAGCACGTCGTCGATCTCGTCGATGAGCCGGTCGAGCGCGTCGTTCGACCGCGCGCCGGTGCTCGCGGCCCTGGCAGAGGGCGCCGGACCAGAGTGCTCCGCGGCGGCCCGCGGCTTCGCTTCCATCCGCTTCATTGGCGAACCTCCTTGCGGTCGTGGATCGCGTCGAGGCGACGCTCGCCCGTTACTCCCAGTAGCTCGGTCGCCGGTAGTGATCGTAGAGACGGCGCTCGTAGTCGCGCCCGAGCGGCCCGGCCGGATCGTATTCGGGGGACGTCCTGATCGCCTCCTGCGTGAGCGCCGTGTACACCTTGGAGTCGCTCCAGCTCACGTCCTTGATCCACTGGGGCGCCACCAGGACGTGCTTGCCGGCCCACCAGTTGCGCGTGTCGACGACCAGGTAGCGGATCGCCCAGGGCCCGACGTCGACGAGGAAGTCGGCGACGTGGCCGATGTCCCCGTCGGTCGCGCCGATGTAGAAGCCGCGCACCTCTTGCGCGCTGTGGAGGTTCGGCTCGCCGGACTCGCGGGCTGCCAGCTCCTCGGCGGCCGCGGCGGCCCGAGGGTCGGGAGCCGCGAGGAGCGGCTGCGCGCCCAGGAAGTCGGGCGTTGTCCAGTACAGCGGATAGCCGTAGTAGGCGTGCCACGCGATCTCTTGCTGGCGTGACACCGGTGGGGTCGTGCTGACGTCCGGGCTGCCCTCGATGTGCGCGCGCGTCAGCGTCACCGGCAGCCGCTTCGCCTCCAGGTCCGGCGCCTGCGCGACGCCGGGTGCGACGCTCACGCGGCGGCCGGCCAGCCACGTGCCCGTGTCGATGACGAGATAGCGCACGCGCCAGGTCCTCGAGTCGAAGTAGAGGTCGTCGAGCGCTCCGATGTCCCCGTCGGTGGCGGCGATCGTCAGCCCTCTGAGGTCACTCACCCGATACATGACCAGCCTCCTCTCACGCGTGTCCGCTGTGCCCGACTCGCGCGATCGCCCGGTGGCTCAGTTGCGGACCTGCAGGTTGTTGTCGACCCGCCGCACGCCGGCCACTTGGCTCGCGAGCGCCTCGGCACGGTTTCTCAGGTCTCGGTCGCGACGCGGCCATTCAAGGCGACGGTGCCCTGGTCCGTGGTCACGTCGATGTTCTGGAGCGAATCGATCCGGTCGGTCGCCAGCTTCCACTTCACCGCGGCCGTGATCGACGCGTCCTGCCAGTAGGCCTGCAAGCGATCCTGGACCGACGGGTCGGTCATGTTGGGCCACTTCTCCGCCGAGAAGCTGGGCGCCCGGGGCAGGACTTCGCTGCGGGCGTTGAGGACGATGGCCTGACGGTCCTGACTGATCGTCAGGCTGTCGAAGGGCACCGCGAACAGGGTCTTCCCCATGCCGAGGAGGCCTCCGGCGGCCAAGACCGCGTACATCACCTGGCCGCTGCTGGCGTCCACCATCAGCTCGGTGATCTCACCGACCTCCTGGCCGGCCGAGTCCTTGACCTTGCTCCCGACGAGGGTCGAGACGTTGACGAGGACCTTGGCCATCACCGGGCCGGTCGACGCCGGGGTGGCGGGTCCCGCCGCCACAGGCGTCGTCGCCGGGGGTGGCGGCGTCTGAGCGGACGCTCCCGTGAGGAGCCCTGACAGGCCGAGGGCAGTCAGCGCCGCGATCGATCTGGCCACAGCGTTCATGAGCGCTCTCCTTTCCCGGCCGGGGGGTGACCAGGGTCCACACCGGATCTAGTTCGGCGTGTTGACGATCACCCAGACGGTCGGCTGACCATCGGGCCACGTGTAGGTCGGACGGATGACGATCTGGGTGTTCTCCGGGAGCATTCCGGCCACGAAGGCGGCCTCGAGACGCGTCATCAGCAAACCGACCACGCTCGCCAGCTTGAGCTCGTCCATGGTTCTTCCCTCACTCCGGCTCGTGCGTGAGGAGCCGGGCCACCGTCGTCAAATCGCTCACCAGCCGGACCATCGCGGCCTGGCGGCTGACATCGTCGGGCGCACGGAGCACTGCCGAGGGGTGGAGCGTCGCGATGACGTACCGCGCCAGTGTCGACGGGATCAACTCGCCCCGCGATCGGGTCACGCGGACGCCTCGACCGAGAAGTGCCTGGGCGGCCGTCGCGCCCAGGCACACGACGACGCGCGGCTGGACGGCCGCTAGCTCGGACGTGAGCCAGGGCCGGCACGCCTGCACGTGCCACGAGGTGGGCTTCTTGTGGATTCGCCACTTGCCCCGGGGCTCCCAGTTGAAGTGCTTGACCACGTTCGTGGTATACACGCGCGCTCGATCCAGCCCCGCGGCCTGGAGTGCCCGATCGAGGAGCTGTCCCGCCGGCCCCACGAACGGCCGCCCGGCGAGATCCTCCTCGTGGCCGGGCTGTTCGCCCACGAGCATCGCGTCCGCCGGCACCGGACCCTCACCGAACACGGTGCTGGTGGCCCGCTCCCAGAGCTCGCACGCGCGGCACCCGGCGGCCGCGTCCCGGAGCTCGGCGAACGTCGAGGGAGACGTGTTGTCCGGGACGCGTGTCGCCCCTGTCGACTCCTCCGCGGCCGCTGCTTGCCGCCGGCCGTTTGGGGTCACGCGGCCCGTCCCCGGGCAAGCTGCCGCCGCGGGGAGGCCCCGAGGCGACGCAGCCGTGCGAGGATCTCGGTTTCGTAGAATCGGATGAAGCCTTCCTGGTCGGGTCCGACCTGATGCAGGCAGACGTGGTCGTACCCGGCCCGGCTGGCCTGCCGGATCGCGGCAAGATAGCGGGTGGGGTCGGGCCCGCATACCACGGCCTCGGCGACCTGGGCCTCCGTGATGGGCTTGAAGGCCGCCTCGAAGTGCTGGGGCTGGGCGATCTCCGTGAAGAGCGCGCCCTCGAGCGCCGCGAGCGCCCACACCTCGTGGGCGGTCCGGCGCGCGGCCCGCTCGCTCCTGGCCCAGCAGACCGTGACCTCGACGAAGCTGGGCTTGCCGCGCCCTCCCGACCGGCGGAACGTCCGGAGCAACGCCGGATCGGGATCGGTCGTCACGAAGCCGTCGCCGATCCGACCAGCCAGCCGCGCCGACTTGGGTCCGCTGGCCGCCACCATGATCGGCGGCGGCTTCGCCGGCAGCGTGTAGAGCCGCGCCGACTCCACGGTGTAGTGGGGCCCTCGATGCGACTCGAGATGGCCCCGCCACAGCCGCCGCATGATGGAGACCGCCTCCTCCAGCATCGCGCGCCGCACGTCGACGGGCGGCCACTTGGCTCCCGTCACGTGCTCGTTCAGGTTCTCGCCCGTCCCGACGCCCAGAAAGAAGCGCCCGGGCATCATCGCCGCGACCGTGGCCGCGGCATGCGCCACGATCGCGGGGTGAGTCCGGATGATCGGACACGTCACGCCCGTTCCCACCGTGAGCCGCTCGGTGGCGTTGGCGATGCCGCCGAGCGCAGCCCAGACGAACGGGCTCTGTCCTTGACGGTCCGACCACGGATGGAAGTGATCCGAGATCAGAGCGAAGTCGAATCCGGCCACGCTCGGCCCGCACCGCTTGGCGGACCAGATCCGTCGGCCCGAACTCCTCGCTGGAGAGCTTGTATCCCAGGCGCAGCATCGGAGCGTTCACCTCACCGATCGGAGGAGCAAGCCCCGTGCCGGCGGAGTCCCGGCACACGTGAGGTGGCGGAGGACTCTCGATCGGCAGGGAAGCCCGGACACCATGTCGCGGTCGCGCCAGGGTGACATCGCCGACGTCTGCGATCGCGGCTCATGGCGTCGAGGCATGCGGCTTGCTCGGAAGACTCCGCATGGCGCCCGCGTCAGTGCGGCCCTCGGGGGTGGGCGGCTGGCTGCTCGCCCTCGGGACGCTCGGTCCGGTCGTGGCGCTCGTGGCGTGCGACCGGCCGCAATCCACGCTGGCGCCGGCCGGACCGGCGGCGCACTATCTCGCCGGCTTGTCGTGGACGCTCTTCCTGACGCTCGGGCTGGTCTACGCCGCCGTTCTGGCGCTGCTGGGCGCCGCGGTGCTGCGCTCGCGACGAGCGAGACGAGCGGCGGGGCCGGCGGACGAGCGCCGCGCCCTCGCCGCCGTCCTCGTCGGTGGCGTCGTGGCGCCGGCGGTGGTCGGCGTGGCGCTCGCCGTCACCACCTTGCGGGGACTGTCGGCCCTCACGCCGCCTGGGAGCGCCGTCGACGAGCTCACGGTCGACGTGACCGGGCATCAGTGGTGGTGGGAGATCCACTACCCGGGTGCCGGTCACGAAGCGCCGGTGACCACGGCCAACGAGCTCCACATTCCAGCGGGTCGACGAGTCCGGGTTCGACTCACGTCGCGCGACGTCATTCACAGCTTCTGGGTCCCCGCGCTGCACGGCAAGATGGACCTGATCCCGGGCCGGACGACCGAGATCGCGCTCCAGGCGGACCGTCCCGGCATTCACCGGGGGCAGTGCGCGGAGTACTGCGGCACCCAGCACGCTCACATGGCGTTCTGGGTGATCGTCGACTCGCCCAGTGATTTCGCGGCGTGGCTCGACCGGGAGCGGCAGCCGGCCGCCGAGCCACGGGAGGAGAGGGCCCGGCGCGGGCGAGCCGTCTTCCTTGCCCAGAGCTGCGCGGGCTGCCACGCCGTGCGGGGCACGAACGTCGGCGTGGGCGGGCCCGACCTCACCCACGTCGCCAGCCGCCGGACCTTGGCGGCGGGCACGCTCGACAACGTTCCCGGCAACCTCGCCGGCTGGGTCGCGGACCCGCAGGCGCTCAAGCCCGGGAGCCGCATGCCTCGAGTCCCGCTGGACGCCGGGGAGCTCCATGCCCTCGTCGCTTACCTCGGCACCCTCCGCTGAGCCCGTCGCCCGCCCGGCGGCGGGCACCGGGCGCCGGGCGGCCTTCGAGCGGGTCTGGACCGACCCGCCGGGATGGCTCGGCGCGCTGCGAACGATCAACAACGTGCCGATCGCCCACCGTTACATGGTCACGGCCTTCGCGTTCTTCCTGGTCGGAGGGATCCTCGGTCTGCTCCTGCGCGTCCAGCTCGGCACGCCGGAGAGCACCTACCTCGACGCGGTCACGTACAACCAGATCTTCACCATGCACGGCACCACGATGATGTTCCTCTTCGTGATCCCGTTCATCGAGGCGCTCGCCACGTACGTGCTGCCGCTCCAGCTCGGCACGCGGGACCTGCCCTTTCCGCGGCTGACCGCGCTCAGCTACTGGACCTATCTGTTCGGGGGGATCTTCCTCTATTCGAGCTTCCTCTTCGGCCTCGCGCCCGACGGCGGATGGTTCGCCTACGTGCCGCTGACGGGCAAGACGTTCTCTCCCGGGCTCGGCATGGACTTCTGGGACATCGGGCTCAGCGTGGCCGAGGTGGCCGCCATGGGCGCAGCGGCGGAGATGATCACCGGCATCCTGCGGATGCGGGCGCCCGGCATGTCGCTGACGCGCCTGCCGCTCTTCGCGTGGTCCATGCTCGTCACCGGCGTCATGATCATCTTCGCGTTCACGCCGCTGATCGTCGGCACCGCGCTCCTCGAGCTGGACCGGAAGCTCCTCACGCGGTTCTTCGATCCGACGGCCGGCGGCAAGCCGCTCCTCTGGCAGCACCTCTTCTGGATGTTCGGCCACCCCGAGGTGTACATCATGTTCCTGCCGGCGGCCGGCATCGTGTCCCAGGTCGTCCAGACGTTCGCCCGCCGGCCGATCGTCGGCTACCGCCTGATGGTCCTGTCGATGATCGGCACCGGCGCGTTGAGCTTCACCCTCTGGATGCACCACATGTTCACCACCGGGCTCTCGGCGCTGGCGCTCGGCATGTTTGCCGGCGCGAGCCTGGGGATCGCGATCCCGAGCGGCATCCAGGTGATGGCGTGGCTGGCCACCCTGTGGTCGGGGCGGCCCGTCTGGCGAACGCCGCTGCTCTTCGTCGGCGGTTTTCTCGCGATCTTCGTCCTGGGGGGCTCACCGGGGTGATGCTGGCGATCGTGCCCTTCAACTGGCAGACCCACGACACCCATTTCGTCGTCGGCCACTTCCACTACGTCCTGATCGGCGGCGTGGTCTTCCCGCTCTTCGCCGGGCTCTACTACTGGCTGCCGAAGATCACCGGGCGCCGCCTCGACGAGCGGCTCGGCCGATGGAACTTCTGGGTGATGTTCGTGTTCTTCAACGTGACGTTCTTTCCCATGCACGTCGCCGGCCTCCTCGGGATGCCGCGTCGCGTGTACACGTACCCCGCCGGCTCGGGTGGGAAGCGCCGAACCTGGTCTCGAGCGTCGGCGCGGGGGGCTTCGCGATCGGGGTGCTGCTCTTCCTGGTGAACCTCGCGTGGAGTGCCCGCCGCGGGCGCCGCGCCGGCGCCGATCCGTGGGGCGGCGACACGCTCGAGTGGGTCGAGACGTCTCCGCCTCCCGCCGCTCAGTTCCCTCGAGTTCCGGTCGTCACGAGCCGGCATCCGCTCTGGCAGCAGGCGACCCTCGTCGCGCCGGACCCCGCCACGGCGCGCGTCCTGGCGGTGCTCGACGAGGCCCCGACCCGCTGGCGCGGGGGCCTCGTGGTGTCGCCGTGGCACGCACACCCGGTCGCGATCGTGCACTTGCCCGCCTCGACCATCTGCCCCTTCGTCCTGTCGGTGGGCTTCGTGCTCCTGTTCGCGGCCGCCCTCGTGGACAGCCTGATCCTGGCCGGACTCGGCGTGCTGGTGAGCGCCCTCGGCCTCGTGGGCTGGTTCTGGCCGCAGGCCTCCGAGCGCCTCGCCATCGCGGAGATGGGTGAGGCGCGGGCCGGCGAGCTGTCGCTCGCCGTGGTCGGCCCGACCTCGAACGGCTGGTGGGGCACCATGGTGCTGATCGTCATCCTGGCGACCGCCCTCGTGTCCCTGGTCGCCAGCTATGCGTACCTCGCCGCCGGCGCCGACTGGCCCCGAACCCCGCCGGGGGGCTTGGCGGCGGGGTCCTCGGCGCCGCGGCGCTGGCCGCGGCCGGCGGCGCGATCCGCGCGGCCACCCGGAGCCTCCACCGGGGCGGCATCCGTCGCCGCCGCGCCGCGGTCACCGCCGCGCTGTGCCTCCACGTCGCGTTCATCGCGGTCACCATGCGCGCGTACGGCGAGACCGGCGTCACCCCCGAGACGAGCGCCTACGGCTCGATCGTCCTGGCGCTCTTCCTGTTCCAGTGGATCGGGGGCGGCGTGGCCCTGGCGATGCTGGGGACGTCGGCCTTGTGGGCGTGGCTCGCGCCGGCCGACCTCCGAGGGCACGCGACGCTGGTCAACGCCGCGCTGGTGGCCTATTTCGCGCTCGGCGCCGCCTTGGTGGTGCTGGCCACCATTTCCCTGGGGCCGTTCCTCGCATGAGGCGCGCGGCGGTGGTCCTGCTCGCCGGGCTCCTGCTCGGCTGCTCGGACGACGAGCGTTCCCGAGCGCCGGTGCCGGACGGGGACGCGGCGCGCGGCATCGCCGCCATCCGGCGGCACGGCTGCGGTGGCTGTCACGTGATTCCCGGCGTCGCGGAGGCGCGCGGGCGCGTCGGGCCCTCGCTGGCCGGCTTCGCCTCGCGCCCGTACATCGCGGGCGCGCTGCCCAACCGTCCCCTCGACCTGATCGCCTGGATCCGCGACCCGCAAGCCGTGCATCCCGGCACGATCATGCCGGGACTGGGCGTGACCCCGGCCGACGCCCGCGACATCGCGGCTCACCTCTACCGGTTGCACTGACCGGGCACGCGGGCGCGAGGACGCGAGCACTGCGGCCCGCGACGCGAATCAGGCCGAGTGGGACGTCTCCCCCCGCCGGCCGGCGGAGTCCTCCGCCAGCGCGGCGCAGTACGCTCGGCCGCGAGCATGCCCCGCACGGAACGCCGGCTCGTCGGCGGCCGGCCCGTATCGCTCACCGAGCGAGGCGGCGCGCTCCTCGCGCGAAGTCTCCCGGAAGGCGGCATCGAATCCCATCCGGTAGAGCTCTTCGTCCTTTCGGAAGTCGCCGCCCTGCCGGATGTACTCGGCCTCCTCGGCGTCGCGGAGGCCGACCCACCACTCCTCCCGGGCGGCATCGACGCTCTCCGCGCCGAGCCTGTCGAGGACCTCGCGCACGCGGGTGGCCTCCGCTTCATCCTCCGCCATCACCACGACGATGCTCCGGCCCTTGCGGAGCGCGTCCCGATAGACGTACAGCTCGTCCGTCGGCAGACCGCGGGACAGCGCATTCTCGAGCTGGCCACCGACGGCGCCCCCGGCGGCGGCGCCGAGAAGCCCCAGCGCGATCGCGCCGGCGACGACGACGGAGCCGACCCCGGGCAGCATCACCGAGGCGACGGCGAGCGCCCCGGCGGAGCCAGCCGCGCCGCCGACCACGCTGCCGATCGCCTGGGCGATGCCAGGCTGCTCCGCGTCGGTGTTGGGGACGCGGCGGAGTGCCGCTTCGGAGGACCCCGGCGACAGGACGCTGATCCGGTCGTGGGCGATCGGCATCCCCCGCACGGTCTCGACGATGCGCTGGACTTCCTCGAGCTCCCGGACGACGCCGACGACCGCCTTCATGTCACGCCTCCTTTCGCGGCTCACAATGATCGAGCAAGCGGGATGCCAGGAGAGACCGTGCAGGGCACAGCCATTGCACGAATGAAGGCCGTGAACGGCGCGCTTCGGAGGGCCAGCAGACGACCGCGGGATCACAGCCGTTCGACGAGGGGGCCGCACGGAAGCGTCGAGCGGCGGTCCGACGCCCTCGTCTCAGGCCGCGAGCTGCGGCACGTGCGGAGGGTGATCGCGACGGTGGCCCTCCTCCTCGCCGCCTATTGCCTGGTTGCCGCGACCACCGCGCTGTACGCGCAGCCCACGCCGGATCGACCCAATCCCGAAGCCCTCGCGGCACGCGAGCGGCACCAGTGGCCTGGATTGATCCCGGTCGGGTTCTTGATCCTGGTCGCGGGCTATGCCGTCGTGGTCGCCGCCCGGCGCCGTCGGCGCGCCCGAGATCGCTCCGGCCCGCCGTCCACGCAGGATCCGCCGCCGGCCGCGGCGTCTGGACCGCATCGGCGGGACGACACGTCGTCGCGCCGGCGACAGCCTGACGGCTAGCAACGGGCGCGGAATACGAGGACGGCTGCGACCACCGCGAGGACGGCCCGCCGGAAGGCGCCCGGCGGCGCGGAGGTGGGGACCGACGCCGGTATCGGTTCTCCGGGTTCGGGCGCCGGCAAGCAGCTCCGGTAGCGCCCGAAGGCCAGGGCGCCGATGGCGCGCCGCTGTCCCGGGACCTTTTCGCCCACCGCCTTGCCGTAGGGCGAGGCGTGCTCGATCTCGGCGTTCAGCTCGGCCCCCAGGAGCGCGACCAGCCCCGAGAGATAGAACCACAGGAGGAGCACCATCACGCCGCCGATGGCCCCGTATGTCTCCGTGTAATCCCCGAACCTGGTGACGTAGTACTTGAAGCCGAGCGACGCGAGGAGCCACAGCACGGTGGTGAGCACGGATCCAGGCGTGACCCATACCCACTCCTGCTCGGCGTCCGGGGCGAAGTAGTAGACGATGCCCGCCCCGCCCGCGACCAGCGCGACGATGATCGGCCACTGCAGGATCTTCCACGTCCACGCGAAGACGGGGCCGAGGCCGGTGACGCGGGCGACGTAATCCGCCGCGGTCGGGCCCAGCAGCACCAGCGCGAAGGCGAGGAGGACGAACGCGGCGAGGGCGAGGGTGAGCGCGAGCGCGAGGAGTCGGACCTTCCACCAGGCGCGCCCCTCCTCGATGTCGTAGGCGCGGTTGAGCGCGTCGATCATGCCGACCATCGCCGCCGAGCTGCTCCACACCGCCAGGAGCAAGCCGACCGTCAGGATGCCCCCGTTCTCCCCCTGGGAGATCTTCCGGATCTGCTCCTGGACGATCGTGATGACGTCGCCCGGGACCACTCCGCCGAGCACGCTCACGATCCGGTCGACGAAGTCGTCCAGCGGAAAGAAGCTCGCCAGCGCGATCCCGACCAGGATCGTCGGGAAGAGGGCGAAGAAGAAGTAGTAGGCGAGCTGGGCCGCGAGGCCGAGGCCGTTGTCCGCCACGAACTCCTTGATGGTCCGCGTGGCGAGCTCGCGCCACGAGAGGGGCAGCCTGGTGAAGCCGAAGGAGATCACGGCCCGGTACCGGCAGGCCGGCCGCGCGAGGCGATCCCCCTGGGACCCTCTCGCGCGGCCGAGCGGTTGCGGATCAAGCCGCCGCGGCCCCGGCCCGGTCGGCTTCATGGTCTCCATCTGACGGCCGGCCTCTTCCAGTCGCTGGGGGCTCCAGAGCTGCTCGATCTTCGGCCAGATCTGCTGCTCTTCCTTCTGAATGTGCTGCTCGAGCGCCCCTCGGAGCTTCTTCACCGTCCCCAGCCACGCATCGTCGGACGGATCGAGACGACCGATCTCCTTGATCAGGCGCTCGGCCTCCTGCACCTCGTGCTGGTGCGTGCCCTCCCAGTCGGCCAGGGTCCGGTCCCCCTGGTTCTCGCGGGCCGCGGGCCCGTAGAGGTGCCGCTCTTCCTTCTTCTCGTGAAGCTCGAGCTCCGGACGGAGATTCTCCCAAAGAGCGCCCCGCCGGGCACTCGGCGCCTTCTCGATCTCCTGAAACGCGGCCTTGGCCTTCCCGTGCTCCTGCTTCAGCAGCTGGATCGCTTGCATTGCTTCTTCCTTCCCGGGCGGTGCATGACCGCCCCATGAAATGCCTCCCGCCTCGCGGTCAGGGCAGCTGGCGGAGCGCCTGGATGCGGTCGCTGGTCCCCGGGTGCGTGGCGAACCAGCCGCCGCTCCCGTCGCCGCCGCCCGAGCTGCGCTGGAGCCAGGCGAGCGTGTTCTCGAGCGCCTGCTTCGACGAGCCCACCCGTCGGAGGAGCGTCACGGCGTGCTTGTCCGCCTCGAGCTCCTCCGAGCGGCTGTGGGCGCGGGTGATCAAGGTGCCGGCGATGGGCGTGATGATCGCCGCCTGGGGGATGACCTGCTCGAGGATCGCGGCGCCGATCCCCACGCCCGCATTGACGGCTTGGGCCTTCGCCACGTGGCCGAGATCGTTGTGCGCGACCTCGTGCGCCATGATCGCCAGCAGCTGCTCGTCCGTGGCGCGATCCAGGAGACCGCGCGTCACGTAGAATTCCCCGCCGCCCGCATTGGCGGCGTTGATGCTCCGGTCGGAGAGGATCCCGATCTTCACCTGGGCCGGCGGCTTGTCGGCGGCCCGCGCCAAGGGCTCGATGACGCGGCGAAGGCGCGCGGCGTCCTGAGGACTGACGCGCTCCAGCGCGGGACCGGATCCGGAGCGCTGCCCGGTCTCCGAGCCGGATCCGTCGGACAGGGGACCCAGCGCGGCGCAGCCGGCGACGAGAAAGCCGGCCAGGGCGACCGCGAGACCGTTCGTTCGGGCGCTTCGCATGTTGTTCTCCTAGCGCTTCTGGAACATTGGCTTCGAGGCGCTCCAGGCGGCGCGTGGCCCCTGATCGGTCTGAAGGACCGTGGTGTCCTTCCGGACGGCCGTCACCGCACTCCGCTGGCGACGTCTGGCTTGGGGTTTCTTCGTCAGCTCGGCCGGCCGGAGTGCCGGCGCCTTCGGCGACCGGGCCGGAGCCTCGAGACGCTTTCTTCGCGCTCTTGCGTAGCTTGGTTGCGCGTGACTTGGTCGACGCGGTCTTGGCGTGTGCCATACCGTAGAAGGAGCAAGCGCCATGCCACGCGGAGCTGCGTGAGGGCGCGACGATCGGCGCTCGCGCGGGCGCCCGAACGGACACCGCGTCGCTCGCTCGACACGGTGTCGTTCGGAGGGTCGGCGGGGCTAGCTCAGGCGCTCGGCTCGTCGCCCTTGAGGAGGCACACCGCCTCGGGACTGAGGGTTTGCGGCGCGAGGGTCTCCACGCAAAACAGGTGCAGAGCGTCCCGATCGTGTGAGCGGTAACCGACGGCGAGATCGCCGCCGACGGTGAGGATGAAGTCGCCGCCGCGCACCGAGAACAGCGCCCCGCCGTCGCGCATCACGAGCGAGCGGTGAACCTCGGCGATGATGTTCTTGGTGTGACGGGGCACCGGGTAGCCACGATTCGCGGCGGTGAGATAGGCGTAGTAACGATCCGGCGAGAGCACCGCCTCGTAGGGACCGGGCACCGTCAGCCGGTCCAGCATCTCGACCGCCTGGACGAGGTCGTTGATCACGCGAACGGGGTCCGCCCAGTCTCCGAGGCGGAGGGAGGGCGACCCGGGATCCTCCAGGAACCCGGTGCCGACGGGCTGGCCGGAGTACGCGAGGCGGTCCTCCGCCAGCGCGACCTCTCGCGCGGCGTCCTCGGCCGTGGCGGTGTCGAGCGCCGGCCCGCCTCGCTCGAAGGCCTCGACCGCCGACCAGGGCAGGCTGAAGTCGGCCCGGATCTGCGCGAGGAGCGCGATCTCCGGCACGCAGACCACCGCCTTCCCGTCGCCCGTCTCGCAGGCCTTCATGGTCCCGAGGGGCGTCGCGATGTAGTCCCAGCCGCGGGGCCCGTCGAACGTGGCGATCCGCCGAGCAGTCATCACGTTCCTGGCCGACGTGGCGGCCGCCTCGTCCAGCTCCTTCCAGACGGCGTCGGAGAGCTGGGCGCTGTCGCGTCTCAGGATGTCCATCAGCGGCCTCCTCTCAGCGATCCCACGGTCACGAAAGGCTCGCGCGCACCGCCGGCGCCGCGCCGGCCGCTCCCGCCATCGGCGCCACCCGCGGCCGTCGCCTCCATGGCGGTGATGGGTCGGTCCGTGAACAGGAAGGCGCGCAAGAACTCGTCGAAGCGCGGGTCCCGGCGTCGAATCCACTCGAGGACCATCGCGGCGTGCTCCTTCTCCTCGTCCCGGTTGTGCCGGAGGATCTCCTTCAGATCGCCGTCACTTGCCGCGTCCACGCGCTGCTGGTACCAGTCGATGGCCTCGAGCTCCTCCATCAGGCTCACGATGGCCCGATGCATGTCCTTGGTCGTGGGGGAGAGCGCATCCTCCGCCTCGTGAAAGCCCGCCGAGCCGCCTGCCATGGGTCTCTCCTGTCAGGGCTGGCCGATGCCAGCCGTGCGCTGTCGGTTCAGGGTCGGTCCACCGCTTCGAGAAGCGCAGCCGGGAAGGTCATGAGCGCCGCGTCGAGCCCCAGGGTCGGGCGCCCATCCCGCGTCACCACCTCCACCGCTTCGCCGGTCAGCACGTTCCGATAGACGCGGGAGGCCCACGCCTCCGGCAGCACGAGCCACGTGCCGGACCATGGGGCACCCACCGGGGGGCCCGACGGGTGCAGCCGCGCGACGAGGCGGGGCGCGACCGCAATCACCGTCTCCGCGTCCAGCCGTCGCCCGAACGCGACCACGTGCTCCAGACGGGGTCCATGCGCCTGGAGCGGGACGTAGGCGCCCTCCCGGTAGAGCCGCGGTCGTCGTCGCCGATGATCGAGCGCCCGATGGATGAGGTAGAGCTTGATCCGCCCGTCCTCCTTCGCCGACACCAGCGAGCGAGCAAGGTCCGCCAGGTCGACGGCCGGGTCGGCGAGCGCGCCTCGGATCCCGTCCAGGTCTCTCTGGAGGCGCTGGTAGTCCACGGGGCGGCGGTTGTCGGGATCGACCAGGCTGAGGTCCCACTCCTCGGTCCCCTGGTAGAAGTCCGGAACGCCCGGGGCGGCGATCTTCAAGAGGGTCTGGGCGAGCGCGCTGTACATCCCGGCGTCCGCGATCCGTCCCTGGAACCCGCGGAAGTCCGCGAGGAACGGGTTTCCGCCGCTCTCGGGTACGAGCGGGGCGACGAGACGTCGAAGCCGGCCCGGCGCCGGCCGCGGTGGCTCGGACCGGTCGAGGATCGCGGCGACGAATCGACGCATGGCGGCGTCGTAGGCGGGGTTCGGATTGACCCAGCTCGTGTGGACCTTCGCCTCTCGGAGCGCCTTGAACATGTACGCCTGGATTCGCTCGGTGAACGCCGCGTACTCGGCGTCGCCGACCGGCTCGATGGGCCAGGCGCCGATCAGTGTCTGGTAGAGGAGATACTCCTCGTTCGGGTCGGGCGCCGGCCGGCCGTCGATCAGCGTGCGGTGGCGCCGATTCAGGCGATGCCACGCGCGCACGCGCGTGCGCCACTCGTGCGGAATCTCCGAGAGCACGTTGATCCGGGCGCGGACGTCCTCGCTCCGCTTCGTGTCGTGGGTCGAGGTGGCCGACAGGGAGTGCGGCCAGCGCGCGAGCCGCTCGGCGTTCAACCGGTGGAACTCCGTCACCGGGGTGCCGAAGCGGTCGGGGGCGCCGCCGACCTCGTTCAAGGAGAGGAGGCGGTTGTACCGGTACAGCGCGGTGTCCTCCACGCCCTTGGCGGCGACGGGGCCGGTCAGCTGCTGGAATCGGCGCACGAAGTCCAGCTCCCCCGTCCGGCAGAGCAGGTCCCCGATGAAGTCGAAGATCGACGGGTTCGTGATCGGGCTCCGTCGCTTCGCGGCCGCCACGGCCTGCGCCACGTGCTCCCTGTCCTGCTCGCTGGCGCCTTGGCCGTCGTCACCGACGTACGACCGGTAGACGGGGAAACACGCCACGATCTCGCGCAGCCCCTCCGTCAGGCTCCGGCCGGTGAAGTCCCGGGACTCACGTCGCCGCTCGGCGAGGCGCGCGAGGCGCCGACCGAGGACGTTGAGCTCGCTGGCCATCGTCGTGTCGGTGACCAGCCGCCGGGTCTGGTGGGCGACGTCGGCGAAGGGAGTGGTCAGGCCCGTGAACCGCTGGTAGATCTGCTCGAGGGCGCGGGCCCCGTTCGGATCCACGAAGAGCCCGTTGAGCACGTTCAGGAACTCGTACCCGGTGGTGCCGTGTACGGGCCAGTGGCCGGGGAGGGACTCGCCGGGCATCAGCACCTTCTCGACGACCACGTAGAAGGGCCCGCCGGTCGGTGCCTCGGCGCACCGCTCCCGGAGCGCGGCGAGGTAGCTCGCGGGGGCGTAGAGGCCGTCGGGATGGTCGATCCGAAGTCCGGTGATGCGACCCTCCCGGATCAGGCGGAACAGGAGCCGGTGGGTCGCCTCGAAGACGGCCGGGTCCTCCATGCGGATGGCCGCGAGGTCGTTGACGTCGAAGAAGCGCCGGTAGTTGATCTCGTCGCCGGCGACGCCCCAGTAGGCCACGCGGTATGCCTGGGCGCTCAGCAGGGCATCCAGTCGATCGAAGCTCTCCGGCTGACCCGTGGCACCGTTGAGGACCCAGAGGGCTTCCTCGACGAGTCCCTTCGCGGCCGGCGTCTCGCGGGTGACCGCATCGAGCCGGCGCTTGATGATCTCCTTCTCACGCGCCCGTTGCGCCTGACGCTCGGGCTCGATCTCTGTCCGGCCCGGCAGGCGAGCGGCGGCGGCGATGATGCTCTGGAGCTCCACGACGTGCGGCGCGCCGTGCCCGCCGGCGCCCGGGGGGTCGGCCAGTCGCCACGCCAGGATCTGTGGGTAGGTGGACGGGTCGATCGGGAGGACGGTGTCGCGGTACTGGACGAGAAACGCACCGTCCGCGTACTCGAGCCGCAGCTCTTGATTCTCGAGGACGCGGCCGTAGTGATCCTCGAGGATCGGGAGGAGCACCCGGTTGCGCAGCTCGGGCTTGGCCGGCTCCCAGTCGATGTCGAAGAACGCCGCGAACGGGGAGGCCGCGCCGTTCTCGAGGACGTCCTGCCACCAGGCGTTCCGTCCTCCCGAGATGCCCATGTGGTTGGGGACGACGTCGACGATCTGGCCCATCCCGTGCGCGCGGAGCGCGTCGGCGAGCGTCTGGTAGCCGGGTTCTCCGCCGAGCGCCTGGTTGAGCAGGCCGTGATCGGCCACGTCGTACCCGTGCGACTCCGGAGCGCAAGGCTGGAGTATGGGCGACAGGTAGCAGTCCGTGATCCCCAGCTCGGCGAGGTAGGGCACGAGGTCGCTCGCGCCGCCGAAGGTCAGCCGGGCTCCGAGCTGGAGGCGATAGGTGGCACCGGGGATGCCGGACCCGCGGGACCCGGATTCACGCCGGACGGCGGACGATCCGGGCCCCGCCGCCGCCGTCATGGCGCTCCCTGCGGCGCTCGGAGGCGCAGCAAGGCCAGGCTGCGCGCCTCCAGCGGGTACGCATCACCCGCCCGGAACGCCCCCGCCCCGGGAGTCCAGTCGCGCGTGTCGAGGACCAGGTCCCAGCGCAGTCGGGCCCGATGGGCGGGGAGCACGAACTCGAGCGGCTCGTGGTGGGCGTTCAGCAGGAGCAGGAACGTATCGTCCCGGATGGGATTCCCCGCCTGATCGACCTCCTCGATCGCGTCCCCCGCGAGCCGGAGGCCCAGGCAGCGCGTGAAGCCGTTCGTCCATTCCTCCTGGGTCATCTCCTTCCCGTCGGGCCGGAACCAGGACAGGTCCTTGACCTCGGAGCCCTCGATCCGGCGGCCCTGGAAAAAGAGACGGCGATGAAAGACCGGGTGCCCCAGGCGCAGGCGGATCAGGCGCTGCGTGAACCCCAGCTGGGCCCGGGCCGAGCGGGACAGCGTCCAGTTGACCCAGGAGAGCTCGTTGTCCTGGCAGTAGGCGTTGTTGTTGCCCTGCTGGGTCCGCCCCGTCTCGTCGCCACTCACCAGCATCGGCACGCCCTGCGACAGGAAGAGGGTGGCCAGGAAGTTGCGGAGCATCCGCGCCCGGAGGGCGGTCACCGCGGGATCGTCGGTGGGGCCCTCGACGCCGCAGTTCCAGGACAGGTTGTCGGAGGTGCCGTCCCGGTTCTCCTCGGCGTTCGCCTCGTTGTGCTTGTCGTTGTAGCTGACCAGGTCGAGGAGCGTGAAGCCGTCGTGGGCGGTCACGAAGTTGATGCTGGCCGACGGCCGGCGGCCGTCCGACTCGTAGAGGTCGCTCGATCCCGTGAGCCGGTAGGCGAGGTCCGCCACCTGGCCGGAGTCCCCCTTCCAGTACCGGCGGACCGTGTCCCGGTACCGGCCGTTCCACTCGGCCCAGCCGGGGGGGAAGTTGCCGACCTGGTACCCGCCTTCCCCCAGGTCCCAGGGCTCGGCGATGAGCTTGACCTGGCTGATCAGGGGATCCTGGTGGATGACGTCGAAGAACGACGACAGCCGGTCGACCTCGTGGAGCTCCCGCGCCAGGGCCGACGCCAGGTCGAAGCGGAAGCCGTCGACGTGCATCTCCGACACCCAGTACCGGAGGCTGTCCATCAGGAGCTGGACGCACCGGGGATGCGTCATGTCGAGGGTGTTGCCGCACCCGGTGTAGTCCATGTAGTAGCGCCGGTCGTCGGTCAGCCGGTAGTAGGCCGCGTTGTCGATCCCGCGGAAGCAGAGCGTGGGGCCGAGGTGATTGCCCTCGGCGGTGTGGTTGTAGACGACGTCGAGGATGACCTCGATCCCGGCCTGGTGGAGGGCCTTGACCATCTGCTTGAACTCGCGGACCTGCTCGCCGCGGACGCCCTCGCTGGCGTAGCGAGAGTCGGGCGCGAAGAAACCGATCGTGTTGTAGCCCCAGTAGTTGGTCAGCCCGCGCTCCACGAGATGGCGGTCGCGCACGAACTGGTGGACGGGCATCAGCTCGACGGCGGTCACTCCCAGGCGGCTCAGGTACTCGATGGACGCGGGGGAGGCGAGGCCGGCGTACGTGCCGCGGAGCTTCTCCGGGACGGCCGGGTTCCGGGCGGTGAAGCCCTTGACGTGGGCCTCGTAGATCACCGTGAGGTGCCACGGGGTGCGGAGCGGCCGGTCGTCCCCCCAGGTGAACGCGGAGTCCACGACGGCGCTCTTCGGCACGAAGGGGGCGCTGTCGCGGTCGTCCCGCGAGAGGTCGGCCTCCGGATCGCCGACCCGGTACCCGAAGATCGCGTCGCTCCACTCGATCGCGCCCGCGATCGCCTTGGCGTACGGGTCGAGCAAGAGCTTGCGCGCGTTGAAGCGGTGGCCCGCGGCGGGTTCGAAGGGGCCGTCCACGCGGTACCCGTAGAGGAGTCCCGGGCGCCCCTCCGGGAGGTAGACGTGCCAGACCTGATCCGTGCGCTCCGTCACCGGGACGCGCTGCGTCTCCGTCCCGGGGTCCGCCGGGTCGAAGAGGCACAGCTCGACCCCGGTGGCGTGATCGCTGAACAGGGCGAAGTTGACGCCCGCCCCATCCCAGGTGGCGCCGAGGGGATAGGGGCGGCCGGGGCGCGTCCGGAGAGAGTCGGCCCTCACTTCTCCGGACCGGTTTCGGCCGGCTCGGGAAGCTGGTCGAGCCACGCGGGCCTGATGCCGAGGCGCGCGAGGCTCGCGACCACCCGGCGGGGCGACCCCCAGTCGCACCACGTCACGCCGGTCAGCGTCCGGACGGCCAGCCTCGGCGTCACGTTCTGCAGGACGTCTCGGGAGAAGTTCCCGTCGGGGAGGGCGGCGCACGCTCGCCGGACTGCCTCGAGCCCGGCGCCCCGGCTCGCGAGGTGGACCATCTCCTCCAGCACCGCGTGAATCCGCGGGACGCAGAGCCGGCCGGCTTCCACGAGCGTCCGCACCTTCGCCACGAACACGAAGGTGTTCCACGATGCCCCGGCGGCCAGGCACGCGCGCGCCACCTCGGGAGAGGGCTTCTCGACGAACCGGCGCACGGCCCGCACGGCGCCGCTGCCGGCCGGACCGAGCATCGGCCCGCCCTCGATCCAGCCGTACTCGGTCTCCGCCTCCGTGGCCTGGGCTCCCAGGAGGAGGATGCGCCCCGGGTTCGCGTCGACGAATTCCGCGGCCTCCTGGACCTGGTCCATGAAGGCCTCTGCCTCCAGGACGAGGTGGTCCGACGGAAAGACGACCAGGGTGGCGTCGGGCGCTCGCTGCTGGATCCAGTGGGCCGGCAAGAGCACGCCGGACGCGGTGCCGCGGTCGGCAGGCTGGAGCAGCAGCCTGTGCGTCGTGACCGGCCATCGCCGCCGCCAGATGGCTGGCCTGCGCCTCGAGGCTGACCACGACCGTGCGCTCGGCCGGGATCTTCAGGGCGGCGCGGTCCAGGGTGCGCTGCAGGAGCGAGCGAGACCCCGTCACCGCCACGTACTGCTTCGGTCGATCGTCCCCGCAGATGAGTCGCGTGAGGGGGCGAAGGCGGATGCCCCAGCCTCCGGCCAGGATCGCGGCCCAGAGATCCGAGGACGAGGGAAGGGCACGGAACGCGTGGTCGTGCTCGACCTCGGCGATCGCGCCGGAGGGGACGGAGGTGCGGTGAAGCGCGCCGGCGGCAGGCGGTGTCATGCCGGCGGAGGATGCAACGCCGATTCCACGGACGCGGTGGGCGTCGTGGATCGTGCGGACTGCGCTCAAAACCCGCCGGAGATGCGCGATCGATCGTCCCGCCGGTGACCGTGGTCATGAGGACTCCACGGAGATCCGGCGACATCGTGTCGCCGCGACGACACCTTGACGGTGCTGACGTCCCTGGACCTCGTGTGCTCCGACCGCGCCGGTGGCGCTCGAACACACGTCAGGCTGTCGGGCGAGTCAACGCCGTGGCGACTGGCCGACTCTCGGCCGGATTCGGCAGTCGCCGACGGGGGCCGTCACACCCCCCGTCGGCATGGACCGTGCAGCCCGTCTCCTCGATGGTGACGCGGGCAGCCACTACCCCCTGCTGGTCAGTTGACGCGCCAAGCGCCGTCGACCCACACGTTGCCGTTCGCCTGCGTCTGCCAGTGACCCGGAACCCAGACGTAGCCCCGGGGCGGGATCGTCCAGTGGCCGGGCACCCACACGTAGGCCCGGGGGGCGGGCTGCCACGTGTAGGCGCCGGGGACCCAGACGTAGGTCGGCCCGGGCTGCGGCGGCACCGTCTCCAGGGGGGAGGCCGGCGCCGGCGGGGGAGCCTGGGCCGCCGAGTGTGGGAAACGTGCTGCAACCCGCCAGGGTCAGCAGCGATGCCAGGACAGCTCCGACGATGGTGCGACTCATCATGGCTCCTCCGCTCGATCGCGCGTCTCGGACGACCGATGGCGCGACACTCTGCTTGTTCACGGCGCTCCGCTCGGGTCCAGTTCGCGATGCCTCTGGCCGTGGTGGGAGCAAGGCGGATGCCACGAAGGGGAGAGGTTCGCGATACCTCGATGTCGTGCAAGTGCTCGCGAGATCACGGAGAAAGCGCGTTGACGGAACGCCATCCTGTCGTGCCGGCGCCGATCTGGCGTGCCTCCGGTGCGTGCTAGACTGAGGCCCCCGTGGGACTACGACTCCGCCTGGTGTTGCTTCTTCTGGTTCCGATGATCCTCGTCGTCGCCGGGTACGCCTACGTTCGCTGGCAGGAGGAGCGCGAGCAACGACGGACGGAGTTCGATCAGCGTGTCCGCGTCACGAGCACGGCGATCCGGCTCGCCGTGGAGCACGGTCTTCGAACCGACACGCTCGCCGACGTCCAGCGGCTCGCCGCCGACCTGGTCGTGAAGCAAACCGAGATCGTCCGCATCCGCCTGCTGGACGCGAACCTCGCCACGCGCCTCGACTCGAACCTCCTTGCCGGCGACCCGGGGCTGCCCCTGGACCGGCACCGGCAGGTGCGGGACAGCGGCCAGCCGGCGGTCGTGCCCCACCGGAGCGCGGACATCCGGCTCCACTCCGTCCTCCTCCCAGTCCGGCCAGCGGGCGCCGACGACGGGGTGCTCGAGGTCGCCTACGTCGCGGGTCGCCTGGAGGCCGATCTCCTCCGGGAGAACTCGAGGAGCTTGCTGAGCGGGCTCGTCCTCGCCGCCCTCCTCGCCCTCGTCGTCGGGCTCGCGCTCCAGCGGCTCGTGTTCCGCCCGGTCGCCGACCTGACCCAGGGCATCGAGCGGGTCGTGGCGGGGGAGCCGAGGGCGACCGTGCCCGTCCGGAGCCGCGATGAGCTGGGGCAGGTGGCGGCGGCGTTCAACCGGATGACCGAGCGGCTGGAGGACGCGCACCAGCGGGTGGAGGCCGAGACCGGTCGGTCGCTCGAGCTGATGCGTCGCCTGCGGCAGACCGAGTCCCTCGCCATCGCCGGCAAGCTCTGCTCGAGCATCGCCCACGAGGTCGGGACGCCGCTCAACATCATCGCCGGCCGCGCCGAGCTGGCGCTGCGGGCCCTGCCGAAGGACTCCCCGCTCCGCGAGGATCTCGACGTCATCGTCGCGCAGATCGACCGGATCTCGCGGATGATTCGCGCCGCCCTGGATCCATTTCGCCAGCGTGAGCCCGAGCGGGCCGCGACCGATCCTCGCTCGGCCATCGACGGGTTCCGGCCGCTGCTGCAGCACTTCGCCCGGAGCCGCGGCGTCACCCTGGCCGTCTCGATGCCGGGGGACCTGCCCCCGGTGCTCGTCGACCCGGGGCATCTCCAGCAAGTGATGATCAACCTCCTCACGAACGCCATCGAAGCGACACCGTCGGGCGGCCGGATCGACGTGACGGGCGCGCGCCGGTCTGACGAGGACGATCGACCGGGCGTCGCGATCGCGGTGCGGGACACCGGGTCCGGAATCCCCCCGGACGTCCTGCCGAAGATCTTCGACCCTTTCTTCAGCACGAAGTCCGCTCGTGACGGGTCGGGCCTCGGTCTGTCGATCTGTCGAGATCTCGTCCGGTCCAACGGGAGCGACATCCAGGTCGCGAGCACGCCCGGCGACGGCACCACCTTCACGGTCTGGCTGCCTGAGGCTAGTCCCACGACCACGTCCGCCGCCAGGAGGGAGCAGGCATGAAACCCCGGATCCTCGTCGTGGACAACGATGCCGACATGGTGGCTCTCCTCCGTCGTCACCTCGAGGGCGACGGCTGGGCGGTGACGGCCGTGACGGGGGGCGAGGACGCCCAGACCGCGCTCGGCCGCGAGGAGTACTCGGTCGTCCTCACCGACCTCGTCATGGAACCGGTGGATGGGCTGGCCGTGCTGCGGGAGACCCAGCGGGTCCAGCCCCGGACGCGGGTCGTCCTCATGACCGCGTTCGGGAGCCTGGAGAGCGCCATCGACGCCATGCGTCTGGGCGCCTACGACTACCTGACCAAGCCGTTCAAGCTTCCGGAGCTCTCGCTGGTCGTCAAGCGCGCCGTGGAGGACCAGCAGCTCCGCGAGGAGAACCGCCGGCTCCGCGCCGAAGTCGAGCGGCGGTACAGCTTCGACAACATCCTGGGCCGCTCGAAGGCCATGCAGGGGGTGTTCGAGCAGATCCGGGCGGTGGCGGAGACCGACGCACCGGTGCTCCTCCTGGGCGACAGCGGATCGGGCAAGGAGCTGGTGGCGCGCGCCATCCACTGGCACAGCGGTCGCCGCGACAAGGCGTTCGTCGCCGTCAACTGCGCGGCCATTCCCGAGACGCTGCTGGAGTCGGAGCTGTTCGGCCACGAGAAGGGCTCGTTCACGGGCGCGGACCGGAAGCGACGGGGTCTCTTCGTCGAGGCCCAGGGCGGCACCCTGCTCCTCGACGAGATCGCCGAGATGCCGCAGTCTCTCCAGGTCAAGCTCCTCCGCGCGTTGCAGGACCGCGTCGTGCGGCCCGTCGGCGGCAACGAGGAGATCAAGGTGGACCTGCGCCTCATCAGCGCGACCAACCGGGACCTGCCGGCCTTCGTCCGCCAGGGAAAGTTTCGCGAGGACCTGTACTACCGGGTGGCCGTCATCCCCATCCGGATCCCGAGCCTCCGGGAGCGGCCCGAGGACATTCCGATCCTGGCCGAGCATTTCCTGAAGCGGGCCGCTGCCGGCATGGGCAAGGAGACCACGGGCTTCGACGACGAGGCGATGAAGTGGCTCCACGAGCACAACTGGCCGGGCAACGTCCGGGAGCTGGAGAACGTCGTCGAGCGAGCCGCCACCCTCGCCAAGGGCCCGCTCATCACGCGCGACGACCTCCGGATCGAGTTCACGCCGGGCTCGAGCGGGGAGTTGGGCGTGCGCCCCTCGCTGGCCGAGGTGGAGAGCCAGTACATCCGACGCATCCTGGACGAGGTCCGGGGCGACAAGCGGGCGGCCGCCCGCATCCTCGGGATCAGCGTCCGAACCCTCCAACGGATGCAGGCCAGTATGTCGCGGGTCGGCCCCGGGCTGACGGAGGCGCAGGGATGAGGTGGCATGGTCCTTGCTCCCCTGTAGGGCATGAGTGGCACGGCTACCTCTCCGCTGACTCCCGCGAGCCTCGCCGTGCGTGAGGCGGACGCTCGAGCGCTTCCGCCCCTCCGGGTCCTCGTCGTCGACGACGACGAGGAGATGCGGAGTCTGGTGCGCCGGAGCCTCGAATTCGACGGACACGACGTCACCGAGCGGGACCGCGGCACGCAGGTCCTGAAGACGCTCCGGGAGAACGCGTTCGACCTCGTCATCCTCGACAACCGAATGCCGGGGCTGAACGGCCTCGACCTGCTGCCGATGCTGCGCCGTGAGTTCCCGCACGTGCCGGTCCTGCTGGTGACCGCGTTCGGGGGTCGGCAAGTGGCCACGAGCGCACTCCGGCTCGGGGCGGCGAGCTACTTGGAGAAGCCCTTCCGGCTGGGCCAGCTGCGGGACGCGATCGCCGGGCTCATCCCCGGGCAGCGGGACCAGTCCTCGGCAAGCTGACCGGCGCGGCCCATGCACGGGGAGCTCGCAGTGGGGACACCCAGGCTCGCGACGCCTCACTTCTCGACGCCCGCGGAGCACGCCGGCGAGGGGCTCGACCCGGAGGCGCGCGGCGTCTACGTCACGGCGCTGGAGACGCTCCGTCGGGCCGAGGTCGAGTTCCTGATCGGGGGGGCGCATGCCCTGGCGCCGTACACCGGGGTCCTTCGGGACACGAAAGACCTGGACGTCTTCCTTCGCCAGCGAGACTGCGAGCGGGCGCTGGCCGCCCTCGACGCGGCCGGGTTCGTCACCGAGCTGACCTTCCCGCACTGGCTCGCGAAGGCCTACATGGGCGAGCGGTTCATCGATCTCATCTTCAGCTCGGGGAACGCGGTTGCCGTGGTCGACGACCTCTGGTTCACGTACGCGGTTCCCGGGCGCGTGCTCGGCGTGCCGGTCCGCCTGTGCCCCCCCGAGGAGATGATCTGGTCCAAGGCGTTCATCATGGAGCGCGAGCGGTACGACGGCGCCGATGTCGCGCACCTGATCCTCGCGTGCGGGCGGGAGCTCGACTGGCGCCGCCTGCTGGGACGGTTCGGGCGGCGGTGGAGAGTTCTCCTGAGCCACCTGGTCCTCTTCGGATTCATCTATCCGGGCGAGCGCGCGGCCATCCCCGACGCGGTGATGGCCTTCCTCCTGGGACGGCTCCAACGCGAGCAGACGTGGCCCGGTACGGACGCCGGGGTGTGCGACGGAACGTTGCTGTCTCGACAGCAGTACCTGATCGACGTCACCGAGCGCGGGTATGCGGACGGCCGCCTGGAGCCCCGCGGAGAAATGACGGCTGCGGACATCGCGCACTGGACGGCGGCGATCCCGCCCGAGCTGGCGCCGGCGCCGACCGCTCCCGGCCCGGGTCTCGCCGTGGTCCGCGCGAATGGACGTCGGGCTCCCCGTGCGCGTCGCCGCCGTCGGTGACCTCCACTGCACGAAGGCGTCCCAGGGGGCGTTCCAGCCCCTGTTCGCGGCCGCCAGCGCGGGCGCCGACGTCCTGCTCCTGTGCGGGGACCTCACGGACTACGGTCTCCCCGACGAGGCGCGGATCCTGGCGCGAGAGGTCGCCACCGGGCTCCGCATCCCCGCCGTGGGGGTGCTCGGCAACCACGACTACGAATCGGGACGGCACGCGGAGGTCGCGCAGATCCTCCAGGACGGTGGCATCACGATCCTGGACGGCGACGGCTGCGAGGTCGGCGATCTGGGTATCGCGGGGGTGAAGGGCCTGGGCGGCGGCTTTGGCGAGCGAGCGCTCCAGCCGTGGGGCGAGGAGATCTTCAAGCGCTTCGTCCGGGAGGCGGTGGACGAGGCTCTCAAGCTCGAGTCGGCCCTGGCCCGCCTGCGGACTCCGCGGCGGGTCGCGATCCTGCACTATTCCCCGATCCAGGCCACGGTCGAGGGCGAGGCCCCGGAGCTCTATCCGTTCCTGGGATCGAGTCGGCTCGAGGAGCCGTTGAATCGGTACCCCGTCGACCTCGTGTTCCATGGCCATGCCCACCACGGCCAGCCGGAGGCTCGGACGCGCTCGGGGGTGCCGGTGTACAACGTCTGCCTGCCGCTTCTCCGGGGGCTCGACCCCGACCACCCGCCCCTCCGAATCGTCGAGCTGGCGGCGCTGGGCCCGGCCGACGCTCAGCAGGACCACGCGGAGCCGGCACGTCCCGGCGCGCCCGCGTGATCCCCGTCGTCGAACGGAGCGGCGGGGAGCTCGCGCCCGCGCGCGCGGGGCCGCGCCGTCACTCCATGCCGGCCATCTCCACGCGCCAGATCGGCCCGTTCAGGAACATCGCGCCCTCGAACCGGACGAACGCGGGAGTCTCGCCGAGCACGAGCCAGTAGCGCAGGTCGGGCGGGTTCTTTCCGATCAACGACGCGACCGCGCCGGTGACCCCGCCAATCTCCAGATCGACGAGGAACCGGGTGGCCTGCTTGCGGTCACCGGCGAAGGTGACGCGGTCCTCGCCCTCCCGGCGAAGCTCCATCCGGAGCAGCCGAGGCTTGGGCATGAATGCCGCCAACTGGCCGGTGGTCCGCTCCCCCGGGGACATGTTCTTCAGGACGAGCAGCGCCAGACCGTTGTAGAGGTCGGCGGGCATCTCGAACTCGCCGCTCGCGCTCTCCTCCGTTCCGTCCACGCGCTCGCGCGTCTTCGCGCGATACCGTCCGCTCTTCCGGTCGAAGGCGATCTCCGCGCCCGGAAAGGAGGGGCCCTGCTGCGTGAGCGTGTACGATTCCAGCCGGAGCACGGGGCCCTGCGAGAACGTCGTGGTCTCGTCGTGGAGCGAGCCGTCCTTGAACTGGAGCGAGAGGCGACTGTCGATCTCGTTGCCGCGCACCTTCTGTCGAAGCTCGCCGTGTCCGATCAGCGCTCCCTCGGGGGTCCGGATGGCCAGGAATCCCCGCGTGGTCGCCTCCGGGAAGCGGACCCGGACAGGGGCGTCGCCGGAGGCGGTCACGCAGAGGAGCAAGCCCAGGACCGGAAGCCCCGAGCGAAGGAGGTGCAAGCCGCGAGGTCGCTCGGAGTCGGCCCACCTCGGAGTCAGCTCTTCCGGGTGAGCTCGAGGGATCCCCGGCGGACGGGCAGATCCGGCCCGCCGGCGAACTCCCCGGCCAGGCGGCGGCCGGGCTCCACCGTCAACACGAGCGCCCCGCCGCCGACCAGGCCGAAGAAGGCCCCTCCGCGCGTGAGGCGTCCCTCGCGCCGGACCGTGTCCGACTGGCTTCCGTCGATGAAGGTCACCTGAGCGATGAGGGCCCGGCCGTCACTCGGGTCCCGCGCCAGGATCATCTCGAGCCCGCCGCCGTGGGCGCCGCCGTCGGCGACCCACTGCCCCCTCCACGTGCCGACCAGGTCCTCGACGCGCACGACATCGGACGGCGCGGCCGAGAATGACTGCGCCGCCGGCTCCCGAACGAGGCCGCCCGCCGCGAACACAGCAACAGCGGCAGGGTGATCAGCCACACGCCCTGACGACTCCCGACGCCGATCGTTCGATGGCTTGCCATCACTGACCTTTCCGGTGGTGCTTGCTCTTGTGCTGCTTCAAAACCGTCCGGGCCGCCACCTCGGCGGCGCGCTTCCCGTACCGGCCTTCCCTCTGCGCGGACTCCTTGATGTGCTCGTATTGCCGCTGCTCCTTGGGACCCACCCCTCTGAGATGTCGCCGTCCGGGCATGCCTTCGCCTCCTCAAGCGCGCGCGGTGGAGACGCCGACCTTGCGCGCGCAGTGCGCGCAGCAGAACATCCGGCCCTCGTCGTTCTCCACTCCGTGGCCGATGACCCGGCATCCGCAGTGATCGCAGGTGGGCGCCAGCAGCTGGATGGCGCACTCGAAGCAGTCGAAAGTATGGCGCCGTCCCCATGCGTCGATCGACATCGTCTTGTCGTATTCGTTCCCGCACACGTCACATCGCGGCATCATGGGCCTCCTCGAGCTCGATCAAGGCCAGCCTCGACCGGGCGTCGAAACGCCGCCGCAGGTGTCCCGGCGGCTGGATCAGGATGACCTCCAGGGTCGGCCGCACCCGGGCCTCGAGGAGATGCCCCCCGTGTGCCGTGCCGTCACGCTTGCCCACCACGACGTGCGCGTGCACCTTCGGAGTCTGGCCCTCGATCGCGACGTCCCCGACCAGCGACAGCACCTCGACCTGCTCGCGGATCGGGATCCGGAGATAGTCCTTCCGCGCCCAGTCGAAGTAGCCGAGCGTCGCCTCCTCGAACGCGCCGATCGCCGTGAAATGTCCGGACGTGAGTCCTTCGCGCTTCGCAAAGGCGAGAAGGCCCTCCATGGGGTCCTCCCCGGTCTCGAACACGAGGGCGATCGTGCGCTCGCGATCGGCGTGCAGGATCTTGGACTTCATGCGGCTCCCTGGACGAGATCCATTTCTCGATCGAGCATTTCCCGGACGATCCACAGGCGGCCGCACGTGCCGCAGAGCACCCCGGGTCCCAGGCGCCGCGTCACGAGCGCGTCGCAGTGGGGGCACCGGCCGTTCACGTCGGTGACCCGGTCGAACGTCACGCGCGCGTCCGACCAGCGGCGAGTCCGTTCCAGGAGGCTGCCGGGAGCAAACCCATCACGAGTTCGAGGGCGCCGAGGCTGCGGCATCATCCGTCTCCTCTCTGGGATTGCCCGCTCTCGGGCATCCGTCGTTGACCTGACATGGAGCAAGGCGCTATGCCGAGGGCGCGGGGGCGGAAGTTCCGCGCGGACAGTGCCGTGAGGCCGAGCGAAATCGGGGCGAGTCCGACAGGATGTCGCGCCCCCGACAGGGTGACGCGAGCCGAGATCAAGCTCGGCGCAGGCGCTCGAGCTCCCGCTCGAAGCCGGGCAGGATCGCCTGGAAGAAGGCGTTCTGGATGAGCCGCACGATCGTCTCCGCAGTGCTGGTCCGCGGGTTGTCGATCCGGCCGCTGACGGTGGTCTTGGTGGCGACCTCGTCCCGTGGCGTGTTCTCGAGGAGCTTCGCCACGCTGCCGATCACGCCTTCGTAGAGCTTGCGGAAGAGCGACTTGTCTCGGTCTTGGCGCTCGTCGTAGACGTCCATGTCGCGAAAGAGCGGCTTGACGTAGCCGACGATCTGCCGGTCCTTGATGCGGAGCTGCGAGTAGAAGGAGAACCAGCCCCCCGTGACGTCGAACTTCCCGTACGCGCGCAGGAGCTGGTTCATCGCGCGCATGTCGGTGTCGGCAATGCGCACGTCGATGTCGAAGTCCGGCCCCGAAGTTTCCGGACGGAACGTCGCCCGCACCGCGGTGGCCCCGCTTCCCATGAACTTGCCCTTCAGCACGGCCAGCGCGGTGCCCTCCGTGAAGTGGTTGCTGAGGTTCTCGAGGGCCAGGTCGCCCTCGGTGATGAAGACCCGGTAGGCGGGATTCGCGGCCTTGTTGACGTACCCGACATTGGCCCCGGACGAATGGGCCCGGTCGATGCGGAGAAGGAGGCCCGAGACGTTCGTCGACTGGTCGGCCGCCCGGCCGACCTGCTTGCGCACGACCTGCTCGGTCCCCGCGGTGCGCGGCGTGTGGACGAAGTCGGCGTGTAGGCCGTCGAGCCTCACCTCGTGGAGGTGAACCATCTTGAACCACGGCGCGTACTCGATCTCGCCGTTCGCCGACATCGTGCCCTGGTTGATCAGCAGGTTGTAGCGGGCCGCGACCGGCTTGATGTAGTCGAGGGCCACCCGCTCGAGGGCCACGTTGGCTCGCAGTCCGAGGTGCGGCTCGGCGAGAAAGTCGGCGCGGCCGTCGATCAGGAGCCGGCCGGTGTCGAAGACGATCCCTTCCAGCCAGACGCTGGACGGGTAGGTGTGGTCACGCTGGCGGATGTTCCGGATGTTCTCGGCCCGGAACGTGACGCGCCGGACATGGAGGGGGCGCCCGCTCTCCTCGACGTACATGAGATCGCCCTCGGCGACCCGGAACATGTTGATCCTGAACGGGTAGATCGCCTCGAGCGCTTCCTGCCACCCGCGGGTCTCCACCGGCACCGGGTCGTCGACCTCGGTCTTGAACTGCCGTCGGTTGATGTGAATGACGGGACGGTCGACCAGGAAGTCGGCCACGACATGTCCGCGCAGGAGCTCCCGCCACTGAATGCTCGCGCTGAATCGGGGGATGCTCGCCACGGGAGGATCCGGATTGGCCTGCTGGGCGATCACGAGGTCGAGGAGGTCGATCGAGCCTCCCACGACGTGGAAGTCGAGCCCCCGGAGACTCACGGTGTATCCACGGAGGCGCTCGTTGAGCCGCCGCTCCATCTGACGTCGAAGCGGCTCATCGAGGAGGCGGTCCAGCCCGACCAGGGCGACGGCAAGGACCGTCAGCGGGATGACGAGCCACTTCCACCGTCGCCGCCCGACGGCGGCGGTCCTGGCCCAGCTTCGACGAACGAGGTCGGTCCAGCGTCTGCTCACGCTCCTAAACCGTGCAACGAGAGTGCCCACGGGCCGGCCAGCCCCGAGCACGCGACGTCGCAACGTCGCCGATGCGCCATGCTGGCGTCGTCGGGATGCCCCGCCGTCCACCGTGTGATACGCTGACAGTTAGCCGGGCCTTCGTCACCGAAGGCCGAGTTCGTTCCCCGGAGGGTCCCCGCGTGCTCCGAATCGCCCGCCGCGCCTCGCTCGTCGCGCTGAGCCTGCTCGCGCTGTCGTTCGGACCGACCCTCCGGGTCGAGTCCGCCGGGCTCGAGTCGAAGCCAAGCCACCATCTCCGCCGCGGTTTCCGGAACGTGGACGATGGGTATCGCTACGGCCTGGGGGATCGGGCCTGGCGCTTCGTCGTGGGCAGCTTCCGGCCGGACCCTCCCCGGGGCGAGCCGGCGGCCGTCCTCCCGAACGACGGAGCGGCGCTGCGGGCCAACGGGACGCATGCCACCGTCACCTGGGTCGGCCATTCCACGTTCCTCGTGCAGCTCGACGGCGTGAACATCCTCACGGATCCGCACTGGAGCGAGCGGGCAAGCCCGGTCGACTTCGCCGGACCGCGGCGACTCGTGCCACCGGGTCTCGCGTTCGACGACCTTCCGCCGATCCACGCCGTCGTCATCTCCCACGACCACTACGACCACCTCGATGCGGACACCGTCGACCGGCTGGCCCGTGAGCACCGGCCCCGGTTCTTCGTGCCGCTCGGAGTCCGCGCGTGGCTGGAAGCTCGCGGAATCACCGACGTGGTGGAGCTGGACTGGTGGCAGACGGCCCGGTTCGGCGAGCTCACGCTGGTGTGCACGCCGGCGCAGCACTCTTCGGGGCGGGGGATCACCGACCAGTATCTTCGCCTCTGGGCATCGTGGGTCGTCCTGGGCCCCACCAAGCGCTTCTTCTTCGCCGGCGACACCGGCTACGATCCCCGACTCAAGGCGATCGGAGAGCGCTTCGGGCCGTTCGATCTCGCCGCCATTCCGATCGGGGGCTACAGCGCCTTCTCGACGGGGCATCCGAATCACGTGAACCCGGAGGAGGCGATCCAGCTGTACGAGGACGTCCGGGGGCGACTGCTGGTGCCCATGCACTGGGGCACGTTCGCGCTCAATCGGGAGCCGTTCCTGGAGCCGCCGGACCGGCTCCTGCGGGCGGCGCGAGAGCGCGGCCTCGAGGAGCAGGTAGGGATCCTGAGCCCGGGTCAGACCATTTCCTGGTAGCGCGCGGGCGGCGGGCTCAGAAGGCGCTTTCGAAAGGCATCGCCAGGAGCTCGAACATTCGGCCCCGCACACTCCGGTTCTGCCAGCTGTCGAGATCGATCCGCTTCGCGTACCGAAGGTCGTTCTCGAATACCCGCTCCAGCTGATTCGCGAAGTTCACGTCGTACGCCACCACGTTCAGCTCGTCGTTCAGCTTGAACGAGCGGTGGTCGAGGTTCGTGCTGCCCACCGTGGCCCAGAGGCCGTCGATGACCATCGTCTTGGCGTGGAGGAGCGCGGCGGAGTACTCGTGGATCTCGATCCCCGCTTTCAGGAGGCGTCCGAACTGCCGCCGCCCCGCGTGACGCACCAGCGGATGGTCGATGGCCCCCGGCACGAGGAAGCTGACGCGCACGCCTCGGCGGGCCGCCTCGATCAGCGTGTCGGTCATCGTCTCGTCGAGCAGCACGTAGGGGTTCGTGATCTTGATCGAGCGGCGGGCCGACGACAGAGCGAGGAGGAAGGTGGTGTACATCGCGTAGCTGCCGCCCCCGGGACCGCTCCGGATGACCTGGGCATGGGTCCGGCCCTTCGGCTCGATCGGACGGGGGAAGTAGTCCACGCCGCCCAGGACGGCCCCGGTGGCCTCCACCCAGTTCTCGGCAAAGGCTCCCTGGAGATACTCGACCACGGGTCCCTCGACCTTGATGTCCGTGTCGCGCCAGTGATCGGCGACGCGACCGTTGCCCATCCACTTGCTGCTGACGCCGGACCCGCCCGTGAAGCCGATCCGCCCGTCGACGACCAGGATGCGACGGTGATTCCGGTTGTTGACGCGCCAGAGACTGAAGGGACCGAGCGGGCGAAAGGAGGCCACCTGGCATCCGCCCTTCTCCATCACCTCGACGTATTCCCGCGGCATGGTGAGGGTCCCCACGCCGTCCAGCAGGACGTGCGCCGTGACGCCCGCGCGGCAGCGCTCGGCCAGCGCCTCCGCGACGTCGCGGGCGATCTTCCCGTCCTCGTAGCTGTACTGCGCGTACGTGATGCTGCGGCGGGCCCCTCGGATCGCCTCGAGGATCGCGGGATAGATCTGCTCCCCGTTCAGGAGGAGCGTGAGGCGGTTGCCCCCGATGATGGGTGCCTGCGCGTGCGCTTCCATCGTCGGAAAGAACGCCGGCTCGCCGAGGTTCATCGGCGGGAGCGAGCGGTGCTTGGGGAGGTTGGAACAGGCGCTCGCCACCAGGGCGGCGGCGGCGACGACGATCCCCACCCGGAGGACCCGGCGAAAAGCGGCCGGACGGCTGCCGGCGGCGACTCGGTCACGATCCGGGCACGCCCGGGCATCGCGTCCGGACGATGGGCTCAATGCGCGCCACCGCTGACGGCGAACCGACGCCGGGCCAGCACGCTCAGCACGGCGCTGGTGGTGACCAGGGTGCCGATGATCCCCAGGGTGATCCCCAGACCGCTGCCGGACGTCAGCACGCCGACGGCGCGGCCCAGCCACACGAACCCTGTGGTCCACAGCAGCGCGCCGACCAAGTCGATCGTCACGAAGCGCCCGTAGGACATGCCGCGCGATACGGCCAGTGGCACGACCACGATCCTGAACGTCGCGGCGAGCCTGGCGAAGACGAGCGTGAACCCGCCGAAACGTCGCAGGAACCGATCGGCGGCGCCGGTTCTCGGCGCCGAGAGCCGAAACAGCCGGCTGTAGATCTCGAACAGCCGGCGACCCTTGAAGCGCCCCACCAGGTACCAGACGTGGTCGCCGGCCACCGTCCCGATCGTGGCGAGGGCGATGACGGTGGCTGCGTTCGCGCCCGCCTCGGACGCGGGATCCGAGAAGGACCCCGCCGTGATCAGCATGAGCCGACCCGGGAAGGGGATTCCGATCGCGTCGGCGACCGCTCCCAAGAACACGACGGCATACAGATGCTCGCGAAGCCACCCGACGATGAGCGCGAACATTCGCCGTCTCTCCTCATGGCCGGTTGCCGCCGGGTCGGGCTCTGGGCCCCGGCCGCCGGCCCAAGAGGCCGGCGGCCGGGGCTCAGGCTGCCTCGAGCTCGCCGAAAGCTTCGCGGGCCGCGACCACGGACTCTCGGCGCGCTTGACGCTCGGCGCGCGCCTGACAGTCCCGGCAGCGCAGAGCGAACGGCAGTGCGCGCAGACGAGCAGTGCCGATAAACCCTTCACACTCCTGACAGTGCCCGTACTGTCCTGCCGAGAGACGCTCCAGCGCATCCTGGATCTGGACGACTTGCTGCGTCCGCCGGCCCATGAGCGCCACCCGCATCTCCGTGTGGAGCGTCTCGGCGGCGTGGGCGGCCATGTCGGTCAGGCTAGGAGTCTCGGAGGTCCGATTCTCCTCGACCACGGCCCGCAACGTTCCCTGCAGGCGAGCCAGCTCGTCGCGCAGGAACTGCTCCAGCTCGGCGATGGTGCGCCGATCAAGCGTCGTGGGACTCACGTCAGCCTCCTTCTCGAGCGGATTGTCGTGGAGCGCCGGCCGGGGGACCGGCCGGCGCATTTCGGGGGGCCCGACGACCCTCCAGGAGCGCCTCGACGCCGCCCACCAACGCGGGCACGATCACCCGCTCGGCAGCGTCGGCCATCTCGTCGATCACGCGGTTCGCGAGAGCTTCCACCCGTGTGCCGAGCCGCTGCCATGAGGCGCTCACCGCCCCGAGTCGGTCGGCCTTGACGGTCACGAATCGAGCCGAGCTGAGGACGGGGGACACGGTGCCGGCCTCGCCGGGCGTCCATGCCACTCCGTTCCCGGCGGACCGGCGGGCGAATCGGCGACCGACGATCAGCCCGACGAGGGCGGCTCCGACGAGGATCGGAGCGGGATAACGCTCGACGTAGGTCTGCCACTTCATGGTCTCACCTACCTTCTGGCGCAGCTCGCCCACCGTCCCGGTGATGGCCGCGCGAGTCGCGTCCACGTCGCGGCGCAGGCGCTCGGCGTCTACACCTCGTGCCGGATCCATTCCGCATCCCTCCGCAGGTCGTCGACCGTGTCACGCACGAGCCGCCGCGCTCCTAGCCGCCGCGTGGCGAGGAGGACGAGGCCACCGCCCACGAGGGCCAGCCCCCCGCCGACGATGGCCAGGCCTCCCGCCCGCGAGCCCACGAGGTCCCCAACCCACACCCCGAGGCTCAGCAGGAGGAGCATCGTCCCCGCGCCCGCGCCGGCCGCGCCGGCCGCGAGGAGACCAAGACTCCTGACGGTGCGCGCGGCCTCCTGCTTGAGCTCGGCCTTGAACAGCTCGAGCCGCTGGTCGACGAACTGGCCCACCTCCCTGGCCAACCGCGCTGCCAGGTCGAGCAGGGTCGTCGTGTCCTTCGCGTGCCCTGTTACCACCGTATGACGTCCTTCAGCGGCGGCCGACCGCGCTCAGCCACCCGAGCACGAGCCCCGCGCCCGTTGCGATGAGGAGGGCGGTCATCGGCTGCTCGCGGGTATAACCGGCCACGTCGTGCTTGACCTTCTCGAACCCGCCCGCGCGGTATTCCGTCACCTTGTCGCGGGCCTGCTGGACGGCACCCTCGACGTAGTCCCGCGCGCCCTGGACGTACTCTCTCGTCTGGTCGACGGCTTCCTGCGCGTACTCCTTCGCTTCGGCGGCGTAGTGCTTGGCGTCCTTCCCTCGCTGGCGCGCAGCGTCGGCGAGGTCGCGCACCTCGGATTCGACCCAGCGCCAGCATCCCCGGCGGTTCCTCTGCGAACACGATCTTCCATGGTGTCCTCCTGGTCGAGATTGCTCCGTCGTGACGCACGGTACGCAAGTCATGTGCCACCAGCGTGGCGATCGCTCTCGACGCAATCCGGGGAGCGTTTCAAGTCGCGCGAGCAGAGCGGGCGGATGGAATGGGCGTCACCATGTCGTGTTCTCGCCACGATGGCGCGGGAGCCCCCGCGTCACGCCACGCGTTGGATCGCTGCCGGCGCGTGCCGGGCCTGTCCTCTCAGGGGCACATGCCTTGCACCCTGAGCGAGACGGTCGCTGCGCGACGCAGCGGCCAAGTTTCCGCATGGAGGAAACGTATGAAAAAGGAGCAGTTCGATCGTCAGCGGGACGACAAGCCCGCGGAGCCATACGCGGGTGGACGTGATCCCAAGGGGACCAGAGCCTGGGTTCAAGGCTCCGGATCCTTCAGAGAAGGGCAAGGGCAAGGCACCCCGTCGCCCGGAGGAGTCAGCGGGCAACCCGGGCGCGAAGGAACGCTTCGACGACGAGCGGAGTGATCGGACTTCGGGACGCCCGCTCCAGCTCGAGAATGAAGAGACGCCTCAGCTGGGTCGGCCCGATGCAGAGCCCGGCCGAGGCGACCCGCAGCGGGACGCCCGTCAGGACCGGAGGCCTGCCGGGGAACCGATCAAGCGCTGAACCTCCCGTCCGGCTCTAGAAAGGACGACGGCCCTGGAGGTCACCCCTCCAGGGCCGTTCGTGCGTTCCGGGCCGCTCGTTCTAGCCTGACCTTCAGAGGCGCCCGGCGAGGAACAGGACCAGAACCACCAGCAGGATCACGCCCAGCGCGCCGCTGGGGTAGTAGCCCCAGCCGCTGCTGTACGGCCAGGACGGCAAGGCGCCGACCAGGAGCAGGACCAGCAGGATCAGCAGCAGAGTCGTCACGTCTCTCACCTCCCCAGCGCGATGACCGTCCCGGCCTCGGGGCCGGGACGGTCACGCCGAACGGGCGTGCGTGGCTAGGAGCTACTGAACGTTCAGGTTGTTCACGACCTCACGCACGCCGGACACTGCGCGGGCGATTTCGGTCGCCCGTGCCTTGATGGCCGGGTTCTCGACGTTGCCCGTCAGGTAGACGGTGCCCTTGTTCGTGTCGACGTCGACCTTCGTCAAGGTCGCGAGCTTCTCCGCCGCGAGCTTGGTCTTCACCTGGGCGGTGATCGTCGCGTCGTCGACGTTCTCCCCGGCCGACTTCCCGGTCATCGCGGTGCAGCCGGCGGTCACGGCCACCAGCAGGGTCAGCACGAGCATCGAGCGAAACAGGTGTCGCATCCGAGTCACCTCCTATCCTTGAGTTCGAGGCCGTGAGATAGCCCGCTAGGGCTTGTAGGTTCCCGCCGACTCGAACTCCCGGAGCCGCCGCGCGATCTCATCCTCGGCATCGCGCTTGGCCCAGCCGTAACGCTCCTGGAGCTTGCCGACGAGCTTGTCGCGCTTGCCAGCGATGACGTCGAAGTCATCGTCGGTGAGCTTCCCCCACCATTCCTTCATCTGGCCGCGCATCTGCTTCCACTTCCCCTCCATCACGTCCGTGTTCATTTCCTTGTTCCCCCCTTGACAGCGGCCTGCGCCATCGCGGCGCGCACCGCCCTGAGACTCCACTAGCAACTTCGCTGCCCGCGACGGACCGTCCTGACTGCGTGTGCGCCCTGCAACCATCTCGGATGCCGAGCCCGGTCAGCCTGGCGTCTCCACGACACCGTGACGGGGGACCGCGGCCATTCCGGTAACCCTCGCGACGACTTGATCGGATCTAGCTGACCGGCATCGCGTGCCCGGCCGGGGTCGAGTGGGCCGCCGCGATCGGAGGGCGCTCGAGCCGAACGAGCTCCTGGAGCTGGCCGTCCGCCTCCCCGAGCGTGACGGCCAGCCGATCGGCCCCGGCCTCCAGCATCTCCGTGCGGGCTGCCGCGTCCGCATCGGCTCCCCACCAGCCCAGCACGATCGGCAGGTCTGGAAATCGCGCGCGCAGGCGCTTGCAGAGGTAGCGGAGGTGGCGGGAGTGCCCCGCGCCGGCCAGCGCACCGACGAGGACGGCGGCCGGCTCGCGCTCCTCCACGAGGGCGACGATCTCGCTGGCCAGGAGGTCCGGCGAGGCGACCTCCATCGCCCAACGGCCACGATCGGGGGCGTCTCTGAGCATCAGAAGGGCGACCTCGTCCGCTTCGTTCCGTGCGGGTAGGCCGAGCACCGTCGAGTCCCGGCGCGGCGGGGTCTCGGCCGGCGCCTCCGTGGCGTGGAGCTCCGCGACGATCTGCCGGGTGGCGTCCTCGACGAAGCGCAGGTCCGCATCGTCGATGCGGCCCCGCTGATGATCCCGTTGAGCGTGGTTCAGGGCGGGTACCAGTACTTGATCGTAGACGTCTGCGTGTCGGGTGCGACTTGAGGAACTCCTGGACCAGCTGGGTGGCTTCGTTCTCGTCACGCGCCACCAGGCGCTGGTAGTAGCTTCGGTCCGGACCCATCACCGGCTCGTCCGACAGCAGGATCGTCACCACCTCGAGATCGGGCACGTACTTCGCCATGACCAGGAGGCACACCGTCAGCGGCGTCGCCAGCGCCAGTCCCACCGCTCCCCAGATCCACGTCCAGAACGCCACCGCGAGCAGGAGGGCCACCTGGGACACGCCCGCGCTCTGGCTGTAGAAGTACGTCTCCAGCACGAGGTTCGTGAACAGCTCCAGCACGACGAACAGCCCCACGATCAGAAGCGGCTGGAGCCATCCGTCGAACACGGCGAGCCCGGCCAGCGAAACGAGGACGGCGGCCGCCCAGGGCCCGACGTACGGGATGAACCGGAGCACCGCGGCCAGGGAGCCCCAGAGGAACGCATAGGGCAGGCCGATCCCCAGCATGCCGAGCGCCACGCCCAGGCCGAACATCCCGTTGATCAGCGTCTGCATCGTCAGGTAGTGGCTGATTCGCTGGGCGGCCTCGTCCATGGCCTTGGTGGTCGTGGCGATACGCCCGAACCCGATGACGCGGATGAGCCGATCCCGAAGCTGCAAGCGCTCCAGCAGCATGAAGATGACCAGGACGAGGACGAGCCCGATGTGTCCGAGCGCTTCCAGGACGGCCGGCTGCCAGAAGGTGGCGGGCTGGGACTTCACCACGACCGGGACCGGTTTCTCGACCGGCTTGGCCGTCTTGTCCTCTTTCTGGAGCTCCTCGACGACCTCCTTGGTCGCTGACTGCACCTTCTCGATCACGGTGCCGCGGCTGGCGCCCCGGACGTCGGCGATCTTCCGCTTGAGGTTGTCTCGGTACTCCGGGATCTCGCCGCCGAGGCTGGCGGCCTGCAACGCGAGCACCCACGCAAGACCGCCCAGGACGGAGAAGGTCAGGACGACGACGAGCACGACTGCCGCGGCACGAGGCAGCCACCGCTCGAAGAGACGGACGATCGGATTCAGGAGGAAGGTGAGGAGACCCGCCACCGCGACCGGCATGAGGAACGCCCGCCCGAGGTAGAGGGCTCCGACTGCCGTGACCACACCGACCAGGAGCGCGACCGGGCGAACGCCACGGAAGATCGGCCGGCCCGCGGCCGGCGACTTTCGAGTATGCCGGACGTGGCGGGCTTGCCCGCCCCCTGACCATCCTCCTTGGCGAGAGCTGTAGTAGACACGTGCTCGCTGCGACATGGTGCGAAAGCCATGCCGTGCGACCAACGCCTCGACGGGATCGGGCAAGCGCCGAGCCGCGCGACCGCGCCGCGCTTGTGGTTCTGCGTGAGTGCGTCGCACTGTCGCGACAGCGACAGCCTGGCGCTCCACCGCGCCGACTCGTCGCCAGCGCGCGTGCTGTTACCGCCGTGAGTCTCGGCGAAAGGCCGTGTCGGCACAGCGCTTGCCTGTTCCAGGCCAGACGACGCGATAGAGACGGAGGTGTCGGCATGCGTGCGTTGGTCCTCTACATGCTCGGGGTACCCGCGTTCGTGGTCGTGATCCTCTGGCTGTTCGGGATCGTGTAGATCCAATGAGGCAGGAGGCACGATGAAGCCGCTGGGCTTGCGGTGGCGAGCCGTCTGGGCCGCCCGCTGTCGTGATCTCGGGCGAATCCGCCGCGTCGGCCGTGATGCGTGGCGCCGCGTCGCCGCTCGGGGCGCGCGTCGTCGTCGTGATCCTCTTGGCCGGCGTGGTTGCCGCGGCCGCCGGAGTCCCGGTCTGGGCGGCGTGGACGGCGGCACGTCTCGACCTCGACGCCGCCCAGCGGACGCCGCTCGTCTACGCCGCGGGGCGACGGATTGCGCCCGGAGTCTCTGTCCAGGCGGTCGTGGAAAGCCTGGATCGCCTGGCCTACCGGGAAGTATCGGGCGAGCCTATGCGGCCAGGCGAGTTTCGCCGGACGCGTCAACGTTGGGAGATCCACCTCCGCCCCCGAGGAGACGGTGCGCGACCCGCTCTGCGCGTGGGTCTGAGCGTCCAGGGCGCGCGAATCATCGAGGTCACTGGGGTCCCGGGCGCGCCGGATGCCTTGGAGCTCGAGCCGGAGCTGCTCACCGGCATCGATGAGGCGGGCGCGGAGCGCCGGCGCCCGCTGGCGCTGGCCGACATGTCGCGCTTCCTCCCGCTGGCGGTGCTGGCGGCGGAGGATCACCGGTTCTTCGAGCACGGGGGCGTGGATCTGGTCGCCGTGGGGCGCGCCCTCGTGGTGAACGCATCACGGGGCGAGATCATCCAGGGCGCCAGCACGCTGACGCAGCAGCTCGTCAAGAACCTGGTCCTGGGGCCGGATCGCACCTGGAGCCGGAAGATCCGTGAGGGTGTCCTGGCCTTGGCCGTCGAGCGCCGGTATTCGAAGGAGCAGATCCTCGAGGCCTATCTCAACACCGTGTACCTCGGCCAGCACGGGCGCGCGGCGATCCACGGCGTGGGAGCGGCCGCCCAGAGCTACTTCGGCAAGGACGCGCGGCGGCTGACCGCCGCCGAGAGCGCCCTCCTCGCCGGCATGATCCGCGCCCCCAACCGCTACTCGCCGGCCGAGCACCCGGAGCGCGCGCGACAGCGGCGCGACGTCGTGCTCCGGCAGATGCACGAGCTCGGGGCGATCGACGGGCGGACGCTCGACACGGCGCTCGCCGAGCCCCCCCGCGTGCGCGGGACGGCGACCGTGGCGCCACCGGCGCCGTACTTCCTCGATTACGTGCGCGCGGCGACCGAGATCGACCTGCGGGCAGGCAGCCCGGCGATTGTCACGACGCTCGATCCGATCCTCCAGCGAGCGGCCGAGTCGGCCGTGGCCCGGGGGCTGGATCGCCTGGAAAGCGCGCACCGTCGCCTCCGTCGCTCGCCGACCGGGGAGCGGCTCCAGGTCGCGCTGGTAGCTCTCGACCCCGCGACCGGAGCCATTCGCGCGATGGTGGGCGGGCGGGACTACGGGCTGTCCGCATTCAACCGCGTGACCCATGCCCGCCGGCAGCCTGGCTCCGCGTTCAAGCCGTTCGTGTTCCTGGCCGCGCTGCGCCACGGACCGATGGGCGAGCCGCCGACGGTGACCCCGGTGTCCCTGATCGAGGATCTCCCCATCGAGATCGAGACCCCCGAGACGGTGTGGGCGCCCCGCAATTTCGAGGACCGGTTCGAGGGCTTGATCACCGTGCGGCGGGCGCTCGAGCAATCCTCCAACGTCGCGGCCATCCGGCTCGCCCGCGCTGCCGGACTCGGCCGGGTGGTCCGAACGGCGCGCGACGTCGGCTTCACGAGCCGGATGGCGCCCGTGCCGGCGCTGGCGCTGGGAAGCTTCGAGGTGACGCCGCTCGAGCTCGGCGCGGCGTACGCGACCCTGGCCAACGGTGGCACGCCGGTCCGGGCGCACGGCATCCGTTCGATCGACGGGCGCGGCGTGGCTCCGGTAGCGGGCGGCGGCGCGGCGCATCTTTCGGCTGCGGAGGCGTACCTGGTCACACATCTCCTTCGCGGCGTGGTGGACCGCGGCACCGCTGCGGCGGCGCGGGGGCTCGGCCTCGACGGCGCCGTGGCGGGCAAGACCGGAACCACGAACGACACGCGGGACACCTGGTTCGCCGGCTACTCGCCGCGCCTGGTCGCGGTCGTCTGGGTCGGCTTCGACGAGGGCGCGCCGCTCGAGCTCTCGGGCGCCGGGGCGGCGCTGCCGATCTGGACCGACTTCATGCGGGCGGCCGCGCTCCTGGAGGACCCCGGGGAGTTCACGGTGCCGCCGACGGTGAGCTTCGGCCGCGCCTGCGGGCACCTCACTCCGGAGGTGTTCCTGCCCCTGACGGAGCCCGCGGATCCGTGCGCGCCGACCCTCGTGGCCGGAGCGGCTGGCCGCGCCGACATTGCTGCCCGAGAGCCCCAGCGATCGATGAGCGGCGATACCGGCGCCTCCCCCCGGCGGTACCCTCGAGGATCTCTTTCTTCGCCTCCAGCGTGGAGTCGACCGGATGATCCGGCGGGTCAGGCTCGGGCGTCCGCCCGCTCCCGGCCGGCGGCGGCTCCTGGTCGTCCAGATCGACGGGCTCTCGCGCGCCGTGCTCGAGCAGGCGCTGTCCCGCGGGGACATGCCCTTCCTCCGGAGGCTCATGGACCGTGAGGGATACCGGCTCACGCCGATGACCGTGGGGATCCCGACGTCGACACCGGCCTTCCAGATGGCGGCGATGTACGGCGTCATGCCGGACATTCCAGGGTTTCACTATCACGACAAGCGGCGGCGGACCGACATCCACTTCCCCCGCGCCGGCCACGCCGCGTTCGTGGAGGCGGAGCAGGCCGGAGACCGGCGCGGCATCCTGGCGGGCGGGAGCGTCTACGGGTGCGTGTTCACCGGGGGAGCGGCGAACGATTTCTTCAGCTTCGCCCGGCTCACCCGGCCGAGGGCGTCCGGGCTGGTCCGCGTCCTCTCGGCGTTCGTCGTGGGCGCCTGGGTGGCTGCCAAGTCCGCGGCCCTCACCGTCAACGAGCTGGTCCACATGGCCGGCCGCATCGCTCGGCGACCCAGTCAGCGCGCGCGGGAATGGAAGCTGGCCAAGAAGAAGATTGCCATCTCCGTGTGGGTCCGCGAATGGTTCACGTGTGCGGTCGCGCGGGACGTCTACGACGGGGTGCCGGCCATCTACGTCAACTACCTCGACCACGACGAGATCGCTCATGCCCTCGGCCCTCGGAATCGGGAAGCTCTTCGCGGCCCTCCGCGGCGTCGACCGATCGCTCCGCCAGATCCGACGCGTCCTCCGCCGCGTGCCCGAGTACCGCTACGACCTCTACGTCCTCTCGGACCACGGCCAGGCGTCCTGCACGCCCTATCGCGTCCTGGCCGGCGGACAGCCGTTCGAGCGCGTCTTCTTCGACCAGGCGCTCGGGTGGGCCCCCGCCGAGGCGCCGGACCAGGCGTGGTCGAGCTCACCGGGAAGGCTCGAGACCCCCGAGGCCCTGCGACGAGAGCTCGGATTCGAGCCCTACCTGGACGTTCGCGAGTCGTGCGAGCGCCGCGGCATCCGGGTGGTCTCCGCCGGTCCGAACGCGTTCGTGTACTTCGTCGACGCGTCCGAGCCCCTGCTCCTGGAGACGATCGAAGCGCGATACCCGGGTCTCGCCGCTGCCCTCTCGAAGAGCGCGGGGGTCGGGATGGTCCTCGCCCGCACGGCCGCCGGCCCGGTCTGCTTCTGGCGCGGCCAGGGCCATCGGCTCGAGGATTTCGATGACGGCCCGTTCGCCGCGCGACCGGACCGGCAGGTGGTCACGCGAGAGCTGGCGCGCCTCATGGCCATGCGGAGCGCAGGTGACCTCGTGATCTACGGCATCGACGCCCCCGAGGGCCACGTGTCCTACATCGACGAGGTCGGCGCCCATGCCGGCCCATCTCAGGAGGAGCTCCACACGTTCGTCGCGGCGCCCGAAGCCGCCGGGCTACCGGCCCGGATCGACCATCCGCAGGAGCTCTACGACGTGTTCATGCGATATCAGCCGATGGAGCGCCCGCCGATCGGCTGAAGCTGGCGCCACCCTGTCGCCGCGACGACACGGCAACGCCGCGGCGGAGCCCGAGATTCGCGGGTCGACCCGCGCATCGCCTACCTGAGATCCCGATTCGCCTCCGTCCCGGCACACACGGGGCCTGGCACGCCCCTCGCACACACTCGATGGCATGAGACGGCGCGGCGACCCGCGGGGAAAGGCGGACCAGGCCATGAGACGCATGCTCCTTGGCACCGTGCTCGGGTTGTGTGTGGCGGTGTGGGCCGCTCCACCTGCCGTCGCGGGCGGCGCTCTGATCGAGACCACGGCGCCGCTGGCGGATCGCTCCGAGGCGTCCGTCAAGGCCGCGGTCATCGCGGCGATCGACAAGGCCGTGCGCGGCGCGGCCGCCATGGGCTTCGCGTGGGTTCAGCTGCGCGACGCCCAGGTCTCCGGAGACGAGGTGGCGATCCAGATCCTGGCGACCGACGAGAAGCCGGGCGAGGCGGCCGAGGTCGACCCGCCGCCGGCGCCGGACGCGACCGACGAGGATCGCACCGAAAAGCCCGGTCCCGCCACGCCGGTTCCCGCGACGCCGCGCGTCAGCATCTGAGCGCCTGCCGCGGGTTGGGGAGCATCGCCGTCCGGCTCGTGGAGCCGGGCGGCGATGCGATATCGGGTTCCCCCGTCAGACCTCGACCGTCTGGCCTTCGCGCGCCGCGAAGCACCAGAGCGACACCCCGCGCTCGGCGATGAGCTCCTTGGCCAGGAGCTCCATCGCGGTCACCACCTCGTCGGAGTGCATGGGGTCGTGGTGAAAGAGCGCCAGCGACTTGACGCCGCCCTGTAGGGCGACCTCGACGGTCGCGCTCAGCGACGAGTGTCCCCAGCCGATCTTGCCGGGGTACTCCTCGTCGGTGTACTGGGCCTCTCCGATGTAGAGGTCGGCGTCCTTCACGAAGTCCACGAAGGCGTCGTCGAGCACCCGCCCGAACTGCTTTCCGGCCTCGCCCCGTCGGCTCCCCACCTCGAGCGTGGTGCGGTACGGCTCGTGATCGGTGGCGTACACGACGGCCCGGCCGGCGCGCTCGATCCGGTATCCGAGGGTCATGCCCGGATGGTTCAGGTACGTGGCCGAGATGGTGGCCTCGCCGATCCGGAACGGCGCACCCTGGTACTCGTGGACATGAAGGGACGACACGAGGTCGCCGAGCGCCACCGGGAAATAGTCCGTCTGCATCTGGCCGCGGAGGAGTCCCTCCAGCGACCGCCCCTGACCCCCGGAGCCATAGACGTGGAGGGTCGTGCCGGGCAAGTAGGCGGGCACGAAGAACGGGAGGCCCTGGATGTGGTCCCAGTGCGTGTGGCTGATGAAGAGATGCACGGTCAGCGGCCGGCTCCGGTACTCCTTGGCCAGGGCGAGGCCCAGCTCCCTGATCCCGGTGCCGGCGTCGAAGATGAGCAGGTCCTGCCCGGACCGCAGCTCGACGCACGAGGTGTTGCCGCCGTACAGGGTCGTCGCGGGTCCCGGCGCGGCGATCGAGCCTCGGGTGCCCCAGAAGCTCACCGTGAGGCGCGGCGCCGCCCGATCCGCGCGCAGGCGCTCGACGCGGCGCACGAGCTCGTCCGGGTCGAACGGCTTGACGAGGTAGTCGTCCGCGCCCATCTCCCGGGCTCGGTCGATGTCCCCCTTGTACGACTTCGCCGAGATCATGACCACGACCGTGCCGGCCAGGTCGGCATCCGCCCGCAACCGCCGGAGGACCTCGAAGCCGTTCATGTCGTCCATGATGATGTCGCAGACGATGACCGACGGCCGGTGGGTGCGCGCCAAGTCCAACCCGGCCGCGCCCTGCCGGGCGGTGAGGACCCTGAAGCCGCGACCCGTGAAGACGAATGCCAGGAGCTCGAGCAGCGCATCGTCGTTGTCGATGACGAGCAGGGAGCCGCCGGTGGCCGGGGATGCCGGGCTACTCATGGGACGGGGATACGTCGAGCCGGCCGGGCCGGCGATCACGGAGGGTCGATCGTCCCTGGCCCCCCGCCGCAGACGTGGCTCGGGCGCCAGGTACCCTGATGTGCCGGATCAGCGAGCCGCCACTCTCCCCCGGCATTCCGTTGTCGGACACTAGCACGTCCGGCGTCCGGCGCGCGAGAGTGTCCTTGGCCCGCCGCGCGGCCCCCTACGGGGCGACCGTAGACGGAAAGCTCACCGTGAACGTCGTGCCGTGCCCGACCCCGGCGCTCTCCGCCCGGATCGTCCCGCCGTGGAGATCCGTGAGATGACGCGCGATCAGGAGGCCGAGCCCGAGGCCCCCTGGATGTCTCGCCGGCCCGGCGTCCGCCGGCCGGTACACCTCGAAGAGGTGAGGGAGGAGCTCCGGCGGGATTCCCGGTCCGCTGTCTGTCACGCGGACCTCGGTGACCCGGCCGCGGCGCTCGAGTCGGATCTCGACGCCGCCCCCCGCCGGGGTGGACCTCACGGCATTCGAGACAAGGCTCCAGACGATCTGCTGGAGGCGCTCCGGATCGCCGGCGACCGCGCCGGCCCGGGGGTCGAACGCGGTGTCCAGCCGGATCGCCTTCCCCTGGGCCTCGGCCCGGATCGCCTCGATCGCGCTGGCGAGCAGCGGCGTCAGCTCGGTGGGGCGGACCTCGAGGCGGAGGCGCCCCGAGAGGATGTGGGACATGTCGAGGAGATCGTCGAGGATCCTGGTCTGTGCGCGGACGTTCCGTTCGATGCTCTCGAGCGCCCGATCGATCGTCTCGCGGTCGGACTGCGTGCTGCGCAGCAGCCGTGCCCATCCGAGGATCGCGGACAGCGGCGTCCGGAGCTCGTGCGAGAGCGCGGCCAGGAGGTCGTCCGTGCGGCGGCGAGTGTCCCGCAAGGCCCTCTCGGCCCGTTCGCGCCGCGCGGTCTCGGCCCGGTGGAGGCCCGTCCGAAGCACGAAGGGCGCGAGAGCGGCCATGACCGAAGCCACCGCACAGCCGAGGCGTCGTACGCGGGGAGCGCCGGCGTTGCCGTCTACCGACGATCTTCATGGCGCCCTCGCTTTCTCGGGCGAGCCTGGTGCCCTCGCGCGTCAGCCCCGGCCCGCCGTCGAGACTGCCCCGCGACGGAGCCCGACCGTGGTCAGGACACCGCCGATGAGCGCATGGAGCCAGACGTCGTGCCCGCCGATGGGGACCAGGCCGAAGCCCGTCGGCGCCAGGACCCCTACCACGGCCAGCACGAGGTACGCGACCCCGGCGATCCGGCAGTAGGCGGTGGCGCGGGCGGGGGTGCCGCCCGCGATCAGGCCCCACGCACCGAAGCTCAGATGCACGAGGTTGTGCAGGACGTTGACGGGAAAGAGGCCGAGGCAGCAGTCCGGGCTCCATCGACCACGGAGTCGTCGCGAGCCCGAAGAGCCCGACGAGCAGGAACACCGCACCGAGCACTCGGGCGGTCGCTTGAGTCATGCGGGTCCTCCTTGCCGGCGCTCCGGCGTGTCCGCCGAACCCGGCTCGGCCGTGAGGATGAGGGCGCGGAGCACCTCGGCCACGCTCCAGCCCTGGGAGATGCACCCGCGGGGCGTGAACGGAGCCTCGGCGTCGAAGATCTCGCTGATGCTGCCGACGCAGGCCTCGTCGAGGTGGGACGCGAAGCCGTGCAGGAGCTGCCGGATGCCCCGGCGGTCCTCGGGATAGGCACGGAGCCACGCGTCGACGAAGGGGCCGACCAGCCATGGCCAGACCGTGCCCTGGTGGTAGGCGGCGTCGCGGGCCCGGAGGTCTCCGTGGTAGGTCGCCTTGTAGTCCGGGTGGTCCGGCGCGAGGGTCCGGAGGCCCACCGGCGTGACCAGGCGCTCGCGGACCACCGCGAGGACGGACGCCCACCGCGCCGGGTCGAGCACCGGATGCGCGAGTGAGATCGCGAGGAGCTGATTGGGCCGGCACGCCGTGTCGTCGCCGTTCTCGCCGTCGACCACGTCGTAGAGGTACCCGCCCTCGGCGTACCAGAAGCGCGCGTTGAACGCCGCCCGGACCTGCTCGGCCCGCGCCGTCAGGGGCGCGGCCGCATCGTCACCCTGCTCCTCGCGCACCCAGGTTTCGAGAAGGCGGAGGGCGTTGTGCCAGAGCGCGTTGATCTCCACCGCCTTGCCGCGGCGCGGGGTCACCACCCAGTCCTCGACCTTGGCGTCCATCCACGTGAGCTGATAGCCCTCGGCCCCCTGCCGCAGGAGCCCGTCCGCGGGATCGACGCCGATGCCGAACCGGGTGCCCCGGACGTGATGGTCGACGATCTCGAGCAGCGTCGGCAGCAGGAGACGGAGTGTCTCCCGATCCCCCGTCGCCCGGAGGTAGCGGTCGATCGCGTGAAAGTACCAAAGGGTCGCGTCGGCGGTGTGGTACAGGCCCTCGCGCGTGCCTTCGGGGAACATGTTGGGGATGAGGCCGTCGCGAACGTAGTGGGCGAAGGTGCGGAGGATGTAGCCCGCCTCGACGTGGCGCCCGGTCGCCAGCGTCAGGCCCTCGAGGGCGATCATGGTGTCGCGCCCCCAGTCCGTGAACCAGTGGTAGCCGGCGATGATCGTGCGCGCCTCGTCCCCCGTGGCTCGGATCAGCGCAGCGTCCGCCACGCGCCCGGCGGGCGCGACCACGAATTGGTCGGCCGCCAGGACCAGCTCCGCCGCCGGGCCCGTGCGCGCGCCGGGATGGGCGACCGCATGCAAGCGCCGCCTTCGGGTCAGCTCGGTGCGCAGTGCGGCTTCGGGATCCAGCGCGTCCATGGCCTCCCAGGGCTCGGCGGAGGCCACGAGGGTGGCCTGGGCCTCCGAGTCGAACGTGATCCGGAAGTAGCCGGGACTCCAGAGATCCCCCGTGGACTCGTATCCCCGGCTCCGCTCCAGGGGATAGAGGACCCGACGGATCGTCTCGCAGGCGACGCGAAACGTGGCGGCGGGCCCGTGCATGCGAAACCGAAGCGCGGGGAGCTCCGCGGTTCCTCGCAGCTCGTACCGATCGTTGACGACCGTCAGCGCGTAGGGATCCTGGAGGGGCGTGTTCACCGGCTGCTCGTGCGGCCGGAAGTGGACGGTCGGCCGGACCTCCAGGCGGATCGGCCCCGGCCCGGCGACGAGCCGGTAGCTCACGTGCACCGTGTTCTGTCGATACGGGAGAAGCAGGCGCTTCTCGAGGGCCAGCTCGCCGAGCTCGTAGCGCCACACGGGCAGGCCCATCTCGAGACGGAACTCGGCAAGATCCGCCATCTCGGCGGGCTTGCCCTCTCCGCTGGCCTCCCAGCCGACGGCCGTGGCCACGGCCCGCCCGTCCGGCAAGTAGAGCCGCTCGTCCAGGTGGCTCAGCATGTACGTCCGGCCGAACGGCGCCGGCAACGCCGCGATGAGGAGGCCATGGTACCGGCGCGTCATCAGGGTCGACACGGTGCCGGACGCGTAGCCGCCGAGCCCGTTCGTCACCAGCCACTCGCGGGTTCCGGGGCTCCCGTCGGCGATACGGCCGGGCCACGCGATGCGGCGGATCACGTCGGTCATCGCGCCCCTCCGAACACGAGGGCGGCGTGCCCGGGCAAGAACCAGCGCGTGTCCGGATCCAGCCTGGGGGTTCCGGCGCCGCCGTAGCGGAGGGACTCGCTGGACCAGAGGAGCGTCCAGCCGCCGCGCCCGGGCGGCGCGAGCAAGGGCTCGGCCGACGTCGAAAGCGCGAGATCGCGACCCAGGTTGAGGCAGAGCAGCCGATCCTCCGGGTCGGGACCGGCGCCGAAGAATCGGAGCGCGAGCGCCTCCGGTCCGAGGACCGCGCCGTCCACGCCGCCGGCCCCCTGGCTCCGGAAGATCGGGTCTTCCCGCCGGAGCCGCAGGAGGTCGACGTGCAGGGCGTAGGTGGCGCCGTGGCGCTCCCGCTCGGTCAGGTCGAGCTTCGAGCGCTCGAACGTGAGGCGGTCACCCGGATCGGGCAGCGCCGCCTGGGCCTCGGGGCCGGCCAGACTCGGAAACTGCGCGAGGAACTCGGCCCGCCCGGCCCGCGTCAGCTTGGCCAGCTCGGGAGGCAGGTCGGCGAAGTACAGGAAGGGGCTGGACGCGCCGAACTCCTGGCCCTGGAAGAGCATCGGAGTGGCGGGGGCCAGCAAGAGGAGCGCCGTCATGGCGCGATACCGTCCGGGACTGGTCAGACGATCGCCGCGCAAGCCGGCCAGCGAGTTGGCGACCTGGTCGTGGTTCTGGACGAAGTTCACGAACGAGGTCGGCGAGATGTCCCACGCCGGGGTTCCCCGCGGCTGCCCTTGCCACGCATACGGCTGGCCCTGGTAGAGGTACCCGCGCTTGACCGCCGAGATGAGCTCCTGCGGGGTACCGGCGTAGTCGCCATAGTACGCCTCGGCTCGCCCCGTCAGGGCCACCGTGGCGCTGTGATGGAAGTCGTCGTTCCAGAGGGCATCGAGCCCGTAGCCGCCGTCCGGCACGGGGCGCACGAGTCGCACGTCCTGCGGCTCGTTCTCGGCGACCAGGAAGATGGTCCGCGGACCGGCCTGCGTCGCGTGCGCGCCGCGCGATGGCGGTCAGGACGTGCTCGGGCGAGTCGTCGTGGATGTCCTGGGTGGCGTCGAATCGGAACCCGTCGAGATGGAACTCCTCGATCCAGTAGCCGGCGTTGGCGATGAAGAACTCCCGCACGGGGCCTGACCCGGGCCCGTCGAAGTTGATGGCCGCGCCCCAGTCGGTGCGGTAGCGCGCGGTGAAGTAGTCGGGCGCGAACTGGCCCAGGTAGTTGCCGTCGGGGCCAAGGTGGTTGTAGACGACGTCCAAGATGACCCCGAGCCCGGCCATGTGGGCTCGGTTCACGAAGGCCCGGAAGTCGTCCGGCCGGCCGTAGAGCCGTGTGGGCGCGAACAGGTTCACGCCGTCATAGCCCCAGCCGAAGTCGCCCACGAAGTCGGCGATCGGAAGCACCTCGACGACCGTGATGCCGGCGCGGGCGAGCTCCGTCAGCTCGCGGGCGGCCGCCTCCCAGGTGCCGGCCGGCGTGAACGTCCCCACGTGCATCTCGTACAGGACCTGGCCCTCGCGCGAGACACCGGGCCAGCGCTGATCGGTCCAGGGGAAGCGGCCGGGATCGATGACCTCGGACGGCCCGTGCGGTCCGTCGGGCTGGAAGCGAGACGCGGGATCCGGGTACCCGGGTCCCCCGTCCAACCGGTACGTGTATCGAGTCCCCGGTCGCGCGTCGGCGACCACGCCCGCATGGAAACCGTCCGGCCCAGGCTCGAGGGCGATGCGACGCTCGCCGACCTCGACCTCGACCGTCGACGCCGCCGGAGCCCAGACCCGGAAATGGACCCCGCCTCGCGGGGAGACCTCTGCACCGACGGGTAGCCGTCTCCAGCCCGGGGGCGAGTCACGCCGAGTCCGCACGAGTCTCCGGAGGGCAACTTCCATACCAGGGAGGAGGGAACCCGACCGGCGCCCGCGTCACGGTGTCGCGTCGCGGACAGCGTGGCGGCGGCGAGCGGCAAGCGGCAAGTCCGCGTTCCTTTGGGGCGGCTCGGCCCTCATTGCTTGACCGCCGCCGGACTGGCCCGTAGAGTGGCCTCACCGTGACACCCCCCGGTCGGCCGATCTCCGCCTCGGCGCCTCGAGATTCGGTGACAGCCGAGCGTCTGAGCGTTCTCGTCATCGAGGACGACGCGGGCGCGCGCGGAGCGCTCCGGATGCTGCTCGAGCTTCGTGGATACGAGGTGACCGAAGCGGCCGAGGGTGTCGGGGGTGCGGCGCAGGCGCTCGCTCACCGCCCCGCCGTTGCCGTGATCGACATCGGGCTACCCGGGCTCGACGGCTACGCGGTGGCCCGTCGAATCCGGGAAGGACTCGCGGGCCGTCCGATGTTCCTGATCGCCCTGACGGGCTACCAGGACCTCAACGAGCACCCGGGACACATGGGGTTCGACGCGCACTTGGTCAAGCCGCTCAAGGTCGACCACCTCTTCGAGCTCCTGGAGAGAGTCGCCGTCGAGGCTTCTCGCCCCGCCTGATTCCGGGAGCGCCCGCCGCGACTCTCCGGGGCGACTGGTTGTCGTCCCGCCGACAGCCTGACGTCCTCCGCCCGCGACGTTCCCCGCCTAGCGGCGCTGTCCTGCGGCGTCCTGCGGAATGCGACGCGGACGCCTTCCTGGCACCTCGCTTGCTCCCTACCAAGCGAGCGAGAGTCCGCGAGAATCCGCCTTAGGGAGGTCGGACGAAGATGAGTACTCGAACGGTTGCGGTCGTCACCGCCGTCACGCTGGCCGGTCTGCTCGGATCGACGGCCGCGAGCGCGCAGACACCGTCGAAGCCGGCCGCCAAGGAAGTCACGAAGAGCGCCGAGCCGATCAGGGATACGAAGCGCTTCGCCGAGCACACCGGGCTCTTCCGGTCCAGCACGGTGGTCGGCAGTAGCGTGAAGGACCTGGCCGGCAAGGACGCCGGCAAGATCGAGGATCTGCTCCTGGAGCACGACGGTGACGTCGCCTACGCGATCGTCTCCTTCGGCGGGTTTCCTGGGCGTGGGCGACAAGCTCTTCGCCGTGCCCTGGAACGCGGTCATTCTCGACCGTGAGAATCGGACCGTGCACGTCGACGTGAAGAAGGAGACGCTCGAGCGGTCGCCCAGCTTCCCGCGCGACAAGTGGCCGGACCCGAACGACCGCGAGTGGGGGCGAGAGGTGCAGAAGAGCTGGAGCGACGCATCGATCACGGCCGCCGTGAAGACGCGGCTCGCCGGGACGTCGCCGGCGACCCTCCTCAAGGTCGACGTGGACACCATCAACGGTATCGTGCAGCTCAACGGCACCGTCGACAACGAGCGAACCAAGCAGCGTGCGACCGAGCTGGCTCGGCAGGTCGAGGGCGTGCGCCGCGTCGTGAACAATCTCAAGGTGCAGGGCTGAGGCCCCGGACCGAGAGCTTCCCCGCACGTACGCCCAGGGCCCCCGGTCACGCCAGGACCGGGGGCCCATCTGCTTGGGCCGACATGGTCGTGGACCACTGGCTCCAGTATCCGAGGCCGTCGCGCCAGAAGGAGGATCTCGATGGCGACTCATGCGACGCCGAAACCTCAGAAGGTCTACCGGAAGCGGGAGTACGACCTCAAGGGGCTGTCCGGAATCTCGGACGCCCAGATCGAGGAGCATCTCACGCTCTACGCCGGCTACGTCAAGCAGGTGAACGCCCTCAACCAGGAGCTGGCCGAGAAGCTCGGCCGGGGCCAGGCGTCGGGGAAGAGCCCGGAGTTTGCCGAGCTGACGCGACGGCTGGGATTCGAGTACAACGGGATGATCCTTCACGAGTATTACTTCGGCAACCTGCACGCCGCCGCCGACCCCAAGCCGGCGAGGGGCTCGGCGCTGGCGGAGGCGCTGACCGGCTCCTTCGGCTCCGTCGAGACGTGGCAGACCGACTTCCAGGCGATCGGCGAGATGCGGGGCGTCGGATGGGTGATCCTGTTCCAGGATCCGGCGACCGATCGCTTGACGAATCACTGGATCACGCTCCATCAGGACGGCGTGCCGGCGGGCTTCAAGCCGTTGCTGGTCATGGACGTCTGGGAGCACGCGTTCATGCGTGACTACAAGGCCACCGAGCGCGACCAGTACATCGAGGCCTTCTTCCGGAACATCGACTGGCCGACCGTCGAGACGCGACTCCACGAGGAGGGCGCGGTTCGACACGCGGCCTAGCCGCTGCGTCCTCTTCGACACGGTGTCGTTCTGACGACACCGTGTCGGAGGGGCGCGTCTCGTCTGACCACCGAAATCACCCGCTTTGGCGCCCATCGGCCTCACCACGAGGCCCCGACTCGGCCGGCACGCGTCTTGCCCCTATATGCGGACATGGACTACCTCAGAGGGAGGAACGAACGATGCCGGTGATTCTGTGGCTCCTGGGAGTGCCGCTCGGCCTGATCGTCGTCCTGTGGCTGATCGGAATCGTCTAGATCGGCCGCCGGCGGTGACGCCGTGACTGACGGCGTGACGCCGACTGACGCCCACTCGCGAAGGAGGGTATGCGGATGATATCGATGGCGCTGACGTTCCTGATCGTGGGCCTCGTAGCCGGCCTGCTCGGCCTCTATGGGGTGGCCGGGGTGGCCACGCAGATCGCCTGGGTGCTCTTCCTCGTCGGCATCGTGCTGCTGGTGGTGCACCTGGCGCGGAGCCGGCGGCTGCCGCCGGCAGTCTGAGGAAAGGCGGTACGCACGATGTCGAGCATCATTGCCGCCATCGGGATCTGGCTCATGTTCGTCCTCGTCTTCACCACGCTCGTCGGGGCTCAGCAGGCGCCGGCGCCTTCCTCGAAGCCTCCGGCCGATCACCAGGATGGAGGTGGGCGGGAAGATCAAGAGCGTGGATCCGGCCGGCAAGACGGTGCTCCTCGAGGATGGGACTCGTCTGCTGATCCCGGCGTCGGTCACCGTCGAGCCGGCCGCACTGAAGGCCGGCGCGACGGTGAAGGCGACCGTCGAGGAGAAGGGCGGTCAGAAGGTCGTGACCGCGATTCAGGTCAACTGAGGAGGTGAAAGAGATGGCGCATCAGTATCGGTGTGAGAAGTGCGGGCACGTGTCGGACATGCCCGGCAGTTGCTGTGGGCAGCCCCTGAAGCAGATCTCGTAGCGACTCCCGGGGGAGGCTCCACAGCCTCCGCCCGTTCCCTCGGGGTGCTCGGTCGGCGGACGTGTCCGACCGAGCACCCGCTCCGCCCGCCGTCAGGCCAGCCGAAGCGGCGCCCCGTCGAGATCCTCGGCCCGATCGACCTTGATCAGAACCGCGAAGCCCTTCTTGTCGGGGTCGCGATCCTTCTCCGGCTGGACGAGGCGGCGCCAGACCTCCTCGTAGGCGGCCCCGGACCGGTGGATCGTCGCCACGCCGTAGAAGCGGGCGATGCCGCCCTTGGGCAGGAGGCCGGACTCCCGCAGCGGGGGCTTCCTCAGGAACACGGTGACCTTGGTGCCGTCCCGGAGGCTCGCGTTGGTCGATCCCTTGCCGCGCTCCCAGAGGGCGAGGTGGTCGTCGTCGAAGACCATCGTGCTGCCGCGGGGGGTCACCTGGGCGAACCCGTTCGGCAGCACGGTCGCAACCAGGCACACGTGCGCGGGAAAGGCCGTGTTGATGTGCTCGTGAAGCGCTTGCGGGATCGTCGCCACGCTATCCTCCCTGTCGACGGGATACGGGTGGGTGAGGTTCGGCCGCCGGCGGCCCGGTCAGTTCACTCCGGACGAGCGCCGCGCCCGCGGCCAGCGCGCTCAGCTTGCCGAAGGCCGTCGCGCGCGCCAGGTACTTCATGCCGCAGTCGGGCGCGGGCACGAGGCGCTCGGCGGGGACGTGGCGGAGGGCGGCCCGGATGCGGCGCGCGACCTCCTCCGCGCTCTCGATCGACGGATCGCCGAGATCGAGGACGCCGAGGACGACGGTCTTCGGCGCCAGGTCCCGCAGCACGGCGAGGTCGAGCTTCGGCTGCGCTGCCTCGATCGAGATCTGCCCGATCGCGGAGTCGGCCAGCTCTCCGAGAAAGGCGTAGACGCTCGCCTTGCCAGTGACCGTCGCCGCATAGCCGAAACACAGGTGGACAGCGGTCGGGCCCGGGATGCCGGCAAGGGCCCGGTTGATCGCCTTGACACCGTAGCGTGCGGCCCGGTCCGGCCGCGCCTCGAGCCACGGCTCGTCGAGCTGGATCACGTCGGCCCCGGCCGCCTTGAGATCCCGCGCCTCCTCGTTGACGGCGCCGGCGTAAGCGAAGGCGAGCGCTTCCTCGTCGCCGTAGTGCTCGTCCTGCGCCTGCTGCGCCAGGGTGAATGGGCCGGGCAGGGTGACCTTGATCGGGTGCGCGGTCTGCCGGCGCAGGAACTCGACGTCCCGGACGAGGACGGCCCGGCGGCGCCGGATCGGCCCGACGATCCGGGGGACCGGGATGGGCCGGCCGGTCCGGCTCACGGTTGTGCCGGGACGGTCGAGGTCGATCCCGTCGAGCGCGGTCGCGAAGCGATTGGAGTAGCTCTCGCGCCGGATCTCCCCGTCGGTAATGACGTCGATGCCGGCCCGCTCCATGTCACGGACCGCCAGGACGGTGGCGTCGTCCTGAGCCTCTTCGAGCACGCCCTCCGGCACGCGCCAGATCTCGGGCGCGCGAAGGCGGGGCACCCGAGAGCCGAGCCGGTTCCGGTCCACCAGCCAGCCGGGCTGCGGGTAGCTGCCGACTACCGTCGTCGGCAGGAGCGCACGCGCCCCGGTGCGCTCAGGCGTGCTACCCCGTGATGTCGTCGACGTCCTCCCGTGGACCGTGAACTCACCGCGAGCCGCTCATGATCGTCGCCGGCCCCGGCCTTCTGTCAAGCGGCGCCCCCGGGCTTGAAGGCCCGATGCGTGTCGGGCAGAATCGCCGCGACGTCTCGCATCCGGCACGGAGGAGGTTCCCAATGCCATCACGACGGCTGTCGACTGGCTCGCCGGCCGAGCGTCCACCCGGCCCGCCCGGGAGCTTCGTCTGAGACCCCCGCCCCCGTTCCGCGCGGAGCACATCGGCAGCCTGCTCCGGCCGCCGGCGCTCCTGGCAGCCCGGCAGGCGGCGGAGGAGGGCCGGCTGTCCCGGGAGGCGCTTCGGACGGAGGAGGACGCGCACATCCGGGACGCGGTGCGCCTGCAGGAAGAGGTGGGGCTCGACGTCATCACCGACGGCGAGTACCGGCGCGGCATCTACTTCGGTCACTTCGCCGAGGCGGTGAGCGGGTTCACCGAGATGGACGCCGAGATGAGCTTTCGCGGGACCGGCGGCGAGGCGCTGCGCTACCGGGCGGCCGTCGTGACCGGACGGCTCGTGCGCCACCGCGGCATCGCCACCGACGAGTTCCGTCACGTCCGCCGCTCACGCGCCGGACACCCAAGGTCACGCTGCCGAGCCCCTCCTCGCAGCACTTCCTCCGCTGGCGGCCCGGGCGTCTCCGAGCGCGCGTATCCCGACCTCGACGAGTTCTTCGCCGACGTCGCCGCGATCTACCGGGCCGAGCTCGCCGAGCTGGCCGCGCTCGGCGCCACGTACGTCCAGCTCGACGACGTGCCGCTCGGGCTCCTGTGCGATCCGCGCTCACCGCCGAGCGTTCGAGGCCAAGGGCCACGATCCCGCCGCGATGCTCGACCGGTACGTCGACCTGGTGAACGCGGCCCTGGCCGGCCGGGCGCCGGGGCTGACCGTCGGCGTCCACGTCTGCCGGGGCAACAACCAGGGCAAGTGGCTCGCAGAGGGCGCCTACGACTACGTCGCCGCCCGCGCCTTCGCGGGCCTGGACGTCGACGCCTTCTTCCTGGAGTACGACTCCCCGCGGGCCGGCGGCTTCGAGCCCCTCCGCCACGTGGCGCCGGGGCGGTGGGTCGTCCTCGGGCTCGTGTCGACGAAGACGCCCGTGCTGGAGGATCCCGACGACCTTCGCCGCCGGATCGACGCGGCGGCGCGCTTCGTGCCGCTCGAGCGGCTGGCGCTGAGCCCCCAGTGCGGCTTCGCGAGCACCGCGCCCGGCAACCCGCTGACCGCGGACGAGCAACGGCGAAAGCTCGAGCTGGTGGTGGACGTCGCCCACCGGGCCTGGGGCTAGCGCCGGCCATGCCGATCGAGCACCGGATCGACCATCGCCGACGGATCGTCTTCGCCAGGGCAACCGGGACTCTCACCGACCCGGAGGTCTTCGCGTACCAGCGGGAAGTCTGGGCGCGCCCCGACGTGGCGGGATACGACGAGCTGGTGGACATGAGTGACGTCGAGCACGTCGCGCTTCCCTCGGTCGACCGGATCACGGCCCTGGCGTCGCTCTCCGCGGGCATGGATCCCCGGGCGCCCGCCACCCGGTTCGCGATCGTGGCGCCGCGGGACTTCGAGTTCGCCCTGGGGCGCATGTTCGCGGCCCACCGCGAGCTGGACAGCCGGAGCACCAAGCGGGTGAGCGTGTTCCGGTCCCGGGAGGAGGCTCTGGCCTGGCTCGGTCTCGAGGGCGAGCCCTCGGGCGACGCCTGACAGGCCGTCGCGCCGCTGGGCGGACCAGGGCATGCACAACATCGACCTGATCCTGACCCTCACCGGCGGCCTGGCCGCGGCGCTGACCCTCGGCTACGTGACGCACCGGCTCGGCCTGTCGCCGATCGTCGGATATCTCCTCGCCGGGGTCGCGGTCGGCTCGCACACGCCCGGCTTCGTCGCCGACCGCGAGCTGGCGGAGCAGCTGGCCGAGATCGGCGTGATCCTCCTGATGTTCGGCGTCGGGCTGCACTTCCATCTGAAGGAGCTCTGGGCCGTGCGGCGGGTGGCGATCCCCGGCGCGGTCGGCCGGATCGTGCTGGCGACGGCGATGGGGGCCGTGGTGACGCGGGCGTTCGGCTGGAGCTGGACCGCGGGCCTGGTGTTCGGGCTCGCGATCTCGGTGGCGAGCACCGTCGTGCTGATCCGGGTGCTGACCGACGCCCGCGACCTGCACACGCCGACCGGTCACATCGCCGTCGGCTGGGTGGTGGTCGAGGATCTGGTCACCGTGGTCATGCTCGTCCTGCTCCCGCCCCTGGTCGGCGCCGAGGGGACGGGCGCGGCCGGCATGGCACACGCGCTCGGCGAAGCGGCGCTCAAGATCGCCGCCCTCGTGGCGTTCACGGTCCTGATCGGCCGCCGGGCGATCCCCTGGCTGCTCGAGCGGGTGGCGGAGACGCGCTCGCGCGAGCTGTTCAGCCTGGCCGTTCTCGTGCTGGCGCTGGGGATCGCCGTGGGATCGGCCACGCTGTTCGGGGTGTCCATGGCGCTCGGCGCGTTCCTGGCCGGGACGGTCGTGGGGCGGTCGGAGTTCAGCCTGCGCGCGGCGGCCGAAGTGCTGCCCATGCGGGACGCCTTCGCCGTGCTCTTCTTCGTGTCGGTCGGGATGCTCTTCGACCCGGCGTACCTGGTCGAGGCGCCGGGGCTGGTGGCCGCGACGCTCGCCATCGTCCTCGTCGGGAAATCGCTGGTCGCGCTGGGCATCGTGTCGCTGCTGGGCTACCCGCTCCGGGTGAGCCTGGCAGTGGCCGTGGCCCTCGCGCAGATCGGCGAGTTCTCGTTCATCGTCGCCCTGCTCGGCCGCCAGCTCGACATCCTGCCGGCCGCCGGCGCGAATACGCTGGTGGCGGCGGCGATCGTGTCGATCACGCTCAACCCGCTCCTCTACCGGCTCATCGATCCGGTGACCCGGCTCGCGGCCCGGGACTCGGCGCCCGGTCCGGACCCGGCCGGAGCGGCCGCCGCGCCGGGCGTCCCACCACCGGGCGGTGGTCGTCGGCTACGGGCCCGTCGGGCGGACGGTCACGCGCCTCTTGCGCGAGAACGACATCGAGCCCACCGTCGTCGAGCTGAACCTCGACACCGTGCGCCGGCTGCGCGAGGAGGGGCTGCGGGCCATCTACGGCGACGCCAGCCACCGGGACACCCTGAGCAGCGCCGGCGTCGCCGACGCCGGCAGTCTCATCCTGAGCGCATCCGGCCTGTCGAACGGCGAGGCCGTCATTCGCCTGGCGCGCGAGCTGAACCCGCACATCCAGATCCTCGCCCGCTCGACCTACGTGCGCGAGCTGCCGGCGCTCCGCCGGGCCGGCGCGGAGGCGTTCTCGGGCGAGGGCGAGGTCGCCCTGGCCCTGACCGTGGCCCTGCTGGAGAGGCTGGGGGCGACGCCCGAGCAGATCGACCGGGAGCGCGAGCGGGTCCACGCCGAGCTCCTCGACGGGGCCGGTGACGGCCAGGGGAAGGGCCCATCGCCCCGCGTGTGATGCTCGCGTACCTGTTCGAGCTCGGCAGCGCCACGATCTGGCCGTTCCTCGCGTTCCTGGTGCCCCGGCCCCGGGACGCCCGGGAGGAGACCGCATGCTCTACATGATCCTCGAGCGCTTTCAAGAACGGCGACCCGGTGCCGGTGTACCGGCGGTTCCGGGACCAGGGGCGGCGCCTCCCGGAGGGGCTCACGTACGTCGGCGAGCTGGGTGACGGTCGACATGACGACGTGCTTCCAGCTGATGGAGTGCGAGGACCGCGAGCTCCTCGAGCAGTGGATCGCCCAGGGGAGCGATCTCGTGGACTTCGAGGTGATTCCGGTCATCACCTCCGCGGAGGCGGTCCGGCGCATCGCGCCGCGATTGTAGGACGGCCCGCCGGAGCCTGACGGCATCGGGCCGCCCCGGCGCTCGGCGGGCGCCCAGACTTGACGTGTCCCCTGGAACCATGGTTTCTTGCGGCCAGCGGTCCGGCCGCATCGCGCGATGTCGCGGTGGCGAGGCCTGACGTCTTCGGCGCGCGGCCGGCGAACATCAACTCACGAGGGGGTGCCGCTGTGAAACGAGCTCTTCTCCTGCTGCTGGTTGGAGGTCTCTTGCTCGCGCTCGGCGCTCCGGCCGGGGCGCAGACCGAGCTGACCATGTCGAACTGGGTGGCGCCCAACCACCCGATCGTCAAGTACATCATGGAGCCGTGGGCGGCCCAGGTCGACAAGGCGACGGCGGGCCGGGTCAAGGTGACCATGCTGCCGAAGCCGATCGCCGCGCCCAACCAGCACTACGACGCGGTCATCAGCGGGCAGGTCGACGTCGCCTGGTCGACGTACGGCTACCAGCCGGAGCGCTTCATGCCCTACCTCATCGCCGAGCTGCCGGCGCTCGGCGAGACCGCGGTGCACAACGGGGTGGCGCTCTGGCGGACCCACAAGTCGCACATCGAGAAGGCCGGCATCCACAAGGACGTGCAGCTCCTCGGGGTGATGACGCACGGCCCCGGCCTCATGCACCACTCGAAGAAGCTGATCCTCAACCCGGACGATCTCCGGGGCCAGAAGATCCGCGTCGGCGGGGACGTGCCGAAGTCGATCGTCGAGGCCTTCGGCGGGGTCGTGATCACCCAGCCGGCGCCGAAGTCGTACGAGATCCTCTCGGCGGGCATCGCCGACGGGATCATGTTCCCGACCGAGTCGCTCAAGAGCTTCAACATCGCCAATCTCGTGCCCTACACGACCTTCGTGAAGGGCGGGCTCTACAGCTCCTCGTTCTGGTTCGCGATGAACAAGAAGAAGTTCGACGGCCTCGCGAAGGCCGACCAGGACGCGATCATGGCGGCGTCCCAGGAGAGCTTCGCCCGGCTGGCCGGGGCCGGCTGGGACAAGGCCGACCTGGAAGGCCGGGAGGCGATGAAGGCGGCCGGCGGCAAGATCCAGGAGATGTCGCCGGCGTTCGTCGGCGAGCTGAAGAAGCTCACCGACAAGCTCGAGGCCGACTACGCGGCCAAGATGGACAAGATGGGCCTGAACGGCAAGGAAGTCATCCGGGCCTTCCGCGCCGAGGTGGAGAAGGTGTCGGCGGAGAAGAAGTAGCTTGACCGCGTCGAGCGACGAGGGGAAGGCGGGCGCGCCCGGCGGCGGGCTGACGACCTCCCTCTCGCCGCTCGACGATCTGTTCCCCGGCCGGCTCGGGGCCTGGGCCGGCTGGGTGCTCGGGACCGTCGCCGCGACGGTCCTGTTCGCGATGATGGTCCTCACGTTCGTGGACGTCACGGGCCGCAAGCTGTTCACCCACCCGGTCTACGGCGCGTACGAGATCACCGAGTTCCTGATGGGCGCCCTGATCTTCTCCGCGCTGCCGCTCGTCACGGCCCGCGAAGGCCACGTCACCATCGACGTGCTCGACCACCTCCTGCCGGCCGGCCTCGCGCGCTGGCAACGGGTCGTCGTCAACACGATCAGCACGGCGGCGCTGGCCTTCGTCGCGTGGCGGCTGTGGGAGCTCTCGACGAGCCACATGCGGACCCACGAGGTCACGATGACCCTCCACATCCCCCACGGGCCGTTCAGCCGGCTCTTCGCGGTGATGGCGGCGCTGGCCGCGGCCGCGTGCCTCGTCATCGTGTGGGGCTATCTGTCGGGGGCCCGCCCGGTCCGCTCCGCGTCCGCCGGTCCCACTACGTGACCGAGACGCTCCTGGCCTTCGCGGGCCTGCTCGGGCTCGCGTTCGCGCGCATCCCGGTCGCGTTCTCCATGCTGATCGTGGGCATCGCGGGGTTCGCCTGGAAGCGCGGGATCCCGGCCTCGCTCGACCAGCTCGCCCAGACGACCTTCGCGGCCGGGATCAACTACGAGCTGTCGGTCGTGCCCCTCTTCATCCTCATGGGCAACCTGGTGGCCCGGGCCGGGATGTCGCAGGAGCTGTTCCGGGCCGCCCACGCGTTCATCGGCCACTGGCGGGGCGGGCTCGCCATGTCGACGGTCGTGGCCTGCGCGGGATTCGGCGCCATCTGCGGGTCCTCGATCGCGACCGCCGCCACCATGACGCGGGTCGCGTACCCGCCCATGCGCCAGCTGGGCTACTCGGACAAGCTCGCCGCCAGCTCGATCGCGGCCGGCGGCACGCTCGGCATCCTGATCCCGCCGTCGACGATCATGGTGATCTACGGGATCATGACCGAGACCAACATCGGCCGGCTCTTCGCGGCGGGCGTGCTCCCCGGGATCCTCGCGGCGTTCCTGCTGTGCCTGGCGGTCCGCTACATGATCTGGCGCGAGCCGGAGTCCGGCCCGGCCGGGGAGCGCTCGTCGTGGGCCGCTCGGTGGCGCGCCCTGCGCGGCGTCTGGGGCGTGGTGGCGCTCTTCGCCCTGTCGATCGGGGGGATCTACGCGGGGATCTTCACCGCCACCGAAGGGGCGGGGATCGGCGCGTTCGGCGCGTTCGTGTTCGCCCTCGCGCGCCGGTCCCTCAGCTGGGGGGTGCTGCGCGACGTGCTGCTCGAGTCGGCGCGGACGACCTCCATGCTGTTCATGATCCTGATCGGCGCGCTCGTGTTCGCGAACTTCATCAACTTCACCACCATGCCGCGAGACCTCCAGCACTTCGTGGAGCGGTTCGCGGTCCATCCCACGATGGTGGTCGCGGCGATGTGCGCGATCTACGTGATCCTCGGCACCGCGATGGAGGAGCTGTCCATGATCCTCCTGACGGTGCCGGTGTTCTTCCCGGTGATCGTGAGCCTCGGTCTCGATCCCGTCTGGTTCGGGATCCTCATCGTGGTCGTGGTCGAGATCGGCCTGATCAGCCCGCCGGTGGGCATGAACCTGTTCGTCATCAACGCGCTCCTGCCGCACGTGCCGACTCCCACGCTGTTCCGCGGCGTCACGCCGTTCGTGGTGGCCGACGTGGTGCGGCTCGCGATCCTGATCGCGTTCCCCATCATCTCCCTCTGGCTGCCGTCCGTCCTGCGCATCGCCGGCAAGGGATACTGAGCCGCACCTAGCGCCGGAAGGGGTGCACCAGCTGCGCACCCCAGCCCTCGGGGACCGGCTGACCCTCGATGCCGTAGGCGGCCGGCCACTCGTCGCCGGGCAGGTGGAGCGTGCCGAACACGGCGTCGATGACCGGCAGGTGCACCGCGAAGTTCTTGTCGATCGGCGCCACCGCGTGGTGCCAGTGGTGCGTCCGCGGCGTCGCGATCACGCGGTCGAGCCAGCCGAACCGGAAGCGGACGTTCGCGTGGATGAACACGGCGTGGAACGAGACGAACAGGAGGTAGGCGTAGAGCGCCGGCTGCGCGAAGCCGAGCAGGAACACCGGCACCATCACCAGCCCGCGCGTGACCACGATGTCGACCACGTGGAGCCGTGAGCCCGCGAGCCAGTCGAGGGCCTGGCTCGAGTGATGGATCGCGTGGAAGCGCCAGAGCCGGGGCATCCGATGGAAGGCCCGGTGCACCCAGTACTGGGTGAAGTCGGCGAGCACGAGGATCTCGAGCACCTGGAGCGCCAGCGGCTGGCCCTGGATCGCGCGCTGCAGCGCCGCCGGCTGCCACAGCGTCGCCAGCGTGGTCGCCGGCAAGAGCGTCAGGAAGGTGATCGCCTGGACCGCGAGGTGGCTCACCATGAAGTGCGCGCCGTCGGTGGTCCAGCCGTAGCGGAAGGTCGTCTGCTGCGGCAGCCGCGCGAAGGCGCGCTCGAGCGGCACGAAGACGAGGGCGAGCAGGAACAGGTTCAGCAGGAACCAGTCGAGCCCGAGCGTGAGGGGCTGGTCGAACCGGCTCTCGATCGGCACGCTGCCGCCGCCGGCGAGCGTGGCGGCGAGCGCCAGGCCGATCCCGACGAGCCCCAGGACCTTGCGCCGGCGCAGCACGAGCGAGAGGGCGCCGAGCAGGAACGCGAGCCCGATGGTGACCTCGAGCAGCGCCCGCAGGAGCGGCATCGGGTAGTGAGCCCGGAACACCGCCGAGGAGAAGGCCCCCGGGAACCAGAGCGCCGCGACGCCGAGGAGCGCCAGCCCGCCCAGGAACACGCTCGCGGTTCCCGACATCCAGCCGGAGCCGAAGTGCTTGCCCTCGGCGTCGCCGAAAACGCGCTGGAACCAGCGCTCGAGCGGCGGGGGCGTTACCGGATCCTGAGGCGCGCTCGTCAAGTCTTCCTGGAGCGATAGCGGACGCCGGGCAGCCCTTCGAAGTCCGCGTCCTGGGTCCAAAGCGTTGCGTCGTGGAATCTCGCCGTCGCGAGGACGACGCTGTCGGCCATCGGCATCCTGGTGTCGAGGCTCAGGCGCGCCGCGGCCAGGGCGAGGCGGGAGTCGAGATCGACCACCACGCCCTGCTGCATGACGGCCACGGCGCGCAGGGCGTCACTCTCGTCCCGCTGCTGGAGCACCCGCTTGAACACCTCGTAGATCGTGAGGGAGGGCACGACCAGCTCGTCGACCTCCTCGATGGGCGTCGCGAAGAACGACGCGTTCGGGCCGTTGGCGAAGTACTCGAGCCATGCGCTCGAGTCGACGACGTTCACGCGCGGTCCGGCTCGCGGGGAACCGTCGTGTCGATGCCCTTGAGGAAGCCGCGCAGGCGCTTGGCCGGCTGGAGGGGGATGAGCTCGATGCGGTCCAGGTACACGACCGCCTGGACCTTCTGCCCGGGCGACAGCCGGAGCCGCTCCCGGATGCTCTTCGGAATCACGACCTGGAACTTCGGCGAAATCGTCAGCGTCTCCATGGCTCCCCCATCGATCGTCACATCGTATGACGAATAGCGTATCGATCCTGAAAAGCGTATGTCAACGTCGGCGTGTCGGCTCCCTGCGCGCGGGTCGTCAAAGGCCGCGGGGCCGGTCCGAGCTCGCGGCGCCGACGTGCAGGTGCAGGATCTTGCCCGACGCCGTCGCCAGGGGCGCGCGCCGCTCCACGCGCAGGAACTGCCCGTCCCGCCACACGTGGCCCATGATCCGCTCGACGCCGGTCCCGGGCCCGATCGCGGCGAGGAAGGCATCGGCCACGGCGTCGGGATCGAGCGGGCCGATCGCGGGATGGACCAGGAGGCGAAGGGCGGGCCGACCGCCCGGGTCCTCCTGCTCCGCGAGCTGATAGTGGGTCGGGCCACCGCCGAAGCGGCGCGGGCAGCGTCTCCTCCAGGACCCGGATGACGTCGGCGTCGAAGAACGTCATGCCTCCGGCGGTAAGCTTCTCGAAGCTGCGCAGGTTCCGGAGGTGCGTCGTCCAGCCCAGGCGTTCGAGCGGACAGCCGCAGGCGTGGCGCACCACGTCGGCCTGGTCGCCGACCGAGGCATTGAGCAGGATCAGGGGGCTCTCGCGCCGCAGTGAGGAGACCAGCAGGGCGTCGGCCGGCAGCTCGCGTGAGGCTCCGTCGACCGCCGGGCTGGGTCACGACCCACAGGTCGTGGCTCTGGTGGTGGTCGTCAGGGACGGCCGGCCTGAGGCAGCCCCACCCGATGCCTGGGCATTCGGTGGTGCCATAGCGGGACACGGCCTCGGCCCCGGCGCTTCGGATGACGGCCTGGCGGGCAGGCGTGAACGGCTCTCCGATGATGGTGAAGCGGGCGCCGGACAGCTCGATCCCCGCGGCCAGTGCGGTCTGGCACACGCGCACGGCCGAGCTCGGAAACGTCTCGAGATGAGGCGTGTGGCCGTCGCGCCGGACGCCGGCCATCCAGCGGACGATCGGCAGGGGCTCGTCGAGCGGGACGTAGTGCGGGCCGGGAAGTGGCACCCCGGCGAGGCTTCCGGCCAGACGCAGGGCGCGGGCACTCCAGCGATAGCGCGGATGCAGCTGCGTGACGATCGGGTCCACTTGCGAGAACCAGCGCTCCGGGATGATGCCTATCGCGGCCAGCCGGAGCACGTGCGAGAGCGCCGCGCCCCCGGGCAACTCCCAGATCGCGGTGCGCCAGCCGTGGATGCCTCGGGGGCTCCAGGCCAGGATTGCATTGACCGCTCGCTCCCGGATGAACGCAAGCTCGATCGGGACGGGGGTGCGCATGCCGCGGCTGCCACTGGTCGCGGCTTCGAAGTGACCGGCTAGCCACGGGGCTCGCAGGCGCTCGCGGGTCGACGTGAACGACGCCGTTGCCCCGGACCGCCGGCCGGCGGCCCTTCAGCTCGTCCACCGTCAAGTAGACCCCGTGACGAAACAGGCGGGCCGCCGTACCTTCCAGGCCGTCCTGTCCGACAAGGCGCTCCAGGTCGCCGTACTCGCACCCGGCGAGCCGCAGGAGCTGGCGGTACGGGTTGTCCTCGACCGCGTAGATGCCGTCCCGAACCAGCTGGAGGAAGTCCGCATCGCGGCGCTCCAGCCGGCGGCGGAAAGTCGCCCGGGCCTCGTCCACGGTGAGCGGGTGTCGCAGGAAACCAGGCAGCCGGCGCAGGAAGCGCGCCGCCGAGACCACGTCGCCCACGGGGGCGAGCGACCACCGCAAGGCATCACGAGCCATTGGGCGCGTCCGGGCTCGCGGGGCCGACGTGCAGGTGCAGGATCTTGCCCGACGCCGTCGCCAGGGGCGCGCGCCGCTCCACCCGCAGGACCTGCGCGTCCCGCCACACCTGGCCCATGATCCGCTCGGCGCCGGCGCCGGCCGAGATCGCGTCTAGGAAAGCCATCGCGACCGCGTCGGGGTCCACCGGCCCGACCTCCGGGCGGACGAGCAACCGCACTCGCGCGAGGCCTCCCGCCGCCTCCTCCTCCACCAGCTGATAGTCGGTCGGGACCCCGCCGAACCGCGCGGGCAGCACCTCCTCGAGCACGCGAATCACGTCCGCGTCGAGAAAGGTCATGCCGCTGGCGGTGAGCTTCTCGTAGCTCCGGATGGTGTGCAGGTGCCGCGTCCAGCCGAGCGGCTCGAGCGGGCAGCCGCACCGGCGGTCGACCACGACGGCCTGGTCGCCCAGCGCGACGTTCAGGAGGACCAGGGGCGCCGTCATGCGCAGGGACGTCACGAGCAGCGCCGGGGCGGGCAGCCCGAACCGGGCGCCGTGAGAGCCGGCCTGGATGAGGGCATGGAGGTCGCTCAGGAAATGCACGTCGTCGGCGGCCTCGGGCGCGAGGCATCCCTCGCCGAGGCGCCACGTCTCCATCGCGATGTAGAGCGGAGTTGCCACCGCGCCCGTCTGCCGGATCGCGGCCAGTCGCGCCGCGGTTACCGGCTCGCCGTAGAGGAGGAAGTGCGCGCCGCGGAGATCGAGCCCCGCTCCCCGGCTTGCCTCGGCGAGGCGGACCGCCGGACTCGAGTACGTCAACAGGAGCGGGGTCTGTCCGGCCGCGAGGACCTCTCGCATCCATCGAGCTACGGGAATGGGATCGCTGATCGGCACGTGTTCAGGGGGCGGGAGCCGCACGCCGGCCAGTCGCCCGCCCCAGCGGAGAGCTTCCGCGCTCCAGCGATAGCGGGCGTGCATGCCTCGGCCGGCCGGGTCCACCAGCGAGAACCAGCGCCGGGGAACGTGGCCCGCCTTGGCGCACACCAGGAGCGGGCGGATACTGCCGCCGGGCACGTCCCAGTACGCGATGTGCCACCCCGCCGCGCCCCGCGCGGCCAGGCTGGCCACGAGATCCGCGGCGACATCGCGTACGAAGCTGAGGTCGATGGCGAGGGCGATGCTCGGGCCGCGGCTGCCGCCCGTGTGACCCGGGATGTGATACGCCGACGTGGGGTTGCGGAGATCGTCCGGGTTCACGGTGAAGCGGAGGCCGCCCCTGCTGACCGGACGTCGAGCCTTGAGCTCGGCCACCGTGAGGAACACGCCCTGCCGGAACAGAGTCCCGAGGGCAGCCTCCAGTCCCTCGACGCGCACCAGGCGCTCGAGGTCGCCGTACTCGCAGCCTGCGTGCCTGAGGAGAGCTCGATACGGACTGGCGGGGTGCGCGTATACCAGGCGGCGGACGAGCGCCAGGAAGTCCGACGCCCGCTCCGCGTGGCGACGGCAGGAGGATCCCGCGAGCCTCGGCCTCGCTGATGGTGGATCGGAGGAAGCCCGGAAGCTGGGCGACGGAGTCGTCCGCCGAGGGCCGCGTCCGCCAGCCACCCGGCGGGCCTGGAGCGGGCGAGGAAACCGCTGATCAGTGCGCGCGCTCCGGCGTGAGCCGGCGGCGTCAGGGCACCACGGGCCACTTCGACTCGATGGTGAGCCCCGCGCGCGCGATCTGCCGGCGCGCCAGGGCCTCGGCGCGCTCGTAGAGGGCCCGCTCGTCGAGCGTGGTCAGGCGCCCCTCGTCGAGCACCACGCGGCCGTCGATCAGGACCGTCCGGACGCTGGCGCCGGTCGCGGCGTAGACGAGGTTGTTGACCGGGTTGAGCAGCGGGCGCCACTCGGGGGTGTCCAGGTCGTAGAGGACGAGATCGGCCCGCTTGCCGGGCTCGATCGAGCCGATGGCATCCCCGAGGAGCAGCGCCTCGGCCCCGAGCCGGGTCGCCATCTCGAGCGCGCGCTCCGGGGGCATCACGGCGACGTCGAGCCGCGCGTCCTTGTAGAGCGTCGCCGCGAGATACATCAGGCGCAGCATGTCGAAGTGGTTCGAGCCGTTGCCGCTGTCGCCGCCGAGCGACACGCACACCCCGGCGTCCAGCATCTCGACGAACCGCCCGTGGGCGCTGAGACCCTTCGTGTGCTTGAGCCCCGCCGTCGGACAGTGGGAGACCTTGACGCGCCTGCCGCGCGAGGAGCGCGATGTCGTCCGTGGTCGACGTAGACCATGTGGGCGAGCTTCGTCGCCGGCGTGAGGACCCCCAGCGCGTCGAGCTCCCCGAGCGGGACCCGGTCGGACGTGCGGCGGGAGGGGTGCGACGCGAAGTGCATCATGCCCCAGCCGACGCCGTGGCGCTCGGCCAGCGCCCGGGCGCCCTGCATGAGGGCGGGGGAGCACGTGCCGAAGCCGAGCAGGAGCGGCCAGGCGTGGATCCGTCCGTCCGGCCCGCCCGTGCACGGTCTCGAGCATCGTCTGGTTCTGCCGGAGCGCATCCGCCGTCGTCTGCTGCATGCGGCCCGGCCCGGTGCCCCCGCCTGACCGTCCCAGGACCAGCGGCCGAGGACCGCCCGCATCCCGATCGTCTCGACGGCGTCCGCCACCGCCCCGACGTCGAACAGCGTCCCGGCCTCGCAGAACGTCGTGGTCCCCGTGCGGATCATCTCGACGCAGGCGAGGAGCGCCGAGACCTGCTCCTCCTCCGGGGTGATCGCGGCGTAGAGCGGGATCAGCCAGTCCGGGAGGTAGCGGTCCACCGGGATGTCGTCGAGCAGGAGGCCGCGGTTCAGGTGCTCCGAGAGGTGGACGTGGGTGTCGACGAAGCCGGGCAGCACGACGCGGCGCCGCCCGTCGATGACGCGGTCGGGCGGGCGAGGCGGCCGCACCGCGCGCGCCGGGCCGACCTGGAGGACGTCTCGCCCGTCCACCAGGACCGAGCCGTCGGCCAGGATCCGGCGCTCCCCGTCCAGCGTGATGACGGTGGCGTGCTCGATCAGGAGCATCGGCGGGTCTCAGAGCAGCTCGAACGCGTCGAGCCGGACGGCCCGCGGGAGCCGGGCGCCCTTGGCGACGGCGATGATCCGGTTCAACCAGGCCAGGTCGTCCGCCGCCGTCTCGAAGCGCAGCACGGTCCGGAAGTAGTAGTGCGCGGGGTCGACGGCCTCGCCGGCGGCGAGTCGGGCGAGGACCTCGGGTGGCCCGTGGCGGAGACCCTGGCTCGAGACCTGGATCAGCGCGCCTCCGTCCGTCTCGAGGGTGTAGCGCGCGTCGAGCCGGGCCGCGCCGTCGTCCCCGATGCTCTGCCAGTCGGCGCCGCCCGGGCGAACGCGCCCCGCCAGCCGCTCGCCGCGGAACCAGCCGCCCAGGATGTTGATGACCCGGCGCTCGCCGACGGGGGTGCGGCCCACGGTGAGGATCTCGGCCAGCTCGACGTGAGCGTCGAACAGCGGCCGGAAGGCGAGCATGGTGCGCATGGTGCCGCGAGGGCCGCGCGGGAGGCAAGCCCCCACCGGCGAGCGCCTTGACGGATCTCGGGCGGGGGTGCTCTATTCCGGCCACGAGGCCGGCGCCTCGGTGGGACGTTCACGCGCAGGACGGGGCGGGAGGGCGAGATGAAGGTCGGGTTCATCGGCACCGGGAGCATGGGCCGGCCGATGCTGCGGAACCTCGTGACCAAGGGGTTTCCGGTCGTGGCCTACGACGTGCAGCCGGCGGCGCTGGAGGAGGCGACGCGGCTCGGCGCGACGCCCGCGGGCTCGGCGGCCACCGCGGCCGCCGAGGGCGACCTCCTCATCACGATGCTGCCCTCGGCATCCCACGTCGAGAGCGCCTACCTCGGCCCCCGAGGCGTGCTGGAGGGGATCGCGCCCGGTCGACTCTGCGTCGACATGTCGACGATCGACCCCGCGACGTCGCAGCGAGTGGCCGCGCGGCTCCGGGAGCGCGGAGTGCGCTTCATCGACGCGCCGGTCTCGGGCGGGGTCGGCGGCGCCGAGGACGGGACGCTCGCGATCATGGTCGGCGGCGACCCCGGGGACCTGGAGGAGGCCGGGCCAGCCCTTCGCGCCATGGGCAAGCACATCGTCCACGTGGGCGCGGTCGGCGCCGGCGAGGTGGCGAAGCTCTGCAACAACCTGATCGCCGGGGTCGTCACGGTGGCGGTCAGCGAGGCGTTCCGCATCGCCGAGGGGTTCGGAGTGGATGCCCGCGTCCTGACCGAGATCATCGTCGAACTCGTCGGGGCGGACCTGGATCATGGAGCACGGCCACCCGGTTCCCGGCATCGTGCCCCGGGCCGCGTCGAGCCGCGACTACGCCCCGGGCTTCACGGTCGACCTCATGTGCAAGGACCTCGGACTCGCCGTCAACGCCGCCCGCGAGCTGCGCGTCCCGGTCGCGGTGTCGTCCGCCGCTCAGCAGGTGCTCCGCATGGCGTCCTCGCAGGGGTACGGGAAGAAGGACGTCGCGTCCGTCTATGCGTTCCTCAAGGCCTCCAGCGTCGACGCGCCCGTGTAGCGACGGCGCGCCGCGCGGCGCTCGACCGTCGTGAACATCGCGCGGGCGGTCGAGCGCGCGGCGCGCGACCGTCCCGGACAGCCGGCGATCCTGTTCGAAGACCGCCAGTGGAGCTACCTCGAGCTCGACCGGGCGGCGAGCCGGACGGCGGTCGGGCTCGGGGCGTGGGGGATCGGTCCCGGTGACCGCGTGGCCCTCGTGCTTCCGAACGTCCCCGCGTTCGCCGTCGCCTACCTGGCCGTCCTGAAGCTCGGCGCCGTCGCGGTCTCCGTCAACGTGATGCTCACCACCGACGAGCTGGCCGCGCTCCTCGAGGACTCGGGGGCCCGGGCCGTGTTCACGGTCGAGACGCTCTGGCCGCGGCTCGCACCGCTGGCCGGCGACGGGCTCCGGCGGGATCGCGTGGTGATCTGCGAGGGCGAGGTGGCCGGGCTGCCGACCCTCGAGGCGTTCGGGGCCGGGCACCCCGAGACGTGCCCCGCGCGCGACATGGAGCCGTCGGCGCCGGCCGCGATCCTCTACACGTCGGGGACCACGGGCCGCCAGAAGGGCGCGACGCTGAGCCACGGCAACGTCGTGTCGAACGTCCGCGCGGTCCAGCGCTACATGCGCATGGGGCCGGAGGATCGCGTGCTGGTGACCTTGCCGCTCTTCCACGTGGCGGCCCAGAACGTCCTCATGAACGGCGCCTTCAGCGGAGCCGCAGTGCTCGTGCTTCACCGCCGCTTCGACGTCGAGCGGTGCGCCGAGGCCGTCGAGGCGCACCGGGTGACGGTCGTGACGGGGGTCCCGACCATCTACATCGCGCTCCTGAACGCGGGGATCCGGCCCTCGGCGCTGGCCAGCGTCCGCTTCTACAAGTCGGCGGCCGCCACCATGCCGGTCGAGATCGCCCGGCGCTGGCGTGACACGTACGGGCAGACCATCATGGAGGGCTACGGGCTGACGGAGACCTCGCCGGCGGCGACGTTCAACCACGAGCGCGAGTACCGCCCGGGCTCGGTGGGCACCCCGGTCGAGATGGTGGACATGCGGGTCGTCGACGAGGAGGATCGCGACGTGCCGCCGGGGGCGTGGGGAGAGGTGGTCTTCCGCGGCCCCAACGTGATGCTCGGCTACTGGAATCGGCCCGAGGAGACCCGCGCCGCGATGCGCGGGGGCTGGTTCCACACCGGCGACATCGGCTACCTGGACGACGACGGCTATCTCTTCCTCGTGGACCGCGTGAAGGACATGATCAACACGGCCGGCTTCAAGATCTGGCCGCGGGAGGTCGAGGAGGTGCTCTACCGTCATCCGGCGGTCGGCGAGTGCGCGGTGGTCGGGATGCCGGACGCGCTCCGGGGCGAGGTGGCCAAGGCCTTCGTGGTGCTGCGGCCCGGCGCAGTCCCGGCGCCCGCGGAGCTCGACGCTCACTGCCGGGCGCACCTGGCGACCTACAAGGTGCCGCGGACCTACGAGGTTCGCGACGAGCTGCCGAAGAGCCCCTCCGGGAAGATCCTGAAGCGCGCGCTCCGCGCATCTCCGTGAGCGCGTCCGGCCCTCCGTTCCGAGCCGAGCACGTCGGGAGCTTTCTCCGGCCCGAGCGTCTCCTCGCGGGCGCGCGCGAGGTCCGGGCGGGAACGATGACGGTCGACCGCTTCCGGGCCGTCCAGGACGAGTGCGTCCGGGAGGTGGTCCGGCTCCAGGAGGCGCTCGGTCTGCCCTCGGTGACCGACGGCGAGTTCCGCCGGCGGGGCTGGTCGGCGGGACTGATCGACGCGGTCGAGGGCTTCGGGCTCCGGGAGGGCTCCCTCGGCTTCCGTGACGAGCAGGGCGAGCGGGGCGCTCCGCCGTCGCCCTATGCTCGGGCGCGGCTCCGGCGGGCGCGCGGGATCGCGACCGACGAGCTCCGGTTCCTGAAGCACACGGTGACGACCGGCGTGCCGAAGGTGACGCTCCCCGCGCCCGACGTGATGCACTTCTTCCTCGGGCCGCGGAGCGTCGACCCCGGGGTGTATCCGGACATCGAGGAGTACTTCGCCGATCTGGTCGCCATCTACCGGGCCGAGATCGCCGACCTGGTCGCGCTCGGCTGCACGTACCTCCAGCTCGACGACACCGCGCTCCCGTGCAACTGCGACGACCGGGTGCGGGCCGAGGTCCGCGCGCGCGGCGAGGACCCGGACGCGCTGACCGCGCGGTACGTCGCGCTCGTCAACGACGTGCTGGCGGCGTGCCCGCCCGGCGTGGCGCGGGCGATCCACATGTGCCGCGGCAACCTGAAGGGCGCCTGGATGGCGGAGGGGGGCTACGAGCCGATCGCCGAGCAAGTCTTCGGCGGGCTGGCGGTCGACGCTTTCCTGCTCGAGCTCGACACCGCGCGCGCGGGCGACGTCGCGCCGCTCCGCTTCGTGCCCGCGCCGACGCGCGTCGTCCTCGGCCTGGTGAGCACGAAGACGCCCGCCCTCGAGTCGGCCGACACGCTCAAGCGCCGGATCGAGGAGGCCACTCGCTACGTGCCGCTCGAGCGGCTCGGCCTCTCGCCCCAGTGCGGCTTCAGCTCGGTGCCGGGCTCGGGCCAGCCCCTCACGCCCGACGACCAGCGGCGGAAGCTCGCCCGCGTGCTGGAGGTGGCGACGGAGGTGTGGGGCACCGCGTGAGCGTGGGCTTCTGGCGCGCGAGGTCGTCCGGCTGTGGGCTCGCAATCGTATAGCGATAGGAAATCGGTTGGTATGGGCTAGACCGGCGTGGGCAGGCGGCGGCGCGGGCGCGTGACCGGCACGGGGACCTGGGCGGCGCTCGACCGGGTCGGCTTCTCCGGCTCGGCCGGCGCGCCGCTGACCTCGTAGGCGACGGCGCTCGGGCGTGGCCGCCGCCGGTCCGTCCGGCGCCGCTCGTCGGCCGACGGGCCGGCGGCGACGCGCCGCCGCTGCCCCACACGCCGCTCGTAATAGACCTCGACACCCGTCCCCTCGAGAGCCTGGCGCAGGATGCGGTAGAGCTCGCGTTGCTGGTGCTGGACGACGAGGATGAAGCGGCGCGGCGAGGTCGCGCGCCGGGGCGGACCGCCCGCCGCTACTGACCTTGTGCTCGTCGAGCGGCTTGAACCACCCGGCGATCGGGACCGTGGCCTGCGCGCCGCCGCACTGGGAGCAGGCAGCCTGGTCCGTCACCCAGTCGCAGTCCAGGCACAACCGGGCGTCCTTCAGAGACAGGGCCATGGTTCCCGCGACCCCTCCGCCCATAAAGATGCCAGCGAGGGCGTTATCGATGCAAGGGGAGGGCCACGGCGGGGATTGACCATAACCCGGCGGAATCGCGCACGCGACCTGGACGGACGGCCGAGGAGGGATGGCAAGTTGGCGGTCTCGTTGCCAAATTCTGGCATTCTCGGCTGGCGTCCCCGTCAAAAGCGGCTCGAGGCAGAGGGTTGCTCCTCTCCCGTTATCCGGAGCGCCGGGTCGACGTGCTCGGGGCGGATGCCGATACCGACGATGCGGCCCGGGATCCGGCGGAGCCACGGCGAGCGAGCCAGGACTCGGAGGGCCGCGGGGGGGCGAAGCGGTCCCCGGCCACCCAGGACGCGGGTGATCAGGCGATCCTGGACGAGCAGCTGGATGCGCTGGGTGACCCGGGTCGGCCACTCGCGGCGCTGCTGCACCGCTCGCAGGTGGTCCTCCGTCACGCGATCCTCGCGGAGGGGCGCCGCCAAGCGGTTGGCGGCGGCGACGGCATCTTGGATCGCGAGGTTGATCCCGACTCCGCCGATCGGCGACATCGCGTGGGCGGCGTCGCCGATGCAGAGGAGCCCGGGCGCCACCAGCGGCGCGCGCGGTCGACGCGGACCGTCAAGAGCTTCACGTCGTCCCAGCTCCGCAGCTCCTCGCACGCGGTCGGCGCGAACGGCGCCAGGCGCGCCACCTCCCGGCGGAACGCCTCGAGGCCGCCTCGGTGCATCTCGCCGAGCGAGCCCTTCGCGATCACGTAGCCGCACTGCCAGTGCTCCCCGCGGTTGATCATGATGAAGATCCGGCCCGTGTCGAATCGCCCCATGGTCTGGCCCTGGTCGTCGGGCCGGCGGGACAACCGGAACCAGAGGACGTCGATGGGCGGCGCCGAGCTCCTCCACCGGGAGCCCCGCCCGCTCCCGCACCAGGGACGAGCGGCCATCGGCGGCCGACCACCAGGCTCGCCCGGACTGTTCGAGGGCCTTCGGGCGGTCCGGACCTCGAGCCCAGCCACGCGGCCCGACTCCTCGATCAGGCCGGTGACCTCGGCCCGCATCCAGAGGCGGAAGGTGGCGTGGCGGCGCCCTTCCTCGGCGAGGAAGTTGAGGAAGTCCCACTGGGGCATGAAGGCGATGAACCGGCAGCGGGTGGGCAGACGGTCGAAATCTGCGACCGGCACCGTCACGTCGCCGACCTGCGCGCTGATCCGGTAGACCCGCTCGTGCGGCAGAGCGAGGAATCGGTCGAGCAGACCCAGCTCGTGCATCACCTCGAGCGTCGACGGATGGATCGTGTCCCCGCGGAAGTCGCGCAGGAAGTCGGCGTGCTTCTCGAGGACGAGGACGTCGATGCCCGCCCGCGCGAGGAGGAGGCCCAGCATCACGCCGGCCGGGCCGCCGCCGGCGATGCAGCACCGCGCCGTCGTCGTGGGCGCGGTCACGCCGTCCCCCGAGTCCCACGAGTGTGACGTCGAGCTCGCGTCGGGCTCGGTGAGGGGATTGACGCGTTGCGCGTCCGCGTGGTCTGTTCGCCGGGACACGGGGCGGCGGGCGGGAACATTCCGGACCCGACCGCTGCTGCCTGGTCGGGGGCCACGGTCTCCATCAGCCAGGGGCGCGTCGGGGCGCCGACACGATCGACACGACGAGGCGGGGAGGGAACATCATCAGCAAGGTCTGGGGTCAGACTTTCACTTCCCGACATTTCGCTGCTGGCGGCGCCCACCGGTGTCCCGCCGGATGAAATGTCGGGAAGTGAAAGTCTGACCCCTAGTCGCAGCGCTTGAGGAAGATGTCCCACAGCTTGGCCGGGCGGCCGCCCTCGTTGCGGACGTCGTGGGGCGTGAGCCCGGGCATCCAGTAGACCTCACCGGGGCCGAGCTTCTGCCGCCCCGTCGGGCTCTCGACCGTCAGCTCGCCCTCGAGGACGATCCCGATCTCCGACTCGATGCTCTGGTGGCGCCCGGTGGCGCCGCCGGGCACGAATGTCAGGAGCGCCACCCGGACCGACGCGTTCTCGAGGATGGTCTGGCTCGCCGGCATCTGCGCCCTCGCGTCGAGCGGGCACAGGGTGGTCGCCGCCAGGATCGTAGCCGCCACGAGGGCCGTTTTCATGAGAGCTCTCTCCTTCTGTTCGATCGGGGCCTAGCGCGTCTCGACGATGGGCTGCGCGATGATCCAGAGGCTCGCCACGGTGTACCCCACCATCAGCACGAGCATCGGCAGCTGGCTACGGAGCGCGGCCCGCCGGTCCCGGTACTCGCGGAGCGCCACGACGTGGGCCACCCACACCGCGATGACGTGGCCGAGGACGATGGCGACGACCGCCGTGTACCAGACCGCGCGCGCGCCCACGAGCCCGATGTCGGGCCGGTACCGCGCGGTTCCGAGAAGGTTCCAGCCGAGCCCGAGAGGATCCGAGGCGAGGCGGATCAGGAGCTGGCCCTGGATCAGGAGGTACGTGAAGTAGTGGGCCAGGTGGTACGCGATCGCGATCGGCACCAGCGACAGGACGAAGAGGCGCGCGACCGTGCCCGGCGTGAGCTCGTCGTCGGCCGTCCACGCCATCCAGCGCGCGAAGGCCAGGTAGACCAGCACGAAGACGAGCGGGAAGACCAGGAGCCCGAGGGTTCCGATGACGGTGAGCCGCGTCTCGCCGAGGGGCTCGAGCGCGGCGTAGAGGGCACCCTCGAGCCCCGCCCATGCCGGCGTCGCCGTGAACCCGTCGAAGGTCACCGTCGAGAGGAGCAGGAGGACGAACGCGACCATCGACGGCGTGACGTCGGCGGTGTGGAGGAGGCCCGCCGCGAACGGGCGGAGGTTCCACTCGCGCCGGGCCGGCGCGGCCCGGTCGAAGCAGTCCGGACAGTCGAGGCAGGCGCCGTCCGACCCCGCGCAGGCCACGGCGCAGCGCCGGCAGGCCTCCGGGTCGGCCACGCGGATCTCCGTCGGGGCGAAGCGCGCGAGGACCCCGAACGCCGTCGCGAACGGATCGGCGTAGCGGAGCCACACGGCGCGCCCGAAGAGGGCCATGCCCGCGAAGGTGAGCGCCGAGTAGCCGACGATCAGCCGGCCCAGATGGGCCGGAATGCTCCGACCCGTGTAGATCAGCTCGACCCACGCGAAGGCCAGGAAGAGCGCGACGGCCGGCCAGACCCCGAGCCAGGCCGGATACCGGCCCGGCGGCCGTCGTGCGCCGAAGAGCGCCTCGCCCCACCCGAAGATCGCGGCCCAGGGATTCACGACCGCCCAGAGGTTGCCGACGAGGGCCGAGACGTAGGCGAGGCCGACCCACCACGCGACCCAGATGGCCGTGGGCGCGAGGTTTCGCGTCGGGGTCTGGTCGCCGACGAGGCTCGCCGTCAGGACCAGCGCGAGCAGCCCGACCGACGCCAGGCGCGCGACGAGCCGAACTCCCGTGCTGGCGAGCAGGCGTCCCAACGGGAAGCGGAGGAGATTCAGGCGCCAGTAGCCCCGCACCCCCGGGCTGGCCTTCACGAAGAGCCCGATGATGACGAAGGAGAGCGCGACGGCCGCCGCCGCCGCCGCGACCCAGAGCGCCAGCGGCACCGGCAGGTCGTAGCGCTGGCCGAAGCCGTGTGCAAGGGCCTCGCGGGGTGCCAGCAGCAGGAGCAGCCCAGCGCCGCCCCGCGCCAGACGGCAGGGTCGCCGGACGGTCATCGACGGGCGCCGGCCGGCCGTCAGTCAGCGGGGATGGACCTCGAGGTGGCCGATGGTGGCGTGCGTCTCCGCGTGTGAAGCTCGATCGGAAAGCGCCCGGTCGCAGTGGCCGTGAAGCGCATCTCGATCGGGGCCGCGGGGGAGACCTTCGCCTCGATGTCGTAGCCATGCAGGTGCAGCACCACGGCCCGGTCGGCGCGTCCACTTGAGGATGACCTCCTCGCCCTGCCGGACCCGGACCAGTCGCTGGCTCTCGGGCAGCCGGCCGTTCTTGATGGCGAGGTCGAAGAGGCGAGGCTCGGCGATCGCCCCGCGCCGACCGCCGCCAGGGCGAGCCACAGCGGCGAGCACCGTCGGCCAGGCACGCGGTCCCATCACGCGAGCCTCCCTCCGACTCAGTTCCCGCGGATCTGCTCGATCCGGGCCGCGGCCTGGCCGAGCGCGGCGGCGACCGCCGGCAGGTCCTTCACGGGCACGTAGAGCGTCGTGGGCACCTCCCAGACCGCGCGCTGCAACAGGATCGGCAGGTCGCCCGTCTGCACGTAGCCGACCGCGTCCCCCCGGATGCGCAAGACGCCGATGCGGAGGGTGCCGCCGTGGAAGTGCATGTCGACGCTCTCCGCGCGGGAGTCCCCGGGGGGCGCGGAGCCCAGTCGCGCCATGTCGCCCACGGCCTGGGCGAGCGGGCGCACGTCGACCCCGTCGAGAAGGCCGGAGCCGAGCCGGAACAGGTCACCCCCGACGCCGCTCGGCACGAGCAAGGTCACCCGGAGCGCCAGCGACCGCCAGTCGGGCCGACCCGGCTGGTACGCGTGCTGCACCTCGATCGCGATCTCGCCCGGCCGCGCCGCCGCGCCCGCCGCCGTCCGCGGGAATCCCGGCAGCGTCATCGGGGCGATCGGCAGCGAAGCGATGGGATGCGTCTCCCGGATGCAGGGGACGCAGGCCGACAGCACGAAGCGCTCGAAGACGGTCGGCGGCCCCCCCACGGGATCCCCGTTCGCGCGGGCGGCCGAGGGCGCCATCACGAGCGCGACGGCCAGGGCGAGCGTCAGCGATCGTGGCATCGTTCCCCCGCACGAGCGACATCGCGCAGGCGAGGCGCCCACGCCAGCACGATCTTACCCTGTCTCGCGCCTGGACGAGTCGGCCGGTCCCGGCATCGGGGCGTCGGGCCGGCCGGCGCGCCGGCGCGCTTCGGAGTTCTCAGGCGTGAGAATGGAACCGCGGGCCGGCGCTGCGCGTTTTCTCTCTCCACCCTTGTGAGCCGGTAGCCGGGCGCGTTACTCTGCAGAGAGTCTCAGCACAGCGTCGTAAGGGGACGAGCTCCGCCGCCGATGGCCGACGCCAGGGCGACGACCGCCGGGTCCCGATCGCGACACCAGCGACAACACGACCCTGGTCGGCCGCGCGCGAGCCTGGCCGCCAGTGAGGAGATCGATGACGGCCTCCATTCTGGTGGTGGACGACGAGTCCACGACGCAAGACACTCTGGGAACGTTTCTCGAGAGCGAGGGGTACCGTGTGGCCACCGCCGGGGGCGGGCGGGAGGCGCTCACGCGAATCGAAGCGGAGGCATTCGACGTCATCGTCACCGACGTCGTCATGCCGGGCGTCAGCGGGCTGGACCTCTTGGAGCAATCACGCCGGCTGAGCCCCGGGATCGCGGTGATCCTGATCAGCGGGCACGCGACGGTCGACGCCGCGATCCAGGCCCTCCGCAAGGGCGCCTGCGACTACCTGCAGAAGCCCTTCGTGCTGGACGAGCTCGCCCTCTCGGTGCAGCGCCTCCTGCGCCATCGTGCCGGGTACTCGGAGCCGCGCCCGTCGGCGCCCGCGCTCGTCCCGCTCTCGATCGAGACGCCGCTGGTGGGGGCCAGCGCGGTGATGCGTGCGGTGCGGGAGCAGATCGCCCGGTGCGCACCGGCGCCGAGCAACGTCCTCATCACGGGCGAGAGCGGCACCGGCAAGGAGCTTGCCGCGCGGGCCATCCACGACGCCAGCCCTCGCTGTCACCGGCGCCTGGTCCCGGTGAACTGCGGGGCGATCCCCGAGGCCCTGCTGGAGAGCCAGCTGTTCGGCCACGTGCGAGGGGCGTTCACCAGCGCCGTGCAGGCGAACCCCGGCCTGTTCGTCGCCGCCCACGGCGGCACCCTCTTCCTCGACGAGATCGCCGAGATGCCCCTGGCGCTCCAGGCGAAGCTGCTGCGCGTCATCGAGGAGCGAGAGGTGTGGGCCGTCGGCGCCACGCGGCCGCAGCCGACGGACGTCCGGATCATCGCGAGCACGAATCGAGACCTGCTCGGAGAGACCAGCGCCGGGCGGTTCCGTGCCGATCTCTTCTACCGGCTCAAGGTCGTGCACCTGACGCTACCCCCGCTGCGCGAGCGCCGGGAGGACATCCCGCTGCTGGTGCAGCACCTGATCGGGCGGCTCAATCTCAAGCTGGGTCGCCAGGTGCGGGGCATCGAGCCCGAGGCGCTCGAGACCCTGATGCGCTACGACTGGCAGGGCAACGTGCGGGAGCTCGAGCACGTCCTCGAGCGGACGATGGTCCTCGGGGACGGCGACCTCATCGCCCTCCGGAACCTGGCGGACGATCTTCGGCCCTCGACGTCGGCGGCGGAGTCGGTGAATCTCCGTCGGGCCGTGCGCAGCTTCACCCGCCAGCACATCCTCGACGTGCTCGCCCAGGTCCACCACGACAAGCGCGCGGCGGCCCGCGTCCTCGGAATCAGCCTGGCGTCGCTCTACCGCAAGCTGAGCGTCGAGCCCGCCGGCGGGTCCCCCGACGAGTCGGACGAGGAGGAGTGAGGAGGGACGCGCAATCGGCCAAGGGTGATAGCCTGGTGCGGACAGGCTCCGTCACGGGGAGCCGGGCGGGGGATGCACGCAGCCACGCAGGAGGCGACCCGATGCGCCGTGTGTGGATGGTGGGACTGGCCCTGATCGCGCTGGCAGTCACGTCCGAGGCCCAGGAGGCCAAGAAGAAGGAGGCGCCCTTGGCGCAGGACTCCCTGTATCGCCTCACGACCAAGACCCTGGAGGGGCAGCCCACCGACCTCGGGGCGTACGCGGGCAAGGTCGCCCTCGTGGTCAACGTGGCGAGCCAGTGCGGCTACACGCCCCAGTACAGTGGCCTGGAGCAGCTCTACGGCGACCTCAAGGGCAAGGGCTTCGTCGTCCTCGGATTTCCGAGCAACGACTTCGGCGGCCAGGAGCCGGGCACGGCGCAGGAGATCCGGCAGTTCTGCTCGATCAACTACAACGTCTCCTTCCCGCTCTTCGACAAGGTCGTCACCAAGGCCGGCGCCGGCCAGTCACCCGTCTATGCGAACCTCCAGAAGCAATCGGGCGAGCTGCCCGGCTGGAACTTCGCCAAGTACCTGGTCGGCAAGGACGGCAAGGTCGTGAAGTTCTACAAGAGCGGAGTGAAGCCGGAGGACGCCGGGCTCCGGAAGGACATCGAGGCCGCCCTGGCGGCGCGATAGGCACCCTGTTTCCGGGTGCCGCGCCCAGCGAGACTCGCGGGCGCGGACCTCAGGCGGCCCGCGCCCTGACGCGCGTGTCGCTCATGCGCGCGGCGTCCCGCCCGGGGCCGGTCGCCCTCACGGCCCTGAGCCTCGTCCTCGTCGCGGCGTGCGCCTCGCCGGTCGGCGTTGACCCGATCCCGCCCCGGGACTTCCAGCGGCAGGAGACTGCCAACGCGATCTCCGCCGGCGTGCCGAGCGCGTACTCCGGCCAGGTGCTCCAGCGCTTCAATCTAAGAGATCGATTCAAGGACGCGCCCGGCGCCGCCCTCTCCGAGCTCCACGCAAGCCTGGACACGGAGGGGGACGAGAACCGGCTTTTCGCGCTCGCGGAGCTCTCGTACCTTCACGCGGAGCAGAGCGGCGCGCGCCCGTACTACCTCGCCGCGGCGGTCTACGCCTACGCGTACCTCTTCCCGGTGGGCGGGGCTCCGTCCGATCCCCTCGATCCGCGGACGCGTCTTGCCGCCGAGCTCTACAACCGCGGGCTGACCGAGGGGCTGACGCCGCCGGACAGCAGCGACGTCGTCATCGCCCCGGGCGAGCACCTCTTGCCCTTCGGGCGCCTCGATCTCGACCTGCCGGGGGGCGCGCCGGTGTGGGGAGACCATCCCCTCGTGGCGTTCCGGCCAGCCTCACACGTCAAGGTTCGAGGACTGCGGAACCGCTACCGGCGCGCAGGGATCGGAGCGCCGCTGATGGCGAGCCTGGCCCCTGCCAAGGGGACCGGCCGCGTGTACAGCCTCGTCCCGCCCCCGTTGAAGGTGCCGGTGACGGTCTTCCTGCGGCTCGACCACGCCCGAGAGGGGCTCGCCACGGGACAGCTGCGGGGGGCGCTCGAGGTCTACTCGATGGACACCGCGAGCCAGATCGAGGTCGATGGCCGCCCGGTACCCCTCGAGTTCGAGCCGAGCGCCGCCCTTGCCTACACGCTGGACCGCGCCCCCGTCTGGGATTCGGAGATCCGGGCCTTTTTCCGCGGAAGCTTCCTCCAGGGCGGGGGCGCCCTCTACGCCGTGACCCCGTATCGGCCGGGACGGGTGCCGGTGGTGCTCGTCCACGGGACCGCCTCGAGCCCCGCGCGCTGGGCGGACCTCGTGAACGAGCTTCAGGCCGACCCCCGCATCGCGCCCCGCATCCAGCTCTGGCTCTTCACCTACAACACGGGCCTGCCCATCCTCTATTCCGGCGGCCTGTTTCGCGAGATGCTCACGAAGACCGTGACCGAGCTGGACCCGCAGGGGGCCGACCCCGCGCTCCGCCGCATGGTGCTGATCGGCCACAGCCAGGGCGGGCTCCTCGCGAAGCTGACCGTGGTCGACAGCGGCACCCGCTTCTGGGACAACGTCAGCGAGACGCCCTTCGAGGACCTCCGCGTCTCGGATCAGACGCGGGCGATCCTGCTTCGCTCGATGTTCGTCACGCCACTTCCCTTCGTCAGCCGCGTCGTGTTCGTCGCGACACCCCAGCGGGGCAGCGACGTGGCGAGACTCCTGGTGGGGCGCCTGCGCTGGCTCGTCGCCTGGGCGCTCACGCTGCCGCCGAGCCTGATCCAGGTCACCGGGGAGGTCCTCGTCGGCAGCGAGGATCTGCGCCTGCGCCAGCAACTCCGTCAGGGCCTCCCGCGGAGCGTGGACAACATGAGTCCCGCGAACCACGGGATCAAGACGCTTGCGACGCTCCCCATCGCGCCCGGGGTGACGGCGCACTCGATCATCGCGCTCAAGAAGGGCGGCACGCTCGGGGAGGGCGGTGACGGCGTGGTCAGCTACCGGAGCGCGCACCTGGACGAGGCGGTCTCCGAGCTGATCGTCACGTCCGGCCACTCGGTGCAGTCCCACCCCGAGGCGATCGAGGAGATCCGCCGGATCCTGCTCCAGCACCTCGGCCGGGCGGAGCCGGCCACCGGCAGGTGAGGGCGCGCCGCCCTCGCATGCCCGTGACCTCTGGATCCCGCGCGGCGTGACGGCGCGACTCGTCCGCATGGTCGGGTGGGGCGCCGTCGGCCTCGCCCTGATCGGGGCCGGCGTGTGGGGGAGCCTGGCCCTCCACTACTCGGACCTGGCGCCGGCGTGGCTCCGCGACGGTCTGGCCGGAGCGTTCGCGCTCCTGGCGCTGCTCGCGCTGGTGTCGGTGGGCGCCGGCCCGCCGTCGCGGGCCGGTCCTGGCGGCCTTCGCCGCGGCGTTCCTTCTGGTCCTGCTCTACTGGCGGACGCTCCAGCCGTCCAACGACCGGGACTGGGCGCCCGAGGTCGCGCGCTTGCCTCGCGCAACGGTCGAGGGCGACCTGGTCACGCTCCACGACATCCGGAACTTCGACTACCGCACCGAGACGGACTTCACCCCGACGTACTACGACCGCACCTTCGATCTCCGGCGGCTCGACGGGCTGGACGTCGTCACGTCGTACTGGATGGGACCGGCGATCGCCCACGTCTTCGTGACCTTCGGGTTCGGCGACGACCATGTCGCGGTCTCGATCGAGGCGCGGAAAGAGCGTCAGGAAGGCTACTCCTCCGTCCAGGGCTTCTTCAAGCGGTACGAGCTCATCTACGTCGTCGGGGACGAGCGGGATCTGATCCGGGTGCGGACCAACTACCGCCGCGATCCGCCGGAGGACGTCTACCTCTACCGAGTCCGCGGTCCGGCTGAAAACGCCCGCCGCCTGTTCCTGGAGTACGTCCGGGCCATCAACGCCGTCCGCGAGCGTCCGCGGTTCTACGACACGCTCGCCACCAACTGCACCACCACGATCCTCTTGCACACGCGCGTCAACCCGGACCACCTGCCCCTCAGCTGGAAGGTCCTCCTGAGCGGGCACGCCGCCGAGTACGCCTATGAGAAGGGGCGCCTCGACACGAGCCTGCCGTTCGAGGAGCTCCGGCGGCGGTCCCGGATCAATGCCGCCGCCCAGGCGGCAGATCGGGCGGCCGACTTCTCCCGGCGGATCCGGGAAGGGCTGCCGGGGATGGCCGGCGACCCTCGGCCCCCCGGTCCTGACCGCGCGAGCCGGCCCGCGTCAGCGATGGAGCCCACGTTGGGGCGTTCGGGCCACCCCCCGGTGTCTCGCCGTGCGAGACGTGCGATAGTTGGCCATGTCCATCCCCGTTCCACGCCATGACGATCCGGCGGCCGCCGACCTCGCGCAGGCCCGGCTGGCGGCTCTCGTCGACTCGTCTGACGACGTCATCGTCAGCAAGACCCTCGACGGCATCATCACCAGCTGGAACCCCTCGGCGGAACGGATGTTCGGCTGGACGGCGGAAGAGGCGGTGGGGCGCCACATCACCCTGATCATCCCCGAGGACCGGCGGGCAGAAGAGGACGAGGTGCTCGCCCGGCTCCGGCGAGGCGAGCGCGTCGACCATTTCGAAACCGTGCGCATCACCAAGGACCGCAGTCTCGTCGACGTGTCGATCACGGTGTCGCCCATCCGGGATTCCCGGGGGCGCATCGTCGGCGCCTCCAAGATCGCGCGCGACATCACGGAGCGGCGGCGGATCGAACAGGAGCGTGAGAAGCTGCTCGAGCTCGAGCAGACGGCTCGGCAGGAGGCGGAAGCCGCCAACCGGGCGAAGGACGAGTTCCTCGCCACGCTGTCCCATGAGCTGCGGACTCCCCTCAATGCGATCCTGGGATGGGCGCAAGTGCTGCGCAGCGCCCAGCACGACGCCGGCACGATGAACCGTGCGCTCGAGACCATCACGCGCAATGCCAAGCAGCAGGCGCGGCTCATCGAGGATCTCCTGGATCTCTCGGCCATCGTGAGTGGCCGTCTGCGTCTCGGCAGTGGCCCAGTGAATCTCGAGACGGTGCTGGGGGCGGCTCTCGAGACCATCCGCCCCGAGGCGGAAGCGAAGGAGGTCGCGATCCGCGCGCGGCTCGCTCCCCTGGAGGGGACGGTGCTCGGCGATTCGGAGCGCCTCCAGCAGGTGTTCTGGAACCTCCTCTCCAATGCCGTCAAGTTCACGGCGCGCGGGGGCGCCGTGGATCTGCGACTCGAGCGTGTCGACTCCAGCGCCGTGGTGACCGTGTCCGACACGGGGATCGGGATTCGGTCCGACGTGCTGCCGGTGATCTTCGAGCGGTTCCGCCAGGCGGATGGCTCCATCGCCCGCGCCCATGGCGGCCTCGGCCTTGGCTTGGCGATCGTGAAGGAGCTCGTCGAGCTCCACGGCGGCACCGTGGAGGCGGCCAGCCCGGGGGAGGGGCGGGGAGCCGTCTTCACGGTCACCTTGCCCCTGACGCGGCAGCGCGAGCGACCGGGGAGCGAGCCCGCAACCGCTCCGGTCCACATCGGCCGCTGCGAAGGGATCCATGTCTTCCTGGTCGACGACGAGGAGGACGGTCGCGGCATGGTCGCGATGTTCCTGGAGCAAGGCGGTGCGCGCGTCACCGCGGTGGCGTCGGCCTCGAAGCCGTGGCGGCCATTCGCCGCATCCGTCCGCACATTCTCGTCAGCGATCTCGCCATGCCCGGCATGGACGGCTACGCGTTGATCCGGCAGGTGCGAGCGACGCCCGACGTGGGCCAGACCCCCGCGATCGCGCTCACCGCCCACGTGACCGCCGACGCCCGGATCAAGGCCTTCCAGGCGGGTTACGACGCATACGTCGCCAAGCCCGTGGACCGGGACGAGCTTCTCGACATCGTCGCCCGCCTCGCTCGCCGGCCGAGGCTGGAGCGACCCGGCTAGGGCCGTGCGCCGCCCCTGGGTTTCCCACCCCGAGGCGAGGATGGCGGGATGATCGCTCCCGAGCTCGACGACATGTTCGCGCCCGCCGCCATCGCGGATCCCTACGGGTACTACGCCCGGCTCCGCGAGCAGGATCCGGTGCACTGGAACGAGCGGTACCAGCTATGGGTCGTCACCCGCTACGACGACATCGTATGGATGATCCGGCACCACGAGCTCTTCTCTTCGGCCGTCATCCGGAACGATCCACGACCGCCGTATCCGCCGGTCGACCCGGCCGATCTGGGTCTGGTCGGCTACGTCCGGCAGTTCCGCGCGGATCAGCTCGTCGAGCACGACCGCCCGGAGCACCTGGCGATGCGGCAGGTCGTCCACGGGTACTTCACCCCCAAGGCCATGGAGTCGTGGCGTCCCTTCGTCCGCCAGGCGGTGGCGGAGCTCCTGGACGAGGCCGAGGCGCGGGGACGGATGGACGTGCTGACCGACCTCGCCGCGCCGCTGCCGGTGCGAGTCATCACCCAGATGATGGGCGTTCCCCCCGAGGACCGCGAGCATCTGCGCGAGCTGGCCGACAAGCTGCTCTACATCAACCGGGGGGAGCCCGACCGGCTGCGGCCCCTGACCGAGGGCATGCGGGGCATGCTCGAGTACGTGGAGCCGCTGGTCGAGGCGCGCCTGGCGCGCCCCGGGGCGGACTTCATCTCGGTGCTGGCCCAGGGGGAGAATTCCGGCGTGCTCACCCGTCACCAGGTGCTCGTGAACACGGCGCTCCTGCTCTTCGCCGGACACGAGACGACGATGAACCTGATCTGCAACGGGACGCTGGCGCTCATCCGGCACCCCGACCAGTGGGCCCGGCTCCGGGCCGACCCGGTGGCCGAGGCCCCGCCGACGACGGAGGAGTGCCTGCGCTACGATCCGCCGGTGAAGTCGACCCAGCGCATCACGAACGAGGACGTCGAGCTCCGCGGCAAGCGTCTCAGGAAGAACGACCGGATCCGCTGGGCGATCGCCTCGGCGAATCGCGATCCGGCCGTATTCCCGGAGCCCGATCGCTTCGACATCGGCCGGCGCCCGAATCCACACGTCGCGTTCGGGGCCGGCATCCACTTCTGCCTCGGGGTGACGCTGGCGCGGCTGGAGGGGCAGGAGGTCTTCCGGGCCCTGGCCGAGCGTTTCCCGGCGCTCCATCTTGCGACCGACCGGCTGGAGTACCAGCCCAGCATCCAGTTCCGTTCGCTCAAGGCGCTGCCGGTGACCTGGAGCTGACGGGCGCGGCATGGAGCGGAGGCTGCGCGTCTGGGTGGACCACGGTGCGTGCGTCGGAAACGGCACGTGCCTGACCATCGCCCCTGCGGTGTTCGTCCACAACGCCGACCGGCAATCGGAGGTGACCAATCCAGATGGGGACTCGCCGGCACAGATCCTGAGCGCGGCGGAGAACTGCCCGGTGAGCGCGATCCACGTCGAGGACTCCGCGTCCGGGGAGCGCCTCTTCCCCTGAGGGTCCCGCGTCGGCTGGCCGCTCAGCGTCCGCGGCTTCCGAGCTGGCCGCGGGTCACCGAGGCGTCGAACCAGTGCCCGTACGGGTGGAGCAGGCCGGTCTGCAGGAGGTACCAGCCCCGGGCGTGCCCCCGCGCCCAGAACTCCTCCACCCAGCGTCCCGCGTCCACCAGGAGCCCCTCGTCGAGCACCACGCGCCGGATCCGCTCCGGGGGGACGATCTCCTCCCACGCGGCCGGCGGGAGCGTGTCGGTGATCGCCCGCGTGCGCGCGGCGACCGCGCCCACGTAGCCCTTGAGCGCGGGCACGTCGATCCGGGCGCTGAGCGCCTCGACGTCGTCCGCCGTCATGCCCGGCCCCACGTCGCGCCGCTCGATTCCCAGCCGCGGCCGCCAGTCTCCCTCCTCGAACACCTGGGGCCGATCGGCGACGAACCGGTTCACGGCGGCATCCTCGACCCGGGTGGCGTGCCAGACGAGCCAGACGACCGAGTTCAACCCGTGCGGCCGCTGGCGGACCTGGGCGTCCGTCAGGCCCTCGAAGAGGGCGTCCACCGACCCGCCGTGGATGGCGTCGTAGCGCTGCCGAAACAATCCGAGCGCGTCCATGCCTTCGCTCCTCCACTGTCGAGGGTTTGCGCAGCGTCGGTCTCTGGCGCCTTGCCGCGGCCCGATCGGGCCGACCCCGTGTGAGCCCCGATGGTATAAGAATAGGGTGACACATGCTGATGCCCGCGGAGTGATCGCGGGCCTGACGCGGCCCGGCCGGTCGGGACGCCCGATCCCGCCGACGCTCGCCGGTGTGCTGCTCCTGGTGGGCCTCCTCGGCGCCCCTCCGTCCCACGCCCAGTTCGGTCCGCCGCCCGACGCCCCGGTGGTCGTGGTGCGAGTGGCGGCCCGCCCGGTCAAGGACGAGGTGACGTTCATCGGCACGGTCGAGCCGGACCGGAGCGTCACGGTCCAGGCCGAGGTCGCCGGGCGGGTCGTGCGCGCCGAGCCGCGGGAGGGCGAGGCGGTCACCGGCGGGCAGACCGTCCTTGCCGAGCTGGACCGGGCGCCGAACCAGTCGAGCCTGGGAGAGGCGCGCGCCGTGGCGACGAAGGCGCGCCAGGAGTGGGACAAGCTCGCGAAGGGCTACCGGCCGGAAGAGATCGACGAGGCGCGCCAGAACGTCGCTCGTGCGGAGGCGCGTCTCCGGGACCTCGAGGCGGGCGCCCGACCCCAGGAGCGCGAGCAGGCCCGGAGCGCCCTCACCGAGGCGGAGGCGCGGCGCGTCTGGGCCGAGCGGGAGTTCCAGCGGGTCGAGCAGCTGGTCCGCCAGGAGCTGGTCGCGGCCCAGGAGCGCGATCGGGCCTGGCAGGCCTACGAGGTGGCCCGGTCGCAGGAGCGGGCGGCGCGGGAGCAGGTCGCGCTGGTGGAGGCCGGGACGCGGTCCGAGCAGATCGAGGGCGCCCGCGCCGAGGTCCGGCAGGCCCAGCAGCGCCTGAAGCTCCTCCAAGCCGGCCCGCGGTCGGAGGAGATCGCGCAGGCGGAGGCGGAGTACCGGCGGGCGGCGTTCGTCGTCGAGCGGCTCGAGGACGAGCTGCGCCGGATGACCATCGTCGCCCCCTTCACGAGCTTCCTGATCCGGAAGCGCATCGACGTGGGGGCCTGGCTCCGTCCCGGCGATCCGGTCGCCGACCTCATCGATCTCGACCCGGTCTTCGTGGTCGGCCCCGTGAACGAGCGCGAGGCGAGCCGGCTCCGGAATGGCGCCCGGGCGAGAGTGACCCTGGACGCGCATCCCGACCGGACGTTCGCGGGGGAGCTGGCGCACGTCGTGCCCCAGGCCGACCGGGAGAGCCGCGCGTTCCCCGTGAAGGTCCGCGTCCGGAACTCCGAGCACGTCCTGAAGAGCGGGATGTTCGCCCGCGTCGCGCTCGAGATCCCCGGGAACCGCCAGGCGCTCCACGTGCCGAAGGACGCGATCGTGCGCCGGAACGGCGCGTCGCTCGTGTTCGTCGTCGACAACGGCGTGGCGCGGGCGCGGCCCGTCCGCACCGGCGTGTCGGCCGGCGGCCTGGTGGAGATCCTGGACGGCGCGCTCACCGCGGGGCAGGAGGTCGTGGTGATCGGCAACGACACGCTCCAGGACGGCGCCAAGATCCGGAAGGTCGCCGCCCCGCCGTCGAGCGCCGCTCCCGCGGCCCGCTGAGCGAGCCGGATGGCCTCGCATCGTCGCACCGTTCCCGCCGGGACCTGATCCCATGGGTCTGATCCGCTGGTGCGTCCGCTACCCGGTGTCCGTCGCCGTCGGCATGATCCTCGCGACCATCTTCGGCGTGATCTCCCTCTACCGGATCCCGCTCCAGATGACGCCGACCGTCGACCGCCCGCAGATCACCGTCGAGACCGACTACCTCGGGGCGGCGCCGCAGGAGGTCGAGCAGGAGGTGACCGACCGCCAGGAGGAGCGCCTCAACTCGGTGGAGGCGCTCGCCGAGATCACCTCGTCCTCGACCGAGGGCAAGAGCCGGATCGTCCTCCGGTTCGACTGGGGCACCAACAAGGACCTGGCCCGGCTCGACGTCTCGGAGAAGCTCGATCTGGTCCAGGACCTGCCGGACGGGGCCGAGGCGCCCGTGATCCAGGCGGTCAACTCCGACGAGGAGACCCCGATCGCCTGGATCACCGCGGAGACGTCGCGGCCGATCAACCAGATCCGCGAGGAGGTCGAGGACGTCGCCAAGGCGCGCCTCGAGCGGGTCGAGGGCGTGGGCACGGTCTGGCTCTTCGGCGGCCAGGAGCGCGAGGTCCGGGTCTATCTCGATCCGGCGAAGCTCGCCGCTCGCAGCCTCACCGTCACCCAGGTGCGCGACGCGATCCAGGGCGAGAACCGGAACACGCGCGGCGGCAACCTCGACGAGGGCCGGCGGCGCTACGTGGTGCGCACGGTCGGGCAGTTCACCGACCTCGACCAGCTCCGGGGCGTCATCGTGGCGCGCCAGGGCGCGAGCGCGGCGCCCGTCTATCTCCGGGACGTCGCCACCGTCGACTTCGGGTTCAAGGAGCCGCAGGGGCTCGTCCGCCGCATGGGACACGACACCGTCGCCCTCGGGCGTGCTCCGCAAGACCGGCGCCAACACCGTCGAGGTCATGCAGGGGGTCCGGAAGGAGCTCCAGTACCTCAACCGGCTCTACGAGGGCAAGGACCTCCGGTTCGAGCAGGTCTACGACGAGACGCGCTACATCGACCAGGCCATCGGCCTGGTGACCAGCAACATCGCGAGCGGCGGCGTCCTGGCGGCCCTCGCGCTCCTCGTCTTCCTGCGGAACGTCTGGACGGTCGGGATCATGGCCATCACCATCCCGATCGGGGTCATCGCGACCTTCGTCTTCATCGACGCCTTCGGCCGGAGCCTCAACATCATCATGCTGGCCGGTCTCGCGTTCGCGGTCGGCACGGTCATGGACAACTCCATCGTCGTCCTCGAGAACGTCTTCCGGCACCGGTCGATGGGCAAGGGACCCTTCGAGGCGGCGGTCGACGGGACGGGGGAGGTCTGGGGGTCGATGCTGACCTCCACCCTGACCACGCTGGCGGTCTTCCTGCCGATCATCTTCGTCGAGCAGGAGGCCGGGCAGCTGTTCCGCGACATCGCCATCGCGCTGGCCCTGGTCAACGTGCTGTCCCTCCTCGTGACCTTCACCGTCACCCCGATGATGGCCGCGCGCTTCCTCCGGATGTCGCGGTCGGCGCCGGCGAGCCGGTGGGGCCGCCTGGTCGACCTGGTCACGCTCGGGTGGCTCGGCCGGGCCGTCGCCGGGGCGTTCGAGCGCCTGCTCGCCTGGCTCGACCGGGGCGTATTCCGGCGGGCCGCGACCGCGCTCGGGATCGTGGCGGTCTCCGTCGCCGCCGCCTGGCTCCTGATGCCGCCGGTGGACTACCTCCCGCAGGGGAACCAGAACTTCATCTTCGGCATCGTCAAGACGCCGCCGGGCCTGAACCTCGACGACAAGACCCGCATGGTCCGGGAGATCGAGGCGCGGGTCCTCGACATGCCGCAGCTCGAGAACTTCTTCTCGGTCGTCCGGGGCGAGGACCCCTTCGTGGGCGCCATCTTCAAGCCCGACCGCTCGAGCATCCGCGAGATGCAGGCGGGCCTGGCCGAGTTCCGTCAGCGGACCTTCGGCATCCCCGGGGTGATCGGGATCTTCGTGGCCCAGGTCCCCCTCTTCCCGCGCTCGCGGAGCGGCTTCTTCGGCGGCGTCAACGTCGAGGTCGACGTCCGCGGCGACAGCCTGGAGGAGATCCAGCGGGTGTCGGGGACGCTCCACCGGGAGCTCTCGCGCCTGCCCTTCGTGAACTTCGTGAACTCGTCGTTCGAGCTGGGCAACCCGGAGCTCCAGGTCCGGCCGGACCGCGAGAAGGCACGCGCGCTCGGGCTGACCGCCGCCGACGTGGGCTACGTCGTCGAGACGCTGGTCGCCGGGAGCCAGGCCGGGTTCTTCCGCGACCACGGCAAGGAGCTGGACCTGACCCTCATCAGCGGGACAGGGACGCGGACGCCGATCGACGAGCTCGGGCGCCTGAACCTCGCCGCCCCGGGCGGCCGGGTCGTGCGACTGGGCGACGTCGCGGGCATCGAGCCCGCGACCGGGCCCACGAAGATCGACCACACGGACCTCGACCGGTCGATCACGCTGACCGCGAACGTCAACCCGACGGTGCCGCTCGGCCAGGCCATCGAGCGCATCGAGGCGCAGGTGGTGGCGCCGGCGCGCGCCTCGCTGCCCCTCGGCTACGCGATCGACCTCACCGGTCAGGCGGAGGACCTCGCGGTCACCTTCGACGCGCTCAAGTGGTCCTTCCTGCTCGCGGTCGTGATCACCTACCTCCTGATGTGCTCGCTCTACGAGTCGTGGAGCCTGCCGGTCATCGTCATGTTCAGCGTGCCGCTGGCCATGACGGGCGGGGTCCTGGGACTGAAGCTCGTGAACGTCCTCGAGCCGACCGTGAAGATGGACGTGGTCACGATGCTCGGCTTCATCATCCTGGCCGGCGTCGTCGTCAACAACGCGATCCTGCTGGTGGACGTGGCGCTGCAGGGGATGCGAGCGGGCGCGGACCCGAAGACGGCGATGCGGGAGAGCGCGGCGACCCGGCTCCGGCCGATCGCCATGACCGCGGTGGCCGCGGTCATCGGCCTCCTCCCGCTCGTCGTCGCGAGCGGGGCCGGGTCCGAGCTCTACCGGGGCCTGGGCGCGGTGATGATCGGCGGGCTCTCGCTGTCGACCGTGTTCACGCTCGTCCTGATCCCGGTCCTCTTCACGCTCTGGTTCGACGCGCGGGCGGCGCTGGCGCGCGCCTTCTCGCGCGCCGGGAGCGGGCTATCCGCCGGCCGGCGACCGGCCGGCGACGCCCCGGGCGGGGGCGCATGATCGAGGCGGTCGTGTTCGACATGGACGACGTCCTGTGCCGCTACCGGATCGAGCGGCGCCTGGACCTCCTCGCCGCCTGGAGCGGCCGGAGCCCGGACGAGGTCCATGCCGCCATCTGGCGCTCCGGCTTCGAGGACGAGGCCGAGCGCGGCGCCTTCACCGCCGACGCGTATCTCCACGAGTTCGGGGCGCGCATCGGCTATCCGCTGAGCCTCGCCGAGTGGATCAGGGCCCGCCGGGTGGCGACCGAGCCGGACGAGACGATCCTGGCCATCGCTCGGCGCGTGGGCGCCGCGCGCCCGGTCGCGATGTTCACCAACAATCCGTTCCTCCTCAAGCGGCACATCGGCGAGGTGTTTCCCGCCGTGCCGGAGATCTTCGGAGACCGGGCCCTGTTCTCGGCCGAGCTCGGCTGCCGCAAGCCGGACCCGGAGGCGTTCCGTCGCCTGGCCGGGCGGCTGGGGGTGCCGCCGGCCGGCGTGCTGCTCTTCGACGACAATGCCGACTACGTGGCGGGCGCCCGCGCGGCGGGCATCGAGGCGCACCGGTTCGAGGGGGCGGCCGGCGTGCTCGAGCGCCTGACCGCGCACGCGATCCGCGTCTGACACAGGAGGGCGACATGAGCGACGAGCATCTCGAGAGCGAGCTGGCCCGTCTGCGGGCCGAGAACGAGGCGTTGCGGGCGCGGCGGGGCGCGCCGCTCCGCGTCAGCGACAAGGGCGGGGTCTCCGTCTACGGGCTGGGGCGATTCCCGGTGACCCTCTACAAGGAGCAGTGGCTCCGGCTGCTCGACATGGCGGACGAGATCCGCGCCTTCATCCGCGAGCACGAGCGCGAGCTGAAGACCAAGGAGTGACGTCCGCGGCCGCCGGGGCCGGGCGCGCGCGGAGCGCCGGCGCCGCTAGAAGGGGTGCCCGGCGATCACGGCCATCCCGCCGATGAACCGCCCGCCTTCCTGGCCGATCGCCGTGTCCACCCGGATGATGGCCTTCTTCATCCGCAGGCGGAGGCCGAAGCCGAAGTCCCACTGCATGTCCTGGTGCAGATCGGCCACGTCCCAGCGCGGGGCCACGCGGCCGAGCTCGGCGAAGAGCACCGTCTGCCACCAGTCGGTGCCGAGCCAGTTGAGGAGCGGCCGGAGCAGGCCGACGTCCCGGAGCGGGTTCCAGTCGGGGATGACGCGGTACTCGACCGTGTAGAGGATCGCCGCCTGGGATGGAGAAGAGACTGTAGGACCCGTTGATGCTGGCGATGAGGGTGTTGAAGGTGAGGAACTGCGTCTGACCGTAACCCACCGTCGTCGCCGCCACCCCGAAGGCCAGCGAGTACGTCTCGTTGTAGAAGGCGTAGGGGAGGACGAGGAACTGCGGGGGAGGCTTCTCGGGGTCCGTGAGCTCGCGCGTGATGCTCTGGCCGAACGCCGGGCCGACGGCGCCGAGCAGGAGCGCCGACGCCGAGCGATGGCCCCGGCTGCGAGCCGTCGGAGCCCGTCTCACGAGAGCGCCGCGCGCCTAGAAGCGGACGCTGAACCCGAGGACGGGGCCGTGCATCGTCGTGTCCCAGCGGAAGCGCTGCGCCCCGGAGCCGGTCGTGTAGTCCTGGCCCAGCGCCTTGTACCCCGCGAGGATGGCCCACTCGACCGTGCCGGACTGCCACTTGTAGCCGAAGAGCCCCGTGACCGACCACGCGAAGTCGGAGCCGACGCCGAAGCCGCCGACGTCGCCGGCGAACAGCAGGAACACGCTGCGGCGAGAAGTGCACGCCGACCCGGCCGCCGACGATCGGGTCGATCCAGTTCTTCGACTGGTTGGCCGACGGCGCGCCGGCGGTATCGAGGTCGAGCTCGAGGTACGAGTATCGGCCGCCGCCGTAGACGTCGAGCGTGAACCCCGGGACCCGTTCGTCGCGGGTGTCGAGGAGGCGGTACAGCCCGCCGAACTCGATGAACCACATCCGCGTCGTGACGTCGAGCCCCGTGGCGCCGGCGTCCTCCACCTCGGCCTTCGTGTAGAAGAAATCTCCGAAGACGCCGAACCGGCCGCGCGTCACCTCCAGGCGCCCCGCGAGCCCGACCAAGGTGTCCGTTTGGTCGAGCAGGTCGAGGAAGCTCTCGTCGAGCTCGGTGCTCCTGACCGCGGATGGTGAGGTCACCGTAGAGGCCCGTGGCCCAGACGTAGGGCGTGACCGTCACGTGCCAGGCGTCCGGATCCTCGTCGGCCGCCCGGGCCCCCGACACGGTCCCGGCCACCAACAGGCCGGCCACGAGCATCCCGACAAGGCGCGCTCTCATCACGTCGGCCTCCTCATTCTCGCGGTTGGCGGCGCCCCTGCGGCCGGCGCGGCCCGTGAACGGGCGACAGACCTTCCAGCCGTCCATCGCCCGGGACAGTAGTAGTGTAGTTGTACCATGGCGGAGGGGCGGCGCCGGCACGGCGTCACGAGCGATCTCCCGATCCACTCCGACGCGCACCCGGCCCCCGATCTCGATCGCGCTGATCGGGCTGGTGACGCTGCTCACGGCCGGCACCGGCGCCACGCTGGGCGCGCTCGCGTGGCGGGAGAAGCACGCCGGGTCCCGCGCCCTCGTCGACAACGCGATGCAGCAGGCGGCCCGCATGACTGCCGGCCACGCCGTGCAGTTCCTGGGGCACGCCGAAGGCCTGGTGCGCCTCGGGCCGGGCCTCGCGGCGCGCGGGCTCCTCGCCCCCGGCGACTCGCGCGCGATGGGCGACTACGCGCTCACCGTGCTCCGGGCCAATCGCCAGCTGAGCTGGGTGAGCTACGGTGACCGGGACGATCGATTCGTGGGCGCCTGGCGCGACGGCGCCGGGAACTTCTACCTGAACCGGAGCTTTCCGCAGGGCGGACGGATCCGGCTCGAGGAGGATCGGATCCTCGGCGAGGGTCGACGAGAGCGAGTCCGCACCCTCGACGACCATGGGTATCGGCCTCGCGAACAGGCGTTCTTCCGCCTGGCCGAGACCAGCCGGGATCCGGTGTGGACCGAACCATACCGCTTCTACGACGGCGCCGTGGGGGTGACCTGCGCGATGGCGCTACTCGACGCGGCGGGCATGGTACGGGGCGTGTTCACGGTCGACCTCTCGCTCGACGGGCTGTCCCGGTTCGTCGCGAACCTCCGGGTCTCGCCGCGAGGACGGGTGTTCATCGCGACCGGGGACGGGATGCTCGTGGCGGCGCCCGACGGGATCGGCGGCGCGGGGCGGGCCGCGACGGAGGACGCTGCGCTCGTCGGCGAGGTCGTCCGTCGCGCGGGAGGCGGCGTGCTCGCGAGCCACACGTTCGAGCGGGACGGGGAGCGGTACCTCGGCCGCGCGGCGACCTTCCCGATGGGAAGCCGTCAGTGGATCACCGCGGTGGTGGTGCCCGAGCGCGACTACACCGCCGCGATCGACGCGCAGGCCTGGCGGGCCGGCGGCCTGGGCCTTCTGGCGCTGCTCGTGGCGATCGCCGGCGGCATCGTCCTCGTGCGCTGGATCGCCGAGCCGCTACGGGAGCTCGGGCGCGCAGGCCCGGCGGATCCGGGAAGGCGACCTCGACGTCACCATCGTTCCGCGGAGCCGCGACGAGATCGGGACCCTGGCGCGGACCATGGCCGAGATGGTGCAGGGGCTGCGCGATCGCGACTTCATCCGGGACGTGCTCGGCCGCTACGTCAGCCCGGAGCTGGCCGAGCAATGCCTCCGGGACAAGCACGCCCTCGAGCTGGGCGGGCGAGATCCGGACCGTGTCCATCGTGATGTCGGACCTGCGCGGCTTCTCGGGGCTCTCCGAGCGCCTCGGGCCGGAGCGGATGATCGGGCTGCTCAACCGGTACCTGGGCGCCATGACGCCGGTGATCCTGGGGCACCGGGGGACGATCAACGAGTTCATCGGGGACGCCATCCTGGTCCTCTTCGGCGCCCCCTTCGAGCGGCCCGACGACGCCGAGCGCGCCGTCCGGTGCGCGTGGGCGATGCAGCGCGCGATGGCGGGGTTCAACGCGGAGAGCCGCGCCCAGGGTCTGCCGGAGCTCGTGATGGGCATCGCGGTCCACTCGGGCCGGGTGGTCGCCGGCAACATCGGGAGCCAGGATCGGATGAAGTACGGCGTCGTCGGGCCCGCGGTCAACCTGACGGGGCGGATCGAAGGCGCTGACCGTCGGGCCCCAGGTGCTCCTGTCGGCGGCGACGCTCGAGCGCGTGCGGCACATGGTGACCGTCGGTCCCGGCACCCAGGTGGCGGTCAAGGGCGTGCCGGAGCCGGTCACCGTGTACGAGCTCCGAGGCGTCGCCGGCGAGGAGGCCGCGACGTCGCCGGCGAGCGACGGCGTCCTCGCCGAGGTGATCCTGCCGGCGGTCGCCCATGTCATCTTCGAGAAGCGCGTCGACGAGACACCCCACCCCGTTCGCGTGATCCGCCTGGGCCGCTCGGCCGTGGAGTTCGTGGCGGGGGCTGCGCTCACGGCCGCCCATCCGGATCTGAAGCTGGTGCTGGATCTCGGTCCCGGCGTGCCAGCCGTCGAGAGCTACGTCCGCGTCGCCGCCCGGGAGCCGTGGGCGGACGACGGCCCGGGCGGCACCAGGATCCGCGCGGTGTTCACGTCTCTGGCCGAGGTCGACCGGGAGCGCATCGAGCAACTGGTCGGCCGGGAATCCTCGGTGGACACGCCCGCGTAGAGTCTCCCGTGTCCGGGGCCGACCAGGACGGCCTCCAGGTCCCGGATGCCCCTCCACCCTCGGCGCCTGCGAATGCAGTAGGATGGCGGCGGCGCCACACCGGGGTTGCCCGGTCCAACCGGTGCCGCGGCGGAACGATGGGGCTTGGCCTCACAGGTCAGGGAGGGCTCCGATGAGGACACGTCGCCCGTGGGTCCGGCTCGCGACGCGGCTCGTCCTGCTCGTGAGCCTGTCGCTGTCGCTCCTGCCCGTGACCGCGAGCGAGACGGCCGGCGCAGACAAGGCGGCCGCCGGAAAGGCGGTCGAGCTGCCGCAGCCGCTGACCAAAGAGGCGATCCGCGAGCTGGTGGCCCGGCTCAGCGACACCGAGGTTCGGGAGCTCTTGCTGGGCCAGCTCGACAAGGCGGCGGCGCCGGCGGGCGCCGAGGCCGGCGGCTCGATGGCGGCCGGGCTCGCGGGGGACATGGACCGAGCCCGAACCGAGCTCGGCGCCGTGCTCCGAGCCGGGCCTGCGCTGCCCGCGGCGTTCGGTGACGCGGTTCGCCAGTTCTCCGAGGGCCGCGAGCGCTACCATCTGCTCCTCGTCGCCGCCCTCTTCGCGGTCATGCTGGCGCTGGCGTGGATCGCCGAGCGCCTGGTCGGGCGGCTGCTCGCCGGCGTCCGCGCCCGGCTCGACCAGGGCGCGGGCGAGGGGTCCGGCGGCAGCCTCCTGATCCGCTTTGCGCTGGACCTGGTGCTCCTGGCCGTCTTCGTCGTCACGTCGATCGCGTTCTTCCTGGCCCTCTACCAGGGCCACGAGCCCAGCCGCGTGCTGATCCTGGAGGCTCTCCTCACGATTACCTTGGCGCGCCTGGCCATCCTGATCGCGCGCTACCTCCTGGCCCCTCACGCTCCCGCCGAGCGACCCCTGCCGTTCGACGACGCGACGGCGCACACCCTCTACCGGGGTGTCGTCAGTCTCGCGTGGATCTGGACGTCGCTCGGCATCGTCACGTTCTTCGTCCAGCGCTTCGGCATGGCGCGCGAGCCGCTCCTCCTCTTGTCCCTGCTGGCTCGGATCGTGTTCATCGCGGTGTTCCTCAGCCTGGTCTGGCGCGTTCGGCGCCCGATCGCGGCCCAGATCCGGGGTGACGGGAACAGCACGATCCGCCGTGTGCTGGCCGACCTCTGGCCGGCCCTGATGACGGCCTACGTCCTCTGCCTCCTGGTGATCATGACCGTCGAGCAGCTGGCTGGTCGGCAGCGTACGGCCCGCGCGGGAATCCTGAGCCTGCTCATCCTGATCGCCATGCCCCTGGTGGACATGGCGCTCGGCGGGCTACTCGAGCGTCGCGCGGCGAAGGCGTCCGGGGGCGGGGCGAGGGGGCGCACGAGCTTCGTGCCCGTCCTGCAGCGGGCCGTTCACATCGTCGTCACGGTCGTGGGCGTCCTGACGATCGTCAACCTGTGGAACCTGGACCTGATCGGCCTCGCCGCCCGGGGCGTCGGGGCCCGCGTGACGGGGGCGCTGACCGACATCGGCCTGACGCTCCTCCTGGCGTACCTCGTGTGGCAGCTCGCCAAGACCGCCATCGACCAGCGGCTCGAACAGGAGCGTGGACCCCAGGGGGTGAGCGATCCCGGCGAGATCGGGGGCACCGGCGCCTCGCGGATCAGGACGCTCCTGCCGCTCGCGCGCGGGACGATCTTCGCCGTGGTCTGCGTCATGGCCGCCATGACCTCCCTGGCCGCCCTCGGGGTCAACATCGGGCCGCTCCTGGCGGGGGCCGGCGTCGTGGGGCTGGCCGTGGGCTTCGGCGCCCAGACGCTCGTGCGGGACATCATCTCGGGCGCCTTCTACCTCATGGACGACGCGTTCCGTCTGGGCGAGTACATCGACGTCGGCGACGCGAAGGGCACGGTGGAGAAGATCGGGATCCGCTCCATGCAGCTTCGCCACCACCGGGGCCCGCTGAACATCGTCCCGTACGGGGCGATCCGCCGCATGACCAACCAGAGCCGCGACTGGGTCGTCGAGAAGCTCGAGTTCCGCCTGACCTACGACACGGACATCGCGAAGGTCAAGAAGATCATCAAGCGCATCGGGCAGGAGCTCGCCGCCCATCCGGAGATGGGCCCGCACATCCTCCAGCCGCTGAAGTCTCAGGGGGTGCTGGCGATGGAGGACAGCGCCATGCTCGTCAAGGCGAAGTTCACCGCCAAGCCGGGCGAGCAGTTCGTCATCCTCCGGGAAGCGTACCAGCGGATCAAGCAGGCCTTCGACGAGGCCGGGATCCACTTCGCGCACCGGCAGGTGACCGTCTTCGTGCCGCCGGGGACGCCGCCGGCCGCCGCCGCGGCCATGGCCGCCGGCGCGGCCGCCGCCGGGGCGGTCGAGTCTCCCGCGAAAGGCGGCCCGTGAAGGGGGCGAACCGCTTGATGGCGGTGCTGTTCCTGATCGCCGCCGCCCTCCAGTACAACGATCCGGATCCGCTCCGGTGGATGGCGATCTACGGCCTCGCCGCGCTGGCGTGCCTCCTGGCGCTGGCCGGCCGGCTGCCCCGGCTGGCGCCCGCGCTCATCGGTCTTGCCGGCGCTGGCCTGGGCGGCGACTCTCGCGCCGGGCGTGGTCGGCCGGGTCTCCATCGGGGAGCTCTTCGAGTCCTACGCCATGAAGAGCGAGCCCGTCGAGGAGGCGCGGGAGATGGGCGGGCTTCTGATCGTGACGGCGTGGATGGCCGTCCTCGCCCTGGTCGGCCGCGCTCGCCGGCCGGCGTAGGGCCCGTCCGCTCCCATCGGGCCGCCGCGCCCGTCGCTCGCGCGTTGACGCTCCGCCGCGGAGGTGCTTTGCTGAGAGCAAGCGCTCCCGCCGGGAGCATGCCCTCGCAGCGGGCACGCCGACATGAGCCGCTTCCTGAAGGTTTCGCTCATTGCGCTGGCCACCCTGGTGGTCCTGGGGGGTGGGCTCCTGTGGGCCTTGCCGGAGATCGTCCGGCGCGTGGCGCTGGACCAGATCCCGAAGCGCACCGGCCGGGTCGCCGCCATCGGCGACGTCGACGTGAACCTGTTCACCGGCCGGCTCGCGATCAAGGCCTTTCGTCTGGCCGAGCGCGAGGGCCCCGAGCCCTTCGTGGCGTTCGAGCGGCTCGACGTGAAGATCTCGCCCCTGGCCCTGCTGCGGTCTCACGTGCACGTGGTCGAGGTCGCCCTGGCGGCGCCGTCGGTCCGGCTCGTGCGCACGGGCCCCGCGGAGTTCAACTTCTCCGACCTGCTCGGCGGAGCCGAGAAGCCTCCGGAGGCGCCGGCCGCGCCCGGCCGGTGGACCGTGACGGTGGAGCGCGCGCGCATCTCGGGCGGTCGCGTGGAGGCCGCGGACCGCGCGGTGACGCCCGCCGCCGACTGGCTGATCCAGGACCTCGGCTTCGAGGTCGCCGGACTCACGACCCGCCCCGGCGCGCCGCCGGGCCGCCTGACTCTTCGCTTGCGTCTCAACGAGACCGCGGTCTCGCTCGACGCCGAGCCGCTGCGGCTCGAGCCGCTTCAGTTCCACGCCAAGCTCGCGGCCGACCCCTTGAATCTGCGCTGGCTCAACCCGTACGTCTTCGAGCCACAGGGCACACCCTACCGGCCGAGGGGGGGCCGGCTCGCCCTGGCTCTGGTCGGCGACGTCGACAGCGACGCCGAGGGGGTCCAGAAGGCGACGCTCTCCGGGACCGTCAGCCTCGAAGGCGACGGCCTGGTCCAGGCTAGGCGCGCTCGGATCCCTTCGTGTCCGCGTCCCGCCTGGCCGTGGAGGTCAAGGAGGCCGACCTGATCGCGCGGACCCTGACGATCGGCAGCGTGGCGATCGAGAACCTCGATCTCAAGGCCCGCCGCGACGCGCGGGGCGTCATCGACGTGGTGGAGATCTTCACCCCGCGGGACTCGTCGTCTCGGACTCCGAGGAGCGGCGGCGGGGCGACACCGCGGCCCCCGACGACCGCGCCATCGACCCCCTCCCGGTCGACGCCCGCGCCCCCGGCGGGAGCGGCCCCCCCTCGGCGGACGCTGTTCCCGATCGTTCAGGGGCTGGCGGCCGGTTTCCAGCAGATCCGCGTCGAGCAGGCGACGCTGACGCCGAGCAGCGTCCTCTGGGTCGACGAGCGGGCGAGACCGACGACGCGGCTCGCGCTCACGAAGCTCCAGGCGCGTCTGGACGGCTTCACCTGGCCGGTGAGGGGGCCGGCGACCCTCACGCTCTCGACGGGGCTGCCGGAGGGCGGGCGTCTGGAGATCAAGGGGCCGATGACGGTGTACCCCTTCGACGCGGAGCTGGCCATCTCGATCCGGGACGCGCCGGTCGCGCCGTACCAGGGCTACATCCCGATCCCGGCTCGCCTGTCGGGACGCTACAACGGCGACAGCAAGAACCGCATCGCCGTGCGGGATGGCGCCCTCGTGGCGCAGTCGAAGGGCAACAGCTGGGCGACGAACGTCGAGATCCGCGAGCCCGGCGTGGACCGGCCGGCGATCCGCGTCGAGCGCATGGAGCTGACGGGCATCGACTTCGACTGGCCCCGGCGAGCGGCGGTCGTCAGCGCCGGCTTCCGGCGCCCGCGCGTGGAGATGGAGCGCGCCGCGGACGGGTCGTTCAACCTGCGCCGGCTGTTCACGGCCCGCGACGCGGAGCCGCCCCCGCCGGAGCCCGTGCCCACGGGTGACGCCGCTTCCACCGAATCGAAGCCCAATGGCCTGCTCGAGACGATGCGCCTCGAGTTCGGCAAGGTGCGCATCGAGGATGGCGCCATCCGATTCCTGGACCGGACCACCCAGCCCGCCTTCTCGCAGGACCTGTCCCGGCTCGAGCTGACGCTCAGCGACTACGGGAACCGCCGCGACCGGCGCGCGAAGCTCGCGCTGCAGAGCGTCGTGGGCGGGGACGCCGGCCTCGACATCCGGGGGGAGATCGGGGCGCTCGGGGCCCCGGCCTGGGTCGACCTGGTCGGGGAGCTGCGGAACTTCAAGCTGCCGAGCGTCGATCCCTACACCGCGGCCAACATCGGATGGGTCATCCGGAAGGGGGATCTCCAGTACCGGGTGCGCTTCAAGCTCGACGGCAATCAGCTGGCGGCCGACAACGAGCTGGTGGTCGGCCAGCTCCAGGTCGCGCCGGCCAGCGCGAGCGACGAGGTCAAGCGGCGGATCGGCCTGCCCCTCGGGCTGATCGTCGCCCTCATCAAGGATCAGAAGGGCGAGATCCGCGCCAACATCCCCGTCACCGGCGCGATCAACGATCCGAAGCTCGGCCTCCGCGACGCCATCTGGACGGCCGTCAAGAACGTCCTCGTCAACATCGTGACCGCGCCCTTCAAGGCCATCGGCCGGCTGTTTTCGAGCAGCGAAAAGGTCGAGGAGCCCACGGTGGATCCGGTGACCTTCGCGGCCGGCAGCGCGGTGCTGTCGCCCACCATGGAAGAACACCTGCTGCGCGTGGCCGACTTCCTGCGCCGCTCGCCCTTCGTGAGCCTGTCGATGACCTCGGTGCCGGCCGGGGCCGACGTCGACGCGCTCAAGGACCAGGCGGTGGCCGAGCGGCTCCAGGCGTTCCGGAAGGAGCGGGGCCTGGAGGACGCCGCGGCCGCGCTCGACGTGTACTTCAAGGAGCGCCTGCCCGACGTGACCCCGCCCGGCGACCGTGGAGGAGCGGGTGGCCCTGCTGCGCGAGCGGGAGACGGCACCCACCGCCTCGCTGGCCGATCTCGCTCGCCGGCGGGTAGAGGCGACGCGCGAACGCCTCGTCGCGGCGGAGGGGATCCCCGCGGCGCGCCTGACGGTCACGGACGCGCGCGGCGCCCGCGTCGCCCGGAGGGCCCGCGGGCGAGGGCCGCGTGGAGTTCGCGGTGGTAGCCGGGGAGTAGGCCGCGTCGGAATTCGTGCAAGTCGCGGCGGACCCGCGGCTCATACTCGGCTCGACGATGGATTGGGGTCGATCGGGCCGCGTGCGAGGGTAGCCGTTGAGCGCCGCACCCAGGTGTCCCGTGGCGTGTCGTGGTCCTGTCGCTGGCGGTGCTGGCCGGGGCGCTCGTGGGGCCACGTTCCGCCCGGGCTGCGGTCGGCCGCGGCGGCCGCGGCGCCCGACGTGGCCACCGGCGATCTGCCCGCCATCCGGGCTGCGGGTGCGCTCCGCCTTCTCGTGACCGCTCCCGAGCACCTTCAGCGGGCCGGCGACCCGAAGCGCGAGGAGCTGGCGCTGGCGGTGGCCTTCGCGCGGAAGCTCGATCTCCGGGCGATCCCGATCGTGGTGTCGGACCGGAGCCAGCTGATCCCGGCGCTCCGGGCGGGGCGCGGGGACGTCATCGTCGGCTCGCTGGCCGTGACGCCCGAGCGCGCCGAGGCGATCGCCTTCACGCGCCCCGTCCGGTTCGTGGCGCAGCAGGTCGTGGTGCCGAAGGCGGACCGGAGCGTGCGGCGGCTCGCCGACTTGGCCGGCAAGACCGTCACCGTCCGCGCCTCCAGCTCGTATGCCGCCGCCCTGGCCCGGGTCCAGAAACGGGTGAAGGGCCTCGAGGTCAAGCCCGCGCGGGAGACGGAGGACACCTTCGACCTGATCCAGAAGGTCGCGCGCGGCGAGGAGGCCATCACGGTGGCCGACTCCGACATCCTGGAGGCGGCGCTCACCTTCGAGCCCGGCGTGAAGGCGGCCTTCGCGCTGACCGAGCGCGATCCGATCGCCTGGGGGATCCGCAAGGAGAATCCCGCGCTCAAGGCGGCGCTCGACGCCTTCCTCGTGGAGCGGGCGCTGACCGGCTCGAAGGAGCGATCCGCCCGGGCCGACCTCGACGCCATCCGGAAGCGGGGCGCGCTCCGGGTGCTGACCCGGAACTCGAGCACGACCTACTTCCTCCACCGCGGAGAGGAGCTCGGCTTCGAGTACGAGCTGCGCGGGAGTTCGCCCGCACGCTCGGCGTCCGGCTGGAGCTGGTGATCCCCCCGACGCGGGAGGCGCTCGCCCAGTACCTCCGTGAAGGGAAAGGGCGATCTGATCGCGGCGGGGCTCGCGGTCACGGCCGAGCGGAGCCGGGAGTTCGCCTTCACGGCGCCGTACAACCGCGTGAGCGAGCTCCTGGTCGTGTCGACCAAGGACAAGACGACCCAGGGGCTGGCCGACCTCCGGGGCAAGAAGATCGCCGTGCGGCCGTCCTCGAGCTATCACCAGGCCCTGGCGCCGCTCCAGGCCCGGCATGGCTTCGAGCTTCAGGCGGTGGCGGAGGACGAGGAGACGGAGGACATCCTGGAGGCCGTCGAGGACGGCAAGTACGCCGCGACGGTGGCCGACTCGAACATCGTCGACGTCGAGCTCACCTTCAGCGACGGGATTCGGAGCGTCGGGCCCGATCGGCGACCCGCGCGACGTCGCCTGGATGCTCCGGAAGGACCAGCCGAAGCTCAAGGCCGCGGCCGACCGCTTCATCCGGAAGATCTACCGGAGCACGCGCTACAACATGATGATGACGAAGTACTTCAAGAACGAGCGCCAGATGCGCGTGGCGGCCAGCGAGGACCGCTCCGACAAGGCCGGGCAGCTCTCGCCCTACGACCAGCTGGTGAAGAAGTACGCGGGGATGTACGAGTTCGACTGGCGGCTCGTCACGTCGCAGATGTACCAGGAGTCGCGCTTCGACCCGGGCGCGCGGAGCTGGGTCGGCGCGCTCGGACTGATGCAGGTGATGCCGCGGACCGCCAAGGAGGCGGGCGTCGGGGACGTGCGGAAGCCCGAGCAGGGGATTCACGCGGGCGTGAAGGTGCTGTCGCGCTATTCGGCGATGTACCAGGACCCGGAGATCAGCGAGCAGGACCGCCTCCGCTTCGCCCTCGCCTCCTACAACTGCGGGCCCGGTCACGTGGCGGACGGCCGCCGCCTGGCCGCCGACCTCAAGCTCGATCCCAACCGATGGTTCGGGCAGGTCGAGAAGGCCATGCCGCTCCTCGCCAAGCGGCGGTTCGCGCGGACGGCGCGGCACGGCTACTGCCGCTGCAGCGAGCCGGTGAAGTACGTCAGCGAGATCCAGAGCCGCTACGAGTCGTACTCGAAGCTGATCGACCTCCACTGACGCGCCGCGGGCGCGCCCGCGTCCCCGTGCCCGTTCCCGCCACACTCGAGGCCGCGGACTGTGCGAGAATGAGGTGTCCCCGAGCACATTCTCGAGTCGAGCGGGGGTGAGCGAGACGTGTTCCCGTACCGGGACGAGAACGAGACGGTCCGGACACCCTACGCGACCTACCTCTTCATCGCGCTCAACGTCGGAAGCTGGCTGCTCGTCCAGGGCGCGGGGTCGACGGAGTCCCTGGCGCGCTCCGTCTGCGACCTCGGCCTGATCCCCGGCGAGCTGACGGGGCGGGTGCCGCCGGGGTCGCGGTTCCCCATGGGCGAAGGGCTCGTCTGCCTCACCGATCCCGGGCGGCAGACCATGAACGTCCTGACGTCCATGTTCCTCCACGGCGGCTGGATGCATCTCCTCGGCAACATGTGGTTCCTGTGGATCTTCGGCAACAACGTCGAGGACGCCATGGGCCACTTGCGCTTCGTGGTCTTCTACCTCCTGACCGGCGTGGCGGCCGCGCTCGCGCAGGTCGCCCTCAACCCGGCGTCGGGGGTGCCGATGGTGGGCGCCTCCGGAGCCATCAGCGGCGTGATGGGCGGCTACATCGTGCTCTACCCGCACGTGCGGGTGTTCGTCATGGTCCCCCTCGGGGTCATGATGACCTCGGTCGCCTGGCCCGCCTGGATGATGCTCGGGTACTGGCTCCTGCTGCAGTTCGTGATGGGGCTCACCGCCATCGGCAAGGAGGGCGGCGGGGTCGCCTTCTGGGCGCACTTCGGCGGATTCGTCGCCGGCGTGGTGCTGGTCAAGCTGTTCGCGCGGCCGTCCTACGTCGCCGAGCACCGGGCGCGGCACTGGCGCCCGCAGCGCGTCGGGTTCCGTTGAGATGAGGAACGGCGGAGCTCGCCGGATCGGGGCTCGTCTCCTGGCGGTCGCCGCGCTCGTGGCGCTGACCGCCTGCAGCGCGACGCGCCTCACGGACGTCCGGCAGGAGCCCGGCCCCGCGCACCGGACCGTTCCGCCAGGTCGCCGTGTTCGCCTTCGGGGCGGACGACGCGACCAATCGCCTGACCGAGGACGAGTTCGTCCACCGGCTTCCGGCGACCACCCGCGGCGCGGCGGGCCACGGGCTCGTGCCCTCCGCCGAGCAGGGTGACGTCGCCCGGGTGCGGGAACGCCTCCGGACCGGGGGCTTCGACGGCGCCATCGTCGTCCGGCTGGTCGGCTCGGGCGAGGCGGGGCCGGGCTCGTCCCGTGCCTTCGGCGACGCCTACGTGGCCGCGCAGCAGGACGCGCAGCGGGCGGGGGACGCCGGTCGCGGCGGGTCGGTGCGCCTGCGCGCCCTCGTCTACAGCGTCCCGGCCGATGCCCTCGTCTGGTCGGCCAGCAGCCGCCCGGTCGCGCCCGACGACCTGCGGGAGGTGACCGCCGGCGTCGCCCGGGTCGTCATGGAGCGCCTCCAGAAGGCCGGCTTCCTGACGGAGAGCTGAGCGAGGAGGATCCGATGCGAGTGGCCGCGGTCGTCCTGGTACTGGTCCTGACCCTGACGGTCGTCGCGCCGCCCGCCGAGGCCTGCGTCGAGTGCGTGGCCCTCGGGCTCGCCTCGTTCGCGGTGTTCACCCAGCTCGTCTCGGCGCTGGCGGCGCCGCGGGTCGTGTACACGACGCCCGTCTACTACGCGCCGTACGGCTATCCGGCGGCGTACGTTCCCGCGGCCGCGTCCTACCCGGCGGCGTACTACCCCACGTACCGCGCGGTGTACCCGTACGCGGCCGCGACCCCGCCGGCCGTCTGGACCGGGTCACGCGTGGTGCAGTATGCGCACGGACGCTACGAGCTGCGGGGCGACGGGATGAGCGTTCCGTACCTCTGGGTGTGGATCCCGAGCGTCCCGGCGCCGGCGCCCGCGCCGAGCCAGGACGGGCCGGAGGGCAGCGGCGCCCGGACTCACTGATCGCGGTCAGATCTCGTCGAAGTTCACCGAGTCCAGCTCGCCGATCACGTCCCCCTTCACGAGGACCTCCCAGTTGTCGTTCACCTGGAAGTTCGACATCCGCGGCAGGGAGCGCTGGAAGCGCAGCAGGTTCACGCAGTTGAGGATCTCGGTGTCGAAGTGCGAGAGGAGGAGTCGCAGCGCGTCCTTCGGCCGGAAGTCCTTGCAGCTGAACGCGTCGAACGCGTAGTAGTTGTCCTCGTCCCAGGTGTGGATGGCGGCGTGCGACTCCGCCCAGATGCTGATGCCCGTGACGCCGCTCTCCTCCATCTGCCGCTTGCGCAGGAACTCCCGCATGATGCGGACCGGCGTCAGGCTGAGGTCGATCGGCCGGTCCGCCGTCGCGATGGCCTTCGCCTTGGCCGTCAGCTCGACCTCGATGTCGTCGCAGAAGGCGGTGATCTCGTCGTTCGCGAAGGGGTAGCGGAACACCACCGGAGGCAGGACGAGCGTCATGTCGAGGTTGCGGGCGAGCGCTTCCAGGAGCGTGAAGACCGTATCGGTCGACGTCAGGTTCCGGCGGTTAAACGTCGTGGCATCGACGATCAGATGCCGCCCGACGAAGTCCTCCCGCTTGGTGGCGTCCTCCATGGGGTCCGTCCTCCCTAATGCGGATTGTACGCGAGCGAGCCGCATCCTCCCATGCGTTCGTTGAGCCCGGAGTTGTCGGCGGAGGGCCCCACTCGGGCCGGCCTCGGAGGTGAGGCCACCGCTGTCGCGCCCCAGCAGCTGACGGCGACCGCGCCCCGCGCCGATCGCGGCCAGGGCGGCCCTCCTTCCGGACCGCCCTGTTGCGGCGAGGGATTGGCCGGAGGCTTCGCGCAGCTCAGGCCATCGCAGAACGGCGGCCGCGGCAGGGATCGAGCGTGCGCGCCGCAGGGAACCCCTGCCGGGATGGCACGGATCTCACTGCCGCGCAGGGCGTCGCGGGCTGGCTGCGCGGGGTTGGTGCGTTGATCGACGCCGGCCGCGACGGTCCCGAGGACCTCCCAGCCGAGTCGCTCAGCTTCGCGCTGGGGGCCCTTCCGGCCGTTCCCAGCGCCGGATCACGCCGCGTTGGACCGCTCGCGGGACCGCAGTCAGGCGCGGAACCCCTGACAGCGGGAACGCCCGGCGGATCTGGGCGGTCGTGACTGTCCCGCGACCCGGCGGCAGGGTGGACAGGAGCGCCCGCGCGACCTCCGCCATCGGAGACCCGGTGTCCATGCTGCGCTTCTGAATGTAGCGGTAGGCGTCGGGCTCGGAGAACCCCTGCCGAACCATCAGCAGCCCCTTGGCGCGCTCCACGAGTTTCCGGGCCTCCAGGGCGTGGCGAAGAGCCTCATTCTCGCGACGGAGCGCGGCAAGCTCCTCGCTCGCGACGAACGGAGCTCCGGGCGATGCGGTCGTGGGACGGCCGATGCCTGGTCGAGCCATGTCCTCCTCCTGGGGGTGTGGGGTGGGTAGGCCGCGCGGCCACCCCTCACGGTAGCGTCCGGGGTTTGCGCCTCGGCGACGGCTCGATTACCTGTCCGTATCGGTGACGCTCGGAGCGGGGACTGTGGCCGTCGCACAATCGGAACGCTAGTGAGAAGGATCGGGGACGGGACGGTAGCGGACTCTTAGTCAGGCCTCGCGAGGGGGCGCGCCTGACAATCGCGGTAGGCGAGGGCGCATTCTCTCTGGGCGGTCACCACCGCGATCAGGAGGACTCCCGATGGCCTCGACACGGTATCGCACGATCTGGCTGAGCGACACCCACCTGGGCACGCGCGAGTGCCGCGCCCAGGCCCTGCTCGATTTCCTCGACACGCACGACTGCGAGTACCTCTACTTGGTCGGGGACATCATCGACTTCTGGCGACTCAAGCGCAGCCCGCACTGGCCACAGCTCCACAGCGACGTGGTGAGGAAGGTCCTGTCCAAGGCGCGGGCCGGGACCCTCGTGACCTTGGTGCCAGGGAACCACGACGAGTACTTCCGGAAGTTCTGCGACCTCCAGCTCGGCAACCTCACGGTGACGCGAGAGGCGCTTCACCAGACGGTCGATGGCCGGCTGCTGCTCGTGGTGCACGGGGACGAGTTCGATACGGTCACCGTGCACCATCGATGGCTCGCCGTCCTCGGTGACGTGGGGTACGACTGGCTGGTCTCCGTGAACCGATGGTGCAATCAGATCCGAAGGACCGTCGGGCTCGGGTACTGGAGCCTCGCGGCGGCGGTCAAGGGTAGGGTCAAGCAAGCCGTCTCGTTTATCTCGAACTTCGAGGATGCCCTCGCCCGCGAGGCGGCCCAGCGGCGCGTGGACGGCATCGTCTGCGGTCACATCCACAAGGCCGAGCTGCGAGTCATCCGGAGCGTCCTCTACTGCAACACGGGAGATTGGGTGGAGAGCTGCACCGCGCTGGTGGAGGACGAGACGGGTCGCCTCGAGCTGCTGCGCGCGGTCGAGGGATCCACCGTCACCGTCGCCACCGCGGCCGAGATCAGGCCGGTCGCGATTCAGTGCGCCGCGCACTGACGTAGCCGACGACAGTGCCGTTCTCAGATCCTCCGCCGTATGGGCGTGTGGCGCGCCTGTACGCGGTCGGGCTCACCGCGCTGGGGTTTCGACGGGGGATCGAGCGCTTCCTCGATCGGCTCAACCTGGATTTCCGGCCGGGCGCCAGGGTTCTGGATGCCGGCTGCGGCACGGGCCTCCTCGCGTTCTGGCTGCTCGATCGGTTCCCCGGTGTGCGGGTGGTGGCGTTCGATGTCGACCGGGCGATGGTGAGCGTGGCCGCGCGGACCGCCCAGAGCCGTCATCGGGGAACGGATCTGGAGCTGGCCGTCGGCGACCTGCGCTCACCTGACCGATTGCACCGGTTCGCAGACGGGCGGCCGCTCCGGCTGAATCCCGAAACGTACGATGGCGTCTTCGTCGGTGCCGCACTCGAGCACGTCCCGCTCCTGGAGACTCTCGGGAAGCTACAGAACCTGCTGCGGCCGGGCGGCCGCCTCCTCGTCCTCGGCGTGCGGCAGAGCGGCGTGGGAACGATCTTGGGTCGCCTGTACCGGTTTCGTCCCTACGCCCTGAGCGAGCTCGCTGCGGCGCTGGCGACGTGCGGGCTGATCGAGATACGCACCGTCCGACTCCGTTCGCGCGAGTTTCCGGCCAATCTCTCCCGGGTGGCCGTCCTCGCGCGTCGGCCGTGACGCGGAGGCGTCCGCCGCGCCGCCGTTGCGCCACCGTCACGAACCGATGACGCCGGCGTGCCCCGCCACGCGTGGTCCGACATCGGCCGGCAATCGAGCGGTAGCCGAGTCTTCATGGCGACTTTCGCGCGGCCTCCGGAGACGATGATCGCGCGCGATGCCACATTCGTGGACGGTGCCGATGACCGACGAGGCCGCGCGACCGCAAGGTCACGTGACGCGGTCGACGATGTCGCCGGGTCGCGGTGTCCGCCGGTCGCCCGCCGCTCCCCGCACGTTCTGTCTCGTTACCGAGACCTATCCGCCGGAGATCAACGGGGCAGCCATGACGCTCGCGCGGCTGTACGAGGGGCTACGATCGCGCGGCCACGTCATGTCGATCGTCCGCCCGCGCCGGCCCGGCATCGATTCACCCGGCCCCTCGCGGGACGCTGACATCACTCTGGTTCCCGGAGCGCCCGTGCCGGGCTACTCGGGCGTTCGGGTCGGCTGGCCCGCCCAGCGTGTCCTCCGGGCCGCGTGGACGAGGCGATGTCCGGACGCGGTGTACGTGGCGACGCCGGGCCCGCTCGGCTGGGCGGCGGTGCGCACGGCCCGGCGCCTGGGCCTTCCCGTGCTGAGCGGCTTCCACACCAACTTTCCGGGATACGCTCGACACTACGGGGCGGTGTGGCTCAGACGGGCCACGCTCGAGTACCTGCGGCGACTGCACAACAGCACCCAGGGGACGGTCGTCCCGAGCGCCGATCTGCTCGCGCAGCTCCAGGCGGCCGGGTTCGGAAATCTGACCGTCCTCGGTCGCGGCGTCGACAGCCGCCTGTTCAACCCTGAGACATCGCCAGCCCGAGCTGCGGGCCCGGTGGGGGGCGGCCGCGGACGCGCTGGTCGCCGTGTACGTTGGGCGGGTCGCGCCCGAGAAGAACGTCGGCGCTCGCCATCGAGGCGTACCGGGCGATGCGGCGAGCGGGCCGGGTCGAGCGCCTGGTGATCGTGGGCGACGGGCCGTTGCGAGGCGCCTTGCAGTCGGCGAATCCGGACGTCCTGTTCTGCGGCGCCCAGACCGGCCTCTCGCTGGCCGCGCACTACGCCTCCGCCGACGTCTTCCTCTTTCCGAGCGAGACCGAGACCTTCGGGAACGTCGTCCTGGAGGCGATGGCGAGTGGCCTGGCGGTGGTGGCGTACGACTACGCGGCGGCTCGGGCGCACATCCGGACCGGCCACACGGGAGTGCTCGTTCCGTACGCCCAAAGTCGCGCATTCGTCGAAGCGGCCGCGGCTCTGGCACGGAATCCGGAGCTCGTGGCGTCGGATGCGCCTGAACGCGCGAGGGCACGCCGCGCGGCTCGACTGGGCGGCGGTGGTGGAGCGGTTCGAGACACTCCTCGCGCGTGTGGCCTCGCGACGTGCAGCGTTCCCGGCCGTCGATGTCGACCCCGGGACTCGGCGCGTGCGAGGAGTCGGCGTCAACGTGATGACTCCGTCGGGCATAGGAGGTGCGGGGTGCTGATCGGCGAGAGCCTCCAGAGATGGACTGACTGTCTCGATCCATCGTCGCGCGTCAGCTGTAGCGTGAGTACCTCCGAGTGGCTCCTGCTGCTCGCGGTGATCGCCGGCCTCGGGCTCGCGGTCCGCTACGCGCAGAGGGCGGTCGATGCGGTCTGGACGCTGCGCGCCACGTCGTGGGCCCCGGCGCTCACCCGCCGTCTGGCGCACTGGGTCAAGGCGTTCCACTACTCGGACGACGCGTTCTACCACGCGGACGGCGTCGGCGAGCCCTGGATCGGCCGCCGGCGGGCGGGACTCGAGCGCCTGGCCCGCCAGCTCCGCGAGCAGTACCCGGCCTCGATCGCCTGGGCGGAATCGATCCGCGACAGCTTTTCCGACCTCCGGTTCACGGACGCCAATCGCGTCCCGCTGGCGTTCGCCCGAACGATGCGCGAGCGCTTTTCCCTGGCCTCCGTGGTGACGGAGTCGGACGGTCCCCATCTCCGGGACCTGGACGGGCACTGGACGCTCGACGTGGGCGGCTCCTACGGCGTGAACGTCGCGGGGTTCGCGCGCTACAAGGAGTGGATGGCCCGCGGTTTGGAGCGCGTGCGCGACCTCGGGCCGGTGCTGGGGCCCCTCCACCCCGTCGTGGCCGAGAACGTCGCCCGCCTCAAGGAGATCTCGAGACTCGACGAAGTGTCCTTCCACATGAGCGGCACCGAGGCGGTGATGGCCGGCGTCAGGCTCGCCCGATTCAACACCCGGCGCCGGCTGATCGTGTCCTTCGCCGGCGCGTACCACGGCTGGTGGGACGGCGTCCAGCCGGGCCTCGGCAGCGAGCGCCCACTCGACGACTGCCTCACGCTCCGGGACATGCATCCGGCCTCCCTGAGCGTGATCCGTCGGCGCGCGAAGGAGATCGCGGCGGTCCTCGTCAACCCGGTCCAGTCGTTTCATCCGAATGCGCCGCCCCCCAACGACGCGGTCCTGCTCACGAGTGGCGTGCGGAAGACCGAGGCGTCCTCCGCGCCCTACGCGCAGTGGCTCCGGCAGCTCCGGGCCGTCTGTGACGAGCACGACGTGCCGCTGGTGTTCGACGAGGTGTACACGGGGTTCCGTCTCGCTCCCGGAGGGGCCCAGGAGTCGTTCGGAGTGCAGGCCGACATGGTGGTCTACGGCAAGACGGTGGCGGGCGGGATGCCGATCGGCGTGGTGTGCGGCCGGAAGGACCTGATGCGGCGCTTCGACCCCGAGCGCCCGATGCGCGTCGCCTACGTGGTCGGCACGTTCTCGGCCCACCCGGTCGTCATGGGCGCCATGAACGAGTTCCTGCGATGGGTGGGAGACGCGTCGACGGCGTCGCTCTACGCGGAGATGAACCAGCGCTGCGCGGAGTGGGCGCAGGCCACCAACCAGCGCCTGGTGGGCGAGGCGCTGCCCCTCCGGGTGGTGCACCTCGGGACGATCTGGACCGTGCAGTTCACGGAGCCCAGTCGGTACAACTGGCTGCTCCAATACTACCTCCGTGCCCAAGGGGTCACGCTGACCTGGGTCGGAACGGGCCGGTGCCTCAGCAACATGGACTTCACCGCGAAGGACTACGAGGAGCTCCGGAACAAGCTCGTGCACGCGGCGGAGGCGATGAAGGACGACGGCTGGTGGGTCGGCGCCGCAGGGGACCCGGGAAGGGAGAAAATCATGCGGAAGCGTCTGACGCGAGAGATCCTCCGACACCTGTTCCAGATGCCTCGGCCGTTCCGGAGCTTCTACGCCGAGGTGATGCGGCGAAAGCGGGACGATCACCACGCGTCGCACAGTGACGTCATCAACCAACTGCTGCACATCATCAGCTCGAGCGTGTTCCTCGGGGCCTACGTATGGGCGTTCTGGGACCTCACGACCGCGATGTGGGCGGGGCTGGCCGCGCTGTTCCTCCGCCAGATCGGCCACGCCGTGCTCGAGCCCCCGTGTCACGACAAGGAAGCGCTGCTCCTCGGGTTCAACACGCCGAGCAAGAGCGCGATCCTCGGCGCGTACCTCGTCGTGCCGGTGGTCCACCTGCTGGCGCGGCCGTGGACGGGTGAGGAGTTCGGGACGATGGCGGCGATGGTGGCTCGCGAGTGGTTTCTGTGGACGTGCGTGGTGGTCGCGGGCCGGGTAGCGTACCTCGGGTGGATCCATGGCGCGCGGCTCGCGCTGGTCTGGTTCGTGAAGCTGGCCACCGATCCGCTGACCGACATCATCGCGTATTCGCCTCGCTACCTCCGGCGCGCCTAGGGCCCGAGAGAGCGACCGCGCGCCCGTGACCGCCTGGCTGCTCCTGGGCGCCGCCCTGGTGCTGGCCCTGGAGCGCGCCTGCTACGTGTGGATCGCCCGCGCGCCCGGGACGTTTCGGCGCGTGTGCGCGCGTCCGGCGATCGCCTGGATCGGGACGCCAGTGGCCGTCGTGGGAGCGCTCTTCGGTGTCTTCAAGGTTGTTCAAGGCGCGGTGTTCCTGGCCTGGGGCCTCGCCCTGGGTGACGGCAACCTTCTCGCGTGGGAGCTGCCGACCGGCGTGCTCGCCCTGGCGGCGGCGCTGACGGTCGGCGGACAGATCCTCAACCTCGGGGTGTTCTACCGGCTGGGTGCCGTTGGGGTCTTCTTCGGCGACCGCCTGGGTCGAGTCGTGCCCTGGTGCCGCGACTTTCCCTTCTCCTGGGTCTCCCACCCCCAGTACGTCGGTACGGTCCTCACGATCTGGGGAGTCTTCCTGGTGATGCGGTTCCCGCACCCCGACTGGTACCTGCTCCCCGCTCTGGAGACTGTCTACTACGCGGTGGGCGCGCATCTCGAGGCGAAGCAGCCTGGTACGCGCTGGAGGCTGGGGCGCCCCGACTCGGCGCGTCCCGCGGCACAGCTCCGGACGACCGCTCCCGGCCGGGGGCGCCGGCAGCGATGGAAGTTGGCCGGGCGTCCACGGCGGGGTCGCGGCCCGACTGACTAGGCGGCGATCGCCGCCCACGCGACCCCCCGGAACGGAGGGCCGGTCAGGGAGCGATGGCTGGTCGGAGCGATCGCCGCTCGGCGGCGGCGAGGAGCGCGACGTCGACCGCCTCGAGCGGGAAACGCGTGTCGACCAGCTCCCGCAGGGGAAGCCGGCCACGCTGGTCCCGAACGAAGTCCAGGGCCGCCACCAGGTGGCGGGGGGCGTAGTTGTGCACGCCGCGGATGGTGGCGCAGCGGCGCACGATCTCGCTGGCGTCCAGCGTGACGATCGAGCCCGGAACGACCAGTCCCGCGGTGACGAACCGGCCGCCCGGGCGCAGGAGCCGGAGCCCATCGGCGAGGGCGGCGGCGGCGCCGGCCGTCTCGATGACGACGTCCGCGCCACCTGACCGGCTGCCGTCCCGTATCCGGACGGCGACGCCTTCCGATCCCAGGTCCTCGGGGTCCAGAACCTCGCCGGCCCCGAATCGGCGGGCGAGGGTCCGCCGCGCCGGGACGGCGTCGATCGCGATCACCTGAGCGGCGCCGTTGGTACGCGCCATGGCCACCGCGTAGAGGCCCAGCAAGCCGGCTCCGAGGACGACGACAGTGTCGTCGGGCTGAATGCCGGCCGCCTCCGTCACGGCGACCATGGTCGCCACTCCGCAGTTGACGGGCGCGACCTCTTCGTCCGTCAGCTCCTCAGGGACCAACGCGATGCCCGTGCCGGGCAGGAGGTAGCAGAAGCGGGCGAACCCGCCGAGGAGATGCGGCGGCGCGACCGCGCTCTCGTGGCCGTACTTCCGCCCGTGCGTGCACTTCTGGGGCAGCGCCAGCCGCGCGCACGGCGTGCAGCGCCCGCACGCGACGTACTCGGTCCACGTCACCCGCTGCCCGGGTGTGAGGGGCCGGCCGAGGAGATCGTCAGGGGCGTCGTCCCCGAGCGCCTCGATCAGCCCGACGATCTCGTGCCCGAGGATCGCCGGCGTCGGGAGCGCCCGGCGGCCCGTCCACGCGTGCACGTCCGACCCGCACACGGTGGAGAGGAGCACGCGCACCAGCACTTCCCCGGGTGCGGGCGCGCGCAGCGGATACTCGACCAGCTCGGAGGGCCGGCCGGGGCCCTGGAAGACCGCGGCGACCCCCCGAGCCATCCTGGGCTCCCGGCGACGCCGCTACTTCTGCGCCGCCAGCTTCTTGGCCGCGTCGTTCATCTCCCGCACGATCTGGTACTTCGCGTCGTCGGCGGGGACGAAGCCGCCGCCGAAGAACGCCCCGGCGTTCGCGAACGCGTCGGGCATCCGTTCCTTCATGGAGACCAATGACTCCTCGATGGCGGTCTTCAGGGTCGGCGGCAGATCCTTGCGAACGACGACCGGGTCGTTCGGAATGAGCTTCGACACCCAGATCACGCGGAGCCCCCCGCGCGCGACCTTGCCCTCGCGGGTGAGCTGCTGCATGTCCGGCAGGTTGGTGGACGCCACGTCGACCTTCTTGTTGGCCACGGCCAGGATCGAGGCCTCGTGCGAGCCGGAGAACATGACCTTCGAGAAGTGCTTCTTCACGTCCACCCCGAGCTCGTTCATGAAGAACGTCATGGGCACGAGGTACCCGGAGGTCGAGTTCGGATCGTTGAAGGCGAAGGTCTTCCCGGCGAGGTCTTCGGGGCCGAAGACGTCGGAGTCCGAGTGGGTGATCAGGCACGAGCGATACCCGAGGGAGCCGTTCTGGTTTCGGACCTGCGCCACGGGCTCGACGTTCGCGTAGTTGTTGGTCGAGGCCTCGATGTAGGCCTTGGGCCCGAGCCACCCGATCTCCGCCTTCTTGAACTTCAGAGCCTCGATCGTGCCCCGGTAGTCCGTGGCGGTGGTGGACTTGACGCGGATGCCCAGGTCCTTCTCGAGCTGGGCCAGGATCGGGGCCCAGCGTCGGGTGATCTCGGGCGCCGACTCGGTCGACAGGAGCGCGAAGGTGATCTCCGTCGGCCAGCTGGGATCCTTGGCCGCGGCGGATCCGGTCGGCACCGCCAGCGCGACGGCCAGGGTGAGGAGCAGCAGCGCGCGCAGACTCTTCATGGCGACCTCCTCGAGGGTCGGAGTTGTCCGGTCAGATGACCCGCCGCCGGATCCGGGACGACAGGACGTCGACGCACATCACCATGGCGACGATCAGCAGGAGCACCGTGGCGGCTTCCCGATCGTTGAAGGCCCGGATGGTGTCCCAGAGGTAGAAGCCGATGCCGCCTCCGCCGACCATGCCGATGACCGACGCCGAGCGGATGTCCGACTCGAAGCGGAGCAGCAGGTAGGAGAGGAAGTTCGGCAGGACCTGAGGGACGACGCCGAAGCTGATCACGTGGAGCCGGCCGGTCCCCACGGCGGCGACGCCTTCCATCTGCCCGGGGTCCACCGCCTCGATGGTCTCGCTCAGGAGCTTGCCGAGCACGCCGCCGGTGTGGATGCCGAGAGCCAGCACGCCGGCGAACGGGCCGAGGCCCACGGCGGTGACGAACATCAGGGCGAACACGAACTCGTTGACGGCGCGCAGGACGTCCATGATCCGACGCGCGGCATGGTAGACGATCGGATGCGGCGAGCAGTTGCGGGCGCCGAGCAGGCCGAGCGGGATCGCTATCGTGACCGCGAGCACGGTTCCCCACAGCGCGATGCAGAGGGTCACGACGCACTGCCACGCGTACTCGCCGATGTGGGCGAAGGAGGGGTGGAGGTAGCCGCGCAGGAAAACGGCGATGTTGCCGGCATCGCGCAGGAGCTCGAACGGCCGGAGCTCGACGACCCGCGCCGCCAGCCCGAGGGCCACCGCGAGGACGAGCGTGACGGCCAGGCTCCGGCCGGTCCGGGTCGCATGGGGCGGGGCCACCGGCGCCGGCCCGCGGAGCACGGCGCCGAGCGTGCTCATGACGACAGCGCCCACTGGGGCTCGCCGATCGCCTCCGCGACGGCCAGCGGGGGCGACTCGGGCGCGGCCCCGAAGATCCGCTGGATGAGCTTCGGGACCGAGCTCCGCCGGGCGCCCGTCGAAGACCAGCTGTCCTCGGCAGAAGCCCAGCACGCGATCGGCATACCGTCGCGCCGTCTCGACCTGGTGCAGCGTGGCGACCACGGTGAGCCCCGTGTCGGTGGCGACGCGCCGAAGCGTGTCCATGACCACGGTGGCGTTGGCGAGGTCGAGGCTCGCGATCGGCTCGTCTGCCAGGATCAGCTCGGGCGCCTGGGCCAGGATCTTGGCGATCGCGACCCGCTGCTGCTCGCCGCCCGAGAGCGTGTCGGCTCGCTGCCAGGTGCGCTCGAGGAGCCCCACGTGCGCGAGACACCGGAGCGCGATCTCCCGCTCGGCCGGATCGAATCGCCAGAGGAGGGCCGCCCATCGCCGCCAGCCCCGGAGATGCGGGAGTCGCCCCACGAGCACGTTGTCGAGGACGGGCAGCCGCTTCACCAGGTTGAACTGCTGGAAGACCATGCCCACCCGCGCGCGATGGGCCTGCAGGCGTGATCCTCCCAGCGTGGCCACGTCACAGCCCCCGACGCGAATCGCGCCCTCGCTGACGGGTATCGCCCCGGCGAGGCAGCGGAGAAGCGTCGTCTTGCCGGCGCCCGAGCGTCCGATGACCGCGACGAACTCGCCCGGCTCGATGGTCACCGTGACGTGGTCGAGCGCGAGGGGCTTCCCATAGCGCTTGGTGACCTGGGCGAGGACGATGCGGGGCGAGGCGGACGTGGACACCGGCGTCACCCTAGGCCGCCGGCAATGCGGAATGATGACAATGAAGTGACGCTTGGGTTGCGGGCCGCCAGTGTCAGAAAAGTCACCCGCGCGTCATCGCCGGGCAATGCCCAGCCGATAGCGTGCCCGACGGAGAGGAAGAGCGATGAGCCGCGATGGTCGCCGGGCCGTGGTCCTGATCAGCATCGATGGCTTGCCGGCCCGGGCCCTGGACGACCCGACGATCCGCCTTCCGCACCTGGGCGGGCTCGCCGCGCGGGGGACCCGGGCGACCGGGCTGCGTCCCGTGTTCCCCAGCGTGACGTGGCCCTGCCACACGACCTTCGTCACCGGCGTCAGCCCCGCGCGCCACGGCGTCCTGGGCAATCACGTCCTGGATCGCCGGACGGGCGCGGTCATCTCCCACTACGGCGACCGGACGGACGCGCGGCTGCGCGTCGAGACGCTCTGGGACCGAGCCGACCGGGCGGGCCAGCGGACGGCGGCGGTGTGCTGGCCGAAAACGCGCGGCGCCTCCGGAGTGGCGGACTGCATCCCGGAGTTCTACGACCAGCCGCTCTTCGACGCGCACGCCAGCCGGCCGCTGTGGACGGAGCTCCAGGATGCGGGTCTTCCCGTCGACCGGTATGGCGTGTGGAGCGCGGCGCACGCGCACGGTCCGCTCCAGGACTGGCTGTCGCTGGAGGCGGCCGCCTGGCTCCTGCGCCGGCGTCCGCCCGATCTCCTCCTGCTCCACTTCCTCGTGGCCGACAGCTTCCAGCACGACTACGGCCCGGCCAGCGCCGAGGCCCGATGGGCCCTCGAGTACGTGGACGGCCTCGTCGGGCGGTTTCTCGACGTCCTCGACGAGACCGGCCGCGCCGACCGGACGGCGGTCGTGGTCGTGGGGGACCACGGCTTCGTGGAGGTGCAGAAGCTCGCCCTCCCGAACGCCGCCTTCCACGAGGCGGGGATACTGCGCCTCGACGGCGCCGGGCGGATCCTCGACCATGACGCGCGCGTGGTGGCGAACGGCGGGGCCGCGCACGTCTACGTCGCTCCAGGCCCGCAGCGAGAGGCCACCCTGGGGCGGATCCGCGACACGCTTTCGGTGACACCCGGAGTGGCCGCGGTCCTGATGCCGGACGTCTACCCCGAGCTCGGCCTGCCGGCGCTGGCCGAGGACCCGACGCAGGGCGATCTCATGCTGGCCGCGGCCGATGGCTGGCACTTCGGCGACCACGCGACGCTGGAGGCGGCGGCAGGCGCGCCCCGGTACCTCGGCAGCCATGGCCACTTGCCCGACGACCCGCGCCTGCTGGCGGGCTTCGTCGCCGCCGGACCGGGGATCGGCGAGGGCCGGCGGATCGGCCAGGCGAGCCACCTCGACGTGGCGCCCACCGTGGCCGCCCTGCTGGGACTGACGCTGCCGGCGGCGGAGCGACCTCCGCTGCAGGCGTTCCTCTCGTCATGACCGCGGCCTCCGGCCGCCATCGTCCACCCCCGAGCCAGAGGGAGCAGCTCATGCGAAGAGTTCTCGGCGGCATCCTGTTCGGTAGCCTCCTCGCGCTGACGATCTCGGCCTCGGCCGCGGAGCCCGTGAAGGTCGTCTGGTGGCACGCGATGAGCGGCCAGCTGGGTGAGGCGCTCGACCAGGTGGTCGCGCGCTTCAACGCCGCCCAGTCGCAGCACCACGTCCAGGCCATCAACAAGGGGAACTACGTCGCCACCCTGAACGCCGCCATTGCCGCCTATCGCGCCGGCCAGCCGCCGCACCTCCTGCAGAACAACGAGTCGGGCGTGCTGACCATGATGCTGTCCGGGGCGATCGTGCCCGCACACGAGATCCTCGAGCGTCACGGGGTCAAGGTCGACGTCACCGCGTACCTCCGGCCGGTGATCGACACGTACACCGACCGCCAGGGCCGGCTCCTGGCGATGCCCTTCAACAGCTCGACGCCGATCCTCTACTACAACGCCGAGATCCTCGAGAAGGCCGGTCTCGGCGGCCCGCCGAAGACCTGGCAGGACATGGAAGCGCAGCTCCGCAAGATCAAGGCGGCGGGCGCGGCGTCGTGCGGGTACTCCTTCGCGGCGGGCCCCTGGCAGGAGCTGGAGAACTACAGCGTCTACCACGACATCCCGTTCGCGACGCGCCGCAACGGCTTTGACGGCATCGACGCCCGGCTCGCGATCAACCAGACGCGCGTGGTGCAGCACATCGAGCGTCTGAAGCGGTGGATGGACGAGGGGCTGGCCACGTTCGGCGCCGCCGCCAAGGCCACGTGGGCGAGTGGCGCCCGGTCGAACTTCATCGACGGCAAGTGCGCCTTCTGGGTCGACAGTACCGCGTGGCACAGCACGGTCGAGGCGGGGGCCAAGATGCGCTGGGGCGGGGCGCCCTTGCCGCACGAGGCCGACATGAAGCCCAACCGGTCGATGATCGGCGGCGCGGCGATCTACGCGTTCAAGGGCCACAAGCCGGAGGAGTACGCGGCGGTGGCCGCCTTCTTCCGGTTCCTGACGGACACCGAGCTCCAGGTCTTCTACCACAAGGCCACCGGCTACGTGCCGATCACGGTGGCCGCCTACCAGAAGGCGAAGGCCGACGGGTACTACAAGGAGAAGCCGTCGCGGGAGATCGCCGTGCTCCAGCTCCTGCAGGGGCGCGAGACCGACAACTCCCGCACGGTCCGGCTCGGGAACTTCGAGAACGTGCGCGCGGCGATCGAGGAGGAGCTCGACAAGGTCTGGGCGGGCAACGCCACCGCCAAGCAGGCCCTCGACGACGGTGTCCGGAAGGGGAACGAGATCCTCGAGCGGTTCGAGGGCAGCACCGGGGCAAGCTCTGACGGCCGGGTGATGGCGGGGAGACTGGCCTCCACAGGCCGAAGGCTGTCCGATCACCTCTCGCGGAGCCGGCGGGTAGCCAAGTGAGCCACGGCGGACGCTTCAGCGGTCGGTGGCTCCCCGCCGCCCTCCTCGCGCCCCAGATGCTGGTGCTGTTCCTGTTCTTCTTCTGGCCGGCCGGACAGGCGCTGCTGGAGGCCGTGCACGTCTCCGACGCCTTCGGCGGCAGCCGGCGGTTCGTCGGCCTGGACAACGTGTGGGCTGTCCTCGCCAACCCCGACTACCGGGCCTCGGCGGTGGCGACGGCGGTGTTCACGAGCGCCACCACGGTCTGGCGCTGGGCACCGGGCTCCTCTTCGCGCTCCTCGTCGACCGGGTTGCCCGGGGCTTGACCCTCTACCGGACCCTCGTGATCTGGCCCTATGCGGTGGCGCCGGCGGTGGCCGGTGTCCTCTGGTGGTTCCTCTTCAACCCGACGGTCGGGGTCCTCGCCTACTGGCTCGGTCCCGGCTGGGACCCGACCCTCAAGGGCTGGCACGCGATGCTCCTCGTGGTGCTGGCCGCCGCCTGGAAGCAGGTGAGCTACAACTTCGTGTTCTTCCTGGCCGGGCTCCAGGCAGTGCCGCGAGTGGTCATCGAGGCGGCGGCTCTCGACGGGGCCGGACCGGTGCGCCGCCTGACCACCATCGTGCTGCCGCTCCTGTCGCCCACCGGCTTCTTCCTGATCGTGCTGAACCTCGCTTACGCCTTCTTCGAGACCTTCGGCGTCGTGCACGTGACGACCGGCGGCGGGCCGGCCGGCTCCACGACGATCCTGGTGTACCGACTGTACCGGGACGGGTTCGTCGGCCTCGACCTCGGCGCGTCGTCCGCGCAGTCGGTGCTCCTGATGGGCCTGGTGATCGCGCTCACGTGGCTCCAGTTCCGTCACGTCGAGCGCCGCGTCCACTACGCGTGAGGGCGCGCGGCGGCGGCATGGTCGAGCACACGCCCTGGCTCGACGGCCTGACGCATGCCCTGCTCCTCCTGGGGCTGGTCGCCCTGTGCCTCCCGGTCTACGTGGCGCTGGTGGCAGCCAGCCAGACGGCGGCCCAGGTCAACGCGGTGCCCATGGCGCTCTGGCCTGGCGACGCGCTGCTCCCGAACCTGGGGACGGCGTGGCGCAAGGGCCAGCTGGGCCGGCAGCTCCTGAACTCGGCCGTGATGGCGGCCGGCATCGCGGCCGGCAAGATCGCGCTCGCGCTCCTCTCGGCCTTCGCGATCGTGTACTTTCGCTTCCCGGGCCGGATGATCGCCTTCTGGGCGATCTTCGCGTCGCTGCTCATCCCGGTGGAAGTCCGGATCGTGCCGACCTACGAGGTCGTTGCCAACGTGCTGACGCCATTCGCGTGGGCGGCCCGAGTGCTCGGGGCCGGGGCGGCCTTTGCAGGTCTCGCTGACCCGGGCACGTCGGTCGTCGTGCGCTGGAGCCTCTTGAACAGCTACGGCGGCCTGATCCTGCCGCTGATCGCGTCGGCCACCGCCACGTTTCTGTTCCGCCAGGTGTTCCTCACCATGCCGGTGGAGCTGGTGGAGGCGGCGCAGATGGACGGCGCGGGGCCGCTCCGGTTCCTGTGGCGGATCCTCATCCCGCTCTCGGCCACCAACGTCGCGGCGCTGGGGGTGATCCTCTTCGTCTTCGGCTGGAACCAGTACCTGTGGCCGCTCCTGATCACGACTGATCCCGAGATGAGCACCGTCGTGCTCGGCGTCCAGCGCCTGATGCCGAGCATGGACTCGACGCCGGAGTGGAACGTGGTGATGGCGGCGGCGCTGGTCGCGATGGCGCCGCCGGTGGCGCTGGTCATCCTCCTCCAGCGCTGGTTCGTCCGGGGGCTCGTCGAGCCCGACAAATAGCCGACCGCGACGGTCGGGCGGCGCTCCACGGAATGCCGCGGAGCGCCCGTCCCCCATTGTGACGTTCTCGTGACGGGACAGGGGGTCCGGGGGCCGGCGGAGCTGTGCTAGGGTAGCCCCCGACGGCCGTCCGCCGTCGATGCGGCTGTTCGGGCACCGTTCAACAGGGAGGGACCCATGAAGCGCCGCTCCGCACTCGCTGTTCTGGTCGCCGTCTTGCTGCTTTCCGCCGGAGCCGGCGCGGCCTACGCCGCCGGGCCCAAGGGGAAGGTGGTCATCTGGTACGACAGCGGCGCGGCCTGGAACCCGTACATCGCGGACTTCAACAAGCAGCTGGCGGCGCAGTACCCGGACATCACCGTCGAGTGGGTGACGCAGGACGCGGCCCAGCTGTCGGCCAAGCTCGTCGCCGCCTTTGCCGCCAAGCTGGGACCGGACATCGCCCTCGGCTCCCAGTATCGGCTGGTGGCCGTGGAGCAGCAGTTCAAGGCGTGGGCCGACCTGTCAGGCGCGCCTGGCGTCGGACCCCGAGCTCCGGGAGACGGTCGGCGCCCTGCCCAAGGTCCACGTCGACGCGTACTACAGCGGCCCTCGGCTCTGGGGCCTTCCCCAGGTCGTCCAGTCGGTCGGCCTGTTCGTGCGGAAGTCGTGGGCGGAGAAGCTCAAGGCCCGGATGCCCGAGGACTGGGACGAGCTGACGACGCTCGCCGACCGGTTCACGAAGGAGGACCCGGACGGCAACGGGCAGAAGGACACGTTCGGCTACTGCATCTTCGGCGCTCCGGGCGTCACCAACAGCGCCGGGGTCCAGTTCCTCTACACGGGGGCGGCGGCCGGCATGGCGCACCCTGTCGTCGACCCCGAGGGAAAGCCGTCGTTCAACACCGAGACGGGCCGTGAAGTCGCCCGCGCGCTCCGGCGCTGGCAGCACGAGCGCCAGGTCACGTCGCCCGCCACGCCCACCTTCACCCACAAGGAGTTCTACGAGGTAGTGCAGGCCGGCAAGTGCGGCATCGGCCGCGTCGGCGCGTGGAACGTCGGGCCCTGGGCGAAGACGGCGATGGGCGACGACTTCACCGTGATCCCGTACCCGCCGATGAAGAAGGGTCAGCGCGCCAACCAGGTCTCCTGGTCGAACGCGATCGCCATGAACGGCGCCTCCAAGGCCGAGGACGCGACCTACGCCGTCTTCAAGGCGCTGGTCGCCAAGGGCGGGCAGACGCTCTTCTACGAGAAGCTCACGAGCGCGGCGCGTACCGACCTCGACTGGGGGAAGCTCGCGACCAGCCCGCAGCTCGCCTACTTCACCCGGCCCCAGAGCTACACGCTCGAGCTCACCTACCTCGACACGTGGCTGCCCGTGCTCGACATCCTGTCGAAGCACATGAACGGCATGCTCGCGGACGCGAAGGTCGACCCCGTCAAGGCGCTCGCCGACGCCGACCGCGAGGCCCAGGCGAAGGTCGCCGAGATCCGCAAGAAGTAGGCGCCGTCGGCCCGGAGGGCCGCACCTCCGGGCCGGGTCCGCCTCCGCTCCCGCCTCCGGCATGGGCC
>CAWCVP010000018.1:0-84975 GCA_963799055.1 uncultured Candidatus Rokubacteria bacterium
TACTATCTCGGTCGCACCATCGCCGAGTCCCACGTCTTCACGGCGACGCCCGCGAGCTCGGCCGGCTGGGCGTGACCAGCCACATCGGGCGCCGGGCGGCGGGACTGGACGCCAAGGCCGGGAAGCTCACGCTCGACGACGGGACGGTGGTCGATACGACGACCTCCTGGTCGCGACGGGATCGTCCGCCGTCCGGGCCCCCGTCCGGGGGCCGACGGCCCCGGGGTCCACAGCTTCTGGACGCTCGAGCAGGCCCGCGGCGTCCTCGCCGAGATCGGGCCGGGCAGCCACGTCGTGATGGTGGGTGCCGGCTTCATCGCCTTCACCATCCTCAATTCGATTCTCGCGCTGGGGGCGAGGCTCACCATCGTCGAGATCGCGCCCCAGATCCTGCCCCGCATGATCGACCGCCAGGGGGCGTCGCTCGTCGAGGCGTGGCTCCGGAAGCACGGCGTCGAGGTTCGCACCGGCGCCACGCTGACGGGGAGGAGCGCACGCCGGCCGGCGCCGCCTCTGCTTCAAGGACGGCTCGGACCTCGACGCCGACGTGGTCATCATGGCAACGGGCATCCGGACCAACCTCGAGTGGCTGAAGGATTCGGGGATCCGCGTGAACCGGGGGGTCGTCGTGGACGACCACCTTCGCTCGAGCGTGGCGAACGTGTACGCCGCCGGCGACGTGGCCGAAGGGCGGGACCTGGTGACGGGCCAGCCGGACGTTCATGCGATCGAGCCCACCGCCATGGAGCACGGCCGGGTGGTCGGCGCGAACATGGCGGGACGCGATGTCGCGTACCGTGGGAGCCTCCTCATGAACATCGTCGAGGTCTGCCACCTCGACGTGGCGAGCTTCGGCCGCTGGGACGACCCGGCGGCCGAGCTCATGCTGGCGATCGATCCCGACCGGCCGGCCTACCGGAAGCTCCTCTGGCACGGAGACCGGCTGACGGGCGCGATGATCCTCGGCGCCTCGGACGACATCTGGACGACGAACGACGTGGGGATGCTGAAGGGCCTGGTCCAGTCCGGCACGCCGCTCGGTCGCTGGAAGGAGCAGCTTCGCCGGAACCCCTTCGACGTGAAGCGGGCATTCGTGGCCTCACACGCCACGCGCCATCTCCTCCCGGAGACCATGCTCGGCCGGCCGGCGGCCACGCCCGCGGTGATATGGAGCTGATGGGTAAGGCTTCACGAGATTGTCCGCCGGGACCACTCGGCTGATGGGCGGACGTCTGTGAATGCCGCCATGGGGGCGGTGCCAATTGTAGTAGTGCAGCCAGGTCGGCAGGGCGGCCTGGCGGGCGAACGAGCTGAAGTACGGGCGCCCGTAGGCCCACTCCCGGAGCAGCGTCTGAATGAAGCGCTCGGCCTTGCCATTGGTCTGGGGCCGGTACGGGCGGGTCCAGCGCTGGGCCACGTGCAGGGCCTGACAGGCGGCCGCGACGATACGCGAGCGGTACGCCGAGCCGTTGTCGTCAGCACGCGTTCGATCCGGACGCCCCGCCGCGCGAACCAGCGCATGGCCCGGCGCAGGAAGGCCGCCACGGTCTGACCCCGTTCATCGCGCAAGACCTCGGCATAGCTGAGGCGACTGCAGTCATCAATCGCCACGTGCACGTACTCCCAGCCGACGCCGCGGGCGCGATGCCGCCGATCCCGGTGATCCGATGCCCGAGCCTGGCGATGCGCCCGAGCTTCTTGATGTCCACGTGCAGCAGCTCCGCGGGCCGCGCCCGCTCGTAGCGGCGGACCGGCTCGGCGGGGCGAGCTGGCGCAACCGCGCCAGGCGGAGGCGCTGGAGAATCCGTCCCACGTCGCCCGGCTGAGCGCGACCGCCGGGGCGATCCGGGCGCCCGTCCAGCGGGCGCGCCGCAGGGCTTCGACCTGGGCGACCACCGCCGCGGGCGTGGCCCGCGGCGAGTGGTGGGGCCGGCACGAGCGATCGATCAGACGGCCGCCTGGGCCGCCTGGTACCGTGCCCGCCACTTCCGCACCGTGCGCTCGCAGATGCCGAACGCGTGCGCCACGCGGCCGACCGGCTGGCCCGCCTCGAGTCGTCTCACGATCTCGGCTCGACTGTACGGCGTGGTCCGGGCATTCTGGTGGCTGTCCATCCGGGGTTCCCTCCCTGGGTTGATGGTTGGCGTCCAAGCACCAGCTTCCCAGGGAGGTCCGGGATGGAGGGAATCGAATGTCTTGACCCCAAAGCGAGGGCGAAATGTCGGGAAGTGAAAGTCTGACCCCACAAGGAAAGCGGAGATGACGCAGACGGTGACGAGGGAGGCGGCAGCGCGGAGGGCTGACCTTCCCGGCGGGTATGCCGGCCAGCTGCTTCGGGTCGACCTGTCGGCCGGGCGGACGTGGGGCGAGCCGTGGTCGCCCGCGGACATGAGGACGTATCTCGGCGGGGCCGGCCTCGGGGCGAAGGTCCTCTGGGACGAGGTGCCGGCCGAGGTCAACTGGGACGATCCGGAGAACCGGCTCGTGCTCGGCACGGGCCCGCTGGCCGGCCTGCCGGTCTGGGGCACGGGCGGCCTCACCGTCGTCACGCGGGGCGCCATGACCAACGGGGGCACCTCGACCCAGGCCAACGGCTTCTTCGGCGCGAACCTGAAGTACTGCGGCTACGACGCCATCGTGGTCCAGGGCCAGGCGCCCGAGTGGGTCTACCTCCTGATCCGCGGCGACCGTGTCGAGCTTCGCGACGCCCGCCACCTCCTCGGCAAGGACACCTGGGAGACGCAGGACGCGCTGAACGCCGAGCTGGGCTGCTCCGGCCACATGCTGAGCGTCTACTCGATCGGCCCCGCCGGCGAGAACCTGGTCCGCTTCGCCGCGATCCAGGGCGACTACGGCCACGTGGCGTCCAAGAACGGCGTCGGCGCGGTCATGGGGAAGAAGCGCCTCAAGGCGGTGGCGATCGTCCGAGGCGGTCACGCGCTCCGGGCCGCGGATCCGCGCGGGCTCATCGCGGCGGCGGACGACATCTCCCACGACCTCCGGACGAACCCCGCCGCCAAGACCTTGTACGAGTACGGCACCTTGCCGGGCGTCGTGAACCTGGGCGCGCTCGGGGCGCTGCCGATCAAGAACTACACGACGAACGTCACCCCCGCCGGCGTCGACATGAAGCAGTGGGAGGCGCCCGCCCTCCGGAACGGCTTCGACCATCGCGGCCACCAGTGCAACGCCTGCGGCATGCACCACTGCCACATGCAGGTGATTCCGAGCGGCAAGCACAAGGGGGAGATCGTCGACGAGCCCGAATACGAGGGATGGTCGGGGGCCGGCTGGACGATCGGATGCACGGATCCGGTCGCCGTCTCCTGGCTGAATACCCAGATCGACCGCGCCTGCGTGGACGTCAACGAGTTCGGGTGGCTCTGCGGCTTCGTGATGGAGTGCCAGGAGAAGGGCTACATCACCGAGCAGCAGCTCGGCTTCCGGCTCGCCTGGGGCGACGCCGAGGCGGCGAACCGCCTCCTGTGGATGCTCAGCCGCCGCGAGGGGCTCGGCGACATCCTGGCCGAGGGCACGAAGCTCGCCGCCGAGCGGCTGGGCGGCGGAGCCCTCGAGTGCGCGATCTACACCGGCAAGAACGCGTCGCCGCGCGGCCACGACCACCGCGGGCGCTGGGAGGAGATGCTCGACACCTGCACCGGCTCGACCGGCACGCTCGAGACGGGGCCGGCGGTCCACCCGGCCGAGCTCGGCCTGCCCGCTCGCATCAACCCGTTCGACCCCGAGCAGGTCGCGCGCCAGGTCGCCGCGCTGAACGGCCGGCGGAACTTCGAGGACTCGCTCGGCGCCTGCATCTTCACGACGCGGACGCACCTCGAGAACCTGGCGCGCACGCTGTCGGCGGCGACCGGCTGGCAGTACTCGCGCGAAGAGGCCATGCGCTTCGGCCGCCGCATCGGGGCGATCTTCCGCGCGTTCAACCTTCGCTGCGGCATCGGGAACGAGCTGGAGCGTCCGTCCAAGCGCTACGGGTCGACCCCGGTCGACGGCCCGGCGAAGGGGCAGTCGATCGAGAAGCACTGGGACCGGATGCTCGACGTCTGGTACGAGGGGATGGGGTACGACCGCGCCAGCGGGCGGCCCACGGCCGAGACGCTCCGGGCCCTCGGGCTCGAGTGGATGGTCCCGGCGGTGTGGGGCGGCCGCCGGTGAGCGGGACCCCCGTCGCGGCGCACCCCATCACGGTGCGCGTCGAGGTGCTCTCCTGGGTCAACCAGCTCGTCGGGGGGCCGGGGACGGGCGAGAAGGTGGTGGACGTGACCGTGCCGAAGGGCGCCACCGTCCGCGTCGTCCTCCGGGCGATCTCCGACCGCTATCCGGATCTGGGGCGCGCCCTCTGGGATCCCACGCGGCCCCGCGAGCTCGGCGACAACATCGAGGTCCTCGTGAACAACGCGGTCCTCGGCGTGAGCCACGAACTCGACAGCGAGGTGCTCGAGGGCGAGCGCGTCACCCTGCTCGGCCAGTACATGGGCGGGTAGGCGGGAACGATCGGCGGCTCCGGCCGCCCGAGTCACGGAGGGACCTGCGTGATCATCCCGGAGGCGTCGCTGCTGGGGCTCTTCGTCGTCGCGGCGTTGGTGCTTCTCCTCACCCCAGGGCCGGCGGTGCTCTACATCGTCACCCGTAGCGTGGAGCAGGGGCGGCTCGCCGGGCTCGTCTCGGCGCTCGGCGTGCACGCCGGCACGCTCGTCCACGTCGCGGCCGCCGCCCTCGGGGTGTCGGCACTGCTGGTCTCATCGGCGCTCGCGTTCGACATCGTGAAGTACCTGGGGGCGCTCTATCTGATCTACCTCGGCGTCCGGAAGCTCGCGATGGGACCAGGCGGCGCGAGCCCGTCGCAAGGCCTGCGCGGCTCTTCGGGCAGGGGCGCTGGTGAACGTCCTGCCGAGACGGCGCTCTTCTTCTGGCGTTCCTGCCGCAGTTCGTCGACGTCGGGGGCGGGGTTCCAGATCCTGATCCTGGGGCTGATCTTCGTGGCGCTCGGGTGTGTGCGACGGCCTCTACGCGGTGGCGGCCGGCACCGCCGGAGCGTGGCTCAAGCGAGAGGGCCGGCTCCTCCGCGCGGAGCGGTACGTCAGCGGAAGCGTGTTCGTCGGGCTCGGCGACGGCGGCGCTCGCCGGTGACGGCCGGAAGTAGCCCGGCGACCGCTTGCGAGACGGGAACGGGGCCCCCGGTCGCGGAGCGCTCGGCGAGGGCCTCGACGATCCTGCGACTCACGGCTGGACGGCCAGCGGGAGGATCTCAGATCGTCGTGACCTCGATCGGCGACTGCGGGCGGCCGCCGAGCGCGTCGGCTCGACGTCGCGGCGCCCGCGTGAGGAGACGGAGCGCATGGAGCTGATCCGCGGCATCGTCGCGGCACCGGTCCTGCCGATGACCGAGGACTTCGAGGTCGACTGGACGGGGCTCCGCGACTACCTTCGCTGGCTCGTTCCCCAGGGTCCGACGGCGATCGCGATGAACATGGACGCCGCCGAGGGGCCCTCGCTCTCCGTCGAGGAGCGCCTCCGAGTCATCGAAGTCTCGCGGGAGGCGGCGGACGGGCGCTGCCCGGTCTGGAGCGGACTCATCGCCGGCTCGACACGGGAGGCCGTCCAGCAGGCGCGGGCCCTCGCGCGGGCCGGCGCGCAAGGTCTCGCAGTGTTTCCGCCCGTGCCGACCTTCATGGGGGAGCCGCTCCCGTGGCGGCTGCCGTTCGAGTACCACAAGGCCATCGCCGAGGCGGCGGGGCTTCCGCTCTGCCTCTTCCAGTTCGCCCGGGGGCTCGGGCCATCCTACTCGAACGAGGCGCTCTGTCGCCTGGCCGAGATCCCCGAAGTCGTCGCGATGAAGGAAGCCACCTTCGACGCCGCGCGGCTGGTCGACACGCTGCAGGCGCTCCGGGACGCGCCGAAGCCGCTCGCGGTCCTGACCGGCAGCGACACGTTCCTCTGCGAGGCGTACATTCTCGGCGCTCACGGCGCGCTCATCGGGTTCGGCGCGATCGCGCTCGATCTCCAGGTCAAGATGTTCGAGGCCGTGCAGCAGCGGGACTTCCCGCAGGCGCTCGCCATCTGGGACCGCATCGGCCCCATGGCGCGGATGATGTGGAGCCCGCCGCTCCGCGACTACCGGCCACGCCTCAAGGAGGCGCTGGTCATGCTCGGCGTCCTTCGCTCGGCGGCGGTCCGGCCACCGCTCATGCCGATCTCGGACGACGAGCGGCGCACGATCCGGCGGCTCCTGATTCACGCCGGGCTCCTCCCGGCGTAGCGGCGCGCCGCTCCAGCGACGGGCGCAGGGTGCACGTGGGCGCGCCGGGAAGCGAGGAGGCGACCGGGACGGCCGGAGCGCGCGGGACGCCGAGGGCGCCAGAGCGCCGTGGGCGGTGGATCGGATACGGGCAAACGGCGGTGGCGTTCGTCCTCATCCTGCTCGCCTGGCAGCTCGTGGGGCTCAGGCTCCCGCGCTACATCCTTCCCACGCCGTACGCGACGCTGACCGAGCTGTACGTCCGCGCGCCGCTCCTCGCGCAGCACGCCCTGACCACGCTCGGCGAGATCGCGCTGGGCTTCCTCCTCGCCGTCCTGGTCAGCGTGCCGTGCGGCATGGCGGTGGCCTTCTCGCGGGCGGTCGAGCGCGTGGTGATGCCCGTCCTGGTGTTCACCCAGCTCGTGCCGAAGATCGCGCTGGCGCCCCTCTTCATCATCTGGTTCGGCTTCGGCCTGTTCCCCAAGGTGTTCATGACGTTCCTGCTCTCGTTCTTTCCCATCGTGATCAACGCGGTCGCGGGGTTCCGCTCGCTCGACCGCGAGATCGAGTACCTGACGCGCTCGATGGGGCTCGGCGTCTGGGCGGCGTTCGTCAAGGTGCGGCTCCCGCACGCGCTGCCCCAGATCTTCGCGGGGCTCAAGGTCGCGATCACCCTCGCCACCGTCGGCGCCATCATCGGCGAGTTCGTCGGCTCGGACCGGGGTCTCGGCTACCTCCTCCTGGTCGCGGGTGGGGACCTCCGGACCGAGCTCCTCTTCGCGACGCTCATCGTGCTGACGGCGATCGGCCTGGTCCTCTACTACGTGATGGCGCTGCTCGAGCGCCTGGCGATCCCCTGGCACGTCTCGCGCCGGGGCCCGCTCGGCGCGGAGGGCGGGCTCTAGGGTATGATCCCAGGAGCGTCGCGGGCCGCGAGTCCCGCGGAGGAGGTGCATGTGATCACGAAGGAGACCGCACAGTCGACGTATCTGGACCTCGCGCGCATGGACTGGGAGCCGAGCGGGTTCCCGGGCGTCTGGAACAAGGTCCTCTACGAGGATCCCTCCGGCCGCCGGACGATCCTCACCCGCTTCGAGCCCGGCGCGAAGCTCCCGCGGCACCGGCACGTGGCGCTCGAGCAGACCTTCATTCTCGAGGGCTCGCTCGTGGACGACGACGGCGAGTGCACCGCCGGCAACTTCGTCTGGCGGCGGCCCGGCTCGGTTCACCGGGCGTGGTCGCCGAACGGCTGCATCGGCATCGGGATCTTCGAGCGGCCCAACGAATTCCTGGAAGAGCCGGACCGGTCCTAGCGGGGGCCAGGGCGGCAGGGGAGGCAGACATGCAGCGGAGCAGGCGTCTTCTGCTCGCGGGGACGGGGCTGGCGCTGGCAGGAGTCGTGGCGTGGTCGGCGGCCACGACGGGCGCCACCGCGCAGGACAAGGTCACGTTCCGGATGAACTGGGCCTGGGGCGGCATCCACGCGCCGTTCGCCCTCGCCAAGGAGCGCGGCTACTTCGAGAAGGCCGGTGTGAACGTCGAGATTCTCGAGGGGCGCGGCTCGGCCGTCACGGTTCAGCTGGTCGGCACCAAGTCGGACACCTTCGGCTGGGCCGACGGCGTCAGCCTCACCCAGAACGCGGTGAAGGGCGTGCCCGTCAAGGCGGTGGCCACGATCCTCAACGTCCTGCCCTACGCCGTCGTCTCGCTCGAGGAGACCAACATCCGGACGGTCAAGGACCTCGAGGGGAAGACGCTCGCGATCACCCCCGGGGACGGCCTCACCCAGACGTGGCCCGCCGTCGTCGCCGCGAACAAGCTGAACCCGGACTCCATCAAGCTGATCCACATGGACCCGAAGGCGAAGATCCCCGCCGTGACCGAGAAGCAGGCGCACGCCCTTCTCGGAGGCGCGGACGACCAGGCCGTCACCATGGAGGTGAAGGGCTTCAAGACCCGGACCCTCAAGTTCAGCGAGCTCGGCGTGCCGTCCGTCGGCTTCACGGTGTTCGCCCACCAGGACACGATCAAGGAGCGGCCGGACCTCGTCCGCAAGATCGTGGCCGCCAGCATCAAGGGATGGGAAGACACCCTCAAGGACCCGGACGCCGCGGTGGCCGCCCTGATGAAGATCGCGCCGCTGGTGGACCGGGAGACGATCCGCCGGCAGCTGGCCGTCGACCTGGGCCTCCTCTTCAGCGCGGCCAACAAGCAGAAGCGCCTCGGGTTCGGGCCGCCGGAGGACTGGGAGGCGACGCTCGACGTGCTCAAGAAGTACCGGGGCGTCGAGACCAGCCTCCCGGCGACCACCTTCTACACGAACGAGTTCCTGCCGTAGGAGGCGCGCCGACTGCGCCGCCGGGGCGCGGGGGCCGAGCCGCGGTGCCCCCGCGCCCGCTCATAGAGATCGCCGGCGTCTCCAAGACCTACGCGACGTCGGACGGGCAGGTCCACGCGGTGGAGCAGGTCTCGCTGGACGTGCCCGCCGGGGAGTTCCTGTCGATCCTGGGCCCGTCGGGCTGCGGCAAGAGCACCCTGATGCTCATGGTCGCCGGGCTGCTCGCGCCGTCGTCGGGCGAGATCCGCGTCGCCGGCCAGCCCGGTCACCCGGCCCCAGACCGACGTCGGCATCGTCTTCCAGAGCCCGGTGCTCCTGGACTGGCGGACGGTCATCCGGAACGTGCTGCTCCAGGTCGAGGCGCGCGGGCTCGACGGGCCGAGCCACCGGGCGAAGGCCCGCGAGCTCCTGCAGGCGGTGCGGCCTCGAGGGGTTCGAGGACCGGTACCCGTTCGAGCTGTCGGGCGGGATGCGGCAGCGCGCGGCGATCTGCCGGGCGCTGATCCACGACCCGCCGCTCCTCCTCATGGACGAGCCGTTCGGGGCGCTCGACGCCCTGACGCGCGAGCAGATGCGCCTCGACATCGAGCGGCTCTGGCTCGAGCGCCGGAAGACCGTGGTGTTCATCACCCACTCGATTGCCGAGGCCGTGCTCCTGTCCGACCGGGTGGTGGTGATGTCGCCCCGGCCGGGGCGGGTCGACGGCGTCCTCGACATCGACCTCCCGCGCCCCCGCCGCCTGGAGGTGCAGGAGTCGCCTCGCTTCGCCGCCTACCAGAAGTCGATCACGGATCTCTTCCGCGCTCGCGGCGTCCTGCGGTACTGAGCTCATGACCCGGCTCCGGTTCGGGATCTGCCCCACCGAGGGTGGCCGCTTCTTCCGGGAGGCGCTGACGGAGGTCGAGCGGGCCGAGGACCTCGGCTTCGACTCCGTCTGGCTCGCCGAGCACCACGGAGTCCGCGACCACTACTGGCCCGCGCCCATCCAGATGCTCACCGCGCTCGCCGCGCGGACCTCGCGCGTCCAGCTGGGCGCCAACGTGTGCGTCTTTCCCTTCTACCATCCCGTGCGGCTCGCCGAGGAGACGGCGCTCCTCGACGTCGTCTCGAACGGCCGCGCGGTCCTGGGCGTCGCCATCGGCTACAAGCCCGACGAGTTCCTCCTCTACGACGCCGCCCTCGAGAAGCGTGGCGCCCGCCTCGAGGAGGGCCTCGCCCTGATGAAGGCCCTCTGGACGCGGGACGGCGTGACGCACCGGGGCCAGCACTTCACGGTGGTGGACGGACGGATCGAGCCGAAGCCGGTCCAGCGGCCGCACCCGCCGGTGTGGATCGGCGGCTGGGGGGACGTGACGCTCCGGCGCGCCGCGCTCTTGGCCGACGCCTGGCTGCCGGGACCCACCGCCGATCTGCCGCGTCTTCTGCGCAGCCAGGCGCAGATCCTCGAGCACCGACGGGCCGCCGGGCTTCCCGCGCCGACCGAGTGGCCGGTCACCCGGGAGCTGTGCATTGCCGAGACGGAGGCGGAGGCGCGCGAGCTGGCCGACCGGCACCTGATGCTCGCCTACGGCAAGGAGTACGGCGGGGCCTGGAAGCATCCGTTCATCGACGCCGCGACCGCGGCCGACCTGGACCGCCTGGCGGTGGACCGCTTCCTCATCGGGACCCCCGACCGGATCGTCCAGGGTCTCGAGACCTTCGTCCGCCAGTACGGCATGACCCACGTGATCTTCCGGCTCTTCACGCCTGGCATGCCGCACCGGACGATCCTGCGCCAGATCGAGCTCGTGGCGCGGGAGGTCCTGCCCGCGTTCCGCTAGCCGCGGGAGCCGGTCCTCCCGCGCCGGCTCCCGCGACCTGCCGCCACCGCACGCGTGCTCGACACGATCCCTCATCTCGAGAGATCGCTGAGCCGCCCGGCCACCGCGCGCACGTCGTCGACCGCTTCGGGGTCGGAGCCAGCCAGGGTGCGCGCGATGTGCAGACTCAGCTCGACGTGCTCGGCGTCACCGAGCTCGCCGAAGGCCTCGGCGGCGCGAAGCACCCCGTCCAGAGACTTCGCGCGGCGCGCACTGTTGAGAGCGGCCTGGTAGCTGTCGAGGGCTTTCTTGGTCGCCACTTCGGGCGTCTCCGCGCGGCTGGCGATGCGCGAGTAGGCGTCGCCCACCTCGATCAACGACTGCCAGGAGTGATCGCGAGTCGCCCGGCGATGCGCGGCCTCGGTCGCGCGCACGGCCGTCACGACGTCCCCCCGGTCGAGGGCCGCCTCGATGGACAGCGGGAGTGATCGGGACGCGGGCGCCTGTGCGTCGGGCCCGACGGCCCGGTTCGAGACGCCGTTCACCACGAAGACAGCCAGGGTGAGTGTAAGGATTAGAGACGCATGCATGACGCTTCTCCTTCCCCCAGAGCGGTCAGGGTTCGGAGTTCGCCGCTCCGCCACGATCTGCTCGACCCTCGTCGCACCTGGTGTCATGGCCGGGTATATAGGCAAGTGGCGGACCAGGATCAGAGTCAATAAATCCAATATGTTACTGGTCGATAGGCAGGTGGTGCTCAGGGGGACTGCTCAGAAACTGCTTAGCACCTGAGCACCGGGTCCGGCGGGAGGTCAGGGCCCCAGGGCACCGAATGTGCCGGCACGTGGTCGGCGGCCGTAGGCACCGACGAGGGGGAGGACACCCGCCCCAGGGGTCCCGCCGCCCCGCTCGCGGTGGGGGCTCGTCCTAGCTGCGGCTAGTTCAGCAGGGCATCGACCCACGCAGCTGGGGCGCCGACGTCAGTCCGCGCGCGCCTCCCGCGGAGGTCGCCCCGCGAATTCTGCTCGCGCGCGTCCGGAGGGCCGATGGTCGTGATGCGGGCAGCGGAGCCGGGAGGCCCGGGCGTATAATTCCCCGAGCTTGACGCGTCGCAAGACACGGCTCCGCCCAGGAGGGCCCATGATCGCCAGAGCGATCGGCGCGTCGCTGCTGTTCCTGCTCTTGTCCGGCACCCCCGCGTTCACCCAGCCGAAGACCCCGGGCGTGACCGACACCGAGGTCGTCTTCGGCATCACGACGCCCCTCTCGGGACCGGCGGCCGCGTGGGGGACCACGGGGCTCGCGGCCGAGGCCTGGGCCAAGCACGTCAACGAGCAGGGCGGCGTGCACGGACGGAAGATCCGGGTCGTGCTAAAGGACGACGGTTACCTTCCCGGCCGGGCCGTGGCCAACGTCACCGACATGAAGGACGGCGTGTTCGCCATCGTGGGGCTGCTCGGCACCGCGGTCATGCACGCGAGCAAGGACATCATCACCGAGGCGAAGATTCCGACCGTCTATCCGTACGGCGATCCCCAGATCTGGGCCAAGCTCCCGAAGGAGAAGCGGCGCTACGTGTTCACGATCTTCACGAACTACGTGGACGAGGGGGAGTTCATCGTCCAGCAGGCGGCGAAGGTCGTCAACGCCAGGACGATCGCGATCTTCTATCAGAACGACGACTACGGAAAAGGGTACCTCGAGGGAGTCCGGCGCGGCGTCCAGGCGCTCGGGGGCAAGATCGCGCTGGCCGCCGAGGTGCCGCACGAGGTCCAGGACCGCGAGCTGGGCACCCACGCCCTGAAGATGCGGGACTCCGGCGCCGACGTCGTGATCCCCGTCGGGACCACGACGGCCGGCGCGAACCTCATCAAGGAGATGGCGAAGGTCGGCTACCGGCCGCAGATCTTCGCGCCCTTCCCCTATGGGGACCATCAGGTGATGTATCGGCTTCTGGGCGAGCTGTGGGAGGGCGCCTACTTCAACGGGAACACGCCCTCGACGACCGACCTCGAGTCGGCCAGGGTCATCGAGGCCATGCTGCGGCAGGACCCGAAGCTCAAGGGCCGGGAAAGCTTCGCGCTGGCCGGGGCGCTCGCGATGGCGACCGCGGTGGAGGGCCTCAAGCGCGCCGGTCGCAACCTGACGCGCGAAGGCTACGTCGAGGCGATGGAGCGCATCCAGAACTGGGTGCCGGAGGGTCTCAGGTGGGCGCCGATCACCTTCGGCCCCGAGCGGCACCATGGCCTCAACACGGTGCGCCTCTACCGAGCGAACAAGGCCGCGGACCAGTCCTTCGTTCCCGTCACGGAGTTCCTGACGTTCCAGCCGCTGTTCTGAGCGCGCCGCGCCCGGCCCGTCGGTATCAGTACGAGACCGGCGGGCGTCGCGTTCTCCGCGCGCCGAGCAGCTCGAAGACCTCCACGGGCTGGCTTCGCCCGCGAACCGCGAACGATCCTCGCGCGTGGGCGTTGACGCGCTCGCCCAGGCGGGCGTGCATGGCGCTGCTCATCACGATCGCGGTCCCCAGGCCCCTGTTCAGCTCCTCCAGCCTGGCCACGGTGTTCACCGGATCCCCCACGACGGCATACTTCGACTGACGGGGAGCTCCGAAGGTCCCGGCGAAGACCTCGCCGCTGTGCAGCGCGATGCCCAGGGCCAGGTCAGCGCCCGAGGCCGCTCCCCACCGACTCCTCACGCGCCTGATGACGCTCTGCATCCGGAGCGCGGCCAGCGTTGCGTGCCACGCATGATCGCCATCGAACAGGGGGGCGCCGAACACCCCGAGGATCCCGTCCCCGGCGAAGTCCTGCACGCGCCCATGATGAGCGAGGATGACGTCCATCATGGCCGTCAGGTAGTCATTCAGGATGGCGGCCGTCCGGTACGGCGAGCTCTGCTCGCAGAACGTCGTGAACCCACGTAGATCGGCCATCAGCACCGAGACGTCCCGAACCTCGCCGTCGGGATCCGCGGCGGGGACCCATGCTTCCTCGGCGTGGAGAACGCGGGCGCCTCGGTCGTGATGGACCTCGCGCTCGAAGTAGCCCATCTCGCTCAGGGTCGTCGCGGGCGCTGCCGGCACCACCATTTGGTCGATCATGTTCCCCTCTCGCCGGGTCCACCGATCGTGAGCATTCGGTCGCCCGAGGTCAGGGGCAAGTAACGAGCCAACCATAAAGTCAGGTGAATCAGCTGGTTGCGCCGATAGCCCGGCCTCGCGACCGGACGGGACTGCCAAGAATCTGAGCAGCATGCCAACCAGTGTTAAGCTCCCCGGCATGGAGCCACTGGGCGAACTCCGCGGAGAGAGCCCGCCGATGGTGGCGCTCCGGAAGCAGGTCCTCCAGCTCGTGAAGGCCTGGTCGGCATCCCGGCGTCCGCCGCCGGTCCTGATCGAGGGTGAGACCGGCACCGGCAAGGGTCTCCTGGCGAAGAGCCTCGGACGCGCGAGTCCCCGCGCGGCGGGCCCCTTCATCGACGTCAACTGCGCCGCCATCCCGGAGACCCTCCTGGAGTCCGAGTTGTTCGGGTTCCAGCGCGGCGCGTTCACGGGCGCGGGCCAGGCGAAGCCCGGCTTGTTCCAGCTAGCCCATCACGGAACGCTGTTCCTCGACGAAGTGCTCCTGCTGCCGCTCGCGCTCCAGGGCAAGCTGCTCTCGGTCCTGGAGGAGCGCGCGGTGCGTCGCCTCGGGGCCACCACGTCGGAGCCGGTGGACATCTGGGTGCTCAGCGCCACCAACGAGCACCTGGCGGATGCGTTGCGGACGCGGCGCTTCCGCGAGGACCTCTACCATCGGCTCGCCGTCGTGACGCTCGAGATGCCGCCGCTCAGAAGCCGGGGGCGCGACATCCTGCTGCTCGCCGAGCACTTCCTGGCTCGGGCCTGCCTGGACTACGGGTTGCCCCTGAAGACGCTCGCGCCGGACGCCCAGGCGGCGCTCTCCGCGCATCAGTGGCCCGGGAACGTTCGCGAGCTGTCGAACGCGATCGAGCGAGCCGCATTGCTCTCCGAGGGCTCCGTCCTCACGGAGGCGCACCTCGCTCTGAGCAGCGTGGCCCCCGGCATCCAGCCTGTGACCGCATCGTCGGGGCCGTCGATGCCTTCGTCCCGTGACGTGATGCGGGACCACCTGCTGGCGGCGCTCACTGACTCCGGCTGGAACATCTCGCGCACGGCAACCCTGCTCGGCGTGTCGCGCAACACGGTCATGGCCCGTATTGCGCGCTTCGGCCTCCGCAACTCGTCCGGGGAGGCCTCGAAGCAGCCGAACCGTCTGCCCAGGCCGACGGCCGGCCCGGACGCCGCCCATCCGGCCCGCGTGCCCCGGGCTCAGCCGCGCTGGGAGTCGCGGCGCATTGCCCTGCTCCTGATCCGTCTCGTCCCGGCGAGCGAGGACGCGCCCCCTCGTCGTCTCCCGGAGCTTCTCGGGGACAAGGTCCGGAGCTTCGGCGGGCGGGTCGAGACGCTCAGCCCGACCGCGCTGTTCGCCGCGTTCGGTATCGACCCCATCGACGAGCCGGCGGTCCTGGCTGCGCACACCGCCCTCGCCGTGAGGAACGTGGCCCGGGAGGCCACCTCGGATGGGTGGAGCCTGCGCATGGGGTTGCACGCCGCCGAGGTTCTCGTCCGGTTCGGCCCCGATGCGCCGACCCTGGACGCGGACGCGAGCGGCGAGGCCTGGAACCGGCTGCAGGCGCTCCTCCTCGCCGCCGACCCGGCGGCGGTGATCGCCACGCCCGACGCAGGAGTGATGCTCCGCCACCGTTTCAGCCTCGCGCCGCTCGCGCCAGCCTCGTTGGGGTACCGCGTCGAGGGTCTGTGGCGCGCGGAGAGCGACGAGCGCCGGCGGCGCGCGCGCCTCGTGGGCCGTCGCGAGGAGCTGGCGCTGCTCGAGAACCGACTCCAGACAGCCGCGCGCGGCCGTGGGCAAGTCGTGGACGTCGTCGGCGAGGCGGGTATCGGCAAGTCGAGGCTGCTCCTGGAGCTGGCGGCGAGCGCCCGGCTGCACGGGGTCACCCCCGTCGAAGGCCAGTGCCTTCCCGTCCCGGCGAACATCCCGTTCCACCCGATCCTGGACATCGTGCGTCGGGTCTGCGGAATCGGCGACGCCGATTCACCGGACGTCATCGCGGCCAGGATCGGGACGGCGCTGAGCGAAGTGGGTCCCGAAGCGGCCGATCTGGCGCCGGATCTCGGGCGCCTCCTGGCCGCCGACCGGGAGCTCTTGCCCACCCCGCTCCTCGGCGCGGCCCAGACGCAGCTGTTCGCGGTCATCCGCCGGCTACTGCTCGGTCGAAGCGGGGTCACCCCGCTGCTTGATCTTCGTCGAGGACATTCAGTGGGCGGATCCAAGCTCCGAGGCCTGTCTGGCGTCGATGATCGATGCCGTCGGCGGCGCCCGGATCCTCCTCGTCACGACGCACCGGAGCAATCACCGACCCCCGTGGGTCGGGCGACCGCACGTGACGCAGCTGTCGCTCGCTTCTCTCTCGCCGGAGGACAGCCTCGCCCTGGTCCGGACCGTGCTCCAGGCCGACACCGTTCCCGACGATCTGTCGAAGGTGGTCCTGGCGCGCGCGGACGGGAATCCACTCTTCCTCGAGGAGCTGACCTACGCGGCCCTGGAGCGCGGCGAGAGCGGACCGCTCGACGGCGTGCCGGCGACCCTCGAGGGTGTGATCGGGGCGCGCCTCGGCGAGCTCCGCGGTCGCGCTCGTCAGACCTTCACGGTCGCCTCGGTCGTCGGGCGCGACGTGCCGCTTCCCGTGCTGCGGGAAGTCACCGGCCTCCCGGACGACGTGCTCGACGAGACGCTGGCGCAGCTCCAGCGCGCCGACCTCTTGCACGAGCGACCCGCGGCCGGCCCGGAGCGCGTCTTCGTATTCAAGCATGCGCTGCTCCAGAGCGTCGCCTACGCGCGGGTGCCTGGCGACGAGCGGCGGGCTCTCCACGCGCGCGTCCTGGACGCGATCGAGAAGGTGTATCCCGCGCGTGGGGCCGAGGACGTGGAGTGGCTCGCGCACCACGCCGTGCTCGGAGGCGCGCGCGAGCGGGCCGTCCCCTATCTGCTGCGTGCCGGCCGCAAGGCGGCGGCACGCTCGGCCCACAAGGAGGCGATGGTCCACCTGACGAAGGGCCTCGAGCTGCTTCCGGCCCTTCCGGGGGATTCCCAGCGAGACCGCCTGGAGCTCGACCTCCAGAGCGCCTTGGCGCCTACCTTGATGGCAGTCCAGGGCTACGCGGCCCCGGAGGTCGAGCAGGCGCAAGCCCGGGCGCTCGATCTGTGCCGCCGGGTGGGGGACCCGCAGAAGCTCGTGTCGGTGCTCCGGGGACAGTGGGTGTTCCACCTCACCCGTGCGGAGTATCGAACGGCCCGCGAGCTCGTCGAGAGGTTGCGGGAGCTGGCCGAGCGCGACCGGGATCCGGTTCAACTGCTGGAGGCATCCATGGCGGCGGGGCTGGTCGCACTCTTCATGGGTGAGTTCGAGCCGGCGTCCGGACACTTCGAGCGGGGCGTGGCGGTCTACGAGGACGCGGCGGTGGAGACGCGCGGTCCGCTCACCTACACGGCCGTCACCTGCCTGGCGTACCTCGGCCGCGTGTCGTGGTTCCGCGGCCATGCGGACCAGGCGCTCCAGCAAAGCGAGCGGGCGTTGAGCCTGGCGCAGGCGAACCAGGGCGCTCTCAGCATCGCCCAGGCGATGGGACTGCTCACGAACGTGCACCAGGTGCGCGGCGACGTCGAGCGGACCCGAGAGTGGAGCGGGCGCACGCTCGCGTATGCGGTGGAGCGTGGGTTCCCGTACTGGGCGGCGCTGGCGAGGATCCTCCAGAGCTGGAGTCTGGGCGAAGAGGGGCCCGATGCGGCGGCCATCGAGCGCATCCGGAGGAACATGGAGCGCTACGAAGCGACCGGAGCGCGACTGGGCCAGTCGTGGTTCCTGGCCCTGCTGGCCGAGATCCTCGGCAAGACCGGAGGGGCGACCGAGGGCCTCTCCGCGCTGACACGGGCCGAGACCCTGATGGGTGAGAGCGGCGAAGCGTACTACGAGGCCGAGATTCATCGGCTCATGGGCGACCTCCGGCTGCAGCTGGGCGAGCCCGACGCCGCTTCGGAAGCCGAGCTCAGCTATCACCGTGCCATCGAGGTGGCCCGCCGACAGGGCGCCCGGGCCTGGGAGCTCCGCGCGGCCATCAGCCTGGCGCGGCTCTGGCGCTCGCGGAGCCGGATCGCCGAAGGGCGCGAGCTGCTGCGCTCCGTCTACGCGGGCTTCACCGAGGGCTTCGACACCCGGGACCTTCGGGTGGCCCGCGACCTGCTCGAGGCGGCGGACTAGCCGGTGGCGAGCTGCCGGGTGTGCTCGACGAGCGCGAGCAGCGGAGCCGGGTTCGGGGCGAAGAGCCGAGCTTCCTCCCGGGCTTCCGCGGCGATCGCGTCCAGGTAGCGGTCCGCCTCGGGAAGCCGCGCCCGGAAGGCCATCGCCATGGCGGCGAGCTGATCGTCGCTCGGCTTCGACTCCTGAAACAGGCCGGCCACCGCGGGATCGCGGATCGCCAGCGCGGCCGGGAGAGTGAGGATGCCGTCGCGCAGGTCCTCGTGGCCGCCCCCTCCGAGCGCCCGCCCGCCCCGGACGTCACCCACGTCGTCGCACCCGTGATAGAGGACGCCGAGCAGATGACCGAATCGCCGGAGGTCCTCGGTGCGCGTGCCCACGCACGCGCACACCTCGAACATGCTTCCGGTGTCCTCGCCGGCGATCCTCCTCCAGTCCTCCACGTCGAGGGGCTGGCGCCGCAGACGCCACTGCAGGCATTCGGCGGCGGCCAGCCGGGTGAGGAGCTCCGAGAACAGCCGGATGTCGTGAGGGTCGTTCCCCACGATTCGATAGCCGTCCGCCACGATGTAGCCGGAGGCCATCAGCGCGGGAAGGCTGCCGAAGTGACAGTGGAGCGTGAGCTTCCCGCGCCGCTCGCGCGACTCGTCCAGGATGTCGTCGACGATCAGCGACATGTTGTGGAGCATCTCCACCACGGCCGCGGAGCGGATGAGCGAGGGCGGGGTCGGCCCCTGATAGATCGCGCGGTAGCAGCTGAAGATCGTGAGCGGCCGGAAGTACTTCGAGCCGCCGTGGAACTGCCATTCGAGCAGCTCCCGGATCTCCTCGTTCGACCGCTCGACCCACGCGGCGACTTCGACCCGCAGCCGCTCGATCTCCTCCTCGAAGCCGAGCTGGGCGACCACCTGGGCGGTGGGGAGGACCTCGGGGGGCGCGTCCGTCAACGCTTGACCTCCCACCGTCGCCAGTACGGGCCGGGCTCGTCGCCGGGACTTTCGGGGCGACCGCGGCGCTCGAGCTTCTCGAGCTCGGCATCGAGCCGCCGTGCCTCCTGGCTGGACACCGTGGTCAGCTCACGGAGGGCGGAGCGGAGCTCCGTGATCAGCACGTTTCGCGCGTCCTCACCGGCGCCCGCCTCGGTCTGGGTCCGGCTGACGCTCTGAACGGCGGCCAGGCCGACCTTCACCCACACCTCGGCGCATCGGGTCCAGAGCCGGAGACCGCTCTGCACCCACAGGAGGGACAGCTCGCTCAGCCCGTCGCCCGGCGTACCTTCGGGTCGGCCCGTAGCCTCGCTGGCCTCGTTCGGCGTCGAGCTCTCGGAGGGGGAGACGCCCGCGGCGCTCATGCGGCGGACCCACTCGCCGACCTGGCGAGTGAATTCGTCCTGCGGGGTGGGGTGGCCTGGCATCGTGCCCTCCCTATCGACGTGACTCGCCTCGGAATCACACTGGCCACCGGGCCGATCGGCGTGCGCGGGAGCGACACCCGGATCACGACTCTAGGGCTACGGGGCGGAATGTCAAGGAGCCTGGCCGGGTCGAGGTCGCCAACCGGCGGCCGCCCCCGGCCCGCACCTCCCGTGGTATCTTCCGTCACTGGACCGAGCCGCCAGCTGCTTGCCGCCGGGAGAGGTCCCTGGCGGACACGTCACCTCACCGAGACGGAGGACGACATGGCGAGCCCCCGGACCCGCAGCGTTCCCACGACCGTCTGGACCCGCCTCGGCATGGCCATGGTCGACTCCACGCTGGACTTCTGGGGACGCTCCCTGGAGATCGGCGGCCGCTACGTCGCCAAGACCCTGGAGGACGCTTCCGTCGCCAGCCGGGGCACCCCCGCGTCCGCTGATTTCATGGGCGCCTTCTTCAAGGAGGCCCGCCACTACGCGACCGAGATGGCGCTCGTCCCCTGGCTCGCCCTGGAGCGCTTCGGCGACGGGCTCAGGTCCGCGGACCAGCTCGGCACGCCAGGCGAGACGGTGTACCCCGACATCGATGGCCATCGCGTCGTGCTGCCGGTACGGGTTCTCGACGCGGCACAAGGCATGGCCCTCTACGCCGTGTCGATCGAGGCCGTCCAGACCTTCCTAACCGAGACGGGAGCGCCCTTCAGGCCCGTCCCGCTGGGCCGAGGCCGCACGGGCCTCTCGATCTTCGCCGTCCATCACCGAGAGGGCGACCTCGGCAGCTACGACGAGATCGGCGTGGGGCTCCACGTCGCGCCGCGCGAGGACCCGCTGGCGGTCGGCCTTTACATCGTCGACTTTCCGGTCAACGCGAGCTTCCCGCGCCTGGCGGGGAGGGAAATCTGGGGCTACGCGAAGAGCGACGCGACGGTGGACCGGGCGCTGGAGAGCACGCAGGCCACCTGGCGGCTGACGCGGCCGGGCGCTCACCAGCCGGTGCTGACCATCACCTTCCCGCGGGGGGGTCACGGCGCCTCCACGGCGATCCCGCTGCCGACCTACACGCTCCGAGGCGCCGCGCCCACGGACATCGTCAGGACCGTCGTGACGCGGACCGGCCGCGGAGAGCGCATCCGGACGCACGGGCGCGGGGTGCGACTCGAGCTCGGCGACGCGGCCACCAACGCCGCCGATCCCATCTGGAAGCTGCTCCATCGCCTCGGCGTCGCGGACAGCCGGCCCATGATCCACGCGTGGACGGAGCACATGGCGGCGGAGTTCGGCGTGCCGATGACGCTGCCGCGCCGACCCTAGTCGACGTCCCCGCCGGACCACAGGCTGAACATCGTCGACCAGCCGGCCTGCCAGGCCTCGGCCGCGAAGCGGTAGGGCGCCAGCGCCAGGGCCGCACCCATCGCCGTGAGGTCCTGCGCGGCCCGGGTGGCCGAGAAGTCGCCACGTTGGACCGCCCGGGTCTGCTCGTCCGCCCACGACCACCACTTGGCCGCCATCGCATGGGGCGCCAGGAGGTACTTCAGGGCGAGGACGGTCTCCCGCGGCGGGGTCTCGATCGGGATGATCCCGATGGGCCTCGCCCGACGATCCGATGCGCTCCAGCCCTCGTGGGAGGTGGCCTGTTCTTGGAGCTGGCGCGCCGCCTCCAGCCCGCTCACGACCGCGCCCTCGAGAGTGACCACGTCGACGAACGTCTGGCAGTAGTCGCCCGCCAGGAAGAGGTTGCGGAAGTGCGTCTTCGCGGTGGGTCTCCACATCTCGCTTCCCACGTCGTTGAGGAACAGTTCGTCGCCGACGTTCGGCTGGTAGTGGCACAGCTCCCAGTCGATGTCCTTCGACGGGTCGAACCGGAGATACTTGGCCAGCTCCATGATGATCAGCCCCGCCGCCTCCCCCGCGTTGAGCTGGGCGAGCTCGGCGGCCGACGAGGCCACGACGTTCAGCAGGGTCGTCTTCTCGAGCCCCGGCCATATCTGCGAGTTGTCGATGAAGGAGAGGTCGAACTTCGAATCCAGCAGGGCCACGTGCTCTTTCGGGATGCCGTCGATCCTCTTGTTGAAGCGGAGGTCCATCGACGCCATCGGCGCCCCTCGAAGCCTCGGGATCTTGGCTATCTCCAGGAAGTCTCCGGCGAGCTTCCGGACCACGTCCTTCGCCGCGGGTTCGAGCAGAAGCGGCGCCACCTGACTCGAAGGAACCGCCAGGATGACGTAATGCGGTTCGTCCGTCTCCTCGAGCTTCAGCGTCTCGTCGACTGCCGGCGGCGCCGGTTCGTCCATCGACGGGGGCGGCGGCGGTAACATCGGCTCTTCCGTCAACTGGAGAAGTCGGGAGATCTCTTGCGCAGGGAAGGGAACGCAATCCATGACGCCGGGAGCCTTCCTGTCTACCTTCACGTGCGTGATCTTGGTCACGCGCTTGTCGCTGCTCGGGTCCCAGGGCGGAACGGGGCCAGGAAGGGGGGAATGCTCCCAGTACGGCCTGCTAAATTCGATCTTCGTGACCCGTCGCAAGATCCGGATCTTGCAGCCGTGCCGAACCAGTTCGTCTCGCAGCTTCGCGTGAAAGGCCCGCCAGCTATCCCCCTTCAGCACCCAGACCAGCGGCTCCGGGTGCTGGAAGCCGTACTTGATGAAGCTCTGGTAGCTGGATGCCGAGGTCACATAGCTGGGGCTGGCGAACGCCTTCGCCAGCGTGTTCTCGTGGAGCGCCGTACTGCCTTCGGTGGCGTAGGGCCGCGACTGCATGAATCCCGTGACGGTGAACCGGTCGAGCAATCGCTTCGGATCGAACTGCTGACCGATGAGGTCGATCAGGGAGTAGCTGTAGAGGAACATGTCGGGGATCGGCTGGAGCCCGCAGAGGAGATTCGCTTGCAGCCCGCCCGGCGTCCCCGGGTTGCGGAGATCGATCATCGTGGGGAACTCGTCCTTCCGCAAGTGCTTGAAGGTGTTCCGCGGCTCGAAGTCCCGGTGGCGCTTGAGGCCGATGTCGGCGGCGAGCGCGAAGAAGTTGTGATACCACTGCAGAAGCATGTGAAACGAGTGCTCGTGATACGTGTCCTCCCTGCGCGGGCGTTGAGCGGCGAAGTTGTCCCTGTCCTCCTTGGGCGGGTGTTCGTGTTTGTGAGCGGCGAAGCTGCCCCCCAGGTCCGGCTTCTCCTCGTACACGGTCACCTTGTAGCCGCGCTCGGCGAGCCGCAGCGCCGCGGTGAGACCGGCGATGCCGCCGCCGATGACGGCGACGGTCGTCTCGCCGGCGGGTTTCGAGGGCGGTTTCGGCTGGGGCGGGACCCGAGTTTGCTCGGCCAGCCTTGCTGGCTCGAGCTCGATCGGATTGGGCGGGATTCGATCCTGTCCGACCTGCTTCCCTTGCTCGCCCATGGCGCACCTCTCGGGCCGATTGCGGCCCATGCGGGAAGCCAGACCCCTGGCTGGCCCGGAAGATATCACGTCGCCGCTGGGGTCCGCCAGGGTTCCTCGACGCAGCTCTACCCTTGCCAGAGGGGGCCGGTTCGTGGGACGGTCAGGGCGTCCGCGACCGGTCACGCGAGGAGGTCAGGCATGGTTCCAAGGAGCGGAGGCACCAGGACCCCGCCCAGACCCGGGACCGCCACGCCGGATCCCGGCGCCGCGACTCGACGCATGCTCGCGCGCCTGGTGGAGATCCAGGTCGCGGCACTCTTCGCTGGCGCGGGCCTCTTGAATGCGTGGATCGACGCGGCGGCCCGCTTCGGTGAGCGGGCGGGGAGGCGCGGCATCCCGGTCCTCCGCCGCGAGCCGGCGAGCGACCCGGACGAGCTGCGGGACCTGTGCCAGGACCTCGGGCTCGAGTACGAGCGCTGCGTTCGCGAGATGACGCAGCTTCCGCGGATCCATGGCCTGCGGTTCTACGCCGAGCTGCAGCGGATCCGCGAGGAATCGCAGCCCGCCAGACGCTGACGGCCTCGCGCTCGACCTAGACGCCCCGCACGCGGGACGGCGGTCGCCTGGCCGGCTGCGCGGCTACCGCTGCGCGAGAGCCTTCCGCGACAGGAGCTCCCCGGTCAGGTCGTCGAAGGCCGCCACCGTCTCGTCGATGTCCTGCTCCTCGTGGGCGGCCGACGTCATGCCGCCGTTGTAGGACAGGAGCTCGATGCCCCGCATACGGAAGCCGTTCTGGAGCGCCCGCACGATGCCGGGATCCATGCTCTTCAGCGTGACGGCGTCGAGCCAGCGGTAGTCCTCGGGGCGCGTGACGGGGAGCTTCGCCCCCGGCGCCTCGAGGTAGATGTGGAAGACGGAGCTCTCGCCGTAGACGAGCCCGCGGACCTCGCGGCGCTCGAGCACGCCGTTGAGCCCCGCCCGGAGCCGCTCGGCGAGGGCGTCCGCCCGGCGCGTCGGCTCGCCGGTGGCGACGATGTTGAGGCAGGCCAGCCCCGCCGCCGCCGTCAGGGGCGACGCGTTGTAGGTGCCCTGGTGGGCGATGCGGCGGAACCGGTCGTGGAAGGCGTCGCCGGTGATGTCGAAGACCCGCATCACCTCGGCGCGCCCGCAGATCGCGGCGCCCGGCACGCCGCCCCCCACGATCTTGGCGTGGGTCGAGAGATCGGGGGTCACGCCGGACCGCTCCTGCGCGCCGCCGGGCGCCCACCGGAAGCCCGTGATGACCTCGTCGAAGATCAGGAGCGTCCCGTGGCGTTGGGTCACGTCGCGCAGGCCCGCGAGGAACCCGGGCCGGAGGGGCAGCCGCGCCCACGAGCCGCCGCTCGGCTCGAGGATCACCGCCGCGACGTCGCCGCGCTGGCCGAGGATCCGGTCGACCTCGTCGAGGTCGTTGGCGGGGGTCATCACGGTGCCGAGGCGGTAGCCCGGCGCGAGCCCGATCGACGGCGCCACGTCGAAGGGCGGCGCGAAGCCCGTGATGAGCTCGTCGCCCCACCCGTGGAAGTGGCCGGTGAAGCGGAGGATCGTCGGCCGGCCCGTGTGGGCCCGCGCGACCCGGCAGGCCAGCATGTCGGACTCGGTGCCGGAGTTCGTGAAGCGCACGCGCTCGGCGCACGGCACCAGCGACTGGATCCGCTCGGCCCACTCGACCTGGAGCGGGTGGTCGTTGCCGAAGTGGGTGCCGAGCGGGGCCGCCTTGATGACGGCCTCGACGATGGCCGGATGGGCGTGGCCGAGGAGCAGGGCGCCGTTGCCGGTGTGGTAGTCGATGTACCGGTGGCCGTCCACGTCCCACTTGTAGGCGCCCTGGGCCCGGGTGATGTAGGTGGGGAAGGGCAGGGCGTGCCGCACGTCGTGGCCGACGCCGCCGCCGATCGACTGCTTGGCTCGCTCGTACCACGCGCCCGAGCCCCCCCGCGTGGCCTGGATCTCTTCCTCGAAGCTCCGCGACATGTCTCTCCCTCTTCCGCTCCGGGGCCGTCGGCTGTGGCCGATGCACCTGGTCATGTGGTCGGCGTTCCCGTCGGATCCCCAGACCTCGGGCGAGGCAGCTCTCCAGCGGCGCGGCGGTCTCGCCGACCGACTCGGCCACGCCGGCGTGGACGATCCGGCCCCGGCACACGTTGAGGCCCTTGGCCAGCGCCGCGTTCTCGCCGAGCGCCTTCTTCAGGCCCTTGCCCGCCAGCTCGACGACGTACGGCAGGGTGGCGTTGGTCAAGGCGAAGGTCGACGTGCGGGGCACGAGAGCCGGTATGTTGGCCACCCCGTAGTGCACGACGCCGTGCACGCGGAAGGTGGGCTCGGCCAGGGTCGTCGGGTGCATCGTCTCGACGCAGCCGCCCTGGTCGACCGCCACGTCGACGATCACCGAGCCTTCCTTCATCGTCTTCACGACGGCGTCCGGGACCAGCATCGGGGCGCGGGCGCCAGCGACCAGGACGGCGCCGACCAGGAGGTCGGCGCGCTGGGCGAGGCGGGCGATGTTGAAGGCGTTCGAGACCAGGGTCACTACCTGACCGCGGAAGATGTCGTCCACGTGGCGGAGGCGGTCCACGTTCACGTCGAGGACCGACACGTCGCCGCCCAGCCCCACCGCGATCTTCGCGGCGTTCAGACCGACGATGCCGGCGCCGATGATCATCACGTTCCCGGGCGGCACGCCGGGGACGCCCGAGAGCAGGATGCCGCGTCCGCCGTGGGCCTTGCCGAGGTAGAACGCGCCCTCCTGGACCGAGAGCCGCCCGGCCACCTCGCTCATCGGGGTCAGGAGCGGGAGGCTCCCGTCGGGGCGCTGGACCGTCTCGTAGGCGACCGCGACGATGCCGGACTTCTGCAACGCCCGCGTGAGCTGGGGCACGGCCGCCAGATGGAGGTAGGTGAACAGGATCTGGTCCGCGCGGAATCGCGGGTACTCCGACGGGATCGGCTCCTTGACCTTGAGGATCAGCTCCGCCTCGGCCCACACCGCCTCGACGGGACGGAGGAGCGCGCCGAGCTGCGTGTACTCGTCGTCGCGGAAGCCGCTGCCGACCCCGGCCCCCGGCTCGATGAGCACGCGGTGCCCGTGGTCGACGAGAGTCTGGACGCCGGCGGGCGTGAGCGCGACGCGCTGCTCGCCGCTCTTGATCTCCTTGGGCACGCCGATGATCACGGGAGTCGCCTCCTCTATGTGGCGGTGAGCCTGGGCGGGCTCATGGTACCGCAGCCCGGCCGCGGCCGGGGGAGGACGTCGCCAGGACGCAGCGAGTGGCTACGTCGAGAGGCCGGCGCCGAGCTCGCGGGCGAGTGCCTCGGCACGCTCGACGTACATCGGGGCATGCACGGCTCTGAACACCGCATGTGCCGCCTCGACGCGGGACACCGCGGCATCGTGATCCCCGCGGACTCGGGCGCAGGAGGCCAGGAACAGCCGAGTGCGCCCCGTCTCGAATCGAGAGCGGACAGACACGAAGACCTCGAGCGCGGCACCGAGATTCTGCTCCGCCTCGCCGAGGGCGCCCCGAGCCTGGGCGACCCGGCCGAGAACCTGATGGGCCCATCCGATCCCGAGCGAGTAGCCGAGGTCAGTGGAGACCTCCAGCGCCTGGTGGGCCGCCGCTCGGGCCTTGTCCAGCTCGCCGCCGAGGAAGTAGCCCTCGCCCAGCAGGGTCCTGAACCACTCGCGCCACTGGCGGGAGCGAACCTGATCCCCGAGCTGGACGGCTTGCTCCAGGACCGGGACCGCGCGCGCGAGCTCGCCGGCCTCCGCGAGGGCCTTCCCAAGGCAGGCGAGCACGCCTGCGGTCTCGAATGCGTCGGGGGCGAGCTCGAGGGCCCGCTCGCACGCCTGGATGCCAGCCTGCCAGTTCCCGCCGGTAGCGTGGCTGATTCCGGCGATCATTCCCGCGTTGGCCCGGGCCCGGCGGCTGCCGGTGGCCTCGCCGAGGGCATCGAGGCGGGCGGCGACCTCGATGACGGCGTCGAGATCGCCCGCGTAGTAGTGGGAGTAGCAGAGGGCATAGAGGGCCTGGCCGAGCCAGAAGCGGTCCTCCGTCGCCTCGAGCAGCGCCACGGCCCGGCGCCCGTGGGCGACGGCCTCGTCCAACGGACGCCCCGAGTACGTGCACTCGACGGCGAGGGCGCGATGGACCCGGCCCATGAGCGCCTCGTCGCCGGCCCGCGTCGCTTCCTCGAGGCTCCGGCCCAGGCTCCGGCCGGCCTCGGCCCGGTGCCCGAGCCACGAATGCGCGTAACCGAGCCAGAAGTAGTACGGCCCGGCGAGCGAAGGATCGCCGAGCCGTTCCAGCCGCTCGTGCTGCTGGAGGAGCAGGTCTACGCTCTCGTGGCGGCGTCCCAGGAAGTGGAGGGAGTGAGCCTCGCGGACCACCACGTCGATCAGCCGGCGGTCCCGTCCCTCGGCCGGGAGCTCCGCGGCGTGAGCGCGAGCTTCTTCGAGCGCGGATGCCGCCTCGGCGTGGGCGTCGATTCCCGCCGCCTTCTCCGCAAACCGGGTGAGGTACTCCACGGCCTTCTCGGCGTTGCCCGTCCTCGAGTAGTGGTACGCCAGCCGGTCATAGGCCTGGTCGAGACGACCCGCGTAGACCGCCTCGAGGCTCAGTCCCGCCGCCTGGTGGAGGGCCTGACGGCGGGCAGCCAGCAGGCTCTCGTAGGCCACCTGCTGCGTGAGCGCGTGTCGAAAGGTGTACTCGATGTCGGGGAAGAGCCGGCTCTCGTAGAGGAACTCGGCGGCCTGGAGGGCTCCGAGACCCCGGCGGAGCACCTCGTCGGGCTCCTCCGCGATCGCCTGGAGCAGGGCGAAGGGCACCTCCTTGCCGAGGACTGCCGCCGCCTGCAGGAGCCGCTTGTCCTCCGGCGCGAGCCGATCGATGCGCGCGGCGAGGATCGCCTGGGCCGTGGCGGGGATCTGGAGGCTCTGGGCCGCCTTCGCCAGGCGGTAGGCTCCGCGCTCTCCCACCAGAACCTTCGTCTCGACGAGCGTCCGGACGCTCTCTTCCAGGAAGAACGGATTCCCTTCCGTCCGCTCGATCAAGAGCCGCTCGAGCGGCTCCATGGTCGGATCGTCCCCGAGGAGCGTCTTCAGCAGCTCACCGGCCGTCTCCGGGGGCAGGGGGTCGATGCGGAGCTGCCGGTAGTAGCTCTTCCCGCTCCAGGTGTGCTGGTACTCCGGCCGGTAGTTGACGAGCAGCAGCAGGCGCGCGGTCGGCAGGCTCTCGACCAGGCTGTCGAGGAGCGCCTGGGTCTCGCTGTCGATCCAGTGAAGGTCCTCGCACAGGATCACGAGGGGCTGGACCTGGCTCTCCCGGAGCAAGAGCCGCTTGACCCCGTCGAGCGTGTGCTGGCGGCGCTGCGACGGCTCGAGCCGCTGCCACTCCGGGCTCTCGACCGGGACGTCCAGGAGGCCCAGGAGCGGCGGCAACGCGGGCTCGAGCGCCCGGTCCAGGGAGAGGAGCCTGCCCACCACCTTCTCTCGGATCTTGCGCGCGTCGTCGCCCGCCTCGATCTGGAAGTAGGCTCGAAGCAGGTCGGTGACCGGCAGGTAAGCCGAGGCCTTCCCGTACGAGACCGAACCGCTCTCCACGATGAGCCAGCCCTGCGTCCGATGCGAGCGGGTGAACTCGTGGTAGAGCCGCGACTTTCCGACGCCGGCCTCGCCGATGACGGCGACGACCTGCCCATGGCCCGAGCGGGCGCGGTCGAGCGCCTGACGAAGCTGATCCAGCTCACTGTCCCGGCCGACGAAGCGCGTGAGGCCGCGCGCGGCGGCGGCCTGGAGGCGTGAGCGCGCCGTGCTCGCGCCCGCGACCTCGTACACCTCCACCGGGGTGTCGAGCCCCTTGACTGGCCGCGGCCCCAGCGCCTTCACCCGCACGTAGTCCTCGGCGAGGCGCAGCGTGGCGGCCGGGATCAGGATCGAGCCCGGCATCGCCATCTGCTCCATGCGCGCGGCCACATGCGTCGTCTGGCCCACGGCGGTGTAGTCCATGCGGAGGTCGCTGCCGATCGACCGCACGACCACGTCGCCCGAGTTCAGGCCGACGCGGATCTGGATGGGGACGCCCTCCGTCCGGTGCACCTCCTCCGCGTACCGCGTCACCGACTGCTGCATGCGGAGCGCGGCGTAGCAGGCGCGCACGGCGTGGTCCTCGTGCGCCAGCGGGGCGCCGAAGAGGGCCATGATCCCGTCGCCCATGACCTGGTTGACGGTGCCCTCGAAGCGATGGACGGCCTCCATCATGCGCTCGAGCACGGGATCGAGGAGCTTCCGCGCCTCCTCGGGATCCCGGTCGGCGAGCAGCTCCATCGATCCCTTGAGGTCGGCGAACAGGACCGTGACCTGCTTGCGCTCGCCCTCGACGGCGCTCCTCGAGGTGAGGATCTTCTCGGCGAGGTGCTTGGGCGTGTAGGCCTGGGGGGCGGCGAACCTCGGCTCGGGCACGCGCGTCGCGGCGGCCAGCGGCGCCGCGCATCCCCCGCAGAACTTCTCGCCCGGCTCGTTGGAGAATCCGCAGGACGGGCACGGCGCCGCCAGCGGCGCGGCGCACTCGGCGCAGAACCGGCGTCCCTCCCGGTTCTGCGCGCGGCAGCGGGGACACTCCATCACGGGTGCGCCGAGGCTAGCCTCGCCGCCCGGATGCGTCAAGCATGGCCCGGCTGTGTTTCCCTGGTCTGTTCGTCCGAACGCAGCGAGGGCGGGCCGCCCGGCCGGGCGCCCGCCCCCGTGCTACTGACCGCGCGTCGAGGCGCTACGCGCCGAACTTCTGGGGGAACTGCTTCACGATCGCCTCCGCCAGCGGGTCGGCGATCATCCGCATGTGGCCCGTCGCCGACCGGAGGAGCGTGTACACCTTCGGCTGGTCCCCGGCCGCCTGGGCGTCGATCACGGGCTTGAGCGTCAGGATGTGATCCTTCACGAGCCCGGCCACGACGTCCTTCGGGAGGTTCGGGTTCGCGGAGGCGAGGAAGGCGCCGAAGTCCTGCGAGTACCCCACCAGATCCTGCACGGCCTTGTCCTGCTTCGCCTTGTCCTTGGTGGCGACGCCGACCGTGTAGTCGACCACGAAGCCGATGTGGCGCCGCCAGAGGGGCAGGAACGCGTCCTGGGCGCCCTGGCCGTACACGGAGCCGATCGCCTTGGCGATGTCCACGCCGTTCGCGTCGAGCGCGGCGGCGGCCGCCTTGAACTCCGGGTCACGCCCGCCCAGCGCCGCGCCGGTGGCCCGCGCCGCCAGGTACGTGTGCTCCTGGAAGGCCATGGTCAACGTGTTGCGGAGGCCGGCCCCGGCCGACATGGTGGAGCCGGGGAACCGGTCGGGGAACTGCTTGACGATGGCGCCGGCCAAGGGGTCGGCGATCATCCCCATGTGGGCGTAGGCGGTCCGCGTCGCCGCGAACGCCTTGGCCTGATCACCGGCCGCCTGGGCGTCGATGACGTCCTTCAGCGTGAGCACGTGCTTCTTCACGAGGTCGGCCACCGCGTCCTTCGGCAGGTTCGGGTTGGCCGCGGCGAGGAAGGCGCCGAAGTCCTGCGTGTACTGCACGAGGTCGGTGACCGCCTTGTCCTGCTTCGCCTTGTCCTTGGTGGCGACGCCGACCGTGTAGTCCACCGCGAAGCCGATGTGGCGCCGCCAGAGGGGCAGGAACGCGTCCTCGGCGCCCTGGCCGTACACGGAGCCGATCGCCTTCGCGATGTCGACGCTGTTCGCGTCGAGGGACGCGGCGGCCGCCTTGAACTGGGCGTCCCGGCCCGCCAGCGCGGCGCCGGTGGCGCTCGACGCGAGCAGGATGTGCTCGCCCAGCAGGTAGTTGAGGCTCGCGCGGAGCTCGGCCGCCTTCGTGGCCGAGCTCGCGCCGTTCGCGCCGTTGGGCGAGCCGCTCTGAGCCATCGCCGTGTGGCCGCTGTGGCTCGAGCCGGACATCCCGCCGCTGCAGCCCGCTGCGAGGAACGCGGCGATCGCCGCCGTCCCGAACCGCTTGCCCCATCCCTTGTCCATGTGCGTATCCTCCTTGTTCTCCGGTGGTCCGTTCGTTGGAGCCCGCCTGCTACCCGGCTCTACGCGTGGCCCACCGTGCCCGGATTGGGACCTCGCGGCTCAGGCGGCCGGGCCGGCGAGCATCCAGATCCCCAGACCGGCGCTGCCGAGGCCGGCGACGACCTGGATCGCGGCCTGGAAGCGGTGCGCCCCGGGAGCGGCCAGCGCCACCGGGAGCCCGACGAGCCCGCTCAGGAGCAGCATTCCGGCCGTCGAGCCGATGCCGAACACCAGGACGTACACGAGGGCGCCGATCGGGGACGGGATCGTGCCGAGGACCAGGAGGGTGAGCGCGGCGCTCCCGGCCAGCCCGTGGAGGAGGCCGACCAGGAAGGGACGGCCGCCCAGGCGCAGCAGGTGCACGTGCTCGGCATCCCGCGATCCCGGGTGCCCCAGCTGGAGGTGCGGGTGCCGGTGGGTCAGGCTCGCCGTGGGTGTGATCGTGGCCCGGCATCACAGTCCCGGCCAGCGCGCGGAGGAGCACGTGGCCGCCCAGGAGGACCAGGACCAGGCCGACGGTCCGCTCCAGCGCTTCCTCGAGGCCGGGGGTGATCGTGAGCTTGAATCCGATGACGGCGATCGCGGCGCCCAGGAGGGCGAGCGTGTGGCCGGCGCCCCAGAACGCGCCGAGGAGGCACGACCGGGCGAGGCCGCGCTCGCGCGTGACCATCGTCGAGACGGCCGCCACGTGATCGGCGTCGAGGGCGTGCCGGAGCCCCAGGGTGAGGCCGAGGCCGAGCGCGGTGACCAGCGAGACGTCCATGGTGGATCCTCCGTTCGGTGAGCGTTGTGGATCGAAGTGTCAGCCGCCGAGCGCCTGGACGGTGATCACGACGCCCGACGCGGTGATCACCGCCGCGGAAGTGAGGGGGAGCCAGCGGCGCACCAGCGGGCCGTCGACGCCGGTCCGGCCGAAGCGTGCCGCCAGCCGCCGGGCGTAGACGACGAGGAGGCCGATCGCGATCAGGACGGCCGCGAGCCCCACGCTGAACGCCACGATGAGGAGGAGCCCGAGGCCGATCCGGCCCAGCGCGACGGCGCTCAGGAGCACCACCAGGGCCGCGGGGCAGGGCACGATGCCTCCGGACACGCCGAGCGCCACGAGCGCCCGCAGCGAGACCGGCCCGTCGGGCACGTGGTGATGGTGATGGTGGCCATGCCCGTGGTCGTGCCCGTGCTCGACGCCGTGGGCGTGCGCCGCCTCGTGGTCGTGCGAGGCGGGCGCTCCCTGCGCGTGAGTGTGCGCGTGGCCGATCGGGGCCGTCCGGGCGCCGAGCAGGCGGCGGTAGAGGAGGCTCACGCCCAGGAGGGCGATGAGGATCCCCGAGGCGGCCCCGAGCCACGGGTACAGGCGCTCGGGCACGACGTGGCGCGACGCGTAGAGCGTGACGGCCCCGAGGAGGTACACCCCGACCGTGTGGGACGCGGTCACCACGAGCCCGAGCAGGAGCGCGTGTCTGGCCGTTCCCCGCGCTCCAACCAGGTAGGCGGCGACCACGGTCTTGCCGTGACCGGGCTCGAGCGCGTGGAAGGCGCCCAGGCTCGCCGCGACCGCGAGCGTGAACAGGAGCATGCCGGGTCCGAGCGGTCCGCCGGCGATCAGCGCGGTGAAGGCGTCGCGCGGGGTGCCCCGCCCGTTCGCCGCGAGGCCGACGGTTCCCACGGCGGCGGGGAGGACGTCCTCGTTCCTCGCAAGGGCGCCGGCCTGCGCCGGATCGTCCACGGGCGCGATCGTGGGTGTCGTCGGGATCGCGGGCGCCGCCGCGTCGCGTCCGGGCCGTGGCGACACCGGGCCCTCCGGCAAGCTCGCGGACGGCGTCCCGACGCCGGCGACCGAGGTCGGGAGCCCCGTGCGCGCGAAGACGACCTGGGCCTCGAGCGCTTGCGGCGGGCTCTCGGCCAGGTCGGTCGGGTAGTCGGCCAGCTCGCGGCTCCGGTCGCGCTCGGGCACGGTGCTGGCGAGGAGCGTCACGCCCGGCGCGGCCGTCGCGACGATCTCCTTCCAGCCGGCGCGGTCGGGGTAGTTGCCGTCTCGATAGGTGAGGGCGGACGCGGGCGGCGCGTCGCCGCGCGGCAGCGCCGCGCGGTACACCACCCCGAGCTTGAGGGTCGGCAGCCCGCCGGCGCCCGGCGGGAAGATGAGCTCGGTCTCCACGATCCGGAGCGCGAGCCTGCCGGCCGTCGAGCTCGACGACGAGTCCCTCCGCCAGCGTCACCGCGGCTCGGGCGAGATAGGCCCGGACGCCGGGATGCTCGGGCTCGGCCGGGAGCCCCTCGGCCTGGAGCGCCTGGAACGTCGGGATCTCCGCCAGGTCGAGGACGTAGCGGACCCGCACCTCCTCGGGCTCGACCTGGATCGCGGCGTAGTGGCTGATGCTGAAGTTGCCCATCGGGTGGGCGCCCGCCGAGGGCGGCGCGAGCAGGGCCAGCGCCGCGAGCAGGACGGCCAGCCGACTAGCTCGCATCGGAGTCCTCGGGCCTTGTCCGGGAGGTGGCCGCGCCGTCGAGCGCTTCGAGCGCGCGCCGCGCCTCGTCGGCGTGACGCGGATGGAAGCGCGGATTCGTGGCGAGCGCCTGCCTGAGATACGCCGCCGCGGCATCCACGTTTCCGAGCGCGCGCTCGATCATGCCCGCGTGATAGAGCATCCGCGCGTCCCGGGTCCCGAGCCGGAGCGCTTCCGTCATCGCGGCCCGCGCGGCCTCGGGCTGCCCGGCCTTGTAGAGCGCCCAGGCGAGGAGGTCGTGCGCGTGGACGTCTCGCCGCGTCTCGAGCTCCAGTCGCGCGAGCCGGAGCGCCTCGTCGAGCCGTCGGTCGTGATCCGCGTAGAACCAGGCCAGCTCGCGGTTGTAGAGGATCCGGTTCAGCGCGCTCAGCCGGCCGATGTGCTCCGCCAGCGCGTACTGGCGCTCGGCGGCGTCCGTCCGGCCGAGGGCGGCGTGGAGGTCGCCGAGGGCGACGACGTAGTCGAGCTGCGGGACCACGGCGATGGCCTGCTCGAGTAGCGGCACGGCCTCGGGGCCGCGGCCTCGCGCGCCCAGAACCTGGGCCAGCCCGGCGAGGGCCCGGTGGTAGCCGGGGACCGTGGTGAGGCTGGCCCGGTAGGCCGCCTCGGCGGCGTCGAGATCGCCTTGGCCCCAGTGCTCCTGGCCGAGCTGCCACTCCACCCAGGCGAGCGCCTCGGCCGGCCGCCCGTCCGCGCGGCCGCGCGCGAGCGCGCGCTCGAGAGCCCGGATCGCGTCCGCCACGTCCCCGCGCAGGCTCGAGAGGGCGGCGCCGCGCGCATGGGCATAGAGGTCGTCTCCCGTCTCCAGCATCCGGCGATACGCGGCGTCCGCTTCGGCGTAGCGCCCGACCTCGAGGTGGGCGTCTCCCAGGACCCCCCAGGCGGGGCTGTCCGCGGGATCGATCGCCACCGCGCGCGCGGCCTCGCGCGCGGCGTCCTCGAACTCGTGGCGCGAGTAGAGGACGTAGGCGAGGTGGCGCCGGGCGCTCGCCTGCTCCGGCTCGAGCGCGAGCGACCGCCGCAGTGCCCGCTCGGCGAGCGCGAGCCAGCTCGGATCGGCGGTGGCGCGGAACTTCTGCACGTACGCGTCGCCGAGCCGGTAGTGGGTCCACGGGTCGGTCGGTCGGCGCTGGAGCCCGCGCTGGTAGGCCGCGATCGCGCGGTCCGCGGCGCCGTCGTCCCCGCGCGCGGGCCCGGGCGCCAGGCTCGCCAGCGCGAGGACGGCGGCCGCGAGCGCGATCTCCGGGAGCCATCGCCTCGATCGAGCCGTCACGGTGTCCATGCCCGTCGCTCCGTGCCGGCGCCGGCGAGGCTCGCGCCCCACCGGCGCCGGGGTCAGGAAAGGGGAATCAGCAGGGGTTCACGTCCGGGTAGAGCGACTGTTCGCCGCAATCCATGTGGCGCGGGCTCCGCCCGGCGTGGGGCGTCGGGAGGAACGGGAATTGCGCGTAGATGCCGTTCGCGGTCAGGAACGAGCCCTCCGCGCCGACGTTGAAGTTCACGCCGTCGCCGAGCCGGGGGAAGGCCGCCGGGTCGTCGGCGACGAGGATTCCGCCGACCACGCGGAGCGCGATGTCGGTCACGTCGTCGTTCGGCCGGCGCCCGTTCGGGAAGCCGGCGGGGTCTCCCGCGAGTCCACCGAGCCGCTTCTGGGCGCCGGGCTCCGCCGGATCGACGCCGACGTCGAGCCGCAGGAGCTCGGAGCACCGGTCGCTCTGCCCGCAGGTGCCGTCCCCGTTGTACTGGAGGAGCGTGGCGACCAGGTCGGTCCGCCCGGTCGTCGGGAACGCGGTGCTGAAGCGGAGGTTCAGGACGGTGGCGAGGCTCGAGTTCAGGTAGAAGTTGAGGAACTGGATCTCGTCCTCGGGATCGGTCGCGTTCCACCGGTCCTTCCGGTCGGTGGGGATGATCAGCTCGTTGACGAGCGGGTTCCCCATGCGGGCCACCTGCACCCAGTCCCCCGAGCCGGACGAGGTGCCGTCGTCCTTCCGGTGGAGGTTCTTCTGCCGGCTCGTCGAGGCGTAGAGCCCGAGCACGGCGCTCGGGTTGGACGTGAGCTCCTCGATCGGGATCTCGAGGGCGATCGTGTTGACGTTGAAGCCGGAGAACGTGTCGACCCCGAACGGGTTGGCGGTGTCGTCCGCGTCCTCGTTCGCGTTGAGGATCGGCGGAGTGCGGCGGAGGTTGACCGTGTCGAACGTCGCGCCGAGGTCGATGTAGAAGGTCTCGTCGCGCTGGCCGGCGAAGACGCGCCCGCCGTTCGACAGGGGATAGATGCCCTGCGCGGCCAGGGCCTCGTAGTTCGGGATCGTCAGGGGGCCGACGTTCGAGGGCACCGCGACCATCTCCTGCGTGCCCAGCTCGCGCCGGCGGCCGTTCTTGATCTCGGTGACGGTGTAGGTCTGACGGATGCCGATGCCGGCCGCGTTGGGGCCCGACAGGGCGGTGATCGGCGGCACCCCCGCGTACCCGACCGGGAGCCGCAGCGCCTTCACCGTCCCTTGGATCTGCGTCTTGAAGCGGACCTCGTAGACGACGTTCTCCGCCTTCCCGTTGGCGTTGGTGTCGAGGTTGAACGCGTACCGCACCTGGTCGTCGAAGTTGAAGTAGTTGGGGCCCGAGCTCGGCTCCTGACCGGGGAGGACGTTCATCACGAGGACGACCTTGCTCGGGTCCGTCCAGCTCCGGAAGAAGTACACGTCCGTGATGTCCGCCGCCGGATCGAGGGCGATCAGCGGCGCCTCCCGGTGGCTCGCCGCTCCCGCAGAGCCGACGACGGCGACGAGTTGGAGGAAGATCATGAGCCCGGCGACAGCGTGGGCGAGGGAACGATGCCCGGCACGTTGCATGGTGGCCTCCTGGTGCGAGATGCGAGGCGTTGCCTCACTCGCCCCTACGCGCCGGAGGCGCGGGCCGGATCTCGGCGGCGCGACCACGGATCGGGGCTCCCGTCGATCGCGACGCCGTCGCGTGGCGCTCGCCGCGGGCCGCGGCCCGCGAGGCCACACCCCACCATCTACGCTACGAGCGTGGGAGGCGAGACGGATCGCGCGCGCGTCGTCGCGCGGGAGCGCCGAGGGGACATTGTCCCCTTGCCGGAGGCCGAGTGCCTCTGCTACACCACTCGCATGGGGACCGCCGCGTCGGACGCCTCGGTCCGGCTCCTCGGCGAGATCGCGCGGGGCGACCGCGACGCCTTCGCGCGCTTCTACGACCTTCACGCGTCGCTGGTCCACACCTTCGCGCTGAGGGTGCTCCGCGAGCGCGGCGAGGCGGAGGAGGTCGTGCAGGACGTCTTCGTGCAGGTGTGGCGACAGGCGGAGAGCTACAGCACCGACCGCGGGACGCCGGAGGCGTGGCTCATCACGATGACGCGGAGCCGGGGCATCGACAAACTTCGTTCTAGGCGTAGACGCGATGAGATGGTGCGACCGGCGGAGAACCCGGACCGGCTGCCCGGAGCCTGCCGTGGCGGAGAGCGCGGCCGGCCGGGCGGAGGCGCGCGCGACGCTCGGCGGGCCCCTGGCGGACCTGCCGGCCGCGCAGCGCAGCGTCCTCGAGCTCGCGTACTTCGACGGCCTCACGCAGAGCGAGATCGCCGCGCGCCTCGGCGAGCCGCTCGGCACGGTGAAGACACGCATGCGCAGCGGGCTGGAGCGGCTCCGGGGCGCGCTCGAATCCGGGCACCGGGCGGAGCGGACATGAGTCACGACGCGAGACTCGAGCAGGCGGCCGACGTCTACGCGCTGGGCGCGCTCGACGGCGCGGAGCTGGCCGAGTTCGAGGCGCATCTCGCCACGGGCTGCGCGACCTGTGCGGAGCGGCTTCGCGAGACGCGCGAGGCGCTCGCCGTCATGCCGAGGGCCTTGCCGCCGGTCCCGCCGCCGCCGGCCCTTCGGGCTCGAGTCCTCGAGCGGATCGACGCCGAGCGCCCGACGGCGCGCGCGCCCGTGGCGCCCCGCCTGGAGCCGCGGCGCGGCCGGGTTCTCTGGTGGGCCGGGTGGGCGGGGCTGGCGGCGGCGGCCGCGCTGCTCGTCGTCGTCAACACGCAGCTGTCGAGGACGCGGGAGGAGATCCGTGCGCTGCAGGGTCGGGTGGCGGCGCTCCAGGGCGAGCTCGCCGAGCGCGAGCGGACGCTCGGGTTCCTGTCCGATCCCAACGTGCGCTACGTGAGCCTGGCGGGGCTCAAGCCCACGCCCGAGGCGAACGCCTGGGTCCTCTGGAACCCGACGACGCGGCAGGGTCTGCTCCTGGCGCGCGGCCTTCCCGCGCCGCCCGCGGGGCATGCGTACGAGCTCTGGGCCCTCGCGGGCACGCAGCCCGTGCCGGCGGGCGTGTTCAGCGTGGACGCCGCCGGCCGGGCGCTCCTCCGGCTCCCGGCGCTCCCGGCCGACCAGACCTTCGACGCCTTCGCGGTGACGCTGGAGCCCGCCGGCGGCGTCCCGAAGCCCACCGGCCCCATGCACCTCCACGGCAAGATCTAGGCGGGGTCAGACTTTGACCTGCGAACAATCTCGGCTTGCGCGGCCAGCGACGGCGGCTCACGGGCGGAATTGTTTGGAAGTCAAGGTCTGACCCCGAAGATGCCGCTGATGGACTTGAAGGGGACCAGCACGCCGTGCTCGGAGAGTCGGACCGGCGCGCTGGGCGTCGGCGAAGAGCGAGAGGAGCGCGGCCTGCTCGGTGAGCGGCCAGTCGCGGTGGCCGGGGCCGAGCCGATGCGAGACGCGGGCGCCCGGGTGCGCGGCCATCAGATCGCGCCGGAGGGCCCGTACCGCCGCCTCGAGCCCGGCCCACCCCGCGAGGTCGAGGAGGTAGGCCTCGAGGAGGTCGTGGCGCTGGCCGAGCGCCGCGACCTCGGCCTCGAGCGCCGGCCCGAGGGTCAGGACGAACGCGACCGCCTGCCGGGCGTCGGCCAGGTGGCGGGCGACGGCGCGGCCGGAGAAGCACGGGCCCTCGGCCAGGCACACGCGCGCCTCGGCGACGGTGGCGACGCGGACCAGCCGGAGCGCGGCGACGGGCGCGGCCAGCTCCCCGGCGCGCGCGGCCATCGCCCGCGTCGCGTCCCACACCGGCGGCGGAGCCTGGTCGCGCCGGCGGTACCGCGCGAGCCGGAGGACGGTCCACGGGTCGACGGCGAGCCGCTCGGGCCGCCAGGGAACGACGCGGTCGGGCTCGAGGCGCACCTACTTCTGACCGTACTTGGGGGAGTAAGGCCCGTGGAGGAGCCCCCGGCCCTCGACCGCGAACTGCGCATTGGCCTGCTCGGCGACGCTGCGGGCACGGTCCGTCGACTGGTTGATCACCTGGATGAACGCGGCCCCGATCAGGTCGCCGAGGATGTTGCCGGATCCGGCCGAGCCCTCCTCCGCCGCCAGCGTGCCCTCCCAGAGGAGCGTCCCCGTTCGCGTGTCCACGAGCCGGGCGAGCGCCACCACGGAGGTGGTGCTGGCAAGCAGCTGGTATCGGCGTCCCGTATTGCCGGAGGGTGATGTAGAGGACCGCATCCGCGCCGACGATCTCGCGGATCTTGCCGAGCGGCGCCTCGAGCATCTCGCCCGGCGTGGGCATCCCGTTTCCTTGAAGAAGTGGTCGACCAGGACGACCGGGTAGACGTAGTAGCCCAGCTCGGCGAGCGGCCGGGTCACCGTGGAGAGGTACCCGTACGTGCCGCGGATGTCCGTGCCCTCGTTGACCGGCGGGAGGACGAGGATCGAGCGGGGCGGAAACGCGCGGTAGTTGGTGTAGTCGTAGGGCTTGGCCGTGACGCATCCCGACAGGAGCAGCGCCGGCGATGGCGGCGAGGAGGCCGACCCCCTCCCGGCGGCGCTCATCGTGCGGTCAGCCGGGCGAGCAGCCGGTCCATGAACACGGCGGACTCCGGGAACCTGGCCTTCTCGGTCTCGAACTCCCGGCGCGCCTCGTCCAGTCTGGCCGAGCTGGTAGTAGAGGTACCCGAGGTGCGCGTGGAATCCTGGCGGGACCGGCTTGTTCTCCGACCGGGCCTTCTGGTAGTCCTGCTCGAGGAGCTCGATCTGCCGCTCCGGCGGCACCGCGCCCGGCTTCGCGTACGTGGCGTAGACGACGGCCTCGTAGTGACCCCAGGAGTACAGGCTCGGGGCGGCGCAACCAGTGAGCAGCAGCAGGGCCAGGGCGCCCGCGCGCGTCACGTCAGTTCCGGCTGGGTGTCCACTTCCCCTGTTCGGCTCCCTCGACCAGGCGGTTGACCGCCTCGCGGATGGCGAGATCCAGAACCTTGCCGTTCAGGGTGGAGTCGTACCCCGCGGTGCCGCCGAACCCCAGCACCTCGCGGTTGCTGAGCTCGTACTCCCCGGCGCCCTGGACCGAGTAGACGACCTCCGAGGTGAGCACGTTGATCGACGTTCAGGTTCACCTTGGAATAGGCGACCTGCTTCTTGCCGCTGCCGAGGATCCCGAACAGCTGCACGTCGCCGACTTCCTTGCGGCCGAACTCCGCCACGTCGCCGGTGACGGCGAAGTCCGCTCCCTTGAGCTGCTGCTGCGCGCCCTTGATCGCCGCCTCGCGGGTGATCTCCTCCAGGTTGTCCCGCTCCACGACGGTGAAGCGCCCCGTCTGCTGCAGGTGCGTGATCAGGACGCCCTTGGCCTGGCCGCCGAGGCGGTCCACGCCGTCGGAGAACAACCCGCGGAGATAGCTCGAGCGATTGTCGAACTTGCCCACCACCAGGGTGCTCTTCGGCCCCTGGTAGGGGGTGCCCGCCGCCGCCACCTGGGAGGGCTCGAGCGTCCGGTGCGCTTCCGTGGCGCAACCGGCCAGCCCGCCCACCAGGGCGGTGGCCACGATGAGAGAGCGAAACACGGGCTCGCGTCGACGTTCTCTCGCCATGCGGGGTCCTTTCCTGCCGCCGAGCGCGAGCCGTTGCGCTCGGCGTCGGCCGGAGGCGTCGAGCGATGATGGCGCTCACCCTTGGGCCTGTCAACCTGAGCGCCCACTTGACGGACCTGCCGCCCTTCCTATAATCGACCCGTTCCGCGCCGTCCGCCGGGGCGGAAGGCCTGCCTGGAGATTCCCCGCGAGCGACTGGGAGGAGACGGACGTCATGCAGGGACCGATCGGGTTCATCGGGCTCGGGATCATGGGCCGCCCCATGGCCAAGAACCTCCTGAAGGCCGGCCACGCGCTGGTCGTCCACAACCGGAGCCAATCGGCCGTCCACGAGCTCGCGGGACTGGGCGCCAAGACGGCGGATTCGCCCGCCGCGGTCGCCCGGGCCGCGGGTGAGCTGATCATCACGATGCTGCCGAACTCGCCCGACGTCGAGGCGGTGGCGCTCGGCCCGAAGGGCCTCCTCGAGGGCGTGCGGTCCGGTCAGGTCCTGGTCGACATGTCGACGATCTCGCCGATCGTGTCCCAGAAGGTCGGCGCCGCGCTCGCCCAGAAGGGCGTGAAGATGCTCGACGCTCCGGTGTCGGGCGGGGAGAAGGGCGCGATCGAGGGCATCCTGTCGATCATGGTCGGGGGCGAGGCCGATGTGTTCCAGCAGGCCCTGCCGGTCTTCCAGGCGATGGGGAAGACGATCACGCACCTCGGGCCCCTGGGGGCCGGCGGCTTCACCAAGCTCGCGAACCAGATCATCGTCGCCGTCAACCTGACGGCGCTGGCGGAGGCGCTGACGCTGGCGGCGAAGGCAGGGCTCGACATCGAGCTGACCCTGAAGGCGCTGGGCGGCGGCCTGGCCGGCTCGCGGTGCCTGGACCAGAAGACGCCGAACTACCTCGCGCACGAGTTCAAGCCGGGGTTCAAGATCGACCTCCACTACAAGGACCTCGGTCTGATCGCCGACGCGGCGCGCGCGCTCGGCGTGCCGCTTCCCGCCACGGCCGTCGTCCAGGAGCTGTTCAGCGCGGCCCGCGTGAAGGGACGGGGCGGGCTCGACCACTCGGGGATCGTGACGGTGCTCGAGGACCTGGCCGGCGTCGAGGTCCGAAAGCGCGCATGACCGGCGCCTCGGAGCGGGCGGAATGGGCGACGGCATGATCAAGGTTCGACGCGTCAAGAAGGGCGACCTCTCGCGGATGCGCGAGGTCGTCGAGTCGGCCTTCGGCGACTTCTTCGAGCGCCAGCTCGGGACCCGGCCCCGCCAGGTGTTCGGCGGCGCCCAGTACGTGCACCACCGCTGGCTCATGGAGCCGTGGGGGTGCTTCGTCGCCGAGGAGAACGAGGGCAAGATCGTCGGCGTCTCCGTCGCGGTCTGCTGGGGGACGCTCGGGCTGTTCGGCCCCGTCGCGGTCCTGACGCCCTACCAGAACCAGAAGGTCGCCCAGCAGCTGGTCCGGGCCGCCCAGGGCTTCTTCGACGAGAACCGGGTGACCCTGCAGGGGGTCGTGACCTTCCCGTACAGCCCCAAGCACCTGGTCCTCTACCAGAAGTTCGACTTCAAGCCGCGCGCGCTGGTCGCGATCACCGCGCGGTCACTCGAGCGGCGCGACCCGGCGCCCCCCGAGAAGCCCGCCCGCGGGGTTCCCGGGCTCCGGCGCTTCTCGACCTACGAGGAGGGGAAGAAGAAGGGTCTCCTCGCGCGGCTCAAGACGCTGACGGGGCGGATCTACCGCGGGCTGGACCTCACCAAGGAGATCGAGATCGTCGACGGCCTGGCGCTCGGCGACACGCTGATCCTCGAGAAGGACAACACGGTCCTGGGGTTCGCGATCTGCCACACGCCCGGCGTGTCGGAGGCTCCGCAAGGGGCCCTCTACGTGAAGTTCCTCGCCATCGACCCCGCGCGGCGCCGGCCCGAGCACTTCGTCCAGCTGCTCGGCGCCTGCGAGGACTTCGGCGTCAACGCGGCGTGCCAGCGCATCATCGCGCCGGTCTACACGGGCTACTGGCGCGCCTACCAGACCCTCCTCACGTCCGGCTACCACGTGGACATGCTGATGCTGCGCATGAAGCGGGGCAAGACCGACGACTACGAGCGGGAGGAGGACTTCGTCCTCGACGACTGGCGCTGACGCTCAGCCGCGGTCCCGCCACCAGCGGAGCACGAGCCCCTGGAGGAGCGAGACGGTCGCGAGGGTGACGTACTCGCCGCTGTAGATGGACACGAAGCGAGTCGCCCAGCGCGCGGCTCGCCAGGATCGGGAGCAGCGTCAGCGCGAGGTTCGCCAGGAGAAAGAGCACGCCGAGACCGATCGTCTCCAGCGCCGCCGCCGCCGCGGCACGGAGCCCGGCGGTCGACAGGCCGAGGCGGCGCCGTCCCACCAGGTAGCCCGCCAAGCAGGTCAGGCCCAGCACGACCGCCAGGCCTAGGTCGTGCACGCGCACCTCCCCGCGCTCGAGCCCCGCTCACAGGTATCCCGCCAGCTGGTAGTAGAGGCGCCCCAGGAGCTCCTGGGCGAGGGCCCGCGTCACGACGAGCCGCTCCCCGTGCTTCTCCGGCTCCAGGGTGACTTCTGCCACCGGAGCGGACCGGACCACGAATCCCTGCCGCTCGAAGACGGCGCGCGCCCGGACGAGGTGAAACGGCCCGGTCACGAGCAGGATGGTCCGCACCCCGCGCGACTGGAGCTCGGCGCGCACCCGGATGGCCTCCTCGCGCGTCGTGTTGGCGCCGGTCACCGGGAGGATCGCCGCGGGCGGGACACCGAGCTCGAGGGCGATCCCGGCGCGCACCGCGCTCTCCGCGGGTCCCGCTGGGCGGCGTGCTGCCGCTGAGCACGAGCAGGGGCGCGAGACCCTGCCGGTACAGCACGATCCCGTGAACGAGGCGGCGCCAGGACGCGGTGTCGAGCCAGCCGTCCGGTCCCACGCTGGCCCCGAGCGCGACGATGGCGCTCGGCGGGCTCGAGCCGCGCCGGCTCGGCGTAGCGCCGGGCGAGCCAGCCCGTCACGGGCGTCAGCACCACCAGGGCCAGGAGCAGCGAGCGTCAGAGCGCCGAGGATCCGGCATCCCAGCGGAGGCGCCGCGGCGGCCCGCTCCGTCGGTCGGGAGCGTCGCCGCGTGCCCGGGACTAGGTCCTAACGCCGTCCGACCTGCGCCAGCCGGGCGCAGAGGTCCCGAAGCTCCGACGCCCGCCGGAGGCGCGCGGTGACGCTGGCCGTGTCGAGACCGAGCTTGGCGTCGAGCCGCCGGCTGGGCTCGAGATCGGCAAGCGCGCTGGCCCGGCGGAGGCGCCGCGTCAGCTCGGCGGCGCCGGGCCCGAGCAGGACCTCCGTCATCGATCGAGCTCCCGGAGACGCTGCACGTCGGCCAGGTCCTGGGGCCGGCCTGCGGCCGCCTTCATCTGGATGAGCCCGTCTCGCGAAATCACCCAGAGTCGGCCGCGCTCCGTCGCGAGGCGCAATCGCGTGCGCCAGGCCGGCTCGAGGTTGGCGTTCACGAGGATCAGGTCCAGGAGGAGCATCTCCCCGGCGTCGGTCTTGCTGACCCGATGAACCTCCATCCCGTCGGCGAACCGCATCGGCAGGGCTCTCGTCGCGAAGCCCTGGCCGCGGGCGACCTCGAGCGCGGCGGGCAGGGCGTCCGCCCGGACCAGGAGGTCGATGTCCTGCGTCGCCCGCGGGGCACCCCACACGGCGACGGCGAGGCCGCCGACCAGGGCGTACTCGATCCCTGCCTGATCGAGGGCATTCACGAGGGCAGTGAGCTCGTCGAACAGGGTCACGGGCGTGGCTCTCGTCCGGCCCTATCGTAGCACCGGGCCGTCCGGGCCTCGCGGCTCGCAGTGATTCAACGGGCCGGCGCACCCGCCCCACGCGCTAGAATGGGCCGTCCGTAGCGGGGCCACTCCGATCTCGAAAGCGCCGGGAGGGTCGATGCGGGGCGTCGTCCGGCCGCGAGGCCGGCTGTTCCGGAAGTACGTCGTGCTCTTCGCCAGCGTGGTGAGCGCCGCCCTGCTCACGAGCGGCCTCGTCGAGCTCTACTTCTCCTACCGCGAGAACCTCGCGGCCCTGGTGGCGCTCCAGCGGGAGCAGGCGGCCGGCGCCGCCGCGAAGATCGAGGCGTTCGTCCGGGACATCGAGCGGCAGGTCGGGTGGGCGAGCCAGGGACAGGTGGGCGCCCGGCAGACCGTCGAGCAGCGCCGCTTCGAGTTCATCCGTCTCCAGCGCCAGGCGCCGGCGATCACCGAGGTGAGCCAGCTCGACAGCGCGGGGCGGGAGCAGCTTCGGGTGTCCCGGCTCGCCATGGACGTGGTCGGGAGCCAGACCGACTTCTCCACCGATCCCCGGTTCACGCAGGCGCGGCCGGGCCGGCCCTACTTCGGGCCCGTCTACCTCCGCAAGGAGTCCGAGCCGTACCTGACGCTGTCGGTGGCGGCCGACAACGGCGTGACCACCGCCGAGGTCAACCTCAAGTTCATCTGGGACGTCGTCTCCCAGATCCGGATCGGGTCCACGGGGCGCGCCTACGTCGTCGACGGGCGGGGCCAGCTGGTCGCCCATCCGGACATCAGCCTCGTCCTCCAGAACACCAACCTGTCCCGGCTGGTGCAGGTGGAGGCGGTCCTGGCCCCGCCGGGCTCGGAGCGCCGGGAGGTCACCGTCGCCCAGGACTCCGCGGGCCGCCAGGTCCTGACGGCCTCCGCGCCGATCGCGCCGCTCGGCTGGTGGGTCTTCGCCGAGCAGCCGCTCGGCGAGGCCCTGGCGCCGCTCTACGCGTCCGCCTACCGGACCGTCGCGCTCCTGCTCGCGGGCGTCGCCTTCTCGGTGCTGGCCAGCCTCCTCCTGGCCCGGCGCATCGCCACGCCGATCCAGGCGCTCGAGGCGGGCGCGGCGCGGATCGGCGCGGGCGCGCTCGACCAGCGCATCGACGTGAAGACGGGCGACGAGCTGGAGGGGCTGGCGGACCAGTTCAACCGCATGGCGGGCCAGCTCCAGGAGTCGTACGCCACCCTCGAGCAGAAGGTGGAGGACCGGACCCGCGAGCTCACCGAGTCGCTCGAGCAGCAGACGGCGACCGCCGAGATCCTCCGCGTGATCTCGAGCTCGCCGACGGACATCCAGCCGGTGCTGGACGCGGTGGCGCAGAACGCGGCCCGGGTGTGCGGCGCGTACGACGCCTTGATCGTGCGGGTCGAGGGCGAGTGGGACCCTGCGCACGGTGGCCGGCGTCGGGCCGATACCGAAGATGGCCGCGGACGAGCGCTCTCCCCCTCACGCGCGGAGCCGTGAGCGGCCGTGCCATCCTGGATCGACGACGGTGCACGTCACCGACCTGGCGGCGGAGCCCGAGACGGAGTTCGACGTCTCCAAGGCGCACTTGCAAGGCAAGGGCATCCACACGGTGCTCGCCACGCCGCTGCTCCGAGAGGGCACGCCGATCGGGGCGATCATGATCCGCCGGAACGAGGTGCGTCCCTTCTCCGACAAGCAGATCGCGCTGCTCGAGACGTTCGCCGCCCAGGCGGTGATCGCGATCGAGAACGTGCGTCTCTTCCAGGAGCTCGACCAGCGGAACCGCGAGCTCAGCGAGGCGCTCGAGCAGCAGACCGCGACCGGCGAGATCCTGCGCGTCATCTCGAGCTCGCCGACGGACATCCAGCCGACGTTCGACGCCATCGCTGCAAGGCCGTGCGGCTGTGCGAGGCCGAGCAGGGCGCCGTCTTCCGGTTCGACGGGCGACGAGTCCGACATGGTGGCCCGTCGCGGCGTGCGGCCCGTGAGCTCGACGCGCTCCTGCGAGTCTCCCGCGGTTCCGCCCGGGCGGCGCACGTTCACCGGACGGCCGGGCCATCCGTGCACATCGAGGACGTGTCGTCCAGACCGACGATCATGCGCGGAGCCGGACCACTGAAGGCATCGTGCAGATCGCGGGGCGTCCGCACCGTCCTCGGCGTGCCGCTGGTCCGCGAGGGCGCACGATCGGCGTCGATCATGGTCATACCGGCGGGAGGGTCGCGCCCGTTCTCCGACAAGCAGATCGAGCTGGGTCAGACCTTCGCGACCCAGGCGGTGATCGCGATCGAGAACGTCCGCCTGTTCCAGGAGCTGCAGGCGCGCACCCGGGATCTCGCGCGCTCCGTCGAGCAGCTGCAGGCCCTGGGCGCGGTCGGCCAGGCGGTCAGCTCCACCCTCGACATCGAGACGGTGCTGACGACCATCGTCTCGCGCGCCGACCTCCTGGCGGGCGCCGACGGCGGCGCGATCTACGAGTACGACGAGGTCGGCAAGGTCTTTCACCTCCGCGCCACCCAGCGGCTCGGAGAGGATCTCCTCAGCGCCACCAGGTCCGAGCCGATCCGGCTGGGGGAGGGCGCGCTCGGCCGGGCGGCCCAGACCCGCCAGCCGGTCGAGATCCCCGACATCCTGGCCGAGGGGGCCTACGAGGGGAGGATGCGCGAGATCGTCGGCCGGGCGGATTTCCGGGCGATCCTCGGCGTGCCCCTCTTCCGGGAAGGACGGATCCTGGGCGGGCTGGTCGTGCTCCGGAAGACTCCCGGGCGCTTCGCCCCGGAGGTCGTCGAGCTCCTGAAGACGCTGGCCGCCCAGTCGGCGATCGCCATCCAGAACGCGCGCCTCTTCCAGGCGCTCGAGGAGAAGAGCCAGGAGCTGGAGGCGGCCAGCCGGCACAAGTCCGAGTTCCTGGCGAACATGTCCCACGAGCTCCGCACGCCGCTCAACGCGATCATCGGGTTCTCGGAGGTCCTCGGCGAGCGCATGTTCGGCGAGCTCAACGAGAAGCAGGCCGAGTACGTCCAGGACATCCTGTCCTCGGGCCGGCACCTCCTCGCTCTCATCAACGACATCCTCGACCTCTCCAAGGTCGAGGCGGGGCGCATGGAGCTCGAGCTCTCGCGCTTCGACCTGCCGGCGGCGCTCGGCGGCGCCGTGATCCTCGTGCGCGAGCGGGCGACCCGCCACGGCCTCGCCCTGGAGGTGTCGGTGGACGATCGGCTCGGGCCGTTCGTCGGCGACGAGCGGAAGATCCGGCAGGTGCTCCTGAACCTCCTGTCGAACGCCGTCAAGTTCACGCCCGAGGGCGGCCGCATCGCGGTGCGGGCCGCCCCGGCCGACGGCGCCGTCGAGATCTCGGTGTCCGACACGGGGATCGGGATCGCGCCCGAGGACCAGGAGGCGATCTTCCAGGAGTTCCGCCAGGTCGGCACGGACTACGCGAGGAAGCGCGAGGGCACGGGCCTCGGGCTGGCCCTCGCCCGGCGATTCGTCGATCTCCACGGGGGACGGATCTGGGTGAAGAGCCGGCTGGGCGAGGGCTCGACCTTCACCTTCACGATCCCGGTGAGACCATGGCCGGCGAGCTGATCCTGATCGTCGAGGACAACGAGAAGAACCGGAAGCTGGTGCGGGACGTGCTCCAGTTCAAGGGCTACCGGACGCTCGACGCCGAGACGGGCGAGATCGGGCTCGCGCTCGCCCGGGAGACGCTGCCGGCGCTGGTCCTGATGGACATCCAGCTGCCGGGCATGAGCGGCATCGACGCCCTCGGTCATCTGCGGGCGGATCCCGCCACCCGCCACATTCCGGTGATCGCGGTCACGGCGTCGGCGATGATGCAGGACCGGCAGAAGATCCTGGCGGCCGGCTTCGACGCGTACCAGTCGAAGCCCATCGACGTGAAGGGCTTCCTGCAGCTGGTGGCGGATACCCTCCAGGCGGGTCCCAGGAGAAGCGCCTCGTGACGACGCCCGCGAAGATCCTCGTCGTCGACGACACGCCCGCGAACGTCAAGCTCCTCCAGGATCTCCTGACCGTGAAGGGCTACACGGTGGTGACCGCGGTGTCCGGCGAGGACGCCCTGGCCCGGCTGGAGGTGGAGCGGCCGGACCTGGTCCTGCTGGATGTCGTCATGCCCGGGATGAGCGGCTACGAGGTCTGCCGGCGGATCCGGGCCGACGCCGGGCGAGGGATCCTGCCGGTGGTGATGGTCACGGCGCTCGATCCCTCCGGGGAGCGGATCAAGGGGCTCGAGGCGGGGGCCGACGACTTCCTCACCAAGCCGATCAACATCCAGGAGCTCCTGGCCCGCGTCCGGTCGCTCCTCCGCATCAAGCAGCTCTACGACACGGTGGAGCTCCAGGCCGCGCAGCTCGCCGAGCTGAACCAGACGCTCGAGCAGCGCGTCTCGGACCAGGTCGGCCAGCTCGAGCGCCTCTCGCGGCTCAAGCGCTTCTTCTCCCCGCAGCTCGCCGAGGCGATCGTGACGGGCGGCGCGGACGATCCGCTGCGGACGCACCGGCGGGACGTCACGGTCGTGTTCCTCGACCTGCGCGGCTACACGGCCTTCGCCGAGACGGCGGACCCGGAGGAGGTGATGGGCGTCCTCCGTGAGTACCACCACGAGATGGGCACGCTGATCATGGCGCACGAGGGGACCCTGGAGCGGTTCGCGGGAGACGGCATGATGGTCTTCTTCAACGACCCGGTGGTCGTGCCGAATCCCGAGGAGCGCGCCGTCCGGATGGCGCTCGCGATGCGCGATCGCGTCGGCGAGCTCGCCGTGGGATGGCGCAAGCGCGGCTACGAGCTCGACATCGGCCTCGGGCTGGCGAAGGGCTTCGCCACGATCGGCGCCATCGGATTCGAGGCGCGGTGGGACTACGGCGCGATCGGGACCGTGACGAACCTGGCCGCTCGCCTGTGCGGGGAGGCGCGACCGGGCCAGGTGCTCGCCGCCAAGCGTGTCGTCGCGGTGGTCGAGGACCTCGTCGAGGCGGAGCCGGTGGGCGATCTTGCCCTCAAGGGCTTCTCCCGGCCCGTGTCGACCGTCTCGCTCCTCCGCCTGCGGGGCGCGTAGGGTGTCCCGTCACGACGCCTGCGGCCTCTTTGCAATCCATGATGCGTGGGGTAGGGTGAGCGCATGATCACGCGGATCCACCACGTCGCGGTCGTGGTCCGGGATCTGGAAGCCTCGCTCGGCTTCTGGCGCGACACGCTCGAGCTGCCGGTCCTGCGCTCGGCCGATCTGCCGGACCAGGGCGTACGGGCGGCGCTCCTGGCGTGCGGCGCCGCGGAGGTGGAGGTGATCGCGCCGCTGGACGGGGCCGACACGGGCGTCAGCCGGTTCCTCGAGAGCCGCGGCGAGGGGCTCCACCACGTCTGCTTCCAGTCGGACGACGTGGTCAAGGAGGTACGGCGCTTCATCGGGACCGGCGTGGACATGGTGGACGGGAAACCCCGCCGGGGCTCGCCGGGAAGGTCGCCTTCGTCCGGCCGCGCGCCTGCGCCAAGCTCCTCGTGGAGCTGGCGACGCCCTCGACGTCGGCGTCCCTGCCCGAGACCTCGCTCGCGGTCGCGGCCATCCACGCCAAGGTCGACGACGTGGAAGCGGCGGCGCAGCGCTTCCGGGACCTGTTCGGGATGCGCCAGAGCTTCGCGGCGGAGGACGGGTCGTTCTCCCAGCTGGCGTTGGGCGAGGTGGTCCTCCAGCTCACGCCCGTCGGCGGCGGGTTCCCGAAGCCGGCGCTCACCGTGCTCCGGCTCAGGACCGGGGACTTGCCGGCGCTGGCCCGGCGTCTCGGGGAGCGCGGCATCCCGTGCGAGGAGAATGCCGTGGGACTCGTGGTCGCGCCCGGACCGGGCCGGGGCGCGCCGCTCATCGTGGAGCCCGTACGTTGATGCACTCGAGGAGGATCAGCGCGTGCGACTGAAGGGACAGGTGGCGCTCGTCACCGGCGGCGGGACGGGCATCGGACAGGGCATCTCGACCGCGTTCGCGCGGGAGGGCGCGTCGGTCGCGGTGAACTACCAGAAGTCCAAGGAGAAGGCCGAGGGGACGGTGCGCCGGATCCGCGAGAGCGGCGGGCAGGCGATGGCCCTCCAGGCCGACGTGCGCCGCGAGGCCGACTGCAAGCGGCTGGTCGACGAGGTCGTGCGCGAGTGGGGGCGGCTCGACGTCCTCGTGAACAACGCCGGCTGGACGACGCCGGTGGCGCACGGCGATCTCGAGGCGCTGACCGACGAGATCTGGAGGAAGGTGCTGGACACCAACGTGATGGGGGCCTGGTACTGCATCAAGCACGCGGCGCCCGTGATGCGCGGGCAGGGGCGGGGGGTCATCATCAACATCACCTCCGTCGCCGCGTTCAGCGGCAAGGGGTCGTCGATGGCCTACGCGGCCTCGAAGGCGGCGCTCGGCTCGATGACCCGATCGCTCGCGCGGGCCCTCGGGCCGGCGATCCGCGTGAACAGCCTCGCGCCGGGCCTCGTTGAGACGGAGTTCGTGGGGTGGCCGCTCCAGCGTGTTCGAGGCCGGGCGCCACGAGGTCGCCACGCCGGACCTGCCGACGCCCGAGGACTGCGGCGAGGCGGCGCTGTTCCTCGCGGCCGAGGCGCGCGCCACGACGGGGACGACGATCTTCGTGGACGGCGGCATCATCCCGCTCCAGCCCCGCGCGCCCTCGCGCTAGTGCCGCACGGTCCCACCCGGCCGCGCGCGGATCGTCGGGAAGACGCGCGGCCGGGGCCGCGCTAGAGCCGGCGCGCGTGAGCCGCGGTCAGTCGCGGGGCGACGTCGCGTGGCTTACGGGCCTCTGTCTGTCACGCTTCCTGTTCGCGCTCCCGTTCACCGACAAGCAGATCGAGCTCGTGTCGACCTTCGCCACCCAGGCGGTGATCGCGATCCAGAACGCCCGCCTGTTCCAGGAGCTGCAGGCGCGCACCCGGGATCTCGCGCGCTCCGTCGAGCAGCTGCAGGCCCTGGGCGCGGTCGGCCAGGCGGTCAGCTCGACCCTCGACATCGAGACGGTGCTGACGACCATCGTCTCGCGCGCCGACCTCCTGGCGGGCGCCGACGGCGGCGCGATCTACGAGTACGACGAGGTCGGCAAGGTCTTTCACCTCCGCGCCACCCAGCGGCTCGGCGAGGAGCTCCTCAGCGCCACCAACTCCGAGCCGATCCGGCTGGGGGAGGGCGCGCTCGGCCGGGCGGCGCAGACCCGCCAGCCGGTCGAGATCCCCGACATCCTGGCCGAGGGGGCCTACGAGGGGCGGATGCGCGAGATCGTCGGCCGGGCGGACTTCCGGGCGGTCCTCGCCGTGCCCCTCGTCCGGGAAGGACGGATCCTGGGCGGGCTGGTCGTGCTCCGGAAGACTCCCGGGCGCTTCGCCCCGGAGGTCGTGGAGCTCCTGAAGACGCTGGCCGCCCAGTCGGCGATCGCCATCCAGAACGCGCGCCTCTTCCAGGCGCTCGAGGAGAAGAGCCAGGAGCTCGAGGCGGCCAGCCGGCACAAGTCCGAGTTCCTGGCGAACATGTCCCACGAGCTCCGCACGCCGCTCAACGCGATCATCGGGTTCTCGGAGGTCCTCGGCGAGCGCATGTTCGGCGAGCTCAACGAGAAGCAGGCCGAGTACGTCCAGGACATCCTGTCCTCGGGCCGGCACCTCCTCGCCCTCATCAACGACATCCTCGACCTCTCGAAGGTCGAGGCGGGGCGCATGGAGCTCGAGCTCTCGCGCTTCGACCTGCCGGCGGCGCTCGGCGGCGCCGTGATCCTCGTGCGCGAGCGGGCGACCCGCCACGGCCTTGCCCTGGAGGTGTCGGTGGACGACCGGCTCGGGCCGTTCGTCGGCGACGAGCGGAAGATCCGGCAGGTGCTCCTGAACCTCCTGTCGAACGCCGTCAAGTTCACGCCCGAGGGCGGCCGCATCGCGGTGCGGGCCGCCCCGGCCGACGGCGCCGTCGAGATCTCGGTGTCCGACACGGGGATCGGGATCGCGCCCGAGGACCAGGAGGCGATCTTCCAGGAGTTCCGCCAGGTGGGCACGGACTACGCGCAGGAAGCGCGAGGGCACGGGCCTCGGCCTGGCCCTCGCCCGGCGATTCGTCGATCTCCACGGGGGACGGATCTGGGTGAAGAGCCGGCTGGGCGAGGGCTCGACCTTCACCTTCACGATCCCGGTGAGGCCATGGCCGGCGAGCTGATCCTGATCGTCGAGGACAACGAGAAGAACCGGAAGCTGGTGCGGGACGTGCTCCAGTTCAAGGGCTACCGGACGCTCGACGCCGAGACGGGCGAGATCGGGCTCACGCTCGCTCGGGAGACGCTGCCGGCGCTGGTCCTGATGGACATCCAGCTGCCGGGCATGAGCGGCATCGACGCCCTCGGTCATCTGCGGGCGGATCCCGCCACCCGCCACATTCCGGTGATCGCGGTCACGGCGTCGGCGATGATGCAGGACCGGCAGAAGATCCTGGCGGCCGGCTTCGACGCGTACCAGTCGAAGCCCATCGACGTGAAGGGCTTCCTGCAGCTGGTGGCGGACACCCTCCAGGCGGGTCCCAGGAGAAGCGCCTCGTGACGACGCCCGCGAAGATCCTCGTCGTCGACGACACGCCCGCGAACGTCAAGCTCCTCCAGGACCTCCTGACCGTGAAGGGCTACACGGTGGTGACCGCGGCGTCCGGCGAGGACGCCCTGGCCCGGCTGGAGGTGGAGCGGCCGGACCTGGTCCTGCTGGATGTCGTCATGCCCGGGATGAGCGGCTACGAGGTCTGCCGGCGGATCCGGGCCGACGGCCGGGCGAGGGATCTTGCCGGTGGTGATGGTCACGGCGCTCGATCCCTCCGGGGAGCGGATCAAGGGGCTCGAGGCGGGGGCCGACGACTTCCTCACCAAGCCGATCAACATCCAGGAGCTCCTGGCCCGCGTCCGGTCGCTCCTCCGCATCAAGCAGCTCTACGACACGGTGGAGCTCCAGGCCGCGCAGCTCGCCGAGCTGAACCAGACGCTCGAGCAGCGCGTCTCGGACCAGGTCGGCCAGCTCGAGCGCCTGTCGCGGCTCAAGCGCTTCTTCTCCCCGCAGCTCGCCGAGGCGATCGTGTCGGGAGGCGCGGACGATCCGCTGCGGACGCACCGGCGGGACGTCACGGTCGTCTTCCTCGACCTGCGCGGCTACACGGCCTTCGCCGAGACGGCGGACCCGGAAGAGGTGATGGGCGTCCTCCGCGAGTACCACCACGAGATGGGCACGCTGATCATGGCGCACGAGGGGACGCTCGAGCGGTTCGCCGGAGACGGCATGATGGTCTTCTTCAACGACCCGGTGGTCGTGCCGAATCCCGAGGAGCGCGCCGTCCGGATGGCGCTCGCGATGCGCGATCGCGTCGGCGAGCTCGCCGTGGGATGGCGCAAGCGCGGCTACGAGCTCGACATCGGCCTCGGGCTGGCGAAGGGCTTCGCCACGATCGGCGCCATCGGATTCGAGGCGCGGTGGGACTACGGCGCGATCGGGACCGTGACGAACCTGGCCGCTCGCCTGTGCGGGGAGGCGCGGCCGGGCCAGGTGCTCGCCGCCAAGCGTGTCGTCGCGGTGGTCGAGGACCTCGTCGAGGCGGAGCCGGTGGGCGATCTTGCCCTCAAGGGCTTCTCCCGGCCCGTGTCGACCGTCTCGCTCCTCCGCCTGCGGGGCGCGTAGGGTGTCCCGTCACGACGCCTGCGGCCTCTTTGCAATCCATGATGCGTGGGGTAGGGTGAGCGCATGATCACGCGGATCCACCACGTCGCCGTCGTGGTCCGGGACCTGGAAGCCTCGCTCGGCTTCTGGCGCGACACGCTCGAGCTGCCGGTCCTGCGCTCGGCCGACCTGCCGGACCAGGGCGTGCGGGCGGCGCTCCTGGCGTGCGGCGCCGCGGAGGTGGAGGTGATCGCGCCGCTGGACGGGGCCGACACGGGCGTCAGCCGGTTCCTCGAGAGCCGCGGCGAGGGGCTCCACCACGTCTGCTTCGAGTCGGACGACGTGGTGAAGGAGGTGCGCCGCTTCATCGGGACCGGCGTGGACATGGTGGACGGGAAACCCCGGCCGGGGCTCGCCGGGAAGGTCGCCTTCGTCCAGCCGCGCGCCTGCGCCAAGCTCCTCGTGGAGCTGGCGACGCCCTCGACGTCGGGGCGTCCCTGCCCGAGACCTCGCTCGCGGTCGCGGCCATCCACGCCAAGGTCGACGACGTGGAAGCGGCGGCGCAGCGCTTCCGGGACCTGTTCGGGATGCGCCAGGGCTTCGCGGCGGAGGACGGGGCGTTCTCCCAGCTGGCGTTGGGCGAGGTGGTCCTGCAGCTCACGCCCGTCGGCGGCGGGTTCCCGAAGCCGGCGCTCACCGTGCTCCGGCTCAGGACCGGGGACCTGCCGGCGCTGGCCCGGCGCCTCGGGGAGCGCGGCATCCCGTGCGAGGAGAATGCCGTGGGACTCGTGGTCGCGCCCGGACCGGGCCGGGGCGCGCCGCTCATCGTGGAGCCCGTACGTTGATGCACTCGAGGAGGATCAGCGCGTGCGACTGAAGGGACAGGTGGCGCTCGTCACCGGCGGCGGGACGGGCATCGGACAGGGCATCTCGACCGCGTTCGCGCGGGAGGGCGCGTCGGTCGCGGTGAACTACCAGAAGTCCAAGGAGAAGGCCGAGGGGACGGTGCGCCGGATCCGCGAGAGCGGCGGGCAGGCGATGGCCCTCCAGGCCGACGTGCGCCGCGAGGCCGACTGCAAGCGGCTGGTCGACGAGGTCGTGCGCGAGTGGGGGCGGCTCGACGTCCTCGTGAACAACGCCGGCTGGACGACGCCGGTGTCGCACGGCGATCTCGAGGCGCTGACCGACGAGATCTGGAGGAAGGTGCTGGACACCAACGTGATGGGCGCCTGGTACTGCATCAAGCACGCGGCGCCCGTGATGCGCGGGCAGGGGCGGGGGGTCATCATCAACATCACCTCCGTCGCCGCGTTCAGCGGCAAGGGGTCGTCGATGGCCTACGCGGCCTCGAAGGCGGCGCTCGGCTCGCTGACCCGATCGCTCGCGCGCGCCCTCGGCCCCGCGATCCGCGTCAACGCGATCGCGCCGGGCCTCGTGGACACCGATTTCGTGGGCTGGCCGCCGAGCGTGTTCGAGGCCGGGCGCCAGGAGGTCGCCACGCCGGAGCTGCCGACGCCCGAGGACTGCGGCGAGGCGGCGCTGTTCCTCGCGGCCGAGGCGCGCGCCACGACGGGGACCACGATCTTCGTGGACGGCGGCGTCATCCCGCTCCAGCCCCGCGCGCCCTCGCGCTAGTGCCGCACGGTCCCACCCGGCCGCGCGCGGGTCGTCGGGAAGACGCGCGGCCGGGGCCGCGCTAGCCGGCGCGCGTGAGCGGCGGGCAGTCGCGGGGCGACGTGGCGTGGCTCACGGGCCTCTGCCTGTCCCGCTTCCTGTTCGCGCTGGTCTTCACGAGCTACGCGGCGGTCCTGCCCGTGCTCCAGCGCGAGTGGCAGATGTCGGCCGCGGCGGCCGGCGGGGTGGCCTCGGCCTTCCAGATCGGGTACGCCCTGTCGCTCGTGGGGTTCAACCTCCTCTCGGATCGGGTGGGGGCGCGCCCCGCGTTCCTCTGGTCGAGCCTGGCGGGAGCGCCGGCCGCGATGGCGTTCGCGCTCTTCGCCGACGGGCCGGTCTCGGCCGCGCTCCTGTACGGCGTGACGGCCCTGTCGATGGGCGGCAACTACACGCCGGGCCTGATCCTGATCGCGGAGCGCGTGCCGGCGGCCACCCGGGGCCGGGCGACGGGATTCTTCCTCGCCGCGACGTCCGTCGGCTACGCCGCGTCGCTCTTCCTGAGCGGGGCGGTGCTCGCCCGGTTCGGGTGGCGCGCGGCGCTGGTGGCGGGCTCGCTCGGGCCCGTCGTCGGGGCGGGCGTCGCGCTCTGGACCATGTGGGGGACGCCCACCCGGATCCACCCGCGTCGCGCCGGCCAGGGGTTCGGCTCCGAGTTCCTCCGCAATCCGGCCGCGCTCCTCCTGACCGCCAGCTACACGTTCCACTCGTGGGAGCTTCTCGGCATGTGGGCCTGGACGCCCGCGTTCCTCTCGGCGTCGCTCGTGCTGCAGGGCCAGGATCTCGCGCGCGCCACCGGGGGCGGCGCCCGGCTGACCGCGCTCTTCCATCTCACGGGCTTCCTCGCGTCCTCCACCGCCGGCCACCTCTCCGACCGGTTCGGCCGCACGACGGTGATCATCGCGATGCTCGCGGTGAGCACCGCGTGCTCGCTCACGTTCGGGTGGCTGGTCGCGGCGCCGTTCTGGCTCCTGCTGCTGATCGGCCTCCTGTACGGGTTCAGCGCCGTCGGCGACTCGCCGGTGCTCTCGGTGGCGCTCACGGAGGCGGTGGCGCCGCCGCTGCTGGGCTCGGCCCTGGCGGTCCGGTCCCTGCTCGGGTTCGGCGCGGGCGCGGTGGCGCAGTGGGCGTTCGGCAAGGTGCTGGACATCACGAATCCCGCGCCGCCCTACACCGAGTGGGGATGGGCCTACGTGCTCCTCGGGGTCGGCGGGGCGGTGGGCCTCGTGTCCACGATCTGGCTTCGGCTCCGGCCTGAGAGTCGGCGGCTGGCGGGCGGCCTCCGCTGAGCCCGCGGGGGACGTGGCGTCCCGGCCGCCTCTTCTACGGCTGGCGGATCGTCGGCGCGGGTTTCGGGCTGGAGGTCCTGATCGGCGCCTTCCTCTTCCACGCCTACGGCTCTTACGTGGTGCTGATGCGCGAGGAGTTCGGCTGGAGCCGGACCCTCTTCGCGGCCGCGTTCGCCATGGCCCGATCGGAGAGCGCCATCCTGGGGCCGCTGCAGGGCTGGCTCACCGATCGGTTCGGCCCGCGGGCGCTGATGCGGGTTGGCATGGCGATCTTCGGCGTGGGGTTCATCCTCTTCAGCCGGATCCGCTCGCCCGTGGAGTTCTTCCTCGCGTTCTTCCTCGTCGCCGTGGGCGCGGGGCTCGGGGGGTACGTGCCCATCGCGGTCGCGATCGTCAACTGGTTCCGGCGCCGCCGGGCGCTCGCGCTCGGCATCTCCTCGAGCGGCTCGGCGGTGGGCGGTCTCCTGACGCCGGTCGTGGTCGCCTCGATGACGACCTTCGGATGGCGGGGGACGGCGCTGCTCTCGGGCGTCGTCATCCTGCTGGTCGGCTTGCCGTTGGCCCAGGTCTTCCGTCACCGCCCCGAGCTCTACGGGGAGTATCCGGACGGGCTCCCGCCCGGCGCCACGGACTCGGCCGCGCGCGGAGCGGCGAAGCCCGGACCGCCTACCGGCCGGCTCGCCGGGCCGTCAGGGTCGCCGCCCCCGTCGACTTCACCCCGCGCGAGGCGATGCGGACGCCGGCGTTCTGGCTGGTCTCGCTCGGCCACGGCTCGGCCCTGCTCGTGGTCTCGGCGGTCGTCGTCCACATGGTCACCCACGTCACCGAGCGCCTCGGCTACTCGCTGGGGCAGGCCGCGACGGTGGTGGCGCTCCTCACCGTCGCGCAGATCACCGGCCACATCGGGGGCGGCTGGGCCGGGGACCGCGTCAGCAAGCGGGCGATCGTCGTGGGCTGCATGGTCGGCCATGCCGCCGCGCTCCTCTTGCTCGCCGTGGCCTCCGCCTACTGGATGGTGGTCGCGTTCGCGCTGCTCCACGGTCTCTCGTGGGGAACGCGCGGACCCCTGATGGCGGCGATCCGGGCCGACTACTTCGGGAGCGCCGCGTTCGGGACGATCTCCGGGGTCTCGTCGATGGTCACGATGCTGGGCATGGTGGGGGGACCCCTGGTGGCCGGGATCCTCGCCGACCGCACCGGCAGCTACCGGCTGGGGTTCACGGTGCTCGCGCTCCTGGCGTTCGTGGGCTCCGTCTTCTTCCTCCTCGCCAAGCGGCCGGCGCCGCCGGCCTCGCGCGGCGCTCCCGCGCCCGAGCCGCTGTCGCCCTAGCGCGGCCCGGATCAGGCGAACCGCGCGCTGACCGAGCCGAGCCGGGTGAACCGCGCCGTCACGACGTCGCCCGCCTTGGGGCGCAGGAGGGTCGAGATCGACCCGCTCATGACGAGGTCCCCGGCGCGCAGCCCGAGATTCCGCTCGCCGAGGTGGTTGGCGAGCCAGGCGAGCGAGTTGAGGGGATTGCCCAGGACCTCGGCGGCCGTGTTGGTCGCCATGACGCGTCCGCTCATCTCGTAGACGACGCCTTCCAGCGCGAGATCGAGGCCGACCACCGGGGTCAGGGGCTGACCGAGCGTGATCGCGTTGCCGGCCACGCCGTCCGCGACCAGGTCGCCCTCGGTCGGATTGCCTTCCCAGCGGAGATCCACCAGCTCGAGCGCGGGGATGGCGCCCTCCACCGCCAAGAGCGCCGCCGCCGGCGTGACGCCGGGCCCGGCGAGGTCCCGCTTCATCACGAAGGCGATCTCGACCTCGACGGCCAGCTCCGCGAACCGCGAGAGGGGCACGGTCTCGCCCGTCGCGTACACGCCGTCGCCCAGGAGGAAGCCGGACACCGGGTGATGGATGCCCAGGCTCTCCTGCGCGACCCGGCCGGTCAGCCCCGCTTTCCATCCGATCACCCGCTCGCCCCGCGCCACGAGCGCTTCCCGCAGCTCGTCCTGGATGCGATAGCCCGCCTCGACGGCGATGGCGGGGCGTGGCAGCGGCGCCTTCCGATGCGTGCGACGGGTTTCCAGCAGGCGATCGAGCATGGCGGGTCGGGCCTCCTCGGTGGAAATGGGTCGATTGCGTCGGCTGCGCTTCAGAGGATAGAGATCGCGGCCCGGATCGACAAGGCGGCTGGCCCCGCTAACCGGGGTGCGGATCGAGCCGGACGAGGACGATGCGCTTCGGCCCGAGGCGCCCCTCCGCGAGGATGGTGACGCCGGGCGTCTCCAGCAGCTTCCGGTCGTTGTTGTCGAGGAGGGCCAGCCGCGAGGCGGTCCGGCGCGCGGCCAGGAGCTCGGACGGGCCCGGCAAGGGCGCGATCGGGCGGTCCAGGTAGAGCGCGACGAGAAAGTTGTAGTCGTCCAGGAGCGACAGCACCGGCTCGCCGGCGGGAACGTGGGCCGCCACCCTCTCCGCGAGCTCGCGCGCCGGGTAGCGCGCCTCGTACTGGGGCGCGCGGACCAGCGCCACGCCGAGGAGGCAGAGCCCGGTCACGGCCGCGATCGCGGCGAACGTCCACCCGGGTCCGCCCCGGCGCCACGCAAGCCCGAGCGCGGCCGCGCCCGCGAGCAGCATCACGGCGGCCGCGACCTGCGACCAGGGATCGGCCGGCACGAGCGTGTCCACCATCCGGCCCGGGATCAGCCGGCGCGGCACCAGGAGGACGGCGAGCGCCAGGGCCACGGCCACGCCCCCGAGGAGCGCGACCGGCACGCTGATCCAGCGCGAGCCCCGGCCCTCCGCCATCGCGCGGGCCCACATCCAGCCCACGAGCATCGCGGCGGCCGGGTAGAGCGGGAGGAGGTACGCCGCTCGCTTGCCGGTGGACAGGCTGAAGAACACGAAGCCCGAGACGAACCAGCAGAGCGGGAACAGGAACGGCGCGGGTGCCCCGGCGCTCGGGATGCCGGCCGCCGCCCGCATGTGCCGGAGGTCGTCCCTGGCGCCACGCCAGTGGAGCCACGCCAGGGCGAGGGCGCCCGGGACGAACAGGCTCCAGGGCAGGAACCCGGCCGTGAAATCGCCGAAGTACTGGTACCAGGGGCCCTTGTGCACGAAGGCTCGCGCGTAGCGCTCGAGCTGCTGGTGCACGATCGTCTCGCGGAGATAGGCGACCCCGTGGCGGGCCACCGCGGGGCCGTACCAGCAGAGGACGATCCCGACGAACACCGGGAGCCCCGGCCAGAGCCCGAGCCGCCGGGGCATCGTGCGGAGCGGCCCGGTCAGGGCCAGGTAGCATGCGCTCGCCAGGAGCGGCAGCACGAGCCCGAGGAGCCCCTTGCTCAGGACGCCGAGCGCCATCGCCGCGTACGCGATCGCGATCCATGCGGCTCGCGGCCGTCCGGCGGGGAGCGCGAAGCTCCGCCAGAGGCCGAGGCACGCGAGCGTCACCGCCGCGGTGAGGAACTGGTCGGGGTGCCCTTGGCGCGCGTACCAGAAGAAGAGGCCGCTCGTGGCGAGCACGAGCGCGCCGGCCAGGCCGGCCCGCGCGCCGAAGAGCGCTCCGCCGAGCGCCTGCGTGAAGGCGAGCGCCGCCAGGGCGCCGAGCACGGCGGGCAGCCGCGCGCTCACCTCGTCCAGCCGGCCGCCTCTCAGCTCGGCCACCGTCGCCGTGGCCCAGAAGTAGAGCGGGGGCTTGTCGGGGTAGATCTCCCCGAAGAGGTGGGCCACGAGCCACGGCCCTCCCTGGACCATCTCGCGGGCGGCCAGGGCGTACTTCGCCTCCAGCGGGTGGCGCAGGATCTCGCGCCCGAGCCCGGGTAGGTAGAGGAGGGCGCCGACGGTCAGCACCAGGAGCATCCGTCCGCGCCCGCTCACGAGGGGCACCCCGGGACCACCGTCTCGCTCGCCAGCAGCACGTAGCCGCCCTTCGTCTCCATGACCGCCAGCGCGGAGATGGGCGGTGGGAGAGTCGAGGCCCACGCCGCCGGCGCGATGACGAACAGCCGGCCGGGGCGCCCGGCCAGCTCCGCCAGCCGGGCCTCGTTCCGGTGGGATTGCCCGCTGACGAAGGTCACGGGGCGCCGCGCGTAGAAGAGGAGGCTGGGCCGGTAGGGGCCGAGCGCCGCCAGCGTGTCGCAGGGACGCGCGACCCCGGCCGCGCGCGACGCGAGCTCGCCGGCCGGCGCCACGAACTGGGCGCTGAAGGCGGGCAGCGTGGCCTGGAACCCGATGATCAGGACGAGCGCGCTGAGCACCGCGAGCGTCCTGAAGAGCCGGCGCCCGTCCCGGATCAGGGCGGCCGCGCCGACACCGGCCACGAGGGCCGCCAGTACCGGGGCCGTGGCGGGCAGGGTGGCGCTCGCCGCGGCGGGGTACGCCGGCGCGAGGAGACGGACGAGCTGATCCGACGCCACCCACGCCGCGACCAGGAGCATGGCCAAGAGTATCGCGGTCCCGCCGAGGAGGATCCGTGACAGACGCGAGGGACTCGCCGGCCACGAGGCCGCGACGAGGAGGGCGGCTCCGGGGAACAGCGGCAGGACGTAGTGAGGCAGCCGGGTCTGAGCCAGCGAGAAGAGCACCAGGCCCGCGACGAGCCAGGCGGCGGCGAAGACGGACACGGCCGCGGCCCGGTTCTGCCGGGCCCGCGCGCGGGCCTCTCGGAGCGCCCCGACGACGGCTTCGGGCAGGAACGCGCTCCACGGGAAGAAGCCCACCAGGAGCACGGGGAGGTAGAAGAGCGCGGTGCCGCCCGGGCCGGTCACCGGACGGAGCACCCGGCCGAGCGTCTCGCCCCGCGCTCGCGCCGCGTAGTCCCATCCGTGGAGCCAGAACATCGCGAGGTACCACGGCGCGGCGACCAGGAGGAGGAGCCCGAGGCCGCGGAGGGGCCATGCCTCCCGCCAGGCCTGGCGCAGGCCTCCGGCGAGCGCCAGGTACGCCAGGATCCCTCCGAGCGGGACGAGGAGCCCGACGGGGCCCTTCGTGAGAACCGCGAGACCGGCGGCGATCCAGGCGAGCGCGTACCACCGTCCGCGGGGCGGTGCCCCCAGCCACCCGCGGAGGAAGCCGTAGGCGGCGGCGGTCGTCCAGAGCGCGAGGGTCGCGTCGGTGAGCGCCATGCGGCCGATCGCGACGTACTCGATCGACAGGAGCAGCACGAGCGCGGCCCGCCACGCGACCTCCGGTCCGAGCGCCCAGCGGGCGAAGGCGTACTGCACGAGGACGAGCAAGAGGGCCGCGACGGCGGACGGAAGCCGGGCGGCGGTCTCGCCGACTCCGAGCGCGGCATAGGCGCCGGCCATCAGCCAGTAGACGAAGGCGGGCTTCGCGAAGCGCGGCGCGCCGCCGAGCGTCGGCGAGATCCAGGATCGCTCCGCGAGCATCTCGCGGGCTGCCTCGGCATTGGCGCCCTCGTCGCGGTCCGTCAGCGCGACGGCGCCGAGGCCGATGGTGAGGAGCAGCCCCGCGAGCGCGAGAACGACAAGGGCGTCCCGGGGCGGGCGCACGAGCTAGATTGTACCCGGGACTCGTGGTACAGGAAGGACAGAGCCCGAGCGGCCATGGCGTCGATCCGGATCGCGAGCCTCCGCGACCGCCTGGTGGCCCTGATCTTGGTGGCCGCCTTGCCCGCCCTTGGCCTGGCCGCGTACTCCTACCTGACCGAGCGCCGGGAGGCCGTCCAGGAGGGGCGCGAGGCGGCCCTTCGCTTCGCCCGCGGGCTCGCCCGGGCGCACGAGCAGCGGCTCGGCGAGACGCGGCGCCTGCTCGTGACCCTGTCCGCCTCGCCGGAGATGGACTCCGGAGCGTGCGGGTCCCGCTTCGCGGCGGTTCTCCGGGAGTTCCCCGATCTCATGACCTTGGGCGTGGCCGGGGCGGACGGGGAGATCACCTGCAGCGCCGTGCCGCTGTCCCGGCCGATGAACGTCACGGACCGCCCGTGGTTCGATCGGGCCGTGCGCACCCAGACCTTCGCCACGGGCGATCACGAGATCGACCCCGCGAGCGGGCGCGCCCAGCTGGTCGCCGCCCTTCCCGTGCCCTATCCGGGGGGCGGCACGCGATCCGTCGTCTTCGCCACGCTGGACCTCGCGTGGATCGGACGCCACGCCGCGGGAGACCTGCCTCCGGGCTGGGCGGTGGCGCTCTCGGACGAGGGCGGCACGATCCTGGCTCGCCACCCCGACCCGTCGCGCTGGGTCGGTCAGTCCCTGCCCGAAGCGTCGGTGATCTCGGCCGCGCTCGCGGAGAAGGGGAATGGCACGGCCGAGGTCGACGGATCCGACGGGATCGTGCGGCTGCTCGGGTTCGCGCCGCTCCCCGGGCCGGCCGGGGGCCGGCGCGCGTACCTCAGCGTGGGCCTTCCTCGGGCGGGGGCCCTCGCGGAGACCGACCGGAGTTTCAGACGCAATCTCTCGGGGCTCGGGCTGATGGTGGCCTTGGCGCTCGCGGCGGCCTGGATCGGGAGCGACTGGATCGTCCTCCGCCGCGTCAAGGCGCTCGCCGACACCACCGGCCGGCTGGCCACGGGCGATCTCGAGGCGCGGTCCGAGGTGGCCGGGGGTGACGAGATCGGGGAGCTGGCTCGGGCGCTGAACGCCATGGCCGCGCGGGTCGAGCACCGCGCTGGCCGGCGAGCGGGAGGCGCGCCATGCCCTCGCCGGGCGGGTCGACGCGCTGGTCGCCGAGCGCACGCGCGAGGTCGAGCTCCTGCGGCAGCTGAGCGAGCTCCTGCAGGCCTGCGCCACGCCGGAGGAGGCGCACGCCGTGATGGGTCAGCTCTGCGGCCGCCTCTTCCCGGACGCGTCGGGGGCGGTCCTGGTGACGCCCGCCTCGCGGGACGGCCTGTGGGCGGTCGCGGTCTGGGGCCCGCCGCTCGCGGGCGGGCGCGAGCGGTTCCAGCTCGACGATTGCTGGGCTCTTCGCCGCGGCCGCGTCTACCGGGTCGACGACGCGGGCGCGAGCCCGATCTGCCCGCACCTCGGCGAGCCCACGCCGCCGTCGTTCGTCTGCGTCCCGCTGGCGGCCCAGGGCGAGACGCTCGGGCTGTTCACCCTGGCCGTGCCCGCCGGCGTGACCGCCGAGGGCGGCCTGGGCGACGGGCAGGTGCGCCTCGCCGTGACCGTCGCCGAGCAGTTCGCGCTGGCGCTGGCGAACGTCCGCCTCCGCGAGACCCTGCGGGGCCAGTCCATCCGGGACCCGCTCACCGGGCTGTTCAACCGCCGGTACATGGAGGAGACGCTCGATCGCGAGCTGAGCCGCGCGGAGCGCGAGCGCCGCCCGGTCTCGCTGATCCTGCTCGACATCGACCGGTTCAAGCACTTCAACGACACGTTCGGTCACGAGGCGGGCGATACCGTCCTGGCGAGCCTGGGCGCTCTCCTCCGCAACGTGTCGCGAGCCGGCGACGTGGCGTGCCGCTACGGGGGTGAAGAGTTCGTCCTCATCCTACCGGAGGCGTCACTCCAGGATGCCCGGCGGCGGGCGGAGGACATCCAGGAGGCGATCCGCGGCCTCCGGGTCACTCACGGGGGCCGCCCCCTGGAAGGCGTCCGCTGCTCGATGGGCGTGGCCGCGTATCCCGAGCACGGAGGTCTGGGCGGCGCCCTCCTCCGGGCCGCGGACGCCGCGCTCTACCGCGCCAAGCGCGAGGGCCGCGACCAGGTCGTCCTGGCCGACTGACCTCGCCGGCTCGGAAGGCGTGGTGCCAAATGCGGACGACCATCAACATCGATGAGCGCCTCCTGACGGAAGCTCAGCGGTTGAGCGGACTGAAGACGAAGACCGCCGTGCTCCACGCTGGACTGGAGGCGTTGATCGCCCGCGAGAGCGCGATGCGCCTGGCTGCGCTCGCGCCGGGAAGGGCGTCTCAAGCGGATTCCCCGGCGCCGACCTGACCGCCGGGGCTAGTGCTGGTCGACCAATCCGGCTAGGTCGAGGGGCGGGCCTTCGCGGCGATGCGGGCGAGGAACTTCGCCTGGTCGATCTGGAAGCGCTCGTGGGTGCCCTCGACGATCCGCTCCGCCGCGTCCTGCCCCTCGATGTCGAAGACGAGCCGCCGGCCGTCGACCTCGCGGAGCGTGGCGCGGATGCGGGCGCGCATGCCGACGGGGGTCGCCGCCAGGTGGCGGACGTCGATCCGGGTGCCGACCGTCCCGGCGCCCGGCGGCAGGTGCGCCTCCACGGCGCGGATGGCCGCCAGCTCGAGGAGGGCGACCAGGCGCGGGGTGGCGAGCACGTGGACGCCGCGATTGCCGAGCGCGTCCGCCGTGTCGGCGGGCTGCACGACGAGCTCGACCTCTCCGACGAGACCCGGGGCGATGGCCATCAGAAGCCCTCCTTCAACGCGGGGGGTGGACGAGGAAGAGGAGGCCGAGGCCGGCGACCAGGACCTCCAGGGCCAGGACGAACGACCGATCGCTCATCCGGTCGAGGATCCGGCGCCCGACGAACGCGCCGACGAACATGACTCCGCCCATCAGCAGGCCGAGGGCGCCGGTCTCGGGCGTGACGAGCGCGTAGCGGCCGTAGACGAGCGTCTTGGTCAGGTGGACGGCGGCCGCGCACACGGCCTCGGTTCCGACGAAGGCGCCGCGGCGGAGGCCGTAGCCCAGGAAGAACGGCACCATGAGCGGACCGGTCGCGGCGACGAGCGCCGACAGGAAGCCGGTCACGGCGCCCAGCACGGGGAAGTGGCGGAGGCGCATCGGCCGCGGCCCCCGCTCGAGCCAGCGGCGGAGGGGGAGGGCGACCAGCAGCACGAGGCCCATGAGGCGCGAGAGCCATTCGGGCGGCGCCACCGTGTACATCACCGACCCGATCGCCGCGAGCGGCACCGCGCCCAGGAGATACGCGCCGATCACCCGCCAGTGGAGCTCGTCCCGGCTCCACCACGCGCGCGAGACGTTGCCGACGATCAGCGCGATGGTCAGGACGGGGACGCTCTGGCGCACCCCGACCACCCAGACGACGAGCGGGAGCATGACGAGGCCGGTCCCGAACCCGAGCGCGCCGCCGACCACGGCCGCCGGGAGGGCCGCGCCGAGCAGCAGGAGCGTGCCGGCGAGTGTCGGCACGGACCCTCAGGTGCCGGGAACGCGCTCGAGCGGCGGCTCTCCCTCGATGACGCGCCGGACGTTGCCCAGCGCGAACCGCATCTTGGTGCGGAAGGCGTCGAGCGTCCCCGCGCCCACGTGCGGGGTGAGCACGACGTTGTCGAGCGTCGTGAGCGGATGCCCGGGCGCGAGCGGCTCCGGCGTGAAGACATCGAGCCCGGCCCCGGCGATGCGGCGCTGGCGGAGCGCCTCGACCAGGGCGTCCTGATCGACGACCCCCCCGCGCGAGATGTTGATCAGGTACGCGCTCGGCTTCATCTGGCCGAGGAACGCCCGGTCGACCATGTGTCGCGTCTCGTCGGTCAGCGGCACGTGGCAGACCACCACGTCCGACTCGCGGAGGAGCCGCTCCCGCGAGACCAGCTCGATGCCGCCGTAGCGAGCCCGCTCCTCGGGCGTGAGGCTGATGTAGGGGTCGCAGGCGAGGAGCCGCACGCCGAAGCCGACCGCCCGCTGGGCGGTCGCGCGCCCCGTGCGGCCGAAGCCGAAGAGCCCGAGCGTCTTGCCTTCGAGGTCGCGCGTCAGGGGGCGGAGGGTCCACTGGAGCCACCGGCCCTGGACCAGCGCGTTGTGCGCCAGGACGACCTGCTTCAGGACGGCGAGGATGAGCGTCATCGTGTGCTCGCCCACGCCGGTCGCGGTCCCGGCGGGGCAGAGGCAGAGCGGGATCTTCCGGGCGGCGAGCGCCGCGGTGTCGATGCGCTCGTAGCCCACGCCCTGATGCTGGACCAGGCGGAGGCGGGGCGCTCCCTCCAGATCCGCCGCCGTGAGCGCCCAGTCGGCGATGATGAGGAACTCCGCCTGGGCGAGCTTGGCGCGCGCCTCGGCCGGATCCTCCGTCTCGAGGAACACCGGCTCGACCTCGGGCGGCGCCTGCTCCCGGATCACGGCGTAGAGCTCGGGCGTGGCGCGATTCCAGTAGAGGACCCGGTAGCGGTCGGATCGATCGGACACGAGGCTACCCTCCAAGGTACGTGCGGACGATCGCCTCGTCTCGTGAGAGCTCGGCCGGTGTGCCCCGGAGGCGCACCCGGCCGGTCTCCATGACGTAGGCTCGGTCCGCGACGGTGAAGGCGAGGTGGACGTTCTGCTCGACCAGGAGGACGGCGACGCCCTGGCGGCGGATCTCGGCGATGGTCTGGAAGATCTGGCGTGCGATCAGGGGCGCGAGGCCGAGCGACGGCTCGTCCAGCAGGAGGAGCCGCGGGCGGGCCATGAGCGCCCGCCCGATGGTGAGCATCTGCTGCTCGCCCCCGGAGAGCGTGCCCGCCGGCTGACGATGGCGCTCGCGCAGCACCGGGAACAGGGCCAGGACGCGCTCGAGGTCCGCCGCCACCGCCGCCCGGTCGCGCCGGGCGTAGGCGCCGACCGCGAGGTTCTCCTCGACGGTGAAGCGCGGGAAGACCTGCCGCCCCTCGGGCGTGAGGCTCACGCCGCGCGCCACGAGCTGCCAGGGGCGGAGGCCGTCGACGCGCTCGCCCCCGAGCCGGATCTCGCCGGCGTCGGCGCTCACCAGGCCCGCCACGGCGTTCAGCGTCGAGGACTTGCCGGCGCCGTTCGATCCCACCAGGGTGACGATCTCCCGGGGGCGCACCTCGAGCGACACGTCGTGGACCGCGCGGATCGCCCCGTAGCGGACGGCCAGGCCCTGGACCTCCAGGTGAGCGACCTCGCGCTCGCCGGCGCCGGCCGGTGGGCTCATCCGCGCGCCAGGAGGTGCGCCATCGCCGCCGCGGCCGCAAGGCCGAGCCCCGTGCGCACGGCGTGAAGCCCACCCCAGCGTCCCAGCAACCGGCGCGCCTCGGGCGAGTCGGGGGACAGGGCTCGGTCGAGGAGCCGCGTGTTCGTGGGGAGGATCACCAGAAGGGTGTACGGCACGACGAGGCCCAGGAGCGCGCCGCCGCCCAGCCAGCCGATCGGCGCGCCGCCGAGCCAGGCGCCGACGGCGGCGAGAGTGCCCAGGATCGCCAGCCCGCCCTGGAGCTTCGCGCCGCGGGGATAGCTCGTGCGGAACTGGGCGACCGCCATCGGTGGGCCCGTGGCCAGGCGCGCCGGGTGCTCGACGAGGCTCACGTAGAGCGCGCCCCCCGCGAAGAGCGTCGCCGCTCCCGCGGCGATCCAGGCGAGGATCCACGCGAGCGGGGTCACGGGCCCTCGCCGAGGTACGCGGCGATCACGGTCGGGTCTCGACGGACGGCGCCCGGCGGCCCCTCGGCGATCCGCTCGCCGTGATTCAGCACGACGACGCGATCGGAGACGCCCATGACGACGCGGATGTGATGCTCCACCAGGAGGATGGCGAGGCCGCGGTCGCGGAGGCTCCGGATGAGCGTCATCAGCTCGTCCGCCTCTCCCGTGCTCATCCCGGCCGCCGGCTCGTCGAGCAGCAGCACGCTCGGGCCGGACGCGAGCGCCCGAGCGAGCTCGACCCGCTTCTGGTCGCCGTAGGGGAGGCTCCGGGCGAGCTCGCCGCTCCGGCCGCGGAGCCCGACGCTCTCCAGCAGCGCCGCCACCGCCGCGTCGGCTTCCGCGCGCTCGCGCCGGAACCCCGGCGTCCGGAGGAGCGCCCCCCCGAGGCCGACCTGCGCCCGGCCGTACCGCGCGACGCGGACGTTCTCGCCGACCGTGAGCTCCCGGAACAGGCGGATGTTCTGGAAGGTCCGCGCGACCCCGAGCCTTGCTCTCGCGTGCGGGGGAAGCCCGGAGATCGGACGTCCCCGGAGGCGCACGTCGCCGGCGGTCGGCCGGTAGAGTCCCGTCACGACGTTGAAGATGGTGGTCTTGCCGGCGCCGTTCGGCCCGATGATCGACAGGATCTCGCCCTCGCGGACGGCGAGCGAGACACCCGAGACGGCGCGGACGCCGCCGAACCGGACCGAGAGGTCGCGCACCTCGAGGATGGGCGCCGACGGTGTGGCGTGCCCGGCGCCGGCCATCTCGATCATGCCGGTGACGCGGGGCGCCGCGTCAGGCCGAGGGAGATCCCGCCGAGGAGTCCCTGCGGCCGGAAGAGGATCAGGCCGAGCAGGATCACGCCGTAGATCACCATCCGGTACTCCGCGAGGAACCGGAACACCTCCGGCGCCACGGTCAGGATGACCGCGCCGGCGATCGAGCCCTCGACGCTGCCCATGCCCCCGAACACCAGGAGGGAGAGGACGAGGATCGACTCGACGAGCGTGAACGAGCCGGGGCTCACGAAGGTCGCGTAGTGGGCGAAGAAGGCGCCGGCCACCCCGGCGATCGCCGCCGACAGGGTGAACGTCACCACCTTGAGCCGCGTGGTCGGGATGCCGAGCGACTCGGCCGCCACGTCGTCCTCGCGAATGGCCTGGATCGCCTCCCCGAAGCTCGAGTCGACCAGCCGCGAGACGACCATCGTCGCCAGCACGACCAGCACCAGCACCACGTAGTACTGCCGGGCCGGGGTCGCCAGGTCGAGGCCGAAGAGCTCGGGTCCCGGAATCGCGGGGATGCCCAGCGGACCCCGGGTCACCGCGAGCCAATTCAAGAGGACGAGGTGGATGATCTCGCCGAATCCGAGCGTCGCCATCGCGAGGTAGATCCCGCCGAGGCGCAGGGTCGGAAGCCCGATGAGGCATCCGGCGATGCCCGCCACGACGGCCGCCGCCGCGAGGTTCAGGACGAACGGGCTTCCCCACGTGACGGCGAGCAGCGCGGCGGTGTACGCGCCGATGCCGTAGAAGCCGGCGTGGCCGAGCGAGAACTGCCCGCAGAAGCCCGTGACGAGGTTCAAGGACAGCGTCAGGATCACGTAGATGCCCGCCAGCACGGCCACGTGGAGCACGTACGGCGAGCGGACGACGGCGGGGAGGGCGAGCGCGGCGGCGAGGAGCGCGCCCAGAACGATGCGCTCCCGAGTCAAGCGGCTAGACCTTGCGGATCTCGGGGGTGCCGAGGAGCCCGGACGGCCGCACGATCAGGACGAGGATGAGGAGGCTGAAGGCGACGATGTCCCGGTAGCCGGACCAGAACATGGCGGTGGCCGCGGTCTCCGCGGTGCCCAGGAGGAACCCGCCGAGGATCGCCCCCGGGAGACTCCCCATGCCGCCGATCACCATCGCGCTGAAGCCCTTGAGGCCGGCGGAGTATCCCATGCCGATGTCCACGGAGTTGTAGTAGATCCCGGTCAGCACGCCGCCCACGCCGCCGACGGCGGCGCCCACGCCGAACGCGAGGGCCACGACACGGTTGGTGTCGATCCCCATCAGGCCGGCGACGCGCCCGTCCTGCGCGATCGCCCGCATGGCGAGGCCGAGGCGCGTGCGCCGCAGCATCGCCTGGAGGCCGATCAGGAGGAGGAGGGCGATGCCGGTGATCGTCAGCTCGAGCGTCGAGATCTGGGCGTTCCCGATCTCGACCATGCGGATCGGGAAGGGGGTCGGGAAGGCGCGCGTGTCGGGACCGAACACGATCAGGATCAGATGATCGAGGATGGTGGCCGCGCCGAGCGTCGCCAGCAGGGCGGCGATCGGCGGCGCGTTGCGGACGCGGAGCGGCTGGAGCGCCGTGCGCTCGAGGAGCATGCCGATCAGGCCCACCAGGAACATGGACCCCAGCATCGGGATGAACAGCCCGAGACCGAGGCCGACCGCGAAGACCACGCCGAGATAGGCGCCCCACATGACGAGCGAGCCCTGCGCGAAGTTCACCACGTCCAGGATGGAGAACGTGATGGCGAGCCCGATGGCGATCAGCGCGTAGAGACTGCCGAGCGTCAGCGCGTTGATCGCCTGCTGGAGGAGCACGGCGCGATGGTACCGAACCTCTCCCGGCGGGCGCAACCGCTCGCGGACGTGCGCGCCGGTCTCAGCGGGACACGAGGACGCCGAGGCCGATGGCGGCGAGCGCGGCGAGGGCCGTCGAGATGAGGAGGTTCACCCGCACGTTGCGCAGGCGGTCCACGGCGGCCGTGTCGCGCAGGCACTCCAGGGGGCCGCGCGCGATCCCGTAGCCGAGCACGGTCCCGAGAAAGACGGCGCCGTCGAAGGGCCGCCGGGGCCACAGGAGCGCGACCGCGACGAGGAGGGCCAGCGCCACCCCCGATTCCAGGAGCTGCACCGGGATCCGCCGCGCCGGACGCCGCGATGGTCGGTCAGGCTCATGCCGAGCGGGCCCGCCGTCTCGCGTCCGGAGCAGCAGCCGTTGAGGAGGCAGCCGATCTTCGTGAGCGCCATGCCGATCAGGAGCGTGAAGGTGGTGACGTCCCAGAACGGCCAGAACGCGAGCCCGAAGGCCGGGAGCAGCGGGATCGAGAGAAGCACGCTGACGAGCAGGCCGCCGTAGAGGGACGCGCCGCCTTCCCAGCTGCGCCAGATGCGCCGGGGCTCTCGCCGGTACGTCTCCCAGTTCGCGAGCACGTAGAGGGAGGCGCGCCCCGGCCAGGGCCGGCACGAGGAGGACGAGCGTGGCGATGTACACGCGGAGCGGCGGGAGGCCCGCGGTCGGCGCGACCCGGACGCTGGCCAAGACGCCCGCCACGAGCCCGACGTAGAGCATGGCGGGGTACGAGTAGATCGGGATGCCGCCCAGGCTGAACAGGATGCGGTGCACGTTGCTGCGGGCGCAGGCGTCGCGCGCGACGTCGTGATGTTAGTCGAGCGTCCGCGGCAGCGTCAACGCGGCGACGTGGTCTGCTATGCTGGTCGCCCATGACCGGTCCGGCGCGACGTCTCGGCGCGTACCTCTCGCCTCGCGACCACCTCGCCACCGCGATCGAGCTCGTGCGGCGCGCCGAGGCGCTTGGCTACGACAGCGCGTGGGTGACCCACGGGCTCGGGCGGGACAGCTTTCTCGTGCTGGCGGCGTACGCTCAGGCGACGGAGCGCATCGGGCTCGGGACCGGCGTCGTCCCGATCTACCCGCGCCATCCCGTCATGATGGCCCAGGAAGCGTCGACGCTTCATGGAGGTGTCGGCCGGCCGCTTCCGGCTCGGCATCGGGCTGAGCCACCGGCCCTCGATGGTCGACGCGCTCGGCCTCGACATGGGCGAGCCGCTCGCCGTGATGCGCGAGTACCTCGAGGTCCTCCGGGCGGCGCTGCACGGGCAGGCGACCTTCCAGGGGCGGTACTACCGGGTCCGCTGGACCGGCGCCTTCCGGGCGCCGGCGCCGCCGGTGCTGCTGGCCGGCCTCGCGCCGCCGATGCTGGAGCTGGCCGGGGAGCTCGCCGACGGGGTCGTGCTCTGGCTGTGCGGCCCGGCGTACATTCGCGACGTCGCCGTGCCCGCCCTCGCCCGCGGCCGGGCTCGTGCGGGGAAGCCGCTCGAAGGCTTCGAGGTCGTCGCGCCGGTCCCGCTCGCCGTCACCGAGGATCACGCGGGCGTCACGCGGCTCTTCCGGGAGGAGCTGGTCCGGTATCTCTCGCTCCCGTACTACCGGACGATGTTCCGGGCCAGCGGCTTCGAGGACGCGCTCCGCGCGTTCGACCGGGACCGCGCCCCCGGCCGTGACGCGGACGCCGTGCCGCCGGCGCTGGTCGACGCGCTCGGGGCGATCGGCGACGCGCGCCGGGCGCGGGCGGAGATGGAGGCCTATCGGGCCGCGGGCGCCACGCTGCCGGTCGTCCGGCCGATCGGGCCGCCCGAGGCGCCGCACGCCCGCGGGACGCTCGAGGCCGTGGCGCCATGACGTCACGCCGCTGAGGGGGGATTCATGCCGCTGCTCGGAGGAGGGGTGCTGGCGATCTGGCACACGATCTCGCCGGAAGGCGAGACGGACTACTGGCGCTGGCACGATCGGGAGCACATCCCGGAGCGCGTGGGCGTGCCGGGATTCCTTCGCGGCCGGCGATACCGGAGCCTCGAGCGCTCGCTCGACTATCTCGACTTCTACGAGGTGGAGAGCCCCGAGACGTTGCGGAGCGCGCCCTATCTCGCGCGCCTGAACGATCCGACGCCGTGGACGCGGCGCATGGTGCCGCACTTCCGGGACACCCTGCGGGTCGGGTACCGGGTGGCCAGGAGCGCCGGGCGCGGACAGGGCGGCGTGCTGCTGACGCTGCGACTTCCCGGCGCCGAGTCGGCGTCCGGCCCTCCGCCGGCGCTCGCGCCATCCGGACTCGCGGCGATCGAGGACGTGACCGGGGTGGTCGCGGTCCACGTGCTGGACGCGACCCCGGAGGTCACGAGCATCGCCACCGAGGAGAAGCGGCTTCGAGGGCCGGGCGACCGGGACCGGAGTCCGATCGACCCGTGGTGCCTCCTGGTGGAGGCCGACGACGCGTCGGTCCTCGGCGAGCTCCGGGCGGGCCTCTTGGCCCCCGACAGCCTCCGCAGGGCGGAGCCGAAGCTCTCCGCGAGCGAGGCCTACCAGCTCCAGATCAGCATCGACCCCGAGCGAGGAGATCCGAAATGGCGCTGATCGGGCAGGGCGTCCTGATCATCTGGCATGCGATGACCCCGGAAGGGGACCTCGAGATGATCCGCTGGCACGACCGGGAGCACGTCGCCGAGCGCGTCGGGATCCCGGGCTTCCTCCGCGGGCGCCGCTACGACGTGGCCGACCGGCCCCGCGAGTACCTCGACATCTACGAGACCGAGAGCGCCGAGACGGTCCGGAGCGCGCCGTACGTGCTGCGCCTGAACTTCCCGACGGAGTGGTCGAAGCGCGTGCTGCCGCACTTCCGGAACACGGTGCGGCTTGGATGCCGAGTGGCCCTGACGACGGGCCGCGGGCAGGGGGGCGGGCTCTTGACGCTCCGCGCGCGCCCCGCGCCGGGCCGCGATGCGGATCTCGAGCGGTGGCTCCGCGACACGGCGCCCGCCGCGCTTCTCGACGAGACGGGTGTCGTCGGCGTCCACCTGCTGAACACCGTCCCCGAGGTGACCCAGGTGAAGACCGACGAGGGCAAGCTCAAGGGCGGCGAGGTCGCCAAGGGCGAGGAGCCGTGGCCGTGGGTGCTGCTCGTCGAGACGGGCGGGGAGGCGTTCGCCGACGCGATCGCCGACCGCTACTTCAAGCCCGCCGCCCTCGCGGCCCACGGCGTGGGTCCCGACGCGGTGCTCGCCCGGCACCGCCTCCAGCTCACGATGGACCAGGCCTGACAAGGCGCACTACCCAATGACAAGGGCCACCCGGTTCCGGCAGCGGGCTCCGCCGCCAGGCCGTCGACGCTTCGCACGCGAACCAGCCCGGTACCTGGGTCGGCCTTGGTATCGCCACGGCGGCGCCCTGATCTCTCGCCCGAGGTCCGTGAAGATCACCGCGTATGGGAAGCGCGGAGTAGTGCTCGTCGGATCATGAGGTCCAGCGGACGATCGAGCAGCGCAGAAACGGCTGGCGACGTCCGATCAGTGAGGACGACACGTTCGACCTCGGCGAGACTCCTCCCGTCCACGCCACCTGGAATCATGCCGATCGGCAGCCTCGGCCAGGTCGGCGCCCGCCTCCTGGGGAGCGGCCCGGACGCTCACCGGCGTCGGCAGTCGGCTCGTGAATCTGGGCGCGAGCGTCCGCCTGGAACCCCGGGCTACCTGCTACCGCGGCTCGGGCACGACGCTCGACCTCGGCGCATCCGCTTGGCCTCGATCCGCCGCTCGCTTGGCGTATCAGGATCCAGCGATGGCCGGCAGGGTACGTCGACGCAGGCTGGCCAGTAACGATGGCCACCAGGGGCATCCGGAGATGCCGTGATCTTCGCGCCCTCGCGCGTCGCAGTCGGCGACGCCGATCGCCAGGAGCATCGAGGGCGGGACGTCGCGACGCGTCCGCGGAGGCGTCGAGCTACCGTGTCCAGGTCGCCCGTCACTCGATCACCTGGTCGGCGCGGAGCAGGAGCGCGGGCGGGATGGTCAGGCCGAGCGCCTTGGCCGTCTTGAGATTGATGAGCAGGTCGAACCTGGTCGCCTGGGCGATAGGCAGGGTCCCGGGGGTCGCGCCCTTGAGGATCTTGACGACGTAGTCGGTGGCCGCCCGCCCGCTCTCGGCCAGGCTGGGGCCGTAGCACATCAGTCCCCCCTCATCCACCATCTCCCGGAAGGGATACATGGCGGGCAGCCGGCGCTGGGCGGTCTGGGCGATGATCGGCGTCCGGTGGGCGAGGGTGACGGCGTCGGGGAACACCAGGAGGGCCTGCGCTCGCTGTCGAGCCAGCGCGTCGAACGCCTTCGGCAGATCGTCCGGGCTCCGCACCTCGAGGAACTGAAGGGTGACCTTGAGCGCCGTGGCCGCCGGCTCGGTGGCGGCGCGGACCTGTCGGTGAAGCGGGTTCTCGGAGTTCCAGAACACCGCGACGCGCGAGGCGGCCGGCACCGCCTCCTTCAGGAGCTGCAACGCCTTGCCGCTCAGCTCGGCGTTGAGCAGCGATACGCCGGTGATGTTCCCTCCCGGCCTCGCCAGGCTGGGAACGATTCCCGTTCCGACCGGATCGCCGACCGCGGCGAGGACGATCGGGATGTGCCGGGTCGCGTTCTTCAAGGCGATCGCAGCTTGCGTGGAGACCGCGACGATGACGTCCGGCCCGCGGCCGACCAGCTCGGCGGCCAGCGTCGGCAGCCGAGTCGAGCTGTCCGCCCGCGGTACGGAAGTCGATGAGGAGGTTCTTGCCTTCGACGTAGCCCAGCTCGGCCAGCCGCTGCTCCAGGGCGCGCGGCAACGGGCCCTCGCGCGGCACGGCGCCGGTGAGCACGGCGATCCGCCAGACCCTGGCCGGGCGCCTGCGCCTCCGCGGTGAGCGGACCGATCAGGAGCACGAGGGCCAGGACGAGGAGCGCGGCACGGCCCTCGGGCGTGGGCGAGTCATGGCTGAGCGGCCGATCCGCCTGAGCGTCGGACCGAGAGTCCGCTAGCCCGCGGGCGACGCCGGGCATGCCGTCGCGCGCGAGGCGCGGAAGGCGTCGGGCGTCATGCGGAAGACCGTCCACTCCTCCATGGCCTTGGCGCCGAGCTTGAAGTAGAGGTCGCGGGCCGGCGTGTTCCAGTCGAGGACCGACCACTCCATCCGGCCGCAGCGCCGCTCGACGGCGATCTGGGCCAGGCGGGCCAGGAGGCGGCTGCCGATGCCGCCCCGGCGCTCCGCCGGGACGACGAAGAGGTCCTCGAGGTAGAGGGTCGGCTGCCCGGTGAAGGTCGAGAAGGTGAAGAAGTAGAGGGCGAACCCCACCGCCCGCCCGTCGCGCTCGGCCAGGATCGCGTGGAAGACGCGCCGCGGGCCGAAGCCGTGCTCGCGGAGGAGGGGCTCGGTCGCCTTGACCTCGTGCAGGAGGCGCTCGTACTCGGCGATGCCGCGGATCAGGCCGAGGATCGTCGGCACGTCGGCGCGGGTGGCCGGGCGGAGCGCGAGGCCGCCGGGCCCTGTGCGCGCCCCGACGCGCCGGGCCTTCGGCCGCGCGGGCGCCCGTCGACGGCGGGCAGGCGTGGACGCCTTCCGGGCGGAGTTTCCTCAATGGATCTCCACGATCTTGTCGCCGGCCTTCTTCATCGAGATCGCGATGTCCATCCCCTCGAGGGCGCTGTGGAGCGAGGTGCGGTCGAGGCAGCGCAGGAAGAAGCTCTTGTCGATCCAGAGCTGGTGGAGAAGCCGCCGCGGCTCCGTGTGGGACGGCCGTCCCTCGGCCCGGAAGAGCACGGCCGACCCGTTCCCTCGCGGGAAGTAGTCGACGGTCGTCTCCAGGAACGCGTGCTCGATGAACTTCTTCACTTCCTCCATCATCCAGGGCTCGATGCGCTCCCCCGGCATCTCCGGCCCCCCAATCGTGCGTGGCGCGCGCGGGCGCGCCGGGGTCGAACCGCCGTCACTTCCCCCAGGGCGCGATCGCGGCGCGGCTGATCTTGTGCGGGCTGTGCTGGCGACCGAGCCACTCCGCCTCGCGGAAGGCCTCGCTGATCCGCTCCAGCGGGTAGACGTGCGAGATGACCTCGGTGAACGGGTACTTCCGCTGGTTCTGCTCGAGGAACGTGAGCCCCCGCTGGATGGCCCACGGCTCGTACTGGATCATGCCCACGATCGTGTGGGAGCGCCAGACGATCGACGCCGGGTGGAACTCGAACTTGTGCCCCGGGCTGATGTGGCCGATCTCGAGGTACGTGCCGCCGCTCTTCAGCATCTGGAGACCCTCGGGGATCACGGCGGGGAACCCGACGAAGTCGCAGACGACGTCGGCCCCCCAGCCCCGCGTGAGCTCCTTCACCGCCGCCACGCGGTCCTCGGGCCGCGGGAGCTCCTGGAGGCTCAGCGTGTGGTCGGCGCCGAACCGCCGGGCCAGCTCGAGCCGCTCCGGGATCTGGTCGATCACGATGACCTGGGCGGCGCCCATCTCCTTGGCGACGGCGGCGGCGTTCAGGCCGAGCCCGCCCGCGCCCTGGAGGACCACCGTGTCCCCGATCCGCACCCGCACCCGCTCGAGGCCGTAGAGCACCTGGGCGAGGGCGCAGTTGACCGGCGTGGCCACGTCGTCGGAGATGCTGTCGGGCACCCGGTACACGAAGTGACCCGGGCGGAGGTAGTAGTACTCCCCGTAGGAGCCCACGAAGTGCGGGGGATCGTCGGCGTACCGCGTCCCGCGGCGCTTGTTCGGGCACGCCGCCCGGTGGCCGTCGAGACAGGCCGGGCAGCGGCCGCACGGGTAGAAGTAGCAGTACGTGACCCGGTCGCCTTCCTTCAGCGGCGCGCCGGTGGAATCGGTCGTGACGTTCCGCCCGAGCCGCTCGATCACGCCGCACATCTCGTGGCCGAAGGTCTGGCCACGATCCGGGGCGCCGATGAGGTCCTGGAGCTCCCCGCGCCAGATGTGGAGGTCCGACCCGCAGATCCCGCCGCGCGTGATGCGGACCAGGGCGGCGTCCGGCTCGACCTCGGGGACGGTGTACTCCCGGATGTCGAAGTCGGCGCTGAACTTCGTCATGACGGCGAGGCGGCCTTTCATGCGGGCGTCTCCTCTTTCACTCGGCCGTCGCGTCCTCGGGACGCGGCGGCCTGCGGGTTAACCTTCCAGGAGATACGTCTGGGCGGCGGCGACCCCGGTTCCGAGGGTCACCGGCACCCCGAAGCTCTTCAGGGTCATCTCCACGCCGGCCAGCCCGGCGAGGACCTCCAGCTCGTTGAGGCTGCCGAGGTGCCCGATCCGGAAGACCTTGCCCTTGACCTCGCCGAGCCCCACGCCGAGCGACAGGTCGAGGGTCCGGTTGGCGTGGACGATGTAGGCGTCCGAGTCGAACCCCGGCGGCATCACCACGGCGGTGAGCGTGTTCGAGTGCTCGCGCGGCCTCGCGACAGAGGATCGAGAGCCCGAGGGCCCGGACCGCCCGGCGGCACGCCTCGGCCAGGCGCGCGTGGCGCCGGAAGACCTCGGTCGAGCCCCTCCTCCTGGAGCATCGCGATCGATTCGCGGAGACCGAAGAGGAGAGCGGTGGCCGGCGTGTAGGGGAACTCGCCTCGCTTGTTCCGCTCGAGCACCGGCCCCCAGTCCCAGTACGCCCGCGGGCACTTGGCGGCCTGGCTCGCGCGCACGGCCCGCTCGCTCGCCGCCAGGATCGTCAGCCCCGGGGGCAGCATGAGGCCCTTCTGGGGGCCGGTGAGGGCCACGTCCACGCCCCACTCGTCGAAGCGGAAGTCGATCGACGCGAGCGACGAGACGACGTCGACCAGCAGGAGCGCCGGGTGGCGCGCCTCGTCGAGGGCGCGGCGCACTGCCGCGACGTCGCTGGTGACACCCGTCGAGGTCTCGTTGTGGACGACCAGCACCGCGCGGAGCTGATGGGTCGAATCGGCCCGGAGCCGCTCGGCAACCCGGCTCGCGGGCGCGCCCTCGCCGTAGGGCACCTCCAGGCGGTCGACCTCGATGCCGAGCGCCGCGGCGGTCCGGCAGAAGTGGTTCGAGAAGTGGCCGTTGACGACGCCGAGGACCCGATCGCCCGGCGACAGCGTGTTGACCACGGCGGCTTCCCAGCCGCCGGTGCCGGAGCCCGGGTACAGGATCGCGTGGCCGCGCTCGGTCTGGAACACGGTCTTGAGCCCGGCGAGGATCTCGCCGACCAGGGCGGCGAACTTGGGGCCGCGGTGGTCGATGATCGACTGCGACATCGCGCGCACGATCCGCTCGGGCACGAGGGTGGGACCGGGGATCTGAAGGAACGGCCGACCCGACATGCGCGACTCCTTGTGGGCGCCGAGATTCCCGCGCCGCGGGCTCGCGCGCGGGGGTGCGAACGCCTCATCCTAGCACGCCGACCCAACTCGGGGTCAGGCCCTGGCTTGACTACGGCCGCGCTGCGGGCAGAGCTTCCGAGAATCAAATCGGGGTCAGGCCCAGACTTTGATTTACGGGGCGGGGGCGTCGAAAGTCAAAGTCAGGGCCTGACCCCGCCTTCTGCATACGGTCTGAGGGCTGCGTAGACGGCGAAGTTGGCCGGGGTCGCGACGCTCCGCTCGCGGCCCAGGCGCACGACGGTTCCGTTGAGGGTCTCGATCTCGAGGCGGCGACCGGCGGCGAGGTCGTAGTAGAGGGAGCCGCGGATCGCCGGATCCGAGCCGTCGAAGAATCGGAGCAGCCGCTCGACCAGCCCGGCCGGCAGCGCGACGCCTTCCGCCCGGCCGACCGCATCGGTCTCCTCCAGGACCTGCTGGAGGAGCTTCCGGGTCTCGGGGCAGGCGAGGACCGCGCCGAGGGGCAGGCGCGTCAGCGCCGTCATCCCGCTGAGCCCGCAGATCAGGACGAACTTCTCCCAGAGCGCGACGCGGATGTCCGGGCGCACCTGAGCCTTGACCCCCGCTCGGCGGAGCGCGTCGGCGACGCGCTCCGCGCGCGCGCTGGGCTGTCCGTCCAGCTCGCCGAGCTGGATGGCGTCCGGGCCGGCGCGGTGCTCGATGACGCCCGGCGCCGCGACGACCGACGAGACCGCGGCGAGGCCGCCGATGACGTGCTCCTGCCCGATGACGCGCCCGATGCGCTGGGCGCTGTCGATTCCGTTCTGAACGGGCAGGATCACCGTGTCGGGCCCGACCGCCGGCCGCACCCGCTCCGCCGCGCCCTCGGTGTCATACGCCTTGACGCAGAAGAGGACGAGGTCGGCCACGCCGCCCTCGCCCGGATCGTCGGTGGCCCGGCCCGGAACGGTGAAGTCCCCGACGAGGCGCGACCGCACGGCGAGACCGTTCGCCCGGATCGCGTCGAGGTGAGCGCCGCGCGCGACGAACGTCACCTCCTCGCCCGCGCGAGCGAGGAGCCCGCCGAAGAACCCGCCCGTCCCACCGCTGCCCATGACCGTCACGCGCATCGATCGCGCCTCCTCGTGCTACCCGATTCTAGCGCGTGCCGTCCGCGAAGGAGCGGCCGACGTTCCGCTGCCCGCGTCGGTTTGACAAGCCCCATCCCCACTGTTAGCGTCGACTCGTCGACCGACACGCTGTTCGTTCGAATTCGAGGATCTCGGAGGAACCCCACTTGGCCAAGATCGAGATGGCGATAAAGGACGCGATCGCGCGCGGCGCGCGCAAGCACATCCGGAGCGCCGCGGCGCCGCTTCGACGGGACGTGCGTCGGCTGCGCCAGGCGGTGCGGGAGCTTCGCGCGCAGCTTGCCGCGCTCCGGGACGTGGCGGCGCGCTGGCAGCAATCCGACGCGGGCCGCCGATGGCAGCCCGCGGTCTCCGAGGACGAGGCGCGCGCGGCGCGGCTGTCGCCCGGTCTCATCCAGAAGCTTCGACGTCGCCTCGCCCTCAGCCAGGCCGCGATGGCGCGCCTGGTGGGCGTCAGCCCGGCGGCCGTGATGCAGTGGGAGCGAGGTCGCGCCACGCCCGTGGGCAAGAATCGCGCGGCGATCGTCGGTCTCCGCCGGCTCGGGCGGCGGCAGGCCAAGCGTCTCCTCGCCTCGGCGGCCGCCGGGCGCGGCAAGCCCCGGCGGCCGGCGGCCTCTCGCCGGGGGCGGGCCCGCCCTCGCCGTGCGCGGCGGCGCTGACGGACGCTGGGACTGCCCGGCGTTGTCGAGTTCCGTGCTTCTCGGACTGCGCCGTCGGTGACCACTGACCGGACCCTGACGTTCACCGGACGACTGCGAAGCGTCCGGTCTGCCTGGGATGGCGTCATGGTCATGCTCCGGTTCCAGCACAACGCATGGATTCACGCCTTCGCGACCGTCGTGGTCTGTGCGGCCGGGATCCTGCTCCGGCTCTCGATCTGGGAGTGGTGCTGGATCGTCCTCGCGATCGTCGCGGTCTGGACCGCCGAAGCTCTGAACACGGCGGTCGAGCTTCTGGCAGACGTGGCATCCCCGGGTTTTCATCCCTTGGCCGGAAGAGCCAAGGACGTCGCAGCCGGCGCCGTGCTCATCAGCGCGCTCGGGGCGGCGGCAATCGGTGCGATGGTCTTCGGACCACGGCTACTGTCCATCTGGCGCGGGTGAACGCGCTGAACTGACCCGCTCGCCCGTCGCTCTCGGGCCTGCCGGAGTCGGGCGTCGGCGGGAGGCGACTATCGCGGAGGGACTCCGTAGAAGGCGCCGAGGATCATCCCGAACAGGAAGTGGGCCACCAGCACGGCCACCGGCGTCTGGACGCCGTAGTTGAGCGCGAGGAAGCCCGGCGGCTCGAGCTGGCGCACCACGGTCGGCCCATGCTGCTCGCTCGCCATGCGCGGGTGCAGGCCCGGGCAGGAGCCGCATCGCCGACGGCCAGGACGAACGCGGCGTGGACGAGCGCCGATAAGCGCCGCCGAACCACCAGGCGGCGTCGCCCCAGGCGTGAAACGCCGCGACGTAGAGCAGCGAGAACAGCCAGCCGTTGACCAGGTGGACGCCGAACCCGAGGAGCTGCGCCCGGTCGCGGTTCGGCGTGAACATCGTCCCGAGCAGGTACGGGATGTTCATGCGCGTCAGCCCGAGCCCCTGGCTGCCGGCCATCAGGGTCGTGAGCACGACGGTCGCGGCGAAGCCCCAGAGCAGCCAGCTGCCCCAGTTCATGGCCGCGCCTCCGGCGGCGGGTCGCGCGGCGCGATCGCCCCCGTTGCCGGACGTCAGCGGCGGCAGACCGCGCGACCGGCGGTCAAGCGACAGGGCGGCGTTGATCAGCCCGACGTGCGTGAACGCCTGCGGGAAGTTGCCGAGGCGCGTCGCCCGTCGCCGGGTCGATCTCCTCGGCGAAGAGCCCGAGGTCGTTGCGCGTAGCCGAGCAGCGCGCTCGAAGCAGTCGCGCGCCTCGGCCACGGTGCCCGCCGCCGCAGCGCCAGGTACTCGGCCGCCCAGAAGCTGCAGATGCCGAACGCGCCCTCGCCGGGCGGCGCTCCCGGCTCGTAGCGGTACAGGAGCGGCCCGCCGGCGCCGAGCCGCTCGCGGATGCGCGCAAGGTCGCCCGCATCCGCGGCGAGCTGGCCGGCCTCGAAGCCGTACCAGGCGAGCAGCAGCAGGCTGGCGTCGAGCGCGTCGCCGTCCAGCTGGGCGACGTAGCTGCTCGAGCGCCGGGTTCCAGGCCGCGCGCTCGACCTCGCGGCGGATCGCGCTCGCGATGGCTCTCGAACGCCTCCGCGGGCAGTCCGCGGCACGTGGCCGCTCGCGTGCAAGCTCGAGCAGCCGGTCGAGCGCGGTCCAGCACAGGACCCGCGAGTGCGTGTTGTGGGCGCGCGCGGGCTGCGCGGCTCCCAGATGCCGTCGTCCGGCTGCCGCCAGTGGCGGCAGACGAACTCGCCGAAGTGCGCGAAGCATCCGCTGGGTCTCGCGGTCGAGCCGTCCGCCCTCGCGGCAGAAGTGGCTCACGGCGTCGATGACCTCGCCGTAGACGTCGAGCTGGAGCTGGTCGCGCGCGGCGTTGCCGACCCGCACCGGGCGCGAGCCCCGGTAGCCGCGCAGGTGGTCGAGCGTCCGCTCGCGTGGCGGCAGCTTGCCGTAGACGTCGTAGAGCGACCGCAGCTCGGGCCGGGTCAGTCGCGTGGCGTGGAGCAGCCAGCTGACGAACGCCTCCGCCTCTTCGTGGTAGCCCAGGCCGAACAGCGCGCGGACGGTGAGCGACGGCGTCGCGCAGCCAGCAGAAGCGATAGTCCCAGTTCAGGTCGCCGCCGATGCGCTCGGGCAGCGAAGTGGTCGGCGCCGCGACGATCGCGCCGGACGGGGCGTAGACCAAGAGCTTCAGGGCCAGCGCGCTGCGCATGACCGCATCGCGCGCGGGACCCGTGTACGCCAAGCGGCCTGCCCACTGTCGCCACCACCGGACGGAGCGGTCGACGGCCGCTCGGGTCCACTCCCCGATCGGAGGCAGGATCGCCGGCGATTGGGCGGCGAGGGTCAGTGACCCGTACCGGCGGTCGCCGGCGCGCAGTTGCACGCGCGCGCGCACGCGGCCGTCGTCGTCGGCTTGCAATGGAAGGTCCGCCCGAAGGACGAGCAGCCCGGCCGGCGTCGACATGCGAACCCCCAGGGGGGACAGCCGCGGTCGCACGGGGGCCTGGCCGTAGTCAGGTCGCGGATCGAGGATCGTCTCGACCTCGACTTCGCCGCGCGTGCACTCGATCGCCCGCACCAGCTCGTGCTCGGGCAGCAGCAGTCGGCGCTTGTCCTCCTCCGATGCGACCGGCATGAGGTCGGTGAGGACAAGTGTCCCGTCGTCGGTGTCGAAGACGGTCTCGAGCACGTTGGTCGCCTCGACGTATCGCCGTGAGACCCGACTCGGCGCGGTGGGCCCGAGCCACCAGCAGCCGCCGTCGGGATCGAGGAGGCGCGCGAACAGGGGCGGACTGTCGAAGCGCGGCCAGCATAGCCAGTCGATCGAGCCACGGCGCGACACCAAGGCCGCGCCCCGGCCGTCCCCGATCAGGGCATAGTCGTCGATTGGCTCCATAGAGCTCGTGGTCTCGCTGTCGCGCCGGGTCGCCCTCGGATCAGCGTCTCGCGACCCGTGCGGCCAGGCGGGCGAGCCCAAGATCGCTCGGCATCGGTCGGAGACCGCGAAGTGCGATCTCGAAGGGCGGATGCGTCAGCGTCATCGTCAGCTGGATCAGCCGCGAGAGCCGGCCGAGCCGTCGGTCCTCGCCAGTCTCGTAGCCATGGCGAACCATATCCACGGATACAAGGGCCACAGATCCGTGCGATCGGCAAGCCTCCCGGGCGAAGGGACTGCGACGTCTCGGCCGGCGCGGACCGGTCCCGGTGCCGGGACGCCAGGGTCAGGAGCGGCGGGGTGACTCAGGCTTTGGGGACATGTGGATGCTCGGCGATCCAGTGGCGGGCGATGTCCACGCGCCGGCACACCCACACGCGGTCGCGCTCGAGCACATGGTCGAGGAACCGGGCGACGGCGGCGATACGGCCCGGGCGGCCCGCCAGCCGACAGTGGAGGCCCACTGACATCATCTTGGGCGCGTCGGCCCCCTCCGCGTAGAGCGTGTCGAAGCTGTCTCGGAGGTAGGCGTAGAACTGATCGCCGCAGGTGAACCCCGGCGGGGTGGCGAACCGCATGTCGTTGGCGTCGAGAGTGTAGGGAACGACGAGGTGAGGCTTCCCGCTCGACCTCGACCCAGTAGGGCAGATCGTCCGCATACGAGTCCGCGTCGTAGAGGAATCCGCCGTGTTCCACGATCAGACGGCGAGTGTTCGGGCTGTCCCGTCCCGTGTACCAGCCGAGCGGCGCGTGGCCGGTCAGGCGCCGGAGTGTCTCCACGGCGCGCCGGATGTGCTCGCGCTCGGTGGCCTCGTCCGCGAGCTGATAGCTGATCCAGCGCCAGCCGTGGGAGGCGATCTCGTGGCCGGCCTCCCGCATCGCGGCCGCGGCCTCGGGGTTGCGCTCCATCGCCTGGGCGACGCCGAAGACCGTCACGGGGACGCGGCGGGCCTCGAACAGGCGCATCAGCCGCCAGAATCCGGCCCGGCTGCCGTACTCGTAGAGCGACTCCATGCTCATGTGACGCATGGGGAACGCCTGGGCGCCGACGATGTCGGAGAGGAACGTCTCGGAGGCGGCATCGCCGTGGAGGATCGAGTTCTCGGCGCCTTCCTCGTAGTTGAGCACGATCTGCAGGGCCACACGGGCTCGGCCCGGCCAGCGGGGGTCCGGGGGATGCTGCCCGTACCCCCGCATGTCCCGCGGATATCCCTCGTCTGCCATGGCTCCCCCCGCTGTTCCTCAGGCCGGCCGATCCAACCGATGGCCTCTCAACCGGCGAGCTCGAACGATATGTCCTGGGCGCCCTCCCACAGGACGACCTGGCCGAACGCCGCGAGGTGCCTCTGCCCCTCCACGATCGAGAGAAAGTGGTTGCCGGCGAGCGGCCCGACCTTGCTGGCGAAGCTGGCGTTGCCGTACGGGAAGAAGATCTCGGGCTCGCTCAGGCCGCCCGGATAGAAGAGGATCTCGCCACGCGAGGGATGGCTCGTGTGGTTCTCGTGCGTGAGCTCGACGCGCCGGTCCCCGAGCGGGATCCAGGCGGCTTCGCCGCTCCAGCGCGCCTGGATGATCCGGCTCCGGAACGGAAGCATCGCGCGGAAGACCCCGCAGGTCCGGGGCGCGTCGGCTTCCTCCAGCT
>CAWCVP010000019.1:0-66994 GCA_963799055.1 uncultured Candidatus Rokubacteria bacterium
ATCCGGGTCACGAGCGGTACGTCCGGGGCACCCAGGCCGACTCGCACGAGGCCTTCCTCCCCGGGGCCGTCCTCCGATCTGGACGGGGGCTCGATGAGCTGCAGGTAGAACTTGTGGCAGGGGCTCTCGAGCAGCGTGCCCCCGGGCAGCACGCCGAAATGCTGGCCTCGCGGCAGCACCGCGAAGCCGAAGAGGGTCTGGTAGAAGTCGAGCCAGTCGGCCGTGCGGTCGGCCAGGATGGCCTGCACGACGCCGAACCAGTGCAGCCCGGCCAGCGCCGGCGGGCGGGGCGCGATGCCGGGGAGCGGCACGAAGTCCACGTCGTAGATCGAGAAGTCCTGGTAGCGATCGACGAAGTAGATGAGGCTGTCCCCGACGCCGTGGATGCCCGGGATGTTGAGCTCCATCGCGGCGGCGCGCGTCGGCTGGTCCCAGGCGCCGAGGTCGAGCGAATGCTGGTGCGCGAAGGCGGCGTCGCGCACGCGCAGCGCCACGGCGGAGAGCGCGGGCGTGGGGCGCTTCGGCAGGTGCGCGTTCACGATGAGGTTCATGCTGCCCTGGCGGTAGAGGACCACCTCGCGGGATCGGTGCCGGGCTACCGCCGCGAAGCCGAGCTTCTGCAGCAGCGCGCCGAACTCCTGTGGACGGGGCGTGGCGTACTCGACGAACTCGATGCCGTCCACCCCCAGGGGGTTGGCCGGCTCCGGCAGGGCTTCCTCGATGGTCATCCGGAGGCTCCTCGCAGGCCGCTCGCCCGCCGCCAGGGTCGGTCGGCCTCAGGGTGCCGCTTGCACGAAATTGTCGATGCTGTTAATTTACCTTGCCATGTCGTCAATTCCAAGTGGGCTGGCGCGGAGCCGGCGGGGCGCCGGCGCGCAACGCCGCCATGCGCAAGCCCAAGGCGCCGGAGGCCAATCGCGCCCACATCGTGCGCGCGGCGATCGACGAGTTCGCGGCCCGCGGCTTCAAGGGCGCCAGCATGGACGCGATCGCCGCCCGGACGGACACCACCCGGGCGCTGATCAACTACCATTTCGGCGGCAAGGAGAAGATCTACCTGGCGGTGCTCGAGCACGTCTATGCCGAGATCCGCCAGGCCGAAGGCCTCCTCGACCTGGACCACCTCGACCCCGCCTCCGCCATCCGCCGGATCGTCGAGTTCACCTTCACCTACTACCTGGAGCACGAGGGGTTCGTGCGGCTGGTCGTGGCCGAGAACCAGGCCCGAGGGCAGCCACTTCCGGAAGTCGAAGGCGATGCGGTCGCTCAATCGCCCGATCATCGAGCGGCTGGCCCGGGTCATCGCGCGCGGGCAGGCCGACGGCTCGTTCCGCGCCGATGCCGATCCCGTCCAGGTCCACATGGTCATCGCCGCGCTGGGCCTGTTCAACGTGACGAACCAGTACACCTTCGGAGCGATCTTCCAGCGGGAGATGGGCGCCAAGGGCGATGTCCGCCGGCGGCGCGAACTGGTCGCCGAGGTGGTTCTCGGCTACCTGACGAACAAGAGCTGACGTCGTCGGACGTCACGAGGAGGAGAACGAGCATGGACTTCCTGATCGACCGTCGTTCGGCCCTCAAGGCGGGGGCCGCCCTGGCCGCGGCGTACCTGGTCCCGGCCCGCGCGCAGGCGCAAGCGCCGCCCACCCTGCGCTTCGCCGCGGTGTTCTCCGACCGGGACATCCGCGCGAGCATGATCGAGATGTTCGCCAAGGAGATCGCGGCCGACTTCAAGGTGGAGCCGTTCTACAACGGCTCGCTGTTCAAGCAGGGCACCGAGCTGGTCGCCCTCCAGCGCAACAACCTCGAGCTGGGCAACATCGCGCCGCAGGACATCTCCAACCAGCTGCCCGCCTGGTCGATCCTGACGTCGGCGTACCTGTTCCGGGACGCCAACCACCTGAACGCCTTCTTCGCCAGCGACCTGGGCGCCCAGATGAAGAAGATGGTCGAGGACGAGGTCAAGGTGAAGATCCTCGGGCCGACGTTCTTCGGCACCCGCCAGGTCGGCCTCAAGCCGAAGAAGAAGATCACGACGCCGGCGGACATGGCCGGCATCAAGCTCCGGATGCCGGGCGGCGACGCCTGGCAGTTCCTCGGGCGCGCGCTGGGCGCCAATCCCACGCCCATGGCCTACGCCGAGGTCTACACGGGCCTCCAGACCGGCGCCATCGACGGCCAGGACAACCCGCTGCCCAACGTCCAGAACATGAAGTTCTACGAGGTGATGTCCCAGATCGTGCTGACCTCGCACCTGGTCGGGTTCGACCTGCTCACGGTGAACCTGAAGACCTGGGAGGGCATGGGGCCGGCCAAGCAGAAGACCTTCCAGGCGGCCGCCGACAAGGCCATCGCCTGGAGCGCCGCCGAGCACCTGAAGCGCGAGGCGGAGCTCGCCGACACCTTCCGGAAGGCGGGCCTCGAGATCTACACGCCCGACGTCAAGGCCTTCCGCGAGCACGCGCAGAAGATGTATCTGAGCTCCGACCTGGCCAAGAGCTGGCCGCCGGGCATGCTCGAGAAGATCAACGCCCTGTAGCAGCCGATCCGTGAGTCCGTTCCTCGGGAAGTTCGGGAGGTGGCTGCGGCGCCGCGCGGAGGATGTCCTGGCGGCCATGCTGGCCGTCATGTTCCTCGCGTTCCTGCTGCAGATCGTCTTCCGCTACCTCCTGAACTTCCCGGTGGGCTGGACGTCGGAGCTGACCGTCATCGCCTGGCTGTGGGGGGTGCTCTGGGGCGCCGCCTTCGTGGTGAAGGAGCGTGAGGAGGTCCGCTTCGACCTCCTCTACGGCGCGTTCGGCGCCCGCACCCGCCGCATCGCGGGCATCGTGACCGGGGTCGCGATCGTGGCGCTGTACGCGGTGTCGCTCCCGGCCACGCTCGACTACGTCCGCTTCATGAAGGTCGAGCGCACGGCCTACCTCAAGATCCGCTTCGATCATCTGTTCTCGATCTACGTGGTCTTCGTCGTCGCCGTCATCGTCCGCTACGTCTGGATCCTGTCCCGCCTGCTCCGGGGCAAAGAGGTCACCGAACCCGATCTGCCGGGCGCCGGCTCCGCGCTGTGACGCTCGCCGGCCCGTTCCCCGCCGCCGTCGCGGCCATCGTCGGCCTCAGCCTGCTCGGGCTGCCCATCGGCCACTCCATGATCGGCGGGTCGGTGCTCTACCTCCTCCTGGCGGGGCTCGACATGGGCACCGCCGCCGAGCAGCTGCTCAACGGGATGTACCGGAGCGAGATCCTGCTGGCCATTCCGCTGTTCATCCTGGCGGCCGAGTTCATGAACACCGGCAGCATCACGGAGCGGCTGCTGCGCTTCTGCGACGCCCTCGTCGGCCGCTTCCGCGGCGGGCTCGCGCAGGTGAACGTCGTGCAGAGCATCATCTTCGCCGGGATGTCCGGCTCGGCCCTCGCCGACGCCGCCGCCTCCGGCAAGCTCATGCAGAAGATGATGACCCAGGACGGCAAGTACCCCGCCGCCTTCGCGGCGGCCCTGACCGCGGCGTCCTCGGTCATGGGACCCATCATCCCGCCCTCGATCCCCCTGGTGGTCTACGCCCTGATTGCCGACACGTCCGTCGGCTACCTGTTTCTCGGCGGCGTCGTCCCGGGCCTGCTGGTCGGGGTCGCCCAGATGGCCCTGATCGCCTTCGTCGCCAAGCGTCGGAACTTTCCCGTCGAGCCCCCCACGCCGCTGCGCGACTTGCCCGGCATCACCTGGAGAGCGTTTCCCGCGCTCCTCATGCCCGTGGTGCTCCTCGGCGGCATCTACAGCGGCGTGACCACGCCCACGGAAGCCGCCGCGGTCGCCGCCGCCTACTCGCTCGTCGTGTCCGCGGCGCTCTATCGGAGCATCAGCAGGCGAAACCTCTACGACGCGCTGCTCAACTCCGCGCGGACGAGCGCGTCGATCGGCATCCTGATCGCGGCGGCGGTCGTCTTCAACTACGTCGTCACCGTGGAGAACGTGCCCAAGGCGCTCAGCCACGTGCTGCAGGGCTACCACTTCTCCCCGCTGGCCTTCCTGGTGGTCGTCAACCTGCTCCTCCTGGTCCTCGGCTGCTTCCTGGAAGGCACGACGATTCTCCTGATCATCATTCCGGTCCTGCTGCCGACCGCCCAGGCGCTGGGGATCGACCCGGTGCACTTCGGGGTCGTGGCCGTCGTCAACATCATGCTGGGGCTCATCACCCCGCCCTACGGCCTCTTGCTGTTCATCATGGTCAAGATCGCCGAGGTGCCGCTCCGGGATCTCGTGCGCGAGGTGATGCCGTTTCTCGCCGTCATGGTCGGCGCCCTCGCGCTGATCACCTTCGTGCCCGGGCTCGTGCTCTTTCTTCCGCGGCTCCTCGGCTACCAGCACTGAGCCTCGCCCCGTCATGGAGCCCTCGATGCTCTGCGGTCTCATCGGCGCCGGCATCCAGGGCTCGCTGTCCCCCGCCCTCCAGGAAGAGGAGGCCCGCCACCACGGCATTCGCCTCCACTACCAGCTGATCGATCTCGACGCGTCCGGCCGGGGCGTGGACGTCCTGCCCGCCCTCATCGAGGCCGCGCGCATCATGCGCTTCGCCGGGCTGAACATCACCCATCCGTGCAAGCAGGCGGTGATCCCGCTTCTCGACGAGCTGTCCGAGGAGGCGGAGGCCATCGGCGCGGTCAACACCGTCGTGCGCCGCGGCGACCGGCTCGTGGGATACAACACCGACGGCGCGGGCTGGAGCTGGGGGTTCCGGCGAGCCTTGCCGGGCGTCGACCTCTCGCGCGTCGTGCTCATCGGCGCCGGCGGGGCCGGGTCGGCCTGCGCCGACGCGGTGCTGCGCCTGGGGGCGGCACGCCTCGTCATCGTCGACCAGGACGCGCCGAGGGCCGCGGCTCTCGCCGCGCGCTTGAACGGGCGGTTCGACGGTGATCGCGTGAGCGCGAGCTCGGATCTGCGCGGCGGCGCTGGGCGGCGCCAGCGGCCTCATCCACGCGACGCCGACGGGGACGCCGACACGTGCCCGGGCTGCCGCTGCCGGCCGAGCTGCTTCGGCCCGACGATGTGGGTGTCGGACGTCGTGCACGTTCCGCTGGACACGCCGCTGCTGAAGGTGGCGCGGCGCCTCGGCTGCGACACCGTCGACGGCGGGCACATGAACGTCGGGCAGGCGGTGCGCGCCTTCAAGCTCTTCACGGGCCGGGAGCCGGACGCGGGAGGCGGAGAAGACGAAGCTCGTACAGCCGGGCCGCGGGGGTCGCCATCTCGGCCAGTGTACCGCCATCGTTGCCGACCCCCCGCGACTATCCCCGATGGCACCGCCCTTCAAAGCTACACTGGGGCTCGAATACGCCGTGCCTTCGTGGGGTCTGGCGCCCCGAAGATCTCGGGGTGGAGGATTCGCGCCATGTGCTCGACGCCATCCACGAGGCGCGGCCCGGGCCGACTGTAGTACGACGACGCGTCGACGGCCCACACCGCGCCCGCACGGACCGCTGGCAACGCGTGCCAGCCTTGAAAGAACAGTGTCCGCGCGGCCTCGTGCGCGACCGACTCGACGTTGAACCCACAGGGGGCGAGGACGATCACATCAGGCGCCGCACGGGTCACGTCCTCGGGCCTGATCTGGACCGACGGGAGCCCCTGCCGCTCGAATACCTCCTGCCCGCCGGCCCAGTCCACCTGCGCCGAGACCCAGTGGCCCGCTGCGTAGGGGGGCGCCAGCCATTCGCAGACCCATACCCGCGGCCGTCGGCTCACGTGCGAGAGCCGCGCCCGCACGGTTACCAGGCGTGCTCGCAAGCCGGTCACCAACTCCGCCGCTTCGCGCTCACGCCCCGTGAGTTGACCAACCAGCGTGATGTTGTCGAACACCGCCTCGAGGGTCGTGGGCTCCAACGAGACCACGCGCGTCGCGGCATTCAGGAGCCGGGCGGCCTGTTGTACCTCCGTGTAGCTGACCGCGCACACGTCACACAACTCCTGGGTCAGCACGAGGTCCGGCTGCAGCTGCTCGGAGGAGTGCCTCGTCCAGCGTGTAGAGACCCTGGTGGCCCCCGAGCCGCGTGGAGACTGCATGGTCGATTTCTACGCTGGTGAGTCCCCGTCCGTGAATACGGCTGGCGGTCAGCACGGGCTTTCCGGTGACATCCGGCGGGTAGTCACACTCGTGCGTGACGCCCACCAACGCCTCGGTGAGTCCCAGCGCACAGACGATCTCGGTCGCACTCGGAAGCAGCGAGACGATCTTCATCCCACCGATTCTCTCGCTGACCTCGCTTCCTGACCCCCCGCCCTCAGCCCTTCACCGCGCCGGCGGTGAGCCCGGCGGCGTACTGGTCCACGAAGAACGAGTAGATCAACGCCACCGGGATCGAGCCGGCCAGCGCCCCCGCCATCAGCGGACCCCAGAAGTAGAAGTCCGCGCGCGTGAGCTGGACGAGGACGCCCACCGGGATGGTCCGCTCGCTGGACGCCGTCACCAGCGTGAGCGCGTAGATGAACTCGTTCCAGGAGAGCGTGAACGCGAAGATGCCCGCCGACACGATGCCGGGCCGGGCGAGCGGAATGGCGATCCGCCAGAGCGCCCCGAGCCGGCTGGCCCCGTCGATGCGCGCGCATTCCTCCAGCTCGCCCGGGATGGTGCGGAAGTAGCCCGCCATCAGCCAGGCGACGAAGGGCGCCAGGAAGGTCGGGTACACGACCACCAGCGCCCAGTAGCTGTCGACCAGGCCGATCGTGCTCATGACCTGGACCATGGGGATGAAGAGCAGGCTCGTCGGCACCAGGTAGGTCACGACGACGCCGGTCCCCACCAGGCCGGCCCCGCGGAAGCGGAATCGCGCCAGCGCGTAGCCGGCCGGCACCCCGAGGAGGAGCGCCACCGCCGTCGCGCCCGTCGCCACGATCATCGTGTTCTTGGTCCACTCGAGGAACGACGTCTTCGTGAAGAGGAACACGAAGTGCTCGAGGGTCGGCGTCGCGACGTAGAGCGGGCTCCGCTCCGCGTTGTACAGCTCGGAGTTCGGCTTGAGCGCGGTGATGACCATCCAGTAGAACGGCCCCAGGAGGAACACGAGCGCGAACCCGAGCGGCGCGTACACGAACAGGGCGCGCTCGATCGCCGGCGCGGCGAGTCACGCCCCGGCCCCGCGCCGCAGGTGCCGGATCTGCCACACGATCAGGATCAGCAGGAGCGGCAGCATCGTGAGCGAGATCGCCGCGCCCTCGCCGATGTTCCCCGAGGCGAGCCCCACCTGGTAGCTCAGCGTGGCCAGGACGTGCGTCGAGTTCATGGGCCCGCCCTGGGTCAGGCCGTACACCACCTGGAAGTCGGAGAAGGTCCAGATCACCGACAGGACGAGGGTGATGAGGAGGATCGGCTGGAGCAGCGGCAGCGTGACGTGGCGGAAGCGATGCCAGGTCCCGGCGCCGTCGATGGCCGAGGCCTCGTAGAGCTCGCCCGGGATCGTCTGGAGCCCGGCCAGGAGCGTGATCGCGAAGAACGGAATGCCGCGCCACGTGTTGACCAGGATCACCGAGAACATGGCCAGGGAAGGGCTGGTCAGCCAGGGCAGCCCGCGCTGGCTGAGCCCGCTGTGCACGAGCATCCAGTTGAGCACGCTGAAGTTGGGGGTCAGGAGCCAGAGCCACGCCATCGCGCTCAGGACGGTCGGCACGATCCAGGGCAGCAGCACGGCCGACCGGATGAGGCGCTTCAGGGGCAGCTGCTCGTTCAGGATCAGGGCGAGGCCGAGGCCCGCGCCCAGCTTGAGGATGGTGGCCCCGATCGTGTAGACGATCGTGTTCCAGAGCGTCTGCCGGTAGATCTGGTTGTCCCAGAGGTTCCAGACGTTGGCGAGCCCGACGAAGCGTCCGGGCTCGGCCAGCGTCCGGTCGGACAGGGCGTACTGCACGGCGACGCCGAACGGATAGGCGACGAGTCCGAGGAGGAGGAGCACGAGGGGCCCGACCAGGAGCCACGCGAGCGTCTGCTCCTGGTCGAGCCACCGTCGGACCGCGAGACGCGCCATGCCGCGAAGCCCGCCGCGCCGCGGAGTGCGGACCCGCGGCGGCGGCCGGCCGGCTCAGCCTATCCCAGGCGCTTCTGGGCGATCTGCTGGTACTCCTTCTCCGCCCACTTCACCGCGTCGGGCGGCTTGAGCTGGCCGGTCGCCGCCTTGGCAAACATGTCCACCAGGACGAACTTGTTGACGGCCTCGGCCGCGGCGGGCGTCGGCGGTCCGGCATATCCCGCGAGGCGGTTCACCTTGTTCAGCTCGCGGAAGATCCGGAGCTTGGGGTCGTCGGGCCAGACGTCCTCCTTGTCGAAGCCGACGAACGGCGGGATGAAGTAGGACTGCCCCGCCTTCGTCCACTTCGGGAGGAAGTTCCGGTCGTGCCAGGCCCGGAGGAAGGCCAGCTGGCCTTCGCGGTTCTTGCTGGACGCGAAGCCCGCCCACAGGTTGATGTTGTAGTGCCCGAAGCGCCCGGCCGGCCCGGCCGGCCAGTTGGCGTGGTCCATGTTGTCGATCAGCGTCTTCTTGGCGGGATCGGTCGGCGCGGCGGCCCGCGCCGCCAGGTAGACGGTGTTCACGTTGACGGTGGCCGACACCTTGCCGGCGAGGAACGCCTGGTTGTTGTCCGGGTCGAGCCAGGCGGTGACCCCCGGGTCCATGACCTTGTAGATCTCCGTGTACCACTCGACCGCCTTGAGGGTCTGCGGCGAGTTGAGGGCGACCGTCTTGCCGTCGGCCTCGAACTCCTTGCCCCCGAACGCCCAGAGCACCGGGTAGTTGGTCGAGCGCCCGTCGCCCGAGGCGTGCCCGAGCGTCATGCCGATCGGCGTGCCCTTCGCGTGGAGCTTCCGGGCGGCGACGAGGAGCTCGTCGAAGGTGTCGGGGAACTTCTCGACGCCGGCGGCGCGGAACATGTCCGTCCGGTAGTTCCAGGCGGCCGGCGCCTGGCCGATCATGAGCGCCTTCCAGCGGCCCTTCACCACGCACGCCTGCTGGGCGACGTCGAACCAGCCGCCGTACGTCTTGCCGATCTCGCCCGCCAGGTCCGTCACGTCGATCAGCTTGTCGGCGTAGAGGTAGGCGTCGAAGTCCCGGACGACGGCGATGTCGCCGCCCTGGCCGCTGCCCACGATCGCCGCGACCTTGGCCACCTGCTGCTCGCCGGCGAATCGCTCGACGCGCACGTCCATGCCGGTCTCCTTCGACAGGGACGCGACGAGCTCGTCGAGCATCTTGTTCGTCTCGGGCACGTACCAGTCGCCCGCGATGATGGTGAGCTTCGTGCCCTTGAGGGAGCCCTGCGCCCGGGCCGGCCCCGGGGCGAGCCCCCCGCCGCCAGCAGACTGCCGCCGCCGAGCGCGGCGGTCGTGCGAAGGAAGCGACGGCGTGAGATCGGGGAGGTGGGCGCTTCGCTCATCGGTGTCTCCCTCGTCGACGCGCGTCAAGGCGCATCCCTGAATCGGTTCCGTTCAGGTCCGGGAATCGGCGGTCTCTACTGGGTGGCACTCTGACGGAGCCCCTCCACGCTGTCAAGGCGGATGGGCGCACATTTCCGGCGCCTCGCTCCGGACGCGCCGGCGGGCGTGACGGGCGCGCCCGCGCGCTGTCACTCTGCGCGGCAGCGTACGCACTCGGCGAGGCGCTCCCTTGACCGCCGCTCCGCGGCGGCGCACGATCGTTCGAGTCAGCATCCTGGGCATCGCCGAAACTGTGCACCCGACATGCGTACGGAGGATCCGCATGTTGCCGAGACTGTTCATCCTGGCCGCCGCAGTCCTGGGGCTGTAGTGGCGTGAGCGTCGCGCAGACCACGCCGACCCCCACGGCGTCGACCGGTCCCGTCACGCTGTTCCAGAGCGTCCGCATCTTCGACGGCAAGGGCGACACGCTCTCGGGCCCGATGAACGTGCTGGTCCGCGGCAAGGTCATCGAGCGCATCACCGCCGCGGCGATCGCCCCGCAGGCGTCCGACCACGGTCATCGACGGCGGCGGCCGCACGCTGATGCCCGGACTCATCGACATGCACTGGCACACGATGATGGTGCGGCCGACCCCGGCAGCGCTTCTCATCGGGGACGTCGGTCACCTCAATCTCGTGGCCGGCGCCGAGGCATCGGCCACGCTGCTGCGCGGGTTTACCACCGTTCGTGACGTCGGCGGCCCCGCGTTCGGACTCAAGCGCGCCATCGACGAGGGCACGATCGCAGGTCCGCGAATCTTCCCGTCCGGCGCAATCATATCCGTTACCAGTGGTCACGGCGATTTCCGCCAGCCGTTCGAGATTCCGCGCACCGTCGGGAAGCCGCTGTCGCGCGGAGAGCTGCTCGGCGCCGCCATGATCGCGGACAGTCCCGATGAGGTTCGCGTCCGTGTGCGCGAGCAGCTCATGCTGGGCGCATCGCAGATCAAGCTCACCGCGGGCGGCGGCGTGGCCTCGCCTCACAGCCCGCTCGACGCGACCACGTTCACCGAGGCCGAGCTGCGCGCCGCCGTTGAAGCCGCCGAAAACTGGGGCACCTACGTCACCGTCCACGCATACACCTCCGAATCGATCCGGCGCGCGATTGCCGCCGGCGTGAAGTGCATCGAACACGGCCACCTCATGGACGAACCCACCGCGAAACTGATCGCCGACAATGGAATCTGGCTGAGCATGCAGGCGTTTCCCGACGAGCTGGCCGAGGCCTTTCCGCCTGGATCGTTCGAGCGAGCCAAGGCAACGGAGGTGTTCGCCGGTACGGACGCAACTTTCAGGCTGGCGAAGAAGTACAAGATCAAGACGGCGTGGGGCACCGACATCCTGTTCTCGCCCCAGCTTGCCCGGCGTCATGGGGAACTGCTGGCCAAGCTGGTTCAGTGGTACACCCCAGCGGAAGCGCTCGTGATGGCGACCGGGACCAATGCCCAACTGCTGGCGCTGTCCGGGAAGCGCAATCCGTACCCTGGGAAGCTCGGCGTCGTCGAGGAAGGCGCGCTGGCGGACCTCTTGCTGGTGGACGGCGACCCGATCGCCAACATCAAGCTGATCGAGGATCCGGCGAGGAACTTCGTCGTGATCATGAAGGACGGCCGGATCTACAAGAACCTCCTGCGGTGATCGCGAGTCAGTCGTTGACCTGCGCGCTCTCCTCCCGGCTCCCGCCGGCGTCGATCCACGCCCGCACGGCGTCCGGGCTCGCGTCGGCGAGCTCCCTCGGCGTGAACGCGTCGACGAGGGCGTCCGGCCACTTCGCGCCGGCGCCGGTCAGGACGCACACGACGTCCTCGTCGGCCCCGAGCTCGCCGCCCGCCGCCAGCCCGAGCGCGGCCGCCACCGACGCCGCCGAGGACGGCTCGACCGCGATCCCCTGCCCCGCCAGCCGCCGCATCGCGTCGAGGATCGCCTCGTCCGACACCGCCTCGGCCGTGCCGCCGGACTCGGCGACGGCCCGGAGCGAGGCGGGCCCCCCGGTCTCGTCCGCGATCGACACCGCGATCGTCCGCGGGTCGGGATGCACCGGCACCGTCGTGGCGCCCGCGCGCCAGCCGCGGACGATCGGGTCGCAGCCCGCCGCCTGGACCGCAACCATCCGCGGCAGCGCGCCCGCCGCGCCCAGCGCCCGGAGCTCCCGGAACCCCTTCCAGGGCCCGTAGATCGCGTCGCCGCCCGACGTCGGCACCAGCATCCGCGCCGGGAAGCGGCCGCCGAGCTGGAAGAAGACCTCGTGCGCGATCGTCTTGTAGCCCTCGACGCCGTAGGGCGTGCGACCGGCTCGGGCGTCATGCCCGTGGACGGGTACCAGCCGCGCTCGCGGACGAGCCAGCCGACGTGGGCGGCGCGGTCGGCGAGGACGACGACGCGGGCCCCGAAGAGCTGCATCAGCCGCCGCTGGACCAGCGGGGCCCGGGGATCGCAGAAGACGAGCGCGTCCATGCCGGCCCGCGCGGCGTACGCCGCCAGCGCCGTGCCGTGGTTTCCCGTCGTGGACGCCACGGCCTTCCGAAAGCCGAGCACCCGGGCCATGGTGAGCGACACGGCATGGAGCCGGTCCTTGAACGACCCGGTCGGGTTCCGCGTCTCGTCCTTCAGCCAGATGCGCGGGCCGTCCGTCCCCGCGAGCCGGACGAGCGGCGTGGCGCCTTCCGCCAGGCTCAGGACCGACGCGTCCATCGGCACCGGCAGGAGCTCGCGGAACCGCCACAGCCCGCCGGGCCGCGTCGCCCACGCGCGAAGGGTTCCCTGCGCGGCGAGCGCGGCATAGTCGTAGACGACCTCGAGCGCCGCGCGCGGCTCGTCGGGACACGCGAGACAGCCCTCGAAGGCGGGGCCGAGCGGCGTCACGGCGCCGCACCGGACGCAGGCGAGCTGCGGCACTAGCGGGTGCCGCCCGTCCCCGCCGGGACGACCCACTCCAGCTGCCAGCCGTCCGGGCCGCGGCGGAGGCCCACCGCGGTCGCCGGGGCGAAGTGGATCCGCTCGACCTCGGGATCCCCGACGAGCGCCGCGGTCAGGCGCGCGAGGTGCGGCAGGTGGCCCACCAGCATGAGGGGCGCCGCGGCCAGCTCGAGCTCGGCCGCCGCGACGTCGGGATCGTCTTCGGGCAGGAGGCCCGTCACCGCGTGGACCCCGTCAGAGCGGGCCGAGGCGCCCGCCCAGGATCTCCGCGGTCTCGCGGGCCCGGGCGAGGCCCGAGTGCCGGATCTCGGCGACGGCCACCCCTCGGGCCACGAGTGCCCGCGCCGTCGCCTCGATCTCGGCGCGCCCCTCGCGCGTGAGGGGACGCAGCCGGTCGTCCGGGCCGGGCGCCGCGGTCCCGTGGCGGACGAGGCAGCACGTCACTTCACGAAGCCCAAGAGGCGCGGCACGAAGAGCACGGTCTCCGGCACGAACGCGACGATCAGGAGCACCGTCACGATGGCGATCAGGAACGGGACCAGCGGCTTGATCAGCTTCTCCATCGGCAAGCCGCTGATGGCCATGCCGAGGAACAGGCAGAGGCCGACCGGCGGCGTGACGTGGCCCACCGCCGAGGCGATGACGCACACCATCCCGAAGTGGATCGGGTGGATGCCGAGGATCTCGGCGCCGGGCAGGAGCACCGGCACCGTCACCAGGATGATCTCGGACGGCGTGAGGAACGTCCCGAGGAACAGGTAGAGGGCGATGATGAGGATCATGAACAGCCACCAGGTCGGCGCGACGGACTGGATCGCCGTCGCCACCTGGAACGGGAACTTCGAGTAGGTCAGCACCCACCCGAACGCGCCGACCAGCCCGATGATCAGGCCGATCACGCCGCTGAGCCGCGCCGAGTCCGCGAAGATCCCCGGCACGTCCCGCAGTCGGAGCTCCTTGTAGAAGAGCGGCGGCACGACCAGCGCGTAGACCACCGCCACGGCGGCGGCCTCCGTCGGCGTGAAGAGGCCCGCCACGATGCCGCCCATGATGATCACGGGGATCATGAGGCCCGGCAAGCGCCTTCCCCAGGGCGTCGAGGAAGCTCCTGAGGGTCGGCGGCGGCTCCCGCGGGTAGTTCCGCTGCCGCGCGATGATGAAGGTCGGCACCGCCATGCCGAGCGCCACCAGCAGGCCCGGCACGTAGCCGCCCGCGAAGATGGCCGCCACCGACTCGTCGGCCATCCACGCGTAGATGACGGCGACGATGGAGGGCGGGATGATCGGCGCGAGGATCGCGGTGCAGATCGTGAGGACCGTGGCGAAGTCCTTGTCGTAGCCCTTGCGCACCATCTGGGGGATCAGGAAGGTGCCGAGGGCCGAGACGTCGGCCACCGCCGAGCCGGAGATCCCGCCGAAGAACAGGCTGTCGACGATGTTGACGTAGGCGAGCCCGCCGCGGAACCGGCCGACGAGGACGGTCGCGAGGTCGATGATCGCCCGCGCCACGCCGCCCCGCGCGGCGATGTTGCCGGCCAGGATGAAGAGCGGCGCCGACAGGAGGATGAACGAGTCGGACAGGAGCCCCACCAGGCGGCCCGGGATGATGATCGGGTTGAGCGCGGGGAAGAAGGTCGCGGCGGCGAGGGTGCCGACGCCGAGGGCCAGCGCGATCGGCATGCCGAGCGCCGTGCACAGCATGAAGACGATCAGGAGCGTCTCGGCCACAGCTCGCGCAGGAGGGCCCGGAGCTCCCGGGCCATCGGCAGGAGGATGAGCACCGCGCCGACCGGCACCGCGGCGTACACGTAGCCGAGGGGGAGCGCCAGGCCCGGGCTCGTCTGGAGGTTCGCGTTGGGCACGAGGATCAGGCTCGACCGGATCATCGACAGGAAGAGCAGCATGGCGAGCGCCGTCGTCACGATGCTCAGGAGGGCGCGCCCGGTGGGACCCAGCCGCTCGCGGAAGTAGACGAGCGCGGTGTGCTCGCCGCGCTCCATGGCGGCCGCCGCGCCGATCATCACGAGCCAGACGAAGAGGTAGCGGGGCACCTCGTCCAGCCCCTCCACGCCGGTGCGGAAGGCGTAGCGGAGGACGACCTGGAGGAAGACGGCCCCGGTCATCGCGGCGAGGATCGCCCCGCCGAGGAGACCGAGGCCGTCGTAGAAGCGCTTCACGCCGGTCCGGCGCGGCGACGCGGCGGGACGCCCGGCCCGGACCTCACTTCAGGCTCAGGATGTGGTCGACGATCTTGCGGGCGTCCTGGCCCGCCGGCGTGGCGTAGAACTCGTCGTAGACGCCCTTGGTCGCCTCGCGGAACGGGGTCGGGTCGGGCTTCGTGATGGTGGCGCCCTTCGCCTTCACGTCGTTCTGGATCGACCGGTCCTCGTCCAGGATGAACTTCCGGTTCCACTGCTCGGCCGCCCGGCCGGCCTCGACGATCGCCTTCTGGGTCTCGCCGTCCACCTTGCCCCACGAGGCCTTGGACATGACCAGCACGACCACCTGGTGGGTGTGGCGGACGTCGGCCACGTTCTTGACGATGTCGTAGAACTTGTTGTGGTAGTAGGTGTTGATCCCGCCCTCGGCGAAGTCGATGACCTTCGTCTGGAGCGCCGTCGCCACCTCGGGGAACGCGATCGGGGTCGAGATCATCCCGAGCGCCTTGAACGTGGCCACCAGGATCTTGTCCTCCTGCACCCGGATCTTCTTGCCCTTCACGTCGGCGATCGAGTTGATCGGGTAGTGGCCGTAGATCCCCCGGTAGCCGGCCGCGATGAACCCGACGAGCTTGAAGCCCTTCCGGTCCAGGACGCCGTCGTAGTACTTCCGGAGGGTGTCGCTGCCGTCGAGCGCCGCGTAGACGTGCTGGTAGTCCCGGAAGAGGTAGGGCAGCTGGAGCGCCGACATCTCCGGCACGAGCGTGGACATGGGCGCCGCCGTGACGGGAGCCGAAGTCGACCGTCCCGAGCTGGATCTGCTGCGCCACCTCCCGCTCGCCGCCCAGCGCGCCCGAGTGGTGGTGGACGATCTTGAGCTTGCCGCCCGTCAGCTCGGCGACCTTGGCGACGAACTGGTCCGCGGCCAGGGTCGTCCCGTGCTTGGCCGGGTTGACGTTGCCCATCGTCATCTCGCGCGTCTGCGCGCCGCCCGGGCCCGCGGCGGCCAGCGTCACGAGCGCGGCCCCCGCCGCCATCAGCCATCCTGTTCGCATGGTCTTCTCCCTCCCTGCGGTCAGGTTTCTCGGCTCCACCACCGGCCACCCGACGAGCCTCGATAGTTCAGAAAGCAGAGTCCGGCGCCGCTGTCAACGGGCTCCCGGCTCGAGCCGAGCCCGTCAGTATCGCTGCGCCGAGGGCGAGCTGGGCCGGCAGGCCGATCAGATCGCAGAACTCCTGGAACGAGACGAGGCGCTCCGGGTCCCGCGGCGTCGCGTCCCGGTCGCGGAGCTCGGCGAGCGCCCGCTGCATCGCCCGCGTCGCGGCGAACAGGAGGTCGACCGGCAGGATGACGACGGCGTAGCCCAGCTCGCGCAGCCGGGCGAAGGGCACGAGCGGCGTCCGGCCGCTCGGCGCGTAGTTGAAGAGGAGCGGCCGGTCGAGGCGCCGCGGCAGGGCCTCGATCTCCGCCTCGGACGTCGGCGCCTCGACGAAGAGGACGTCGGCGCCCGCCCGAGCCGCGGCGGCCGCCCGCTCGACCGCGTCGTCGAAGCCGGTCACGGCGATGGCGTCCGTGCGCGCGATGATCAGGAGGTCCGGGTCGGTCCGCGCCTCGACCGCCGCCCGGATCCGCCCGACGAACTCCTCCGCCGGCACCACCTGCTTCCCCGCGAGGTGGCCGCAGCGCTTGGGCGCGACCTGGTCCTCGAGGTGGAGCCCCGCCACGCCCGCCTGCTCGTACTGCTGGACCGTCCGCCGCACCTGGAGCGCGCTGCCGTAGCCGGTGTCGGCGTCCGCAATGAGGGGAATCGACACGGCGCCGGCGATGTTCCGCGCCTGGTCGACCATCTCCGCCAGACCGGCGAACCCGAGGTCGGGCAGCCCGAGCCGCGCCGCCGAGACGCCGAAGCCCGTCATGTAGACGGCGGGGAACCCGGCCTGCTCGACGAGCCGGGCGGACAGGGCGTCGTAGGCGCCCGGCACCACGAGCCCCTGGCGGCGCTCGACGAGCTGCCGGAGCGCGCGGCGGCGCGCGCTCACGCGGGGGTCTTCGCCGTCGGCGCCGGACGGGCCAGGACGCGGGCGAGGCTGCCCCAGATGCCCGCCGGCAGGAAGATGATGAAGAGGACCAGCAGGAGGCCGTAGATCGTCTCGGCCATCCCGATGAACTTGATCCCGAAGGCGATGCGGAGGGACTCGCTCAGCGCGATGGTGAGCGCGGTGCCCACCGTCGGGCCCAGGAGCACGTACATCCCGCCGAGGACCACGGCGAACACGATGCGGAGGGACACGCCGATCCCGGCGAGCGTCTCGGGGTTGACGTACGCGATGTACTGCGCGTAGGCGACGCCGCCGAGCGCGGTGAGCGAGGCGGACAGCACCGTGATCCCGATCTTGAACCGCGTCACGTGGATGCCGACGGAGGCGGCCGCCGTCTCGTCCTCCCCGATCGCTTCCATGGCGGCGCGCGCCATCGAGCGGTCGAGGCGCCACCACACCCAGAGCCCGAACGCCCAGAGCGCGAGCGTCCCGTAGTAGAAGATCCGCCGGTCGGCGAACTGCACGGCGAGGAGGCTGTTCGTCCCGGCCGTCTTGAGGGTGAGCCCGAGCGAGCCGCCGGTCCAGTCGCGCTCGGCGATGATCAGGAGCCGGATCACCTCGCCGACCGCCAGCGTCACCAGGCCGAAGTAGTGGCCGACCACCCGGAACCGGGAGCAGGGATAGGCGACCACCGCGGCGAAGAGCCCGGTCCCCACCACCGCGACCACCGCCCCGATCCAGGGCGTCAGGTGGAAGAAGTTCCAGAGGAGCGCCACCGTGTAGGCGCCGAGCCCGAGGAACGCCCCGTGCCCCAGGGAGACCAGGCCGAAGCGGCCCATGAGCGACCACGCCTGGCCGACGAACGACCAGATGAACATCTGGATCAGGACGTGGAGGATGTACTGGCCGGTCCCTCCGACCAGGAGGAAGGGCGTGATCAGGAGCAGGGCCGCGAGAACGCCGCCGACCGCCCGATTCACTCGCGCCTCGCCAGGATGCCGCCGGGCCGCAGGAACATCATGACGATGAAGACCACGAAGGCGATGACGTAGCCCATCTCGGTCGACCAGATCACCCCGGCGATCGAGATGATCTCGCTCATCACGAACGACGCCACGAAGGCGCCCACCATGTTCCCCAGCCCGCCGAGGACGCAGATCATGAACGTGAGCGGCCCGAACTGGCCGCCGAAGAACGGATGCACCGAGTACTGGAACACCAGCAAGGCGCCGGCGATGCCGGCCATCAGGCCGCCGACCGCCGAGGTCACGACGTAGACCCGCCGGGGATTGGCGCCCATCAGGGCCATCGCCTCGCGGTCCTGGGCCACGGCGCGGATCGCGGTGCCCATGAAGGTGCGGGTGAGGAAGAGGTAGAGCCCGAGCATCGCCAGGATCGAGATGCCGAACGGGATGAGCCGCGTGGCGGGCAGGAAGATGCCGCCGATCTCGAAGCTCGGCAGGGAGAAGCGGACGCTCCGGTGGTCGGTCGTCCACAGGAACGTCGCGAGCGACTGGATGAAGAAGAGAAGCCCGCCGGTCGCCAGGAGCTGGTTGATCGGCGGGCTCGCGAGGATCGGCGAGATCACGAGGACGTGGACGCCGATGCCGAGGAGCGCGCCCAGGCCGAGCGAGACCAGCGCCGCCAGCCAGAACGGCCAGCCGTACACCTGGTTCGTGAAGTAGATCGCGTACATGCACAGCATGACCAGGTCCACGTACACGATCCACACGATGTCGATGACGCCGAAGATGAGGTTCAGGCCGAGGGCGAGGAGGGCCAGGATGCCGCCCAGCAGGATGCCGTTGATCGCGGCCTCGGCCAGGAAGATCGGGTCGATCACAGGCCGACGTACGCCTTCCGGACGAACTCGTCCTCGGACAGCTCCGCGGCGCGTCCCTCCATCTTGATGCGGCCGACCTCGAGGAGATACGCGCGGTCGACGATCTTGAGCGCCTGGCGCACGTTCTGCTCGACGATCAGGATCGTGTAGCCCTCCGCCTGGACCCGTCGCACCAGGTCGAACAGCCGGAGCACCATGACGGGGGCGAGCCCCATCGACGGCTCGTCGAGCAGGATGAGCTTCGGGCACGACATGAGCGCGCGCCCGATGGCGAGCATCTGCTGCTCGCCCCCCGACAGGCTCCCCGCGCGCTGGCTCCGCCGCTCGGCGAGGACGGGGAACAGCGCGTAGACGCGCTCGAGGCTCTCGGCGAACCGCCGCCGCGCCGCGCGGAGGTACGCCCCCATGCGGAGGTTGTCGGCGACCGTCAGCGCCGGGAAGATCCGGCGGCCCTCGGGCACGTGGGCGATGCCGTGGGCCACCATCTCGTGGGCCGGCTGGCCGCCGAGCGAGGCGCCCTCGAAGGTGAGCTCGCCGCCGCGAAGCGGGATCATCCCGGAGATGACCCGCATCAGCGTCGTCTTCCCCGCCCCGTTCGGGCCCACGACGGCCACCGCCTCCCCGGCCTGGACGCGGAGGCTCACGTCCCAGAGCGCGGTGAAGGCGCCGTATCCGGCCGTGACGTGGCGAAGCTCCAGCATGTCAGCTGTCCCGCCAGCGCCGCGGGTCCTGCCGCCGGCTTGCCCTCCGGCCCGGCGGCTCGTCACCCGTTGCGCCGCCGGGCCGGAGGGCGGCGCCGGCGTCACCCGCGGCCGCGTGCCACGCGCTCATCGGTCGCTCACCACGAGCTTCTCGCCGAGGTACGCCTCGACGACCCGGGGATCCTCGGCCACCTCGAGCGGCCGCCCCTCGGCGATCTTCTCCCCGTGGTCGAGGACCACGACCCGGTCGACCACGCGCATCAGGGTCGCCATGATGTGCTCGACCCACACGATCGTGATCTGGAGCTCGCCCCGGATCCGCCGCAGCATCTCCACGGCCCCGGCCATCTCGGCCGCGTCGAGCCCGCCCAGGCTCTCGTCCGCCAAGAGGAGCTTCGGCCCGGTGGCGAGCGCCCGCGCGAGCTCGAGCTTCTTGAGGCCGCCCGCGCCGAGGAGCGCCGTGGACGCGCCCTCGTCCGCGGGCAGGCCGACGAGCCGGAGGACCTCCCGGGCGCGAGCGCTGGCCTCCGCCTCCGTGTTGCGGCGCGACGCCCCGAAGTGGGCGGCGACCGCGACGTTCTCCAGGATCGACAGCTTCCGGAAGGGGCGGGGAATCTGGAACGTGCGCGCGATACCCCGGTGGCAGATCGCATCGGGCGTGAGCCCGGCGATCTCCTCGCCCCGGAAGCGGATCGAGCCGGCCGTCGGCTGGAGGGCCCCCGAGATGCAGTTGAACATCGTCGTCTTCCCGGAGCCGTTCGGACCGATGAGCCCGAGGATCTCCCCCTCGGCGACCTCGAAGGACACGTCGTTCAGCGCGGTGAACCCCCCGAAGCGCTTGAAGAGGCCGGACACCGCCAGGAACGGCGTCATCGCCGGGCGTGACCGGCCGAGCCGGAGGCGCGGGCACCCCGCCCTCGGCCCCGGGTGGAGTGACGGGCGGGGGCCGGAAGGCCCCCGCCCGAGCGATCAGCGGGCGGCAAACGGAGAGGACGCCGGCAGGATCACCGGCGGGTTGCTCATCGCGATGACCTTGGGCCACACGTGCTGGAAGCGGCCCTCGACGATCTGGTACACCGCCGCGATGGCGCGCTCGTTCTGCCCCCGCATCGGGTGCCCCTCGCCGTAGAACTTCACGCCGTAGCCCTGCATGGTGCCGCCCTCGGGGATGTCCGTCTCGCGGGCGGCCTTGGCGAGCGCGTCCGGCGTGAAGCCGCCGTGCTTCTGGATGGCGCGGGGCAGCACGTCGTTCAGCAGGATCCACATGTTGTTGAAGCCCATGGAGACATGGGGGGCGATCGCGCCGACCGGGATGTTGGGCTCGAAGGCCTTGTAGCGCTTCACCATCTCCTGCGTCAGGTCCCCGACCCCCGCCTTGAGCTGCTTCGGGTCGATGAGCTGCGAGGCCGGCGGGTCCACCGAGCCGAAGCCCTCGACCTCGTTCCCGAACGCTTCCTTGAGCTTGTCGAGCTGGCTGTGGCCGGCGCCGTGGCCGATGTAGGCGCGCACGCGGAGTCCCTGCTCCTTGCTCTGCCGGAGGAACAGGTTGATGTCGGGGTTGTACCCGGTGTGGAGCAGCACGTCGGGCCGCTGCGCGCGGAGCTTCGTCACCAGGGACGAAAGGTCCGGCGCGCTGACGGAGTACCCTTCCTTCAGGACGAGGTTCACGCCCTGGCGCTTGGCCTCCGCCTCGTTGGCGGCCGCCACGCCGGTGCCGTACGGTCCGTCCTCGTAGATGATCGCCACGCGGAGGTCCTTGACCGCCTTCTTGAACTTGTCCTGGGCGTTGGCGGCGACGAACTGCACCGAGGCGACGCCGAAGAGGCCGCCGTTCGTCTGGGGCCGGAAGGTGTACTGGAGGTTCCGGTCCTTCACCACCGCGTCGGCGATGGCGGTGGTGATCCAGAGGAACTTCTGCTGCTTGTCGACCTTCTCCGCGAGCGGCACCGCGTGGGCGCTCGAGTAGACGCCGGCGAGGATGTCGACCTTCTCGACGTTGAGCAGCCGCTCGGCCTCGTTGATCGCCGCCTCGGTCTTCGACTGGCTGTCGCCGTCGACCTGGACGATCTTGTACTTCCCGAGGACGCCGCCCTTCTCGTTGGTCAGGTCGATCATCATCTTGGCGCCGCGCCAGACGTTGAGCGAGCCGGCGGCCGAGAACGGGCCACTGTGATCGAAGAGCAGGCCGATCTTGATCGTCTGGCCCTGCGCGTCCGTAGACGGGGCCGTCGCGAATCCGAGCGCGACGGCAGCGACCAGCGCGAGCGCGAGGACGAATCGTGCGCCTTTCGTCATGTGCAGCCTCCTATGGTGCGATGAGTCCCCGCGGGGGCGACGGATCGTCGATGCGGGTGCCCCAGACTACCATGGCCACCCGAGAGCCGGACAGGGGCGCCCGCGCGCGCGGGCGCCGTGCGTCAGTGCCCGACGGCGAAGTCGTTCCCGGCGCGGTCGGCGCCGCGCACGAGCCAGAGCGGGCGGCGGGAGAAGTCGATGACCGCCGTGCCGTAGCTGGTCATCGGCGGAACGGTGCGGTCGAAGTGCGAGGTCGCCGGCATGTAGCGGATGGCCAGACCGGCCCGGCGGCGCGGCGAGCGGTTCGGACGGGAGCCGTGGATCAGGTGGACGTCGTGGAGCGACAGCTGGCCCGCCTCCAGGACGACGTCGCGGGCGGTGGCCTCGTCGTAGGCGCCGGCCTCCACCTCGAGGTCCAGGACCACGCGATCCCGCGGGGCCTTGGCGTGCGGGAGGAGCCCGCGCCGGTGGGAGGCCGGGATGACGCGCATGCAGCCGTTCTCGGTCGTCGAGTCGTCGATCGCGATCCACGCGGTCGTCGTGGCCAGGGGGCGGATGGGCCAGTAGTGGCCGTCCTGGTGCCAGGGCACCTCCATGCCGTCGCCGCCCGGCTTGCAGAAGACCTGGCACCCCCACAGGATCACGTCGGGGCCGACGAGCCCGGCCACGAGGTCCACGATGGCCGGGTCCCGAGCCGTCTCCAGGAAGACGTCGTTCCCGCGGACCCCCTCCGGCCCTTTCCGGAGATGGGCGTTCACGAGCTGCTCGGGGCGCCGGTCGGGGTTGTCGGCGATCAGCCGGTCCAGCGCGTCGCGAAGCCGGCCGACCGCGGCCTGCGACAGCCGGGCCCGAGGGATCACGATCCCGTCCCGCGCGTACGCGGCCTGCTCGTCGGCGGTGAGATGCGGCAGCGCGGGCGCGACCGTGGCGAGGCTCATGAGCGATCTCCTCCGACGGTGTCGACCGTGCCTTGATCGGCCAAGGCTAGCCCCGCCCCCGGGGAGCGGTCAAGGACTGTCAGGCGAGCGGGATGGTCGCGGTCACGCACGGCTGATTGCCGTGGACCCGGGTGGTGTGCCCCGGCCCGGTGACGTCCTCGACCAGCCGGGCGTCGCCGGGGCCGAAGACCTGCGTCGAGCCGTCCCCCAGCCCGATCTCGAGCTGGCCGGACAGGATGATGACGAACTGCCGCCGCGGGGCGGGATGCCAGTCGAGGAACTTGCCGACGGGATCCTCGCGGAACGAGATCCGCGTGGTGGCCAGGCCGGCCGTCCACGCGGGAGTCCGGTCCAGATCGATCGGCTCGATGCGAGACTTGCCGTCGGCGCCCGTATACAGCCGGAAGGTTCCCATCGTCGCCCTCCCTCGCGTCGGGCGAAGCCGACGCGGTCCATGGGATGCTAGCACGCGTCGCGCGCCCGACGGGGCGGCCGCGCCGGTCGTCGCGCGCCGCGTTCGCGGACCGTCTTTTCTGTTGACACCTCGCGCGACGCCAGCCCATCTTGGACGCGAGATCACGATCGGTAGAGATGGACGACGAGCGCTTCCGGCAGGAGCAGGCGCGGTTCTTCGAGGCGGCGGACACCTCGCACTTCTTCTGGCAGACGCGGAATCCATACTTCTCCCGGACCGAACGCGACCTCCTCGAAGGGTTCCCGGAGGCGGCCGGCCGAGTGGTGCTGGACCTCGGCTGCGGCGAGGGAGGGAATCTCGTCAATCTGTTTGGCGGGAGCCCGAGCCAGCCCCGGCTCATCGTGGGGCTGGACCTCTTCCCGCGGAAGCTCGCGTTCGCGAGCGCGCAGTTCCCGCGCGGCCGCTTCGTGTGCGGCGACGCCGGCACGCTGCCCTTCGCGGACGCGGCCTTCGACCTGGTGCTCTGCCGGGACCTCCTTCACCATCTCGAGGATCGCGAGCCCGCGCTGCGCGAGCTGGCCCGGGTGCTCAGACCCGGGGGCCGCCTCTTCCTCGTCGAGCCGAACGGCCGGAACCCGCTCATCGCGCTCCTGGCCCTCGTCCGGCCGCACGAGCGGGGACAGCTCCAGACCACGCCGCGGACCATGCGGACGCTGACCCAGCGGCACTTCCACGAGGTGACGGTCGAGGTGCGCCAGCCGCTGCCCGTGTACCGGGCGCTGCTCCACTACCAGTTCGGCCTGCCCCGGCTGGGCGCCGCGCGAGCTTTCGGGAGTCTCATGGATGGCTGGGAGCGTCTGTGGCAGGTGGTGATGCCACGTCCGTGGTGGGCCTACATCGTCGTACGCGCCACGCGCGCTGCGACCGCGCCGCGCGGCGCCGACCGCTGACCGCGCCGGGGCGAACCTGGCGCCCGGACGACTGCCGCGCCATTCCGGACACGTAAGCACCGCGGGGTCCCTCGTGAGGACCACGGGTCGAGAGCTCTGCATCGTGGCCGCCGCGCCCGAGGTCGTGCCCGGGCGCCTGCTTCGCTAGACGCGCTCGAGGAAGGCGCGGTCCTCGACGAGGATGCAGCCGCTCTCCTCGGCACGCCGGATGCTGTCGAGGTTGTCGTCGTCTTTCGCGAGCCGCTCGCGGTACTGCTCGTACGCCGCGAGACTCGGGAAGTCGATCAGGGCCAGGGCAAGGTTCGTCGGCCCGGCGAACTTTGTCGGCAGCCAGTAGCCGACGACGTTTCCGCCGCAGCGCGGGATGATCCCGCCCAGAGCCCGCGCGTACTGCTCGAAGTCCGACCGCTTCCGGGGGTCGATCGTGTAACGGATGCTCAGGGTGATCATGGCCTGTCCTCCCATCGAACGTTGAACAGCTTGTTGAGCTGCTCCCGACCAAGTGGGGTGACGGCGACCGCGCGCGTCCCCCGCAGGCGGCGTACCCAGCCGCGGTCGAGGGCCACCCTCGCGAGCGCCGTGCCTACCGGCCCGGCCACGTGCGGGCGGCGTTCGGTCCAGTCGAGGCACCGCCGCGCGGGCACCCGCGCGCGGCGCGGGATCAGCTCGATTCCGATCGCGCGGAGTGAGCGGACCCCGGTCGGCGTGAGTCGATAGCAGTGCCCGTCGTCCTCGAGCCAGCGGCGTGCGATCAGCGCGTCGGCCAGAGCAACGCCCAGCCTGCCGGCCAGGTGGCTGTAGCAGGTGCGCGCGTTCTTCAGGCGTCGCGCAGACTCGGGCATGCCGTTGCCCGCGAACAGGTTCGGCAGCGGCGGCGCGACGACGGACAGCGCCTCGACGGCATGCGCCACGTCGACTCCGGCCAGGCGGTAGTAGCGCCAACGCCCCTGCCGCTCGACGCGCAGGATGCGGCCGGCGACGAGCTTGGCGAGGTGGTTGCTGGCAGCCTGGGCGGAGATGCCGGCATGGGCGGCCAGCTCACCCGCCGGCCTCGCCTCGCCACCGGCCAGGGACAGGCACATGGCGGCCCGGGACGGATCGCCCAGAAGATTCGCCACGAACGCGATGTTGGGCTCCGTCATCGAGCCCAAGCTTAGCGCGTCCGGCGCGGCGATGTTTCACCGCACGTCGAACACAAATATCCGCGCGCCGCCGGAACCTCGCGGTACCGGTGCCCGTCGGTTGGCCGGAGAGGTCCTAGCCCTTCAGCCCGCTCATCACGACGGCGCGGACGACCCACTTCTGGCAGACGAGGAAGACCACCAGGATCGGCAGGATGCTCAGGACCGCCGCGGCGGTGACCAGGTTGTACTCGATGAAGTACATGTTCGTGAAGCTCACCAGCCCGAGCGTCACGACCTTCATGGTCGGCGAGTTGATGACCACCAGGGGCCAGAACAGCTCGTTCCACGTCCACATGAACTTGATGATCACGAGCGTGGCGATCGCCGGCGTCACCGACGGCAGGATCACCCGCCAGAAGATGCCGAACTCGCTCGAGCCGTCGATCCGCGCCGCGTCGATGTAGTCGCTCGGGACCACCTCGATGCTCTGCCGCATGAGGAAGACGCCGAACACGCTGACCAGGTCCGGCGCCAGGATCCCGGCGTAGGTGTCGAGCAGCCCGAGCCGGTTCACCCAGAGGTAGAGCGGCACCACGACCGATTGGAACGGCACCATCAGGATGCCGAGGATCGCGAAGAAGAAGAGGCCGTGCCCGGGAAACCGGAACTTCGCGAAGCCGTACCCGGCGAGCGACGACACGACGACGCTGGACACGGCGGACACCGACGCCACGAGCGCGCTGTTCAGGAGGAAGCGGGCGAACGGCTGGCGCTGGAACACCTCCCGGTAGTTGTCGAGATTGCCCCAGCGGTCCGGGAGGATCTGGAGCGGCACGCGCTGGATCTCGGGAACGGTCTTGAGCGACGTGACCGCCATCCAGAAGAACGGGAAGAAGACGCACACCGCCCCCGCCGCCACGAGGGCCGCGATCATCCAGTGGAAGCGTCCGATCCTCAATATTCCACCTGTCGGCGGAACACCCGCCACTGGACCAGGGTGATCGCCAGGAGGGACGCGAAGACGAAGAGGGCCATCACCGAGGCGTCCCCCAGCCGGAAGTACTTGAAGGCCGTGTCGTAGAGCAGCATGATCACCGTCTGGCTCGCGCCGGCCGGTCCCCCCTGGGTCGTCGCGTAGACCGTGTCGAACACCTTGAAGTTGAAGATCAGCTCCAGGATGGTGACCATCACGATCTGGGGGTTCAGGAGCGGCAGGGTCACCCGGCGGAAGCTCTGCCACCAGCCCGCCCCGTCGATCGCGGCCGCCTCGTAGTACTCCCCCGGGATCGCCTGGAGCGCCGCCAGGAAGATGATCGTGTCGAAGCCGAGCCGCACCCAGACGTTCACGAGGGCGAGCGACGGCCGCACCTGGTCCAGGCTCTGGAGCCACTTCTGCGGAGGCAGCCCCATCCGGCCCAGGAAGTAGTTCAGGAAGCCGTACACCGGGTCGTACATCCACTGCCAGATGAGGGCGGCCGCGACGAGGGAGACCGAGAACGGCAGGAAGTACATCGCCGTCCACGCGCTGCGCCATCGGAGGCTCCGCAGGCGGTGGAGACCCAGCGCCACGGCGAGCGCCAGGGCCACCGTGGCGGGGACCGACAGGAGGAGCAGGCTGACCGTGTTCCGCACGGCCTGCCAGAACGTCGGATCGGTGAAGACCCGCTCGTAGAGACGGAAGCCCACGAAGCGGCTCGCCCCGCCGGGCACGGTCCGGTAGAACGAGCCGATGACGGACTCGACCAGGGGAACGAGGAAGACGAGACTGAAGTAGGCCAGGGCGGGCAGGACGAACAGCAGTCCCGCCCGCCGCTGGCGGTCCATGTAGGAGCGGGGGGCGAGCAGCCGGACGACGCCGCGCATCGCCCCCGCCCCGCCGGCCGGACTAGTCCTTGAGGATCCGATCCATCTTGGCGGCGGCCTCGTCGAGGAGGGGCTTCGGCTGCCCCTTGCCGTAGAGGGCCGCGACCACCGCCTCCCCGAAGGCGGTCGCCAGCTCGTTCGACTTCGGGTGGTAGTACTCCGGCGGCACCGGCTGCTTCAGCATGTCCTGCGTCGACTGGTAGTCGGGCCGGGCCTTCACGTAGGCGGACTCGAGGTTCGCCGTCCACACCGGCAGGATGCCCTGGGCCTGGTGCTGGTCGAGATCGTCCTTGGCGTTGCTGATGAACTTCATGAACTCCCAGGCCGCCTGCTTGTTGGGGCTGTTCTTGTAGACGATGTTCGTCCACGGGAACAGGTTCCCCGCGCCGGGGCAGGTCTTCCCGCACGGCAGCGCGTAGACCTTGAAGTCCACGTCGGGCGCGTTCTTCTTGACCCAGCCGAAGAACCACGACTCGCGGAAGATCGTGGCCGCCCGCTTCTGGCCGAACGCGTCCTCCGGCGTCGGGAAGGCGAGGCTCGCGACCTTGTGCTTCTGGACGAGGTCCTGGTAGAACTGGAGCGCCTCCACCATCTGGGGGCTGTTCGCGAAGCCGCTGGCCTTCTCGAGATCCGGCGACAGCATCCGGGCGCCGAAGGCGTGGGCGAACGGCAGGAACTTGTCGGTGATGCCCACCGGATGGCCCTTGTGGCGGAGGGCGAACCCGACCTGGGTCGCCTCGCCCTTCGCGTCGAGCGCGGTCAGCTTCTTCATGCCCGCCAGCCACTCGTCGAGCGTCTTCGGCGGCTTGTTCGGATCGAGGCCCGCCTTCTTGAAGAGGTCGGCGTTGATGTACATCTGCTGGAAGTTCCCGTGCTCGATCGGAATCCCGTAGCGCGCGCCCTTCCACCGCCCCACCGAGACCATGTACTTCGGGAGGTTCTCGTCCCAGATCTTCGCGAGGTCGGCCGGCATCTGGTCGCAGAAGTCGTACTGGCCGCACCAGTGGTGGGTCATCCCCATGAAGAAGTCGGGGGCCCCGCTCTTGCCCATGAGGGCCGCCAGGTACTTGGCCTCGTATCCCTGGTAGGGGACGGTCACCACCTCGACCTGCCAGCCGGTCTTCTGGGCGAATTCCTTGCCCCGGGTCTCGTAGAACTTGTTGAACTCGGGGTTCTGCTCCCAGTGGGTCCAGTAGACGATCTTCTTGGCCTGGGCCCCGGCCGGCGCCGAGGTCAGCGCGACCGCCACGGCCGCCGCGGCCGCCATCGTCCAGACGACACTTCGTCGCATGCTGCGCTCCTTTCGCGCGTCCATCGCACGCATGATCCCGCCAATCCGCGGGTCAGGATGGGTCGAGTCTGTCGGACTCCCGGTCCTCGTCGGGCGGCGACCGCCCGGGCTCTCGCCAGCTTCCCGGCCTTCGCATCTCGGGCGCCGCCGAGCGTCGAGAATGGCGGCGGGCGCCATTCTAGCACCGCCGGCGGCGCCCTCCCCACGGGCTTCGGCCCCATCGGTGTTTGGTCTCGCCGGAACATCGGTCGCCGGGTAGAGTGGAATCAGGGCCACCTGTGCGCGACCAGGGGTCATTGACCATGCCGGAGCCGACACTCGTCCCCCTCGGGCCGGAGGCTTCCGCGAGCCGCACGCTCCACAGCGAGCTCGCGCGCGAGCGGACTCACGGCATTCACCGCATCAACCTGCTCCGTCTGTGGGGCGTCTCCGCGTTCTTCGCGCTCTTCCTGGTGCTCGGCGGCCTGCTGGAGCTGCCGGCGTGGACGGGCAATCTCGGGTTGTTCGCCGCGTACTGGACCATCACCGTCGTGGTGTTCTGGGCGAGTCGGAGATTCGAACGGCTGGCGCCGTTCTCGAGCCTGACGATCGCGCTCGTGGACACGCCGTTCGTGTTCCTCCTGCAGTGGTCGACGTTCCCGACCAGCCCGAGCGCGAGCGGCGTGGCGGGCTTCACCGTCGGGGTCTACGTGCTGTTCGTCATCCTGGCGACGCTGTCGCTCGAGACGCGATACGTCCTGCTGACCGCCGCCAGCGGCGCGATCTTCGAGATCCTGCTGCAGGGCCTGGCGGGAGTCAGCATCGGCGCGATGGTCTCGACCGTGATCCTCCTCGGGCTGACGACGCTCACCTGCTCGTACGCCCGGGACCGCCTCGTCGGCCTGGTCGGACGGGTCGAGACGGCCGCTCAGCGCGAAGCCACCAGTCGGCGGACCGAGGAGCGGCTGCGAGAAACCATGGGCCTGCTCGACATCGCCCAGACGCTGGGGGGCGTGACCGAGGTCAACGAGGCGCTCCGGCGCATCTGCCGCGAGCTCGCCCGCCTCACCGGCGCGGAGACGGTGGCCGCGTATCTGGTGGACCGGGAGCACGCCGAGCTGCGGCCGACCGCCGGATATCGCGTCCCCAAGGACATGCTCGACGGCCTGATGGCCATGCGGGTGGGGCTCGCGGACGTCCGCTTCGCCGCGGTCCTCGAGCAGGGCGATCTGCTCTGGAGCGACAACGTCCCGGAGGACTCCCGCCTCCGCCCCTGGAGCGACCGCTTCCCCCATCGATCGGCCCTCGCGATCCCCTCGGTCGTCGGCGGCCGGGTCTCCGCGGTCTTCTACCTCGTCTGGTGGACGCGCCACCACTCGTTCGACCGCGCGGAGCTGACGCTGGCTCGGGCCATCGGCGAGCAGGTCGGCACGTTCATCCAGAACGCGCAGCTCTACGAGCAGCTCGACGAGAGCCGCCAGCGGTCCGTCCAGGCGGAGCGCCTGCGGGCGGTGGGCGAGATGGCCGCCGGGGTGGCGCACGACTTCAACAACATCCTCGCGATCATCCTGGGCCGGGCCGAGCTGCTGCGGAAGACGACTCCGGTGCCGGAGGTTCGGCGGCCCCTCGACGTCATCGTGAAGGCGGCCCAGGATGGAGCGCGCACCGTCCGGCGCATCAAGGAGTTCACGCGCCAGAGCCCGGGCGTGCGCCGCGAGCCGGTGGACCTGCGGGCCCTGGCGCGCGACGTGGTCGAGATGACCCGGGCCCGCTGGCACGATCAGGCGGAGGCCAAGGGCCTCCGCTACGACGTGTTCGTCGAGGGCGGCGCCGTCCCGATCGTGCTGGGAGACGCGGCCGACCTCCGGGAAGCGCTCACGAACCTCGTCTTCAACGCGCTCGACGCGATGCCGCAGGGAGGCCGTCTGACGCTCCGTACCGTCGTGGACGGGTCGCGCGTGCGGTGCGACGTGGCGGACACGGGCGTGGGCATGTCCCCCGAGCTGCGTGAGCGGGTCTTCGAGCCATTCTTCACGACCAAGACCGAGAAGGGGAGCGGCCTCGGGCTCAGCATCGTGTACGGCATCATCACCCGGCTCGGCGGTGAGATCGCGGTGGAGAGCACCCCGGGCGTCGGGTCGGTGTTCCGGATGTGGTTGCCGATGGCCGGCGAGGACTTGGTGGCCTCGGCGGAGGGGCCCCGCCTTCCGCGGGCGGCCCGGGGAGCCCGCGTCCTCGTGGTGGACGACGAGACCGAGGTGCGGCGGGCGCTGGTCGACATGCTGGAGCTGGACGGGCACCTCCCGGTGGAGTGCCCGGATGGCCTGGCCGCGCTGCGGGCGCTGGAAACCCAGACCTTCGACCTCGTCCTCACCGACCTCGGCATGCCGGGACTCGGAGGCTGGGAGGTCGTCCGCGCCGTGAAGCAGCGTCATCCGGGCGTGCCCGTCGGCCTCATCACGGGCTGGGGCGATTCGATCGACGCCGCCGATGCCGCGCGCCGCGGGGTCGACCTCCTGCTCTCGAAGCCCTTTCAGATGCGCGACCTCCAGGAGGCCCTGGGGCGAGTTCTCGGCAACGTGGCGCGGTGACGGCGGGTCAGCCGGACGGCCGGCGGTGGCGGCGGTCGCCACGGCTCAGGCGAGCAGCCCCGCCTCCACCCCGGCCCGCCGCGCGGCGCCCCGGAGCGCGGCCTGGTCGTTCAGGACGACGCGCACCGGAATGTCCTCGAGGAGCGGCTGCATCCGGCCCTTCCGGGTGAACGCATCCAGGAACGTCCGGCCCTCCAGCGCGGGCAGGATGCGCGGCGCGATGCCGCCGCCCACGTACACCCCACCGGTCGCCAGCATGCGGAGCCCGAGGTTGCCCGCCTCGGCGCCGTAGATCGCGACGAAGAGCGAGAGGGCGCCCGTGCAGATCTCGGCGCGCCCCTCGAGCGCGACCCGCGAGATCGCCGGCGCGGGGGCCTCCCGGCGGAGCATGTCGGTGAGCCATCCGGGCTCGGTCAAGCCCTGCGCGTCGCGCAGGAATCGGTAGATGTTGTGGAGCCCGGGGCCCGAGAGCACGCGCTCCACGCTGACGTGCCCGACGTCGGCCGAGAGGAACCGCCAGAGCGCCATCTGCAGCTCGCCCTGGGGCGCCCAGTCGGCATGACCCGCCTCCGAGGCCACGGGCCGGTGCCGGTGTCCGTCCCACACGAGGCCCGCCTGACCGAGACCGGTCCCCGCGGAGATGACCGCGGCGTTGCCCGTCGGCGCCGCGCGACCGGGCTGGAGGACGGCGAAATCCGTGTCGCGGAGGGTCGCGAGGCCCCACGCGTTCGCCTCCAGATCGTTGAGCAGGATCACCTCGTCCAGGTTGAGGGCCGCCGCGAGCTGCCGAGCGTCCACGCTCCAGGGGAGGTTCGTGCCCTCGGCCCGACCGTCCCGCACCGGCCCCGCGATCCCGAAGCAGGCGTACCGGGGCGACCCGGGCGCTTCGCGCACGAACGCCGCCGCGATCTCGTCCAGGCCCGCGTGACGCTGGCTCGGGTAGCTCCGGACGGCGCCGCGGACCAGCGTCCGGTCGGCGACGTCGAACCACGCGAGCCGCGTGTTGGTGCCCCCGACGTCACCCGCCAGGATCACGGCGTCGCGTACCAGCGCCGCCCGTCCTGCTGCACCAGCTCATCGGCCGCCGCCGGCCCCCACGACCCCGCGGGGTAGTTGGGGAACTCCGGCGCCGGCAGGGCTTGCCACGCGTCCAGGATGGGCGTCGCGATCCGCCAGGCCGCCTCGACCATGTCCGTCCGGTGGAACAGCGTGCTGTCCCCCGCCATGCAGTCGTAGAGGAGCCGCTCGTAGCCGGTCGCCGCGCTCGTGTCGCCGAAGTCCTTGTAGCTGAAGTCGAGCTTCACGGTCTCGACCCGCACCGTGGGCCCCGGCCGCTTCGCCTTCACCTGGAACTCGATCCCCTCCTCGGGCTGGATGTGGAGCACGAGCCGGTTCGGGTCGATCTCGTTCATGGCGGCCGTCTCGAGCAGCAACAGGGGCGGCCGGCGAAACTCCACGACGATCTCGGTCCGGCGGCGGGCGAGGCGCTTGCCGGAGCGCAGGTAGAAGGGCACGCCGGCCCAGCGCCAGTTCTCGACGAACAGCTTGAGCGCGCCGTAGGTCTCGGTGGTCGACGTCGGGGACACCTTGGGCTCGCGACGGTACGCCCGGGCCGGCTGACCCGCCACCTCCCCGTCGCCGTACTGGCCGCGGACCGCCCGGGCCTGGATCTCCGCCGCGCTCATCGGCCGGATCGCCTGGAGCACCTTGACCTTCTCGTCCCGGACCGCGTCGGCCGCGAACGAGATCGGCGGCTCCATCGCGACCAGCGCGAGGAGCTGGAACATGTGGTTCTGGATCATGTCGCGCAGCACGCCCGCCGTCTCGTAGTAGTTGCCCCGGTCCTCGACGCCGACCGTCTCGGCGACCGTCAGCTGGACGTGGTCGACGTACTGCCGGTTCCAGATCGGCTCGAACAGCCCGTTCGCGAAGCGGAACACCAGGATGTTCTGGACCGTCTCCTTCCCGAGGTAGTGGTCGATCCGGTAGATCTGCTCCTCCCGCAGGACTGCGGCGAGCTCGGCGCTGAGCGCGGCGGCGGACGCGAGGTCGTGGCCGAACGGCTTCTCCACGATGACGCGGCGCCAGGCGCTCCCCTTCCTGGCCGGACCAGCCCGGCCTCGCCCAGGCGGCGCACGACCTCCCCGAAGAGGCTCGGCGGAATGGCGAGGTAGAAGAGCACGCTCCCGCCCGTGCCATGCCGCTTGGCGACCTGGGCCAAGAGGTCCGCCAGCTGCGTGTAGACGGCGGGGTCGGAGAGCTCGCCCGCCTGGAAGTACATGGCCTCGCGCAGCTCGGCCCACGTGTTCGGATCCACGCGAGCCGTCCCGAATTCCCGGATGCTCTGCGTCTGCTCCTCGCGGAACTCCTCGTGCGTCTTCTCCCGCCGCGCGACGCCCACGATCGCGAACTCCCTGGGCAGGAGCCCGAGCGGTCTTGAGGTTGTAAAGCGCCGGCACGAGCTTCCGCTTCGTCAGGTCCCCCGCGGCGCCGAAGATCACCACGGCACAGGGGGGCGCGGGCCGCGCCGGGCCGGACAGCGCGTGCTGACTCTGTTCCGCGGCCGCCTCTACGGACACTCTGTGCCCCGCCGCTGCCCGATGCGGCCGTCGAGCTCGACTCTCCCGATCTCCACGTCGTGTCTCCTCATCGCGTCGCACCCCGTCCGCGCACCCCGACGGGCTCGCTCAGCCGATCGCTTGCTCGATCCCGCGCCCGAGCGCCGTCAGGCCGGCGGCGACGTCCGGGCCGAGGTGGACGCGCAGCGCGCGGCGGCCGCGCTCGGCCAGCACCTCGAGGTCGCCCCGCGCCTGCGCCGCCTTCACCACGCCGAAGGTGTACCGCTGACCGGGCACCGGGAGGTCGACGGCGTCGTCGCACGTCACCTGGAGGAACACGCCGGTGCTCGGGCCGCCCTTGTAGGCCTGGCCGGTCGAATGGAGGAACCGCGGCCCGAAGCCGACACACGTGGCGATGCGGTAGCGATCCCGGATCCGCGTGCGGATCGCTTGCAGCACCGCCTCGTGCCCGGCCGTCATCTCGACGTAGGCGAGGAAGGCCGCGTAGTCGCCGGGCCGGATCCGCCCGAGGTGGGCGCGCAAGAGGCCGGGCAGCGTCCGCTCGCCCCCCGCCAGCTCGCGGGCGTTCCGCGGGTCGGCGAAGAGCCGGATCCCCTCCGCCTCCGCGATGGGCGCCTCGGCGGGGAGCCGCCCGTCTCGCTCGAACGCGTCCGTCAGCCGCCGCGTCGCCACCTTGCTGGCCTCGACGTCGGGCTGATCGAACGGGTGGATCCCGAGCACGGCGCCGGCGACGGCCGTGGCGAGCTCCCAGCGGAAGAACTCCGCGCCGATGTGGTAAGGGTCGGGAACCGCGATCCGGACCACAGCGTGCCCCGCGCGCTCGAGCCCTGCCACCGCCCGGTCCTGGGCCGCGTCCGGCGCCGACTGGAGCCGCACGTAGACGACGACCCGGTCCTGGCCGTAGGCATCGGGCGACCCGAGGGGCTCCCGGTCGACCGGGATCAGGCCCTTGCCCCCCTTCCCCGTCGACTCGGCCAGGAGCTGCTCCAGCCAGGCGCCGAGGTCCTGGAGCCCCGGCGAGGCGACCAGCGTGACCTTGTCGCGTCCATGGGCCGCCAGCACGCCCAGGACCACCCCCAGCGCCGCGCCGGGGTTCTGCTCGGCGGGGACGCCGGCGGCACAGGCCCCCACCATCGTCCGGGCGTGCCTCAGCAGGCGCTCGACGTCGAGCCCCATGAGCGCGGCGGGCGCCATGCCGAAGTCGGACAGCGCCGAGTAGCGCCCGCCGATCGACGGCAGCCCGAAGAACACGTGGCGGAAGCCGTCGGCGCGGGCGACCTGCTCGAGCTTGGAGCCGGGATCCGTGATGGCCATGAAACGATTGCCGGCCTTGTCGGCGCCGACGGCCTGCCGCGCGCGCTCGAAGAAGTACTGCTTGAAGATGTTGGGCTCGAGCGTCGTGCCCGACTTCGACGACACGACGAAGAGCGTCCGCCCGAGATCCACGCGCGCCTCGGCCGCGCGGACCTGGGCCGGATCCGTCGAGTCCAGCACCAGGAGCTCGGGCCAGCCCGGGAGCGTCCCGAACGTCATGCGGAGGACTTCCGGACAGAGACTCGAGCCGCCCATCCCCAGGAGCAGGACGTGGGTGAAGCCCGCGTGCCGCGCGGCGCCGGCGACCTGGCGCAGGTGGTCGACCCGCGCCAGCTGGTCGTCGACGATCCCGAGCCATCCGAGCCAGGCCCCTTCGTCGGCGCCCGTCCAGAGCGAAGGGTCGCGGGCCCACAGCCGACCGACCTTCCCTTGCTCGGTCCACTCGCGGAGCGTCGACCGCACGGCGGCCTCGACCGCCGCCGGCAGGCTCCAGGTCTGTGGGTTCAGCATGGCGAGTCCGCCTGCTATGCTAGGCCCGCGGGTGAGGTCTGACTAGGGCCTCCCCCGACTCCGAGGAGGCCATCCTGGTCGGCGCATCCCTGAGCCCGCTGCCCGCCCCGCGTCCGGAGGACCTCGCCCGGCTGGCCGACCACGCCGTCGCGCTGGTGCGCGAGATCCCGGGCGGCGCGCATGTCGGACTGGGCTCCGGGCGGGCGGCGGAGGCGTTCGTGCGGGCGCTGGCCGCCGAGACGAAGCGGGGGCTCGAGGTCCGGGGCGTCCCCACCTCGCGCGCGACGGCGGAGCTGGCCGCGTCCCTCGGGCTCGCGCTCACGGATCTCCCCGGAGATCCCCTCGACCTCACCGTGGACGGCGCCGACGAGGTCGATCCGCGGCTCGATCTCATCAAGGGCTACGGGGGCGCACTCGCGCGGGAGCGGATCGTCGCCGCGGCGTCTCGGCGGCAGATCATCCTGATCACGGACGAGAAACTCGTGCCGCGGCTCGGGACCCGGGGCCGGTTGCCCATCGAGATTCTCCCGTTCGGGCGGCTCCTGTGCGAGCGGCGGCTGGCCGCCCTCGGGTGCCGGCCCCGCCTCCGCGAAGCGGCGGCCGGGCCCTTCGTCACGGACAATGGCAACTGGATCCTCGACTGCGGGATTCCGGTCGCGGAGGACCCCGCGGCCCTCGACCATGACATCCGCCGGATCCCCGGCGTCGTCGACACGGGCTTCTTCCTGGGCACCGCGGAACGGGTCCTGGTGGCGCAGGAAGGGACGATCCGAGTCCTGAGACGCGGCGGGGGACCGGCCGGGAACTGACCGCCGCCGACCGCTCACGAACGGTTCCGTCGTGACGAACCGTTCCACGGAGGATACCTCGATGGAGCTCGGGTTCATCGGCCTCGGCCGCATGGGCATGAACATGGTGATCCGCCTGGTGCGCGGCGGCCATCGCGTAGTCGTGTACAACCGGAGCCCCGAGAAGGTGCGCGAGGCGGAAGGCCACGGCGCCGTCGGCGCGTCGTCCATCGCCGACCTGGTCGCGCGGCTCGCGAAGCCGCGGGCCGTATGGGTCATGGTGCCCGCCGGAACCGCCACCCAGGACATGATCGACACCGTCGCGCGGCACCTGGACCGGGACGACATCGTCATCGACGGCGGCAACACGAACTTCCACGACGACGTGCGGCGCGCCGAGGCCCTCAAGCCGCTCGGTCTCCGCTACATGGACGTCGGGACCAGCGGGGGGATCTGGGGCCTTCAGGTCGGCTACTGTCTGATGGTGGGCGGCGACGAGGCGGTCTTCCGCCACCTCGAGCCGCTCTTCCGCACGCTCGCCCCGGAGAACGGCTACGGACACATGGGAGCCCATGGGGCCGGGCACTACGTGAAGATGGTCCACAACGGCATCGAGTACGGCATGATGCAGGCCATCGCCGAAGGCTTCGCCCTGATGCACAAGAGCCCGTACGGCCTGGATCTCCCGCGGATCGCCGACCTCTGGATGCAGGGCAGCGTGGTGCGCTCGTGGCTCGTCGAGCTGGCCGGCCGGGCGCTCCAGGAAGACCCGGCGCTCCAGAAGATCCGCGGCTTCGTGGAGGACTCGGGCGAGGGACGCTGGACGGTGCAGGACGCGATCGACCAGTCGGTGCCGGCGTGGACGATCACCGCCGCGCTCTTCACCCGCTTCCGCTCCCGCGAGGAGGACTCGTTCGCGGACCGCATGCTCGCCGCGCTCCGCAACCAGTTCGGCGGCCACGCCGTCCGGGCCCGGGAGTGACGGTCAGCCCGACGGGCCCTCACCCGACCCTCGGGGAGCACCTGGAAGCCGCCGCGGAGGGCGGGGCGCCGCTCGCCCCCGCCCTGGTCGTCATTCTTCAGGCGCTCGCCGATGCGGGGGCGCGGCTCGGGCGCGAGATCGCCCGGGCGCCGTTCACGGGCGCGCTGGGGGAGATCGGGGCCGTCAACGCGCACGGCGACCGGGTGCGACGCCTCGACGTGCTGGCAAACGACCTCCTGCTCGCCGCGCTCCGGGCGACCGGCGTGGTGTCGGTCGTCGCCTCCGAGGAGCTGACGGCGCCCGTCGTGTGGCCCCACCCCGGCGCGGCCGGAAGCCTGGCGGTCTGTCTCGATCCGCTGGACGGCTCCCTCAATACCGACGTCGCCGGAGCCCTGGGAACGATCTTCGGCATTCGCACGCGGCCCCCGGTCCAGCCAGGTCGACCCCGCGGGAGTCCTGCTGGCCGCCGGGACGCGGCAGGTCGCCGCCGGCTACCTCGTCTACGGGCCCGCCACCGTCTTCGTCTACGCGACGGGCGCCGGCGTCCACGCGTTCATTCAGGATCCGGTCGACGGGCAGTTCCGGCGCACCCGCGCGGGCGTGCGCATGCCGGCCGCGGGAAGGACCTACGCCGTCAACGACGCGAACTGGCCGCGCTGGGGTCCCGCTCCGCGCGCCCTCGTCGAGCGGCTCCGCACGGCCACGGCCGGCCCCGGCCGCTACATGCTGCGGTACTCGGGTGCCTTCGCGGCGGACTTCCACCGGACGCTGCTCGAGGGTGGGCTCTACCTCTACCCGGAGGACGCGGAGCGGCCGGCGGGGCGCATCAGGCTCCTGTACGAAGCGGCTCCCCTCGCCCTGGTGGCCGAGGCCGCCGGTGGGCGCGCCAGCACCGGCCGCGGCCGGATCCTCGAAGTCGCGGCGACCGACTACCACCAGCGGACGCCGCTCTACATCGGGAGCGCGGAGGAAGTCGGGTGGGCCGAGCGCTGCCACGGAGAGACCTCCGGGTGACGGTGGAGCGCGAGTCGCCGGCGCTCGTCCGGGTGGCGAGGACCGCTGACGACTGGGCGGCGATCCGGAGTCTGTGCTGCCGGACCGGGAACGGCGGCGATCCGATCGACCGTAGTCGCTGGCCCTTGTTCGGGGAGCTGTGGATCGGCCCCTACCAGCGCTTGGTGCCGGACTGGACGTACGTGGCGGAGGTGGACGGGCGCGTCGTCGGCTACCTCACCGGCTGTCCGGACACCGCCGCGCTCCGGCGCGGCCGGCGGTTCCGGGTGACGCTCCGGCTGCTGGCCGGCATCGCGTGCCGGCGCTACGCGTGGACGGCGGATGCCCGGCGCATGGTCGCGCTCGCGTTTCGGCTGCGCCGGGGCACCGAAGCGCGGCTCGCGCCCCAGCTACCCGCCGACCTCGCCCGGACCCATCCCGCGCATCTCCACATGAACGTGGAGGCGGAGTACCGGCGGCACGGAATCGGGGCCGCGCTGATTCAGCGTTACGCGCGAGATCTCGGCGGCGAGCGGGGTCCCGGGGATCCACCTCGTCTGCGGACCGGGCCCGCGCGCCTTCTACGAGCGCAACGGCTTCACGGAGATGGCGACGATCGAGGTCGGCCCGGGGCGGTGGGTTCACACCCTCGGGCGCCGGCTGGGCGCTCCGGCCGGACGCTAGCGCGCGGTCGGCCGCCGGGTCACTGCCGGAGGCGCGCGAGCAGCGACTCGAGCTGGTTGACCGCCAGCTCCTGACGTCCCTCGGCGGCCTGACACCGCTCGCGGAGCTGGTGGGAGGCGCGCTCGTACTCGCCCCGCAGGACCTCGTGCTCCGCGCGAAGGCTCGCCAGCGCGTGCGTGGTCTCGGCATAGGCCGCGTCGAGCGACGTCAGAGCCCTCAGGCGCTCGTCGAGCTCCCGGCGTCCGGTGTCGTGGGCGGTCTCCAGCTCGGCCAGTCTGCGCGCCAGTTCCGCGCCCCGGCCCCGCTCCTCGACGAGCTGGCGGCCGAGATCTCGGTGATCCTCGACCAACCGCCCGTGCTCGAGGTGGACCGCCCTCAGGCTCTCCAGGGTCTCCGACTGGGCGCGGGTGAGCTCCGCGTAGGCCTGCCCTCGGGCCTCGTGCTCCTGCCGGAGCGCGACGTGCGCCACTTGCAGCTCGGCGAGCCGACGCTCGTTCACGTCCTGCTGACCGGCCTGCTCGGCCGCGGCCCGCAGTAGCTGTGCCTGGTCCTGCAGGAAGTCCTCGTGCACCTTGCGCAGCTCGCCCAGCGCCCGGACGGCGTTCTGGTACTCGCGACCGAGCACCGAGTGCGCCTGCTCGAGCCGCTCGTGCTGCCGCGCGAGGCCGACCCCGGGGTGCTCGCCGTAGACGCGGGCGAAGGCGCGCTGGAACGCGGTGTCGGTCGACATCACGAGCCGCACCTGGCAGCCGGTCATCGTCTCGAGGTTCTCGGCCACCCAGCCGTCGGTCGGATCCGCCAGCGCGACCGTCAGCACGCCGTCCACCTGAGCCACCGGGAGGACCCGATACTGCTGCGCGAAGGACTTGGCGATGACCGACGAGAGCGCGGGATCGATGAAGAACCGATCGAGGTCGACGAAGGCCACGTCGAGCTGTGTGCAGAGCGCGTGCTTCAGCGTCTCCTCGTTGACGAAGCCGAGCTGGAGGAGGGCGTCACCGAGGCGGAGCCCGGTCCGGCGATGGTGGTCGACGGCCAGCTGCAGCTGCGTCTCGCTGATCGCGTTGGTCTCGACGAGGATGTCGCCCAGCCGGTACTTCTTGTGGTACCGCTTCAGGACCGCGTCCAAGTCCGCCGGCGAGAGCGCGCCCTGCTCGACGAGGAGCTGACCGATCGGCGTGCCGTCGGGGCCGATCTCCTGTCCGCGCAGCGCCGCCGAGAGCTGCGCCTCCGTCACGAGGCCCTCCCGGAGCAGGAGCTCGCCCAGGAGACGGGTTCGGAGAGGCACGGCTGCGCCTCGCCGCGGCTCGAGCGGCGGCATCGCAACCGCCTCGCCGCCGTGGCCGTAACTGCCGTTGAGGTGCGTCGACGCCATCTCCGTCCTCCTCAGCCCCGCAGGCGGCGCGTGACCGCCTCGATCTCTTGCACGATCGCCTGATAGGCGACCTGGAGTGCCTCGTGTGCCGCCCGCAGGTCCGCGACGCGCGTCTCGGCCGCGGCGCCTTCGGCCCGCGCCGTCGCGAGCTGGTCGCGCAGCGACTCGTGCTCGCTCCGCAGCGTGCCCTGGACGCCCCGCAGCTCCTCGAGCGTGCGGACGTTCAGCTCGTTGCGGGCCTGCCGCTCCACCAATGCGTCCGCCATCGTCGCGTGCTCGGCCATCAGGGTCTCGTGGGCGGCGCGAAGCTCCGCGAGCGCCCGCGACCCCTCGCCATCCTCGGCGCGCAGCTTCTCCAGCGTTGCCCGGACCGCGTCGTAGTCCGCCCGGAGCGCCGCGTGCGCTTCCCGGAGCCCGGCCAGGGCCTGGTCGTTCCACTCGTTCCGCGTCCGCTGCTCGGCCAGCGCGCGGGTCGAGGCCTCGCGGTCGGCCAGGAGCGCGTCGTGCGTCCGCCGCAGCTCGACCAGCCTGCCCTTGGTCGCCTCGTGCTCGGCACGCAGGGCGTCGTAGTCGCGTCCGAGCTGCTCGGCGCGCCGCACGAGACCGACCTCGGCACTCTCCCCGTAGGTCCGCGCGAAGGCGCGCCGGAAGGCGGCGTGGGTCGACGTCACGACGTTGACCCGCGACCCGGTCGCGGCCGCGAGCTCCGCCACGACCCCGAGATCCGAGGGGTCGTCCATGGCGACCACCAGCACGCGATCGGTCTTCGAGATCGGGATGACCCGGTGACGCTCGGCGTACTCGCGGTTGATCACCAGCGCGAGGCTGTTGTCCAGCACGAGCCGGTCCAGGTCCACGAACGTGACGCCGAACTGCTTGCAGAGCGCCTGATTGACCTCCTCCTCGGTCACGAAGTTCAGCTGGAGGAGCGAGTCGCCGAGGCGGAGCCCCGTCTTCTTCTGGTGATCGAGGGCGATCTGCAGCTGGTGCTCGGTGATGGTCTCGGTCTCGACCAGGATGTCGCCCAGGCGGTACTTCTTGCGATACCGGTCGAGCACGTTGTTGAGCTGACGCTGGGTGATGACGCTCTGCCGCACGAGGATCTGGCCCAGCGGGGTCGTGGGCTCGGTCTCCCGCTGCACCATCAAGGCCGTGGCGAGCTGGGCCTCGCTGATCAGGCCCTCGCGGATCAGGATCTCGCCGAGAAGGCCGCGGCGCGCCTCCGGCGCCGGGGCCGGCGGAGTCTCTTCCAGGGCGGTCACGGGGGCCGCCCCTCTTCCCGAGCTCGACAGGATCTCTTGCTCTTGCATGGCTCTGGCTCCCGGTAGTAGCAAGGCGAGTGCCACCCGTCTCCGGGGAGGCCTGCCCGCGTTGCAAAGTGGCGTTGCTACAGTGAAGGCCGGGCCGGACTCGGGCCGGACCGGACTCCGGAAGGTCAAAACGACGGGAGCGGTGACAGAAATTGTCACCCGCGAGGGGCCGTGGCCGGCTCACGGGCCCTCCCGCACCGGTAACGTCATCTCCGCGACACCATCGGGTCGCGGCGGGAGCCGAGCCGGCCACGCTCCATGAGGAACGCCAAGAGCGGACGGGAAGAGGCGAGCGAGCCACACGAGGAGCTTCCCATGTCCCGTGATGACCGCCTCGCGCCGCCGACGGGCGACGGCGCGCACGATGGCGCGGGCCGCCCGGTCCGTCGGCACCACGAGCCAGCGGGGAGCCGGGTCGGGCGCGTGGGGACGGTAGACGCCTCGGTTGTCCACCCGGCGGATCTCGCTCTCGACGAAGCCCGGGCTCACCAGGACCACGCCGACGCCGTCGGCCGCCACCTCGCTCCGCAGGGAGCCGGCGAGCGCGTGGACGGCCGCCTTGCTCATGGCATAGGCCGACGCGCCCGGGGTCGACACGTGCCCGCTGACGCTGCCGACGATCGCGAGCACGCCCGGCTGGCCCGCAACGCGGGGAGCGCCGCCTGCGCGGTGCGGAGCACGCCGAAGACGTTGGTCTCGAACTGCCGGCGGTAGTCCTCGAGCGTCAATCGCTCGACCGGGCCGGCGACCACGAACCCCGCGTTGGCCACCACGACGTCCAGGCGGCCGAGCGCCTCGAGCGCGCGCGCCACCGCCTGGTCGACGCTCCCGTCCTCCGTCACGTCGCACCGGACGGCGACGGCTCGGCGGCCCAACCCCCGCAACTCGGCAGCCAGATCCTCGAGCCGCGGGAGGCGCCGCGCCGCCAGGACCACATCCGCTCCCTGGCGCGCGAATTCCCGCGCCACTGCCGCCCCGATGCCCGACGAGGCTCCGGTGACCAGGACGACCCGGCCCGCGAAGCGTGCCATCTACGCGATCCGATCAGCCACGCGCGGCCTGCTCCCGGAGCACGCGGCGCAGAAGCTTGCCGGTCCCCGGGCCGGCCGGCCCCGGGGCCCGCGGCAGCTGCGGCACGAACTCCACCTCCCGAGGAAGCTTGTAGACGGCGATCCTGTCCCGGCAGAACTCGATCAGCTCGCGCCGGAGCGCGTCGGACGGGGCCTGCCCCGCCTGGAGCAGGACGTAAGCCCGGGTACTCTGACCCCGCACGGGGTCGGTCACGCCGATGACGCCGACGTCCGCCACCGCGGGATGCTTGGCGAGGGCGTCCTCCACCTCCTCGGGACCGATGCGGTATCCGGAGGACTTGATGAGGTCGTCCTCGCGCGACATGAACCAGACGTAGCCGTCCTCGTCCTGCCGGACGAAGTCCCCCGCGCGGCACCAGCCGTTCCGCACGGTCGCCCGCTGCCGCTCCGGATCGCGCCAGTAGATGGTCCCGGTCGGCCCCCGGGCGACCAAGAGGCCGATCTCGCCCGCCGGCACGGGCGCGCCGTCCTCACCGAGCACCCGGAGCTCGTACCCCGGCACCGCGGGCCCGATCGCGCCCGGCTTGACCCGGCGGGTGACCGCCGAGGAGACGAACACGTACATCATCTCGGTGGTGCCCAGCCCCTCGTAGATCTCGAGCCCGAACGCGTCCTTCCAGCGCTGGTACGTCTCGGCGCCGAGGGACTCGCCGCCGCCCGTGCAGAGGCGGATGGATCCCAGCTCGTAGCGGCGGGCGGCGTCGGGAACCTGGAGCATCTTCCGGTAGGCGGTCGGCAGGATCGACACGATCGTGATCCGGTGCTTCTGGATCTGCTCGAACATCCCTTCGGGGGTGAAGCGTGGCAGGAGGGACGCGGCCGCCCCGAACCGGAACGGGATGACCGCTTGCGTGGAGTACCCCGCCGCCAGCGAGAGCGGCGCCGGGCCTCCGATCACGTCGCCGGCTTCCACGCGCCACCCGTGCCGTCCGAAGCCATCCGGCACCGTGAGCGCCTCTTCCATGACGTGGACGGTGCCCTTCGGCAGGCCGGTGGTTCCGGAGGTGTAGAGGAGCACCGACACCGCCAGGCGGTCGCGGCGGACCGGTGCCACCGGCTCCGCGGCCGTCGTCATCAGCTCCGCGTAGGGAATGTAGCCCTTGGCCCGGATCTCCGCGGCGTCCCCCCCGATCACGATCACGTGACGGATCCCCCGCAGGTCACCGCGCGCCCGGTCGACCTCTTCGAGCAGCGGCGCCGCGACGATCAGGGCGACCGCCTCGGTGTCCTCGGCGACGTGGACCAGCTCCGCCCGCGAGAAGAGCGGCGACGTCGGCACGATCACCGCGCCGATGCGGAGCACGGCGAAGTTGGCGACGAGCGCGGGCGGGATCGACGGCGACCGGAGCAGGACCCGATCCTCCTCCTCGAGACCGAGGGCCCGGAGCGCGGCGGCCAGTCGGGCGACGGATCCGTGGAGCTGGCGGTAGGTGATCCGCTGGTCCTCGTAGAGGATGGCCACGCGGTCCCCGTGGCCGGCCTCGACGTGGCGGTCGATCAGCTCCTCGCTCGAGTTGAGACGCTGGGGATAGGCGGCATGCTCGGGCAGCCGGTAGATCCGCTCGGGCCAGAGCGCCCGGGGCGGAAGGAAGCTCGGCGGGATCGGACTCATGGTCACCTCGCTGGTCGGCGGTCGTCGGGTGAGCGCCCCGGCCGGCGGGACGCCCGGCCTCGATTCTATCCGGTCCAGACCCCGGGCGCCTTGACAGGCGGACGCCGATCTCTCTAGAGTCCGCCCATGCGCTGGCGCATGCTGGCGTGGATCTGCGTCGCCGAGCTCGGCGCGCTCTCGCTGTGGTTCTCTGCCACCGCCGTCATCCCCGCCCTTCGCACCACCTGGATGTCCGTCGACGCCCAGGCGTGGCTCTCGATGGCCGTCACCGTCGGGTTCGTCGTGGGCACCGTCGTCAGCGCCGTGCTGACCCTGGCCGACTTCCTCGGCGCGCGGCGGCTCTTCGTCGGCGCCGCGCTCCTCGGCGCCGCCGTCAACGCCGCCCTGCTGCTGGTCATCGACTCCCTGCCGCTCGTGCTGGTCTGCCGGTTCGTGACGGGCCTCGCGATGGCCGGCACCTACCCGCCCGCGATGAAGCTCGCGGCGAGCTGGTTCGTCAGCGATCGCGGCCTGGCCGTGGGCAGTCTGGTGGGCGCGCTCACCCTGGGCGGCGCGCTGCCCCACCTGATCAACCTCGCGGGCGGCTTGGCCTGGTGGCCCGCGATCGCCGGGACGTCCCTCGCCGCCCTGGGGGCGGCGCTCGTCATGGTGACCTTCGTCGAGGACGGCCCCCACGTCCAGGCGCGGGCCCCGTTCAACCCGGCGTGCGTCGGAGAGCTCCTGCGCACCCGCGGCGTGGTCCTGGCGAACCTCGGGTACTTCGGCCACATGTGGGAGCTCTACGCGATGTGGACCTGGATCGGGCTCTACCTCCTCGAGGCCTTCACGCAGGCGGGGCTACCGGCGGCGCCCCGGCTCGGAGCGCTGACGACGGCCGCGGTGATCGGCGCGGGCAGCGTGAGCTGCGTGGCCGCCGGCCTCCTGGCGGACCGGATCGGGCGCACCGCCACGACGATGCTGGCGATGCTCGGCAGCGGCGCGTGCGCGGCCGTGATCGGCCTCGTGTTCGACCGGCCGGCGCTCCTCGTCCTCGTGGCCCTCGTCTGGGGCTTCACGATCGTCGCCGACTCGGCGCAGTTCTCGGCCGCCGTGACCGAGCTCGCCCCCCCGGCCTACGTCGGGACCGCGCTGTCCCTGCAGACGAGCGTGGGCTTCCTCATCACGCTCCTGTCGACGTGGCTCGTCCCGCGCGCGGCCGAGGCCTGGGGCTGGCCGATGGCCTTCGTCTTCCTGGCGCCCGGCCCCTTCCTGGGCACGCTCGCGATGGGCCTGCTCCGCCGGCTGCCGGAGAGCGCGAAGCTCGCCCAGGGCCGGCGCTAGGCGGGGTCAGGCCTTGACTTCCAAACAATTCGCGCCCGACGTCCCGCAGCGCGCGGCGAATTGTTTGGAAGTCAAGGCCTGACCCCGCTACTCGCGGTCCTCGTACTGCGTCTTGAGCGTGGCGACGACGGCGGGGTCCGCGAGCGTCGTCGTGTCACCGAGAACGCGGCCCTCCGCGACGTCCCGGAGCAGCCGCCGCATGATCTTGCCGCTCCGGGTCTTCGGGAGCTCCGCCGCGTAGATGATGTCGTCGGGCCGCGCCAGCGCCCCGATCTTCCGCGCGACGTGCTGCTTGACCTCGTCCTTGAGCGCCTCGGTCTGCGGGACGTCGTGCTTGATCGTGACGAACGCCGCGATCGCCTGGCCCTTGATCTCGTGCGGGCGCCCGATGACCGCCGCCTCGGCGACCGCGGGATGGTCGACCAGCGCCGACTCCACCTCCATGGTCGAGACGCGGTGGCCGGAGATGTTCATGACGTCGTCGATCCGCCCCAGCAGCCAGAAGTAGCCGTCCCGGTCCCGCTTGCAGCCGTCCCCCGTGAAGTAGACGCCGGGGATCTGGCTCCAGTACTGGCGCTGGTAGCGCTCCGGGTCCCCGTAGATGCCGCGCAGCATCCCCGGCCAGGGCTTCCGGATCACGAGATACCCCGCCTGGGCGGGCTCGCCCTTGTCGTTCACGACCTCGGCGTCGATCCCCGGGAACGGCTGCGTGGCCGAGCCCGGCTTGCACACGGTGGTCCCGGGCAAGGGCGAGATGAGGATGTGGCCGGTCTCCGTCTGCCACCAGGTGTCGACGACCGGGCAGCGCCCCCCGCCGATCGTCTTCCAGTACCACACCCACGCCTCGGGGTTGATCGGCTCGCCCACCGAGCCGAGCAGGCGGAGCGAGGAGAGATCGCAGCGCTTGGGGTACTCGTCGCCCCAGCGCACGAAGGTCCGGATGGCCGTGGGCGCCGTGTAGAGGATGGTGACGCCGTACTTCTCGATGATCCGCCAGAAGCGGTCCTTGTCGGGCCAGTCGGGCGTGCCCTCGTACATGACCGTGGTGGCGCCGTTGGCCAGCGGCCCGTAGACGATGTAGGAGTGGCCGGTCACCCACCCGATGTCGGCGGTGCACCAGTACACGTCCTCCTCGCGGAGGTCGAAGACCAGGCGGTGGGTCGCGGCCACGCCCGTCAGGTATCCGCCCGTGGTGTGGATGATGCCCTTGGGCTTGCCCGTGGACCCGGAGGTGTAGAGGAGGTACAGCATGTCCTCCGAGTCCATCGGCTCGGGCTTCGTGTAGGCGTCCGCGCCCTTCACGAAGTCGTCCCACCAGATGTCCCGCCCCTGCTGCCAGCCGATCTCCTGCCCGGTCCGCTTGTACACGATGACCGTGCGGACCTGCGGACACCCTTTGAGAGCGTCGTCGGTGTTCTTCTTGAGCGGCACCAGACCCCCGCGGCGATAGCCGCCGTCGGCCGTGATCACGACCTTGGCCTGGCAGTCGTTGATCCGGTCGCGGAGCGCTTCGGGGGCGAAGCCTCCGAAGACGACGCTGTGGGGCGCCCCGATCCGGGCGCAGGCGAGCAGCGCGATCGGGAGCTCCGGAATCATCGGCATGTAGATCGTGACGGGCTCGCCCTTCCTGACGCCGTGGCGCCGCAGCGCCGCGGCGAAGCGGTTGACCTCGCGCCAGAGGTCCCGGTACGTCAGCACGCGGGCGTCCCCCGGCTCACCCTCCCAGACGATCGCCGCCTTGTTGCGGCGCGGGCCCTCGACGTGGCGGTCCAGGCAGTTGTCGGAGACGTTGAGCTTCCCGCCGATGAACCACTTCGCGTAGGGGAGCTTCCACTCCAGCGTCTTCCGCCACGGCTTCATCCACCGGAGCTCCTTGGCCTGGCGCTCCCAGAACCGGAGGGGGTTCCGGCGCGCCTCCCGGTAGATGGCGGCGCTCTTGACGCGCGCCGCCTTGACGAAGGACTTCGGCGGCGAGAACTTCCGCCCCTCCTTCAGGAGGGCCTCGATGGGCTCGCTGCCTCGCGTGGCTTTCGGCATGGCGCTCCTCACGTCGTCGAGAGGTTTTCCGGAGGGCGAGCGGCGTCGGTGGCGTCGCCCCGTCTGGGAGGAATTCTATCCGATTGACCAGCGCCATCCCATCCCCGGCAAGAAGCGGCGCGTCAGCGGCCTTGACGCGTCACGCCCCTCGATGCTCTGCTCGGTCATGCGCGGGTTCTCCGTCGCGCGTCGTCCGCCGCTCTCCCTGCTCTCGTGGGCCCAAGAACGAGGGTGACCGTGAAGGTCGGGGCATCGGTCTCACCTTCGTGCTCTGGCTCGTGGCCTGTGCGGCTCCCGGACCGGGTCCGGGGGGCACCGGGGACAACCGGTACGTGAACCCCGTCTACCCGTGGTCCGTCTCCTACCCCCACGATTGGGTGCTCGACGCTCGAGATCCGTCGTTCGTGAAGATCCAGCTCCCGGCCGGCGGTCCTCACGGGCTGGTGGGGATTCACTCGGAGTCCCTCGCACCGACCACGTCGCTGGACCAGTATGTCGACGCCGTTCTCGACCGCTGGAACAGCGCCCTGCGTCGCCAAGGCGGCCGCGCGGAGGTGCTGGCTCGGCGGCGCATCACGCTCCCGGGGGGCATCCCCGTCGTGGACGTCGTGCAGGCGATGGGATCCGGACGCCCGGGCAAGTCGCGAAAGATGATCGCCGTGGAGGGAGACCTGGGATATGTGATCGACGTCGAGACATTCCTCGACGCCTGGCCGATCCTGGAGCCCAGCTTCGACCGGATCATCGAGTCGTTCAGCGTGTCGGCCAGCGCGTCTCGCCCCACCATCGTCCTCGCGGCGGCAGTCACCCTCAGTCAGAAGCACTTCAAGCGACCGGAGCCGGTCGAGTTGCTGCGAGCCGCCGCGGGAGGACTTCGGCAAGGTCTCACCTCGGTAGGCATCGATGACCACGTCGTGGACCTGGTCGGAAAGGACGAGGCGACCGCTTTTCGCGAGTTCCAGGCCGGCTTCGATCGTGCGGTCGAGCGGGCCCACGGCGCCGTGGACCCGAGCCGGCTCCAGTACGCCGCCGCGTGGGCGATGGCCGCGAGCCTCGGCGATTCCCATACGCGATTCCTGCTGCCGGACGAGTTTCGATCCTTCGCCGACCGTCTCCTGGGCCGTCCGGCATACACGGGCATCGGCGCGATCTCCGTCAGGAAGGCGGATCACTACTACCTCTGGTACGTCTACCCCGGAGGCCCCGCGGCGACGGCCGGCCTGCAGGCCATGGATCGCATCCGCCGAATCGACGGGACGAGCCTCGACGGCGTCCCGGAGGACCAAGCGATGCATCGTGTCCGTGGGCTCGTCGGCACGACCGTCGCGTTGACGGTGCAACGGGCAGGCCGAGCCGAGCCGCTCGCGTTCTCGGTCGTCCGTGAACGCATTCGAGAGCCTCCGCTCACGTACGCCATCCTGAATGACAGGATCGGGTTCATTCGGCTCCTCGCGCTCAGCCAGGGATCAGCCGTGGACATGGAGCGAGCGCTCGACGAGCTGGGCCGGCTGGGAATGCGGGGGCTCGTGCTCGACCTCCGGCAGAACAAGGGGGGGCTGGCGGGGGAATTGGACCGGATCGCGAGCCTGCTCCTTCCGGCCGGACTCACGACGTACACTCACCAGGCGTCGCAAGGGCCGCACGTGGCGGCGACCGCAGGCGGCCCACGTCTCCCGCCCACCGTCCCCCTCGTCGTCCTTGTCGACGCCGAGACCGCATCGAACGCGGAGGTGCTCGCCGCCGCGCTGCGCGACCACGGCCGCGGCGTTCTCCTGGGGACACGAACGAAAGGCGCGTCACAGCTCGCTGAGCTCTTTCGGCTGCCGGGAGGCACCGGGATTCTCGTTCCCACCGCGCGCATGACGACCTCGATCGGTGTCGATCTGGAAGGACGCGGGCTCACGCCAGACATCGCCTGGGACCTGAGCGCCGACGATTTCGACCGCGGCCTGGATTCCCAGCTTCAGCGGGCCATGGAAGTTCTGCGCGAGCGAGGCATGAGTCGTGTCCCGCGCCCGGTGTCGGCGGGAATCGCCCCCGACACCCCATCGGGCCCGGGCCTGCACCCGATCAAGGCACGACGGAGCCCTCCTCGCGCGCGAGGTCCGGACTCCGGTCTGGCGAGAGAGCGCGACTGGCCTCGCGCGAGCCCGGCGGCACCCCATCGGCCGCCGACGCCTGACTGGCGGCGGGCTCATGCTAGACTCGGCATCCGGCAGGAGCCCCGATGGACCTCGACCTGATCCAGAGCTTGGCGGTCCCCGGTACCACCAAGATCGTCCTCCTCTCGGCGGACGGGCTCGGGGGCTTTCCCGATCCCGCCACCGGGCTTTCCGAGCTGGAGACGGCGCGGATCCCCCACCTGGACGCGCTGGCGCGACGGGGCTCCTGCGGACTCCTCCGCCACGTCGCTCCCGGCATCACGCCCGGAAGCGGGCCGGGCCACCTCGGGCTCTTCGGCTACGAGCCGCTGCGGTACCCCGTGGGCCGCGGCGTCCTCGAGGCGCTCGGCATCGACTTCGACCTCCGGGCCGGGGACGTCGCCGCCCGGGGCAACTTCTGCACGCTGGACGCCGCCGGCAACATCAGCGATCGGCGCGCGGGCCGCATCTCGACCGAGCGCTGCGCAGCGCTGGTGGACCGGTTGCGGCGGATCCGGGTGCCGGGCGCGGAGATCATCGTGGAGCCCGTCAAGGAGCACCGGTTCGTGCTGGTGCTGCGCGGGACCGGGCTGTCGGGCCGCCTGTCCGAGACCGATCCCCAGGCCCTCGACCGGCCGCCCCTGCCCGTCCAGGCGCAGGCCCCGGAGGCGCGAGAGACCGCCGAGCTGGTCAACCGGTTCGTGGCGGAGGCCCGGCCCCTCCTCGCGGACGCCGCGCCCGCCAACATGGTCCTGCTGCGCGGCTTCGACCAGCGGCCGGCCCTGCCCCGGTTCCCGGAGGTGTATGCGCTCCGGGCGGCGGCCATCGCCGCCTATCCCATGTACCGGGGGCTGGCGCGCCTGGTCGGCATGGACGTGCTCAAGACGGGCAGCACGTTTGCGGACGAGATCGCCACGCTCCGCGCTCACTGGGACGCCTACGACTTCCTGTTCCTCCATTACAAGGACACCGACAAGGCCGGCGAGGACGGGGACTTTCCGGGCAAGGTCGCGGCCCTCGAGCGGCTGGACGCCGCGCTGCCGGCCATCGAGGCGCTCAACCCGGACGTCCTCGTCGTCAGCGGGGATCACGCGAGCCCCGCCGTTCTCCGCGCGCACTCCTGGCACCCCGTTCCCGTCGTGCTGGCGGGCCGGTACGCGCTCCCCGACGCAGTGGAGCGATTCACGGAACGGGCTTGCAGCACGGGCAGCTTCGGCACGTTGCCCGCCCACGACCTCATGCCCCTCGTCCTCGCCCACGCCCTGCGCCTGACCAAGTACGGCGCCTGACCGGCGGGCCTGGACGCGGGGTGTAGACTAGGGTCCGCCCATGCGGCGTGTCGTCGTCTGTCCGACCGATTTCCTCTTCCGCCTGTTCCAGGGCACCTCGGCCAACTCGGACTCCTGGGTCTTCCTGGTGAGCGACGGGAAGACCCGCAGCGGCCTGGCTCGCCAGGACGCCAGCGCCATGGCCGGCGCCCTGGACGACCCGGGCCTGTATCGCCGGGCGCACCTCTCGTCGGGGGACCTCGTCATGCTGATGGCCCCCGAGCGATCCCGGCGGGGACCGAGCCTCGGGCGGATCCTGGAGACGATCGTCGAGGTCGCCCCTGACGCGCCCGTCCTGGTCGTGCACCAGGGCGCCCGGGCACCGTCACTGCCGCCCCTCCCCAACGTGAGCACGGTCATGCTCGGCCGCAAGATGCGCGAGGTCCTGCGCCCGGAGATGGACCGCGCGCTCCTGCGCGTCCGCATCGAACAGATGCGGCATCTCGTCGCCGGCAAGGATCGCATCGGCATCCTCCTCCAGGACGATCCCGATCCCGATGCCATGGCGTCCGGACTCGCGCTCCGCGCCCTGCTCGGGCCGCACCCGGGCGACCGCCCCCCTCCTGTCGTTCGGCCGCATCACCCGGCCGGAGAACCTGGCCATGGTCGAGGCGCTGGAGATCGAGGTCGAGCAGGTGGCCCCCGACACCCTCCGGAGCTACGACGCGCTCGCGATGGTCGACATCCAGCCCACGTTCTGCGAAGAGACGCTGCCGCAGATCGCCGTGGTCATCGATCACCACCCCGAGGCGAAGGGATGGCGGGCGCCGTTCCGCGACGTGCGGCCGACGTACGGGGCGACGTCGACGATCATGACCGAGTACCTCCGGGCGGCCGAGGTGAAGATCACCGAGCGGGTGGCGACCGCGCTCTTCTACGGCATCAAGACCGACACCCTCCATCTGGAGCGCGGCGGGACCCGGGCGGACATGGACGCGTTCGCGTACCTCTACGGGCTCGCGAACCACAACATCCTGCGCCGGATCGAGCGCCCCGAGCTTCCGCTGGACGCGCTCGACGCCCTCGGCGACGCCCTCACGCACCGGACGATCATCCAGAACGCCCTGTTCGCGCACCTGGGCCGGGTGAGCCGGCCGGACCTCATCCCGCAGTTCGCGGACCTGTGCCTCCAGGTCAAGGGCATCGAGTGGTCGGTCGTCTCCGGGCTGACCGGCGAGGAGGTCCACATCTCGGTGCGCAACGTCGGCTACGTCCGGGCGGCCGGCGACGTCGTGCAGGCCGCCTTCGGCGAGCTCGGCTCGGCGGGGGGCCACCGCTCGGCGGCCAAGGCGGTGATCCCGACGAGCGCCTGGATGACCCGCGTCGGCAGCCTGGAAGCGGCCGAGATGCGGCGCGCGATCGTCAGCCGCTTCGTGCACGCGCTGGACGCCGGCGCCACGTCCTGAGGCTCCTCGGCCACCCAAGTCCCCAAGCCGGACGAAGGCTACCGCGCGTCAGAGCTCCGGTGATATGCTGGCCCCAGCCGGGGGCGGCGCGGCGACGAGGCCCACTACGAGCCTCGCAGATTCGGAAGGCGCGTCGTCGGTTGAGTGTCCACGAGCGGAGGGCGACGAGCGTGACGACTCACCTGAGGCGGGTAGCTCTTCTGGGGGCTCTGGCCCTGGTGCTGTTCCCCCTCGCGATGCCGGCGCGGGCGGCCTCGTCGTGTGGCCGGTCGGTCGGCCTCGCGCAGTTTCGCAGCGGTCAGCCTCTCGCCGACCCCGTCCCGCACGTCCCGATCAACGGCACCGCCGGATTCTACGTGCCCGGCGCCAAGACGCTCCCCGGCGGGGACCTGTCGATCGGGCTCGGCTACATCGGGCAGGAGGCCGTGTGTCAGCAGGAGAGCGGGATCTTCGATCAGAACACGCTCTTTCTCGCCCTCGGCTACGGTCTCACCGACCGGCTCCAGCTCTCGTTCCAGGCGCCGTACACCTGGTACGAGGCGGACAAGTCGAACTTCAACGGCAGCGGGCCTGACGACCTCAGCTTCGGGCTCGGGTATCGCTTCCTCGACGAAGCCGGGTGGCAGCCGGCGCTCTCGGTGATCGGATACGCGGTCCCGCCGACGGCCGAACGGTCGGAAGGCCTCGGGACCAACGAGTGGAGCTTCGGCTCTGCGCTCGCCGCCAGCAAGACGATCGTCGGGGCCGCTCAGCGCCTTCGCGAGTGCCGGCTATCAGTACAACGGGCGCGGCGGCGCGCGGGTCTACGACCAGTTCGTCTCGGGGCTGGGGGCGGAGTACGTCATCACCCAGCACGTCTCGGTCCTCGCCGAGGGCACCGCCAACACGAACTGGCGGCAGGACGCCGACCGGCACTCCGACTGGATCGCCGGCATGAACGCGGGCGTGCGCCTTCGCTTCGGCGGCTTCCTGATCAGCGTCGCCGGGCAGAAGGGCTTCACCAGCGATGCGCCGGACTGGGGCGTGTTCGCCCTCGTCACGTACCAGCCTCACATCGGAACCCCCTTCGCGAGCGCGGCCGCCGGCACGCCCGCCGCCGGGGCGCCTGGCACAGGGGCTGGCACCGGGCCCCCGGGGGCCGGAGGGCCGGGCCCAGGGGCTGGGAGCGGCGCCCCCGGCGCCGGTGCCCCGGGTGCTGGTGCTCCCGGCGCAGGGTGCCCGCGGGCGCCCGGCGCGCCCGGTGCAGGGCCCCCGGCGCAGGACCGGGAGCCGGAGCCCCTGGGGCCGGCGCACCCGGTGCCGGTCCGGGAACCGGTGGCCCGGGGACAGGCCCCGGCGCAGGAGGTCCAGGAGCGGGCGCGCCCGGCGCGGGGTCTGGCAGGCGCGCCGGGACCGGTCGCCGGCCTGCCCGCGGCGGCCCTGCCGCCGGCGCTCCGGTCGGTGCTCCGCGACGTCAACTTCGAGTTCGACCAGTACGGCCTCACCAACGAGGCGAAGGCAGCCTTGGACGAGCTCGCCCAGGCCCTGAAGGCGAACCCGCCGTTCGCGGTCACGATCGAGGGGCACGCCGACGAGCGGGGGACCATCGAGTACAACCTCGCGCTCGGCGAACAGCGTGCCCAGGCTGCCAAGGACTATCTCACCGCCCTCGGCGTGGAAGCGGCCCGGATCGACACGATCTCCTACGGTGAGCAGCGGCCCTTGGACCCCGGGCAGGACGAGCTAGCCTGGGCGATCAACCGGCGCGCTCACTTCCTCGTGAGGAGACGCTGATGCGGAACTCTCGACGTCATCCGGGCGGTCTGGCGCTCCTCGTCGCGCTCGTGCTGGGGGCGGTGGTGCCGGCGGCGGTGGAGGCCCAGACGGTGGGCAACTGGGCGACCTACGAGTGGCGCTCCGCGGCAAAAACCGACCTCCCCGTGCTCGTCCAGCAGCCCGGCGCCGCGGGCGCGGCGGGCTGGTCCTTCGATCGCGAGACGGCGCCGCCGCGCACGATCTTCGTCACCTTCTCGATCGTGCGCGGCGATGCGAAGAGCTACGTGCTCCAGATCCTGACGCGGCCCACCGCTGACGGACAGCCGCTCTCGGTCACCCAGGTCACCGTGGATCGCGCGTCGGGCAAGGCCCTCAAGAGCGTCATCAGGGACCGGAAGAGCGTGATCCCGACCCCGGAGAGCGGTCTCCGGCCGTTCCGCGAGGCGAGTGTCCAGGGGCCCCGGGAAGAGGTCACGGTGCCGGCGGGCCGGTTCACCGCCGTCAAGGCCCCCTTCCGGAACGGCACCGTGTGGGTGAGCGATCGGGTCCCGGCGATGGGCATCGCCAAGGGTGTCTTCCCCGACGGTCAGCTGGAGCTGCTCAAGAGCGGTACGACGGGAGCCCAGGACCTGATCCGTTCGTAGTCGGATGCAGGTCGTCCTCGTCGTCGTCGCCCTCCTGCTCCTGGCCATGGCCATCTTCGCCTTCCAGAATCCGGACGCCGTCACGGTGCGCTTCCTCCACTGGCAGCTCTCCGCGTCGGTCGCCGTCCTCACGATCGCCGCCGCGGCGACGGGGGCGCTCAGCGCGGCGCTCGCGAGCATCGCGACTCGATTCGTCCAGTGGACGCGGCGCCCCGGTGAACTTCCCCGGCCGGATCCCGCCGTCGTCGAGCCCCCGCCCGAGTCAGACCCCCGGCGCCGGTAGGTCCCCCTCGTGGAAGGACGCGACCCCGGGCACCTCGTCGAGGAGCTCCGACGGCGGCTCGGGGACGGCCTTCCGAGCGCCCTCACCGGATTCCTGCGCGAGACGCACCCGGCCGATCTCGCGGGCGCGCTCCGGGAGCTGGCCCTTCCCGACCAGGTGACCGTGCTTCGCGAGCTCCCCCGGGAGCAGGCGGGCGCGGTGCTCTACGAGATGGACGAGGGCAGCCGGCTGGCCCTCCTGGGCGCGCTCGATCAGGGCGAGGCCTCGCGGATCCTCGACGAGATGCCGCCCGACGAGGCGGCGGACGTGGTCGAGGCCCTGCCCGAGGAGCAAGCCGCCCGGATCCTCCACGAGCTGCCGCCCGACGAGGCGGAGGAGATCCAGGAGCTCCTCCAGTACGGCGAGTCGACCGCGGGCGGCATCATGACGCCCGAGTTCATCGCCGTGCACGAGCACATGACCGTCCACGAGGCGCTGGACCACGTACGGAAGTCGGCGACCCGCGAGAGCGCCTTCTACGTCTACGTCGTCGATGGCCACGAGCACCTGGTCGGGGTGGTCCCCCTGCGTCGGCTGATCACCGCCGACCCCTCGACTCCCGTGCACGCGATCTACCAGCCCGACGTCGTCAGCGTCGCCGCCGACACCGACCAGGAGGAGGTGGCGCGCCTCGTCACGAAGCACCATCTCCTCGCCGTGCCGGTGGTGGGGCGTGACCATCGGCTGCTGGGAACGATCACGGTCGACGACGTGATCGACGTCATCCACGAGGAGGCGACCGAGGACATTCATCGGCTGGGCGGGGTCGCCGCCGACGAGACCATCTTCGATCCCGCCGGCAAGGTCGTCCGGCGTCGCCTGTTCTGGCTGCTCGTGAACCTCCCCACGGCGGTGCTGGCGGCCACGGTCGTGAGCGTCTTCGAGCCGTCGATCCGGACGCTGGCGGCCCTGGCCGTCTTCATGCCGATCGTGGCCGGCATGGGCGGGAACGCCGGCATCCAGACCTTCACGGTGATCGTGCGCGCCATCGCGCTGGGCGACCTGACGCTCGCCAACACCCGCAAGGTCCTGCTCCGCGAGATCGTCATCGGCCTGGCGAACGGCGTGGGCGCCGGCGCAGTCGCCGGGCTGATCGCCTACGCCTGGAAGGGCGACCCGCTACTGGGACTCATCCTCGGCGTGGCGATGATCACCAACATGCTGGTCGCCGCCCTGGCCGGCACGCTCGTGCCGATCGCGCTCAAGCAGCTCCGGGTGGACCCCGCGGTGGCGACCGGCGTGGTGGTCACGACCCTGACCGACTGCGCGGGCTTCCTCTCCTTCCTGGGCCTCGCGACCCTGCTGCTCCGGTTCCTCACGCCGTCCTAGGCGGTTCGCGGGTCACCGTCGTGGATCTCTTCGCATCCACGAACGAAATTCGGCCTTGGCAGGTCGGGATGAGCGTGATAGAACTGGCCTGTCTTACGCCTCGACACGGGGCGAAGGGGGTGACGTGGACGTCTCGTTGGAGGAAGGACAGGTCCGGCGTGCCTACGACTTCTACTCACCCGTCTACGATTTCCTCTTCAAGAAGGTGTTCGAGCCGGGACGGATCGCGGCGATCCGACTGATCGGTCCCGAGCTGCGCGGCCGCGTGCTCGAGGTCGGCATCGGCACCGGGCTCAACCTGCCCCTCTATCCCCGCGACATGAATCTCGTCGGCATCGATCTCTCGGAGGGCATGCTCCGCAAGGCGCAGGACAAGCTCCAGGAGCTCCGGATGGGCAACGTCACCCTCAAGGTGATGGACGCCTCGGCGCTCGACTTCGGCGACGGCGAGTTCGATGCGACGCTCGCGACCTACGTCATCAGCGCCGTGCCGGACCCGGTGGCGGTGCTCCGGGAGATGCGACGGGTCACGAAGCCCGGTGGCACGATCGTCATCCTGAACCACTTCCGGAGCCGGAACCCGGTGATGCGCCGCATCGAGGACGCCCTGGCCCCGGTGTGCGCCCGGCTCGGGTGGAAGACCAACCTCGCCCTGACCCCGCTCCTCAAGACCGTCGGTCTCAACGCCCGAGGTGATCCGCCGCGTGAACATGCTGCGCGGATGGCACCTCGTCAAGTGCATCAACCCCGCGCCGTAGCGACTCCGGTCGCCGGCGCCACGCTCCGAATACCTACCGGCTGATCGAAGGCGCGGCATGCGCCTCCCCGGCGCTCCCCGGCGCCGATGACCGGACCGGCGCTCCGCCGGCTCCTCGCCGCGTGGGCGGTAACGGCGCTCGTCATGGCCCTCGCCCTCCCGCTCGGCATGCGGGTCGGGGCGGGCGTGACCGGGCTGCGCTTCCTCGTCGAGTTCCTGACCGAGGGGGACCGCGCGTGGTTGTCCGGCGCCACGGAGCCGCCCACCGTCGAGCTCCTTGCCGCGCCCGGCGGCATCCGCCATCGGCGCGCCGGATCTCTGGCGCCCCGGCATCGCCTCGCGAGGTCCCTGGCCAGGTGTCGTCCTGATCCACGGGCTCACCCCTGACGGCAAGCGGGACGAGCGCCTGGCCTGGACCGCGGCCCGCCTGGCGCGCGCCGGCTTCGCCGTGGCGGTCCCCGATCTCCCGTCCCTCCGGGCGCAGCGACTCCGGCCGGACGACGCCGGGATCGTTCGCGAGACGCTGGCCCTTCTCGCCGCACACCCCGCGGTGCGGCGCGAGCCCCTCACGGTGATCGCCGTGAGCGTCGGGCTCGGGCCGGCGGCCCTGGCGCTCGCCGAGCCCGGAGTGGCGCCGGTTCGCGTCGTCCTGACGCTGGGCGGGTACGCCGACGCCAGGGAGCTCGTCCGATACTTCACGACCGGCGCGTATGCGTTCGGCCCGACGAGCGGACGAGCGCCGGTCGACCCGGCCCTGGGCCCGGCGTTCCTCGCCCAGAACCTCGATCTCCTCCCTGACGCGCGGGACCGGGCGGCGGTCGCGGACGCCCTCCGCGGCCAGCCGCCACCGGCGGATGCCGGTCCCGGAGTGGCCGCCGTCCTGGCGCTATTGCGGAACCGCGAGCCCGCGCGCGTGGACGCGCTGCTGCACGCCCTGCCCAAGGAAACCCGTGATCTCCTCGACGCGCTGTCACCCGCGCGGCATCTCGGTCGGACCGGGGCCCGCCTCCTCCTGGTCCACGGCCGGAACGATCCCGCGATCCCGTTCACGGAGACCCTGCGCCTCGCGGCGGCCGCGCCGGCGCGGGCTCGACCGGTCGTGGTGGACCTGATCGGGCACGTGGAAGGCCAGGCGCCGGCCTGGCGCCGCCTGGCCGACCTCTGGCGGCTCTGGGGCGTCTGCTACGAGCTGCTGGCGGGCTGAGCCCCGCCCGGGTCCGTGGTGCGCAGACCCAGCTGGGCGAGCTTGACGAGGAGCGTGTTCCGGTGCATCCCGAGAAGCCGCGCGGCAACCGTCTGGTTCCCGCGCGCCCGGTCCAGGGCGCGCAGGATGAGCAGCCGCTCGACCTCCTGCCGGGCCTCGCGCAGGTTGAGGTGATCCTCGCCCATCGCCTCCGGCGGGGCCAGGGCCACGTCCAGGGGGATCTGATCGAGCTGGACAACGGCCTCGGACGTCAGCGCGACGGAGCGCGCCACGATGTTCTCGAGCTCGCGGACGTTACCGGGCCAGTGGTAGCGCTCCAGGGCATCGAGGGCCCCCGGCGAGACATCCGTCACCGCCTTCCCGAACTGGCGGGCATACTTCGCGAGGAAATGCCGGGCCAGGGGCGCGACGTCGTCCCGACGATCGCGGAGGGGCGGCACGACGATCGGCACCACGTGGAGCCGATAGAACAGATCCTCCCGGAAGCGCCCCACCGACACGGCCTGACGCAGGTCCATGTTGCTGGCGGCGATGATCCGGACGTCCACCCGGATCGCGCGGCTTCCCCCTACCCGCTCGATCTCGCGCTCCTGCAGCGCCCGCAGGAGCTTCGGTTGGAGATCGAACCGGAGCGTCCCCACCTCGTCCAGGAACAGCGTGCCGGTGTGCGCCACCTCGAACTTCCCCAGCTTCCGAGCATGGGCCCCCGTGAACGCGCCCCGCTCGTGCCCGAACAGCTCGGACTCCACCAGCTCGGCGGGCAGCGCCGCGCAGTTGACGGCGACGAAGGGGCGGTCCCGCCGCGCCCCCTGACGGTGAATCGCTCGCGCGATCAGCTCCTTGCCGGTGCCGGACTCGCCGGTGATGAGGACGGTGGCGGTGGTGTCGGCCACCTGGCGCACGCGCTCGTAGACGCGCCGCATCATGGGTGACCGGCCGACCAGCTGATCGAACCCCTCGTGTCGGGCCAGCTCGTCCCGCAGGTACCGCACCTCCCGCTGGAGGGCGCGGCGCTCGAGGGCGCGGCTGACCACGCCGCGCAGATCGTCGGTCCCGAAGGGCTTGGTCAGGTAGTCGTAGGCGCCCAGCTTCATCGCCTCCACGGCCGTGCGAACGGTTCGGACGGCGGTGACCAGGACCACTTCCAGCCCGGCGTCGGCGCGCTTGAGGCGCTCCAGGACTTCGATGCCCTCCATGCCGGGAAGCCGTACGTCGAGGAGACAGACGTCGACGTCCTGGTTCCGTGCGATCTCGATCCCCGAGGGGCCGTCGGGCGCCTCGAGCACCTCGCACACGCCGTCGAGCACCATCCTCACTGACGCGCGGACTCCGGGCTCGTCGTCGATCACGAGCACCACGGGACGGGGGCCGGTAGGGGACACGGAGCGGTGGAGGCTCTCGTGGACGCTAGACGGAGGAGCGGAGCACGTCGAGAACGTCCACGCCAGGCCCCTTTCTGGGTTGATGGGTGGATCTACGTGCCAGAGGCTCCGGGAGGGAGCGGGACCGTATCATACGGTCTCTCCGGCTGGCTCGCCAGGCCCGGCCCCCGATATGGGGGAAGGGATCCCGGCTCAGGACGCCGTTCCGAGGCTCGAAGGGGAATCCGGCGCCGGGACCACGGCGTGGAGTCGAAGCGTCGCCCGGGTCTCCCGGGTGACGGGCGCGGCGGCGGCCCGGCGGACCCCGATGATCCACAGGATCTCGCCGTCCGGCCGCGCCAGGACCGGCCACCGGGAACGCGCCAGCCGGGGCACGCCGGCCGACGCCAAGAGCTTCCCCAGCCGGACGGGCACGCTGCCCCCGAACGGAACCATGCGCTCCCCCGGCTGGCGGGGCCGCACGAGGAGGCCCGTGGCCAGCGGCACCTCGGCGGCACCGGCCTCGAGACCCAGCGCCCCGGCATCGAACCAAGCCTCGTGCGTCGCGTCGGCCGGCCGACCCGTGGCTGGCGTCTCCAGTGCGGTCTTCACGAGGAGCATCGCGCCGACCGTGACCTGCCCGGGGGCGGCGAGCGGCATCGCCATGGGACGCGCCTCCGGCCGAAGGAGCCAGAGGGCATCCCGCCCGCGCTCGACCACGATGCCCCCGGGGAGCCGCACGCGGGCCCCACGTCACCCCGTGCTGGAGGGCCTCGAGCGCGTCGAGGTGAGCCGCGCGCAGCCCGCTGCCGAGGCGCTCCGTGGCGGCGACCTCCACGAGGGCCAAGCGCACCGCGGCCTTGACGGCGCCCGAAGGAAGGCCGTCCAACGCCGCGAGTGCCAGACGCCAGCCGGCGGGGGTGGGCCTCAGGTGGTCGGTCAGCCGGGGCCGAACCAGGGCGTCCAGCGCCTCCACCGTCTCCCGCGCCCCCCGGGCCACGCGCCGCAGGGCCTCGGGCAGTCGCGGGCCGGCCTGCGCCGAGAGAAGGGGCAGAACGTCGTGGCGGATCCGGTTCCGGAGAAACTTCGGGTCGCGGTTCGTGACGTCCTCGACGGCGTCGAGCCCGTGCGCGGTGAGGTGAGCCCACACGGTGGCCCGATCGACCTCGAGCAGGGGGCGGACGATCCGGCCGCGCCGTCTCGGGATACCCGCGAGCCCTCGCGGTCCCGCGCCCTGCAGGACCCGCATCAGGACCGTCTCGGCCTGGTCGTCAGCGGTGTGGCCAAGGGCAATCTGGCTCGCTCCGAGGCTCCGCGCGACCTGCGCCAGTGCCGCGTGCCGGACCAGCCGTGCGGCCTCCTCGGGGGAACGCCCAGTGCCGCGCGGCACCGCGACCCGGACGACACGAACCGCGCAGCCCAGCCGAGCCGCGAGCGCCTCGACGAACGCAGCGTCCTGATCCGCCTCGGGGCGAAGGCCGTGGTGGACGTGGCAGACGGTGAGCCGAAGCGCGTACTCGCCGCGGAGGAGCGCGAGCGCGTGGAGGAGGGCGACCGAGTCGGGGCCGCCCGAGACGCCTACGAGAACGTGGTCGCCGTGATCGAGGAGACCGTGGCGGGCGATCGCATCGCGTACCGCCGCAGACAGGCCGGACTCCGGGGAGGTCGAGCGTGCGCCGTCGTCGCTCCGGTCATCGGCCATCGCCGGCGTTCCACCCCGGCGGCGGCGACTCGCCCTGAAGCCCGACCCAGGCGGACCCGTCCTCGAACAGCTCGCGCTTCCAGATGGGGACGATCTGCTTCACGGTGTCGATGGCGTACCGGCACGCCTCGAAGGCGTCCTGGCGGTGCGCGGCCGACACGCCGATCGCCACACTCGCCTCGCCGACGGCGAGCCGGCCGATCCGGTGCAGGATCACCACCTGCCGCACCCCGGACCACCGCGCGTAGACCGCCTCGCCGATCTCCTTCAGCTTGGCCTCGGCCATCGGCACGTGCGCTTCGTACTCCAGCGCCACGACGCGGCGGCCCGCCGTGCTGTTGCGCACCACGCCGAGGAACACGGCGACGCCGCCCGCCTCGGGAACGGTGACCGCCTGAGCGACGGCGTCGGCCGACAGGGGCTCCTCGGTGATCCGGTACATCAGGCGGCGCCGCCACTGACGGGGGGAAAGCACGCAACCTCGTCGCCGGCGCGTACCGGCCGGTCCGCCTCGACGTAGTCGGTACCGACCGCGAACAGCGTATAGGGCCGGTAGCGGGTCAGCACGGGATGGGCGGTCGCGAGCGCCGCCCAAACATCCTCGACGGTCGCGCCGTCGGCCACCTCGACCTCGACCCGGCCGCGCCCGACTGCCTCACGGTATCGCGCGAACAGCGCGACCGGGACCCGCACTCCGCCTCCCCGCGTCTGGAGGGGGACGATCAGGCCTGGAAGGAGTGGCCGCAGCCGCAGCTGCCCTTGGAGTTGGGGTTGTTGATCGAAAAGCCGGATCCGTACAGGCTGTCGACGTAGTCGATCTGGGCCCCACCCACGTACTGGACGCTGTTGGGATCCACGTACACCTTGACGCCGCTGGCCTCGACGACCTGGTCGCCTTCCTGCGGGGCATCCTCCCACCCGAGCTCGTACGAGAAGCCCGAGCAGCCTCCTCCGACCACGCGCAGCCGCAGGCCCCACTCGGGCTTGCCCTCCTCGAGTCGGAGCGTCTCGACCTTCTTGGCAGCTGTCTCCGTCAACGTGACCATTCCTGGCCTCCTCTGTCGTCCCACGGCGCGCCCGCGACCGGCGGGCAATCGGGGTGATCAGATCGCATTATAGCAAACCGCAGGAACCCTGCCGGTCGGCGCCCGCTCATAGTACTCCGGGCGTCGGAGCGAGGACGATCTCCTCGACGAACGCCCCGGGCGGCTGGGTCGCGATCAGGAGGGCCGCCTCGGCCACCGCCTCCGGCCTCAGCATGCGAGCCCGGTCGGGGGCGCCGGGGATCTCGTCCCAGAACGGGGTGTCCACGGCCCCCGGGCACAGGGCCGCCACCCGCACACCTCGGCCGCGCACCTCCGCGGCCAGCGCCCGCACCAGCCCGAGCACCCCGGCCTTGGACGCCGTGTACGCGGCGCATCCCGGGATCGCCCGCACGGCGGCCAGAGACGTGACGGCCACGATGGTCCCCCGTCCGGCGGCCAGCATGGGCGGAAGAGCGCTCCGGAACAGGAGGTAGGTCGCCGTGAGGTTCGCCCGCAGCATGACGTCCCAGTCGGAGAGGCGGGACGTCTCCAGGGGCCCGAAGGTGCCCGCGCCCTGGGCCGCGACCAGACAGTCGAGCCGTCCGAAGCGCGCGAGGGTCGACTCGACGGCGCGGGCCACGGTGCCTTCGTCCGCGGCGTCACCCGGCACGACCAGCGCCGAACACCCGTCCGCCGCCAGCTCCCCCGCGAGGCGCTCGAGGTCCGGCCGCCCGCGGGCCAGGACAGCGAGCTGGGCGCCCTCCCGCGCGAAGGCCAGCGCGACGGCGCGCCCGATCCCTCGGCTCGCCCCGCTGACGAGGGCGACCTGACCCGCGAGCTTCACGCGAGGGAGCTTCGGCCCTTCACGAGCTCCACGAACTCGCTGCGGGTCATCGGACAGTCCCGGAAGGTTCCGAGCATCGCCGAGGTCACGGCCTTCGAGTTCTGCTTCTCCACTCCCCGCATCAGCATGCAGAGGTGCGTCGCCTCCATCACCACGCCGACGCCCTTGGGGAGCAGGGCCTCGTGGAGGGCCTGCGCGACCTGCGTCGTCAGGCGCTCCTGGACCTGCAGTCGGCGGCTGAACATCTCGACCAGGCGCGCCAGCTTCGACAGCCCCAGGATCTTCCGGTCCGGCACGTACGCCACGTGCGCCTTGCCGAAGAACGGCAGCAGATGATGCTCGCACAAGGAGTAGAAATCGATGTCCTTGACCACCACCATCTGGTCGTAGTGGTCCTCGGCGAAGACGGCGCCGTTCAGGACCTCCTCCACGTCCTGCTGGTAGCCCGACGTGAGGAAGCGCAGCATCGACTCCACGCGGGCCGGAGTCTTCTCGAGCCCTTCGCGCTTGGGGTCTTCCCCGAGCTCGACCAAGAGACTCTCGATGAGCTCCTTCATGACGCCTCTCCTGTCGCTTCGCACTCGAAGCGGTTGTTCTCCGTCTCGACCACGGCCACCCGCACGAGGCGCCCCGGCGGCAGCGCCTGCGCGATCATCCGGTGGAACGCCACGGCCAGGTTCTCCCCGGTCGTGACCGTCCCGGCCAGCGCGGGAACGTCTCGCGCGAGATCCCGGTGGTCCACGAGATCGACGACGGCCGTCCGCATCGCCCGCTCCAGGACGGCCGCGTCCATCACCATCCCATCCGCGTCCACGACCCCGCGCACGGTGGCCTCGAGCGCGTAGTTGTGACCGTGGCGCCGAGCGCATGGACCGTACACCCGACGGTTCTCCCTCGGGGAGAGCGCGGGGCTCGCGAGGCGATGGGCCGCCGAGAAGCGCAGGATCTTGGTGAGCTCCATGGTGGCCACGGCGCTCAGGCCTCGCCCCGGTAGTCGACGTACAGGGTCGGATCCTCCCAGAGCCGGAGGTTCGCGAGCCGGTCGGCGCCGAGCTTCGCGGCGAGCAGGTCCCAGACGACCCGCACGAGGTTCTCGGTCGTCGGCTGAACGCCCGGGGGAAATGCGGGATCGTCGTTGATGAAGGCGTGATCGAAGCGCGCGAGGACGGTCTCGCCGACCACCCGCTTGAGCTCGTCCAGGTCGACGACCATGCCCGTTCGCGGCTCGACCGGGCCTCGGACGGTCACCTCCAGAGTATAGGTGTGGCCGTGGACCGTCGCGAGCGGGCCGAAGCTGCGCGCGGTTCTGGGCGTCGGACCACTCCGGACGCCCGTAGCGGTGGGCGGCCGAGAACGTGAACCGCCGCGTGACGGCGACCGTGGGGACTCCTGGCATCGTCATGGCCCTGGGTATCTCACCTTTAGAGGGGTCGCAACCCCGCAGGGTCGCAGCTCAAGTATACCGGCGGTCCTTCCAGCGGACGCCGAGGCCCAGCCAGTCTCGGGCGGCCGACTCCAGCAGGAAGGCCGCCACCAGGGCCGCACCGAGGGGCACGGTGGGGCTCCAGCGGGCGTCCTCGCCCCGCCAGGCCCGAAACGGGACCTCCGCCCCGAGAACCAGTCCGAGGCCGGCGGCCGCGACCCACCCGGACCCGACCGGGCCCACGAGCGCCGCGGCAACGCCGCCGACCGCCGGCCAGACCAGGGTGATCCCGAGCTCGAGCAGCGACGCCAGGGCGGCGAGCGGCTGCCGGCCGCGCAACCGGTAGAGGTTCTTCGTCCATCCGCGCCGGATCTCCGCGAGTCCCGTATACATCCGGGCGGCGACGAGATCGGCGCCGTCGACGAAAGCGATCCGCGCGCCCGCCGCCTTCACGTTGCGGGCGAGGGCGACATCCTCCAGGACCTCGCCGGCCACCGCCTGGTGACCGCCCACCGCTTCGTAGACGTCCCGCGCGACCAGGATGAAGATCCCGTTGGCGGCCGCGAGCGGCGAGGTCGGATCGTTCACCCTCGCCAGCGGGAACCACTGGTCGAGCAGGCCGAAGACCACCGGCTGGATCACCCGCTCCCACAGCGAGCCGGTCAGCTGCCGGCTCGTGAGCGACAGGAGCGCCACCCCGTGCGCCTCGGCGAAACCCACCGCGCGCGCGATCGACTCGGGAGCGTGCACGGTGTCGGCATCGGTGAAGCACAGCCACCGGCCGCGCGCCACGGCCACGCCGGAGGCGAGCGCGAATGCCTTGCCGGTCCACCCCGGCGCGGGCCCGTCGACGCGAAGAACTCGGATCCGGGGCTCTCGCCGGGCGAGCTCCGCCAGGATCTCCGGCGTCCGGTCGCTGGACCCGTCGTCGACGGCGACGATCTCGAGGTCGGGGTAGGTCTGGGCCGCCAGGGACCCCACGCAGACGCCGACCCCTCGCTCCTCGTTCCGGGCCGGCACGAGCACGGTCACCGGACCGGGTCGCCCTGACGGGGATGTCGCGCTTGCGCGCGGCAGGCGCGCGCGGCCCCGGAGAACCGTCGTGACGCGCCAGAGGCGCCACATCGCGGGACCGAGGAAGAGCGCGGCGGGGAGCAGGAGCCCCGCGAGCACGCGCCGGACTACCGGCCGACGAACCGAGGCCGCCGCTTCTCGAGGAAGGCGGCCGTGCCTTCCCGGTAGTCCTCGCTCTCGAATGCGCGCAGCTGGAGCTGGGCGATCTCGTCCTGTCGGGCGACGCCCCCGTCCTCGACGATGGCCTCGACGATGAGCTTGGCCCCCTGGACGGTCAGCGGCGCGTTCTCGACGACCCGGGCGAGATACTCGTACGTGTACGCCGCCAGCTCCGCCGCCGGGACCACCCGCTGCACGAACCCGGCGCGAAGCGCCTCCTGGGCGTCCAGCAGCCGCGCGGAGAACAGGATGTCCTTGGCGATCGCCGGGCCGACCAGGCTCACCAGCCGCTTGACGGCGTGGAGGCCGTAGATGATGCCGAGGCGCCCGGCGGGGATGCCGAACTTCCCGGTATCGGCGGAGAACCGGAGGTCGCAGGCCATCGCGGTGGCCACGGCACCGCCCATGCAGTAGCCGTAGATCATCGCGACCGTCGGCTTCGGGCAGCTCTCCAGCGCGCGAGAGGCCGCCGCGGTGCGCGCGTTGTAGGCCTCGGCCGACGCGCGATCCTTGCGGTTCTCCTTGAATTCGGAGATATCGGCCCCTGACGCGAAGGCTTCCTCCCCAGCGCCACGGAACACGATCGCGCGCACGTCCGGGTCGCGGGAGAGCCCTTCCATGACACCCGGCAGGGCGCTCCACATCGACAGGTTGAACGCGTTGCGCACGTGCGGACGGTTGAACACGACCGTCGCGATTCGGCCGGTCCGCTCGACCAGGATCTCGTCGCTCACTGGGTCATCCTTACCCCGGCTCCGGACCAACACCTCGCCGCGCGCTTCCGCTGGGGGCGTCGGAGGAACCATTCCTTCGAGCCTGCGATCGCCGACTCAGGCGTCGTCGTCATCCTCGTCGTCGTCGTCGTCGTCCTCGTCCTCGTCGTCCTCTTCGAAGTCGGCGTCGTCGAGATCGTCGTCGTCGTCCTCGTCCTCGTCGAGGGCGGCGTCGTCGAGATCGTCGTCGTCGTCAGCCTCGAGCTCGTCCTCTCGTCGTCCTTCTCGTAGTGGGGATTCTCTTCGTCGTCGATCCGAGAGCGCAGGTCTCGCTCCATACATCCTCCCTGGCGGGTGACGCTCGAACGGTGGGGATTATAGCAGAGCACTCCCATGTGCAAGCCGCCTCGCCATGCGCCGGAGCGCTCCCGACGACCCGGGCATCCGCGCGGCGGGGGATCTCGGCGCCTGGTACGTTTCCGGCAGCGTACCAGACGATCCGGCCGGGCGAGGCCCAAGCCGCCGAGCCTCGTCGAGGCTCGGATATACTAGGTGGCCCGGCGCGGGCGACGGCCCCGGTCGGACATCGGAGCCGGGTCGGCGGCGCGTGTCGCGATGGTGCGGCGGCGGTGTAGCTCAGCGGCAGAGCAGG
>CAWCVP010000020.1:0-100345 GCA_963799055.1 uncultured Candidatus Rokubacteria bacterium
CGCGGGCGCTCAGCCCGCGTCCACGTCGCCCGGGCGCTTCAACGCGCCGCCGGGCGGCGCGTTGAGGATCGCCTCCGGGAAGAGCTCCGCCAGCCACTGGACGATGTCGTTCACGGTCATGATGCCGATCGGCCGACCCTGCGCGTCGACGAGGGGAATCGTCCGGTAGCTCGCGTTGTGCAGCCGGTTGATCGCATACGCGATGAGCGTGTCGGGCCCGAGCGTCTCGGGCGTGCGCGTCATGACCTCGCTGAGGGGCGTCGTCTTCGGATCGCGCCCGGGCACCGCCACGCGCCGCAGGAGATCGCGCTCGGTGAAGATCCCCTCGAGCGCTCCCTGCCTGCTCACGATCACCACGGCGGCCCGCCGCTTCTCGGCCATCTGGAGGATCGCTGCATGCACAGTGGTGTCGGGCGCGCACTTGATCGGCTCGTTCGGCGCCAGGATCTTGACGGTGTCGCTCAGAAGGGCGCTCTCGAGCTCCCGGAAATCCGACTCGGAGTAGGCGTCGTGGTACTCCCGCGCATCCATTGGCCGGCCCCCCGCGAGCAGTGATGGGAGCGACTCTAAGCCCGGGCGCGGAGGCTGTCAATGCGGCAGCCAGATGAATCGGGAGGAATTCCGCTACCGGTTTCTCCTCGGGGCCGGCTGGCGTGATACGAGTCTGAGCCTCACCACCAGCCTTGCATCCTCCCCGCCATGGGGAGATAGAGGAGAATCGCCACTACGAGAATCAGCACGAGGATGAGGAGCCCGCTGTCTCCACCCACCCCCAGCTCGTCCGCGCGCCGGGCGAGCTCCGCTCGCTCCGCCGGCGTCAGGCGAGCCAGGACGAGATCCGCATCGGCGGGCGTCAACCCCTGTCTCAGCAGCGCCTGACGGAGGGTCGCGACCTCAGGGCCGGCCGAGCCCTCGACCTGGGCGATCCCATCGGCGGCCGTGCCACGGCTGGGGGGGAGCGGTGCCCCGTCCGCCGGAGCGGGCAGGGTGAGCCAGGCCGCCGCCCAGAGAATCAGGACGGTGGTCAGCCACCGCGGGCGCAGGATGCGGGCTCGGAGCATCGTCGTTCTCCCTTGGGCCCCGGGGATTCCCGCGCCCAGTCTCCCACCGGCCCGCGTCCCGCCGGACAGGAATTCCGCTGCGCGCGAACGGCCGCGCGCGGATCGGCCCGCGGGACCAGACCCCGCTACCGGCGTACGATCGCCGCGACCACGCGCGCCAGCGTGTTCGAATGGCCACCTCGCCATCCACGCTCGGTTTCCACTGCTCCCGGGACCCGTCGTACTCGAAGACGGTCTTGGGCAGCGGCGGGAGCCCGGTCTGCCGATGGTGGTACTGGTCACCGCGGCCCCCCAGCTTGTAGACGACGAGATCCAGCGACGGCACCACATAGAGGCTGTGACCGCCGGACCCGCTCATCCAGAACGCATCGCGCGGCACGCCGACCACGCGGCCATCGAAATTGACTTCGAACGGGAGGCTCGCGGGGTAATGCGGATTGAACGGCGAGCGCGTAGTCGCCGCTTCGACGTAGTGAGACGGGACCAGCTGGGCCGCCCCCCAACGACCTCGGCGCAGAAGAAGCTGGCCGAACCGCAGCATGTCCGTCGCGCGGAGCGCGGTGCCGCCCCGCCGGGAGTGTGCGCCAGCGGCGGGCGCTCGTGCTTGTACCCGTAGGCCCAGCGGCCCCAGCCCATCGGTCGCGCGAGGTGCTCGGCCACGAACGCCTCGAGCTCCTGACCCGTCACGTGCCGCAGGATGATCGAGGCCAGATGGACGGACGCCGTGGCGTACGAGTAGCCGCCGCCGGGCGGCGTCCACAGCGTGATCGCATTCTCGGCGCCCTCCATCTTGCCGAGCGCCATCGGATCGACCATCGCGAGCCACCCCTCGGGGCCCGGCGGATCGATCCGCACCGGCCGCCCGTGGACCATGCCCGGGCTGTTGCCCGGATGCCCGCGGTCATCGCCAACAGCTGGCCCAGCTTGATCTCGGCCTTGGCGGGATCGCTGAGCGGAAAGGCCTCGGGCGGGAGGAACGCCGGCTGCATGACCCGCTGGTCCAGCCCGTGCGGGAAGAGATCGGCCCGCCGGTGGATCAGGATCCCGACGGCCATGCTCGTGAGGGCCTTGCCCACGGACGCCGTGTTGGGAGTGGCCTCGCGGTGGCCGCGACCGAAATAGCGCTCGTAGACCAGCCATCCGCGACGCACGACCAACAACCCGCCGTGCTTGGTGCTCCGCTTGACGTACTCGAACGCCTCGTCCAGCTTCTCTAGGTCGAGCCCGGCCTCTCGCCGTACGTCCGCGGCCGCCGTCAACGCTCGCCATCCCCCCGCGGCGTCCGGCGGAGGGAAGTAGTCGGCCCCCCGGGCAACGCCGGGCAGACTGAGCAGGACGAACAGGACGACGGCCAGCATGACGCGCAACATGGCCCCTCCGGGGACATTCTAGGGGCTCGCGCGCCCTCTGGTCCTGGAACAGCGAATCCGCGAGGCCCGGCGATCCCCGACCTCGCGGATTCTGAAGTGGGCAAGGAGAGACCAGGCTAGCAGTCTCGGGGTCAGGGATTCGGAGCTGAGGGGGATCGCTTCAGCCCCTGGCTCAGCCGGGTGTGACGGAGGGCGGCGACCTCAGCGCCGATCGCCCCGCGCCAGGGATGCCCTCGGCGGCCAGGCTTCGGCCGGGAGGCAACGGCGACTCGCCTGCCGGAGCGGGCAGGGTCAGCCAGGCCGCCGCCGCCGGATCCGCTCAGTGATCGTCGCTGCCGCCGCACGCGGGCCCGTAGCTGACGCAGCGCTCGCGGAGGCTCGAAGGTATCCGCACGCGGCCGGCACGATCCATGGCCGGCCCGGGCTCGACCTCCTCGGCGACGCCGCGCTTCGATGAGGCGCCGGAGAACGCCCGCGGCCAGACGGGAGCGGCGCGGTCGACCTGCTCCGCGTGGGGCCGCCAGGCCTCGATGAGCTGCCGGGCCGAGGTGAGCTCGGCCGGGCTCATCCGGCGTTGCACCGCGCCCATGAGGACGTCAACATCGTGACGCTCGGTTCCCGAGAGCCGATCGATGGCCAGGGCGTACCACTTGTATGCTTGGACGTCGTCCAGCAGGCCGCCCTCGCCGGAGTCGTACATCACGCCGACCCGCACCTGCGAGGATACGTAGCCCTGCTCCGCGGCGCGCCGGAACCACCCGGCCGCTTTGGCCAAGTCCTTCGGGACCCCGGATCCCTGGCCGTACAGGACGCCGAGGTTGTGCTGGGCCGCCGCGTGCCCCTGCGCCGCCGCCTGCTCGAACCACGCCGCCGACGCTGCCCGATCCCGGGGCACCCCCCGCCCGGCGGCGCACATGAGACCGAGCAGGAACTGCGCCCCCACGTGCCCTTGCCGGGCGGCCCGGTCGTACCATTCTGCCGCCCGCTCGTAGTCCCCCTCGACCGGCTGTCCGTTGTAGTAGGCGGTGCCGACGCTGAACTGCGCACGAGCATCCCCCCGGGCGGCGACCAGGAGCCACTCCCAGAAGGCCTCGCGGTGGTCCCGCGCTCGTGGGCACGGAGGCCGCTCTCGAAGTCGGCGTCCGCAAGGGACGCGAGAAGGACCACCCCGACGACCAGCACCACCCGCCAGCCAAGCCTCATCCGATTCCTCCTATCGCCAGACCGGCTACGATCGGGCCGGTCCATAGGCCTCGGGAGCACGCGGCAGGAAGCGTGCCAGCGCCATGGCGATTCGCCGTCGGATCGAAACCCTCGATGATTCGCGCTCTTGCCGAATGAGTGGTGCCGGCGGGCGGTGGCGAACCTCGGAGTGCCGGGGCCCGAGGTGCCTCATTCTGTGGCCTGGCTGGGGAGTATCGGATTCGGATACCTGAGGGACGCCGGTGGAACGGGCGCTCACATCAAGCGGCGAGCGCTCAACCGAGTGGACGCGTCCGGGGAGGTGTGCGACTAGAGGCCACACGACAGACGATGCTGGGCTGGGGAGTTCGTCCTGGCTCAGCGTTCATGGCGCCGCGCGGAGATCCGATCCCGCGCCAGGCGCAGGACGATCCGATGGATGGCCGCCCGCAGCTCCGCGGTCCGGTAGGTGAGGTTGGCGCCGTGAATGCGCCGGTGGATCAGCACGCGATCGACCCGGGCGATCACGACGCCGGCCGCCCGGGCTCGGAGCATCCACTCGGTGTCCTCTCCGACGCGATACGAGGGATCGAAGGCGCCCACGCGGTCGAAGATCCGCCGTGGGGCGAGCATCGTCATCGCGTTGTGGTACCGATGCCCGTCCTTCGCGTCCATGGCCCGCAGCCAATCCGGCGGGGGGGCACCGGGCGCGAGGACGCACTCCGCCAGACCGACGACGACATCGACCCGTGGGTGCGCCTCCAGATACCCGGTCTGATAAGCCAGCCGGCCCGGGAGCATGAGGTCGTCCGCGTCCAGGAACGTCACGATATCGCCGCGCGCCTCCCGCAGCGCCGCGTTGCGCGCTGCCGCCGGACCCTGGTTGAAGGGCAGCCGCAGGAGGCGTACCTCCGCCGAGGCCTCGGCCAGGCGCGCCGCGGCGGCGGCGTGGCCGTCGGTGGACCCGTCGTCCACCAGAAGCAACTCGAGGGGACGATAGTCCTGGGCGAGGACACTCGCCACGGCCTCGGCGAGGAAGGGGCCCGGGTCGAAGAACGGAACGATGACGGACACCGACGCGCTCACGGCGGGGGGGCCGGGCGCGCGACGCGCATGCTCACGGGCGCCGGCCGGCGTCTTGCCGACGGTGGACATGTGCCCGGAGGATCCTGCAGTACTCGATCCGGGCGTCGCGCGCGAGCCAGCTCTGGTTCCGCGGGTGCAGGCCTCGCGTGACGAGCACATCGGGGAGCCACGCCTCCCTCAACCCCGCCTCCCGCATCCGCGCGTACCACTCGGCCCATTCTCCGATCCGGAGGCTCTCGGAGAAGAGTCCGACGCGCTCGAACGCCGCGCGCCGGATCAGTACGGCCGAGGGCAGCGCCCCGGGAACGCTCTGCCGCGGGGTCCGGGGGGGCGGCGCCTCGTCCGAGGCCCAGACCTCGGTGACTCCCGTGAAGACCACCTCCACCGTCGGATTCTCCCGCACCGCGAGCATCTGGCGCTCGAGCTCGTCGGGAGCCAGGCGTCGTCCACATCGCAAAAGGCCAGGAACTCCCCCACCGCGTGCGCGATCCCGGTGTTGCGCGCGGCGCCGGCACCCCCGTTCTCGCGCCGCACGTACCGGGCCGGTGGGACATAGGCTCGGGCCAGGGCGGCGCTCCGGTCCGTGGATCCGTCGTCGACCAGGATGAGCTCGAGCGGCGCATAGGTCTGGCCGAGGACGCTTCGCGCCGAGACGTCCAGGTGCCGCTCGTAGTTAGCGAACGGGATGATGACGCTGACCAGCAAGGGATTCACCGCCCGTCCGCTCGCGCACGCGCTGGCGCAGGGATCGAAGGATCCCCGCGTTGATCTCGTGCGTCCGGTAGGAGAGATTGCGCGCGTGCAGGCGATGGCGCGTCAGGACGCGGTCGAGCGTCCCGACGGTGAGCCCCGCGGCCTTGGCGCGAAACAGCCAGTCGAGGTCCTCCGCCACGCGGTAGGCGGGATCGAACCCGCCCACCCGCCGGAGCGCATCCCGCCGCACCATCATCGACATGATGTGGAACCGTGGCCCGTTCCCCCGGGCGCGGCGCCGGTGAACCATCTCCGCCGGCGCGTCCGGCTCCACGGCGAGCTCCTCGGCGCAGAGCACGAGGTCGACGGCCGGATGCTCGGCCAGATAGTGCACCTGGCACGCCAGCCGCTCGGGCAACATCACGTCATCGGCGTCGAGGAACGTCGTCAGGCCGCCGCGAACCTGGGCGAGTCCGCGGTTGCGCGCTCGAGCCGGCCCACCGTTCCTCCGGAGGCGCACCAGCCGGATCTCCGGGTGCTTCGCGGCCAGATCCGACGCGACGCGCGCGCTGCCATCGGAGCACCCGTCGTCGACCAGCAGCAGCTCGAGGGGGCGGTACGTCTGCCGGATGACGCTCCGGACGGCGTCGCCCAGGTAGCGCTCCGCGTTGTGGAACGGCACGATGACCGAGACGAGCTCCGGGCTCACGCGGACACGCGCCCCCGGATCCGCTCCCGCGCCGACTTCAGCAGCACGCGCTCCATCGCGCGGCGCATGTCATCGGTCCGATACGTGAGATTCCCGCCGTGGAGACGGCGGACCAGCAGCACACGGTCGACGAGGGCGGTCCGGATGCCGAGGGCCGCCGCCCGGCACATCCACTCGTGATCCGAGCCCATCCGGAACGACTCGTCGAACGGACCCGCCCGCTCGAAGGCGGCGCGGCGCGCCATCATCGACATCTGGTAATAGCGGGGGCGGGGCGCCCGCCGTAGCCCGAGCCACGCCGGCGGGCGCACCCCCGGGGCGAGCTCGATGGCCTCCGTTCCGACGACGACGTCGATCTCGTCCCGCTCGGCCAGGTACGTGACCTGAAACGACAGCCGATCGGTGGCCATCCGATCGTCCGCGTCGAGGAAGGTGATCCGCTCGCCGCGCGCCGTCGCCAGTCCGGCGTTGCGCGCGGCGCCGGGACCCCGGTTCTCGCCCAGTCTGAGGAGCCGCAGCTCGCGATGCGTCCCGAGGAGCCCCGCCACGAGATCGGGGCTCCCGTCGGTGGAGCCGTCGTCCACGACCAGGACCTCGCGCGGCTCGTACGACTGGGTCCAGATGCTCTGGAGCGCCTCGACGACGAACCGCTCGGCGTTGAAGACGGGCACGATCACGCTGACGAGCGGCGCCCGCACGGCTAGTCCGCGTCGTTCCGCCAGGACGGTCTCCAGCAACGGGGGCACGACGTCCGGATCGCCGCCCAGGTGCAGGACGTAGCAGGGCACGCGCTGGACCAGTCGTGAGAGGGTGGCCAAGGCCGTGCGGCCCGCGCCCGGCAGCTGGAGGATCGTGCTGGGGGCGAGGGCCAGGAGGGCCGACCCGGCCGAGGTGGGCTCGAGCCACGAGCGGCCGCGCTCGGCGACCACCGGGACCACGATGGCGGCCACCGCGAAGGTCTCCCGGAGGCGCTGGGGGAAGTGCGGATGAACGAGGTACAGGGCCTTCTCGCTCGCCAGCCGGTCGGCATTGACGATCGAGTGGGCGAGCCCCGGGAACTGGCGGGCCTGGCTGGCGTCGAGCTTCGCCGAGCTGTAGAGGCTGTACGCACGAGCCTGCGGATCGAAGCTGACGAGGCAGTAGTCGTCGCCCGCATACCGCAGTGCGGAGCCGGATGCCAAGCAGGCCAGCGCGGTGGACGACTTTCCCGAGCCTCCCCGACCCACCAGCAGGAGCCCCGTGGTCGCGCCGCCGACGGCGGCCGCATGCACCAGCTGCCGGCCGTGGTCGGCCATCCACCAGTGGAGAATCGAGCGGAACGGGGCGCCGGTTTCCCAGTAGGGCAGTTGGGCGGGATCGTGCACGCAGAACGTGGCCTGATCGGCGTTGCGGTCGAGGAGGCTCAGCGTCCGCAAGTCCGGCCGGTATTTGGCGCGAACGGCGGGGGGCTCCGCGATCCGCGCGACGCCGCTCGTCCCGCCGTCGAACGCGTCGCGCGGGAACGCGGGCAGCGGCACTCCGGTCGACGCCGTGTCCCAGATGGAGATCGTGAGAGCGGGGCCGCGCGCCTCACCGTCCGGGTGATGATCGAGCGCCGCCGAGAGCCGCTCCACCAGCGCCGGACCCGCGAATCTGAGCGTCACCGACAGGCCGGCGATGGCGTAGTGACGGCGCACGACGCCGCCCGCGGCGGCGGCCGCTCGGTCGAACCCGGCCTGCGCATGGGCCGAGCACGCGCTCGCGTCGGCAGGATCGAGGAGCCCCGCCACGCTCACGTCAGGGCGCGGGCTTGGGATGAGGCCACCCGAGGTCCTCGTGCACCTCGTGGACCGGGTCGAGGAGGATGAGCTCCTTCATGTCCTGGAACTTCTGGAGCGCGGGCGCCGTGAAGGGGGCACGATCGCCGGCCGGTGGCGCGAGGGGGCCGGCGTGTCGGGATGCCTCGGCCTGCTCGTGCGAGGGCACGATGAGCCCTTCCCGCGCCAGCTCGTCCAGAAACGTCGTCACCGGGGCCTCGACGTGGTCGTCGCCGTCTTCGTAGGCCGCGGAGAGCTCGACGAGGATGTCCTCCACGGACGCGTCCCGCGCGATGGCCGCCCAGATTCGCTCACCGGTGCCCGTGAGCATGTAGTAGTGCCCGGTCTCGAGATTGACGATCACGGCCTCGCCATCGATCGTCTCGTGAATGACCTGAGGGCTCTTGATCCGGAATCGCGGCATGCGCGGCTCCCAGAGGTGAGGGCTGAACGCTCGAACCCGCCTGAGCGTAGCCAAATGGCGATGGACGGTCAAGGCGACGGCGGCCCGCTGACGGTCCCCGGGGCCCGGGCCAGCCGTCCCGGTGACGCCGGGTTCCGCTATCCTTGGTTCAGCCGCGACCGGCTTTCGGGTCACCTGGCGGCGGGGAGAGCTCAGGATGACGGACGAGTTCGTACGGGAGCTCGATGCCGAGGCCCTTGCGCTCTTCGCTCGCAAGGGCTGGGAGGCCGGATTCGGCGCGCCCCAGACCGGCGAGGCGAACGGCGTCAAGGTCCGGCGGATCATGCAGCTCACGCGCGACCTCGCCCGCCGGCCGTTCGATGCCCTGCGGATCCTGGATCTGGGCTGCGGTGAGGGAGTCTACGCCATCGAGGCGGGCCTCCGCGGCGCCCACGTCGTCGCGGTCGACGCCCGCGCCCTGCGCATGAGTCTCGGGGCGGCGTGCGCAGCCCGCCACGGGCTCGACACCGTGCGGTTCGTGCAAGACGACGCGCGGCGCGTCACCCGCGAGACCTATGGGGAGTTCGACGTCGTCTATGCCCTGGGCCTGCTCTACCACCTCGACGCACCGGAGCTGTTCGGGGTCCTGGAGAACATCCACGGACTCTGCGCCGGCCTCGTCGTCCTGGACACGCTGACGAGTCCGATCGGCTCCACCGAGGTCAGCTGGCGCGGCCGGCATTATCGTGGGCAACGGTGTCGCGAGCACAACGACGGCGACTCGCCCGGGGTACGGCTGAGCCGGGTGCTACGCTCGATCGACAACACGTTCTCGTTCCTGCTGGATCGCGACTCGGTGATCCGGGCCCTTCACGACGTGGGGTTCGCCTCGGTCCTCGAGTGCCACGTGCCCTTCGAGCCATTCGAGGGCGCGGAACGGATGACGCTGGTGGGGGTCCAGGGAAGCCCGGTGGTCCTGTCGACCTATCCCTGGATCAACCAGAAGTCCGAGGAGGAGATCGCGCGCGCCCTCCGGCCGCCGGGCGAGGCGGAGCCGGACACCCCCGACAGACGCACGGGGGTACGGGAAACCCCGTAACCCCGTGTGTCCAAATGGTGGAGCTGAGGGGGATCGAACCCCTGACCCCGAGACTGCCAGCCTCGTGCTCTCCCAGCTGAGCTACAGCCCCATGGAACTGGACCGTACCGTGCGCATCGCCGCCTTGTCAAGGCGCGCGCCCGCATCCGGTCGGATCTCGACGGGCGTTCCGCGCGCCCCGCGCAAGGGGGCCCTCGCTTGACCCCCCCGGACCGCACCCTAGACTCAGGTGGCGCCGGGATGGCGGAACTAGGCAGACGCGCCAGACTCAAAATCTGGTGGGCGCAAGCCCGTGGGGGTTCGATTCCCCCTCCCGGCACCAATCAATCCACGCACTTCATCGACACGCTCGCGGCGCCCGCTCATCGACGCGCCCTCGGAGTGTGCCAGTTCTGTGCTACTTCTCGCCGAGAAGGGGAGGACGGTGCGCGAGATCGCCGCCGCGGTGGCGTGGAGCGTCGCGCTTCTTCACGCCCTCCACAAGATCGGACGCCGCCACGATCGCATAGCGCCGGTACACGCTCTCGGTCTTGTGGCCGGTGAGCTTCATCGCCCTCAAGCCGCCCACAACCGTTTAGCCGCCTAGCGTCGACATGGGAATGCTTGGATCATGTGGGAGCGGGCGCGGACCGGCAAGCCACCCCGCAGGGTAGCGCCTGGGGCTGGTTCGCGCTGCACTGGTTTGTGCAGGGAGCCCCGCTCGTCGGCGGGGCTCCCGACTAAGACTCGTCTAGCTCGTCGTGCCTCCGCGAACCTTGCGCCGACGCCGAGCGTAGACCCCGGTCAAGGCCGCCCCGAGCGCGGCCAGTGCAAGCGTCGATGGTTCTGGGACGGGAGCCAACAGCGGGGCGCTGAGCGTGACCTTGTAATTGACCCCTTCCCCGCCGCTGGCCTCGAAGATCAGCATCCCGTCGCCGGGGATCAATCCAGTCAGGGAGGCGGGTGTGGGGGAGGAATCCGAAAAGTTCAGAAGTTCCGGGCCGTCGAGGGGTCCGTTGGAACTGTTGCGGACGCTGACGTTCGTGACGGTCCCGCTGATCCACTCGGCGTTCAGCGTGAACGCGGCGTTCGGCTCGAGGCCGGAGAACGTGAAGAAGTCCGGCTCACTTTGGCCAAAATTCTGGTTCTCGCCTGTCACCTCATCCGTACCGACGGGCAACAGATTGGCGGGCAGCGTGGCGTTCGCTAAGGTATCCTCGAAGTCTTGTCCTCCGAGCGACGACTCGTTAAAGGTCGCCGCCCCGGCTGCCCCGGCCGTGCCGGCGGTCAGCGTCGTCGCGATCAGGGTCTTCGCGAGCGCCTTTGCGTTCCTCCGATGTCGAGCGCTTCTCTTCATCCTCGCCTCCGTCTCTGCAAGTGAGTTGGCCCCCATTAGAAAAGCGATCATACCCGCAATACAAGCCTGATGACCGTGAGGATCTCAGCGATCTGAATCTTCGCGACGGCCATCACTTCTTCTCTTTCTTCAGGCGACCCCGGCCCCAGCCCGCGAGGCCCACGAACCCGCTTCCTAGTGGCAATCTTCGAACCAGGAATAGACATCAATGAACACAGCTGGTTGCACGTCGGTGCCGAACATTTCTTGCATCTATCAGTGCAAACCTTTTCACAAGAGATGAGCCCAACAGACGCGCGTCACCTCTACTTCTGGCTGTTCTGAGCGGCGGCACCTGCTCGGGTACCACGTACTCCCGAATGGAAGGACTACCGAAATGGCTTCGGCGGAGACCGGCAAACGTGTGTGGTTGACCGACACCCGAGTCTAGTGACTACGCTCGCCGCCGCTACCGGGAGCCCGTACGCCCGGGCCGGTCGCCCCTCCCGCCCACCCCGCGCAGCCTCGCGGGTGCACGGGGGAGCCACCGGGAGCTCCGACACGACGTCGTGGACCTTGCTCCCGGTCGCGGGCGCGATACGCGCGACACTGCCGACCTCTCCCGGGACCGGGACCCCTGGCCCAGGTCTCGATAGTGTCAAGTGTGCCAAGGTATCCGACGCGGACGACTAGGCTTGGCGCTGGCGCGTCCGCGGGGTGGAGCGCCTGACCTGGTCGCTCCTCCGCGCGGGCCGACGGCGCGGAGGCGGGGGACGACCCTCCGTGAGTTCCGATACGACGTCGTGGACCTTGCCCCCAGCCGTGGGCGGAATCCGCTGGACACGGGCGACCTCAACCCGCACCGGCGCCTCGAAGTGGGCGCGGACGGCCGCGACGACGCGAGCGGGGTGCTCCGCCGTCCAGGCGGCACTCGCCACCACGCGGACGACCACGTGGTCGACGGCGCGCTGCACGATCTGAAACTGATGGGCCCCCCCGATCTTCCGGAGCCCGTAGACGAGGTCGCTCGAGGTCTTGGCACGCCCCCCCGGCAGCTGGAGCATGATGCTGCGCTTACCGACCACGCGCACGAGCGTCGGGAGTCCGCGGCCGCAGGCGCACCGCGCCGGACTCACCACGGCCTCGTCCATGATGTCGTACCGGAGGAACGGGGCGAGGAAGTTGTGGAGCGTGGTCAGCACCACGCGTCCGGTGGCGCCGGGCGGACACATCTGGCCCGCCTCGTCGAGCACCTCGAGGATCACGTTCTCGGCGTGGACGTGCCAGCCCCCACCCTCGGGACACTCGGAGGCGACGTAGCCCGCCTCGGTGCACGTGTAGACCTGTCGGACGGGAACGCCAAAGGCGGCGGTGACGCGCGCCCGACCGGCGTCGGTGAGCATCTCGGAGATCGTCTGGATGACTCGCAGGCGCGGAAGCCGCCGCCCCTCCTCGAGGGCGAGCCCGGCCAGGAACTCCGCGTTGGTGGGGTGGCTCAGCAGGTAATCCGGATCGATCCGCCGGAGCCAGGCGAGCTGTCGTCGGGGATCCTGGTGAACGTCCATGACCCACGATCGGCCGGTCTCGATCACCGAGTGGAGCCCATCGCCCCAGGTCGGCTGCGCCACGCCCTCGAGGAGCCGGCGCCCGAACACCCCCGGCTGCCGGATCGGCCGAATCGCGGCGAGGGAGCCTCGCGGGTCGACGCCCGACCACTCGGTGTCTCGCAGCAGGAACGCGAGCCACCAGAGGTGGACGCGATCTGTCTGCCGCACGTCGATGGGGACCCCGCTCGTTCCTGAGGTGGAGAGCGTCCCCACGTCGCGCATGCCGTCCGGCAGCCCCTCGGCGTGCAGGCGGCCGGCCTCGGCCTGGTAGACGGGTCGACCGAGCAGCGGGAGCCGACGGAAGTCCTCCATCGTCCGGATGTCATCCGGACGGATCCCGCGCTCGCGAAAGAGGTCGCGGTAGTACGGCACGCGCGCCGTGGCGTGCGTCAGGAGCGTGCGAAGCTGGGTCAACTGTCCCCGCTCGAGCTGCTCGGGATCGAGCCACTGTGAGTGATCGAGCGCGAGGTACGCATCCCAGACCTGGCTGGCGGTGGGAGTCGGGAGCGGGGGCCACGCGCTTCCCGGGAGGGTGCGCGGGTGGAAGTGAGGCGAAGGCATGCGGTCCCCTCCGGAGTCGTGGCCGGAACAGTGAGTTCTGACGTGGGCCGAGTAGACCGAGCCTAGATCGGACGCTCTTCGAGGGTCAAGGACCGGGGCAGAAGTCGCCGCTACCCCCGGCCACGGTGAGGCCGCGGAGCGCCGCGGGCAGCCACGAAGAGCTGCCGGGGCTCTGCATACCCGCACACTTGGCGCACAGGGGCGCAGCACCATGTAATTCCTACGCGGACTTGCGGGGGCTCACTGGATTGCTGATCCAGTGGCCTGGCCCTTGAGCGGCGGCAGCGCCGAGAACGGGAACTCCCGGCGGGTCCAGGGGATGGTGCCGCGAGACGAGAAGGTGGCCAAGGCCGGTTTCTTGCGCCAATCGACTGTGTCAGTTCTGTGCCAGAACCATCGAGGGGGGAGGGGGACCATCGGGCTCGACGCCCATCGCCGAGCGCCTCGAAGTCTCGATGATGGCTACGATCATGACCGATGGAGACCCGTAGTCTCCCCCTGGGCGCCCAACTCAAAATCTGGTGGGCGCAAGCCCGTGGGGGTTCGATTCCCCCTCCCGGCACCACCACATCGGCGAGGAGTTAGCGCGCTTCCGCCTTCACGACTTCCGGTGTGTGTCCGTTCTCACTTGGGCGCTCGGGATAGTTACGGGCTAGTTCCGCGTCGGCAGCAGAGGTGTTCGCGCGTGACACGAGACGCTCGACGGCCACAGTGAGGTGCCCCGGGCTGAGGTGTGCGCGTAGCGGCTGACCATGCTCCCCGTTTTCCAGCCGCCGAGGGCTTGCAGGGTGTGCGAGTCCACCCCAGCCCCGTCACGGTTTTGCGGCTCTAGCGCGTTAGTTACGGCATCGGCCGAAGACCCCGGGGCGCTCTGGGCCGGGAGCATGCGCCGGAACTCGGGCTGGTGTCAATTGCCCGCGCAACCGCCGCGCATGGTCGGGACACCTGAGGCTACGAAGCGCGCCGACGGCAAGTCTACAGCAGGGTGACCCCCTCCGATTCCGGGGAGACCACGGCCCGCACCGCCGAGATCGCCGTGCGGACGTGCTCCAGGTGGCCGGCCCGCTCGGAATCCGGCGCGGCCTCTTGGACGATCGTGAGCGCGCGCTCGGCTTTCACGAGATCGGCGAGGACGACCTTCAGGATTTGGTAGGCACCGGCTTCGGGGACCGACTGGCGCTGGAGGTCCATGACGGGGAGGGTAGCACGCGTCCCATCCGGCTGGCGCCCGGGGCCGGGGCGCGGTAGGGTCGGGGCGACCTAAGCAAACCAGGACCAGAGAGTCCGGGGCCTGGCGACTTGTGCGCGCTGGGCAAAGGGAGGCAAGCACATGCAGCGGCAAAACGTGTTCGACGGCACCGAGGTGGCGGGCGGCTACGCGCGCGCCGTGCGAGTGGGTCCCCACATCCACATCTCCGGCACGACCTCGCTCGACAAGAACGGCAACGCCGTCGGCAAGGACGTCTACGAGCAGACGCGGGAGACCTATCGCAAGATCGCCGCGGTGCTGGAAAAATGCGGCGCCGGCGTCAAGGATATCGTCCGCGTCACGGCGTACATCGTCGACATGAAGCAATTGCCGGGTTTCCAACGCGGCCATCTCGAAGCGATGGGCGGCAACACTCCGGCCTCGTCGCTGATCGGCACCAACGCGCTCGTGAAACCCGAGCTCCTCATCGAAATCGAGGCCTTCGCCATCGTCGCGGGCGAGGTATGAGATCACGCTTCTCGGCATCGGTTGCCCGCAAAGCAACCCCGCGGTGACGGATGCCGCTCCAGCGTCGAGCTTGGAACTCAGCGCGGCCCCGTCGCCCGCCTGGCGCGCCGCGTTCCTCCGGCCGCCGCCCGCACTGGTGACGGCGAGGTTTCACGCCAGACACGGGGCGCGTGGGCTTGCATGGCGACCGGATCGTCCTTCGCGCCGACCTCGACAGCCTACGCTTTGGGTTCGCCGACTCGACCAGTGGATCGCCCACGCTAACTCGGTGGCCAACGAGTGAGTCGTCCCCCTCAGAGCGTCAGATTCCCCTGCAGAGGACGGGCGCGCTCGCACGACGGGGGGCCCTGGCACCCGATTCGAGGCGCCGACGAGGTGCGCGCGAGTGGACCAGCCCAGCCCCGCCCCCTCCCGCCCCTGGGGGAGGGTGCCCTGGCCAGGCGATTCCCGGGAGACCGCAAGCGGACGACGCACCGCGAGCTGAAATCGGGCGTGGGCGTCGGGCTAGTTACGGGCTAGTCGTGGAACGGGCGGGCCGTCTCAACAGGTACTCGACGGTCTCACTCGCCTTTACCCCGGGAGCTGCGAATCGCTGCGCTGCGGCTGGCGATTCGCGCGCGCTCGTTTGCGAGTGTGACGTATCCACGATCCCTCTCAAAATCTGGTGGGCGCAAGCCCGTGGGGGTTCGATTCCCCTCCCGGCACCACTCGGACCCGCCGCCGTCAGCGGAGGTCGGCGAGGAAGTCCAGCAGCAGGCGGTTGACCTCGGCCGGGCGCTCCTGCTGGGTCCAGTGGGAGCAGCGCGGGATGTTCGCGATCCGGAGGCCGGGGATCCACTTCGGCATCGGCTCGGCCAGGGCCGGGCGGAGGATGGGGTCGTTCTCGGCGGTGATCATGAGCGCCGGTACGCGGATCGTCGGATCGGGGAGCCGCCGCGCGTCCTCCCAGTTCAGGTCGAGCGCCCGGTACCAGTTGAACGACCCGCGGGTGCCCGTGCGCTGCGAACGCGCGCACGTAGACGTCGAGCTCCGTCGTCGGTCAGGAGGCAGCCGCCGGCGGGCACCCGCGCGAAGAGCCCGCTCCCGTCCCCGCCGAGCGTGGCCATCGTCCAGAGGTCGCCCGCGTGCTCGGCGCCCTTGAAGACCTTCGCGAGGTTCCCGCGGAGATCGGCCTCGAGCTCGGCCTCCGACCGCCCGGGCGTCTGGTGCCAGAGCATGTAGTAGCCGTCCTCGCCGAACCGCTCGCGGAGCGCCCGGGTCGGCGGCGCCGAGCCCGGGGGCGCGTACGGCGTGTTGAGGCCGACCAGCTTGGCGCACCGGTCGGGGTAGCGAAGCCCGAACTGCCAGAGGTGATAGCCGCCCCAGTCGTGGCCGACGATCACCGCCCGCTCGAGCCCGAGGGCGTCGAGGAGTCCCGCGATGTCGGCGCAGATCACCGTCGTGCGGTACTCGGCCGGGTCCGCCGGCGCGTCGGTCTCCCCGTAGCCCCGCATGTCCGGGGCAATGGCGTGGAAGCCGGCCGCGGCAAGGGCCCCGAGCTGGTGCCGCCAGGAGTACCAGAGCTCCGGCCAGCCGTGGCACAGGACCACCGGAAAGCCCTGGCCGGCCTCGGCGACGTGCATCCGGATGCCGTTCGCCCGGACGTGCCGGTGTCGGATCTCCGCCATCGCTGTCGCTCCCACCTCCTGGCGGTCCGCGCTCACGCGAACGCGAAGGCGCGGGCCGGGTTCTCCACGAGGAGCCGCCGGATCCCGGCGTCGTCCAGGCCCTTCGCGCGGAGCCGCGGCACCACGTTCACCAGCAGATGGTGATAGCCGTGCCCGCCGTACTTCACGAGCGAGGTCTTGTAGGCGATGTCGTGGGACAGGAGGATCCGGTCGCCGTGGCCGGCGGCGATGAGGGCGAGGACGTGCGCCATGCGCCCGCCGTCGTTCGGCATGTCGAAGCTCGGGTTGTACGGGTAGTAGGAGTTCTCGGTCCCGAAGAGGTCGTACTCGAGCCAGAGGCCGGTCTGCGCGAGGTCGATCACCGCGCGCACGTCGGCGATGGTGCGGCAGAGGTGGCACATGATCGTGCGCCGCAAGTCGCCGCCCGCCTTCCGGACGAGCTCCGCCAGCGCCATCGGCATGGCCGCCTGGCGGCCGGGATGGATCATGAGCGGCGCGCCCGGTCTCCCGCTGGGCGGTCACGGCGGCGCGCAGCACCTTCTCCTCGTTGGCCGTGAACGGATGGGTCGTGCCGATCTCGCCGATCAGGCCGGCGCGGACGCCCGTGTCGCCGACGCCCGTCCTGACGTCGGCGATCATCTCGCGGGCGAGCGCGTCCTCCGTGCGCCGGTCCATGTCCGGCGGATGGGACGCGGCGACGTAGTAGCCGGCGCCCATCACCACGTTGAGCCCGGTCGCGCGGGCGAGGCGGGCCAGCGCGGCGGGATCGCGCGCCAGCGTCCGCGGGGTCGGATCGACCACGGTCCGCCCGCCGGCCTCTTTGAAGAGGAGGATCTCGTCCCGGGCGAGCGTCTCGTCCTGGAGCCGGAGGTTGTCCAGGTTGGCGTTGAAGTGCTGGCGCACCCAGCCGAGGTTGGCGAGACTCACCGGCTCCCGCGCGCGCGCCCGGTCGCGCGCCGGCGCCGGCTCCGCGAACATGACCGAGAAGTCGATGAGGAGGTGCTCGTGGGGCAAGGTGACGCCCAGCGCCTCCGCGGCGACCGGGCCCAGCACGGTCTGGACCTGACCGGCGAGCGGGCGCTCGGGGGCCGTCACCCGCGGCCCCAGAGGTGACGCGTGGCGAGCGCGGCGCCCGCCGTGAGCGCGGCCAGCTTCGCCCAGACCACGGACGGCGCGACCAGCTCCGACCCCGCGAAGGTGCCGAAGCCGCAGTCGGTCGAGGCAATGACCCGCTCGCGGTCGCCCACCGCCTCCACGGCCCGGAGGATCCGGTCGGCCACGACCTCGGGGTGCTCCACGACGTTGCTCGTCGTGTCGATCACCCCGGGCAGGAACAGCATGCCGGGGGGCAGGGGATGGCGCGCAAGGGCACGCAGCTCGTGCTGGTGGCGGGGCCCGGCCAGCGGCAGCGAGAGGGCGCCGACGCGGGCCCGATAGAGGAGAGGCAGCACCGCGTCCAGCGCCACGTCATGGGTGTGCGGCCCGTCGTAGTTGCCCCAGCAGACGTGGAGGCGCACTCGCTCGCGCGGGATGTCCCCGAGCGCCTGGTTGAGGGCGTCCACGTGGAGCGCCACCATCTCCTGGAAGCGCTCGAGCGGCTCGTCCTGGAAGAAGCGGGCCCGCTCCATCGCGAGGTCCGGGCAGTCCAGCTGGAGGACGAGGCCGCGGGCGTGGACGAGCGCGTACTCCTTCCGCAGCTCGCGGGCCAGGGCGCGGACGTACCGCTCGTGGGACTCGTAGTAGGCGTTCAGGAGGATGGTGGCGGCCGTGCCGGGCGAGACCGCGGTCATGAAGCGCTCGACGAAGCGCCGGGGCGCGGCGGCCGTCGCCTCGAGGAAGAGCCGGCACTCGGCCTCGGCCTCGCGGAGGTCCGCGTACTCGATCTCGGCCACGGCCTGGGGGGCGTTGCCGATGCGCGCGGCCCCCTGGCGTCGCGACGCCAGCAAGGCGGCGTAGTCCGGATGCTCGACGAGATCCCGCGCCAGCCGGCGCTCGCTCTCGCCGCCGAACCCCCGCATCCGCCGGGCGACGTAGGTCGAGAAGCCCGCCCGTGGCTGCTCGCCGTCGTTGCCGACGTCGATCCCCACGGCCAGCTGCCGGTCGACCGCCCAGCGCACGGCGGCCTCGGTCTCCCGGGCGAGCGCCCGCTCGTCGACCGCCTCGCCACGGTCCTGGCGCACCAAGAGGTCCCGGAGCGCGAGCGGCCGGGGGAGGCTGCCGACGTGGGTCGTGAGGATGCGGTCCTCGCTCCGTTGCATGCGCGTCTCCCGCCGGGTCAGGCCGGCGGCCGGGCCCGCGGCGACCACCGCGCCCAGGCGGGGAATCCCACGCGGAACGCGAACGCGAAGGCGCGGGCCGGGTTCTCCACGAGGAGCCGCCGGATCCCGGCGTCGTCCAGCGCCCTTCGCACGGAGCCGCGGCACCACGTTCACCAGCAGATGGTGATAGCCGTGCCCGCCGTACTTCACGAGCGAGGTCTTGTAGGCGATGTCGTGGGACAGGAGGATCCGGTCGCCGTGGCCGGCGGCGATGAGGGCGAGGACGTGCGCCATGCGCCCGCCGTCGTTCGGCATGTCGAAGCTCGGATTGTACGGGTAGTAGGAGTTCTCGGTCCCGAAGAGGTCGTATTCGAGCCAGAGGCCCGTCTGCGCGAGGTCGATCACCGCGCGCACGTCGGCGATGGTGCGGCAGAGGTGGCACATGATCGTGCGCCGCAAGTCGCCGCCGGCCTTCCGGACGAGCTCCGCCAGCGCCATCGGCATGGCCGCCTGGCGGCCGGGATGGATCATGAGCGGCGCCCCGGTCTCCCGCTGGGCCGTCACGGCGGCGCGCAGCACCTTCTCCTCGTTGGCCGTGAACGGATGGGTCGTGCCGATCTCGCCGATCAGGCCGGCGCGGACACCCGTGTCGCCGACGCCCGTCCTGACGTCGGCGATCATCTCGCGGGCGAGCGCGTCCTCGGTGCGCCGGTCCATGTCCGGCGGATGGGACGCGGCGACGTAGTAGCCGGCGCCCATCACCACGTTGAGCCCGGTCGCGCGGGCGAGGCGGGCCAGCGCAGCGGGATCGCGCCCCAGCGTCCGCGGGGTCGGGTCGACCACGGTCCGCCCGCCGGCCTCCTTGAAGAGGAGGATCTCGTCCCGAGCGAGCGTCTCGTCCTGGAGCCGGAGGTTGTCCAGGTTGGCGTTGAAGTGCTGGCGCACCCAGCCGAGGTTGGCGAGACTCACCGGCTCCCGCGCGCGCGCCCGGTCGCGCGCCGGCGCCGGCTCCGCGAACATGACCGAGAAGTCGATGAGGAGGTGCTCGTGGGGCAAGGTGACGCCCAGCGCCTCCGGGGCGATCGGGCCCAGCACGGTCTGGACCTGTCCGGCGGCGGTCGCTCGGGGGACGTCACCCGCGGCCCCAGAGGCGGCGCGTGGCGAGCGCGGCGCCCGCCGTGAGCGCGGCCAGCTTCGCCCAGACCACGGTCTGGGCCACGAGCTCCGACCCCGCGAACGTGCCGAAGCCGCAGTCGGTCGAGGCAATGACCCGCTCGCGGTCGCCCACCGCCTCGACGGCCCGGAGGATCCGGTCGGCCACGACCTCGGGGTGCTCCACGACGTTGGTCGTCGTGTCGATCACGCCGGGCAGGAACAGCATGCCGGCGGGCAGGGGATGGCGGGCGAGCGCGCGCAACTCGTGCTGGTGGCGGGGCCCGGCCAGCGGCAGCGAGAGCGCGCCGACGTGGGCCCGGTAGAGGAGCGGCAGCACCGCCTCCAGCGCCACGTCGTGGGTGTGCGGCCCGTCGTAGTTGCCCCAGCAGACGTGGAGGCGCACGCGCTCGCGCGGGATGTCCCCGAGCGCCTGGTTGAGGGCGTCCACGTGGAGCGCCACCATCTCCTGGAAGCGCTCGAGGGGCTCGTCCTGGAAGAAGCGGGCCCGCTCCATGGCGAGGTCCGGGCAGTCCAGCTGGAGGACGAGGCCGCGGGCGTGGACGAGCGCGTACTCCTTCCGCAGCTCGCGGGCCAGGGCGCGGACGTACCGCTCGTGGGACTCGTAGTGGGCGTTCAGGAGGACGGTGGCGGCGGTGCCGGGCGAGACCGCGGTCATGAAGCGCTCGACGAAGCGCCGGGGCGCGGCGGCCGTCGCCTCGAGGAAGAGCCGGCACTCGGCCTCGGCCTCGCGGAGGTCGGCATACTCGATCTCGGCCACGGCCTGGGGCGCGTTGCCGATGCGCGCGGCCCCCTGGCGTCGCGACGCGAGCAAGGCGGCGTAGTCCGGATGCTCGACGAGATCCCGCGCCAGCCGGCGCTCGCTCTCGCCGCCGAACCCCCGCATCCGCCGGGCGACGTAGGTCGAGAAGCCCGCCCGCGGCTGCTCGCCGTCGTTGCCGACGTCGATCCCGACCGCCAGCTGCCGGTCGACCGCCCAGCGCACGGCGGCCTCGGTCTCCCGGGCGAGCGCCCGCTCGTCGACCGCCTCGCCGCGGTCCTGGCGCACCAGGAGGTCCCGGAGCGCGGGCGGCCGGGGGAGGCTGCCGACGTGGGTCGTGAGGATGCGGTCCTCGCTCCGCTGCATGCGCGTCTCCCGCCGGGTCAGGCCGGCGGCCGGGCCCGCGGCGACCGCAGCGCCCAGACGACGAATCCCACGCGGATCATGCCGAGGAACCTATCACGGCGGGCGGCTCACGGGTCGAGGTACACGATCCGGCCGCGCACGCCCGCGCCACGGACCGTCAGGAACCCCATGGCGATCGGCAGGGTGAACCGGCGGGGCCCGATGCTGCCGGGATTCATGAACAGGATGCCGTCCCGGCTCGCGAGCGCGGGCTTGTGGGAGTGGCCGGCGACGACGGCGTCGATGGCCTCCGCCCGCAGGTCGATGGCGATCGTCTTGACGTCGTGGAGGATGTAGAGCCGGACCTGCCCCACCTCCAGGATCACGGTCTCGGGGAGATCGCGCGCCCAGGCGTCCCGGTCGTTGTTCCCGCGCACGGCCGTGACGGGCGCGACCGCCGCCAGGGCGCTCAACACCTCCGGGCTGCCGATGTCGCCCGCGTGGACGATCCGGTCGACACCTCGAAGCCGGTCGAGCGCCTCCGGGCGCAGGAGGCCGTGCGTGTCCGAGACCACCCCGATCCGCGTGGGTCCTGACATCGACGCTCGGCTCGGGCGCCTTCCGCGCGCCGCCGCCGGTCAGGGATCGGACGCGACGGGGGCGCGGCGCCCGACGGCGAACTTCACGTACTGCACCGAGGAGAGCCGGTCCGTCCCCACTTGCCGGGGATCGCGATCCACGATCACGCGGCGCGGGTGGTCATTCAGCCCACCCGCGCCGCCTGGGATCACGCCAGGTCGAAGCGATCCAGATTCATCACCTTGTTCCAGGCCGCGACGAAGTCACGGACGAACTTCTCCTGCGCGTCCGCACTGCCATAGACCTCGGCCAGGGCCCGGAGCTGAGAGTGCGAGCCAAAGATCAGATCGACACGCGTGCCGGTCCACTTGCGTTGCACCGGTCTTGCGATCGTTCCCTTCGAACACGTCCTCGGCGCCCGACGTCGCCTTCCACTCCGTGCTCATGTCGAGCAGGTTCGTGAAGAAGTCGTTGGTCAGCGCCTCCGGACGCTTCGTGAAGACCCCGTGCGGGCTCTGTCCGACGTTGGTGTTCAGGACGCGCAGGCCACCAACGAGCACCGTCATCTCCGGCGCCGTCAGGGTCAGCAGTTGTGCCTTGTCGACCAGCAACTCCTCGGCCGGTACGGGGAACTTGCCCTTGGCGTAGTTGCGGAAGCCATCCGCGGCCGGCTCGAGCACGGCGAAGGATTCCACATCCGTCTGCGCCTGCGAGGCGTCCATGCGTCCCGGTGTGAAGGGAACGGTCACCTTGTGACCGCCATTCTTCGCCGCCTGCTCCACGCCGGCGCAGCCGGCCAGGACGATCAGGTCGGCGAGCGAGACCTTCTTGCCGCCGGACTGCGCGCCGTTGAACTCGTTCTGGATGGTCTCCAGCGTCTTGAGCACCTTGGCCAGCTGGGCCGGCTGGTTGACGTCCCAGCCGTTCTGCGGCGCCAGGCGAATGCGCGCGCCGTTCGCCCCGCCGCGCCGGTCGGAGCCCCGGAAGGTCGACGCCGACGCCCAGGCCGTCGACACCAGCTGCGAGACCGAGAGGCCCGAAGCCAGGATCTTGCCCTTGAGCGCGGCGATGTCCTTCTCGTCGATCAGCTTGTGATTGACCGCGGGGATCGGGTCCTGCCAGACGAGCTCTTCGGCCGGCACCTCCGGACCGAGGTAGCGCGCGCGCGGCCCCATGTCCCGGTGCGTCAGCTTGAACCAGGCCCGGGCGAATGCGTCCGCGAACTGGTCCGGATTCTTGAGGAAGCGCCGGGAGATCTTCTCGTAGGCCGGGTCGAACCGCAAGGAGAGGTCCGTGGTCAGCATGGACGGAGCGATGCGCTTCGACTTGTCGTGGGCATCCGGAACCGTGCCGGCGCCCGCGCCACCCTTCGGTCTCCACTGGTGCGCACCGGCGGGGCTCTTGGTCAGCTCCCATTCGAAGCCGAACAGGTTCTCGAAGAAGTTGTTGCTCCACCTCGTCGGCGTCGTGGTCCAGGTGACCTCGAGACCGCTGGTGATCGCGTCACCGGCCCAGCCCGTGCCGTAGCCGCTCTTCCAGCCGAGGCCCTGCGCCACGATGTCGTCGCCTTCTGGATCGGGCCCCACATGGGTTTTCGGGCCGGCGCCGTGGGTCTTGCCGAAGGTGTGGCCGCCGGCGATCAGCGCGACGGTCTCCTCGTCATTCATCGCCATGCGGGCGAAGGTCTCGCGGATGTCCCTGGCCGCCGCGATCGGGTCCGGCTTGCCGTCCGGGCCCTCCGGATTGACGTAGATCAGACCCATCTGCACGGCACCGAACGGCTTTGCGAGATCCCGTTCGCCGGAGTAGCGCTTGTCAGCAGCCAGCCAGGTCGTCTCGGCGCCCCAGGAGACGTCCTGATCCGGCTCCCACGTGTCCTCGCGACCGCCGCCGAAGCCGAAGGTCTTGAATCCCATCGTTTCCAGGGCGACGTTGCCGGTCAGAATCATCAGGTCGGCCCAGGAGATCTTCCGGCCGTACTTCTGCTTGATCGGCCACAGCAGCCGGCGGGCCTTGTCCAGGCTGACGTTGTCCGGCCAGCTGTTGAGCGGCGCGAAGCGCTGCTGGCCCCGGCCGCCGCCACCGCGGCCGTCATGGGTGCGGTAGGTGCCGGCGCTGTGCCACGCCATGCGAATGAACAAGGGCCCGTAGTGACCGAAGTCCGCCGGCCACCAGGCCTGGGAGTCGGTCATCAGCGCGGCGAGATCCTTCTTCAGGGCCGCCAGGTCGAGGCTCTTGAACGCCTCGGCGTAGTTGAAGTCCTCGCCCATCGGATCGGACTTGGAGGAATGCTGGTGCAGGATGTCCAGTCCCAGCTGGTTGGGCCACCAGTCCCGGTTCGATGCGCGGCCCCCACCCGAGTGCATGACCGGGCACTTTGCTTCAGTTGCCATGTGTCGTCTCTCCTTGGATCGGTGGATTGAGTGGCCTCGCGTGCAAGAACCCTGATTCCAAATCTAGCTCAGGTAGACCGCATGCGGTGGGTTGATGCCGGGCGCGCCCGCCGCGGCGCGGCGCGGACCGGGCCGCGCGGGCCCGGCGGGCACGTCTCGCAGCGGCCGACGATGCGGACGTCGACGTCCTCGACGACGAAGCGCGGCCGCACCTCGGCGGCCAGGCGGCCGACTTCCACCGCTGGCACCGCGGGTGCGTGGACGTCGGTCATGCGGCCGCAGACGCGGCAGATCAGGTGCTGGTGGGGCGTCAGGTTGGCGTCGAACCGCCCCGCGCCGCCCGTGGTGCTCACTCGCCGCAGGAGGCCGTCCTCGACCAGCGACTCGAGGACGCGGTAGACGGTCGCGGGCGAGAGCGACGGCATCGCCCCCCGGAGACGCCGGTGAGATCGCGTCCGCCGTCGGGTGGCTCGGGTCCTCGGCGAGGGCCCGGTAGACGGCCAGGCGCTGGGCCGTGACCCGCACGCCGTGCGCCCGGCACTGGCGCGTGAAGCTCGCGCACAGCGGCTCGACCTGGGCTCGGGGCATCGAGTCGTTCCTGCGAGTGATTCTCATCTGGGAGTCATTCTCACCGGCGCCCCTCGGGCTGTCAAGCGGCGGGGTGCCGGGGCGCGCCGCCCGCCCCGGCGCGCCCCGGTGAGGGACCGGCCGGGCCTACCCGCGGCGGGCGGCGGCCAGGGCGGCGTCGTAGTCGGGGTGCTCGGTGACCTCCGGCACGTACTGGACGTGCTTGAGGTGCCCGTCCCCGCCGACCACGAAGAGCGCCCGCGCCTCGAGCCGGAGGGGCTCGATCAGGGTCCCGTAGGCGCGGCCGAAGCCGGCGTCGCGGTGGTCGGAGGCCGTCTGGACCCGGTCGATGCCCTTCTCGCCGCAGAAGCGCGCCTGGGCGAACGGCAGGTCCATGCTCACCGTGAGCACGGCCACGCTCGCCGGCAGCCGCGCGGCCTCCTCGTCGAAGCGCTTCGTCTGGGCCTCGCAGACCGGCGTGTCGAGCGACGGCACCACGCTCAGGACGAGCGTCTTGCCCGAGAAGTCGTGCAGGGTGACGTCCCGGAGGCCCTCCGGCCCGCGCTGGTGGAGCTTGAAGTCGGGGGCGCGGTCGCCGACCCGGAGCTCCGGGCCCGCGACGGGCAAGGGGTTGCCGCGCATCTTCACCGTCCGTCCGGCCATGGGCGTGTCCTCCCTGGGCGGGCGTCTCGCAGGATCGCGGGCGCCCGGCGTCGCGCGGCGCGCCCGGGGTCATCCTACACCGCTACGCGCCGTCCGGGCCGCCGTCAGGCGGGCCCGCCCCGGCGCGGCCCGCGCAGGTAGCGGTCGCGCAGCGCCTCGAACTCCGCCTCGAGCGCGCGCGCCCGCGCCTCGGCGACCGCGCCGGCCTCCCGGGCGCCTCCTCCGCCGGCCCGACGCGCCAGCCGGCCAGGTAGGCGTCCTCCTCCGTGAGCCCCGTCCTGCATGGCGATGCGGTCGACGAGGTCCTGGAAGGCCGGGCCGAGCGGCACGCTGACCTCGCCGCCGCCGTCCCGGGCGGTCACGAGCATCGGGATGTCACGCCAGTAGGTGATCCGGACCGTCGCCATGGCTCCCTCGCTCGCCACGCGAGTCCCGGTCCGCCGGCGGCGGCTCCGGCGTTGACACCCGGAGACCGTCCGGCTAGAGTCGGACTCGCGATGATCAACGTCGCCGCGCACCGCATCAAGCAGTACGGCGTCGAATTCTACCAGGCCTCCTTCTCCGCCCGCGAGATCGACCGGCTCGTCCGGTTCGAGGTCCTGGGCTACACGGGCGTCCCCGAGACGAAGTCGGCGCGCCGCGTCGCGCGCACGCGCGTGAACTGGGAGGTCCTCGAGAGCCGGATCGGCGAGAGCTCGGACGCCTACCAGCGCCCGGTGATCCGCCGGAAGATCGAGGAGCTGGTCGCCTACTTCCGGGACTGCCGCGAGGCGGGGAAGCTGCCGGCGATCCCCGGCGCCGTGATCATCACCTCGGACAAGCGGCTCGGCTTCCGCGCCGTCCCGCACCACGCGGACCTCGGGTTCCTCGAGATCCCCGAGGAGCCGGGCGTCCTCCGCGTGCTCGACGGGCAGCACCGTCTGCTCGCCCTCCACGCGCTGGCCGCCGAGGGCGATCTCCGGGGGCTGGACGTGCCGGCCGTCCTCTTCGACACGCTGGACGCCCAGCAGATCGTGGAGCTGTTCGTCACGATCAACGCCAAGCACACGCGGCTCAACCCGTCCCACCTGGTCAGCCTCGCCGGCCGCAAGCTCTACCCCGACGAGACCCAGGCGCTCGCCCACGACATCATCCGCGCGCTCAACGAGGACGACACCTCGCCCCTCCAGGGCGAGATCAAGATGCTCGGCATCGGGCGGGGCCGCGTGGCCCAGGCGCCCCTCGCCGAGGAGATCGTGGACCTGGTGGAGAGCGTCGAGAAGATGGGCGGGCGCGGGCGCGCCAAGGAGCTCCGCGAGGCGGGGCGCCGGTTCTTCCTGAACTACGTGAAGGCGCTCGCGCAGACCTTCCCCCACGCGTGGGCCGGCCGGAAGTACTCGATCAAGACCGGCACGGCGCTCCGCGCCTTCATCCGCGTGGTCCCGGACGTGATGGCCCGGGCGCGGGAGCTCCGCGGCGATCCCTACGACATGCGCGCGATCCGGGAGGCGCTGCGCCCCTGGGCCGAGCGCCTCGGAGACCGCCGCTTCCTCACCGAGGGGGAGTGGCGCCAGAAGCTCGCGGGCGGCACGCGGGGGACCGTGGAGACCCTCGCCCGCGAGCTCCGCGACGCCCTGCGGGCCTAGCCCCCTTCGCCGGGCGACCGGCCGCCGCGCCCGGCCCCGCTAGCTGCCGGGGCGCCCCGGGGTCCAGGGGAAGTTCGCGGCCACGATCTCCAGCTCGCGCGATCCGCCGGGAGCCTGGACCTTCACCTCGTCGCCGACCTCCCGGCCGATCAGCGTCCGCGCGAGGGGCGACAGGATGGAGATGCGGCCGCTGGCGGGGTCCGTCTCGTCGGAGCCGACGATCTGGTAGCGGACCTCCTTGCCGTCGGGCGCCGCGGAGGCGCACCGTCGACCCGAAGGTGATGCGCGAGCCTTCCTTGGGGGGCTCGATGACCTCCGCGCCGCTGACCTTGGCCTCGAGCTCCCGGATCCGGCCCTCGATGAAGCCCTGCCGCTCCTTCGCCGCGTGGTACTCGGCGTTCTCGGAGAGGTCGCCGTGCGCCCGCGCCTCGGCGATGGCCCGGATGATGGCCGGGCGCTCGACGCGCTTCAGCTGCTCGAGCTCCTGCTGGAGGCGGGTATGGCCTTCCCGGGTCATCGGCGTGCGCTGGATCATCCGTCGCTCCTCGAATACGGGATGGTGCCGGGGGCGCGCGCAGGCACCGCCCGAGCGGTCATTCTACTACCGCCTGCTACAATGGACGCCACGCTCCCGTGGTACCCACGAGTCCGGTCGCCCGCTCCCGTGCCCCCCGCGCCCGCGTGGCCGTCGGCCTCGCGCTGCTGGGCCTCGCCCTCGGGGCCGGGGCGCAGCCCCGCCCGGCGAGCCCGGCGCGCGGCAGCGGGGCCAGCGGCGACCCCGCGCCGCTTCGCGTCACGACGGCGGTAGTCGAGGGCCGCCCGGTCCAGCGGAGCGTCGACACCGTCGGCAGCCTCCTCGCCTGGGAAGAGGCGATCGTCCGCTCCCAGATCCAGGGGACGCTCCTCCGGCTCCACGCCGACCTCGGCGACGCCGTCCGCGAGGGGCAGCCGCTGGCCGATCTGGACCGCCGCGAGGCGAACCTCGCCGTGGACCAGATGCAGGCCGACCTCCTCGCCGCCCGGGAGAACCACGCCCGGGCCCGCGCCGCGGTGGACGCGAGCCGCGCGAACCTCGAGCGGGTGCGGGAGAGCCGCCGCGGACTCGAGGCTGACGTCGAGCGCGCGCGGGCGGACGCGGAGTGGAAGCGGCGCGAGTTCGAGCGGGCCCAGGAGCTCCACGCCAAGCAGCTGATCGCGGCGCGCGACGTCGACCAGGGCCGCGCCCAGCACCAGGCGGCGACGGCCCTGGTCCAGATGACCGAAACCACGCTCACCCAGCACGCCGACCAGATGCGCGCGGCCGAGGCCCAGCTCGAGGCGGATCAGGGCGCCGTCAAGGCCGCCGAGGCGCAGGTACGGCAACGCGAGGCGACCGTCGAGCTCGGCCAGAAGCGCGTCACCGACACGGTCGTCGCGGCGCCGATCACGGGCGTCGTCGCCAAGCGTCACGTCGTGGCCGGCGAGTTCGTCAAGGACAACACCCCGATCTTCACCCTGGTGGCCACCGATCCCCTGAAGTACACGGGCACCGTGCCCGAGCGTGCCGCGCCGGAGATCCGCGCGGGCCAGGAGGTCCGCCTCGCGGTCGACGCCTTCGGGAGCCGTTCGTTCCCGGGCCAGGTCACCCGCGTCGCCCCCGTGGTGGACGTGCCGACCCGGACCCTCATGCTCGAAGCGCGCGTGCCGAACGGCCCGGGGCTCCTCAAGCCCGGGTTCTTCGCGCGGGGGGCCGTCCTGACGCGCCGGGACCCCCGAGTGCCGTTCGTCCCGGCCGAGGCGCTCGCCTACGTCGTGGGGATCAGCAAGGTGTTCGTCATCGCCGACGGCCGGGCGCAGGAGCGCGTCGTCCGGGCCGGGCTCCGGGAGGCCGGCTGGGTGGAGATCGAGGAGGGGGTCAAGCCCGGCGAGACCGTGGCGACCTCCGGGCTCGCCCAGCTCTACGACGGCGCGCCCGTCCGGCCGGTGGCCCCCGCACCCGCGCCGGCCGCCGCGGCGCCCGTCGTCAAGCCGTAGCGCCGTGTCGCTCGTCGACATCTGCGTCCGCCGGCCCGTCTTCGCGACGATGCTCGTCGTCGCCCTGGTGGTCCTCGGGCTCGCCTCGTACAAAGACCTCGGCCTCGACATCTTCCCGAAGGTCGACATCCCGACGGTGACCGTCACGACGCGGCTCCCCGGGGCGAGCCCCGAGGAGGTCGAGAGCCAGATCACCAAGCGGATCGAAGAGGTCGTCAACACCATCAGCGGGATCGACGAGCTCCGCTCGACGACGATCGAGGGACAGAGCCAGATCTTCGTCTCCTTCATCCTCGACCGCGACATCGAAGCGGCGGCGCAGGACGTCCGCGAGAAGGTGGCCACGATCCTCGCCCAGCTCCCGGAAGGGACCGAGCCTCCGGTCATCGAGAAGTTCGACTTCGACTCCGCCCCGGTGCTGGCGCTCGTGGTCTCCGGGCGGCGGTCCGCCCGCGAGCTCACGGAGATCGCCGACAAGCGCATCAAGCGGGCGCTCGAGGGCGTCAAGGACATCGGCGCCGTCACGCTCGTGGGTCAGCGGCGGCGCGAGATCCAGATCGCGGTCGATCCCAATCGCCTGGCCGCCTACGGGCTCTCGATCCAGCAGATCCAGACCGCGCTGGCCCGCCAGAACGTGGAGGTGCCCGGCGGCCGCCTCACGGGCGCGGGCCGCGAGGAGGGCGTGCGCACCCTGGGGCGTGTGACCACGGTGGCGGACTTCGACACCATCACGGTCGCCGAGACTCCGCGGGGCCCCGTCCGGATCCGGGATGTCGCTCAGGTCCTGGACGCCGAGCAGGAGCCCCGGACGCTGTCCCGGCTCGACGGCCAGAACGCCATCGCGCTCCTGGTCCGCAAGCAGTCGGGCACCAACACCGTCGCCGTCGTCGACCGCGTCAAGGCCCGCCTGACGGAGGTCCGGGCGACCTTGCCGCCCGACGTCACGATCGACGTCGTGCGCGACCAGTCGCGCTTCATCAAGCGAGCCCTCGGCGAGGTCCAGCATCACCTCATCCTCGGGGCGCTCCTGGCGAGCCTCATCGTGTGGGTCTTCCTCGGGTGGCGGAACTGGCGCCCGGCGCTCATCGCCGCGGTCTCCATCCCGACCTCGATCATCGCGACCTTCTTCGCCATGCGGTGGGCCGGCTTCACGCTGAACAACATCACGATGCTGGGGTTGTCGGTGTCGACCGGCATCGTGATCGACGACGCGATCATCGTGCTCGAGAACATCTTCCGGCACATGGACGAGGAGAAGCGCTCGCCCTGGGAGGCGGCGATCACCGGATCGAAGGAGATCGTGCTCGCCGTCGTGGCGACCACCGTCTCGCTGATCGCCATCTTCTTCCCGGTGGCCTTCATGGGCGGACTGGTCGGCCGCTTCTGGCGGAGCTTCGGGCTCACGGTGAGCTTCGCCATCCTGGTCTCGCTCCTGGTCGCCTTCACGCTCGTCCCCACGCTGGCGGCCCGCGTGCTGCGCCCCCATCGCGCGGCGGGCTCGGGCGCGCGCCCGGCCCGACCGGGCGTCTACGCGCGGATCGAGGCGGCGTACGAGGCGCTCCTCCGCGTGAGCCTCCGCCACCGGCTCGCCGCGGTCGTCGGCACGGTCCTCTTGATCGCCGGCACGCTCTACCTGGCCCGCGGCCTCAAGACCGACTTCATCGTGGCCGACGACATGTCGGAGTTCGAGGTCGTGGTCGAGACGCCCCCCGGGTCCTCGCTGGCCCAGTCCGACGCCATCGCCCGCCGGATCGAGGCCGATCTTCGGGCCCTCCCCGAGGTCGAGCACGTCTTCACCAACATCGGCGTCCGCGGGGGCGTCCAGTCGAACGTGACGGACGTCTCGATGTACGTCGCGCTCCAGCACCTGTCGCAGCGCCCCCGCAGCCAGTTCGACATCATGCAGCAGGTGCGGGAGCAGCTCCGGGCCTACCCCGAGCTGCGGGCGAGCGTCCAGCAGGTCAGCCTGGTCTCGGGCGGGGGCTTCCGCCAGACGCCGTTCAACCTGATCCTCCGGGGAACGGACCTCGACCGGCTGAGCGGCTACGCGCAGACGCTCGTCCAGCGCCTGACCGCGATCCCCGGGTTCGTCGACGTCGACACCGCGCAGGCCCAGCGGAGCCCGGAGCTGCAGGTCAGCGTCGATCGTCAGCGGGCCGCCGACCTCGGCGTCCGGATGGCCGACGTGGCCTCGACCCTGCGCATCCTGGTCGGCGGCGAGAAGGTCGGGTTCTTCCGGGAGCTGGGGGAGCAGTACGACGTCCGGCTCCGGCTGGACGAGCCCTTCCGCCAGGACGCGCGGGCCCTGGCCGACGTCACCGTTCCCGCGGCGGGCGGGGCGCTGGTCCGACTGGGCAACCTGGCGCGGCTTCAGCCTGGCATGAGCCCGGCCCAGATCGACCGGTACGCGCAGGAGCGCCAGATCACGGTGGTGTCGAACCTCTACCAGAAGCCGCTCGGCGAGGCGATGCAGCAGGCGCTCGCGATCGTGGCCGAGCTCGACATGCCGCCCGGGTATCAGGCGGTGCAGCTCGGCCAGGCCAAGCTCATGGCGGAAGCGTTCGCGAACTTCCTCGTCGCCTTCGGGCTTGCCCTCGCCTTCATCTACATGGCGCTGGCGGCGCAGTTCGAGAGCTTCGTCCACCCCGTCACGATCATGGTGTCGATGTTCCTGGCGATCCCGTTCGGGCTCCTCGCGCTCGTGCTCTCCGGCATGACGCTCAACATCTACGCGATCATGGGGATGTTCCTCCTGATCGGCGTCGTCAAGAAGAACGCGATCCTCCAGGTGGACTACACGAACGTCCTGCGGGAGCGCGGGCTCTCGCGCTTCGACGCGCAGCTCGAGGCCGACCGCGCCCGGCTCCGGCCGATCCTCATGACGACCTTCGCCATCGTGTTCGGGATGCTGCCGGTCGCGCTCGGCCGCGGCGACGGCTCCGCGTCCCGCGCGGCGCTCGCCATCGCGGTCGTGGGTGGCCAGGTGCTCTGTCTCGCCGTCACGCTCGTCATCACGCCCGTCGTCTACTCGTTCTTCGACGACCTCCGCGGGTGGCCGCGCCGGCTCTTGGCCTGGCGGCCCTTCTCGCGCCCGCGCCTCGCCCTCGGGCGGCGCATCGAGGCGGACCTGAACGGTCGGCGACAGGCATGAGGCCCCCGGGGTTCCCGGCGGGTCCGACCCGGCGCCAGGCGCTGACGGCCCTGACGGCGCTCGCGCTCGCCCTCGGGAGGGCCCGACGGGGCGCCGCCCAGACGGTCCCGCCCCCGCCGGCGCGGCCGACGCCGCCCGGGCGCGCTCCCGCGCCGACGAAGCCGGCTCCGGCCAAGCCGACGCCGGAGCCCCGCCCCGGCGTTCAAGCGCCGCCCGCTGTCGTGGAGGAGATCCGGGCGGCGCTCGCCCACGCCGTGGAGCGCTTCCAGGCCCGGGACCTCGACGGCGTCCTCGGCCACATCTCCGAGGCGTACTGGACCGGACCCTTCGGCAAGCGGTCGGTGCGAAGCCAGCTGCTCGCGCTCTATCAGGTCAACCAGCAGGTCCGGGCCCAGGTGCGCCTCGACGAGGTCCGGCTGGTGGGGGCGCACGCCTGGGTGTGGACCACGGGGGAAGTGACGGGGCAGCTCGCGGTCGTCGGGCAGTGGCTCGGGCTGTTCGCGTGGGAGCGCGAGCTCGAGGTCGCGCGGCGCGAGCAGGGCGTCTGGCGCCTCTACGGCTACCAGCAGTAGCCGGCGGCCCCCGCCCCCCGCGCCCCGGCTAGTCGAACCCCCAGGCGAAGACCCGCCGGGGCGTGATCGCGACCACCACCGAGTCACGGTCACCCAGCGCCGCCTCGGCCGGGTACTGCGGGTACTTCGCGTAGAGGAGCCGCCGGATCCGGCGGAACGTCGCGTCCCGCGCGTGGATCCGGGCCGCGCCCGTCACCACGACGCCGCGGAGCCCGCTCCACGCCTCGCTGTAGTCGTCGGCGCTCACGGCCACCTGCGGGTTCGCGCGGAGATCGCGGATCTTCCGGCCGGTCTTCGCGGACGCGAAGTAGAGGCACCCGCCGTCGACGACCAGGCACACCGGCACCACGTGGGGCACCCCGCGGGCATCGGCCGTCGCGACGTGCGCGACGCGGAGGCGGGCGAGGAACTCGGCGTGGGCGCGGCGGAGGCGCATCGCCCCGAGCGGGCTACCCGTCGGACAGGAGCTGGCTGTTGATCTCGATCTTCGCCGCGGTGCGGGCCGCGCCGAGCCAGGCCTGCCAGAGCCGGCCGCGCTTCTCGCGAAGGAGCCGCCCCTCGAGCTCCGCGCGCGCCGGCTCGAACGTGGCGGGATCCGGGCGCTCCCGGGCGAGAAGCTTCACGACGTAGACGCCGCCCGGGCCGTCGACGGGACCGCCGACGCCGCCGTCGGCGAGGGTGAGCGCCACCGGCCCGATGGCCTGACCGAGCGCCCGGTCACCCAAGGGCTCAGCCCGCGAGAACGGCCCGACCTCGCCGGAGGTCGCCCCAGCTTGGCGCGCCAGCGTCCGCGGATCCTCCCCCTTGCGGAGGCCCTCCATGAGCTTCTCGGCCCGGGCCTTCGCGTCCTCCTTTGCCTTCTGGCGCTGCACGGCGCGGAGGACGTCCACGCGGGCCTCGGCGAGCGGCCGGAGGCGGGCGGGCTCACGGCTCATCAGCCGGAAGATCGCGAGGCCCTCGGGCACGCGGACGGGGTTGCTCACACCGTCCGGGGGGAGGGCGAAGATGGCGGCGGCGACCTCGGCCACCCGGCCGACGCCCTCGACCGGATCCCCGCGCTGGAGCGGGCCGGCCTCCCGGACCACGAGGCCGAGGCGGCGCGCCTCCGCTGCGAAGTCGGCGGCCGCCAGGAGCGCCCGCTGCGCGTCCTGCGCCCGGTCCCGGTGGGCTCTCAGCTGGCCCTCGGTGGCGAGCGTCGCCCGGAGAGTCGGGGCGACCTCCTTCAGCTCCTTCCGCGAACCCGGCACGCGCTCGAAGACCTTGAGGACGTGGTAGCCGAACGGGCTGCGGACCGGCCCGCCGACCTCGCCCGGCTTGAGGGTCTGGATCACCTTGTCGACCTCGGGCACGAGCTCGCCCGCGGCGATCGTGCCGAGGTCGCCGCCGCGGCTCGCCGTTGCCGGATCCTCCGACATCTCCTTCGCGACCTGCGCGAAGTCGGCGCCGCCCCGGATCCGCCCGAGCGCGGCCTCGGCCCGGGCCCGGGCCTGATCCTCGGCCGCACTCCCGCCGACGCTCGGCACCTTGATCAGCACGTGGGAGACCTGGGTGCGCGCCGGCTGCTCGAACTGGCCGCGCCGCGCCTGGTACGCGGCCTCGATGTCGGCGTCGCTCACGGCCGGGGCGGGGACGCTCGCGGCCGGCAGGACGGCGACGAGGACGCGGCGGCGCTCGGGCTCCGTGAACTCGGCCGGATGCGCCTTCCAGTACGCCTCGAGCTCCGCGTCCGTCGCCTGGAATCCCTCCCCGCTCGCGGGGGGGACGAGCACGTAGGCGGCCCGCACACGGCTGCGCTCCACTTCCCAGGCCAGGCGCGCCTCGGCCTCGGTCACCTTGGCGCCGCCGGCAATCAGGGCCTGAAGACGCTGCCGCTGGAGCTCCGTGCGGTAGTCCGCCTCGAAGTCGCCCGGCGTCATCGGCGGCTGGGCGAGCCCGAGGAGCCGCACGTAGCGCTCGCGCGAGAAGCGCCCGCCCTCCTGGAACGCCGGGATGCGCATGATCTGGTCGGCCAGCTCCGCGTCGGAGACGACGATGCCCTCGCGGGTCGGCCCCCTGGGCGACGAGCCGCTCCTCGATGAGCCGCTCGACGACCTGCTCGCGCAGGCGGAGCATCCGGGGCAGCTCCTCCGTCCAGCGGTCGCCGGCCATCTGGCGGGTCTGCTCCACCGCGGCGCGGTAGGCGCGCTCGAACGTGACGGCGGACACGGCGTCGCCGTCGACCGACACGACCGTGGCCTGCGCGCCGCTCCCGCCGGAGTCGGAGACCCCGAAGTACGCGAGGCTCACGACGAACGCGATCAGCACCGCCGCGAGCATGTACGGCGCCACGCGCCGCATCCAGGTCATCATCGCCATAGGGCAAATAGCCTACCACACGGCCCCGCGCGGACCCCGCGGGGGCGGCGTCCGCGCGGCGCCGCGCGTCAGTGCAGGAGGAAGTAGACCACGAAGGCCGCCGCCGCGGCGTACATCAGCGGATGGACGGCGCCCCCCCGGCCCCGGACCAGCTTGATGACGACGTAGCTCACGAAGCCCGCGCCGATCCCGTTCGTGATCGAGTACGAGAACGGCATCAGCGTCATGGTGAGGAGCGCCGGAAACCCCTCCTCCAGGTCGGCGAACGGGATCTCCCGCACGAGGGCGCACATGAGGTAGCCGACCACGATGAGGGCGGGGGCGGTGGCCTCCGGCGGGACGACCCCCGCCAGCGGCGCGACGAAGAGCGCGAGGGCGAAGCAGACGGCGACCACGACCGACGTGAGCCCGGTCCGGCCGCCCGCCGCCACGCCCGCCGCCGATTCGATGTAGGTCGTCGCCGACGAGGCGCCGGCGGCGCCACCGAGCGCGGCGGCCGCGGAGTCGACCAGGAGGACCCGGTTCATGCGGGGGAGGCGTCCCTTCGTGTCGAGCCACTTCGCCTCGGCGCCGATGCCGATCACGGTGCCCACGGTGTCGAAGAAGTCCGACAGCATGATCGAGAAGATCGCCAGCCCGGCCCCCAGAAGCCCCAGGCGCACGAAGGCCTCGACGTTGAGGCCGGCCCCGAGCGTCCCGAAGTCGGGCCAGGCCACCAACTGGGCCGGCACCACCGCCACGCCCGGGGTGGTCCACACGCTGCCGCCGCGGGCCGCGTTGACGACGACCGCCAGCACGGTCGTGCCGACGATCCCGAGAAGCAGCGCGGCCCGGGCGCCGCGCGCCAGGAGGAGCAGCGTCAGGAGGAGCCCGGCCACGGCCACCGCGACCTTCGCGCTCGTCAGCTGCCCCAGCGTGACGGGAATGCCCTGACCGGGCCGGACCAGCCCGCCGTTCACGAGGCCGATGAAGAGGATGAAGAGACCGATGCCGACCGAGATGGCACGCTTGAGGGCCAGCGGGATGGCGTTCAGAACCGCCTCGCGCACGCCGACCAGGACGAGGAGGGTGATCAGCACGCCCTCCCAGAAGATCACGCCCATCGCCGCCGGCCACGGGAGCCCCTGCGCGGCGATCAACTGGAAGGCGACCACCGCGTTCAGACCCATCCCCGACGCCACGGCGAGGGGGTAGTTCGTGACGAGGCCCATGGCGGCCGTGGCGAGCGCGGCGACCAGGCAGGTCGCGGCCAGGGCGGGCGCGAACGGCACGCCCTGGGACTGGAGCGCGGGCACGCTGGCGAACGACAGGATCGCCGGGTTCACGAAGATGATGTACGCCATGACCATGAACGTCGTGAGCCCCGCCAGCACCTCGGTGCCCACGGTCGTGCCATGCTCGCGCAGCCTGAAGTAGCCCGCCAGCATCACGCCTCCTCCCGCTCGGGATCCGGGCCGGCCGCCGCGTCGCCCTCGGCGTCGGGAGCCGGGGCCGGGCCCGGAGGCCCGCCGGCCTGGGGCTGCACGCGGCGGGCCAGGGTGAGAAAGCCGGTGTGCGCCACCATTCGGTGCGCCGGCCGCACGGAGGGCCCCGCGATGTTCCACGGTCGGAGCAGCGTCTCGAACGTCTCCGCGAGCGTGAACGCCGGATGCGCCGCGAGCGCCTCGTGGACCCGCTGCGACTGGGGGATCGTCGGGACGTAGGCGCAGAAGACGCCGCCGGCGCGGAGCGCGGTCGCCGCGGAGTCCACCAGCCGCCAGGGCTCGGGCAGATCGAGCACCACGCGATCGACGTCGCGCTCCTCGATCCCCAGGTAGACGTCCTGGGGGCGCACCGTCAAGGGAACCACCGGGCCCAGCCGGGCCTCGATGTTCCGCTGGGCGCGGCGCGCGAACTCCTCGCGCGTCTCGTAGGAGACGACCCGGCCCGTGGGCCCGACCAGCCGGAGGAGCACGAGGGTCAGCGCCCCCGAGCCGATCCCCGCCTCCACCACCGTCTGCCCGGGCCCGATGTCCGCGAAGAGCGCGATCGCCGCCAGGTCCTTCGGATAGATGATCTGCGCGCCCCGCGGCATCTCGAGCACGTACTCGGCCAGCGTCGGGCGGAGCGCGAGGTACCGGGCGCCGCGCGACGTCACCGCGACCGAGCCCTCCGGGAGGCCGACGAGGGTGTCGTGGGGCACGAAGCCGCGATCCGAGTGGAACGCCTGGCCCGCGCGGAGCGTCACCAGGTGGCGCTTGCCGCGCCGGAGGTCGACCAGGAGGATCGCCTCGCCGAGCCGGAGGACGGCCTCGTCGGCCACGGGGCTCAGGCGAAGGCGTCCAGCCCGGTGAGGTCGCGCCCGATGATCAGCGTGTGGATGTCGTGCGTCCCCTCGTAGGTGATGACGGTCTCGAGGTTCAAGAGGTGCCGGATGATCGGATGCTCGTCCACGATCCCGGCGGCCCCGAGGATGTCGCGCGCCATCCGCGCCGTCTCGAGCGCCATCCACACGTTGTTCATCTTCGCCATCGAGACCTGCTGGGGCCGCACGCCCGGTCCGTCCTTGAGCCGGCCGAGCTGGAGGCACAGGAGCTGCGCCTTCGTGATCTCCGTGACCATCCACACGAGCTTCCGCTGGACGAGCTGGAAGCCGGCGATGGGCTTGCCGAACTGGACCCGCGTCTGGCCGTACTGGAGGGCCCAGTCGTAGCAGGCCTGGGCGGCGCCCACGACGCCCCAGGCGATCCCGTAGCGGGCCTGGGACAGGCAGGACAAGGGAGCCTTCAAGGCCTTCGCGCCCGGGAGCCGGTTCGCGAGCGGGATGCGGCAGTCCTGGAAGCTCAGCTCCGAGGTGATCGAGGCGCGCATCGAGAACTTGCCGTGGATGTCGAGGGCGCCGAACCCGGGGGTGCCGCGCTCGACGAGAAAGCCCCCGATCTCACCGGCCTCGTCCTTGGCCCACACGACGGCGACGTCGGCCACCGAGCCGTTCGTGATCCAGAGCTTGGTGCCGTTGAGGACGTACTGGTCGCCCTGCCGGACCGCGCGCGTCGCCATCCCGCCGGGATCGGACCCGTGGTCCGGCTCGGTCAGCCCGAAGCAGCCGATCGCCGCCCCGCGCTGGAGGGCCGGGAGCCACCGGTCCTTCTGCGCGTCCGAGCCGTAGCGATGGATCGGGTACATGACGAGGCCGCTCTGGACCGAGGCGAAGGACCGGAGCCCGGAGTCGCCGCGCTCGAGCTCCTGCATGATGAGGCCGTACGCGACGTTCGACAGACCGGCGCAGCCGTGGCTCTTGAGGGTCGCGCCGAAGATGCCGAGCTCGCCCAGCGCGGGCACGACCGCCATCGGGAAGGTGCCGGCCCGGTGATGGTCGGTGACGAGCGGCAGGAACTCGGCCTCGACCCAGTCCCGGACCGCGTCGCGGATCATCCGCTCCTCGTCCGAGAGGAGGGCCTCGATCCCGTAGTAGTCCACGCCGCGAAACTTCTCCATGTCCTCGCTCCTCCGGGTGCGCCGGCTCAGCCGCCCGTCAGCAGGGTGAACATCCGCCGCAGCAGGGTCTCGTGCTCGTCGACGTTCTGGCGAAAGATCCGGAGGTCGGCGTGGGCGTGGAGGTCCAGCGACGTGGACGTCGCTTCCGCCGGCCCCGGCGATTCGAGATCGACCACCTGGAAGCAGGAGCGCCCCGGCTCGGGGTGGTCGGTGACGAAGACGAAAAGCAGGCCGGGCCACTGCCGCCGGGCGACCGTGAACAGCGAGTGCGGGCCCGCGCTGCGACTTCGATGAGCAGGTACTGGCCGACCTGCGGGCGATAGCGGACCTCGACGGGCCTGGGGGCCTTCGGCGGCCCCGTCGGCCGGCGTCGGGAGGGTCACCTGGAAGTCGGGGATCAGGTCCTCCCGGCCGTGGCGCGGCGACACCTCGGGATGGACGACGGGGGCGAGGGCGAACCCGGCCCGGCGGAAGATCGACTCCACCAGGGCGACCGCGATCCGGCCCTTGATCTCGAGGAGGTCCACGCTCAGCTCCGCTGAGCCGGGTCCGGCTCCGGCAGGGGCGGGGGACGGTCGTCGTAGAGCACCCGCCGGAACGCCGCGGTGAGCTCCCGGTCGTGCCGATGGTCGCGCGCGAAGATGCGGCACTGGGCGACCTTCCCCGGGAGGTACTTGAAGAGCGCGGCCAGCGCCTCCGCGGACACGCGGCCGGTCGTCCCGTCGTAGACGTAGATCTGGCGGTCCCCCATCGCGAGGGGGTTCAAGGGCCGCGGGTCCTGGAACGCGAGATCCACCTGGAACTCGACGCGCTGGAGCGCCCGCGGGAGCGCCGCGCGCACTTGGCCGGCCACCGCCTCCGGGCGCATGCCGGCCCAGCCCGTGATCTCGGCGTCGTCGAGGACCTCCTCGTGGACCATGCGCCACCGGATCCGGCGGTCCAGCACCTGCCGCCACTCGTGGCCGAGGGCCCGCCGCTCCGGGTCGTCCGACTCGTGCCAGCGTCCGACCTCCTCCAGGAGCGTCCACTCCGTCAGGTGGAGGTACGGATGGAGATCCTTCCGGATGTCCCACGGGAACACGATGCGCATCGTCGGCCGGAAGATCTCCTTGAGGTGGAGATCGATCGCGCGCGTCGTCCGGTGGTAGTAGACGTTCGTGTACATGTAGAAGCGCGCGGTCAGGAACATGATGAGCGCCTGCGTCCCGCTCCGGTCGAGCGTCAGGCCCTCGGGGGTGACGAAGCTGTAGTAGATGATCCGGTCGAGGTCGGCGCCGACCGCCACGCCGCACATGTGGGCGTCGCGGAGCACGTAGTCGAGGTTGTCCGCCGTGTAGATCCCGGACAGGACGGGCTTCAGGCTCGCGAGCCAGCGGGGATCGCCCGCGGCCGGCTGCGTGTACGTCTTGCCCATGAGGTAGCAGATCCACTCGGGATCGATCGCCTCACCGGGCGCGAACGCGCCGTGGGGGCTCCGCCGGAGCCCGCGAATGACGTCCCCCAGCTCCTCGCGGATGATGCGCTGCCCGACCAGCTCGTGGGTGAGGTCGACATCGGCCAGGAAGTTGTCGTCGAAGAAGTGCCCGAACGGCCCGTGGCCCACGTCGTGGAGGAGCCCGGCCACCCGGAGGAGCTCCTCGACGAGCGGGGCCGAGGGTGCGTCGGGAAACACGGCCTTCAGGGACGGCCAGAGCTGCTGCGCGAAGCGGCCCGCGACGTGCATCGCGCCGAGGGCGTGCGGGAACCGGCTGTGCTCGGCGGTCGGGAACACCCAGCGCGCCGACTGGAGCTGGGGGATGCGGCGGAGCCGCTGGACCCACGGGGAGTCGATCACGTCCTGCTCGGTCGCCTCGCCCGGGATCAGGCCGGCGGCCCGCGTGTAGAGCAGGTATCCGTGGATGGGGTCGACGATGAGCCCCTTCCCCCGGTGAGTCTCGGCACCCGTCATGGCGCGGCCTACACGAGCCCGACCTGGCTGCGGTCGCCCAGCATGAGGTTGTACGCGCGCGGCTTGGTGTCCGCCCGGTACACCCGCGTGTTCCGGCCGAGCAGGCTCGACTCGAGCCGCGCGCTCACGTCGGTCACCGACGAGCCCTCGAGGACGATCGAATGCTCGATCTCGCTGCCGTGGATCCGGACCCCGTCCCCGATCGCCGTGAAGGGGCCCACGTAGGCGTCCTCGATCACCGCGTCCCGGCCGATGATGGCCGGACCCCGGACGACGCTCCGCACCACGCGCGCGCCCGCCTCGATCACCACGCGGCCGCTCACCTCCGACACCTCGACCCGGCCGTCGATGCGTGGCTCGAGCGTGTCCAGCATGATGCGGTTCGCCTCCAGCAGGTCCTCGAGCTTCCCGGTGTCCTTCCACCACCCCTCGATCACGTAGGGCCGGACCGCCAGCCCGTGGTCGATCAGGTACTGGATGGCGTCGGTGATCTCGAGCTCGCCGCGCCCCGAGGGGCGGATGGCCCGCGCGGCGTCGAACACCTGAGCGCCGAACATGTAGACGCCGACGAGGGCGAGGTCGGAGGGCGGCGTCGCGGGCTTCTCGACGAGCCGCACGACGCGCTCGCCGGCCAGCACGGCGACGCCGAACTCCTGCGGGTTCGGCACCTTGGCCAGCAGGATCTGCGCGGCCGGCATCTCGGCGCGGAAGCGCGCGACCAGCGGGGTCAGCGGCTCGCGGATGAGGTTGTCCCCGAGGTACATGACGAAGGGTTGCCCGCGGAGGAACGGCTCGGCCGTCAGCACGGCGTGCGCGAGCCCGAGCGGGGCCGTCTGCGGGATGTACGTCACGCGCACACCCCAGCGCCCGCCGTCGCCGACGGCGTCCCGGATCTCCTGATGGGTGTCGCCGACCACGATCCCGATCTCCTCGAGGCCGGCGGCGGCGAGCGCCTCCAGTCCGTAGAAGAGGATGGGCTTGTTGGCGACCGGGACCAGCTGCTTGGCCGACGTGTAGGTGATCGGCCGGAGGCGCGTGCCCCGGCCGCCCGAGAGGATCAGCCCGCGCATGGGAGGGTCATCCCAGGTGGCGCTGCTGCCAGGCCCGGTAGAGCGTGAGGATCATGATCTTCACGTCCAGGGCCAGCGACCAGTTCTGGATGTAGTAGAGGTCGTACTCGATCCGCTTCTCGAGCGAGGTGTCCCCGCGAAGCCCGTTCACCTGGGCCCACCCCGTCAGCCCCGCCTTGACCTTGTGGCGCAGCATGTACTGCGGGATCAGCGTCTTGAACTGATGAACGAAGAACGGGCGCTCGGGCCGCGGGCCGACCATGCTCATGTCCCCCCTGAGCACGTTCCAGAGCTGGGGCAGCTCGTCGAGGGAGAAGCGTCGGAGGAATCCCCCGATCCGCGTCGGGCGGCGGTCGCTGCGCGACGACCACACCGGCCCGGTCTCCGCCTCGGCGCCCTCGGGCATCGTGCGGAACTTGAAGATGTCGAACGAGCGCCCGTCGAGCCCCGTGCGCTCCTGGCGGTAGAGCACGGGGCCGGAGGACGTCGCCCGGATGAGGAGCGCCAGCAGGCCCAGGATCGGCGCCAGCACGACCAGCCCGAACCCGGCCAGCGCGAGATCGGTGCCGCGCTTGAGGACCCGCGCCCAGCCGGTGATGGGGGACTGCGCCAGGCTGATGACCGGCAGCCCCTCGAGCTCCTCCACGGCCGCCCGCAGCGTGACGAACTGGAGCACGTCCGGCACCATCTTGACGTCGACCAGCTCGCCCTCGATGGCGTTCAGCACCTTCAGGACCTCGTGGTGGGCCTCGAGGGGCAGGGCAATGAAGAGCTGGTCCACCCGGTAGTCGGCGAGGACGCGCGTGACCGCCTCGCACCCGCCGAGCACCTCCTTGCCCTCGATGCGCTCGCCGACGGGAATCCGGTCGTCCAGGTAGCCCACGACCCGCACCCCGAACTCCGGATGCCCCCGGAGCCGGCGGACCACCTCCTGCCCGAGCTCCCCCGCGCCGACGACCAGCGCCCGGCGGACGAACCGCCCGTGGCGCCGGAGCGCGCGGACCACGTCGCGGATCACCAGGCGGACGCCGAACACCGCCACGACGTCGAACACCCAGAAGACCACCACGAACGAGCGCGAGTAGGAGAAGCTCCGGAAGAAGAAGGTGGCGGCGACCAGGAGCAGGGTGGCCAGCGTGGCACCCTGGAGCACGATGAAGGCCTCGTCGGCCTTCGTCCGCTCGTGGCGATACTCGTAGAGGCCCACCGCCCGGAACGACAGGGCGTGGAGCGGCAGGAGCAGGACCAGCAACGACAGGTACGGCTCGATCGGCGGGATCCCGAGCGGCGCCGGGATCACGTCCGCCTGGAAGCGGACGAAGTAGGCCCCGACGAGCGCGACCGCGACCGCGAGCGCGTCCCCGGCCGCGAGCGCGAGCACCAGCCAGAGCCGTCGCTCCTTCAGCACGCGACGGGCGCCTCCCGGCCCGCGCCGCGCGCCGCGTCCACGAACGCGGCCATGTCCTGCCGGAAGATCTCTTCGCTGAACCGGAGCGCATGCGCCCGGATCTTGTCCGGGCTCCAGCCCGTCACCTCGCAGCGCCGGAGGGCGTCCATCAGCGCGTCCGCCGTCTGCTCGCGGAAGAAGAGCCCGGTCACGCCGTCCACCACCGTCTCCGGCAGGGCGCCATGGCCGTAGGCGACGACGGGCCGCCCCGCGGCGGTGGCCTCGAGCGGCGCGATCCCGAACTCCTCCTCGCCGGGAAAGAGGAACGCCCGGCAGCGGGCCACGGCCCGCCGCACGGTCTCGTCCGGCTGCCAGCCGAGGAAGCGCACGGTCGGCCCCGCCCGCCGCCTGAGCCGCGCGAGCTCGGGGCCACTGCCGATGACATCCAGCCGGCGGCCTAGGCGGGTACAGGCGTCGACCGCGACATCGACCCGCTTGTAGGGCGTCAGGGCCGACACGCAGAGGAAGGCGTCCCCGATCTCCCCCGCCTCGACGGGCTGGAAGAACGCAGTGCGCACCGGCGGATAGATGACCCGCGCCTCACGGCCCCACACCCGGCGGATGCGCGCCGCCACGTGCCGCGAGATGCACGCCAGGTGACCGGCCCGGGCGCCGGCGGCCCGGTCCCACCGGCGGAGCGCCGCGAGCGCCACCCGGATCGGACCGCGCGCCAGGGGCGGCACCCGGCCCACGTAGGTCCCCTCGAAGGTCCACGCGTAGCGCATCGGCGTGAAGCAGTACACGACGTGCGCCGCGGCCGCCGGCGGCCGCGCCCCCACCGCCACGCAGTGGCTCGTCGCCACCACGAGGTCGTAGCCTCGGAGGTCGAAGCGCCGCATCGCAAGGGGAAAGAGGGGCAGATACTGGCGGAATCGTCTCGGCGCCCCGGGCATTCGCTGGATGAACGACGTGTGGATCGGTCGGGCCTCGATGGCCGGCGTCACGCTGCCGGGCACGTGGACCAGCGCGAAGATGTCCGCGGCGGGGAAGAGACCGAGCAGGGCCTCGAGGACTCGCTCCCCTCCCCGCATGCCGGTCAGCCAGTCATGGACCAGCGCGACCCGCATCAGTCACCCGTGTTCCTCAGGGCCTCAGCGCCTCCTGGTAGACAGCGGCCGTGGCCTCGGCGACGTATCGCCACGAGAATGCGCGCGCGCGGACCAGCCCGCGGGTCCGGAACGCCGCGCGGAGAGGTTCTTGAACGGCCAGAGTATACATAGCCTCACGCAGAGCGTCAACGCTGGCGGGGTCGACGAGAAGCGCCGCGTCGCCCACGACTTCCGGCAACCCGCCGCGGTTGGCGGCGACGACCGGCACGCCACACGCCATCGCTTCCAGCGCGGCCAGCCCGAAGCCCTCCCAGAGAGACGGACACACGACGGCGCGGGCCCCCTGGTACAGGCGCGCGAGGGTGGCGGCGGGCAGCGGGGCGAGGATGCGGACACGGTCTCCGAGCCCCCGCCGGGCTGCGAGGGCGTCGACGTGCGCGCGCGCGGCCGGCGGAATCCCGGCGAGCACGAGCCGGCCGAGCGCGGACGGGAGGCCACCGAAGGCGTCGAGCAGGCCGTCGACGTTCTTGTGCGGGAGCGGGTTCCCCACGAACAGGAAGTACGGCGGCTCGGCCCCGAGCGCGGCGAGCGCCGCGTCGCGCTGCTCGGGGGCGTCGGCCGGCCCGAAGGGCGCACCCACGCCGTTCGGGATCACGCGGATGCGCTCGGGGCGCGCGCCCAGCCGGTCGACGAGGTCCCGGCGCGTCGATTCGGAGACCGTGATGAGCCGCCGCGCGCGCCGGACCGCGAGCCTCAGCATGACGCGCGCGTAGAGCGGCGCGACGGGGTGGCGGTGCCGCGGCGGGAACCGCAAGTGGATCAGGTCGTGGATCGTCACCACCGCCGGGCACGGCAGAAACGGCGGACATACGTAGTGCGGCGCGTGAAAGAGGTCCGCGCGGTCCCGGCGCGCGGCGCGGGCGAGCTGCCACAGCTCGGCCAGGGAGTAGGGCCGCGCCGTCACCGGGCGCCAGTGGGCGCGCGGTCCCCAGGCGGCGGCCGTCACGGGCCCCGGATCGCGGCCCGGCGGGAGGTAGGCCACCAGGGCCTCGGGCCGGCCCGTCGCCGGAAGCGCGTCGAGGAGCCCCTGGATGTACGTCCCGATCCCGAAGTCGTCGATCTTGCGCGCGTCGAGGGCGAGCCTCATCGTCCGCGGTGCGCCGCGTCGTAGACGGCCAGGGTTTGCGCGGGCCACGGTCTCCCAGTCGAACTGCGCCGCGCGGGCGCGGCCCCGCGCGATCAGGCGCTCCCGGAGAGCCGCGTCCGTCAGGAGGGTCTCGATGGCCGTCGCCAGCTCGCCGGACACTCGGGCGTCGACGAGGAGCGCGGCGTCACCGGCCACCTCGGGGATCGAGCCGACCCGGGCGGCGACGACCGGCGTGCCGGCCGCCATCGCCTCGAGGACGGGCAGCCCGAAGCCCTCGTAGAGCGACGGGAAGACGAAGCATGTCGCCCCCGCGTAGAGCGCGGGCAGGTCCGCGATCGGCACGTAGTCCGTGAACACGATGTCGTCCCCGAGCCCGTGCGCCTCGACCGCCTGGAAGATGCCGGCGTGCAGCCACGCCCGGGTCCCGGCCAGCACGAGCTGGGGGGGTCGCACGGTCCCGGCCAGCCGGCGTCGCACCTCGGCGAACGCCTCGATCAGGCCGGCGAGGTTCTTGCGCGGCTCGAGATTGCCCACGAACAGGCAGTAGGGGCTCCGGAGCCCATACCGGTCCACGACGGCAGCGACCGCGCCCGGGCGCCAGCGGCCGCGCGAACTCGGGCCCGACCGCCTCGTGGATCACGACGATCTTGGCGGCGGGCACGCCGAGTGTCCGCTCCAGATCGGCCTTGGTCGCCTCCGACACGGCGATGATGCGGTCCGCCGAGCGCGTGGCCAGGCGGGTCATGAGGCGCATGTAGAGGCTGTACTTCCTGGGCACGGTCTCGGGGAAGAGGAAGGAGACCAGGTCGTGGATCGTCACCACGGTCCGGTAGCCGAGCTTCACGTGCGGCAGGAAGACGGCCGGGCCGTGGTAGACGTCGGTGCCCAGCCGGCGGAGCCGGAGCGGCAGGTAGGCGAGGAGCCAGAGGTCGCCGCGGAGATGGTCCTCGAAGGAGACGCGCGTCTGCCAGGTGGCCACGTTCTCCTGGACCACCGGCAGGCCTGGTCCGTTGGCCGCCACGATGCACGTGTACCGGTTGCGGGCGTCGATCGTCGCGAGGCCGCCGATGAGCCGCTGGGCGTAGGCGCCGACGCCCGACTGGCGGCGCGCGATGTACCGGGCGTCGACCACGACGTGCACTAGCGCTCCTCCAGGGTCGAAGGCGGGCCGGCGCGCCCGAGGGCGCCTCGCAGGAGCCGCCGGCAGACGGGCCCCGGTACCGGCCGCAGGAGGAGGAGCATCCCGACGTATGCGGCGAGCGCGCCCAGGCACCGGCCCGCGCCCGCCGGCAGGAGCCCCGCGGCCAGCGCGCCCACCGCCGCGGCGCCCACGCTCTTCGCCGTCCCGCCGGCGAGCACCGAGATCCCGAGTCCCCGGAGGGCGGCGAGACTGGCGACCAGAGCCACGGCCTCCACGACGAGCACGCTCACGGCCCCGCCCACCGCCCCCCCGGTCGCGACCAGGACCGGCGTCAGGAGCGCGCTGGTCGTGAAGGCGAGCGCCGCCACCGCCCGCAGCCGGTCGGGCCGGTCGATCGCGAGGAACACGACGCCGAGGAAGTGCTGCAGGATGCCGCACGCGGCCGCCGCGCCGAGCAGCGCGAGGATCGGCACCGCGGGCGCGTAGCCCGGACCGTAGATCCACGGCACGAGCCAGGAGGCCCCCGCCGCCAGCAGGAGCGCGATGGGCCACGCCACGAGGAGCAGCGCCTCGAAGGCCTGGGTGGTCAGGATCCGGAAGCGCGGATGGCCGGCCGGCGTTCGCGCCAGCTCCGGGTAGACGGCGGCGACCAGCGTGACGGGCACGATCCACACGACGTCGTAGATGCGGAACGCCGCCCCGAAGTGTCCGGCGGCCAGGTCGCCGGCGAGCAGCGCCACGACCACCGGCGCCAGGCGCGACGTGGCGAAGCTCAGGAACAGCGCCTGCGCGACCGGCGCCAGCTCCCGCGCCAAGGCGCGCGCCGCGGGCGGATTCCAGCGGGCGTCGAGTCGCGCGAGGCGGCGGTCGATGAGGCGGATCGTGAGCCCGAGCGACACCGCCGCCGCGACCACGAAGGCCGACGCGACCCCGAGCAGCCCGCCCCCCAGGGCGAGCGCCGCGAAGCCCGCGACGACGAGCACCCCCTTCTCCACCAGGCGCACGCGCAGCTCCTGCTCGAGCCGCTGCGCGCCGGTGAAGACGGCCACGCCGTTCTCCACGAACGCCTGGAGCGCGATGGCCAGCCCGAGGAGCCACGTCGCCGCCGTCGTGTCCCAGGGGCGGCGCAACAGCCACGGCAGAATCAAGAAGACCGGTCCCACCAGGACCAGGAGCCCGAGCTTCAGCGTCGCCGCCGCCGCCCAGCGCTCGGCGGTCGCCGCCGGATCGCGCGCCACGGCCCGCGTGAGCACCGGGGTGACGCCGAACTCCAGCGCGACCCCCAGCACCGTCGCCAGCGCGTAGCCGAACGTGAACTTCCCGAACTCCACCGGCCCCAGCACCCGCGCCGCGACGATGACGAGCGCCAGGGAGGCCAGCCGGGTCCCCTGGACCGCTACCTTGAGCGAGGCGTTCCGCGCCATCCGCTCGGTAGCGCCGGGCCGCTCGTTCATGCCGCCGCCGCCCGATAGATCGCGAGCGTCTCGCGCGCGGTGCGCTCCCAGGAGAACTCGGCCGCGCGCGCCAGGCCCGCGGCGCGCAGCCGCTCGCGGAGGGCCGCGTCGCCGAGGAGCTGGCCGAGCGCCTCCGCGAACGGCTCCGGCTCGGGCTCGGCGAGCAGCGCCGCCCCCGCCGTCAGCTCGGGCAGGGCGCCGCGATTCGAGGCCACGACCGGCGCGCCGACCGCCATCGCCTCGAGCACGGGCAGCCCGAAGCCCTCCCAGAGGGAGGGAAACGCGAAGGCCAGCGCGCCCGCGTAGAGCAGCGGCAGGTCGGCGTCCGGGGCCGGCCCGAGGACGCGAACCGCGCCGTCGAGCCCCAGCGCCTGGATGTGCGCGGCGGGGTCCGGGCCCCACCCGAACGCCCCGACGATCAGGAGCTCGGTCGCCCCCCACAGCCCGCGCCGTCGGAGACGGGCGACGGCCTCGAGGAGCGTCCCGAGGTTCTTCTTCGGCTCGAGGAAGCCGACGAAGAGCACATACGGGCGGGTGAGGCCGTACCGGGCGCGGGCCGCCGCGAGGGCCGCCGCCGCGGGGGGCGCGAACTGCGAGGCCGCCGCCTCCGGGACGACCAGGACGCGCTCGGCCGGCAGGCGATAGCGGCCGAGGAGCTCGGCCCGCGTCGCTTCCGAGACGGCGATCACCCGCCGCGCGCGGCGCAGCGCGCCGCCGAGCAGGCACCGGACGGCCCAGCGATGTCGAGCCGGCACGAGCGCCGGAAACCGGAGCGGCACCAGATCATGGACGGTCGTGACGAGCGCCCACGGGCCGCGGGGGGGCAGCTCGAATCCCGTCACCCCGTGAAAGACGTCGACGGGCCGGCGGCGGAGGTCGCGCGGCGCGTGCCAGAGGGACCACACGAGGCGCTGCGGCCAGGGCAAGCAGCGGATCTCGATCCCCGGGAGGGGTGCCGCTCGGCGGGCGATCCACGTAGTGGATCCAGTGCTCCTCCGGCGCGATCTGCCGGAGGTGCTCGGTCAGCGATCGGGTATAGCGGCCGATCCCGCTGCGGGGCTCCGCCCAGAGTCTCGCGTCGATCGCGATGCGCATCTATTCGCCAACATTGTCCGATTCTGAGTTCGTCGTCGGACCCACAGTGTAGCCCTGCCGCTCACAGCCACTCAAGACACAAATATCCACCTCGCCCCGATCGGAATACGTGGTAATGTGCCACCCAAGTGGGCCGCCGGGTTGCCGCGCGGCGCCGATCACCATCCACGTCCGAGGAGTGGCCGGCATGAAAACCTATCGCGATCTCGTCGCCGAGGCCAAGCGCGCCGTCCCCGAGGTCACCGTCGAGGATGTGCATGCGCGCCTCGCCCAGGGTGAGCCCCTCGCCGTCGTCGACGTCCGGGACCCGGACGAGTACCGGGAGGGCGCGGTGGCCGGCGCGGTGCCGATCAGCCGCGGCTTCCTCGAGTTCAAGGTCCCGGAGGCCTTCCCGGATCCGGAGACGCCGATCGTGCTCTACTGCCTCTCCGGCCTCCGCTCCCTCCTCGCCGGCAAGGTGCTCCACGACCTCGGCTACACCAACGTGGTCTCCATGGCGGGGGGCATCCGGCGCTGGAAGGAGCTCAAGCTGCCGCTCGTCAAGGACGAGCCGCTCACCGCGGACCAGATGGAGCGCTACAGCCGGCACTTCATGCTGACCCAGGTCGGCGAGCCGGGGCAGAAGCAGCTCCTGCGCTCGAAGGCGCTCCTCATCGGAGCCGGCGGGCTGGGCTCGCCGATCGCGGTCTATCTCGCGGCCGCCGGCGTCGGGACCCTCGGCATCATCGACTCCGACGTCGTCGACCTGTCGAACCTCCAGCGCCAGATCCTCCATCGGACGCCGGACGTCGGCCGGCCGAAGGTCGAGTCGGCCCGGGACACGATCCACGCGCTGAACCCCGACGTCACGGTGATCCCGTACAACGAGCGGCTCACGGTCGACAACATCGAGCGGATCCTCAAGGACTACGACGTCGTCGTCGACGGCTCCGACAACTTCGGGACGCGGTACCTGGTCAACGACGCGTGTCATCTCGCCGGCAAGCCCAACGTCCACGGCTCGATCTTCCAGTTCGAGGGCATGGTCACCGTGCTCGCCCCGGGGCGCGGGCCCTGCTATCGCTGCCTCTATCCGGTCGCGCCCCCGGCGGGGCTGGTGCCCTCCTGAAACGAAGCGGGCGTCCTGGGCGTGCTCCCAGGACTCATCGGGGTGGTGCAGGCGACCGAGACGGTCAAGCTGCTCCTCGGGAAGGGCGAGCCCCTGATCGGCCGGCTCCTCACCTATGACGCGCTCGGCATGCGCTTCCGGGAGGTCAAGCTGCGCCGGGATCCGAAGTGTCCGCTCTGCGGCGACGCGCCGGTGATCCGCGACCTCTCGATCCACGCGACCGAGGACGGGGCCTGTGCGCTCCCGCCGCCCAGCGGCGCCGCGGGGGCGGGGCCGGCGGGGGCCAGCGCGCACTAGCCCGCGGCGGGGTCAGCGCGGCTCGCTGGGCGCGGCGTCCTGCTCCGGAAAGCGCCCGATCGTGACGGACAGGTCCTGCGCCTGCCCGTCGCGCCACAGCGACAGCTTCACCGCGGTGCCGACGGGCGTGGTCGCGATGACCCGCTGGAGATCCCGCGGGCTCGCGATCGTCCGGCCATCCACCTCCAGGACGACATCCTTCGCCCGGAGGCCCGCCTGGGCCGCGGGCTGGCCCGGCAGGACCCCTTCGATCCCGACGCCCCGCGGCGTGTCGAGCCCGTAGTCTCGGACGTTCTCCTCGGTGATCTCGTCGATCCGCACGCCGAGCCATCCCCACTCGACCGACCCCTTGGCCAGAAGCTGGGGGAGCAGGCTCTTGATCAGGTTGACGGGGATCGCGAATCCGATCGAGCCGTTGCGCGCCGCCATCGTGTTCACGCCGACCACCTGGCCGCGCATGTCGACCAGCGGCCCGCCCGAGTTGCCGGGATTCACCGCCGCGTCGGTCTGGATGAAGTCGAACCCGGGGGCCGCGGCCTGGAGCGGCGCGCCCTTGCGGCTCACGATCCCGAGCGACACCGTCTGCTCGAGCCCGAACGGGTGGCCGAGGGCCAGCACCAGCTCGCCGACCGCGAGGCGCTCGGAGTCCCCGAGCGGAATCACCGGCAGCGCCGTCGGGGCGTCCACCTTGACGAGGGCGAGGTCCACGCGCCGGTCCCGGCCGACCACGGTTCCCGCGAGGCGCCGTCCCGACGCCAGCCGCACCTGGACGGTCGTCGAGCGCTCGACCACGTGGGCGTTGGTCACCACGTAGCCGCTCGGGTGAATGATGAACCCCGAGCCGAGCGCGCGCCGGGGTCCGTCCTCGGGATCCGGCTCCTCGGTGCCGCGCCGGACCCGGATCTGCACGAGTGCCGGCTTCAGCTGCTCCGCGAGCCGGGTCAGCGCGTTGTTGAGGCGCACGAGCTCCGCCTCGGGGGCGACCGTCTCCCCTTCCTGCCACAGGGGGCCGGCCGGCGCTCCGGCAGGCTGCGCCGCGGCCGCGCCGACGAGCGCGAGGCCGGCGACGACACCGAGGATCCACGTGGACGCTCGCATACTTCCCTCCCCGGCCGCCGCGGCCCGCGGGCCGGCCGACCGTCTCCTGACTGTATCCGAGATCGCCCCCGGCCGCTTACCGGATGAGGAGCCCGGCGATGTGCGAGAGCTCGGGCAGGATGAGCCGCTCGACGGCGAGCCGACACGCGGCCGGGGACCCGGGCAGGGAGAAGACGGCCCGGCCGGCGCGCACGCCCGCCTGGGCGCGCGAGAGCATCGCCGCGGACCCGATCTCCTGGTAGGAGAGCAGGCGAAACAGCTCGCCGAAGCCCGGCAATCGCTTCTCGAGGAGGGCGTCGATGGCCTCGAAGGTCTGGTCCCGCGCGGTGATCCCGGTGCCGCCCGTGAAGATCACCACCTGGACGCTCGGATGGGTGCAGGCGCGGTGGATCACGGCGTGCACCTGGCTCGGCTCGTCCCGCACGACCTGGTAGTCGACCACCTCGTGACCGGCGCCGAGCAGGAGCTCCTGGATGAGCCGCCCGCTCGTGTCGGTCTCGGGCGTCTTGGAATCCGAGACCGTGCACACCACGCAGCGGATGCGGCTCGGGGCGTGGGCCTTGTGCTCGGCGACGGGCGAGCGGCGCCCGCGCGGTCGGGCTCGGTCACCGCCGCGGGCCCTCGGCCGCCGCGTACGCGCGGTCGAGGACCTCGACCACGTGGAGGACCTCCACGGCGCGCCCGCGGGCCGCGAGCCCGGCCGCGAGCTGGAGGATGCAGCCCGGGTTCGCGGTCACCACGGTCGTGGCGCCGGTCGCCTCCACGTGGCCGAGCTTTCGCTCGAGCAGGCGCTGGGCCATCTCGGGCTCGGTCAGGTTGTAGATGCCGGCCGAGCCGCAGCACATCTCCGCCTCCCCGAGCTCGACCAGCTCGAGGCCGGGCACCGCCCGGAGGAGCGCCCGCGGCTCGGCCCGCACCTTCTGGCCGTGCGCCAGGTGACAGGGGTCGTGGTACGTCGCCCGGAGCGGGAGCGGTCCCAGCGGTCCCTCCAGGGGCGCCCGGGCGAGGAACTCGGTCGCGTCCACGACCTGGCGCGCGAAGGCGGCCGCCCGGCCGGCCCACGCGGGATCTCCCCGCAGCAGATGTCCGTAGGCCTTCAGATGGGCGCCGCACCCAGCCGCGTTGACCACGACCGTCTCCACGCCGGCCGCCTCGAAGGCCGCGATCGTCGACCGCGCGAGCGTCCGCGCCAGCTCGGGCTCGCCCGCGTGGGCGTGAAGGGCGCCGCAGCACCCCTGTGCGCGCGGCACGACGACCTCCGCGCCCTGACGCGCCAGACACCGGAGCGTCGCCTCGTTGTGCGTGCGAAAGACCGCGTCCTGCACGCAGCCGTGGATGAACCCCACGCGCGCGCGCCGGGAGCCGCGCGCCGGCACCACTTCGGGCAACGGGCCCGCGCGCCCGGCCGGCGGGAGGGCCGGCAGGAGCGCCTCCGAGGCGGCGAGGCTCGCGGGGAACAGGCGGAGGACGCCGCTCGCCCGGACGAGCCGCTGGAGGCCGCTCCGCTGATAGAGCCGCAGTCCCGTCGCCACGGCGCGGAGCAGCGCCGGGCGCGGCAGGAGCCCCGCGAACGCCACCCGCCGCACGAGGCGCCGCCAGACGGAGCCCGGGCGCCGCGCCTCGAGCTCGGCGCGCCCCGCCTCGATGAGATGCCCGTAGGGCACCCCCGAGGGACAGGCGCTCTCGCACGCGCGACACCCGAGGCAGAGGGAGAGGTGCTGGGCCACCGAATCGGTCAGGTCCACGCGGCCGTCCGCGAGGGCCTTGATCAGGTAGATCCGGCCGCGCGGGGAATCCGGCTCCTGGCCGAGCTCCGCGTACGTCGGACACGTCGGGAGACAGAACCCGCAGTGCACGCACTGGAGGAGGTGGCCGTACTCGAGCTCGGCCAGCACCCGGGGCGCGCCGCTGACCGCGGGCGCCGAGGGGGCGGGGCTCGTCGTCATGCGCCGCGCTCGGGGTCCGCGCTCAGATCCCGGCGACGAAGCGACCGGGGTTGAGGAGGTTCCCGGGGTCGAGCCGGGCCTTGAGCTCTCGCATGATCCCCGTGGCCGGCCCCGGAGGATCCCACACCGGGCAGACCTCGCGGACGCCGAGCGGGGCCCAGTCGACGACGAGGTGGCCGCCGCGCGCCCGGGCGGCCTCGCGACAGCGCGCGAGCACGGCCGCGGTGGCGGCGGCGGGGGGCGGCTCCGGCGCGTCCGCGACGAGGATCAGCGTGATCTGCCCGTGGCCCGCGTGGGCGACCGCCGCGAGCCCGACCCCGGCCGATCCCGCCGCCGCGGCGCCGGCCGCCGCCAGGTACGCCCCGAGGTCCGCGGGCAAGACGCCCACCGTGGCGACGGCGACCGGCCGCGCGACCAGCCGGCGCGCCTCCCGCACGGCGTCGAGGGCCCGCTCGGCGGCGGCGCCGTCGAGCACGGCCACGTGCCGCGCGCCGGCCGTCCGGAGGCGCCCGGCCGCCGCGTCCCGCTCCCAGGCGACGGCGGCCGCCAGTCCCTCGAACAGGACCAGCACCGTGGGCCCGTCCGCCTCGGCGAGCCCCGCGTGCCGGCCACAGGCCTCCGCGGCCCGCGCGTCCAGGAGGGTGAGGGCCGCGGGCTCGAGCTCCGACGCGGCGAGCGCGGCGGCCGCGCCCGCCGCCGGCTCGAGGCCCGGGAAGGTCGCCCAGCAGGCCCCGACCGCTTCGGGCCGGGGCCGGAGCTTGAGCGTCGCGTCCACGATGATCCCGAGGGTGCCGCGGGAGCCGATGTAGAGCTTCGCGAGATCGTACCCGGCCACGTTCTTCACGACCTTGCCCCCGGCCCGGATCAGCTGCCCATCGGCCGCCACGACGCGAATGCCGATGACATGATCCCGCGCGGTCCCGTAGCCCTGCCGCCGCGGGCCGGCCGTGTTGGCCGCGAGGACGCCGCCGAGCGTCGCCTCGCCCGGCGCCGGGGGATCGAGCGGCAGCCACTGGCCCCGCGCGCCGAGCGCGCCCTGGAGCGCGGCGAGCGTGATCCCCGCCTCGGCGGTGGCCGTGAGGTCCCCCGGCTCGTGCTCGAGGACCTGGTCGAGGCGCCGGAGACTCACCACGAGCGCGCCGTCCCGGGGCGGCGCCCCCCGGTGCACCTGGGTCCCGCCGCCCCACGGGATCACCGGCACCGCGGCGGCGGCAGCGGTCTGCACCACGCGCGCCACCTCGTCGGCCGAGCCCGGGAAGACGACCCCGCACGGGGTGCGGCCGTCGACGACGTACGGCGCGCGATCGGCGCCGTGAAGACAATGCGCCGCCCCGACGATCTCGGCGAGGCTTCGGAGCAGGGGCGTCGACATGCGAGGCGGGCGCGCCGGAGCGCGCGTCAGAGGCGCTGGATCAGCCCGCTCGCCTCGAGGGGATGCGGCTGGTAGGCGATCTCCCCCGGGGCGCACGACTTTCGCGTCGGGAACACCTTGCCGGGGTTGCAGCGCCCGGTGGGATTGAACACCGCCTTGACCGCGGCCATCGTCGCCAGATCGGCCTCGGAGAAGATCCACGGCATGTAGTCGCGCTTCTCGAGGCCGATGCCGTGCTCGCCCGAGATGGTGCCGCCCACGTCCACGCAGGCCCGCATGATCTCGGCGCCGGCGGCCAGCACCCGGTCTTCCTCCCCGGGGATGCGCGGGTCGTAGAGGATGTTCGGGTGCAGGTTGCCGTCGCCCGCGTGGAACACGTTCCCGACCCGGAGCGCGTGGGTCGCGACGATCCGGTCGATGCGGCGCAGGATCTCGGGCAGCCGCGTGCGCGGGATCACCCCGTCCATCACCATGTAGGCGGGCGCCACGCGGCCGAAGGCGCCGAACGCCGCCTTCCGCCCTTTCCAGAGAAGCTGGCGCTCGCCCTCGTCCCGGGCGACCCGGACCTGGCGCGCCCCGCTCTCGCGGCAGGCGGCGATCACGCGCTCGGCTTCCTCGTCGAGGCCCGCCGCCCGCCCGTCCAGCTCGATGAGCAGCGCCGCCGCGGCGTCCCGCGGGTAGCCCGCGCCGAAGGCGTCCTCGACGGCCTGGATCGTGAGCTGGTCGATCATCTCCAGCGCGGCGGGCGTCAGCCCGCGCGCGGTGATCGCGGCGACGGCGCCGCGAGGCCTGGTCGACCTCGTCGAACACCGCGAGCAAGGTGCGGACCGCCGGCGGGCGCCGCACGATCCGCACGACGACCTTCGTCACGATGCCGAACGTCCCTTCCGAGCCCACGAAGAGGCCGACGAGGTCGTAGCCCTGCGGGTCCCGGACCTTGCCCCCGAGCCAGACGACCTCGCCGTCGGGCAGCACGACCTCCAGCCCGAGGACGTGGTTCGTCGTGACCCCGTACTTCAGGGTGTGGGGGCCGCCCGAGTTGTTGGCGACGTTGCCCCCGATCGTGCAGGCGAGCTGGCTCGAGGGGTCGGGCACGTAGTAGAAGCCCGCCGGCGCGAGCGCCTGGGAGAGGTGGAGGTTCACCAGGCCCGGCTCGACCACCGCGAGCTGGTTCGCGTAGTCGACCTCGAGGATGCGCGCCATCCGGGTGAGCGCGATGACGACACCGCCCTCGGCCGGGAGGCACCCGCCGGCGAGCCCCGTTCCGGCTCCGCGCGCGACGAACGGCAGCCCTTCCGCGTTGGCGAGCCGGACGCAGGCGGCCACTTCCGCCGTGCTGCGCGGGAAGCAGACCGCGTCGGCCATCGCGCGGAAGATGGTGAGCCCGTCCGACTCGTAGACCAGGAGCTCGTCCGGCTCGGTCAGAACCCCGTCCGGGCCGACGATCGCCGCGAGCGCCGCCCGCAGGCGCGCCCGCGCGGCCTCGGGGAGTGGCGGCATCGACACCTCCTTGCGGAGAGCTTCGCGCGGTGAATCGGAGTATAGCACGCAGCCTGCGACGGCCCGGGGCGCGCGCCGCGGGCGCCGGCTCAGATCAGCTTGAGAACCGTCTGCCCTTCGAGGACCGTCTCGCCGCGCTGGTTCGTCGTCCGCGCCTCGAAGACGAGCTCCCGGCGCGCGGGGCGCGTCTCGCGGAGGGTGAGCGCCGTCGTCACCGTGTCGCCGATCAGCACGGGCGCCGTGAACTTCACCTCGTACCGGTAGGAGACGCCGCCCGGCGGCGGCAGGAGCGCGGTCATCCGGGCCATCACGGTGGACACGAAGCCGACCAGGAGCGCGCCGTGGGCGATGCGCCGGCCATAGCGCGTCCCCTTGCAGAACTCCTCGTCCACGTGCACGCCCGAGAAGTCCCCGGTGATCCCGGCAAAGAGGTAGACGTCGGTCTCGCTGACGGTCTTGCGCGCGGACTCGGTGTGGCCGAGCGGGATCGCCCGGAGCGCCGGCCCGAAGTCGCGGGCCGCCTCACCAGTCGAGATCGCCAACGCCCCAGCCGCCGTCGACGAGGATGGTCTGCCCGGTGACGTAGCTGGCCAGGTCCGACGCCAGGAAGACGACGGCGCCCGCCATGTCGTCCGGCCGGCCGAGGCGGCCCAGCGGGATCTTGCGATTCATCGTCTCCTCCTTCCCCGGATTGGCGTCGAGGAACGGCCGCACGAGCGGCGTCACCGTGATCCCCGGCCCGACCGCGTTCACGGTGATCCCGTACGGGCCCCACTCGAGCGCGAGGCAGCGCGTGAGCTGGCCGACCGCCCCTTTCGTCGCGCAGTACGCGGCCCGGTTGACGAGCCCGAACTCGGCGCCGATCGACGTGATGTTCACGATGCGGCCGCGGCCCGCCCGCCGCATGGCGGGCGCCACCGCGCGGCACGTCCACGACGTGCCCCGGAGGTTCAGGTCGATCATGTACTCCCAGTCCGCCTCGGTCTGCTCGAGGGCCGGGGCGCGCTTCGCCGTGCCCGCGCAGTTGACGAGGACGTCGACGGTCCCGTGGCGGGCGAGGACCGTCTCCACCATGCGGTCGACCTCGGGCTTCTTCGCGACGTCCGCCGCCAGCGTCGTGACCTCGCCGTCCCGGGCCGGCCCCGCCGGCGCGGCGGGGGCGGAGCGGCTGACGGCCACGACGCGGGCACCCGCCGCGGCGAGATGCCGCACGATGGCCTCGCCGATGCCCCGGGTGCCCCCGGTGACGATGGCCACGCGGCCGGACAGGTCGAGCAGATTGCGCGGTGCGATCACGGTGCTCACTGGACTCTCCTCGCTGGGGGTCGATCCGGGCGGCTCACTTCAGGAGCTGGCGGCTGATCACGCGCCGCTGGATCTGGCTCGTCCCTTCCCAGATCTGGTACACCCGCGCGTCGCGGAAGAGGCGCTCGAGCGGGAACTCCGTCGAGTAGCCGGCGGCGCCGTGGATCTGGAGGGCGTCGGTCACGACCCGCTGGGCGACCTCGGACGCGACCAGCTTCGCCTCGGCCGCCTCCCGGACGAGCGACCGCCCCTGGTCCTTGAGGAAGGCGGCCTTGCGGAGGAGGAGGCGCGCGCCCTCGATCCCCGCCGACATGTCGGCCAGCATGAACTGGATCGCCTGGAACGCGGCGATCGGCTGCCCAAAGGCGACCCGCTCCTTCGCGTACGCGAGCGCGGCCTCCATCGCGGCCTGGGCGATGCCGAGCGCCTGGGCGCCGATCCCGATCCGGCCGCTGTCGAGCGAGACCATCGCCCGCTGGAAGCCGACGCCCGGCGGCGCCAGGAGCGCCTCCGGCGGCACCCGGCACTGGTCGAAGACGAGCTCGCCGGTCGCCAGGCCGCGCACGCCCAGGAGATGCTCCTTGCCCCCCCGCGCGAAGCCGGGGGCGCCCCGCTCCACCAGGAAGAGCGCGATGCCGTCGCGCCCGCGGGTCCGGTCGGTCGTGGCGACCACCACGGCCACGTCACAGAGGAGCGCCTCCGTGATGAAGCGCTTGGTGCCATGGAGCACCCAGCCGTCGGCCGTCGGCGTGGCCGTCGTCTGCACGCCCGCCACGTCGGAGCCGGCCCCCGGCTCCGTCTGCGCGATGCAGCAGATCTCGTCGCCGCGGATCATCCGCGGGACGTGGCGCCGCTTCTGCGCCTCGGAGGCATTGTGGAGGAGCATGTCGCACATGAGCTTGCAGAGGAGCTGGGCGTCCGCCACCGCCGCGGACGCGCGGGCGAGCTCCTCCTGGGCGATGCACCAGCTGACCGTGTCGGCGCCCGAGCCGCCGTACTCCGGCGGCACCGTCATCCCGAGGATGTCGAGCTCCGCCATGCGCTTGTAGAGGTCCCACGGGAACTCGTCCGCGCGGTCGATCTCGGCGGCGCGGGGGCGGATCTCGCGCTCCGCGAACTCCCGGCAGAGGTCCCGAATCTGGCGCTGGGCGTCCGTGAGGTCGAAGTTCATGCCGCGGGCCGCCGGCTCAGGTCGACGCGCGGCCCCGGCGGAGCGCCCGGCCGGCGAGCGCGCCGGTGTGCTGGCCGCGGTCCACGACGAGCCGGCCGTTCACGATCACCTGCTCGATCCCGACCGGAAACTGCTTCGGCTCGCGCCGCGTCGCGGGGGCCTTCACCGTCTCGGCGTCGAAGACGACGACGTCCGCCTTGAAGCCGTCCCGGAGGAGCCCGCGGTCGGGCAAGCCGAGGCGCTGCGCGGGGAACGACGTCATCTTGCGGATGGCGTCGGCCAGCCCGAGCCAGCGCTCCTCGCGGACGAACTCGGCGAGGATCACCGGGAACGTCCCGTACGTCCGCGGGCTCGGGTAGTCCCCGATCAGGACGGCGTCGCTCCCGACCATGTAGAGCGGATGGCTCACGAACCGCGGCAGGGTCGCGAGGTTCGCCCCGGCGGACACGTAGGAGACCTGCTGGTCCTCGAGGAGGAGCAGCTCGCAGATCGCGTCCACCACGTCGAGCCCCATCAGCTCCGCGATCTCGGCGAGGGAGCGGCCCTCGAACCGATGATGCTCGGGGCGCTTGAAGTGCGTGAGCCACATCTCGTGCCACGACGCCGCCCGCGGGCCCATCTCCTTCCGCATCCGCGCCCGCGCGTCGGGGTCGGCGAGGGTCCGGCGCAACGCGGCCAGACCCCCGTCGAACGCCCACTGCGGGATCACGATGTTGAGGCGGGTCGAGCTGTAGGCGTAGGGGTAGCCGTCGAAGGTGACGTCGAGCCCGTCGGCGCGGGCGTCCTCGACGAGCGCGAGCATGCGGGCCGCCCCGCCGGGCGCGGTCGTGCGCTGGTAGAAGTGGGTGATGTGCGCGGGAATCCCGGCGCGCCGGCCGATCTCGAGCGCCTCCCGGAACGGGTCGAGGAAGCGATCCCCCAGGCTGTAGCGCACGTGGGTGTGGTAGAAGCCGCCCAGGCGGCTCGCCTCCTCCGACAAGGCCACCAGCTCCTCGGTGTCGGCGTAGCTCCCGGGCGGGTAGTCGAGCCCCGTCGACATGCCCCAGGCGCCCTCTTCCATTGCGGTCCGGAGGAGCGCGCGCTGGTTCCGGAGCTCGGCCGGCGTCGGCGGGCGGTCGTCCCAGCCGACGGCCGACACGCGCAGGGGCGAGTTGCCGACCAGGTAGACGATGTTGACCGCCACCCGGCTCGTGAAGAGGTCGAGGTACTGCTCGACCGTCCTCCACCGCCCCGGGAGCGGCGGGCAGCCGTCCAGGCCCGCGTTGATCTCGATGAACTGCTCGAGGTCCGCGTGGGACGGAAACGGGGCGTAGGAGCACCCGTCGATGCCGATGACCTCGGTCGTCACGCCCTGGCGCACCTTGGGCTCGTGGCGGGGCTCGGCGAGGATCACCAGGCCGGAGTGGGCGTGCATGTCGATGAAGCCGGGACAGACGACCCGGCCGGCGGCATCGAGGGTCCGCTGGGCCTGGATCCCGTCGAGGGCGCCCCGGAAGAGCCGCAGCCGCTCGCCCTCGACGCCCACCGCCCCGTGGTAGCCCGGGTTCCCGGTGCCGTCGACGACGAGCCCGCCCGTGATCAGGAAATCCAGCATCGTGGGCCGTCCGGGCGGCAGTCTATCACGGGGTCGACGGGGGAGCCGGCGGGGTCGCGCGGTGTCCGTGACCCTTGACGCGGCGGCGCAGCCACACCCACCCGCGCCGGCCCGCCAGGTAGAGCCCGACCGCGAAGACGGCCCAGGACAGGGCCGCGGCGACGAGCGTCACCTCGATCCGGGCGCGGTCGGTCACCGGCCAGATCACGAGGACCGGGTAGGCGGGGTAGACGAGGAAGCTTCCGGCCATCAGGAGCACGCCGGTCAGGAACCCGCGCCGGGCCCGATGCGGGCGCGCGGCCGCGCCGGGCCGGTGATGGGCGCGCCGCGCGCTCAACGGTTCACGCCGGGCGGCCGGTGCCCGGGGCCGGGCAGGTAGTCCACGGCCACGCCGCCGCTGCCGCCCCGGGGTCCACGCGCCTGAGTCACCGAGGCGGCATGGTAGCATGCGACCGCGCGGCGCAACCGCGCGAAAGCGAGGGTTCGCGATGGACAAGACGGCGCTCCTCGTCATCGACGCCCAGCAGGAGTACTTCGCGCCGATCGGTCGGATCGTCCTGCCCGACGGGCCGCCGGCCGTCGAGCGGATCGCGGATCTCCTCGCCTGGGCGCGCACGCAGGGCGTGCCGGTCGTGCACGTGGTGCACGAGAGCCGCCGGCCAAACCCGACGACGTTCGTGCCGGGCAGTCCGGCCCTCGCCATCCACCCGGCCGCCCAGCCCGCGCCGGGCGAGCCCGTCCTGACCAAGCATCTGCCCGGATCGTTCACCAACACGGGGCTGGAGGAGCACCTGCGTGGCCACGGGATCGAGCAGATCATCGTCTCGGGGTTCATGACGCAGATGTGCTGCGACACGACCGCGCGCGAGGCCGCACACCGGGGGTTCAAGGTCCTCATGGCCGCGGACGCCATGGCCGCGATGCCCGTCAAGGGGCTCGACGGAATCCTCATCCCCGCCGACCAAGTCCACCGAACGCACCTCGGCAGCCTGAACGGTTTCCTGGCGACCGTGACGACGTCGCCCGCGCTCACCGGGATCCGGCCCGCGCGCTGATCGGCGCCGGCCGGAATGCGAAAGGCCGTCGAGGGTCACCCCCGACGGCCCTTCGGAGAATTGGCTCCCCGGGCAGGACTCGAACCTGCGACCTTGTGGTTACAAGGGCCCCCGCGTTTCCGCGGGGCTTGGACTATCTCATCCCCGTAGGTGCCCGACGGGCACCCGTAGGGGGCGGGCGCTTCCCCCGGCGCTCGCTCGTGGAGCCCCGGAGTACGACCTTGCGGTCTAGTCTCTGCACGGTCCCCCGGACAACGACCGCCCGGGGGCTTCGCTCAGGATTCCCCTATCCTCCCGGACGTAGGGTTCCCTGAATTCGCCCGCTTTTCCATCCCGCCTTTCGGCGGGACGCTGCCAACTCGACAGCCACCTGCTCTACCGACTGAGCTACCGGGGAATGCGCGCATTGTACCCCAGCCCCGGCGGCGGCGAAACTTCGCGCCGCGCCTCAGACCGGGACGAGCATCCAGAGCCCCGCCGACGCCAGGAGGAGCCCCAGGCCGAGCAAGAGGCTCCCGAGCCCCGATTGGAGGCCCAGGACCCACCAGGCGTAGGCCATGCTCAGGACGCCCACGCCGAGGAAGAGGACGCCCAGCAGGTTCCACGCCCGCCAGACGAGCCGCGCCGCCCGGCGGCGGACGAGGAGCCAGCCGAGGGCGTGCGCCACGGCGCCCAGCAGGACGACGGCACCCACGAGGAGCAGGAGCACCTGCCCGAACTCCTGCAGGGTCTTCACCATGTGCGCGGTCCCCCGAGCGAGCGTGCGGTCGGCGCGGAGCGGTGCATGGGGGCGGGGCCGGCTGGTGGTAGCATCGAGGCGCGATTTACCGCTGGCCTGGGGAGGACACCATGCCTGGACGTCTGCCGCGCAGATCGACTCCGGCGCCGCTGGTCATCGCACTCATCCTGGGGGCCGCGCTCCTCGCGGGCACGCCGGCCGGCGTCGCCGCCCAGGCGTCCAAGGGCGCCGACCAAGTGGTCGAGGGCGCCAAGAAGACCGGCAAGGGCGTGGAGGAAACGGCCAAGGGCGTCGGTAAGTCCGTCTCCGAGGGGGCGAAGAAGACCGGTAAGGGCGTGGAGGAGACCGCCAAGGGCGTCGGCAAGACCGTCACCGAGGGCGCCAAGGAGGTCGGGAAACGGGCCGAGACCGCCGGCAAGGAGGTCAAGCCCGTCGGCGATCGCCTCCACGACAGCGCGAAGGGCTTCGGCGAGGCGCTCTTCGACGGGGCGAAGTCGGTCGGCCGCTCGCTCGAAAAGTTCTTCACCGGGAAGTAGCGGCCGGCCGCCCGGGCGGCCTCACATCTCGCGCCGCCCCTCGAGCGCGCGCGACAGGGTCACCTCGTCCGCGTACTCGAGATCCCCTCCGACCGGGAGGCCCCGCGCGATCCGTGTGATGCGGAGCCCGAGCGGGCGCAGGAGCTTCGACAGGTAGAGCGCGGTCGCATCGCCCTCGACGTTCGGGTTCGTCGCCAGGATGACCTCCCGCACATGGTTCCCCTCGAGCCGGACGAGCAACTCCCGCACCTTCAGCTCGTCGGGACCGATCCCGTCGAGCGGCGACAGGGCGCCCATGAGCACGTGGTACCGCCCCCGGTACTCACCCGTCCGCTCCATCGCCATGAGATCGTTCGGCTCCTCCACGACGCACAGGAGGCCCGCGTCGCGGCCGGGGTCCCCGCAGATCCGGCAGGGGTCGGCGTCGGTGATGTTGAAGCAGTGCGAGCAGTGGACGATCCGCGCCTTGAGCTCGGCCAGGGCCTCGGCAAGCTCACGGACGGCGGCGACCGGCTGCTTCAGGAGATGGAACGCGAGGCGCTGGGCCGTCTTGGGACCGACGCCGGGTAGCCGCTCGAGCGCCTCGATCAGCCGGGTGACGGCGGGGGGATGGGCGGCCACGCGCCCTCTACATCAAGCCGGGGAGCTTCGCGCCGAGACCGCCGGCGACGCGGGACATCTCGCTCGCCACCAGCTCGCGCGCCTTCCGGAGCGCCTCGTTGGCCGCGGCCAGCACGAGGTCCTCCAGCATCTGGGGATCGTCGGGGGTGATCACCTCGCGATCGATCCGAATGGCGAGCAGCTCCTGGTTGCCGTTGGCCTCGACGACGACCATCCCGCCGCCCGCCGAGGCCTCGACCTTCTTCTTGCCGACCTCTTCCTTGAGGGCCTCCAGCTGGGCCTGGAGCTTCTGCGCTTCCTTGACGAGATTGCCAAATCCCTTCATGGCGCCTCCCCGCCGAGCCCGGACGCCGGGGGGGTGTCCCCGCGCGGACCAGGGCCGGCCCGAACCTGGGTGACCTCGGCGTCGAACAGGTCGATGGCCGACTGGACCAGTGGGTGCGCCGGCACCCCCGGGCCCGCCGGCGCCGCGCCGGTGGTGAGCTGCACGTCCCGGAGCCCGGGGCAGAGTCGCCGGGCTGTCTCGTTCACGAGCTCCCGGCTCTCGACGTCCTTGAGCCGGTCCTGCGCGAACTTGCTCCCGTTCGGCACGGCGACGGTGAGCCGCCCGTCCTCCTCCCCCACGACCACCCCCTCGGCCAGGAGGTGCCCGAGCGTCGGGCGGACTCGCGTGACCTCGGCGACGATCGCGGGCCAGGCGGCCGTGGCGCTCCGCGGGGTGCGGCGCGCCCGCGGCGGGCGGGGGGGCGGAGGGGTCGCGGTCCGCGGACGCCGCCTCCCGCGCGAGACCGCTCCGCGGCGCCGGTGTCGCGATCCGCTCGACCGGTCGCGGTACCGCCACCGGCTTCGAGAGCACGGCCGCGGCCGGCGCGCCGAGGAGATCGGGCTGCACCGGACCGGCCGGCTCCACCCCGCCCCCGTAGCCGCGCAGCCGCGCTTCCGCCCGCTCCAGCCGTTCCAGCACCGTCTCGATCGCCTCGGCCCGCGGCCGATGGCAGAGGCGCACCGCCGTGATCTCGAGATCCACCCGCGGGTGGGGCGAGCGCCGCATCTCGTTCTCGGCGTCGAGGAGGCCGCGGAGGAGCAGCAGCAGATCGGCCTCGCCCGCGCCGGCCTCGGTCCCGAGCGCGGTCAGCCGGGCCGTCTCGTCGAGCGTCGTGTCGGGACCGGGGCTGCCGGTCACGGTGACCAACAGTGCGCGCCGCAGGAGCTCGAGCGTCTCCTCGCAGAGCAACGCCAGGTCGAGCCCCGCCGCCGCGGCCTCGGCGATCCGCTGGAGCGCATCCGGCGCCGCGCGCCGGACCAGCGCCGACGCCAGGCCCCAGGCCGCCTCGGCGCCCCCGCTTCCGAGTAGCTCCTCCACCGTGCGGGCGCTGACGCGGCCCTCGCCGTACGCGAGCGCCGTGTCGAGCAGCGACAGCGCGTCCCGGAGGCTCCCGTCCGCCGCCCGCGCCAGGAGCCGGAGCGCGTCGGGCGACACGGCGTCGGCCGGCACCTTCTCCTCGTCGAGGATCCGCCGGAGCGCCTCGCCGATCTCGGCGCCGGCGATCGGGCGGAAGTCGAATCGCTGGCAGCGCGAGAGGATCGTCGGGGGCAGCCGCCGCGCCTCGGTGGTCGCGAGCACGAAGGCGACGTGCGGCGGCGGCTCCTCGAGGATCTTGAGGAGCGCGTTGAACGCCGGCTCCGTCAGCATGTGGACCTCGTCGATGATGTAGACCTTGCGGCGGCCCCGGGCCGGCGCGTAGCGGGCGTTGTCACGCAGCGCCCGCACCTCGTCGATCCCGCGGTTCGAGGCGCCGTCGATCTCGATCACGTCGAGGGCGCGGCCGCTCGCCACCTCGCGACAGGGATCGCACTGGGCGCAGGGCCCCGCCCCGCCCGTCGGGGCCCCCTCGCAGTTCAATCCCATCGCGAGGAGCCGGGCGGTCGTGGTCTTGCCCACGCCCCGCGGGCCCGCGAACAGATACGCGTGCGCGATGCGGCTCTGCGCGAGGGCGTTCCGGAGCGTCCGCACGATGGGCGCCTGGCCCACCACTGCCTCGAAGGTGAGGGGCCGCCACCGCCGCGCGAGCACCTGGTAGCTCACTGGTCTACCCTTCCCCCGAAGAAGAGAGACAAGAGCCTTGGAGGGGGGATACCGAGATATGGGGCGGCCCGAGATCGTGGCTCCTACGGGCACGTAGCGATCGCATTTGTTGGGGCCGGGGTCGCCGAGAGCGGATGCTGGCCGCTGTGACGATCCCGGGGGTCGGGGAGAGCCACGTGCGCTTGCCGCGCGACGGCCAGCGTGAGACCTGCTCCCCCGACTCACACCACGAGAGGTCCCAACCGGCCACAGGGTGGAGCGCCACGGGCAGCTGAAGCCCAGAGCGCCAATCAGTGAGCGACCGGCAGGACCTCTCCCGCGGCAGTGTCTCGCAGTCCCAGGGAGACGTGCAATGACCTTCTTCGCCGGCCTGGACTGGGCCGCCACCACCCATGCCGTCTGCGTCATCGACGAGACCGGCACCGTCCGCTGGCGCGGGACCGTGGCGCACACCGCCGCGGGCTGGGCCGAGCTCGTCCAGCGGCTGAACCGCTGCGGGCCCCCCGCCACGCTGCCTGTCGCCCTCGAGCGCCCGTCGGGCCTCGTGTCGACACCCTCATGGAGGCCGGCTTCCCCGTCGTCCCCATCCACCCCAACGTCGTCAAAGCCAGCCGACCTCGCTACACCGCCGCCGGGGGCAAGAGTGATCCCGGCGACGCCTACCTTCTCGCCGACCTCCTCCGGACCGATGGCCACCGCTTCCGGCCCTGCAGCCCCTCGCCGATGAGACCCGGGCCCTCCGGGCCCTCGTCCGCGGCCGTGACGACCTCGTCACCCAGCGCGTGGCCCTCGCCAACCAGCTGCGCGCCCTCCTCGAGCGCTTCTGGCCCGGCGCCGCCGTGATCTTCGCTGACGTCGACTCCCCCATCGCTCTGGCCTTCCTGACGCGCTACCCCACGCCTCAGAGCTGCCGAGCGGCTCGGCGAGCGCCGGCTGGCCCAGTTCCTTCGGCGCCACGCCTACTGCGGCCGGCGCTCCGCGGCCGAGCTGCTGGCCCGGCTCCGCACCGCGCCCCTCAGTCACACCGGCGACGCCGAGATGGAGGCCAGCGGCGAACTGGTCCAGGCCCTCGTCGCGGTCCTCACCCCGCTCGGCGCCCAGATCCAACAACTCTCCGCGGCAATCGCGGCCGCCGTGGCCCAGCACGCCGATGGCCCACTCGTCCAGAGCTTCCCGCGCAGTGGAGCGGTCAACGCCGCCCAGGTCCTCGCCGAGCTCGGCGACGACCGGGCCCGCTTCCCCACCGCCGACCAGCTCGCGGCCGAGGCCGGGGTCGCGCCGGTGACCCATGCCTCCGGCAAACACCGCGGGGTCGCCTTCCGCTGGGCCTGCAACAAGCGCCTCCGCCAGGCCCTCACGACCTTCGCGGATAACTCCCGTCATGCCTCGACGTGGGCCGCCGCCGTCTATGCGCGCGCCCGCGCCCGGGGCTGCGACCATCCCCACGCCATCCGGATCCTGGCCCGCGCGTGGGTACGTGTGCTCTGGCGCTGCTGGCAGGATCGCCGTCCCTACGACGTCACGCAGCACCGAGCTGCTCAGCTCCCCTCGGTGCTTCAACCCGTGGGGGGTTGACACAGGGTGTCTCACGCGGCCGGCCCCTGCCTGGAAATAAAGTGGCCGTGCACCCGCCGTCGATGGCCGTCGTCCTGCGATCTCCCCGGAGAGCCGGCTCCGGCCAGGGAATCCCACGGCACACGAGAGGGTCTGCGGACCGTTGCTCCCTTCCGGGCCTGGCGGGGTTGGCAGATTCTCGTCGCGTGGGGCCCAGCCTTCATCACCACTCCTCGGGGCTCAGTCCAACACGCCGGCACCTCGGGCGGGGATTCCGCCTCGCTGGAGCGGATTGCGAGTACAGGGCACCGCTACCTCCCCGCCTAGCACGGCCACACTCGATCACGCTAGCTGCGCCACCGGCCGCCCCGCCGCCAGGGAATGGCGGAGAGGGAGGGATTTGAACCCTCGATACGCCTTTTGGACGTATACACGATTTCCAGTCGTGCCCCTTCGGCCGCTCGGGCACCTCTCCCCGGCCCTGGTGGCGTGTCCCGTGGCGAAAGAATGGCGGAGGGGGTGGGATTCGAACCCACGTGAGGACTCATCGCCCTCAACTCGATTTCGAGTCGAGCCCGGTACGACCACTTCGGTACCCCTCCCCACGTCGCATCCGGAAGAACGCCTGCACGAGCGCGCCCGCCTCGGCGGCGAGCACGCCCTCGGTCACCGACACCCGATGGTTCCACGCCGGCTCGTCGAGCACCCGCGCGTGGCTGACGACCGCCCCCGCCTTCCGATCCGCGGCCCCGAACACGAGGGCCCCGACCCGCGCATGCACGCACGCGCCCGCACACATCACGCACGGCTCGACCGTCACGTAGAGCGTCGCGCCGGTCAGCCGGTAGTTCCCCACGCGGCGCGCGGCCGCGCGCAGGGCCTGGATCTCCGCGTGCGCCGTCGGATCCGCCTCGGCGATGGGCCGGTTGTGGCCGCGCCCGACGACCTCGCCGTCGAGCACCACGACCGCCCCCACCGGCACCTCGCCGGCGGCGGCCGCCGCGTGGGCCTCCGCGAGCGCCTGGCGCATGAACGGCTCGTGGACGCCCTCGGCCTCAGGCATGGAGAACGGCGTGCTCAGCGGGACGGACCCCGACGACCCTCGCTCTCGTAGTCTAGCCCCGATGGACATGGCAGCCAAGTATACCCGGGGCACGCCACCGCCGGTGTCGCGCGGCGTCGGCCTCGGACGCACGCTTCATCCTCGCCCAGAAGCCAGCGGGCATCGATCCTGGGGGTGCTGAAAGCGGGCAAGTTTTACGTGCCGCTGGATCCGGCGTATCCGGCGGCACGGCTCCGCTACATGCTGGAGGACTCGCAGGCGCCGGCGATCATCACCAGCAGCGCGGTTCTCGAGCTGGCGAGGCAACTGGCGCCGCCGGAGTGCCGACCGATCAGCATCGACACGCTGGACTCAGGCGGCGTCGACGAGGACCCACCGTCGTCAGTCTCCTGTACATGGGCCGAGGGGATTGCGCAGGTCAAGGTCCGGGGACATCGGGTCGAGCTCGCCGAGATCGAGATGGCCCTGCTCGGCCTCCCGGGCATCAAGGACGCGGTGGTCATCCAGCGTCACGACGCGCGCGGCGGGCCCCGCCTGGTCGCCTACCTGGTCCCGGCCGGCGAGCCCGCGCCGACCGTCTCTGCGCTTCGCAGCGCCCTCGCCCGGGCGCTACCCGACCACATGGTGCCTTCGGCGTTCGTCACAGTGAACGCTCTGCCACTCACGCCGGCGGGGAAGGTCGATCGTCGGGCCCTGCCCGCGCCGGGGCGGGTGAGACCCGAGCTGGACGGCCCCTTCGTGGCCCCTCGCACCCCGGTGGAGAGGGGCGTGACGGACATCTGGGCGGATGTGCTGGCCCTCGATCAGGTGGGGATCCACGACCACTTCCTCGATCTGGGAGGCGACTCGCTGCTGGCGACCCAGATCATCGCCCGGGTGATCCAGACCTTTCGGGTGGAGCTGCCGGTGAGGGCCCTGTTCGACTCGCCCACCGTCGCCCTGATGGCGCTCGTGATCGTAGCAGAACCAGGCCGAGCAGGTCAGAGCCGAAGGGCGTCGAGCGGATGCTGGCGGAGCTGGAGGCGCTCTCGGACGGGGAGGCGCGGAGAACCCGGCGCGCCGAAGCCAATCCTCCGGCGCGCTCTTTCGGTTCGTCTTCCGACAGCCCGGCGCGCCTACTTCACGTTGCCGCGGATCTCCCCCGGCGGGAACGCCGTGGTGTGGACGTTGACGTAGCCCGCTCCGTTCCGCATGGCAGCGATCGCCTCATCAAACTCCGTGGCGAGGAGCCCCTGGGCCGCCGCCCCTCCGATGATGTTGGCGGTGGTGATCGTGCCCGTCACCCGTCCGTCGGCCGGACCCGGGCATACCGGCGCCAGGCCGGCTGGATCGACGAAGGGCGGCGCGGTCTGGCAGAGCCAGACCATGATGCCGCCCGTCGTGCCCGGCTGGCCGAGATGGATATGGGCCTGCGTGACGTCGCCGATCAGGTCCTCGTAGGACAGCTCGTAGTTGAGCGCGGTGTCGTGATTCGTGAGAGTCGCCTCGAACTGTCCCGTCGCCGGCGTCGACACGGCGCCGCCTCCGGCGGGGTTGAGCACCTCCTGAAAGCCGTCAAGCGTCGCCCTGAACAGCCGGCGACGCGGGTTCTGGGCGTCCGCCGTCGAACTCCAGACGACGGCGAGCAGCAGGGCGACGAGGGCGAGCCTGGGCACGATGCCTGCCATATGGTACCTCCAGGGAAGAGGTGGGGCACATCGAGCGAATTCACTTGGGCAACTCGCCAGCCGTCAGCTTGGTTCCCGAGCGCCCGGCCCCTGGCTGTGACGCCGGGGGGGAGTCTCGCGGAGTATGTGACGCAGCAGCCCACGACCCGACCGTCGTACCGCTCCGGGCGGCGGCCGCGGGACCCCGCTCGTGAGAAGTGGGTAAGCACTGGCCCAGTCGCCGCGGGTGACGATGTGCCACCCGCCTCGTAACTATCGGTTTTCGGTGGTGCGCCCAGCAGGATTCGAACCTGCGACCTTCGGATTCGTAGTCCGACGCTCTATCCAACTGAGCTATGGGCGCGCCAGGCCACTCCGGAAGAATGGCGGAGAGGCCGGGATTCGAACCCGGGACCAGGCTCAACACCCGGTAACCGCTTAGCAGGCGGTTGCCTTCGGCCGACTCGGCCACCTCTCCGCGCGCAGCGTCCCATCTTCCGGGGCGGGTAACCCTTTGTCAACTCAGCGCAGCTCACCGCCCGGTGGCAAAGTGGCGGAGGGGGAGGGATTCGAACCCCCGAGAGCTTGCGCTCTTCCGGTTTTCAAGACCGGCGCCTTCAACCGCTCGGCCACCCCTCCGGGGCCCATGATCGCACACCGACCGCACGCACAGGGCGAGGGCAGGCGGGGGCCGGCGACGACGGGGCGCGGCGGTCAGGCCGGCGTCAGCCGCTCGCGCCCGTCGAGATACGGCCGCAGCGCCTCGGGGACGACGACGGTGCCGTCGGCCTCCTGGTAGTTCTCGAGCACGGCGATCAGCGTCCGCCCCACCGCCAGCCCCGAGCCGTTCAGCGTGTGGACGTACTCGACTTTCCCGCCGCCGGCCGGCCGGTAGCGGAGGTCCGCGCGCCGCGCCTGGAAGGTCTCGCAGTTCGAGCAGGACGAGATCTCGCGGTAGCGCCCCTCCGCGGGAAGCCACACCTCGAGGTCGTAGGTCTTGGCCGACGCGAAACCCATGTCGCCCGTGCAGAGCAGCACGACGCGGTAGGGAAGCCCGAGCCGCTGGAGCACCCGCTCGGCGTCCCCCACCATGGCCTCGAGCTCCCCGTAGGCCGTCTCGGGGGCGGCGAGCTTCACGAGCTCGACCTTGTCGAACTGGTGCTGGCGGAGGAACCCCCGCGTGTCCTTCCCGTAGGAGCCGGCCTCGCGGCGGTAGCACGGCGTGAAGGCGGTGTACTTCCGCGGCAAGGTGTCCCCGTCGAGGACCTCGCCGGCGTGGAGCGCGGTCAGCGGGACCTCGGCGGTCGGGATGAGGTAGAGCGGGCGGCCGGCCTCGGGCTCGACGGTCTTGAACAGCTCCTCCTCGAACTTCGGGAGCTGCGCGGTCGCGAGCATGGTTTCCGCGCTCACCAGGTGCGGCACCCACAGCTCCTGGTAGCCGTGCTCTTTCGTGTGCAGGTCGAGCATGAACTGGGCGAGCGCCCGCTCGAGCCGCGCGCCGAGGCCCCAGAGGACCGTGAAGCGCGACTTGGCGAGCCGCGCGCCGCGCTCGAAGTCGAGGATCCCGAGGAGCTCCCCGAGCTCCCAGTGGGGCCGGGGGGCGAAGTCGACCGCGCGGGGCGCGCCCCACCGGCGGATCTCGACATTCTCCTCCGCCGTCGCGCCGACCGGGACCGAGGTGTGCGGGAGATTGGGGAACCGGAGCGCCAGCTCCCCGAGCGCGGCCTCGACCGTCCGGAGCTCGGCGTCGAGCGTCCGGATCTCCTCGCCAACCCGCCGGGATTCGTCGATCGCGGGGGCGGCGTCCTCCCCGCGGCGCTTGGCCTGCGCGACCGTCTCGGACGCGCGGTTCCGCCGCGCCTTCAGCTCGTCGCCGGCCTGGAGGAGCGCGCGGCGGCGCCCGTCCAGCGCGCGGTACTCGTCGAGCGACACGCTGGCGCCCCGCGCCCGGAGCCCCGCCTCGACCGCCTCCGGCCGCTCCCGCAGGAGGCGGGGCTCAAGCACCGCCGCTCCGCTCGCCCTCCACGCGCGCCAGACTGACCACGCGGTCGTCCGCGTCGACATCGATCGCCCGGACGCCCCACGTGTTCCGGCCCTGGGAGGACACGTCCTGGGCGGGGAACCGGATCAGCTTGCCCTTCGTCGTGACCAGCAGGATGTCGTCGCCCTCCCGCACCTGGGCGAGCCCGACGACGAGCCCGTTCCGTCCGCCGGTCTTGATGTCGATGATCCCCTTCCCGCCGCGGCCCTGCAGCCGATACTCGTCGAGCGGGGTCTGCTTGCCGTAGCCGCGCTCGGTCACGGTGAGGATCGCCGCCCCCTCCTCGACCACCTCGGCGGCGATGACGGCGTCGTCCGCGTCGACGTCGATGCCCTTGACGCCCGCGGCGGCGCGCCCCATGGGCCGCACTTCCTCCTCGCTGAACCGGATGGCCGTTCCCCGCCGGGTCGCCAGGAGCACCTCCCGCTGGCCGTCCGTGAGGCGCACCGCCATCACCTCGTCGCCCTCGTCGAGCGTGATGGCGCGGATCCCGCCGCGCTGCGGGCGCGAGTAGGCGGTCAGCTCCGTCTTCTTGACGCGGCCCTGCCGCGTGGCGAAGAAGATGTACCCGCCGGTCATGAAGTCCCGCACCGAGAGCGTGGCGGCGACGCGCTCGCCTTCCGCGAGATGCAAGAGGTTGACGATCGCCTTGCCGCGCGCGTCCCGCTTCGCCTCGGGGATCTCGTGGACCTTGAGCCAGTGCACCTTGCCGTCGCTCGTGAAGAACAGGAGGGAGGCGTGCGTCGAGGCGATGTAGACGTTCTCGACGACGTCCTCCTCCTTGGTCTCCATGCCGGTCACGCCCTTGCCGCCGCGCCGCTGGCTGCGGTAGGCCTCGACGGCCGTCCGCTTGATGTAGCCCCCGCGCGTGACGGTGACCACCATCTCCTCGTCGGCGATGAGGTCCTCGAGCGAGAGCTCGACCGACTCCTCGACGATCTCGGTCCGGCGGTCGTCGGCGTACTCCGTCTTGAGGGCGATGAGCTCCTCTTTGATGATCGCCCGCACGAGCGCGTCCGAGCCGAGGATCGCGCGCAGCCGCTCGATGAGCTGCAGCACCTCGGTGTGCTCCTGGACCACCTTCTGGCGCTCGAGCTGGGTCAGGCGCTGGAGCCGCATGTCCAGAATCGCCTTGGCCTGGATCTCGCTCAGCTCGAGCTGGGTCATCAGGGCGTCCCGCGCCGCGTCGACGCTCGCCGCGCCCCGGATCAGGCGGATCACCAGGTCCAGGTGGTCGAGCGCCTTTCGCAGGCCCTCGAGGATGTGGGCCCGCTCCTCGGCGCGCGCCAGGTCGTAGCGGGTGCGCCGGACGATGACCTCCCGGCGGAAGTCGATGAAGTGGTCGAGCATCTCCCGGAGCGTGACCACCTGCGGGCGCCGGCCGACGAGGGCCAGCATGATCACGCCGAAGGTCGACTGCATCGCGGTGTGCTTGTAGAGCTGGTTGACGACGATCTGGGCGATCTCCCCCTTCGCGAGCTCCAGCACCATGCGGATGCCGTGGCGGTCCGACTCGTCCCGGATCTCGGACAGGCCGTCGAGCTTGCCGTCGCGCGAGAGCTCCGCGATCTTCGCGGTCAGCGTGGCCTTGTTGACCTGGTAGGGGAGCTCGGTGACCACGATCGCCTCGCGGCCGCCGCGCATCTTCTCCGTGTGGAGGCGGGCCCGCATCGTGATGATGCCGCGCCCGGTCCGGTACGCGTCGCGGATGCCCGCCGTCCCGTAGATGTAGCCGCGGGTCGGGAAGTCCGGGCCCTTCACGATCTCCAGCAGGCCGTCCGTCGTGATCGTCGGGTCGTCGAGCACGCGGATCAGGCCGTCGACCACCTCGCCGAGGTTGTGGGGCGGGATGTTCGTCGCCATGCCGACGGCGATCCCCGACGACCCGTTGACGAGGAGGTTCGGCAGCCGCGCCGGGAGGACGACCGGCTCCTGCTGCGTCTCGTCGTAGTTGGGCACGAAATCGACCGTGTCGCGGTCGATGTCCGCCAGCATCTCGTGGGCGATCTTCGCGAGCCGGACCTCGGTGTAGCGCATCGCCGCCGGCGGATCGCCGTCGATCGACCCGAAGTTCCCCTGCCCGTCGACGAGGGGATAGCGGAGGGAGAACTCCTGCGCCATCCGCACCAGCGCCTCGTACACGGGCGACTCGCCGTGGGGATGGAACTTCCCGAGGGTGTCCCCGACCACGCGGGCCGACTTCCGGTAGCCGCGGTTCCACGCGAGCCCCATCTCCTGCATGGCGTAGAGCACGCGGCGGTGCACGGGCTTGAGGCCGTCGCGGATGTCGGGCAGCGCGCGCCCGATGATGACCGACATGGCGTAGTCGAGGTACGAGCGGCGCATCTCGTCCTCGATCTGGATGGACAGCTGGCGCTCAGGCATCAGGCACTCCCGCGGACCGGACCGTTCGTCCGGGGCACTACACGTCGATGGTGGCTTCGAGCGCGTGCGTCTCGATGAACTCGCGCCGCGGCTCCACCTCGTCGCCCATGAGGCGCGTGAAGATGTCGTTCGCGGCCACGGCGTCGTCCACCGACACCCGGAGGAGCGTGCGCGTCTCCGGGTTCATGGTGGTGCTCCAGAGCTGCTCGGGGTTCATCTCGCCGAGCCCCTTGTACCGCTGGATCGTGCTTCCCTCGCGGCTGGTCGCGAACACCATCTCCACCAGGGCGTCGCGCGTCGCCGCCGATCGCTCGGTCCCGTCCGCGGCCACCAGCACGAAGGGGGGGCGGTCCAGCGCCTCGAGCTGGCCGTAGACCTCGAGGAGGCGCGCGTAATCGACGGAGCCGAAGAGGTTCAGGTTGAGCGTCCGCTCCTCGCCGTCGAAGACGCCGGCCGCGACCACCGCCTCGTCCGTCTCGCTCCGCACCGTGAGCTCGACGTCCGGCCGCCCGAGGGCCCGGGGGATCTCCTGGAGCAGGCTCTCCCGGGAGAGCCGCTTCCGGGCGAGCGGCCGGTGCCGCACGAACGCCTCGATCCAGTCGGCCGGCACGCCGCGCCGGGCGAGCCGGTCGCGGAGGCGCCGGAACTCGAGGATCTCCCCGACGAGGCGCCGGAAGCGCTCTTCGTTCACGTTCTGTCCCCGGCCGGCCGTGTCCCCGCCGACGCGGAGCTGAACGCCCGCCGTGCCCAGGGCCAGCAGCTCCTGCTCCAGCTCGCGCTCGTTCAAGAGGTACTTCTCGGTCTTGCCGCGCTTGAGCTTGAAGAGGGGGGGCTGGCCGATGTAGAGATGCCCGCCCGCGATGATGGCCTCCATGTGCCGGAAGAAGAACGTGAGGAGGAGCGTCCGGATGTGCGCCCCGTCGACGTCGGCGTCGGTCATCAGGATGACCTTGTGGTACCGGAGCTTCTGGACGTCGAACTCCTCCAGCCCGATGCCGGTGCCCAGCGCGGAGATCAGCAGGCGGATCTCCTGGTGCGAGAGCACCTTGTCGTAGCGCGCCTTCTCGGCGTTGATGATCTTGCCGCGCAGCGGCAGGATCGCCTGGGTCTTCCGGTCGCGGCCCTGCTTCGCCGAGCCGCCCGCCGAGTCCCCCTCGACGAGGAAGAGCTCCCGCGCCGCCGGATCCCGCTCCGAGCAGTCGGCGAGCTTCCCGGGCAGGTTGTCGCCGTCGAATCCCTTCTTGCGGGTGAGCTCCCGCGCCTTGCGGGCGGCCTCGCGGGCCTGGGCCGCGTGCACGCCCTTCTCGGCGATCCGCCGGGCGGTGGCGGGATCCTCCTCGAAGGCCTGGGCCAGCTTGTCGTTGACGACCGACTCGACGAGGCCGCGCACGTCGCTGTTGCCGAGCTTGGCCTTGGTCTGGCCCTCGAACTGGGGCTCCGGCAGCCGCACCGAGATGACGGCCGTCAGGCCCTCGCGGACGTCGTCGCCGGTGATCGCGCCCTTGAAGCTCTTGAGGAATCCGTTGGCCTGCGCGTAGGCGCTGATCGTGCGCGTGAGCGCCGCGCGAAAGCCGGTGAGGTGGGTGCCGCCTTCGCGCGTGTTGATGTTGTTCGCGAAGGAGAAGACGAACTCCTGGTAGCCGTCGTTGTACTGGAGGGCCACCTCGACCTGGATGTCGCCCCGTCCTCCCTCGAAGTACAGCACCTTGGGGTGCACCGGCGTCTTGTTCTGGTTGAGGTGCTCGACGAACTGCCGGATCCCGCCCGTGTAGTGGAAGGCGACCTTCTTGTCGTCGCGCTCGTCCTCGATCTGGATCTTCAGGCCCTTGTTCAGGAAGGCCAGCTCACGCAGTCGGTTCGCCAGGATGTCGAAGGCGAACGTCGTGATCTCGAAGATCTCCGGATCCGGCTTGAAGCGGATCGTCGTGCCCCGCTTCGTCGTCTTCTCGCCCGCCTGCAGGTCGCTCTGCGGCTTGCCGCGGTCGTAGCGCTGCGTGTAGACGCGCCCGTCCCGGCGGATCTCGACCTCGAGCCACTCGGAGACCGCGTTGACGACCGAGACGCCGACCCCGTGGAGACCGCCCGACACCTTGTAGACGGAGCTTTCGAACTTGCCGCCCGCGTGGAGGGTGGTGAGCACCACCTCGGCCGCGGACTTGCCGGTTTCCCGATGGATGTCCACCGGGATGCCCCGGCCGTCGTCGACGACCGTGCAGCTCCCGTCGGCGTGAAGGACGACCCGGATGTTGGAGCAGAAGCCCGCGAGCGCCTCGTCCACCGCGTTGTCGACCACCTCGAAGACCAGGTGGTGGAGCCCATAGCTCGCGGTGTCCCCGATGTACATCGCGGGCCGCTTGCGGACGGCCTCGAGCCCTTCGAGGACCTTGATGTCGCTCGCGGTGTAGCTGACGGCGGGCCCCACGCCGGGCTTGAGGTCGCTCACGCCGCGCCTCGGGCCAGCGCGCCGAGCGTCTCGACACGCCCGGGGGCCACCTGCCAGACGGAGCCCGCGGTCCGCGCCGCGGGCAGCGCGTCGGTGGCGCTGTAGACGACCTGCCCGTGCTCCGCGAGCCAGGCCATCGTGCGCCGGCCCGCGTCCTGATCGAGCTCGGAGAGGACGTCGTCCAGCAGCAGCACCGGCGCGTGACCGAGCCGCCGCTCCAGCACGGCGGCCTCCGCCAGGCGCAGCGTCAGCGCCAGCAGGCGCTGCTCGCCCCGGGAGGCGGCCGTGCGCACGTCGGCCCGGCCCAGGCGGACGGCCACGTCGTCGCGATGCGGCCCGATCAGCGTCAGGCCCCGGCGCAGCTCGCCCGGCCGCGCCGCGACCAGCGCCGCGAGGAGCGCGTCCCGCGTAGCCCCCCGCTCCCCGCCCAACGGCACCGACGGCTCGTAGCTGAGCGTCACGCCCTCGGCCCCCGGCGCCAGCGCCCGATGCACCTCGCGGACGGTGTCGGCGAGCAGGGCCAGCGTGTCGAGCCGGCGGTGGACGATGTCGCTCCCCAGGGTCGCGAGCTGCTCGTCCCAGGGGGCGAGGAGCCGCTCGGCGTCCGGTCGGCCAACCAGATCCCCGAGGAGGCGCGTCCGCTGCTGCAGGACCAGGCGATAGCGCCGGCAGCCTTCCGCGTGCGCGGGCACCAGCTTCGCCGCCGCCGCGTCGAGGTACGCGCGCCGGAGGTGCGGCCCGCCCGCCAGCAACGCGAGGTCGGCCGCCGCGAAGCTCACGGCGCCGGCCCACGGGCAGAGCGTCCCTCGCACCTCGACCCCTCCCTCGCGCGCGTGCAGCTCGAGCTGTACGGCGCGGCTCTGGCTCCCCTCGGCGAGCTCGCCCGCCACCGTGACCTTCCCGCCGGCGTCCCAGCCGAGGCAGTCCACGAGCTTCGCCGTGCGGAAGGATCGCCCGGTCAGCAGGACGTGGAGCGCCTCGAGGAGCGACGTCTTGCCCTGGCCGTTACGGCCGACGAGGACGTTGAGTCCCGGCTCAGGAGCGAAGGTGAGGGAGGCGTGATTTCGAAACCCGACCAGCTCGATCCATCGGACGTGCACCCCGAGCGGGCCTCCCCTCACATGCGCATCGGCATTATAACACAGCGATACGCGTCATCCGGCGGCGCATCCTTCTCGGTCGCACCAAAGAGCACGCCCGGGCTCAGTCCGTCCTTCAGCCCGATGACGGTCCATGGACGATCCATCGGCCCGAGGGCATCCAGCAGGTAGCGTGCGTTGAACCCGATCGTCGTCTCGTCGCCGCCGAACTCGGCCGGCAGGGTTTCCTCGGCCTCGCCGAGCTCCTGGCTCTGCGCCCAGAGGCGGAGCTGGCCCGCCGCGGCGGTCAGTCGAACCGGCCGGGTCCGGTCGTCGGCGACGACGGCCACGCGTCGGATCGCGGCCAAGAGGGACTCCCGCTCCACGACCAGCCGGAGCGGTGACGACTTCGGAATGACCTGCTCGTAGTTCGGGAACTGTCCCTCGACCAGCTTCGACACGAGCTCGAAGCCCTCGGTGCGCACGAAGAACTTGCTCTCCCCCACCGCCAGGTCGACCCGCTCCGCTCCGCCCAGGACCCGGGTGAGCTCCTGCACCGCCTTGCGGGGCACGATCCCGGTCATCTCGACATCGGCGTCCACCGCGCTCCGCGCCAAGGCGAGCCGGTGGCCGTCGGTGGCGACCAGGCGAAGCTCCTGCTTCTTCGCGGAGAGATAGAGCCCGTTGAGGAAGGGCCGGCTCTCGTCCTGGGACATGGCGTAGCTGGTCCGCCCGACCATGCTCCGGAGCAGTCCCGCCTCCACGCCGAGGGTCCCGCCCATCCCGTCCACGTCGAGCGGCGGGTACTCGTCGGCCGGGAGCCCGACCAGCTTGAAGCTGGCGCGCCCGCAGGTGAGCCTGACGCCGCCATTGTCCAGCAGGCTGAAGGTCACGGGCTCGGCCGGGAGCTCGCGCACGAGCTCGACGAGCTTGCGGGCGGCGAGGGTGATGGCGCCGCTTCGGGTCACGGTGCCCGGCACGGCGACCCGCGCCCCGACCTCGAGGTCCGTGGCCGCCAAGCGCAGGCCCTGTTCCCGGGCCTCGATCAGCACGTTTGCCAGGATGGGCAGCGTCTGCCGGGGCTCGACGATGTTCTGCAGGAGCTGGAGTGCCCGCAGGAGCGGCTCGCGCGCGACCTGGAAGTCCATGGGTCTTAGTAGTCCTCCTCAGAGAAACAATATAGTCGTCGTCGTAGTAGTAGGTGCTGGGGACAACCGGGCTCCAGGGCGGCGGGCCCGCGTGGGGAGCGCGTGCGGGGAGGATGAGGAGCGGGGGATAAGTCGGGGGACGAGCGTGGACAGCCGCGCGTGGTGCGGGGGATGACCGGGGCGGACGCGGCTCACGCGACGCGGATGGTGTTGATGATGTGGTCGAGCGTGCGACGGAACTTGGGATCCTGTTGGAGCAGGGCCTCGATCTTGTTCACGGCGTGGAGCACGGTCGTGTGGTCCTTGCCGCCGAAGCCCCGACCGATGTCGGCGTAGGAATCGCTCGTGAGCTGACGCGCCAGGTACATGGCGACCTGCCGGGGGAAGGCGACGGCCTTGGTCCGCGTCTTCGCGCGGAGATCCTGGGTCTTGACGTGGAAGACCTCGCCGACGCGGCGCAGGATGTCATCGATGGTGACCAGGCGTTCCTCGGCGCCCCAGATGTTGGCGAGCACCTCCTGAGCCAGGTCGAGCGTCAGCGGGCGGCCGGTGAGGTTGCAGAAGGCCCGGATGCGGACGAGGGAGCCCTCCAGCTCGCGAATGTTGGACTTGACGCGGTTGCCGATGAAGTAGGCGACGTCGTCGGGCAGGGCGACCCGGTCGAGCTCGGCCTTCTTCTTGAGGATCGCGACGCGCGTCTCGAAGTCCGGGGGCTGGATGTCCGCGATGAGGCCCCACTCGAACCGGGAGCGGAGGCGCTCCTCGATCTCCGGAATCTCCTTGGGAGAGCGGTCGCTGGACAGGACGATCTGGCGGTGGGAGTCGTAGAGGTCGTTGAACGTGTGGAAGAACTCCTCCTGGGTCCGCTCCTTGCCCGAGAGGAACTGGATGTCGTCGATGAGGAGGAGGTCGATCGTGCGATACCGCTGGCGGAACTCCGGGGTGCGGTCGTAGCGGATCGCGGCGATCAGCTCGTTGGTGAACTTTTCGGTCGACAGGTACTGGATCCGGAGCCGCTCGTGGCTCTGCGCCAGGCGATGGCCGATGGCCTGCAGGAGGTGCGTCTTGCCCAGGCCCACGCCCCCGTAGATGAACAGCGGGTTGTAGGCGCTCGATGGGGCCTCGGCCACGGCCAGGCACGCCGCCTGGGCGAACTGATTGGAGGAGCCGACCACGAAGGTCTCGAAGCTATAGCGAGGGTCGAGGTCGGGCGCGGCGACGGGCGGCGGCGGCGGCGGCCGGCGCGGGGGCCAGCGTCGCGGCGCGGTCGATGGAGAGCACCAGATGGGCTCGAGGGCCGGCCACGACGGCGACGGCGGCACGCAGGGCATCCATGTAGTGCTGCTCGAGATACTGGCGGAAAAACTTATTAGGGACGGCCACTTCGACGCGGTTCTCCCGAACGTCGAGCACGCGCAGGGGCCGGATCCAGGTGTCCAGGACCTCCTGGGGGAGCCGGCCGTCCAGGGCACTGAGGAGCTGAAGATGCATGTCGTCGTGCATGGAGGTTTCCCTACGGTCTCAAGTTACACACACAGTTATCCACGGCGGTGGATAACTCCGGGAAGAGCCGCTGTCGTTGGGTGACACACTCGATCGTCCACGCGAGCCGAGGGGACGAGACATGTGCGGCACCACGGGCACCGCACGCGCTCACTGCCCGGCCCGGGCGGCCCACCATAGCACGGCGCTCTTTGACGCAGCAATGGGCGCGCGCCGGCCGCAGCGCGGCGCGCCGCTTGACGCCGTTACCAGGCCATCTGTAGGATGGGCGGGCTGTGCGCATAGCACCCACGAGGAGGAAGTCGTGAAGCGGACGTTCCAACCGAATCGTCGCCGGCGGGCCAAGACACACGGGTTCCGCGAGCGGATGGCGACCAAAGGCGGCCGAAAGGTGCTGAAGCGTCGGCGCGCCAAGGGGCGGCGCCGACTAGCGGGTTAGCGAGCGTGGCCGGGCCGTCGTCCCTCCGCGCGGTGCTCCCGCGGGGAGAACGGCTGCGGTCCCGGGCGGAGTTCGATCGGCTGTTCCGGCGTGGGGCCCGCGTGGAGGGCCCGGCGTTCGTGTTGCTCTCGATGCGGGAGCCTGGTCCACGCGCCGTGGGCTTCGCCGCAGGTCGCCGGCTTGGGGGTAGCGTGGTCCGGAACCGAGCGCGGCGACGACTCCGTGAGGCGTATCGGCGGCAGCGGAGTCTCCTGCCGTCGGAGGGGATCCGCCTCTGCTTCATCGCCCGCCGAGCGGCCTTGACACGGCCCTTCGCCCAGTTGGTGGATGAGGTGGCCGGTGCGCTCGGACAGAGTGCGCGGCCCAGATCCTAGAGACCGAATAAAGAATGGAAAAACGCGCACTTCTGGCGATAGCATTGTCCATTGGCATCCTGCTCGCGTGGCAGGCGTGGTTCAGCGCCCCGGTGCCGCCGGAGGCGCCGCGGCCGGCGCCGTCGACGGCGCAGCCGACGGCCCCAGGACCAGGCGCCCCGACCGGGGATGCGGGCGCACCCCGCCCCGCCAGCGTCCCGCGCGCCAGCGCGGACGCCACCGCGGTTGCAGAGGTCGTCACTCCGCTCTACCGGGCGAGCTTCGCGCCCGACGGGAGCGTGACCGCGTGGACGATCGACTATCGCGGCCCGAAGCGAGTTCTGCTCGGCGGTTCGCTGCGCCCCCTCGCGGTCGCGGTGCAGCGGCCCGGGCAGCCCGCGGAGCTCGTGGTGCTGCGCCCGGAGAGCCCCCGGACGGAAGTGAGCAGCGCCCAGCCGGTGGGACGGCTGACCTTCTCGGGCGTCACGATCGACGGGCTGCGCGTCCGCCGGACGCTCGAGTTCCACGCGGATTCCTACCTGGTGAAGGCGTCGTTCAAGCTCGAGGGATCGACCGGGAGTGCGGGCCCCGTCGACCTGCTCATGTACTGGACCACACCGGTCGCCGAGCCCGGCGCGGCGCCGGACCAGCCCTGGCTGACCTTCGGAGAGGGCCAGGACGGGCGGCATCTCTTCGGGCGGATCCTGGTGGACCGACCCGGGGCCGATCCGGAGGTGCACGAGGCCCCTGCCCCGGCCCTCCGAGATCCCAAGGAGGCGGCCCAGGGCTCGCCGCTGAAGGATCCCCAGATCGTGCCGGACGCCGTCGCGGACGAGGCGGCCCGGTGGGCCGCGTTGGAGAATGATTTCTTCATCGCCGCCCTGATCCGCCGGTCCGGGGATGCCCTGAGCCGAGGCCGGGCGAAGGACGTGGCGCAGGTCGGCTTCGTCTTCCGCGGGATCAACGTGGGCGCCGGCCGCACCTGGGAGGGCGGCGGGGACGTCTACGTCGGGCCCAAGGAATGGGCGCGGCTACGCGCCCTGGGCGTGGGGCTCGAGGCGGCGCAAGCGCGGAACTACGGGTACTTCCTGTGGGTGCTGTTCCCGATGTGGTGGTTCTGCATTCCGCTCCTCTGGCTGATGAACTTCTTCGGGACGTGGCTCCCGGGCCAGAACTTCGGCGTCGCGATCATCCTGCTCACGGTCCTCGTGAAGCTGGTGTTCTATCCGCTGTCCCTGAAGAGCATGCGCTCGATGAAGCAAATGCAGGCGTTGCAGCCGCAGCTCAATGCCTTGCGCTCGAAGTATCGATCCGATCCCCAGCGGTTCCAGCGCGAGCAGATGGAGATCTTTCGCAAGCAGGGCGTCAACCCCATGGGCGGGTGTCTGCCCATGGTCGTGCAGATCCCCATCTTCTACGCGCTCTACCTGACGCTGCAGTACTCGGTGGAGCTCCAGGGCGCGCCCTTCATGCTCTGGATCACGGACCTGTCGAAGAAGGACCCCTGGTATGTCCTGCCGATCCTGATGGGCGTCTCGATGTTCGTGCAGCAGAAGATGACCCCGACGGTCGGCGATCCACGACAGGCGCAGATCATGCTCTTCATGCCGGTCATTTTCACCTTTATGTTCCTGGAGTTCCCGACGGGTTTGGTCCTCTACTGGCTCGTCAACAACGTGCTCTCGATCGGGCAGCAGTACATGATCGATCGGAGCGCGGCGGGCCCCACGAGGGGGGGCGCGCGGGCAACGCGGCACCGAAGGGCGACGGTGGATCGCCGAAGGCCCGGCGTGGCTGGAGATCCCTGGGGCGAGCTGCGAGCGGCGGCGGCGGCGCTTGACCTCGCTCTCCCCTCGACCTTCGAGGGGCAGGCCCGCACCTACCTGGAGGTGCTGGCGCGCTGGGAGCGCATCGGTCGGCTGACGGGCTACACGACGGCGACCCTCCGGGTCCGGCACCTCCTCATCGAATCCTTGATGCTGCTCCGCGCCGTGCCCGGCTCCGGGACCCCACTCCTCGACATCGGGAGCGGGCCTGGCGTGCCGGGGCTGATCGTCAAGCTGGCCCGCCCGTCGTGGGAGGTGACCCTCCTCGAAGCCAGCCGGCGGCGAGTGAACTTCCTGCGGGACGTCAGCCGGCAGCTGGGGCTGACCGGGGTCAATGTGTGCGAGGGGCGCGCCGAGGCGCTGGGGACAGGGGAGCTCGCGGAGCGGTTTGCGACGGTGACCATGCGCGCGGTCTCCCGGGCCGAGGACGCCGGGGCCCTGGCGCGGCCATTCCTCCAGTCCGAGGGCGTCCTCGTCCAGGCGCTCGGCCGGACGCCATCCCCGGGCTGGGGAAGCGTCCAGGAGGTGGCAGTCTCCCTGCGAGGGGAATTGCCCTGGCGCCGCCGGTTTCTTATAATCCGGCGAGCGGAGCTGGAAGGGGATGTTTCACGTGGAACACGGCGGGACTCCCGGACGTAGCATCGCGGTCGTGAACCAGAAGGGCGGCGTCGGGAAGACCACGACGGCCGTGAGTCTCGCCAGTGCCCTGGCGCTGGCCGATCGCCCGACGCTGCTCGTCGATCTGGATCCCCAGGCGAACGCCACGGCGGGACTCTCCCCCGACGGTCCGACGGCGGCGACCGGGACGATCTACGACGTCCTGGCGGACGGACGGCCCGTGGGCGAGTGCCTCCGGGAGACGGCGGTCCCCGGGCTGGCGCTGTTGCCGGGAAGCCCCGATCTCGTCGGGACCGAGGTCGAGCTGGCCACGACGCCCAGTCGGGAGACGCGGCTTCGCCAGGCGCTCGCCCCGGTGCGGTCGCGGTTCCGGTACGTCGTGATCGATTGCCCCCCTTCCCTGGGCTTGCTCACGCTCAATGCCCTCGTGGCCGCCGAGGGGGCCTTGGTCCCCCTGCAGTGCGAGTACTTCGCCCTCGAAGGCCTCGCCCAGCTCGTGCGGACCCTCGAGACAGTGCGAGCCCGGGCCAACCCGGCCCTCGAGATCGAGGGGATCGTGTTCACGCTCTTCGATGGCCGCACCACCCTGACGGGACAGGTGCGCGCCGAGGTCGAGCGCTACTTCAAGGGGCAGGTGTTCCAGACCGTCATTCCACGCAACGTCCGGCTCTCGGAAGCGCCGAGCCATGGGCGGTCGATCCTCGAGTACGACCTCCGGTCCCCGGGGGCGATCGCCTATCTGGAGCTGGCGCGGGAGGTGGTGACACGTGATGAAGCGCGCACTGGGACGAGGGCTGGGCGCCCTTCTGCCGCCGGCTGAGGGCGAGGACGGGGGACGCCTCCGCGACCTCGCGATCGACACCTTGGTCCCGAACCCGCAGCAGCCCCGCCGTGACTTCGACGAGCGGGCGCTGGAGGAGCTGGCCCAGTCGATCCGGTCGTCCGGGATTCTCCAGCCGCTGGTCGTCCGCCCGCGCGGCGCCCAGTTCGAGATCCTGGTCGGCGAGCGACGCTGGCGGGCCGCCCAGCGGGCCGGGCTGGCCCGGGTCCCCGCCATCGTGCGAGAGGCCAGCGATGCGGAGGCCCTCGAGCTCGCCCTGGTGGAGAACCTCCTCCGCGAGGATCTGAACCCGATCGAGGCGGCCCAGGCGTACCAGCGGCTCCTGGCGGAGTTCGGCTGGACCCAGGAGGAGCTGGCGCGGCGCCTCGGGAAGGATCGCTCCTCGGTCGCCAATGCGCTCCGGCTCCTGCGGCTCCCGGCGCCGATTCTGGAGGACCTCCGCACCGGGCGGCTGACGATGGGCCATGCGCGCGCGCTGCTGGGCCTGCCGTCCCCGGCCGCCCAGCTCCGCCTCCGCCAGCGGATCCTGACCCAGGATTGGTCGGTGCGCGCAACCGAGGCGGGCGTCCAGGCCCGGCGACCTGGCCGCCTGAAGCCGCGCCGCCGGGACCCCGACCTCGAGGCCCTGGAGGAAGAGCTCCGGCAGGCCCTCGGGACCCGCGTCCGCCTCGTCGGGACGCTCTTACGCGGACGGATCGAGCTGCCCTACACGACCGCCGGGGAGCTCGAGCGGATCCATGGGCGCCTGACGGGCGGTCCGACCGCGGCGGAGCTGGAGCGCATCCACGCCCGACTCACCGTCCGACCGGATTGAAATAGAATACACAGCAATTAACACCATCAATGGCTAGAATAGTAGTGGGATTGAGCGGTGGCGTGGACAGCTCGGTCGCCGCGGCGCTTCTCCGTGAGGCAGGGCACGAGGTGGTCGGGGTCACGCTGCGCACCACCTCCTGGGAGGAGCCCACCGACCCGTCCGCGCGATTCGGGTCCTGCTGCTCGGCCGAGACGGCCGGGGCGGCGCGCCAGGTGGCCCGCCGGCTCGCGATCCCCTACTACGTCCTGAATCATGAGCGGGAGTTCGCGGACCGCGTGATCGCGGACTTCACGCGCGAGTACGGGGCCGGCCGGACGCCCAGCCCGTGCGTCGTCTGTAACCGCGAGGTCAAGTTCGGCACGCTGCTCCAGCGCGCGCTCGCCTGGGACGCGGAGGCGGTGGCGACGGGCCACTACGCGCGCATCGCGCCCGACTCCCGGACGGGCCGCGTCCTCCTCCTCACGGCCCGCGATGATGCGAAGGATCAGAGCTACTTCCTCTGGCCGCTCACCCAGGCGCAGCTCGCCCGAGCGCGCTTCCCGGTGGGCGGGCTCACGAAGCCCGAGGTCCGCGCGCACGCGCACGCCCGGGGGCTCGCGACCGCCGCCACGCCCGAAAGCCAGGAGCTCTGCTTCGTGAGCGGCGACTACCGGGAGTTCCTGCGCGCCCGGGCGCCGGAGGCCTTCCGCGCCGGGCCGATCCTGGACGAGGATGGGCGCGAGATCGGAGAGCACCGCGGGCTCGGCGGCTACACGGTGGGCCAGCGCCGGGGCCTCGGGAGCCTGGGCTCCGCGGCCACCTACGTCGTGAAGCTCGACCCGTCGCGCAACGCCGTCGTGGTCGGCCCGCGGGAGGCGCTGCGGGCGACGCGCCTGATCGCCGAGCAGGTCAACCTGATCGCGCTGGCGGCGCTCGAGGCGCCGCTCGACGTCGAGGCGCGGGTCCGGCATCGCGCCCCGCGCGTGGCGGCGCGCGTGACCCCGGCCGGGGCCGGGCGGATCGAGGTCGAGCTCCGGGAGCCCCAGTACGCCCTCACGCCCGGGCAGTCGGTCGTGCTCTACCGCGGCGAAGTGGTCGTCGGGGGAGGTGTGATTGCCCACGCCGCTTGACACTCTTCGGAGGCGCATGGTATCCCCTAGGGGGCTGCTTGCCCCTTTTTTCACAACATCCCCGCCGCGAGGCTGACATGACACGGAATCGAAGAGTGGTGGGTCTGCCCGCTGTGCTCGTCGCGCCGCTCGTGCGGGGCCTCGGCGCGGGGGCGGTGTGGCTCGGCCTTCCCGGTGCGGCCCTCGCCGCCGAAGGGGGGAGCGGGAGCCTCATCGAGATCAACTGGACGCTGGGCGTCCAGCTGATCAGCTTCCTCCTCCTCTTGGCCGTACTCTTCAAGTTCCTCTATCGCCCGCTGATGGAGGCGCTGGAGGGTCGCACCGCCGCCATCCAGCAGCAGCTCGCCGAGGCGCAAGCCGCGCGCGAGAGCGCGCAGCGAGAGATGGCCGCCATGGAAGAGCGCATCCGCGTCGCGCACGCCGACGCCCAGGCGCTCCGGGAGCGCGCGCTGCGGGAGGCCGGAGAGCTGCGCGAGCGCCTCAACGGCGAGGCGCGGCAAGAGGCCGCCCGGCTGGTCGAGGCGGCCCAGGCGCAGATCGCCCAGGAGGTTCGTCGCGCGCGGGCCGAGCTACGGGGCGAGGTGGGCACGCTCGCCACCCAGATCGCCGAGCGCCTGGTGCGCAAGAGCCTCACCGACGAGGATCACCAGCGGCTCGTCCGCGAGGCGCTGGCGCGGATCGAGTCGACGTGAAGCGGGACGCGGCGGTCGCGCGCCGCTACGCGCGGGCGCTTCACGCGCTCGCCAGCGAGGCGCGGCGGGCCGAGGCCGTGGCGGACGAGCTGGCGGCGTTCGAGCAGCTGCTCTCGACCGACCGCGAGCTGCGGGATGCCCTCCTGCGGCCGTGGGTGAAGGCGGCGACCAAGCGCGCCGTCGTGCTCGAGGTGGCGGACCGGCTCGGCGTCTCGCCGCTGACGCGGAACTTCCTGGCGCTGGTCGCCCAGCGCCGCCGTCTCGACGTGCTCGGCGAAATCCTCGCGGCCTATCGCGCGCGCGTCGACGAAGCGGCCGGCCGCATCCGGGCGCGGGTGCGGAGCGCCGCGCCCCTGGCGGACACCGAGCGGGCGGCGCTGCGGGAGCGCCTCGGGCGCCGCCTGGGCAAGACGGTCCTGCTGGACACCGAGGTCGACCCGAGCCTGCTCGGCGGTTTCGTCGCCGAGGTGGGCAGCCGGGTCCTGGACATGAGCGTCGCGGGCCAGCTGTCGGCGCTGAGAGAGCGGATCCTCAAGGGAGCGGGGGGAGTGGCATGATCAAGGCCGGCGAGATCAGCGAGATCATCCGACGCCAGATCCAGGAGTTCGAGGGCGAGACCGACCTCACCGAGATGGGCCGGGTGATCGAGGTGGGCGACGGGATCGCCCGGGTCTACGGGCTCGAGCGGGCGATGGCCGGCGAGCTGCTCACCTTTCCCGAGGACATCGTCGGCATGGTGCTGAACCTCGAGGAGGACAACGTCGGCGCGGTCCTCCTCGGCGAGGATCGCGCGATCCGCGAGGGCGACGTCGTGAAGCGGACCGGGCGCATCGCGCAGGTCCCGGTCGGGGAGCCCCTGGTGGGCCGGGTGGTCAACGCCCTCGGCCAGCCGATCGACGGCAAGGGCCCGATCGACGCCAAGGAGTTCCGTCCGATCGAGCGGTACGCCCCGGGCGTGGTCGACCGGCGGCCCGTGAAGGAGCCCCTCCAGACGGGCATCAAGGCCATCGACGCGATGATCCCCATCGGCCGCGGCCAGCGCGAGCTGATCATCGGCGACCGCCAGACCGGGAAGACCGCCATCGCCGTCGACGCGATCCTCAACCAGAAGGGCCAGGGCGTCTACTGTTTCTACGTCGCGATCGGGCAGAAGCGGTCGACCGTGGCCCAGGTCGTCCGGGTGCTCGAGGACAACGGCGCGATGGCGTACACGACCGTGATCGCCGCCACGGCGTCCGATCCCGCGCCGCTTCAGTACATCGCGCCCTACGCGGGCGTCACGATGGGGGAGTACTTCCGCGACTCGAAGCGCCACGCCCTCTGCATCTACGACGATCTCTCCAAGCACGCCCAGGCGTACCGCCAGCTCTCGCTCCTGCTCCGCCGCCCCCCGGGCCGCGAGGCGTACCCGGGCGACGTCTTCTATCTCCACTCGCGCCTCCTCGAGCGGGCGGCGAAGCTGAACGACGAGCTGGGCGGGGGGTCTCTGACCGCGCTTCCCATCATCGAGACCCAGCTCGGCGACGTGTCGGCGTACATCCCGACGAACGTCATCTCCATCACCGACGGGCAGATCTACCTGGAGACGGACCTCTTCTATGCGGGCATCCGCCCCGCGGTCAACGTCGGGCTCTCGGTCTCGCGCGTCGGCGGGTCGGCCCAGGTGAAGGCGATGCGCCAGGTGGCCGGCAAGCTCCGCCTCGACCTCGCCCAGTACCGGGAGCTGGCCGCCTTCGCGCAGTTCGGCTCGGAGCTCGACAAGGCGACCCAGCAGCAGCTCTCGCGCGGCCAGCGGATGGTCGAGGTCTTGAAGCAGGGCCAGTACACGCCGCTGCCCGTGGAGAAGCAGATCCTCATCATCTACGCCGGCACCCAGGGCCACCTGGACGACGTCCCCGTCGACGCGCTCCGCGCGTTCGAGGAGGCGCTCTACCAGTACGCCGACGGCCGCGGCGGCGCGCTCCTCGCCGAGATCCGCGAGAAGAAGGAGCTGACCGACGCGGTGCGCGGGCAGGTCGACGAGCTGATCGCGGGCGCGAAGGCCGAGTTCACGGCGTCCCGGGGCGTCACCGCCGCCGCGTAGAGCGGACACGGCCCGATCCGATGGCGACCCTCCAGGACATCCGGCGGCGGATCCGCTCGGTCCAGTCGACCCAGAAGATCACGCGCGCGATGAAGCTCGTCGCGGCGGCCAAGCTCCGCCGGGCGCAGGAGCGGATCCTCGAGGCGCGCCCCTACGCGTTCCAGATGGCCGAGCTGGTGGGCGCGCTGGTGCGCGGGCTGGGCGAGGACAAGCACCCGCTCCTGGCGCGCCGCGAAGGGCCCCGGAAGCTCTACGTCGTCGTGACCGCCGACAAGGGCCTCTGCGGCGCCTTCAACTCGAACGTCGCGCGGCGCGCGGCCGAGCTCCTGCGCGGCAGCGCGGAGGGGACCACCGGCGTCCTGCCCGTGGGCCGCAAGGCGCGCGACTTCTTCCGGCGCCGCCCCTGGCCGGTGCGCGGGGAGCGCATCGGCTTCCTCGACCGCCTGGCGTTCGCCGACGTCCGCGCGCTGGCGGGCGAGTTGATGCAGGCCTACCTGGCGGATGAGGTCGACGAGGTCTGGCTCGTGTTCAACGAGTTCCGCTCGGTGGCCGTCCAGCGGGTGGTCGCCCAGCGCCTCCTGCCCATCGAGCCGCCGGGTGCCGCCGAGCCGGGCGCCGAGGGGCCGGCGGTGGACTACATCTACGAGCCCGACCCGGTGACGATCCTGGCCGCGCTGCTCCCGCGCCACGTGGAGGTGCAGGTCTACCGGGCACTCCTCGAGACGGCGGCCGGGGAGCACGGGGCGCGCATGACGGCGATGGAGGCGGCGAGCAAGAACGCCCAGGAGATGATCGGGGTCCTGTCGATCCAGTACAACAAGGCGCGTCAGGAGCGGATCACCAAGGAGCTGCTCGACATCGTGGGCGGCGCCGAGGCCCTCCGGGCCAGCGTGGAAGGCTGACGGGCCGGGAATCTCGACGGGCGGCATCGCGCCCATGTGGAACGACTGAGGAGCGGCGCTGGAGCCCGCGATCGCGGGTGAGGCGGCGGCGATTCGTTTCCGCCCCCAGCATCTCCACGAGCTGGCGGCGCCGGGCGACCAGTTCACCGAGGCGCTGGGTTTGCTCGGTCGGCAGCGGGCGCACGGCCGGTCGCACGGCCTCGGCGAAGTGGGCGATGACGCGGGCATCGAGCGTGTCGGTCTTGGCGAGGAGGCCGGTGGCGCGGGCAAAGTCTCGGATCTGACGCGGATTGACGACCGCCACCGGCAGGGCCGCACTGGCCAGCGTGGCGGCGACCAGTGCTTCGTACCCGCCCGTGGCCTCCAGGGCGATGAGCGTGGGCGCCAGGATCCGCGCCCGTTCGACAAGCGCGGTCAGCCCGCCCTCGTCGTGGGAGAGCGAGAACGTCTCCCCCGTCGGACGGACGTGGACGTCTAGGCGATCCTTGGCAACGTCGAGGCCGATGAAGAGGTGGTCCATGACCCGTCCTTGTGAATGCGGGCTCTGGCGGCCCGAGCGACTGTGCGGGTTCACGGTCCGTGAGGTGGGCGGGGCGCCGAGCTCAGTCACGGTCTCAACGGACCCAGGGGGCCACGGGCTCCCGCCCACCAGCCTGTCCCGGCCCATCTTACTGATGGGTCGGGTCTGAGAGATACAAGGGGAGACGCGCATGCGAGAGGGACACATCGTCCAGGTGATCGGGCCCGTCGTCGACGTCGAGTTCGAGCCGGGCGTCCTGCCCGCCATCTACAACGCGCTCGAGGTCCCGGGCCTCGAGGTCAAGGACATCTTCGCCCCCAGCGGGAAGCTCGTGCTGGAGGTGGCCCAGCATCTCGGCGAGTCCACGGTGCGGACCGTCGCCATGTCCTCCACCGATGGCCTGGTCCGCGGCGCCAAGGTGCAGGACACCGGGCGGCCCATCTCGGTACCGGTCGGGAAGGGGACGCTCGGGCGGATCCTGAACATCGTGGGCGACCCGGTCGACAAGCTCGGGCCGGTGGCCGCCGAGAAGACCTATCCGATTCACCGGCCGGCGCCGCCGTTCGAGGACCAGTCGACGTCCGTCCAGATGCTGGAGACCGGCATCAAGGTCGTCGACCTCCTGGAGCCCTACACGAAGGGCGGCAAGACCGGCCTCTTCGGCGGCGCGGGCGTCGGCAAGACCGTGCTCATCCAGGAGCTCATCCACAACATCGCGAAGCACCACGGGGGCATCTCGGTCTTCGCGGGCGTGGGCGAGCGGACGCGCGAGGGGAACGACCTCTGGCTCGAGTTCAAGGAGTCGGGGATCCTCGAGAAGACGGCCCTGATCTACGGCCAGATGACCGAGCCCCCCGGCGCGCGGCTCCGCGTCGGGCTGACCGGCCTCACCGTCGCCGAGTACTTCCGCGACGAGGAGGGGCAGGACGTGCTCCTCTTCATCGACAACATCTTCCGGTTCACGCAGGCGGGCTCGGAGGTGTCGGCGCTCCTCGGCCGGATGCCCTCGGCGGTCGGCTACCAGCCGACGCTCGGGACCGAGATGGGGGCGCTCCAGGAGCGGATCACCTCCACCAAGCGCGGCTCGATCACGTCGGTCCAGGCGATCTACGTGCCGGCCGACGACATCACCGACCCGGCGCCGGCGACGGCCTTCGCCCACCTGGACGCCACGACCGTGCTCTCGCGCCAGATCTCGGAGCTCGGCATCTATCCGGCGGTGGACCCGCTCGCTTCGACCTCCCGCATCCTCGACCCGCGCATCCTCGGCGAGGAGCACTACCGCACCGCCCGCGCCGTCCAGCTGACCCTCCAGCGCTACAAGGACCTCCAGGACATCATCGCCATCCTCGGGATGGAGGAGCTGTCGGAAGAGGACAAGCTCACGGTGTCGCGCGCGCGGAAGATCCAGCGCTTCCTCTCGCAGCCCTTCTTCGTCGCCGAGACGTTCACCGGCGCGCCCGGCAAGTACGTCTCGCTCGCCGACACCGTGCGCGGGTTCCGCGAGGTCGTCGAAGGCAAGCACGACGAGCTGCCGGAGCAGGCGTTCTACATGGTCGGCGGGATCGAAGAGGCCGTGGAGAAGGCCAAGCGCTTGCGGGAATAGGGGTAGGCGCGACGATGGCGGACCGGCTCAAGCTGGAGCTCGCGACCCCCACGCGGCTCGTCATATCGGGCGAGGCCGACGAGGTCGTGGTCCCGGGGGTCGAGGGCTCCTTCGGCGTCCTGCCCGGCCACGCCCCGCTCCTGAGCCTCGTCGGGACGGGCGAGGTGATGTACCGGACGGGGCGCACGGAGCACTACCTCGCCGTGAGCGGCGGATTCGCCGAGGTCGGCCCGGATCACGTCACGATCCTGACCGAGACCGCGGAGCGCCCCGAGGAGATCGACCCCGCCCGCGCCCGCGCCGCCGGCGAGCGGGCCGAGCAGCGCCTCCGGGCCGCGGCCGTCGAGGAAACCGACGTGGATCGGGCCATCTCCGCGCTGGCCCGGGCGCGGGCCCGGCTCCAGACTGCGGGTCGGCGGCCCGGCGGCGCGTGACCCCACGGGCTCCCACCGGCAGCCGTCCGACAAGAGCCGTCCCGTCACCCCCGACGGAGGCAGGGTCAGCCCAGTGAGCCCGGAGGTCCGCCTTGACACTCCCGGGGTCGGTGGATAGTCTCGTTCGGGGGTTGCGGGCGCCGACATGGGACAGCCTGGACTCGTGCGGGTCTGCCTCCGCGACAAGCAGCGCCGGGTGAGCGGGCTCGCGCGCCCGTGGCGCGTTTCGGCCCTCCTCGGTGCGCTCGAGGCCGATCCCGAGACCATTCCCGACCTCCTGGTCGCCGCTCAGCGGTTCTTCCACGGGCACCCGTTCGCCAGCCCGAGCTACGAGGGACTGTTCGGTGCCCTCCGGCGGGCGCGCGTGGATCGGCGGTACACGGAGGCGCCGGCGGGGCACGGCGTGGCCGTGTTCGACCTCGAGACGCGGCGAGTGCAGGTCGAGGCGCGGGGGCTCGGCTGGCGCCGCGCCGGCTGGCTCTACTACCACGACGGCGAGACCTTCACGCGGCGCCGGGTCACGTACCGGGTTCCGGAGGCCTGGCTCGTCGAGGGCACGCCCGCGGACCAGGCCCCCCAGCTCGAGTGGAACGACGGCGGGCCGGAGCCGTTCGAGCATCTCTTCGGCGGGGACGACTAGCATGAAAGGCCGGGAGGAGATCGCGAGCCGCATCGGGGACGTCATCGTCAAGCGCCTGGTCGTCCGCCGCTTCATCGAGGCCAAGGACGAGACGCGGGTGCGACAGGCGATCGCCCGGGTGATCGTGGAGAACCTCGCGAGCGAGGAGCAGCTCGACATCGAGGCGCGACGGATCCTGCAGGACTACGCGCGCGACATTCGCGAGAAGGGCCTCGACTACCGGCAGCTCTTCGCGAAGACCCGGGAGAAGCTGGCGCGAGACCGGGGGTTCGTCCTGTGATGAAGTGGAGCCGCGAGCGGCTCTTTCACCTGTCGGCGCGGCTCGCCGAGGCCGTGCTGGCGCAGGAGGGCGTCGCGGCGCTCAAGACGCCGGAAGACGTCCGGAACGAGATCCTGCGGACTCTCTCCGACGAGACCCGCGTCGAGGAGTCGATCGACGCCGAGGTCCGGAAGATCCTCTCGAGCTACGCGCGCCCCGCCCCGGAGGGCAGCCCGGAGTGGGAGATCCTCTACCAGAAGACGCGGGACGAGGTTTTCCGGCGCCGGTTCCGCTTGGCGTGACGCCCGGGTGTCCCCGGTCGGCCGCGCCGTCCTCATGACCCGAGCCCCCAGGAGAATCGCATGAAGCTCTGCCAGTTCCAGACCGCCGGCGGCGCGCGCCGCGTGGGCGTCGTCGACGGCGACGCGGTCATCGACATCACCGCGCCCCGCGCGGGCGTGGCCTCGGTCCTGGATCTCATCACCGCCGGCCGCACGCCGGCCGGGATCGAGCGGCTGGCCGGGCGGCTCGCCCGCGCGCCGCGCCGCCCGCGCTACGCGTGGGCCGCGCTGGATCGCGCCGCGCGGGGCCGCGGGGCCGGCCTGCTGGCGCCCCTCGACCCGCCCGAGGTGTGGGGGGCCGGCATCACCTACCGGCGGAGCCGCGAGTACTACTCGGAGCACGACGCCGGGCAGGCCCACCGGGGGAAGGGGATCTACGACTACGTCTACGAGGCCGAGCGCCCCGAGCTCTTCTACAAGGGCTCGGCCGCGCGCTCGGTGGGCCCCCACGCGGCGGTCGGGCTCCGGGGCGACTCCCGGCTCACCGCGGTGGAGGCCGAGCTGGCGGTGGTCGTCGGCGCGAACGGCAAGATCGTCGGATACACGGTCGGGAACGATCTCTCGGCCTGGGACATCGAGCGCGAGAATCCCCTGTTCCTCCCGCAATCGAAGATCTTCCAGGGGAGCTTCGCGTTCGGCCCGGTGATCGCCACGCCGGCGTCGATTCCCGACGCGCACGCGCTGACGATCCGGTGCGTGATCGAGCGCGCGGGGCGGGTCCTCTACGAGGGGCAGGCCTCGACCGGGGACCTGAAGCGCCGCTGCGGGGAGCTGGTCGACTGGCTCGGCCGGTACAACCCGATTCCGCCCGGCACGGTGCTCTCGACGGGGACCGGCATCCTGGTTCCCGACGACCGGGCGCTCGCCCCGGGCGACGTGGTGAGCATCACGATCGACGGGATCGGCACGCTGCGGAACCCGGTCGCGCGCCTGGCGCGCTGAGCCCGGGGCTGAGCGGCCGGGCGCGGCGCGCTTACTCGCGCGGCCCGTCCCCGTGACGGTCGGTCGGTTCGACCGACAGCCCGGGGGGCACGACGTACTCCGCCACGGCGGGCACGACGTCCGTTACGACACAAGGCCTTAGGTGAATGCGGGAATCAGTTCGGTGGTGAGCAACGCAGTCAGCGAGCGGCGGATGCCGGCCACAGACGGGCGTGTCCTAGCGGCGCTGTGCGTCGCCGCCTTCCTGGCGTCGCTCAACTTCTTCGCCACGACCCCCTTCTACCCGCCGATGGCCCGGGACCTGCACACGACGATCCCCCTGCTCGGGCAGGTCGTGACGCTGACGGTCCTGTTGAGCGCCGGCCTGGGCCTCGTCGTCGGGCCGCTCGCGGATCGCTACGGGTACCGGTGGCCGCTGGTGATCGGTTTGCTCGCCATCGCCGTTAACCTGGTGGGCACGAGCCTCGCCCCGGCTTACCCCGTGCTGCTCGGCCTGAGCGTGGCGGGCGGCCTGGGCGACGCGCTCGTCTTCGGGCTGGCGTTGGCCATCGCCGGGACGCGCTTCGCGGGTGACGCCCGACGGCGGGCCCTCGGCTGGACGATCGGGGCGCTGAGCATCGCGCCCATCGTCGGCGTCCCGCTGCTGACGGCCATCAGCGGTGTCGGCGGGTGGCGCGCGGCGCTCGCCGCGGGTGGACTCGCCGCGGCGGGTGCGGCCTGGTTCGTCATCGCCGTCCTCCCACCAGACGGCCGGCGCCCTCGGACCCCCCTGCAGGCGCGGGCGCTGGTCGGTGCCTACGCGCCGCTGCTCCGCCACCGACCGACCCTGCGTCTCTTCGGCGTTGCGGCCCTGCGCGCGGTCTGGTTTCTGGGGCTGCTGACCTATCTCGGGGCATTCCTCGCGGAAGCGGTGGGCCTGAGTACGCAGCAGGTCGGCTTCGCCTACACCCTCGCGGGGGGAGGGTACGCGGCCGGCACCTTCGTCGCGGGCGGGCGGCTTGGCGCCGTCTCACCACGGATGTCGGTCGCGGTCTCGAGCGTCGCCGCCGGGTTGCTGATCGGCCCGATGCTGTGGCTTCCCAACGTTTGGATTGTTCTGCCGCTGCTGCTCCTCATCAGCGTGGCCGCCTCAATGTGCAGCGTCGCTGTCTCGGCGCTGCTCGCCGCCGAGAGTCCGGCCGGCGCCGGCACGACGATGGTCCTCAACGGCTCGCTCATCAACGCGGGGACGGCCGGGGGCGCGGCGCTCGGTGGGGTCCTCATCGCCCTCGGTGGCTACGGTGCCCTGGGGTTCGGCCTGGCGCTTTTCGCATTCACGGCGGCCGTGCTGACGTGGTGGCCGGCGGCCCGATTGGGAAGCGGTCGGCTGCCAATCTAGCAGGCGTGCATCGGGCTCGCTAAGGTGACCGGCGCCCGGGCCACGGTCCGGACCCGGTGGGATCGACTACGCCAACGCGGTGGTGGAGGAGTGACCCAACGGACGCATTCGGGCTCACCGTGCTCGTCCCCGTGGTGGACTCGGGCCCCGCCCCCACGGCCCTCCGGCTGTTGCGACGCGTCTAGTGGAATCGGCTGCGGTGCCGGACGGTATTTGCGCCGGGATGGGGGGAGCGCCTGGTGCGTACTGATACCAGGACTGATACCAAAGCCGGTTGAGGTTACGGAAGCGCCGGTGGCCGCTGCTGGCTAAGTATGCGAGAATCCGGTGGTGCCGAAGGGGGGACTCGAACCCCCACACCCTTGCGGGCACTAGACCTTGAATCGTCCCCAGGCCGGCCCCGATCCGACCCCATCGGAGTGAATCGCACGGAATCCCAGGCCTTCGAGTCGTCTCTGCCGAGGCTGAAATCCCCGTTGATGCCCGTCCGGCCCGGCTCGATCGCGTAAGACTTCCCGTAAGACCCCACGGTAGCGTCCCTATTCTGGTGGAAATGAGGGCTGCGCCTCCTCGGTCTGGCTGCACGCTCAGTCACTGGATCAGCTCATCCGCCCGCGCCAGCACCGACGGCGGGATTGTTAGACCAATCTGCTTCGCGGCCTTCAGATTGATGATGAACTCGAACTTCGTCGGCTGCTCGATGGGGAGGTCGGCGGGCTTGGTTCCCTTGAGGATCTTGTCCACAAACGTCGCGGCGCGCCGGTCCAGATCGGTAGTGCTCGCGCCGTAGCTCATCAGCCCCCCGCCTGCCGGAAATCCTCCGGCGATAGAGAAATACATCACCGGGAGCCGGCTCTTTCCCGCGAGGTCGACGACCTGTGTTCGGTGCGAGAAGAGGACGGCGCTCGGCAGCGTAAGGACGGCGTCAGCGCGCCCCGTGCGTGCGGCCCGGAACGCCGTCTCAATATCGTGGAGACCGCGGACGGCCAGATATTGAACCTGCACGCGAAGCGTCCGGGCGGCGCCTTCCGTCTCTCGTAACGCTTGAGCGTGGCCCGGCTCGGCCGAATCACCCAGGACCGCCACGCGCGAGAGCTGCGGAACGACCTCCTTGAGAAGCTCGAGGCGTTTTCCGTATATCTCCGCGGAAAGACTGGATAAGCCCGTAATGTTCCCGCCCGGTCGGGCCAGACTGGCGACGAACCCGTTGGCCACCGGATCGTTGTCATTGGTCATGACAATGGGAATCGTCACGGTAGCGGCCTTGGCCGGCCGGGTGGCTGACGGACCCGCCGTGACGATGACGTCGACCTTGAGACGGACGAGTTCGGCCGCCAGCGAGGGGAGGCGCTCGAGTTGTCCCTCCGCAGATCGCCACTCAATGACAATGTTTTGTCCCTCCACGTACCCAAGCTCGCGCAGACCCTGCCGAAATGCTGCGATGCGGGCGGAATTCACGGACAAAGGGACAGCCGTGAGGAATCCTATTCGTGGGGTGTTCGTTGGCGGCTGCGCCTCAGCGGCGAGCGGCGCGGCGAGGAGGGCCAGGGTGAGGGTGGCGGGGGCTGCGAGCCGGGCGAGTCTCATAGGGTCCTCCTGTCGTCTCGGAGGCCAGAGCGGCGCCGGTTGTGCCGCCGGCCCCGACCCTAACAGATAGCCAGCCTCGGTCGCCAGACGGGCTCCTAGCCGGCCGAAGTCCCCCTGACTGTGGGGAGTCCGGAGCGAAGATCGGCAGAGGCACTTGCCGACTACTTGGCGACTCCGAAGAGGATCGATCGAGGGGAACGGCCTCCACGGTGGCTGTTGATCGCTCACGGGCGACTGATGGTCAATAGATCCCAGGTCAAGCGGGCGGAGGCGCAGCCACAGGCATGGCGGACCGGCTTACGGGGAGCTTCAGCGGAATCCGCTCGTCCCACCCCGGGCCGCCCGGCGCGTGCCAGGGCCGGAGGCGCCGGGATGCCGCCCGGCCCCGCTCTCGGCACTCCCACCCCTGGAAAGCCTCTGACCAAGAGGGCCGTCGGTCGCATCTTCGCGTATCGCCCCGGCCGGAAGGGCGGCGGGCTGTACGCGATCCGCTTTGAGAAGGGCTCCACCCTGCTCTCGACCAAACGAGTGGGCCGAGTCGCCAAAGGGACGGGATCATGAGCGCGCCCGAGAAGCCGAAGGCGCGCGGCGAGGGGCGGTGGTTCCAACAGCCGTACACCAAGCACGGCATCAAGAAGTATTCGCGAACGTGGTTCATCGAGTACTACCAAAACGGCCAGCGCCATACCGAGAAGACGGGGTCCACGGACGAGCGCGTCGCCAAGCGGCTGCTCCGCAAGCGGCTCAACGAGATCGAGGACGGCCGATTCGTTGGTCCCCAGGCCGATCGAACGACCGTGGCCGAGTTGAAGGAGGGGCTGCTGACGGACTACCGGGTCAACGCCCGGAAGTCGTTGGAGACGGCGGAAGCCGCCTGGAAGGCGTTGCTCGCCCCCCAGGGCGATCAGACCTTCTTCGCCCTGACGATGAAGGCGCGGGCGATCACGACGGCCCGGCTCCGCGAGTATATCGAGGCGCGCCAACAGGCCGGGCGGAAGAACGCGACCATCAAGAACGAACTGGCGATCCTCCGTCGGGCGTTTCACTTGGCGGCCGAGGACGACAAGGTGCGCGCGTCCCCAAGTTCCCTATGCCCGAGGTCGACAACGCCCGGCAGGGCTTCTTCGAGGCCCATGAGTACCGGGCGGTCCTGGCCGAGCTACCCGAGGATCTCCGGCCGCTGATCATCGCCATGTACCACACCGGCTGGCGGACCGGCGAGCTGCTCCGATTGGAGTGGTCGCAGGTTGACTTCGAGGCGGGGATCATCAGGCTGGAAGTGCGGACCACCAAGAACAAGAAGGGTCAGGAGTTTCCCTTTACGGCCCTGCCCGAGCTGGCGGAGATGCTCCGGGCGCAGTGGGCGGCCACCAAGGCGCTGGGCCAGCGGCAGGGACGGATCATCCGGCACGTCTTCCATCGCGAGGGCCAGGCCATCAAGTCATTCCGCCATGCCTGGCAGGCGGCGGTGACGCGCGCCAAGCTCCCTGGCCGGTTGCCCCATGACCTGCGCCGGACGGCCGTCAGGAACTTGGTCCGGGCGGGGGTCTCCGAGAAGGTCGCCATGACGCTCACGGGGCACCAGACCCGGGCGGTCTTCGACCGGTACGACATCGTCAACGAAGCGGCCCTGCGGGGCGCCGTCGAGCGGCTGGCGGCTCGACGCCCCGACGAGGGGCTCGGCCAGGTCATTCCGATGAAGCGGGGGGCGGCGCTGGCGTCCCCGTAAGATTCCCCGTAAGATCGGCCGGCCGGGGGAGAGGGGCTTGCTAAACTATTCGTGCCGAAGGGGGGACTCGAACCCCCACACCCTTGCGGCACTAGACCCTGAATCATTCGTGCGCTCGCGCTAACCTCGCGTCCTCCTGAACGAATCGTCCGCGATTGCCCGCGCGCTGTCCGTTGCCCGCGATAGGCGCTGGCGTGGGCGGGTGAGGAGCGCCCGTGGGCACAGTCGCGGGCACAGTCTGACGCCCCGCCCGGCAGGCCGCACCAGGCCTTGATTGCGCTGGGCGGGGGCGCTGGTCTGCCGCTACCGGGTCACGCGGGACGCGGAAGGCTGACCGCTCATCCCGGGCCGGTACGGGCGGCTCGAGTGGCACGACGGCCGCGGAACTCAAGATCTACACCGACCGCCCTGGTTGTTCACTCGGCTCTGGGCGTGCCAGGCGTTCGCCGCTGGCAGTTGGGGACCAGGAGGTGCGGGGGGTGTTCCCGATGGCGGCCCTGCCGGCGGTGACGGTCATCCGGCGGGGCTCCGGAATCTGGTCGGACGGGCACCTGGGACCGTGGCCGAACTCGGTGGCCTAGGAGCCCGTCTGGCGCCCGAGGCCGGGTCGCGGTAGGGTCGGGGCGCCGTGCCCCACAGAACGGCCGGGAAGTTGGGCTCCGGTGGCTGGCCCGGGTGTCGGACGCGGAGTCCGGCCTGGCCGCTCACGATCCGGACTCGGGAGAGACTCGGTATGCGATGTCCCCGGTGCCAGCATGAGAATCGCCCGCGGCGACGTTCTGCGAGGCGTGCGGCACGCCCTCTCAACGGCTCAATCCGAGTGGTCTCGCCAGCCGCTCGTCAGATGCGTCAGGGAGATCACGAGCGCCCTGAGTGAGGCACGGGAACAGCTAAACCGCCACCGCCGAGATCCTACGCGTCATCTCCAGCTCGCCGACTGACGTCCAGCCGGTCTTCGACGCCATCGTGAGGAGCGCCGTTCGCCTCTGCGACGCGGCCTTCGGCATTGTGGTCCTGTCGAGGGACGGCCTCTTGCACCTCGTGGCCGACCACAACGTCACCCCGGAGGGCCTCGAAGCCCTCCGGCGCACGTTGCCGATCCCCGTCGTGGCCGAGAGTTCCGTGGGTCGCGCGGTCCTGTCCCGCGACGTGGATCACGTGGCGGACCTCGACGCTACGCCGCCGGTTGGCGTTGGCCCCGCCGGCCACCTGCCCAAGACACTCGACTACCGCAGTCAGCTCTCGGTTCCGCTGCTTCGCGAAGGGACCCCCGTCGGGTGATGGCGGTAGGGCGCCGCGAGCCCGGGGGGTTCTCCGCCGCCCAAGTCGAGATGCTCCGCACCTTCGCCGACCAGGCGGTCATCGATCGAGAACGTCCGCCTGTTCAACGA
>CAWCVP010000021.1:0-170615 GCA_963799055.1 uncultured Candidatus Rokubacteria bacterium
TCGGTGCCGGCGTGCCCGTAAACCGGCCGGTCGCGATGGTCGGTGACCGCGAGGGGTGGTGTGTCGGGGCCGCCGAGCGCCGCCTCGAGGACGTCTCGCCGGAGAACCTCCGGGTCGAGCACCAGGAGCGCGAGGAACGTCGGGCGCCCGGCCACGGCGACCAGACATCCCACCACGACCTCGTCGCCACCATCCGATGCAGCTTGCCGCCGCTTGCCCAGAGGCCGCGCGCGAGATCGCCGAGCGGGCCGGCCAGCGTGAGCCCGGCGGCGCCCTCCATCGGGTAGACGAGTCGGCCCTCCCGGCGAAGAGGGCGAGCCGCGCGATGAGCGGCGTGTCGGCGAGGAGGGCCTCCACCGCGCTCGGCACCACCACCCCACCCCGCGTCGCCGCCTCCAGGCGCCCCATCCCACGCCGTACTCCGCGCTGGCGGAGCGCCATGTCGACCTTGTCCGCGACCATCACCGCCATGCTCCGCGACTGCTCGCGGAACAGCTCGTCCGCCGACCGGTGCCACTGCCGGAGCGAGTGATAGCCGAGGACGGCCAGAAAGATCGCCGGGACGACGACGGCGAGGAGGGAGAACGCGGCGAAGCGGACGAGGGGCGAGACGCGGGTGCCCGTCATCCGCGCTCGGCCAGGAGGCGGCGGACATCGCCTCCGTCTCCTCGTAGGCGCCCTCGCCGATGTGCGTGTAGCGGATCACGCCCTGGCGATCGACGAGGACGGCGGTCGGCCACGCCCAGGTGCTGAACCGCTTCCAGATCGCGAAGTCGTTGTCCTGCACGACCGGATAGCGGATGCCGAGCTCGCGCGCCGCGGCCGCGACACGGTCGGGCGCGTGCTCCCAGAGGAACTCCGGGGAGTGGACGCCGACGATCGTGAGCCCCGCTTTCCCGTAGCGATCGTGCCAACCCCGCAACTGCGGATCACGTTCTTGCAGTTGATTCAGCCGTAGGTCCAGAACTCCACGAAGACGACCCGGCCGCGGAGGCCCGCCAGCGACAGGGGCTCGCTGTTGAGCCAGGGGCCGCCCGTGATCTCCGGCGCGGCCTGACCATCCGCGCGCCCCGCTGGCCGTCCGCGCGGGGCGGCACAGAACCCGCTCCCCACCACCGTCGCCAGCACGGCCACTCCGACGGCCCACCGTCCGGCGCCGCTCACCATCGCCCTCACCTCCGGGCCGACAGCGTACCGAAGGGGGGTCCCGGGGGTGTCACAGCGCTGTGAACTTCCCGCTAGAGCTCCCACGGGGGCTCGACGTGACCCGGCACTTCGACGAGCGTCGGCCCGGCGTGCGCGAGCGCCTTGTCGAGGGCGGACCGGAAAGCGCCCACGTCCTCCGCGCGGTACGTCTCCGCCCCGAACGCCCGTCCGAGCGCGAGGAAGTCCGGGCCGGCGAGGGTGTGCTCGCCCGTCCGGCCGTAGAGGCGTGACTGGAGGTACCGGATCGCGCCGTAGTCCTGGTCGTTCATGACGACGAAGACGATCGGGAGCTGGTACTTCACCGCCGTCGCCAGCTCGGCGCCCGTGAAGAGGAATCCCCCGTCGCCGACGACGGCGACCACCGGCCGGTCCGGGCACGCAACCTTGGCGCCGATCGCCGCCGGCACGCCATAGCCGAGCGTCGCCGAGCCGATGGGATAGAGGAACGTCCGCGGCGCCAGGACAGGGAAGTGCCACTCCATCCAGTAGTTGAGGCCGGTCTGGTCGCCGACGACGATCGCGTCCGCGGGCAGGGCCGCGCGAAGCGCACGGAGGAGGCCATCCACCGTCGGCGTGTAGCGGGGGCTCCGCGCGTCCCGGGCCCGGCGGAGCGCCGTCCAGTCCCACGCGGTGCGCGGCGGGTCCGCGGGCAAGGCCGCGAGAAGGCCCGCGAGGCCGTCCCGCGCGTCGCCGACGAGTCCCGAGCGCCGGCACGTGCATGCGCCCGATCGTGCGCGGGTCGAGATCGATCTGGATCAGCGCCTGGTCCGGGCGCAGCTCGAGATTGAGCAGGAGGCCCTTCGTCGACCGGTGGGCGAAGCGGCAGCCCACGGCGAGGATCACGTCCGCCGCCTCCAGGGCCGCCTTCGTCGCCCGCCGGTTCGGCAGGACGCCGAGCCAGAGCGGGTCGGTCTCCGGAGATCGCGCCGCGCCCCATCACGGAGGTGATCACCGGCGCCTGCGAGGCGGCGCGCCAGCGTCTGCAGCTCCGCCGTCGCGTCTCGCCGCGATCACGCCGCCGCCGGCGACGAGGAGCGGGCGCGCGGCGCGCGCAAGATATCGCGCCGCCTCCTCGACCAGGCCGACGTCGCACGGCGGGCGCCGGCCCTCGCCGGCGGGCGTCAGGCGCGCCGCGACGGGCGCCGTGAGGAGATCGGTCGGGATCGACAGGGAGACCGGGCCCGGCCGGCCGGTCCGGAAGAGATGGAACGCGCCCTGCACCGCGCCCGGGATCTCCGCCCCGCTCCGGAGCGCGTCGGCCCAGCGGCTGACCGGCCGGAAGCACTCGATCTGGTTCGGGACCTCGTGGAGCGCGCCCACGTCCTGGCCGACGAGCGCGCTCGGGACGTCCGACATCACGAGGAGCACGGGCTGGGAGCCCGCGTGCGACTCGACGAGGGGCGTCAGCGCGTTGGTCGCGCCGGGGCCCGTCGTCACGACGACGACGCCCGGGCGCCCCGAGGCGCGGGCGTAGCCGTCCGCCATGAAGCCCGCGCCCTGCTCGTGACGCGCGAGGACGTGCGCGATCCGATCCTGACGCAGGAGGGCGTCGTAGATCGCGAGGTTGTGGACGCCCGGGATCCCGAAGACGTGCCGCACGCCCTCGGCCTCGAGCGCGGCCACCACCCACTCGCCCCCGGTCCGGCGGGTCGCGAGGCTCACGCGGGTCACTCCGTGGGATCGGTCCGACAGCCCGGATCGGACGGTCCGGATCGGACGGCCTTCGGCCTGTGGCGGCCTGTTGGCCTCATCGCGCCTCGAAGCCTACCGGCCTGCCGCACCGAGCGTCAAGACGGGGACGGCGGCCCCACCCCCACGGCCTGGCCGGCGGCGACGATCGTGGCCCACGTCGCCGGCGGGATGGCCACGCTGTCGGCCCGGGCCACGCGAGCACGGGCCTCCGGCTCTCCGGGCAGGAGCACCTCGGTGAACCCCGGCGCCACGGGAACACTCCGGACCCGGGTCGACAGCCGCTGGAGCGCCTCGGCCCAACGCTCGAATGACCCGAAGACCGTGGGCTCGATCGCCAGGAAGAACGCTCCGCTCTCGAAGCCGGCCGGGCCGCGGGCCGCCGCCTCGTCGGCCCCCGACAGGGCGATGCTCAGCGCGTCGATCATGAACGACAGGGCGTAGCCCTTGTGGAGGGCGAAGGGCAGGAGGACGCCGCCCTCGTAGAGCGCGCCGGGATCGGTGGTCGCCCGACCATCCCGGTCGAGCAGCGTGCCCGGCGGCAGCGCGGTCGCCCTTCTCCTTGGCCACGCGAACCTTCCCCTCGGGAACGATGCTGGTGGCGAAGTCGAGCACCAGCGGCGGCTCGTCCCCCCGGGGCAGGCCGATCGCGATCGGGTTGGTGCTGAGGGCTCGACCCGCGCCCTGGTGGGGCGCCACCAGGAGCGCCGCCGCATGACTGAAGGCGACCCCGACGATCCCGATGACCCGCGCCGCGGCGGCTTGCTCGGCCCACTCCCCCAGCCGGCCGATATGGTTGGTGCGGACGGTCGACACGAGCGCGACCCCGGTCTCCCGCGCCCGCCGCGTGGCCTCGGCCATGGCGAAGCGCGCCGTCTCGTGGCCGAACGTCCAGCGGCCGTCCACCAGCACCCAGGCCGGTCCCTCTCGGGCGATCGCCGGTTCGGCGCGGGGATCGAGCTGGCCCGTCTGGATGTCCCGGATGTACTGGGGAATGCGGATGGCTCCGTGCGAGTCGTGCCCGGACCGGTTGGCCAGGACGAGGGAGCCGGCCACCCGACGGGCCACCGCATCCGGGGCGCCGGCCCCGACGAAGATCGCGCGCGCGTACTCTTGGAGCGCCGCCGGTGTCAGGACGACGGCCTTGGCTTCCGAACTCTGGGTCATGGGCTGCTCCGCCGCTAGGGGTGAGGGGCTCCTGCCGCGTTCAGGCGAGGTCGCGGTCGAGGCGCGAGGAGGAGCTCCAGCAGGACGCGGGTGCCGGTCGCGAGGTGCTCGACCTCGGCCCACTCCTCGGGGCAGTGGCTCCGTCCGTCGCGGCACGGGATGAAGAGGAGCCCGATCGGGCAGAGCCGCGCCACGTGGTTGGCGTCGTGGCTGGCCCCGCTCGTGAGCCGCCGCCAGGGCGTCCCGACGGCGCCGGCCGCCGCCTCGGCCACCGCGACCATCTCCGGCGCGACCGTGAGCGGGGCGTCCCGCATGAGGGACGTCCATTCGATCGCCACGCCGCGCCGCGCGGCGAGCTCCGCTGTCCCGGCCTCGAAACGCGCCAGGGTCTCGGCGATCGCGTCGGGCTCGATGCCGCGGAAGTCCACGAGGAGATCCGCCTCGCCCGGCACGATGTTGATCATGTTGGGCCGCGTCTCGAGGACGCCGACGGTCCCCACCATGCCACGCCCGGCCTCCCGCGCCAGCCGCTCGACGAGCAGCACGAGCTCCGCGGCCGCCGCCGCCGCGTCCCGCCGGTCCGCCATCGGCGTGCCGCCCGCGTGATCCTGACGGCCGCGGACCTCCACCCGGTAGCGGCTCGGCGCGGCGATCGCGGTCACGACGCCCAGCGGGATCTTCGCGCGGTCGAGCGACACCGATTGCTCGATGTGGAGCTCGAGGTACCGGGCGAGGTCACCCGGCGCGCGCCGGGCGGCATCGAGCTCGGCCGCCCGGCCGCCCACCGAGTCGATCGCCTCGGCGAGCGTCCGGCCCTACCGGTCGCGGAGGCGCGCCGCCGTGGCGGCGTCGAGCTTGCCGCTCATCGCGCGGCTGCCGATCGTCGACAGCCCGAAGTCGGACGGCTCCTCGCAGGTGAAGTTGACGACCTCGAGCGGGTGCCGGAGCCGGTGGCCGCCCGCGTCGAGGCAGCGGGCGACTTCGAGACCCGCCAGCACGCCGGCGATGCCGTCGAACCGGCCGCCCGCCTCCACCGTGTCGAGGTGCGAGCCGATCATGAGGGCGGGGGCCGACTCCGACCCGGATCGCCGGCCGATCTGGTTCCCGGCCGCGTCGACCGTCGGCACGAGCCCCCCCTCGGCCATCCGGCCGGCAAGCCACTGGCGAGCCGCGCGGTCCTCGTCCGAGAAGGCCCGGCGCGTGTACGGGCGATCCGGCCGCGTGAAGGCCTCGAGAACCCGGAGGTCGGCAGCGAGCCGCTCGGGCGACGGCCGGGGCAACGGCGGTCCGAGAGCGCGGGGCACGGTCATCCGGGCAGGACCGCCGCCGCGATGGCGTCGGCGATCCCCGCCAGCGCCCGCCCGGTCGGGCTGTCTCCGTGCTCCAGCACGAAGGGCCGCCCACGATCCGCCGCCGCGGCGAGCCGGGGGTCGAACGGCACGCGCCCGAGGAACGGCAGGCCGTGCTGCGCCGCCGTCACCTCTCCGCCCGGCCCGTCGAAGAGCGGCCCGACGGTCCCGCACGTCGGGCAGACGTAGCCCGCCATGTTCTCGATCAGCCCGAGGAGCCGCGCCCCGCGCTCGCGCGCGAGCGTCATCGCGCGCCGGACCACCAGGTGGGAGACGCCGGAGGGGATCGTGACGACGACCGCGCCCGTCAGCCCCGGCAGGAGGTCGAGCAGGGTCGGCAGCCGGTCGGCGCCCGGCGGGAGGTCGAGGAGGAGGACGTCGAGCGCCCCCCAGGCCGTGTCCATCAGGAACTCGCGGAGCGCCGTGCCCTCCATGGTCCCGCGCCACGTGTGGGCGTCGGCCTGGGTCGGGGCGTCCCACACCACCGGCGTGTCGTCGCCGGGCAAGAGAAGGTCCATCGACAGGACCCGGATCCCCTCGGCGGAGATCGCCGGGCGAACGCCGTCGGCCTCGACCCGGAGGGTCTGGCCGCGGACGCCCAGCATCTTCCCCAGGGACGGGCCGTTGAGATCGGCGTCCAGGACGCCCACCGCCAGCCCGCGCGCCGTCAGCGCGGCCGCCAGGTTCGCGGTGACCGAGCTCTTACCGACCCCCCCCTTGCCGGAGACCACCGCCACGCTCGCGCGGATCGAGCCATCCGCGCGGCCAGCCGCGCCTGCTGCGCGGCGACCTGGCCGGCGATGTTCGAGCCGCCGTCCCCGGCAACGTCGCGATAGCCCTTCACGTCCCGGTCCCCTCGTCGCTCGTGTCGAGCGGCGCCGACGCCGGGTCGCGGAGGTGCGCGCGGAAACGGCGCATGAGGTCCTCGCCGAGGAAGTCGCCGGACTGGCCGTGGCGCTCCGTCTCGAAGTAGTGCCGGATGCGGTCGAGCCGGTCCTGGGCCTCGGGGTTCAGGCTCACCGTGCGGATCTCGGCCTTGGCGGCGTCGAAGGCGTCGAAGGTCAGCTCGGTGAACCCCAGCTCGCGGATGCGCTTGACGGCCTTCATCATGGCCTGGTTCCGGAACCGGGTGAGGAGCGGCGAGGTGATCTCGGCCACGCCCATCCGCCGGGCGCGCCGCTCGGCCGCCTTCCGGATCCCCTCGCGCACGAACTCCGGCGCGGTCTGGAGCCGGGCCCACGCCTCCGGCGCCCAGCGCACCGGCGTGTCGGGCGCCGCCTGCCAGAGCCGGTCGACGACCTCGACGGTGATCCGGTCGAGCCCGGCGCGCCGCGCCTCGACCTCGACGTCCCGCTGGAAGAGGCGGAGGACGAAGTCGGCCATCATGGCCGGCGCCTTGCCGAGGCGGCTCACCAGCCGGGCCTCGGCCTCGGGGGTCCACGGGAGCGGCGTCGCCGCCGCCTCGGTCTCGGCCTCCGCCTCGGCCTCTCGGATGAGCGCCGGCGTCACCGTCGGCGCGCCGTGCTCGGCGGCCAGCTCCTCGCAGATCCGGCGCGTCATGGGCCGCATGAACGACGGGACGGCCTCGAGGAGGGCCTCGGCTTCCGGGGTCCACGGAACAGCCGGTGCCGGCACCTGGTAGCCGCCGCTCGCGGCGAGGCCCATCATCTCGCGTCTTGTAGCGCGTCATCAGCTCCGGCGTGATCACGCGCACGCCCTCGGCGCGCGCCCGCTTCTCGGCGAGGCGCCGGACCATGCCGCGGAGGAACATCGGGGCGCGCGCGACCCGCGCCTCGGCCTCCGGCGTCCAGCGCACCTCGCCGGGCGCCGGCTCCGGCGCGCCGCGCAACTCGTCAGCGGGGCAGCGCTCGCCCTCCGGTGCGAGGTGAGGGCTGCTCGGTCGCGCTCACGACTCCCGGCTCCAGGCCGCGCGGGCCAGCATGGCGGCCGTGCCGACCGCGAGCAGGCAGAAGGCCCACGCGCCCACCTGCGTGGGCACGTCGAACCCGAGGGCGGACACGGTCTCGCCGCCCGACCGCACGGCGATCCGCGCCACCTCGAATGCGCGATACGCGACCAGGAGGGCCAGGACGCCCGCGAACGCGCGCCGCCACCGCCACTCCCGGGCCAGCAGCCACGGAAAGACCAAGACGAAGAGCGCGCCCGCGACGAACCACGCCCACCGGCCACGCTCCATGCCCCGGGGTCCGCGCCCCGCCACGGCCAGGGCGAGGCCGCCGAGCCAGTACACGACCCCGTAGCCGGCATAGGTCCAGGCCGCCTGGCGGTATCGATCCGCCCGGCTGGGCACCGGTCTCACCCGCCTCCGGCGGCCGGGGGTCGATCGGATGCCGGCGTGAACGGCCGGCCCGGCGAGATGCCCCAGCGGCTGCGCACCTCGGCGAGGAGGCTGGGCGTGACGATCCCCTGCCCCTGGCTCCGCGCGTACGCCTCCACCGCCTGGACGACCATCGCGCGGGCAAACGCGGGGATCGCGTCGAGCCGCGCCTGGGCGGCGGGCTCCCAGGGCAGCGCGAAGCGGACCTCGAGCCCGAAGGTCTGCTCGACCCCGAGCCGGATCAGCTCGCCTCCGTGGGCGCCGGGCTGGTAGCCGCAGGCCGGGTCCTCGGCCATGTAGTCGCCGTAGGTCGCGTAGGCGCGGCAGCGGCACCCCCCGCAGATCTCGCGGAACTCGCACGCGCCGCACCGGCCGCCGAGGGGCCGATGCCGGAGGTCGGTGAACACCTGGGCCCGCTCCCACAGCTCGGCGAACCCGGTCTCCCGGAGATTGCCGGCCGACACCGGCATGTACGGGCACGGCGTGACGTCGCCGGTGGGGGTGATCCGGCAGTAGTACTTCCCCGCGGGGCACGAGCCGTGGGCGTAGTTGGCGAGGAGCGGCGAGCCCGGGTCGAGCTCGTAGAGCACGCGCCGGAAGTGCGGCGCGCACTTCGCGCGGATCAGGAGCCCGTCGGCGCGGCCGACGGGCACGCTCCAGGGATCCTCCCGCCCTTCGAGGAGGGAGCCCGGCGCGGCGCCGGCCGGTCGCCGCCCGCGCCCTGGCGCGCGCGCGAGATAGGTGAGGATCTCCTCGTACTGCCCGGGCGTGATGTCGGTGAGCCCCTCGCCCCGGCCCGTCCGGACCAGGAAGAAGAAGTTCAGCACGCGGGCCCCGAGCGTCCGCGCGAGGTCGATCATCCCGGGGATCTCGCCGACGTTCCAGTCGGTGACGCTCATGTGGAGCGAGAAGTCGATGCCCTCGGCCCGGAGGGCCTCGGTCGCCCGGACGGCGCCCCGCCAGGCCCCGGGGAGATGGCGGAACTCGTCGTGGCGCGCGGGATCGGTCGAGTCGAGGGACAGGGACGCGCCCTGGATCCCGTGCGTCTTCATGAGCCGCGCCTGCTTCGGCCGGAGGAGGACGCCGTTGGTCCCGAGCACGACCGTGAAGCCGTGCTCCCGCCCCTCCGCGGCCAGCTCGAAGATGTCCGCCCGGAGCAGCGGCTCCCCGCCGGTGAGGATCAGGAAGGTGCCGGGATTGACGCGGGCGATGTCGGCCATGACCCGGCGGCACTCGTCGGTCGAGAGCTCGCCGGCCGCCGAGGCCCCCGGCGCCGCGCTGATGTAGCAGTGGGCGCAGAAGAGGTTGCAGCGCTGGGTGAGGTTCCAGGAGACCGCGTACGCCTTGTACGTCACTGAAGGACCTCGTCCGCCCGCGCCAGCACCGCGGGCGGAATCGTGAGGCCGAGGGCCTTGGCGGTCCGGAGGTTGATGATCAGCTCGAACTTCGTGGGCTGCTCGACCGGCAGGTCGGCGGGCTTGGCACCCTTCAGGATCTTGTCGACATAGGTGGCGGCACGGCGGAAGAGATCCGGCGGGTTTGGCCCATAGGACATGAGCCCCCCCGCGTCGACGAACCCTCGCTCGGGGTACATCGCCGGCAGCCGGTACTTGGCCGCGAGCTCCACAAGGGGGACCCGGTGCGCAGCGAAGAACGGCGACGCGAGCACGATGAGGGCCTCGGCGCGATCCTTCTTCGCCGCCGCGAAGGCGGTCGAGAGATCGTCCACCGCTCCACCTTCATCGGCTGGAGGCGGACATGCCGCGGCCGCGCGGCGGCTTCCGCCACCTTTCGCTGGCCGGTTTCGGACGGCGGGTGCCAGAGCATCGCGACCCGAGACACTCCGGGGAGCGCCTCGGTCACGAGCTCGACCCACTTCCCGGGCAGCCCCTCGGACTGGAACGAAAGCCCCGTGACGTTGCCCCCGGGCCGGGCGAGGCTCGCGACGAGACCGGTCTTCACCGGGTCGGCGGCAATCGGCATGACGATCGGGATGGTGGTCGTGTGCTGCTTGGCCGCCAGGGCCTGGGTTCCACCCGCGACGATGACGTCCACCTTGAGGCGCACGAGCTCCGCGGCGAGGCCGGACAGCCGCTCATCCCGGCCCTCCGCCCACCGATACTCGAGGTGAACGTTCTGCCCCTCGACGTAGCCCAGCTCGCGAAGCCCTTCACGGAATGCCTCGACGAACGGATCGGGAGGCGAACCGAGGCGGAGGATGCCGATCCGGGGGACCTTCGCGGGCGGCTGGCCTTCCCCGGCGAGCGGCGCCGTCAGAAGGGCAAGGCCGAGGCCTACCATCAGTCGTACCGCTCGCGCCGTCATGCTCGGCACCACACGTCGACCTCGAGATGGCTCATCCGCGCGGCTCGGCGTCCGACCGCCGGAGGCACAGAGCGGTTGCGGAGGCCCCCGAAGGCGCGCCAGACCTCCGCCTCAGCCCTGCGGCTTGTTCTTGATGTAGCCGGCGATGACCTCGTTCATCGTGACGCGCGCGTGGCCGATCCCCTCCTCGCAGAGGGCGAGGTCGATGAAGCCGACCTGCTTCTCCCGCGCCACCTTCTCGATCGCCTCGCGCGTCATGTCGCGCATGAAGCCCGCCGGCACGCGGTTGAGCCGCGCCACCGCGTCCTCGGTCCAGGTGAAGGCGCCGTTCGGGTCGGTCACGTCCTTCATGGTGGCCGGCTCGAACTTGGTGGTGGCGATCAGGGTCTCCCAGCCGTCGCCGAGCTTGTCCCGCCCGACGGTCTCCTCGATCAGCGGGAACGCCAGCTCCTTGGTGATCACGGGGATCTTCCGCGTGCGCGCGTACTTCTCGATCCGCGCCTTGGCGCGCCGCCGGAGATAGGCGTCGGTCACCTCGCGGAGGCCCGCCCGCGCGTCGTTGGCCCAGCGCACGGTCACGCCGGGCATGACCTCCTCCTCGGCGATCCCCCCTTCGGCGGTCGCGATCTGCTCCACCGCCTGCCGGTCGACGTGGGTGAAGACCTCCGGCCCGCCCGAGCAGACCGGGCACTTCACCACCGGGTTCGGCCCCTTCACGACGTAGCCGCAGACCGAGCAGATCGCCGTCACCGCGGCGTTGTCCGCTCGGAGCTTGGCGACCGCCAGGTCCTCGGCCAGGATCTGCATCTTCTCCGCCATGCGCCCGGGCATGAAGATCGCCATCGCCTCGTCGATCACCTTCGAGGTGACGACCGTGTGCCCCTGCTCGATCGCGTAGCGGAGGAGCGCCGTCCGCGCCACCCCCGCGACCTGCTCGGGCACGCGCTTCATGCGCTCCCGGGCCTCGTCGGTCCAGGCGATGATCTCCTCGGCCTTGACGTCGAGCGGCGGGTAGAACTTGCCCCCCACGAGGAGCACGTTGCACGGCGCCAGGCGGAGGAGGTTCTCCGTGTTCGACCCGAGGTCCGCCTCGCGCTCGTCGGAGTGCACGCCGATGCGGCCCATGATGAGGAGCCACGGCTGCTCCTTGCGGCAGAACTGGAGCACCTTCTCGAAGCACTTGCCGTCGAGCAGCGTGATCCCGAGGTCGACCCCCTCGTCGGCCGCGAGCTTCCGGCCGATCTCGAGGTGCGACTGGTAGATCTTGGCGAGGCCCGTGTCGATGATCTCCTCGTGGAGCTGCTCCTGCTCCTTGAACCGGAAGACCTTCGAGGCCTGCTCCGTCAGCACGCCGACGATCCCGTTGAACATGGCGTAGTGGAGGTAGGGATCGTACACGGCGACCGCGTGGACCGGGCGGCGGAGGGCCTTGCCGAGGGCGATCCCGACCTTGAGCCCGTAGAACGACTGGGGGCTCCCATCCAGCCCGACGACGATGGCGCCCTGCTGCGCCTCGAGCGGCTCCAGGCTCCGGATGACCAGCGTGTCGACCGACACCTTCCGGATGAACCGCTCGGTCACCGAGCCGAGCTGGCTGTCGCGCACGGCACCGAGGCCGAGGGCCCCCATGACCACGAGGTCGTAGTCCTTGCCCTGCACGTCGTCGATCAGCGCCTTGTAGTGCTTGCCGTCCATCATCCGGGGCTCGAACGGAAGCCCGGCGGCCTCGGTCTTCTTCCGCATCACCTCGAGGTAGGAGTCGGAGACCAGCTGGAGCCCCATGGCGATCAGCGAGTCGTGGATCTTTCGCTGGCGCTCGAGCTCGTGCTCGTCCCGGTACTCCTCGGGCAGCGTGTACTCCATCTGCTTGAAGCGGTAGTCGTGGAGCCGCGCCGCGTAGACGTGACAGCCCGTCAGCGTCGCGCCGAAGGCCGCGGCCCAGCTCCACGGCCAGGTCGATGGCGCGGTTGGAGTAGTCCGAGTTGTCGACCGGCACGTAGATCTTCCGGAACATGAGAGCCTCCTTCGGCGACACCGAGGGCGACGCCGGGGTCACTTGAGCTCGAACTCGACCGCGATCTCGCCTTTCGCCGGCACCGTCACCTCTTGGGTGAGCACCCGGGGCGCGTCGTAGACCGGGCGCCCATCCTTGTCCTTCCCGGTCACGACCCAACCGGCGTGCCAGGCGGTGACGCGGTAGCGCCCCGGCGGGATCTCGTCGATGCGGAACTGTCCACTGTCGTCGGAGACCGCGAAGTAGGGATTCTCGCGGACCACGATCCAGGCCCGCATGTGCGTGTGCGCGTCACAGACCACTTCCACGACGCCCGGCTTCTTGATGCGCTGGGTGATCTCGACGACCTGGTTCTTGGTCGGCAGCGCGATGTTGAAGACGGTCTGGCGATCGAGGAAGCCGTGGGTGTTGTGGAGGATCGGATCGGAGTTGCGGATCCGCACCTTCGCGCCGGCCATCACCGCCGAGACGTGCGGCACGAACAGGCACTTGGCGTTGTCGAGCTCGAAGTCCGGCGCGCGCTTGCCGCGCTCGATCCCCTCGAGGGCCACGACCGTGTCCCTGACCCCCTTGGCCGCGCCGACCACCAGCGCCTGGAACGGCTTGTGCTCGCCGCAGACATCGGTGTTCTTCCGCACGGCCACCGGCTCACCCTTCGGCAGCTCCCCGCCGAAGCGCACCCGGCCGACCAGGACGCCTCCCTCCGCCACCGGCGCCTCGACGTAGGTCAGGGCGGGCCGGGCCACACCGTGGAGCCCGAGCCCCAGCGCCAAGACGACGCCGAGAACCCCGACCCCCCGCCGCGTCGCCCTAGCCACGCCTCACCCCGGCTCGCCGCCCGTCGGATCCACCAGGTGGTCGAGCGCCAGCCAGAGGGCCTTGCTGTAGCGGAAGGACCACAGCGGGAAGAGGACGGCAAAGGTCCCCCACACGCCCGCCTGCCAGCCGGGCGAGGGTGCCAGCCACGCCTCGAGCAGGAAGTAGCCGACCAGGGCGAGCCCCACCGTCAGGCCGTAGTTGATGTAGATCGCCCCGATGAAGTACCCGGTCTCCCGCTCGAAGACGAGCCCGCAGACCGCGCATCGTTCCGCCATCCGGACGAGACCGGTGAACAGCGGCGACCGGCCGCAGCGCGGACACCGGAGGCCGAGCACGCGCCGAAGCGCCAGGGACAGACGATGGACATCCACTCGAGATGCGCCTCACCCGCGCTCATCCATGGTAGAGCATCCAGTAGACGACCACGCCGGTGACCGACACGTAGAGCCAGACAGGGAAGGTGACGCGCGCCAGCCGCGCATGCCGCACGAACTGGCTCCGCAGGGCCCGGTAGAGCGTGGTCGCGACCATCGGCACGATCAGGACGGCCAGCACCGTGTGCGAGAGCAGGATCGCGAAATAGAGCGTCCGGAGCCAGCCGCCGCCGGTGTAGGGGCGGGATCCCACTTGCGCGTGATAGACGAGGTAGGAGCACAGGAACAGAATCGAGAGGCCGACCGCCGTCAGCATGCAGGCGCGGTGCACCGCCACCCGACCCTGCCGGATGGCCACGAAGCCCGCGAGCATGGCCACCGCGGCCGACGCGTTCAGCACGGCGTTGACGGTGGGCAGGATCGCGACGGTCATCGGCCGGCGGCCCGGGGCGCCATGATGCGCGTCAATGCTTCGGCGCCTCCATCTTCTTCTCGCCGGCCGTCTGGTGCGGCATGTAGAGCGAATCCGGCAGCAGCGCCAGCACGAGCAGCACGGCGATCACCACCGGCGTCAACGCGATGTAGCCGAGCGTCTTCGTCTCGAAGCGCAGGTGCATGAAATAAAGGGCGACCAGGATCGCCTTCGCGCTGGCCATCGCCACCAGCAACACGGCGATCGCCACCTTGGGGATGGGCAGGAAGATGACCCCGATCTCGACGACGGTGAGCACGGCCAGGTACCAGAAGATGGCCATGTAGCTCGGGCCGTGGTGCTCCGCGTGCGACTCTGCCATGGTGGCCTCCGCCTCCTCGTCCGCCTACAGGAGATACACGAACGTGAAGACCATGATCCAGACCAGATCGACGAAGTGCCAGTAGAGCCCGGCGACCTCCGTGACCATGTAGTTGTACCGCATGTCCGTGTTCCGGCTGATCACGCGGTGGATCGCGAGAAGGTAGATGACCCCCGCGGTGACGTGCATCCCGTGGAACCCGGTGACGATGAAGAAGCTCGCCCCGAAGAGCGTGGCCCCCCAGGGGTTGCCGAAGACCATGAGGCCACGCTGGATGAGGTGGGTCCACTCGTAGACCTGGAGCCCCACGAAGATCGCTCCGCCGAGAGCGGTGAGCAGGACGAACATCTTGGCGCGCGGCAGGTTGGAGGCCTTGAGGTTCTCCAGCGCCTTCACCATGGTGACGCTCGAGCAGATCAGGAGGAACGTCATCAGGGCGGTGAGCTGAATCCCCAGCACCGCGGCCGGATTGGGCCAGTCGGCGCTCCCCATGCGCATGGCGCCGTAGGAGGCCAGGAGCACGCCGAACCCCATGGCGTCACCGGCCAGGAAGACCCACATCCCGAGCTTGCCCCAGCTCTCCGGCGTCAGGGGCGACTCGACCGGCTCGACGGCCGGATGGTGCAGCGCGGCAGCCGCGTCGCTCACGATCCGCTCTCCTTCCGTACGCTCTCGCGAGACCGTACGCTCATGCGAGGTAGACCAGCAGGTACAGGACCGGCCAGAGGCCCACGACGAAGTGCCAGTACATCGCGCAGCAGGTGAGCGCCGCGTGCCGGGCGCGCGTGAACCGCCCCCGCCAAGCGAGGCCGACGATGACGGTCAGCCAGGCGACCGCGCCGAGCACGTGCGCCGCGTGCAGGCCGATCAGCGTGTAGAAGGTGGCCCCGTAGATCCCGGACGACGCCCGGAGGCCGAAGTGGACCAGCCGCGTCCACTCGACGCCCTGGACCACGAGGAAGAGGGCGCCGAGTCCCCACGTCCACGAGAGCCACCGCACGAGCCCCGCGCGGTCGTCGGCCCGGACCGCCCGGACGGCGCGCACGAGCGCCCAGCTCGAGGCGAGGAGGATCAGCGTGTTCACCGCCGTCAGCCCGATCGGCAGCCGCGGCTGGCCCGGAGGCGGCCACACGGGCGCGCCCAGCCGGAGATGGAGGAAGGCGATCACCAGCCCGCCGAAGAACATGGTCTCCCCGCCGAGGAGCATCAGCATGCCGAGGCGTGCATTCGAGATCGGCAGCCCCTCCGACCCGGGGCGAGGCTCGCCGTCGCCGTTGCTGTCGTGGCGCTCCGGCGGGGCCGGGGGCCGCCTTCCCCGGTCGGGCGCGCGGTCCACCGGGCCCTGCTACGCGGGGCCGGACCTCGAGATCCAGTACCGGCACGGGCGGCCTCAGTTCCGGAACCAGGCCACGAGGGCCGAGGCGAGCATGAGCGCCACGATCCAGGCCACCAGGCCGATCGCGGTCCGGCGATTCCGCGCGGGCAGCGAGCCGGGGACGGCCAGCCCGGGGCCGGGCGAGACGGGCCGCACCTCCGGGGCGCGGGTCGGCACGGGCTAGCCCACCTTGTCCAGCGCCATGAGCGCCAGCAGGATCGGCAGGTACACGACCGAGGCGATGACCACCCGCCGGGCGGCCGGCGCCGAGGGCCGCAGCGCCTGTGCCGTGCCGACGACCAGGAACAGCGCGCCCAGGAGGAGGGCGCCGAAGAAGTAGAGCCCCCCGGTGAGCCCCACGAGGGTCGGGAGGAGGCCGGCCGCGTGGAGCGCCAGGCAGCCGGCGACGATCTGCCGCTCGGTGCTGCCGCCGTCCGGGTCGACGACCGGGAGCACGCGGATGCCCGCCCGCGCGTAGTCCTCGCGGTACAGCCGCGCGATGGCGAGCGTGTGCGGGAGCTGCCAGAGGAAGAGGATCGTGAACAGGACCGCCGCGCCGATCCCGAGCTCCCCGCGGGCGGCCACCCACCCGGCCACCGGGGGCAGGGCGCCCGGGATCGCCCCGAGCACCGTCGCCAGCGGGCTCACCCGCTTCAGCGGGGTGTAGACCCCCAGGTAGAGCACGGCGATCACCGCGATCACGGCGGCGCACCCCAGCCCCACCGAGAGCGCGAGGTACGCGATCCCCCCGGCGGTCAGCAGCGCGCCGAACACCGCCGCCTCGCCCGGCTGGAGGCGTCCGTCCGGCAGGGGGCGCCGCCGGGTCCGCTGCATCCGGGCATCCAGGTCGCGCTCCAGGAACTGATTGAGGGCCAGGGTGCCGGCAGCGGAGAGCGCGGTCCCGACGAGCAGGTGCCCCAGCTGGAGCCAGTCCAGCTCGAACCCCGCCCCGAGGTAGTAGCCAACCAGGGTCGTCAGGACGACCATCAGGACGACGCGGGGCTTGCCGAGGGCCACGAAGTCCGCGAGCCGCCGCCGCGTGGCCACGACCACGACGGCCGGCCCCGCCGCCACCGGGACCACCTCGGTGCGGGACGTCATGCCGGCACCTCGCTCGACACGAGGGTGTCACGCCCGCCGCGGCCGGGGCCGGCAGGGCGCCGCGGCGGGCGAGGTGCAGGGCGAGGGCCACCGTCGCGCCGAGCAGGAGCGCGCCGACCGCGCGGTGCGCGACCGGCAGCGCCACCACCGTGAGCTGTCCACCGGGCACCCCGAGGTCCGTGAACCGGACCGCGTAGGCGCCGAGCCCGAGCGCCAGCTGGCCGGCGAGGAGCGTCTTCAGCGCGCGGCCCCACCAGGCGAGGACCGGGTCCTCACCCGCGCCCCGGAGCACGGCAAGAGCGAGGCCGACCAGGACGCCCGTCGTGAGCACCGCGCCGGCCACGTGCCACCAGAGGCCTCCGGCGTGCGTCGTGAAGGCGCCCAGGACCACCTGGCCGTACACCACCGTCACCGCGAGACCGCCGAGCGGCACGAGTCGCTGGGCGGCCGCCGTCACCGCGGTCGGGTGCCGCCACCCGGGGCCCGTGACCACGGCCACGGTGACGAGCAGGGCGAAGAAGAGCTGCGCGAGACAACCGTGCACGATGGCCAGGGTGTCCTGGAGGAGGACGACCCGCAGCCCTCCGATGAGTCCCTGGACCGAGACGAGGAGCACGGCCAGGAGCCCGAGCCCGCGCACCCACCGACGCGCGTCCCCGAACGCCAGCGCGATGCCGAGCGCCACCGTGAGCATGCCGATCCCCGCGCCGAGGAGCCGGTGCCCGTGCTCCACGAGCACGCCCCCGACCATCCCCGCCCACGGAAAGAGGAAGGGATTGTGCCCGAAGGTCGTGGGCCAGTCGGGCACGGCGAGCGCCGCGCCCGTGTTGGTGACGAGGCCGCCGGCCACGATCAGGCCGACGGTCGCGCCCACCGTCCCGCACGCCAGGCGGTGCGGCCAGCCCGCGCCCCTCACCGATCTCCCCTGCCGCTCGCGCGCGGGCTCAGTGCCCGTGCCCGCCGCCGGCCCGGGCTCCCGTGACTACCTGCGACTGCGGGAGGTAGTCCTCGGTCATGCCGGGCACGCTGTACTCGTAAGGGCCGCGGTAGACGGTCGGGATCTTCGCGCCCCAGTTACCGTGCGGCGGGGGAGACGCCGCCACCCATTCGAGCGTGTTGGCCTGCCAGGGATTCGCCGCGGCCTTCCGCCCCGCCACCAGGCTCGCGAGGAAGTTCCAGAGGAAGAGGACCTGCACGGCGCCCAGGATGAAGGCGCTCCACGTCATGAACACGGCCGTGCCCTGCCACGACTGCAGGAACTCGTACTGCGTCGGGTTGTAAATCCGCCGCATCATCCCGCCCATCCCCAGGAAGTGCATCGGGAAGAAGACGAGGTTGAAGAAGACGAACGTGAGGACCGCGTGGAGCCGCCCCAGCGTCTCGTTCATCTCCCGGCCGAAGAGCTTCGGATACCAGTAGGTGATCGCGGCGAACATCGCGAAGATGATCCCCGCCACCACGTAGTGGAAGTGCGCCACGATGAAGTAGGTATCGTGGATGAAGATGTCGACCGGCGTATTGGCCATGAAGATCCCGCTGAGCCCGCCGATGGTGAATGTCGACAGGAACGAGATCGAGTGGATCATCGGGGTGGTGAACCGGATCGAGCCGCCCCACAGCGTCCCGAGCCAGTTGAACGACTTGATCGCGGACGGGACGGCGATGACCATCGTCGTGAGCATGAAGGACGTGCCCAGCGCGGGGTTCATGCCGCTGATGAACATGTGGTGCCCGTAGACGATCCACGACAGGAACGCGATCGAGATCATCGAGTAGGCCATCGCCCGGTACCCGAAGATCGGCTTCCGCGAGAAGGTGGACAGGACGTCGGAGGTGACCCCCATCGCGGGGAGCACCAGGATGTAGACCTCCGGGTGCCCGAAGAACCAGAAGAGGTGCTGCCAGAGCAGCGGCTCGCCGCCCCCCGCCGGGTCGAACCAGTGGGTCCCGATCGTGCGGTCGAAGAGGAGCATCGCCGCCGCCGACGTCAGCACCGGCAGGGCGAGCAGGAGCAGGATCGCCGTGATGAACAAGGACCAGATCACGAGGGGCATCCGGAAGAGCGTCATCCCGGGCGCCCGCATGTTGACCACGGTCGTGATGTAGTTGATCGAGCCCATCATGGACGACACGCCCAGGATGAACAGGCTGATCAGCCAGAGGCTCTGTCCCCAGTCGACGCCCGAGTACTGCGGGCGTCGACGAGAGCGGCGCGTAGGCCGTCCAGCCGGCCGCCGCGTGGCCGCCCGGGACGAAGAAGCCGGCCAGCATGATGACGCCCGAAACGGCACCCGTCCAGAACGAGAGCATGTTCAGCTTGGGGAACGCCATGTCCCGGGCGCCGAGCATGAGCGGGATCAGGAAGTTGCCGAAGCAGCCCACCATGACCGGCATCACCACGAAGAAGATCATGATCGTGGCGTGCATCGTGAACAGCATGTTGTAGACCTCGGGCGCGATGATCCCCTCGGTCTCCGGGAAGAGCCACCCGCCGACGGCGGGCACCGCGGTCTCCGGAAAGCCGAGCTGCCACCGGATCAGCATGGCGAGGGCGCCGCCGATCAGCAGCATGAACAGCCCGAGGAACAGGAACTGCCGGGCGATCATCTTGTGGTCGGTCGAGAAGATGTACGTGCGCACGAACCCGAGCTCGTGGTGCTCGTGGACGTCGTGCGCCGCTGCCGTTGCGCTCTGAGCCATCGCGTCCCTACCTCCCCCGCGAGAGAATCACTGGCCGGCCGGGCCGCCCTAGGAAGGCCACTTTTCCTTCAGCCACTGCTGGTACGCCTCGGGTGTGTGGACGAAGAGGTAGCCCTTCATCCCGGAGTGCCCGAACCCGCAGAGCTCGGCGCACGGGATCTCGTACTTCCCGGGCTTGGTGACCTCGACCCACTGGAGGATCTCGCGGCCGGGCACCGCGTCCTGCTTGAACCGCGCCGCCGGAATGAAGACGCTGTGGATCACGTCGCGCGCCCGGAGGTGGAGCACGACCGGCCGGCCGGTCGGGACATGCACCTCGTTGTCGAGCGTCTGGTCGTCGGCGGTGTCGAACTTGCCGTCCGGTCCCGGATAGGTCACTTCCCAGTTGAACTGCTTGCCGGTGACGCGGATGTGCAGGTCCGATTCGGGGATGCGGCTCTTGATCTTCGACCAGACCGGGATCGAGAGGAAGGTGAGCACGATCAGGATCACGGCCGGGACGATCGTCCACACCATCTCGAGGGTCGTGTTCCCGTGGCTGTAGACCGCCCGCCGGCCGGGCCGCTCCCGGTACATCACGAGGAAGGCGACCAGCAGCACCGTCACCAGCAGGAAGGCGATGCCGGTGATCACGTAGATCAGGAAGAAGAGATCGTCGAGCTGCTGGCCATACGTGGCGATGTTTTCGGGGAACCAGCTCATCATCGCAGGCGGCCCGTCCTTTTCGGTCGAAGAGGGGTCACGGCCTCGTCGTGCGCCCGGTCTCGAACCCCGGCGTCACGGGTGCGCTCCCGCCGATCCGCTCGGACCGCGGGAGCGCACACCGTCGGGGGTCCTACTTCTTCAGCTCGAACGCGACCTTGGTCTCCTGCCCGGCCTTGACCTCGACTTCCTTGGTCTGCTTGCCGAGCACCGGGTGCGTCACTTCGACCTTGTGCTTCCCGGCGGGCACGTTCTCGATCTTGAACGCCCCGTTGCCGTCGCTCACCGCCGCCGGGGCCTCGGTCACGTAGATCCACCCGAGCATCCAGCTGTGGGCATCGCACTGGACCTTGATCAGCTCGGGCTTCGCGAACTTCTCCACCATCTCCTTCTTGAACTTCGGCTGCGCCTTGTTGATCGGCGGGTTCGCGGTGGAGAAGGTGTGGATGTTGTGCAGCACCCCGTCCGAGTTGAGGATCTTGATCTCACCCGGCGCCATCACGAGGACGTTGGGCCGGAACTCGCAGCCCTTCTGGTCCAGAACGGCCGGCGCCGCCGCCTTGGCGCCCTTGGCGTCGGACACCGAGACGATGGTGCTGCCCACGCCGCCGTTCGGGCCGACCTGGACCTCGGCGATCTTCTTCTCCTGCCCGCAGACCTCGTTGTCCTTGTTGACCTTGACCACCTTGGGAGCCGGCGCCGCCCCGGCGAACTTGATCTCGCCGGTGATCGTCCCGCCGCCCTGGGCGCCCGCCGGCAGTCCGCCGGTCAGCGATGATCCCGGTGGTGGCGGCCGCGACGGCCACCACGCTTGCGATAATCGATTGCTTCATCGAACTCGTCCTCCTTCTTCGGTCATCTTCCGCTGATCGCCCCGGCCCGGGCCGGCGGCGGCTCGCAGCCTTCGTCGATCCGTGTGGTCGAACCTGTCCTGCTACGCGGCGGATTGACGCCGCTGGGCCCACCGTACCAGCCCGACCTGGGCGGCGCCCGTCACGAGCGCCAGGATCGGCGGGACCACGAACTGCCGCTTCGACGGCGGCGGCTCCAACCGCGCATAATACCAGGTCGAGACCGCTGCTTTCGGGCCATCGTCACCCTCCGAGCCGTCCCAGGCCCAGAATGCCATCGGGAAGAACTCGCCCGGCCGGAACGCAAAGTCCTGGGCGTCGGCCGTCTTGAGGGGTCGCCGGATCACGGCGCGGTACTGGCCGGCATCGTACACCGCCTGACCCTTGGCCTGGACCGCCTCGCCCGCCTGGGGCGTCAGCTTGCCGGCCCCACCCCCCATGGCCTCGCCCACGCCCGTGCCCGCCCGCCAGGTCAGAAGGTAGACGGGATTGCTCCCGTCACCCATCAGGAAGTAGGGACGGTCGCCCGCCCCTTGCCCGGCCGGGAACTGGACGGCGAACATGTCCGGCTTCGGCGCCCCCTGGGTCGGATCGGACGCCGTGGGGTCGTCCCAGGTCAGGTGGAACACGACATCCTGCTCAGTGTACACCGCGCGGACAGTGACCAGGTCGATCGTCGGGTTGAAGCTCCGCGGGTCGACGATCACCTGGCCGACCAGGGGGAACGACGCGCCCGGGCGCTTCGCCCAGAACTCGGCGTTCGGGTCGTCCGGGACCGCCTCCGTCGCCCGGACGACGGACTGCAGGGACGCCAGGATCGCGCGATCCGGCCCGAGGGAGCGGACGTAGTTGGCGAGATCCCAGACGCTCGCCTCCCGCACGTCAGCGTCCTTCTCGTCCGACTTCCGGTAGTCCTCGAGGGAGTCGGCGATCGCGGGCATCGGCGTCCCGGCCACCCCGGTCAGGAGCCGCATGACCACGTCCTTGCGCTCGGGTCCACCCCGGAAGGTCCACGGCTTGTGCAGGTTGGCCGGCCGGATCGGATGCCCCCAGTCGTCCTTGAGATCCGACCCCGGCGCCGGATCACCTCGCCCGGCCTGGCCATGGCACTTGACGCACTCGAAGGCGTCGAACATCTTCTTGCCCCGCCGGAGCGACGCCTCCGAGGAGGAGACCTCCTTGGGCACCGGGACCGGCTCGACCTTGGCGCCCTTGTAGGACTCGGCCAGGGTCTTGACGTACGCCACGACGGCCGTCCGCTCCTTCTCCGGCAGGGCCCGCCAGGGCGGCATGGAGGTCCCCGGCATCCCGTCGGTGACCATCCGGAGCAGATCCTGGTCCGAGGCCAGCGGCCCGGCCGTCGTGCGGATCTTGTACTTCCCGGCGGTGAAGTCGCGGGGACGCGGCAGGAGCAGCTCGGCCGCCGGCCCGTCGCCCTTGCCCTCCTGGCCGTGGCAACCCGCGCAGCGTTTCTCGTAGACGGCCTTGCCGAGCGCGACGTCCCCCGACTGGGCCGCGGCCGGCCGCGGCCCGAGAACGGTCGCGCTCCGGGCGAGCAAGCTCGCGGCCTGGCCGCGCTCGGGCGCCCGCGACGCGTGCGATCCCATCACCCGCGGGGGATGGCCCGTCGTCTCGTAGAGGTAGTAGACCACCTGCCAGACCTGCTCCTCGGTCAGGCGGTCCTCCCAGGCCGGCATCGCCGAGTTCCAGGGCGTCGACTCCTTGGGCAGACCCGGGCCGCCCTTGGCGATCCGCCAGAACACGTAGCCCTCGGCCAGCTGGGCGATCGTGTTCGGGCCGACGAAGTCGGCCGGCTGCGGATTGAACCCGAAGGCGAAGTGCCCCTGCCCGTCCAGGAGGTCCCCATGGCAGTACACGCAGTTCCGCACGTAGATCGCGGCGCCGGCCGCCAGGTGCTTCGCCTGGCTCGCGGGGTTCTGCTTGATCTCCTTCCGGATCGGCGTGTCGCCGTGCTGGAGGTTGATCTCCTTCCCGCGGAAGCTGATGCTGTCGGGCGGCGCCGGGTGCACCGCGCGCAGCTCGAGGGGCGCCTCGGCCCGGGCGGAGGCCTGGGAATAGGCGTAGTAGCCGACGAGCAGCGGGATCGCGATCCCCAGGACCAGGCGCATCGGCCGCTGGCCGGGGCTCGTGAGCAGGCGCCAGAGCGGGGTGACGAACGCCCGCCAGGAGTCCGCGTTCGACGAGACGTACACGAGGAGCGCCATCAGCGTGATCGCCATGTAGAGCGAGAGCACGCTGTTCGGCATGGGCGGCCGGATGCCGAACCGGAACAGGCAGAACGCGCCCGCCAGGACCACGATCGCCTGCAGCAGCTTGTTCCGCGCCATGGGTCAGGACTTCGGCTTCGGGGCCGGGCTGCCGGCGGCGGCCGGTGCCGCCCCGCCCTTCAGGGTGAGCATGAACGCCATCAGGTCGAGGTACTCCTTGGCGGAGAGCGTCTGTCCGAACGTCTTCGGCATCACATTCGGCGGGAAGCCCGACACCACGCCCTTGGACGCCGGATCCAGGATCTTGCCCATGATGTACTCGGGGGTTTGGCTCCCCGCGATGTTCGACAGATCCGGCCCGACCGGGCTCGCGCCGACCGCGCCGGCCTTGTGGCATGCGACGCAGGCCCCCTTGCCGACGAACACCGCCTGACCCGCCTTCGCGTCCCCCGGCAGCTCGATCGACGCCGCCCCGCCCGCCTGCGCGGTCGCCACCTGGGGCACGTCGTCCAGCTTCACGTCCACCGTGGCCCCGAGGCTCTGGAGGAAGGCGGTCGTCGCCCACAGCTCGCTCCGGTTCAGGCCGATCGGCGGCCTCGACACGTCCGGCATGATGTTGGGAAAGCCCTCGACGACGAAGGCGCCGGGCTTCAGTAGCGACTCCACCAGATACGCGGCGGCCTTGGTCCCGGGCCTCCGGGTGCCGGCGCGGCCGCCCACCCCGGCGAGGTCGGGCCCGCGGCCGGCCCGGCCAATGCCGTGGCAGGTCGTGCACTGACCCTTCTCCCGGAAGATCTTGTCGCCCGCCGCCACCAGCTGCTGGGGCGTCACGTTCCCGCCCTCCAGGGACAGCTCCTCGGGCGGCCTCGACTCGATCTGCGGGATCGAGTTCGCGAACCACGAATAGCTGCCCATGATGGCGAGCGCGAACGCGCCCACCTTGACCGGCACCGGGACGGTCACCGCCTAGCCCTCCCGGCTTCCGCCGCGGATCGGCGCGGGGGCGGGGTGCAGGTTGGGCTCCTCCGTGGTCTTGGCGTGCCCCTTCTCTCCGAGCCCGCCGAGCCAGAAGATGAACATGACCATGGCGAGGAAGAGGATGGTCGTCACCGTGATCACGTTGGCCGCGTAGCCGAGCGCCGGCGTGACGGCGTCGGGCGACCGGTCCTGCATCACCCCGTAGATGTGCCAGTGCTGGCGGATCCCCGACCGGGCGAACCCCATGAGGCCCATCAGCCAGGTGAAGGTCACGGCGAGGAGGATCAGGACGTACTGGGATCGGGGCGCGATCGTGCCCCACCGGATCGTCCCGGTCGAGCGGGAGCCCTTGAACAGCGGGATGTCGATCGCCATCACGACGACGATGCAGCCCAGCACCGCCACGACCTGGAGCGGCGACAGCCGCACGATCCGGACGATCGCCTCGACGAAGAACCCCTGGACCCCGAGGGCGACGACGACCGAGGCCGCGATGGCGAAGGTCAGCCACTGCAAGCGCATCCCCGTGCGCGCCCACGACACGGTCGGCTCGCGATTCGCCCGGCGGTAGAGGAGATAGGACAGGAACGTCGCCAGGATCATCAGGTTCACGGCGGTGTTCTTGGCCGACATGACGCCGAAGAAGCGGAGGAACGGGTGGTCGGGCCCGCCCATCCGCCGCACCTCCGACAGGGAGGCGATCAGGCTGCGGGGGGTGGCCCAGACCATGAAGCCCAGCGCCAGCACGATCACCAGGAAGGGAATGAACGCCCGGAACCGCTCGGCCCCGGGAATGCGCTCCATGCCGAGCCACAGGTAGTAGTTCGACCCGAGGAAGAGCACGCCGATGAGGATGGCCTGGACGATCCAGAGCCACGACATGAAGCCGCCCATCATCGTGATGCCCATCGTCTGGTTGTACCCGTAGATCTCGAACCCGAGCCAGTAGCCGGCGAACGGCAGCACCATCAGCGCCGAGAGCGCGACGAAGTTCCCGATGTACCCCATCCAGTCGTAGCGCGCCCGCTCCTCGTCGGTCTTGGCGCCGAGGAACCGGAAGGCGGCATAGGCCGCCGCGATCGTGCCCCCGAAGACGACGTTGGCGATGAGCCGGTGGATGTTGATCGGCATCCACGTGAAGTTGTTCACGGCCTGCCAGAGCGAGCCGGTGAACTTGCCGGCGTCGTCGACGCCGGCCGGCGAGATCATGAACGTCACCCACGAGTTCGACACGAACAGGATCGCCGTGCCGAAGAGGTTGGCGAGGATGCCCAGCGCCACGTGGAGCCCCTTGTACGGCCCCGAGAGCCAGTGCCAGCCGTAGTACCAGAGGTACACGGTGAAGGTCTCGAGGAAGAACAGGAGGGCGTAGAGCCACATGGTCGGCCCGAAGATGCCGCTCATGAACGCCCAGAACCGCGGGTAGAGCGTGATCAGCAGGAAGAGCAGGAGCCCGCCGAGGAGCGCCGTCGTCGAGAACGCCGCGAACGTGAGCTTGACGAACTCGTGGGACAGCCAGTCGTAGCGCCGGCCCTCGTCGGTGTCCATGCCGCGCCGCCAGCCCATGAACTCGATGATCACCGCGAAGATGGGGACGCCCAGGATGAAGGCGGCGAAGTTCAGGTGGATCTGTGAGATCACCCAGACGATCAGCCGCGATCCGACGAAGGGAAACGCCCGGTAGGCGACCTCCTTCTGCTCCTGCGCCAGGCTCGGCGTCGCCAGCAACGCCACCGCCACGGCGGTGAGCAGGACCGGGAGGAGGCGCGCGAGACGGGGCACCCTCAGGCCTGAGAGATCACGAAGTGGTCGCACGATGGTCGCGCTGCGGCTCCTTCGGAGGTCCGGGCACTGCCAGCGGCGTCGACCAGCGGGCCGGCCGCTTGTTCCAATCGTCACAAGGGCGTCCGACTCTTTGTAGGGTAGCGAGGGGGGCCGTGTCAAGTGCGCGTCGGGCCGACGCGGGCCTCCGCTCGCCGTCGAAACCCGGTGAACGCCGTTGCGACGCTCGGCACGAGTCTGCTACGATCCGCGCCACGCCCGGGGAACCGCGATCACCGTCGCGGCCATCCGGCCCCCGAGCCATCACACGTGACCGCCGAGGTCGTCGCCCAAGCGCTGGTCTCCGGCCTCCTCATGGGCTTCGTCTATGCCCTGATCGCGGCCGGCCTGTCGCTCATTTTCGGGCTCATGGAGATCGTCAACTTCGCCCACGGCGAGTTCCTGATGCTCGCCATGTTCGTCGCCTTCTGGGCCTGGGCGCTGGGCGGCCTGGACCCCCTCGTGGCCCTGCCCCTGACGACGGCGCTCCTGTTCGGGGTCGGCTGGGTCGTGTACCGGGGCGTCATCAGCCGGATCCTGGCCGCCCCGATGCTGGCCCAGGTGTTCGCGACGTTCGGGCTGGCCGTCTTCCTCCGGAGCGGCGCCCAGTTCCTCTGGTCGCCGGACTTCCGGCTGGTCCAGAATCCCTGGATCCGCGGGCGCCTGTCGCTCTTCGGCCTCTTCGTGGGGGCCCCTCAGCTCGTCGCGGCCCTGGCCGCGCTCCTCGCGTTCGGTCTCCTCTACTGGTTCATCACCCGGACCGAGACGGGCCAGGCGCTCCAGGCCACGGCCCAGGACCGCCAGGCCGCGGCCCTCATGGGGATCAACACCGAGCGCATGTTCGCGCTCGGCTGGGGGCTCGGGGCGGCCTGCGTCGGGGTGGCCGGCGCCCTCCTCGCCAACTTCTTCTACGTGTTCCCCGACGTGGGCTCAGTCTTCGCGCTGCTCGCGTACGTGACGGTCGCGCTGGGGGGCTTCGGCAACGTGCCGGCGACGCTCTTGGGCGGGATCCTGATCGGTCTGGTCGAGAACCTCGTCGGGCTCTGGGCGCCGGCCTTCAAGTACGTGGGGGTCTTCTGCTTCTACCTGCTCGTCGTGCTCTGGCGCCCTCAGGGCTTGTTCGGGAAGTACTGACGCGATGCCGGTCCGACGAGCGCGCCCTCCGAGTCGGCGGTGAACGCCCCGGGCACCCGTCACGCGCTCCTCGCGGCGCTCGGGGCGGCGCTTCTCGCCTTCCCCTGGGTCTTCGTCCAGCCCTATCCGCGCGACGTGATGATCCGCATCTTTCTCTACGCGCTGCTGGCCCAGGCCTGGAACCTGCTCGGCGGGTACTGCGGCCAGATCTCGCTCGGGAACGCCGTCTTCTTCGGGATCGGCGCCTACACGTCGTCCGTCCTCTCCCTCTGGTGGGGCGTGTCCCCCTGGCTGGGAATGCTCGCCGGCATGGCCTTGGCCGTCGTCGTCTCGCAGGCGATCGGCTACCCGTGCTTCCGCCTCCGCGGCCACTACTTCGCGATCGCCACGATCGGCATCGGCGAGATCGTCCAGACCGTGGCCATCAACTGGGACGCCATCGGGGGGGCGCGCGGGGTGTGGCTCCCGATCAAGCCGGAGACCCTGGTCGAACTTCCAGTTCCACCGGGCCAAGTGGGTCTACTACTACATCGCGCTGGCGTTCCTGGCCGCGGGGTTCGGCGTGACCGCGCTGATCCAGCGCTCGCGCCTCGGGTACTACTTCCGGGCGATCCGGGAGGATCCGGACGCCGCTCAGAGCCTGGGAGTGCCCCTGACGCGGTACAAACTCCTGGCCATCGCCGCGTCGGCCGCGTTCACCGCGATGGGGGGCACCTTCTACGCGCAGTACGTCCTGTTCATCGATCCGGAGTCGGTGCTGCCGACGTCGCTCTCCATCCTGATCTGCCTGGTCGCCGTGCTCGGCGGGGTCGGCACGCTCTGGGGCCCGGCGCTGGGCGCCGCCGTGCTGATCTCGCTATCCGAAACGACGCGGATCTGGCTCGGGGGCACGGGCAAGGCCGTCGACCTCATGATCTACGGCGGGCTGATCGTGGTGGTCTCCGTGTTCCAGCCCGGCGGGCTCATGGGCCTCGTGGATCGGCTCACGCGCCGCGCGGGCCGCCCGGCCCCTCCCGCGCCGGCCGTTGCGCCCCAGGGCACGGGGTAGCCGATGGGCCGGACGGCCGCGGAGGCCCGGGGCCCAACCCCCGGCGGGCACCCCGATCAGGGGACGCCGCTGCTGGAGGTCCGCGCCGTCACCAAGCGCTTCGGCGGGCTGGTGGCCAACCAGGCGATCACCTTCGACGTGGCCCCCGGCGAGATCGTGGGGGTCATCGGGCCGAACGGCGCCGGCAAGTCGACGCTCTTCGACGTCGTCACCGGCTTCTACCGGCCCGACGGCGGCGACATCCGCTTCGCCGGCGCGACCGTCACGGGCCTCCGGCCCGATCAGATCAACCGCCGCGGCATCGGCCGCACCTTCCAGAAGCTCCGCCCCTTCGGCGGCATGACCGTGCGGGAGAACGTGATGGTGGGGGCCCTCCTGCGCACTCCGTCGCCCGGGGCTGCCCGCGCGGAGGCCGACCGCTGTCTCGAGCTCGTGGGCCTCGGCGACAAGGCCCCCGCCTTCGCCCGCGAGCTCTCGACCGGCCAGCGGAAGCGGCTGGAAATGGCGCGCGCCATGGCCACCCGCCCGCGGCTGCTCCTGCTGGACGAGGTCACCGGCGGGGTCGACCAGCGCTCCATCCCGGGCCTGGTCGCCCTGATCGGGCGGCTCCGCGACGAGGGCGTCACCCTCATCGTGATCGAGCACAACATGCGCGTCATCATGAGCGCGGCCACGCGCATCATCGCACTCCACCTCGGCGAGAAGATCGCCGACGGCCCTCCGGCCGAGGTCGTGCGCGATCGCCGCCTCGTCGAGGCCTACCTCGGCGCCACCTACCTCTGATCCATGCTGCGCGTCGAAGGCCTGTCGGTTGCGTACGGAGACTTCCAGGTCCTCTGGGACGTCTCGCTCGAGGTGCGCGCGGGCGAGATCGTCGCGCTCCTCGGCCCGAACGGCGCCGGCAAGTCCACCCTGCTCAACAGCGTGTCGGGCCTCGTGGCCCCCCGTCAGGGGCGGATCGAGTTCGACGGACGGCCGGTGGAGAGGCTGCCGGCCCATCAGCGGGTCGGCCTGGGTCTGGCTCACGTGCTCGAGCGGCGGCGCCTCTTCCCGTACCTGACGGTTCGGCAGAACTTGCTTCTGGGCGCCTACCATCCCGGGGCGCGGGGACATCGCGCGGAGAGCCTGGCCAGGGTGGAGGCGCTGTTTCCGAGGCTCAGCGAGCGCCAGGGTCAGCTGGCCCACACGCTCTCCGGGGGCGAGCAGCAGATGGTGGCGATCGGGCGAGGGCTGATGGCCCGCCCTCGCTTCCTGCTCGTCGACGAGCCCACGCTCGGCCTGGCGCCGCGCGTGGTCGCCGAGATCCTCGACGTGCTGCGGCGGATCAACCGGGCGGAGGGCATCACCGTCCTCTTCATCGAGCAGAACGTCGAGCTCGCCCTGTCGGTCGCCTCGCGCGGCTACATCCTCGAGTCCGGCCGGGTGCTCCTCGAGGGCGCGGCCGACGCGCTGCGGGCGTCACCGGAGGTCCGCCGGGTCTTCCTGGGTCTCTGACCGCCGAGTCGGCGAGGCCGAGACCACTCCGCTCCCGGTGACGCGAGACGGCCGGCAGGCGATTGCCGCCGCCGCCGGCCTCGTGCTACCGTAAGGGAGCCGATTCGCACTCACCTCGTGATGAGCATCACCCCGACCATTCGAGCATCCAGAGCGGAGGACCCCATGGCGACTCAGGCCACGCTGCACCTGACCGAGGCCGCATTCGACCAGACCCTGGCCGGCCGGGCCGAGGCGGTGGTCGTCGACTTCTGGGCGGAGTGGTGCGGGCCCTGCAAGGCGATCGCGCCGATCCTGGAAGAGCTGGCCGGGGAGTACGCGGGCCGCGTGACCATCGCCAAGGTGAACGTCGACGAGCACCCCGGGCTCGCGGCCCGCTTCCAGGTCCGCTCCATCCCGACACTTCTCTTCTTCAAGGGCGGCCAGGTCGTCGACCAGGTCATCGGCGCGGTTCCGAAGGCGCAGATCAAGAAGCGCTTGGACGCGGTCGCCTGAGGGGGGCCCGCCGGTGAGTGGCGAGGACCCCGAGCCTCCCGGGGCCTCCACCGCGACGCTGGCGTCCATAGGCGAGCGCGGGCTGATCAGCCGGCTTCGCCGGCGGCTCCCGGCACCCGGCCCCGACGTCCTGCTGGGGATCGGGGACGACGCCGCCGCGGTGCGGGGCGGCCCGGGGACGCTCCTCCTGACGACCGACACGCTGCTCGAGGGTGTGCACTTTCGCCGGTCCACGGCCACGCTCCGTGATATCGGCGCCAAGGCGATCGCGGTCAACGTCTCGGACATCGCGGCGATGGGAGGCGAGCCGCGTTACGCGCTCCTCGCCCTCGCGCTCCCCGGGGACCTCGGCGTGGCGGAGGCCGACGACCTGTTCGCGGGAGTCCTCGACATGGCCCGGCAGCACGGCGTCGCCCTCGTGGGCGGCGATACGTGTGCGGGACACCACGGTGTCGTCCTGTCCGTGACCCTCGTGGGCCTGGTCGACGGCGACCCCCTGAGGCGGAGCGGGGCCCGGCCGGGCGACGCGATCCTGGTGACGGGCACCCTGGGCGCGGCGGCGGCCGGCCTGGCCGTTCTCGAGCGGGGGGCCGCGGCGCCGCCGGGCCCCCACGTCCAGGCGGTCGTCCGCGCCCATCGCCTCCCGACGCCCCGCGTCGGCGAGAGCCGCCTCATCCGCGCCTCGGGATGGGCGACGGCCATGATCGACCTCTCCGACGGCCTCGTGACCGATCTCGGGCACATCGTGGCCGAGAGCCGGGTGGGCGCCCGCATCGACGTCGACGCCCTCCCGGTGAGCGAGGCGACCCGCCACGTAGCCGAGGCTCTCGGGGTCGATCCCCTCCGCTGGGCGCTGAGCGGCGGCGAGGACTACGAGCTCCTCTTCACCGCCGAGCCCGACCACGCGGCCGAGCTGGCCCGCCGGGTGACGGAAGGGACCGGCACGCCCGTGCGCCGGATCGGCGAGATCCGGCCCCGCGACGAAGGCCTCCGCTTCCTCGACCGGGCGGGCCGCCCGCATGCGGTCACGCCCGGGTTCGACCACTTCGGCTGAGCCATGGAGCGGCTGGTCCTCGACATCATCCTGCTGGTGATCTTCCTCGGTGTTTCGGCACTCCTGGCCGGGGCCGAGGCCGCCTACTTCTCGCTCTCCCGCCTGGGAAGCGCCCACCTCGAGCCGGAGGATTCCCCGGGGCACGCCCTCCTGGCACGCGTCCTGCGCGACCCCCACGATCTCCTGATCACCCTGCTCGTCGGCATCACGCTCGTGAACATCGCCGCCTCGGCGCTGGCGACGCAGGTGGCCACGCTCCTGTTCGGCTCACGCGGGATCGCGATCGCCATCCCTATCATGGTCTTCCTGATCGTCGTCTTCGGCGAGGTCCTCCCGATGACGATCGCGGTGGGGATGCCGCATCGCTTCGGCCTGCTCGTGGCGCGCCCAGTACTGGGGCTCCAGTGGCTCCTCACGCCGGTCCGCCACCTGTTGGGAGCCTTCACGCGGCTGGTCTCCCGGGCCGCGGACGGCGAGGGCGTGGCCAAGGCGGCCATCACCGAGGCGGAGCTGCGCACGCTGGTCGAGGTCGGTCACCAGGAGGGCGTGGTTCAGCGCAAAGAGCGCGAGATGATCCACGGCGTCTTCGAGCTCGGCGAGACCTCGGTGGCCGAGATCATGGTGCCGCGCACCGACGTCTTCGGCATCGACGTGGCGACGCCGTCCGACCGGCTCCTGCCGGCCATTCGGTCGAATCTGCACCATCGGGTGCCGGTGTACGAGGGCAGCCTCGACCACGTGGTCGGCATCCTCCAGGTGAAGAATCTCCTGCCGTACTACGCGGGTCTGCCCCCCGATTTCGATCTCCGAGGACACCTGACCACGCCCTACTTCGTGCCTCAGTCGAAGCGGGCCGACGCGCTGCTCCGCGAGTTCAAGGCGAAAAAGCTCCGGACCGCGATCGTCGTCGACGAGTACGGTGGGACGGCCGGCCTCATCACGCTCGAGGACCTCCTGGAGGAGGTCGTCGGGGAGATCCGGGACGAGTTCGAGGCCGAGGAACGGCTGGCCCAGCCCGTGGACGAGCGGACATGGCGGGTGGCCGCCAAAATGGCGATCGGCGACTTCAACAGTGTCACGGGGCTGAAGATTCCCGACGAGCACTTCGACACGGTCGGCGGGTGGGTTCTCGATCTCTTCGGCCGCGTGCCCCACCGAGGGGAGAGCGTCGAGGCCAGTGGGGTCCGGGTCGCGGTCGAGACCATGCACCGGAACCGCATCCTCCAAGTGCTGGTCCACCTGCTCGCGCCCGCGGCCACCCGGCCGGACGGGTCGGCGGGGCCCGACACGGGCGCCGGGGAAGCCACACCGTGACCCTCGGGACGACCTTCGGCCTGGTCTTCCTGTGTCTCCTCGCCTCGGCGTTCTTCTCCAGCGCCGAGATCGCCTTCCTGGCCGCCAACCGGGTGCGGCTGCGTCACCTCGCCGAGCAAGGCTCACGGGTGGCCCGCGGCTACATGGAGGCGTTCCAGCACCCGGAGCGGCTCCTGTCGACCGCCATGATGGGCGTGACGATCGCCCACGTCGTCTCCTCGGCGGTGGCGACCGCGGCCCTCCTCCCCTGGGTGGGCGTGCAAGCCTCGCTGTGGGCCACGGTGATCCTGACGCCGCTGATCCTGGTGTTCGGGGAGATCCTCCCGAAGGCGCTGACCCAGTCTCGCGCTACCGACATCGCCCTCCGCACGTTCGACCCCCTCCGCGGGATCGCCTGGCTCCTCGCCCCGGCCGTGGGTGTCGCCAACCTGCTGGTCCGCGCGATCCTGGGCGGCCTCGGACACGGAGAGCGTCGAGACCCCTTCGTCTCGCGGGCTGACCTCCGCCTCCTGGTCGAGCGCGAGCCGGACGGCACCACGGACGTCCTCGAGGAAGAGCGGGAGATGATCGAGGGGATCTTCGATCTGGTCGAGACATCGGTGCGCGAGGTCATGGTCCCGCTGGTCGACATCGTCGCCGTCCCCGAGGACGCGGGCATCGACGAGGTGACGGCGCGGATCGGGGAGAGCGGACACTCCCGGCTCCCGGTCTACCGGGAACGCATCGACCACGTCGTGGGGGTGGTCGCGGCGCTCGACATCCTGGGCCGCGGCGCCACCGGGGAGACGGTCCGGACCCTCATGCGGCCGGCGCACTACGTTCCGGCCACCAAGCGCGTCAGCGACCTCCTGCCGGAGATGCAGCGGCGTCGGATCCAGCTGGCGGTCGTGGTCGACGAGTACGGCGCCAGCCAGGGCATCGTGACCGTCGGGGACGTCATCGAGGAGATCGTCGGGGCGATCCCGGATGAGCGCGAGCGCACTCCCTCCCAGCTCGTTCGGCTCCCCGACGGCAGCTACCTCGTCGACGGCCGCCTGTGGATCGAGGAGCTCAACGAGGCCCTGGAGTGGGACCTCCCGAAGAAGAAGGACTACGAGACGGTGGCGGGGTTGATCCTCTCCTCCCTCGGGCGCATCCCGCGGCCCGGCGAGCAGGTCATCGTCGGCGCCTACGAGCTCGCTGTGGTCGACGCCGACGAGCGGCGCATCCTGAAGGTCAAGGTCCACGCGCGTGATCGAAAGACCGACGCCACTCCCGCGAAGCCCCACGGAGGACACTGAGCATGGCCGGCAGCATGGTGACCTTTCCGGCGAACGACGCCACCACGTCCGGGTACCTGGCCACGCCCAAGAGCGGCACCGGGGCCGGCATCCTCGTGATCCAGGAATGGTGGGGCCTGGTCCCGCACATCAAGCACGTCTGCGATCGCTTCGCGGGCGAGGGCTTCGTGGCCCTGGCCCCCGACATGTATCATGGCCAGACCGCGAGCGAGCCCGATGGGGCCGGGAAGCTGTTCATGGCCCTCAACATCGCCCGGGCCGAGAAGGATCTCCGGGGCGCCGCCACCTACCTCCTGGCCCGCTCGGCGACCCGCAAGATCGGCGCGGTCGGGATTCTGCATGGGGGGGCAGCTCGCGCTCTTCGCCGCGACGCTCAACCCGGCGGTCGGCGCCTGCGTGAACTTCTACGGCATCCACCCGAACGTGAAGCCCGACTACACGAAGCTGACCGGGCCCGTGCTGGGCCTCTATGCCGAGCGTGACGGCTTCGTGACGCCGGCGGTGGCCCGGCAGGTCGACGCGGACATCCGGCGAGCGGGCCAGGTGTCCGAGATCCACATCTACCCGGGCGTCGACCACGCGTTCTTCAACGACGAGCGCCCGGACGTCTACGATCGGACCGCCGCCGAGGACGCCTGGCGGCGGACGCTCGCCTTCTTCCGCCAGCACCTCCGGTAGCCGGAGCGCCCGCCTGAAAATGACGCGAGGGGGGTCGTTGACCCCCCTCGCGTTTCGTATCCGACGACCGGGACGGGCTTGCGCGGAGCGGCGGCCCGGCCTAGCCGCGGCCGGCGGCCGCGGCGGCCTTCCGGGCCTTCTTCGCCTCTTTCCCCTTCGGCTCGGTCCCCTTCTTGCCCTTCTCAGGCTTCGCCTTCGGGGCCTCGGGCCGATCGACCAGCTCCAGGATCACCATCGGGGCGGCATCGCCGCGCCGCATCCCGACCGGGATGATGCGGGTGTAGCCGCCGCGCCGGTCGGCGTACCGGGCAGCGACCGTGTCGAAGAGTCGCCGCACGACGATCGTGTCGGGCACCAGGGTGAGCGCCTGCCGGCGGGCGTGGAGGTTGTCCTCCTTCGCGAGCGTCACCAGGTGGTCCGCCAGCGGCCGGACGGCCTTCGCCTTGGCCGAAGTGGTCGTGATCCGCTCATGGGTGAACAGCCCCGCCAGGAGGTTCCGGAACATGGCCCAGCGGTGGGCCGTGAGCCGGCCCAGCTTCGAGCCGCCGCGCTTGTGCCTCATGCCTGCCTCATGGCCTCCGTGGGAGCGGTCGTCACCGACGGCTCGTCGTCCTCCTCCTCCGCCCCCGCGGGCGTGAAGAGGTCGAAGTGGTCCCGCAGGAGCTTCGAGGCCTGGACGAACGCCTGGTCCGGCGTAATGCTGCCGTCCGTCGTGATCTCGACCACGAGCTTCTCGTAGTCGGTGATGTTCCCGAGCCGGGACATCTCGACTAGGTAGTTCACGCGCCGGATCGGCGAGAACGCCGCGTCCAGGCCCACCGCGCCGGTCGGCATCCCCTCGGGATGCCGCTCCGCCGAGACGTACCCGCGCCCGGTCCGGATGCCGACCTCGAGGGCGAGCCGGCCGCCCGCGGCCACATTGGCGAGGTGCAGATGGGGGTTCAGCACCTCCGCGCCCGTCAGGTCGGCGCCGGTCGCCGCCCGCGGGCCTCGCACCTCGAGCCGGGCCGTCCCCGTCTCGGCGTCGCCGGGCAACCGCACGACGACCTTCTTCAGGTTGAGCAGGAGGTTCGCGAGGTCCTCCTCGACACCGGACACGCGCTCGGCGTCCGGGCTCGCCCCCGCGATCTTGGCCCACACGATGGCCGTGCCGGGGATGGCGGCGAGGAGCACCCGGCGGAGCGAGTTGCCGACCGTCAGCGCGTAGCCCTTCTCGAACGGCTCGGCCGTCATGCGGCCGAAGCCCGAGGTGAGGTCTTCCCATTCGACCCGACGCGGACGCTGGAACATCAACCGCGGCATTCGTGCGACCCCTCTTACTTCGAGTACAGCTCGACGATGAGCTGTTCCTGCACCGGAATCTGGATGTCGTCGCGCAGCGGGAGGCTCCGGACCGTCCCCGACTTGCCGGGAGCGGCCAGGTCGAGCCACTGGGGCACATGCCCTCGCCCGGCCGACAGGTTGTCGGTCACACGCTCCTGGAGCTTCGAGGTGGAGCGCAACTGCACCTGATCACCCACCTTGACCAGGAACGACGGGACCGACACGCGGCGCCCGTTCACCTGGAAGTGGCCATGCGCCACCATCTGCCGCGCCTCGGATCGCGAGGCCGCGAAGCCGAGCCGGAAGACGACGTTGTCGAGCCGCCGCTCGAGGAGACGCAGCAGATTCTCGCCCGTCACGCCCTTCTGGCCTTCCGCCTGCGCAAAGTAGCGCCGGAACTGCCCCTCGAGGAGCCCGTAGATGCGCTTCGCCTTCTGCTTCTCGCGCAGCTGCTGCCCGTAGGCAGACTGCTTGGAGCGCCCCAGACCATGCTGACCGGGCGGGTAGTTGCGGCGCTCGATCGCGCACTTGTCCGTGAAGCAGCGCGACCCCTTCAGGAACAGCTTGAGACCCTCCCGCCGGCACAGCCGGCAGACCGCGTCGTTGTATCGTGCCAACTCCTGTCCTCCTCGCTACACCCGGCGGCGCTTGGGCGGCCGGCAGCCATCGTGAGGGATCGGCGTGACGTCGCGGATCGCGGTGATCTCGAGACCGACCGCCTGGAGGGAGCGAATCGCCGCCTCCCGGCCCGCCCCGGGACCCTTCACGAAGACCTCGACCTGCTTCAGACCGAGCTCCATCGCCTTGCGCGCCGCCGACTCCGCCGCCATCTGGGCGGCGAATGGCGTGCTCTTGCGCGAGCCCTTGAAGCCCACGCTCCCCGCGCTCGCCCACGCGACCACCCCGCCCATCTTGTCGGTGAGGGTCACGATGGTGTTGTTGAAGGTGGCCTGCACGTGCGCGATGCCCGTGCGGACCTCCCGCCGCTCCTTGCGCTTCGCGCTCTTCCGGGGCTTCCCGGCCGCCGCTTCAGCCATGGGATCTTACGCCTTTCCCGTCGTCGGGTTCTTCGCCGTGGACTTCTTGCGGATGCCGACGCCCCGGCGCGGCCCCTTCCGGGTGCGCGCGTTCGTGTGCGTACGCTGCCCGCGAACCGGCAGGCCCTTGCGGTGCCGGATCCCGCGGTAGCTGCCGATGTCCATCAGCCGCTTGACGTTCATCGTGACCTCGCGCCGCAGGTCGCCCTCGACCCGCTGCTCGCGCTCGATCACCTCGCGGACCCGGGCCGCCTCGTCGTCGGTCCACTCGCGAACGCGCCGCTGCATGTCCACCCCGGCCCGCGCCAGGATGCGCCGCGACGACGAGCGCCCGATCCCGAAGATGTACGTCAACGCCACCTCGCCCCGCTTGTCGCGCGGCAGATCCACTCCCGCTACGCGTGCCATAGGCCCCGTCCTCTCCCGCCGCCCGTCAGCCCTGACGCTGCTTGTGGCGCGTGTTCTCGCAGATGACCCGCACGACGCCCTTGCGTCGGATCACCTTGCACTTCTCGCATCGCGTCCTGATCGACGGCCGTACCTTCATGGGACTCTCCGTCCGCTCCGCTCCCCGTCGGCGGGGCTTCGCTTACTTGAACCGGTACGTGATCCGGCCCCGCGTCAGGTCGTACGCCGACAGCTCGACCTTGACCCGGTCACCGGGAAGAATTCGGATGAAGTGCATTCGCATCTTGCCCGAGACGTGCGTCAGAACGCGGTGCCCGTTGTCCAACTCCACCCGAAACATCGCGTTCGGCAGGGGCTCCACCACCTTGCCCTCCACCTCGATCGCGTCGTCCTTCGGCTTCTTCCCCTCGCGCTCCTCGGGAAACTGCCCGCGCCGCCGCCTTGCCATCAGGCCGCCTCCCTGGCATCCGCCGTCAGCACATCCGGGCCCTGCTCGGACACCGCCACGGTGTGCTCGAAGTGCGCCGCCAGGCTGCCGTCCGCGGTCACCGCGGTCCACCGGTCCGCCAGCACGCGCACTTCCCAGTGGCCCATCGTGACCATGGGCTCGAGGGCCAGCACCATGCCAGGCCGGAGCAGCGGCCCCCGACCGGGCTCCCCGAAGTTCGGCACCTGCGGATCCTCGTGGAGCGCGCGCCCGATGCCATGCCCCACGAAGGCCCGCACCACGCCGAACCCCGCCGCCTCGACGTGCCGCTGCACGACCGCCGCGACGTCCCCGACGCGGTTCCCGGGCCGGCACTGCGCGATCGCCTGCTCGAGCGACTCCCGGGTGACGTCCAGGAGGCGGCGGGCCTCGTCGCTGATCTCGCCCACCGGCAGCGTGACCGCGGCGTCCGCGTAGTAGCCTTCCACGATCGCCCCGAGATCGAGGCCGATGATGTCGCCCTCCCGGAGGCGCCGCTTGGGCGCGGGAATCCCGTGGACCACTTCCTCGTTGATCGACGCACAGATCGTCGCCGGGAACCCCCGGTAGCCCTTGAAGGCCGGCTTCGCCTTCCGGCCTCGGATCAGGGCCTCCACCTCCCGATCGATCTCGAGCGTGGACACGCCGGGCTTCACCAGATCGCGGCACATGCGGAAGGCGTCCGCCAGGATCTGCCCGGCCGCCCGCATGTACTCGATCTGCGCCGCCGACTTCAGCTCGATCACCGCGGGCCCTCGGTCGCCCGGACGAGGTCGGCGTGGACCGCATCCATCGTGCCGGCGCCGGAGATCGTGGTCAGGAGGCCGCGCGCCCGGTAGTACTCGACGAGGGGCCGGGTGTCTCGCGCATACACCGCGAGCCGACGTCGGACCGTCGCTTCGTCGTCGTCGGGCCGCTGGTAGAGCTCGCCCCCGCACGCGTCGCATCGGTCCGGCGCCCGGGACGGCGAGAGCGTGCGGTGGTAGTTCCGGCCGCAGTTGCGGCAGACCAGGCGGCCGCTGAGCCGGGCCACCGGCTCCTCGTCAGCCATCTCGAAGAGCACCACGCGCTCGAGCGGGGTGCCCTCGGTCTCGAGCAGCCGGTCGAGCGCCTCCGCCTGCGCCGCCGTCCGCGGGAACCCGTCCAGCACGAACCCCTTCCGCCCGTCCGGCTGCGCGAGCCGCTCGCGGACCAGCCCGATGATGACCGTGTCGGGGACGAGCTCCCCGGCCTCCATGAAGCGCCGAGCCTCGACCCCGAGCGGCGTGCCCTGGGCGACCGCCTCCCGGAGCATGTCCCCGGTCGAGATCTGGGGCACGCTCCAGCGCGCGGCGAGCCGGCGCGCCTGTGTCCCCTTCCCGGCCCCCGGCGGGCCCAGCAACACGATCCGCATCTCAGGCCCGGACCTTCTGGCGGCGCCGCAGGAACCCCTCGTAGTGACGCATGAGCAGGTGCGATTCCATCTGCCGCACGGTATCGAGGGCCACGCCGACGACGATGAGGAGGCTCGTGCCGCCGAAGTAGAACGGCACGTTGAAGGCCCGAATCAGGAAATCGGGCAGCACGGAGATCAGGGCCAGGAAGATCGCCCCGGGCAGCGTGATGCGCGTCAGGACGCGGTCGATGAACTCCGCCGTCTTCTTGCCGGGGCGCACCCCGGGAATGAAGCCGCCGTACTTCTTCATGTTGTCCGCGAGGTCGTTCGGATTGAAGATGATCGCGGTGTAGAAGTACGTGAAGAAGATGATGAAGCCCATGTAGAGGACGTAGTAGAGGCCGTGCTGCGGCAAGGGTCCCGGCGAGAGCGCGTCCGACACCGCCTGCATCCACCAGGTCGGGACGAAGCGGGCGAGCGTGGCCGGGAAGAGGATCAGCGACGAGGCGAAGATGACCGGAATCACGCCCGCCGTGTTGATCCGGAGCGGGATGTGCGTCGACTGCCCCCCGTACACCCGTCGCCCGACGACGCGCTTGGCGTACTGGACCTGAATCTTCCGCTGCCCTTCCTGCATGATGATGACCGCCGCCGTCACCGCGAGCATCAGCACGATGACGCCGAGCAGCACCAGGGGCTTCATCTCGCCCGTCCGCAAGAGCTGGTAGGTGCCCTCGAGGGCCGACGGCAGGCGGACCACGATGCCGGCGAAGATGATCAGCGAGATGCCGTTCCCGATGCCCTTCTCGGAGATCTGCTCGCCGAGCCACATGATGAGCGCGGTGCCCGAGGTCAGGGTGATCATCGTGATCACCCGGAAGGTCCAGCCCTTGTTCGGCACCAGGGTGGCTCCGCCCGCGTCCATGGTCTCGAGGCCGATCGCGATGAACAGCGACTGGAACGCGGAGAGGACGATGGTGCCGTAGCGCGTGTACTGCGTGATCTTCTTCCGGCCCGCCTCGCCCTCCTTGGCCAGCCGCTCCAGCGCCGGCACGACGACCGTGAGGAGCTGGAGGATGATCGAGGCGGAGATGTAGGGCATGATCCCGAGCGCGAAGACCGTGAGGCTCCGGAGGTTGCCGCCCGAGAAGAGATCCACCAGGCCCAAGAGCGTGCCCTGGACGCTGTCGAAGAACCGGGCGAGCGCCTCCGCGTCCACCCCCGGGGTGGGCACGTGCGCGCCCAGCCGGTAGGCGGCCAGGAGCCCCGCCGTCATCAGGAGCCGGCGCTTGAGCTCCGGGATCTTGGTGACGTTCTGGAGGTTCTTGAGGACTTCGATCACGCCGGCAGCACCTCGGTGCGGCCACCGGCCGCCGCGATCTTCGCCGCGGCCGCCTTCGAGAAGGCATGCGCCCGCACGGTCAGCACCGCCCCGGCGAGGTCGCCATCGCCCAGGACCTTGACGAGCCGGCTCGCCCGCGCGGCCATGAGTCCCGCTCCGACCAGGGCCTCGGGGCCGATGTCCCCGCCCTCGGGGAAGCATCGGACGAGGTCGGCCACGTTGACCACCGCGAACTCGCGGTGGAACGGGTTCTTGAAGCCGCGCTTCGGGATCCGGCGATAGAGCGGCATCTGCCCGCCCTCGAAGCCGGGCGGCTTGCCGCCGCCCGAGCGGGCCTTGTGTCCCTTGTGCCCCTTCGTGCTGGTCTTGCCGTGACCCGACGCGGGGCCGCGCCCCACGCGCTTGCGCGGCTTCCGGGCTCCGCGCGGAGGACGGAGATCACCAAGCTTCATGCGGACTGCTCCTCTTGCACCCGCACCGCGTACGGGACCTTCGCGACCATGCCCCGGATCACCGCGGTGTCGTCGTGGACCACCGTCGCCCGGATCCGGCGCAGCCCCAGCGCCTGGATCGTCCGCACGTGATCCGGCTTCAGCCCGATCATGCTCCGCGTGAGGGTGATCTTAAGCTTCCTGCTTGGCAAGGACTGCCTCCTCGGCTTCCTGCGAGGACTTCCGCCGGAGCCCCTGAAGGTCCTGAAGCTTGCGGATCCGTCGGAGCGCGTCCAGGGTCGCCTTCAGGACGTTGTGCGGGTTGTTCGAGCCGAGGGTCTTGGTCAGGACGTCCTGGACCCCCGCCGCCTCGAGCACCGCCCGGACCGCCCCGCCGGCGATCAACCCGGTCCCCTGGGTCGCGGGGCGGAGGAACACCCGTCCCGAGCCGAAGTGGCCGGTGATCTCGCACGGCAGCGTCGTGTCCCGGAGGGGCACGTAGAGCAGATCCTTCTTGGCGTGCTCGACCGCTTTCCGGATCGCCTCGGGCACCTCGTGCGCCTTTCCAAGGCCCACGCCCACGTGCCCTCCCCCGTCACCCACGACGACCAGCGCAGTGAAGGAGAACCGTCGCCCACCCTTCACCACCTTGGCCACGCGGTTGATGGCGACCACGCGGTCCTTCAGCTCGAGCCCGCCCGGATCGATACGCCCCTCCGCCATGTGCTCTCCCGTCCGCCGTTTCCGGATTCCCTAGAATGCGAGCCCCGCGGCGCGCGCCGCGTCCGCCAAGGCCTTCACGCGGCCGTGGTACTTGTAGCCACCGCGGTCGAACACGACCGTGGCGATCCCGCTGGCCTGCGCCTTCCGCGCGATCAGCTCGCCCACCGCCTTGGCGGCGGCCACGTTGCCCCCGGAGCGCAGCGTGTCCTTGAGCTCGGGAGACAGGCTCCCGGCGGCCGCGACCGTCACCCCGCGGTTGTCGTCCACCACCTGGGCGTAGATGTGCTTCAGGCTCCGGTACACCACCAAGCGAGGGCGCTCCACCGATCCGCGCACGACACGCCGGATGCGGTGGTGCCGATTCGCCCGACCTTCCACGCGCTCTGTCACGCCCACCGTCGTCTCTCCTCGCCGAACCGCCGGCTACTTCGCGCCGGTCTTCCCGACCTTCTTGCGAACAACCTCGCCCGTGAAGCGAACGCCCTTGCCCTTGTACGAATCGGGCGGCCGGAGCGCACGAAGCCGCGCGGCCGTCTGGCCGACGAGGTACTTGTCCACGCCGCGGAGCGTGATCGCCGTCTGCTTCTCCACCTCGGCGGTCACGCCGTCGGGCAGGGCAAACACGATCGGATGCGAGTAGCCCAAGGCGAACGTGAGATTCCGCCCCGCGTGCTGCACCCGGTACCCGATCCCCTGGATCTCCAGCTTCCGCTCGAAGCCCTCGGTGACGCCCTGCACCATGTTCGCCACGAGCGCCCGGGTCAGCCCGTGGAGCGCCCGGGCCGTGCGGTGCTCGGCCCCGCGCCCCACCATCACGCTGCCGTCGGCGATCTTCACCGAGCAGAGATCGTGCACCCGGAGCTCGAGCCGGCCCTTGGGACCCTTGACCTCGACCTGCTGCCCCTGGATACCCACCTGCACGCCCTTGGGGATCGCGATCGGCTTCTTCCCTATCCTCGACATCGTTCCGTCCCTCGCCCCGGCCGCGACCCCGCCGGTCGCGCTACCAGACGTAGCAGAGAACCTCCCCACCCACCTTGGCCTTGCGGGACTCGCGGTCCGTGAGCAACCCTTGCGGGGTCGACAGGATCGCCACGCCCATCCCCCCGAGCACGCTCGGGATCCGATCCGCCCCCACGTACAGGCGCTTGCCCGGCTTGGAGACGCGCCGGAGGCCACTGATCACCCGCTCCTGCCCCGGCCCGTACTTCAGGTAGATACGCAGGACACCCTGCCGTTTGTCCTCGATGAGGCGGAAGTTCTTGATGAACCCCTCCTCCTTGAGGATCTCCGCGAGCCGCACCTTCAGCCGGGAGGACGGGATGTCCACCTTCTCGTGCTCGGCCAGGCTGCCGTTGCGGACGCGGGTCAGCATGTCCGCCACCGGATCCGTCACCATCGCCATGAATCGCTCTCCCTCGGATGGGCTACCAGGAGGCTTTGGCCACGCCCGGGATCTCGCCGCGAAGGGCCAGGTTCCGGAAGCAGATTCGGCACAACTGGAACTTGCGGAGGTAGCCCCGCGGGCGGCCGCACATGCGACAGCGCGTGTAGACCCGCGCCTTGAACTTCGGCGTCCTCCGCTGCTTGTTGATCAGTGACGTCTTTGCCATCGACTCGCTCTCCGCCCTACTCGCGGAACGGCACGCCGAGGTGCGTCAGCAGGGCCTTCGCCTCCTCGTCGGTCGCGGCCGTCGTGCAGATGATGATGTCCATTCCGCGGATCTTGTCGATCTTGTCGTAGTCGATCTCCGGGAAGATGATCTGCTCCTTGAGCCCGAGCGCGTAGTTCCCTCGCCCGTCAAACGACTTCGGGGACAGCCCCCGGAAGTCGCGCACCCGCGGCAGGGCGGCGCTGACCAGCCGGTCCAGGAACTCGTGCATCCGCGCGCCGCGCAGCGTCACCTTGGCCCCGACCGGCATCCCGGTCCGCACCTTGAAGGCCGCGATCGACTTCCGCGCCTTCGTCACGACCGGCTTCTGGCCGCTGACCGCCACCAGGTCGGCGGTGGCGGCATCCAGCACCTTGGCGTTCTCCTTGGCCTCGCCGAGACCCATGTTGAGCACGATCTTCTCGAGCCGCGGCACCTGGTGGGGGTTCCGGTACCCTCGCTCCTGCATGAGGGCCGGCAACACGACGGTCCGGTACCGGTCCCGAAGGCGCGGCGGGATCTGTCCCATGCTACGCGCGCGGGTTGGCGGCGCGGCCGCCGTGGCCTTCGCCGCCGCGGCGGCTCCGCCTTTGCCGCCCTTGCCCGGCGCGCCGGGCTTACCGCCCCCGCCCGCCGGCTTGCCGCCGGGAGCCTTCGCCGGAGCGCCCTCGGGCTTGTCTGCCTTCGCCATCGCGTCTCTCTCCTACGCCTTGTCGACGATGTCGCCGCAGCGCCGGCACACGCGCGCCCGGCGGTCGTCCGCCAGCACCCGGACGCCCACGCGGGTCGCCTTGTCACACTTGCTGCAGACCAGCATCACGTTCGAGACGTGCAGCGGAGCTTCCCGCTCGATGATCCCGCCCTGGCGGAGCTTCTGCGTCGGCCGTTGGTGCTTCTTGATCATGTTGACGTGCTCGACGACGACGCGCTCCCGCGTCGGCAGCACGAACAGGACCTTGCCGCGCTTGCCCTTCTCCCGCCCTGCGATGACCAGCACCGTGTCGTTCTTCCGGATCGTCAGCCCGCCGCGTGCCATAGCCGCCTCAGATGACCTCGGGCGCGAGCGAAATGATCTTCAGGAACTGCCGGTCCCGCAGCTCGCGCGCCACGGGCCCGAAGATGCGCGTCCCGATCGGGTTGTTCTGGGGATTCAGGAGCACGGCGGCGTTGCGATCGAACTTGATGTGTGACCCATCCGGCCGCCGGATCTCCTTCGCCGTTCGCACCACGACCGCGCGCGCCACGTCGCCCTTCTTCACGGACCCCTCGGGGGTCGCCTCTTTCACCGCCACGATGATCGTGTCCCCGATCGACGCGTACTTCTTGTTCGAGCCGCCCATCACCCGGATGCACTGCACCTTCCTGGCGCCCGAGTTGTCGGCGACGTCCAGCATCGTCCGCGGTTGAATCATGGCTGTCCGTTCCTCGCAGGCGGGCTCAGGACGCCCGCTGGAGGATCTCCTTGATCCGCCACCGCTTGTCCTTGGACAGAGGGCGGGTTTCCACGATGAGCACCCGGTCGCCCAGGTGCGCCTCGTTCCGCTCGTCGTGCGCCTTGAAGCGCGTCGTGCGCTTGACGACGCGCTCGTAGAGCGGGTGGCGGAAGGCTCGCTCCACCACGACCACCCGCGTCTTGCTCATCTTGTCGCTGACCACCACGCCGACCCGGGTCTTCTCCACGTCTCGCCTCCCCCGCCGCCTATCCGCGCCGGATCCCGAGCGTCCGCTCGCGCAGGATCGTTTGCACGCGAGCCAGCTCGCGCCGGACCTGGCCGATACGCGCCGGGTTCTTGGCCATCGCCATCGAGACCTGGAACCGGAGGTTGAAGACCTCCTCGCGGAGCTCGCGGGCCTTCTGCTCGAGCTCGGTCTCGTTCAGATCACGCAGGTTCGTCTTGCCCTTCATCACCGCGCCTCGCTCAGTTGATCGGACGGCCTTCGGCCTGTGGCGGCCTGTGGGCTCATGCCTGCTCGCGCTTGACCATCTTGGTCCGGATGGGCAGCTTCTGGCTCGCCAAGCGGAACGCCTCCTTCGCGATGTCCTCGGTCAGGCCTTCCATCTCGTAGAGGATCCGCCCCGGCTTCACGACGGCGACCCAGTACTCCGGGTTTCCCTTGCCCTTGCCCATCCGGGTCTCGGCCGGCTTCTTGGTGAAGGGCTTGTCCGGAAAGACGCGGATCCAGATCTTGCCCCCGCGCTTGACCGCGCGGGTCAAGGCCACGCGGCCCGCCTCGATCTGCCGATTCGTGAGCCAGCACGGCTCGAGCGCCTTCAGACCGAAGTCACCGAATGCCAGCGACGCCCCCCGCTGGGCGGTGCCCTTCATCCGCCCGCGATGGGCCTTGCGGTACTTGACGCGTTTGGGCTGCAGCATCGCGCGCCGTTACCCCAGCTCCGCGGTCCGCGCCGCCGGCAGCACCTCGCCCTTGAAGATCCACACCTTCACGCCGATGGTCCCGTACGTCGTGTGGGCGGTGGCCACGCCGAAGTCCAGATCGGCCCGGAGGGTCTGCAGCGGCACGCGCCCGTCGCGGTACCACTCCCGGCGGGCGATCTCCGCCCCCCCGAGGCGCCCCGCGCACGCGATGCGGATCCCCTCCGCGCCGAGCCGCACCGAGCTCTGCACCGCCTTCTTCATGGCCCGACGGAACGCCACGCGCTTCTCCAGCTGGAGCGCGACGTTCTCGGCGACGAGCTGCGAATCGAGCTCCGGGTGCACCACCTCCTGGATGTCCAGGTGGATCTCCTTGCCCGTCCGCGCCTGCAGCTCGTTCTTGAGCTTCTCCACCTCGGCGCCCTTCCGCCCGATGATGATCCCGGGCCGCGCCGTGTGGACGATGATCCGCGCCCGGTTGGCCGAACGCTCGACATCGATCCGCGAGATGCCCGCGTGATAGAGCGCATCCTTGATGTACCGACGGATCTTGGTGTCCTCGTGGAGGAGGTTCGCGTACTCCTTGGAGGCGAACCAGCGCGAGCTCCACGTCCGCGTCGTGCCGAGCCGGAATCCGATCGGGTGGACCTTCTGTCCCATCAGGCGCTCCTCGTCGTCTTGGTCTTGGCGGGCCGCCGGCCGGTCCCGGCGGCGGCCGGGCGGCGAGGGGCTCGGGCCCGCGGCCGCGCGGCGGCGGGCTCGGCCGCGGCGGCTCGCGGCGGCCGGGCGGGCCCGGCCTCGGCCAGGGCCACGGTGATGTGCGCGAGACGATGCCGGATCCAGAACGCCCGGCCCATCGCCCGCGGCTGGATCCGCTTGAGGGACGGCCCACCGTCGATCACCGCGTTCACCCGGAGATCGTCGAGGCCCCGCACCTGGTGGTTGTGCTCGGCGTTGGCGACGGCCGACCGCAGGACCTTCTCGATGTGCCGGGCCGCGATCTGTGGCGAGTACTGGAGGATCGCGAGCGCCTCCGCCACGGTCTTGCCGCGCACGAGGTCGGCGACGAGACGCGCCTTGCGGGGCGACACGCGGATGTAGCGGGCGACGGCCTTGGTGAGCATGGACTCCCCGTCCTACTTGAGCGCCGTGGACTTCTCGGTGTGCGAGCCGTGCGCGCGGAAGGTCCGCGTGGGCGAGAACTCGCCGAGCTTGTGCCCGACCATGTTCTCCGTCACGTAGACCGGGATGAACTTCTTGCCGTTGTGCACGGCCAGCGTGTGACCGACGAAGTCCGGGCTGATCGTCGAGCGCCGCGACCAGGTCTTGATGACCTTCTTCTGCCGGGAGGCGTTCAGCGCCTCCACCTTCTCGATGAGATGCGGGTCGATGAACGGACCCTTGCTGACCGAGCGTCCCACTTCGTCCTCCTACCGGCGCCGCCCACGACGGGAGACGATGTACCGGTCCGACGGCTGACGCCGCCGTGTCTTGGCGCCCTTGGTCGGCTTGCCCCACGGGGTCATGGGGTGGTTGCCCTTCCCACGCCCCTCTCCGCCACCCATCGGGTGGTCGACGGGATTCATCGCCGTGCCGCGCACCGTCGGGCGGATCCCACGCCAGCGGCTGCGACCCGCCTTGCCGACCGTCACGTTCTCATGGTCGAGGTTGCCCACCTGCCCGATCGTCGCCATGCAGGTCTGGCGGATCAGCCGGATCTCGCCGGACGGGAGCTTGACGTGGGCCATCTCCCCTTCCTTGGCGACCAGCTGCGCGCCGGTGCCCGCGCTCCGGCAGAGCTGCCCACCCTTGCCGGGCTGGAGCTCGATGTTGTGGATCGTGGTGCCGGCCGGGATCGCGCGGAGCGGGAGCGCGTTGCCGGGCAGGATGTCGGCGGTCGGACCCGAGACCACCGTGTCGTCGACCTTGAGCCCGTGCGGGGCAAGGATGTAGCGCTTCTCGCCATCGCGGTAGTGCAGGAGCGCGATGCGGGCGCTGCGGTTCGGATCGTACTCGATCGCCGCCACCTTCGCCGGCACGCCCAGCTTCTCGCGACGGAAATCCACCAGCCGGATCTTCTGCTTGTGGCCGCCCCCGATGTGCCGGGTGGTGATACGCCCCAGCGAGTTCCGGCCGCCGGTGCGCTTCTTGGTGACGACGAGCGCCTTCTCGGGGCGCACCTTCGTGATCTCGTCGAAGGTCAACATGGTCTGGAACCGTCGACCCGCCGACGTCGGCTTCAGTATCCTGATCGCCATGGGCTTCTCGTCCTGTCTTCCTGGCTGTCGTCCTGGCCGGGCTCTACGACTCGAACAGCTCGATCTTGTTGTCGGGCGCGAGCTGCACGACGGCCTTCTTCCACGTGGGACGCCGGCCCACGAAGCGGCCCATCCGCTTCTCCTTGCCGTAGATGACCTGCGTGCGCACGTCGGTGACCTTCACCTTGAAGATGACCTCGACCGCCCGGCGAATGTCGACCTTGTTGGCGTCGACCGCCACCTGGAAGCTCACCTGGTTGCGTTCGTCCTTGAGGGTCGTCGCCTTCTCCGTCACCAGCGGCCGGAGCACCACCTGCCGGGGATCTCTCATGCCAGCAACCCCTCCTGCGTCGCCACCAGGGCCTGCCGCTCCGCCACCACCCGGTCGTGCCGCAGGAGCTCGGCCACCGACACGTGGCCGGGCCGGCCGAGGGTCAGCCACGGCACGTTCTGGCAGGCGCGCACCAGCGCCGCGCTGGGCTCGGTCACCACCAGGAGCGTCCGGGTCCCCACCGCGCCCAGGCCCGCCAGGAGGCCGACCACCGTCTTGGTCTTCGGCTCGGCGAGGGCGAACCGGTCCACGACCGTGAGCTGTCCCCCCGCAACCTTGTCCGTCCAGGCCGCCCGGAGCGCCCCCCGCCGGGCCTGCCGTGGCATCGCCTGGTCGTAGCGTCGCGGCGTGGGGCCGAAGGGCTTGCCGCCCCCCTTCCACTGGGTCGCGCGGATGGAACCCTGCCGGGCCCGCCCGGTGCCCTTCTGCTTCCACGGCTTCCGGCCGCCGCCCGAGACCTCGCTCCGGCCCTTCGTGTCGTGGGTCCCCGCCCGGCGCCCGTTCAGCTCCCGCACGACCGCCTGATGGAGGAGCGCGCCGTGGATCGGTGCCCCGAACACCGCCGCGGCGAGCTCGAGGGTGCCGTGCGCCTTGCCGCTTGCGTCGACGACGTCGACCGTCACCGTCCCCGTCATGGTCTCGCTCACGCCTTCTTCTCGGCGCGTCGTTGCGCTTTCGACTGCTTCACGCTCTGCCGCACGAGCACGAGCCCGCCGGTGGCACCCGGGATGGCGCCCTTGACCACCAGGAGGTGTTGCTCCGGCAGCACGCGCACCACCTCGAGGTGCGGGGTGGTCACCCGCACGGCGCCCATACGTCCCGGCAGCCGGTGGCCGGGAAACACCCGCGACGGATCGGAGGACGCCCCGATCGATCCCGGCGCCCGGTGGAACATCGAGCCGTGCGAGGCCTCGCCCCCGCTCCAGCCGTGCCGCTTGATCCCGCCCTGGAAGCCGCGCCCCTTCCGCATCCCCGTGACGTCCACCAGCTCGCCGGGCTTGAACAGCTCCACCGACAGCGTCTGCCCGACCTGGTAGCCATCCACCGACTCCAGGCGCACCTCGCGCAGGATCCGCACGGCGCCCACTCCGGCCTTCTTGAAGTGACCGGCCATGGGCTTGCGGACCTTCTTCCGCTTCGCCTCGAATCCGAGCTGGAGCGCCGCGTAGCCGTCGGTCGCCGGCGTCTTCACCTGCACGACCGTGCAGGGCCCCGCTTCCAGCACCGTGACGGGCACGATGTTGCCGTCGTCGCCGAACACCTGCGTCATGCCGCGCTTGCGCGCGATCAGCCCCTGCTTCATCGCCTTAGCCATGGTGAGCGTCCCGTCTGGCTAGAACTTGATCTCGACGTCGACGCCGGACGGCAAGTCGAGCTTCGTCAGGGCGTCCACGGTCTGTGGCGTCGGATCGAGGATGTCGAGGAGCCGCTTGTGCGTCCGCATCTCGAACTGCTCCCGGGACTTCTTGTCCACGTGGGGCGAGCGGAGCACCGTCCACCGGCTGATGGCGGTCGGCAGCAGGACGGGTCCGGCGACGCGGGCGCCGGTCCGGCGCACCGTCTCGACGATCTCCTTGACGGACCGATCGAGCAGACGATGGTCGTAGGCTCGCAGGCGGATCCGGATCTTCTGATCGGTCAACAGGACCACGGCGTTACGCCTCGATCTCCGTGACGACGCCGGCGCCCACCGTCCGCCCCCCCTCGCGAATCGCGAACCGCAGCTCCCGCTCCATCGCGATCGGCGTGATCAGCTCCACCGCCATCGCCACGTTGTCCCCCGGCATCACCATCTCCACCCCCGCCGGCAACGTGCACACCCCCGTCACGTCCGTCGTCCGGAAGTAAAACTGCGGCCGGTACCCCTGGAAGAACGGCGTGTGCCGCCCCCCCTCCTCCTTCGCCAGCACGTACACCTCCGCCTTGAACCGCTTGTGCGGCTTGATCGACCCCGGCTTCGCCAACACCTGCCCCCGCTCCACCTCGTCCTTGTCGATCCCCCGCAAGAGCGCGCCCACGTTGTCCCCCGCCTGCCCCTCGTCCAGGAGCTTGCGGAACATCTCCACCCCCGTCACCACGCTCTTCCGCGCCGCGTCCTGCATCCCCACGATCTCGATCTCGTCCCCCACCTTCACGATCCCCCGCTCGATCCGCCCCGTCACCACCGTCCCCCGCCCCGTAATGCTGAAAATGTCCTCCACCGGCATCAGGAACGGCTTCTCCACCGGCCGCAGCGGCGTCGGAATGTAGCTGTCCACCGCCTGCATCAGCTCCCAGATCGCCGCCGCCGCCTTCGGGTCCTCCGGGTGCTCGTTCGCCTGCCAGCGCCGACCCCCGAATCACCGGAATGTCGTCCCCCGGAAAGTTGTACTTCTTCAACAACTCCCGAACCTCCAGCTCCACCAGGTCCAGGATCTCCGGGTCGTCCACCATGTCCACCTTGTTCATGAACACCACGAGATACGGCACGTTCACCTGCCGCGCCAGCAACACGTGCTCCCGCGTCTGCGGCATCGGCCCGTCGTTCGCGGCCACCACCAGGATGGCCCCGTCCATCTGCGCCGCCCCCGTGATCATGTTCTTGATGTAGTCCGCGTGCCCCGGACAGTCGATGTGCGCGTAGTGCCGGTTCGCCGTCTCGTACTCCACGTGCGCCACCGCGATCGTGATCCCCCGCTCCCGCTCTTCCGGCGCGTTGTCGATCGACCCGTACTCCCGAACCGCGATCCCCTTGTTCTTCGTGTGCAGCACCTTCGTGATCGCCGCCGTCAACGTCGTCTTCCCGTGATCGATGTGCCCAATCGTCCCCACGTTCACGTGCGGCTTCGTCCGCTCGAACTTCGCCTTGGCCATTCCTGGTCCTCCCGAGCCTCTCGCTCAGCGGGAGCCCGCGCGGGCGGGAGCTCGGCCGGCCACCTTGGCCATGATCTCCTCGGCCAGGCTGGTCGGGACCTCCTCGTAGCGGGCGAACTGCATGGTGTACGTGGCGCGCCCCTGAGTGGCGGAGCGCAGGTCGGTCGCATATCCGAACATGGTGGCTAGCGGCACGTTGGCGCGGATCACCTGCGACGAGCCTCGCGCCTCCATCGACGCGATCCGGCCCCGCCGGGACGCGAGGTCGCCGTGGACCGCGCCCATGTACTCCTCCGGCGTCACGACCTCGACTTGCATGATCGGCTCCAGCAAGACCGGCTTGGCGCGCCTGACCGCTTCCTTGAACGCCATCGAGCCCGCGATCTTGAACGCCATCTCGGAGGAGTCGACCTCGTGGTACGAGCCGTCGAGGAGCGACACCTGGACGTCGACGATGGGATACCCCGCGAGGACCCCGCTATCGGTGGCCTCTCGCATGCCCTTCTCCACCGCCGGGATGTACTCGCGCGGAATCGATCCGCCCACGGTCTTGTTCTCGAAGACGAACCCCTTGCCCGGCGCCGGCTCGATCTCGATCTCGACGTCGCCGTACTGCCCGCGCCCGCCCGTCTGCCGCACGAACCGGCCACGGGCTTCCGCCTTGATGCGGATCGTCTCGCGGTACGCCACCTCGGGCCGCCCGACGTTCGCCTCGACCTTGAACTCCCGCAGGAGCCGGTCGACGATGATCTCGAGATGCAGCTCGCCCATGCCGGCGATCAGGGTCTGCCCGGTCTCGGCATCCGACGACACCTTGAAGGTCGGGTCCTCGAGGGCCAGCCGGCCCAGCGACACGCCGAGCTTCTCCTCGTCGGCCTTGGTCTTCGGCTCGATCGCGACGGAGATCACCGGCTCCGGGAAGTCCATCGCCTCGAGCACGATGGGCCGGTTCGCGTCGCACAGGGTGTCGCCGGTGCGGGCGAACTTGAGGCCCACCACCGCCGCGATGTCCCCGGCGCCGACGCTCTCGATCTCCTCCCGCTTGTTGGCGTGCATGCGCAAGAGGCGCCCGACCCGCTCCTTCTTCTGCTGGGTCGAGTTGTAGACGTGCGACCCCGAGCCGAGCGTCCCCGAGTACACGCGGAGAAAGGTCAGCTGCCCCACGAAGGGGTCGTTCATCAGCTTGAACGCGAGGGCCGTGAACGGCTCCGCGTCGGAGGCCTGCCGCGTCGCCGGCTCCCGCGTCTCGGGATCGATCCCCTGGATCGGCGGGATGTCGAGCGGGGAGGGCAGGTAGTCGACGACGGCGTCGAGGAGCGGCTGCACGCCCTTGTTCTTGAAGGACGCGCCGCAGAGCACCGGGACGTGCTTCATCGCGAGGGTGCTGGCCCGCACCGCCGCGCGGAGATCCGCCGGCGCGATCTTCGCGTCCTCGAGATAGCGCTCCATCAGGCTCTCGTCGACGTCGGACAGCGCCTCGACCAGGTGCTCGCGGTACTCTCGTACCTGCGCCGCGTACTCCGCGGGAATCGGGACCCGCTCGTAGTCCTGCCCGAGCTTGGCGTCCGCCTCCGGCCAGACGTACGCGACCTCCTCGATGAGGTCGATGACCCCCCGGAAGCCGTCCTCCGCGCCGAGCGGGAGCTGGACTACCATGGGCGTCGCCCCGAGGCGGCTGCGGATCATCTCGAGCGAGCGAAGAAAGTCGGCGCCGGTCCGGTCCATCTTGTTGACGTAGATGATCCGCGGCACCCGGTACTTGTCCGCCTGGCGCCAGACCGTCTCCGTCTGGGGCTCCACGCCCGCCACCGCGTCCAGGATCGCCACCGCGCCGTCCAGCACCCGCAGCGACCGCTCGACCTCGACGGTGAAATCCACGTGGCCCGGGGTATCGATGATGTTGACCCGGCAGTCGCGCCAGAAGCAGGTCGTCGCGGCCGACGTGATGGTGATGCCGCGCTCCTGCTCCTGGACCATCCAGTCCATCGTGGCGGTGCCCTCGTGCACCTCGCCGATCTTGTACGACCGGCCGGTGTAGTAGAGGATCCGCTCGGTGGTGGTGGTCTTACCGGCATCGATGTGCGCCATGATGCCGATGTTTCGCGTTCGGTCCAGCGGGTACTGCCGTTCCATCGACCCTTACCGACCCTTCCTGTGGGCCGCCACCGACGCCGACACCCGCGCCGTGGTCTCACGGGCGGGGGGAGGCGGGGCGCGCGGGCCCCGATTGTCGCTTGCTACCAGCGGTAGTGCGCGAACGCCTTGTTGGCCTCGGCCATGCGGTGGGTGTCCTCGCGCTTCTTCACGGCCGTCCCGCGGTTGTTCGCCGCGTCGAGGAGCTCCGCGGCCAGCCGCTCCTGCATCGTCTTCTCCGGCCGCGAGCGCGCAAACCCCACGAGCCATCGCATCGACAGCGAGGTCCGGCGCTCCGGTCGAACCTCGACGGGTACCTGGTACGTCGAGCCACCCACGCGGCGTGACTTCACCTCGAGCGCCGGCTTGACGTTGTCCACCGCCTGCTTGAAGAGCTTGAGCGGGTCCTGCTTCGCGCGATCGGCCATGAGGTCGAGCGCGTGGTACATGATCCCCTCGGAGAGGCTTCGCTTGCCTCCATGCATCATCACGTTGATGAACTTCGCCACCAGGCGGCTCCCGTACTTCGGGTCGGGGTTGACCTCGCGGCGCTGGATGATGGCCCTTCGGGGCATGGTCGAGAGCTCCTCGTTACGCCGCGCCGCCCTTGGGCGTCTTGGCTCCGTACTTGGATCGGCTCTGCCGACGGTTCGCCACCCCGGCCGAGTCGAGAATTCCGCGGATGATGTGATACCGCACGCCCGGCAGATCCTTGACGCGACCACCCCGGATCAGCACGATCGAGTGCTCCTGGAGATTGTGGCCCACCCCCGGGATGTAGGCCGTCACCTCGATCGCGTTGGTCAGCCGCACGCGCGCCACCTTCCGGAGAGCCGAGTTCGGCTTCTTCGGGGTGGTCGTGTACACGCGGATGCAGACGCCCCGCTTCTGCGGCGAGCCGTCCATGGCGGGCGCCTTCGACTTCTTGCGCATCGCCTCCCGGCCCTGCCGGACAAGCTGACTGATGGTCGGCATCGAACCCCTTCCGTTACCGGTCGCTGACGGGTTTCCCGGAGCCGGCGTCGCCAGAGTCGCCAAAGTCGAAGGACATCACTGACGCCGGGGCCAAAACTTTAACTTTATAGCAACGATCGGGACCCCTGTCAACCAGCGCGTTCATTCCAGGGGATTCCGATCGACCGGCATGCTCGAGGGCAGGGTCGGGGCCTGGAGCTCCTCGGTCACCGCCGCCACCTGGGCGTCCTCGCTGCGCCGCTCGTCGGCGAGCGGCTGAAGCTCGCTCTTCGCATAGAGGGACAGGCCGGTCCCCGCCGGGATCAGCCGGCCCACGATGACGTTCTCCTTCAGCCCGCGCAGGTCGTCCACCTTGCCGCTGATCGCCGCCTCGGTGAGGACCCGCGTGGTCTCCTGGAAGGACGCCGCGGAGATGAAGCTGTCCGTGGACAAGGAGGCCTTGGTGATCCCGAGGAGAATCGGCTTGGCCGTGGCGGGCGTGCCGTTCTCGGCCACCACCTTGTCGTTCTCATCATTGAACAGGAACCGGTCCACGAGCTCCCCGACCACGAAGTCGGTGTCGCCGACCTCCTCGATCCGGACGCGCCGCAACATCTGACGCACGATGATCTCGATGTGCTTGTCGTTGATCGTCACGCCCTGAAGCCGGTAGACTTCCTGCACCTCGTTGACCAGGTACTCCTGGAGTTGCTTGTCACCGAGGACGGCCAGGATGTCGTGCGGATTCCCCGAGCCCTCCATGAGCGGCTCGCCGGCCTTGACCCGATCGCCCTCGCGCACGGTGATGTGCTTCCCGCGCGGGACGAGGTACTCCTTGACCTCACCGTCATCAGCCTGGACCTCGATCTTCCGCATGCCCTTCTGGATACCGGCATAGCGCACGGCACCGTCGATCTCGGTGATCGTCGCCTGCTCCTTCGGCTTCCGGGCCTCGAAGAGCTCCGCCACCCGCGGGAGACCCCCGGTGATGTCCTTCGTCTTCGTCGTCTCCCGGGGAATCTTGGCGATGACCTCACCGGCGGAGACCACCGCCCCGTCGGCCACCATCACGTGCGCCTTGACCGGCAGCGCATAGCTGCCGATCGTCCGGTCGGTCTCGACCGCCGCGCTGCCCTCGCCCTCCACGGCCTTGATCGACACTCGCGGCTGCCGCTGGCCGACCTGGTCCTCGATGATGACTTTGCTGGCCAGGCCGGTGACCTCATCGATCTCGTCGTGGATCGTGACGTTCTCCTCGATGTCGCGGTAGGCGAGCTTCCCCGCGACCTCGGTGAGGATCGGCGTCGTGTATGGGTCCCACTCGACCAGCACTTGGCCGGCGGTGGCCTTCTTGCCGTCCCGCACTTTGACCTTGGCGCCGTAGACGACCGGGTACCGCTCCTTGTCCCGCCCCTTGTCGTCCACCACCGCCAACTCGCCGTTGCGGTTCATGACGACCAGGTCGCCCTCCCGGTTCACGACGGTGCGGATGTTGAGATACCGGACGATACCGCCGTTCTTCGTCTCGTGCTTCGACTGCACGGTGATGCGCGCCGTGCCGCCGATGTGGAACGTCCGCATCGTCAGCTGCGTGCCCGGCTCACCGATCGACTGCGCCGCGATGATACCCACGGCCTCGCCGAGCTCCACCAGCCGCCCCGCCGCAAGGTTCCGGCCGTAGCACCGGATGCACACCCCCCGCTTCGCCTCACACGTGAGCACGGAACGGATCTTGACTCGCTCGAGACTGGCATCCTCGATCCGTGTCGCGAAGGCCTCGTCGATCTCGATCCCCGCCCGCACGATGACCTCGTCCGAGAAGGGATCGCGGATGTCCTCCGCCGCGACCCGTCCCAGCACACGGTCCTTGAGCGACTGGATGATCTCGCCGCCCTCGACCAAGGGCTCCGCGTCGATGGACTTGGCCGTCCCGCAGTCCTGCTCGCTGATGATGACGTCCTGGGCCACGTCCACCAGCCGCCGCGTGAGGTAGCCCGAGTCGGCGGTCTTGAGCGCGGTGTCGGCCAGCCCCTTGCGGGCCCCGTGCGTCGAGGTGAAGTACTCGAGCACGGTGAGCCCCTCGCGGAAGTTCGAGGTGATGGGCGTCTCGATGATCTCGCCTGACGGCTTGGCCATGAGCCCGCGCATGCCCGCCAGCTGCCGGATCTGCTGCTTCGAGCCCCGGGCTCCCGAGTCGGCCATCATGAAGATCGGGTTGAACTCCGTCGAGCTCGCGGAACATCTCGTCGGCGATGTCCTCGGTCACACGGGCCCAGACGTCGACCACCTTGTTGTAGCGCTCGCCGTTCGTGATGACGCCTTCCTTGTACTGCTCGTCGACCTCGAACACCTGGCGCCGCGCCTGCTCGATCAGGTCCTTCTTCGACGAGGGGGTCTTCATGTCGTCGATCCCGATCGAGAGCCCCGACATCGACGCGTAGCGGAACCCGATGTCCTTGAGGTCATCCAGGAACTTGACGGTCTCGGCATTGCCGAGCCGGCGGTAGCAATCGCCGACGAGCTGCGTCACTTCCTTCTTCTTGAGCTCCTTGCTGACCGGTCGGAGCTCCATCGGCACCACCTCGTTGAACAGCACGCGGCCGACGGTGGTCTCGACCAGCTCGGTCGGGGTCTGCGGATCGAAACCGCGCACCCGAATCCGCGCCTGGAGGTCCACCTCCTCCGCGTCGTACGCCATCCGGACCTCTTCCATGTCGGCGAAGCGGCGATCCTCGCCCTTCGCGCCCTTCCGCTCCTTCGTCAGGTAGTAGATCCCGAGGACCATGTCCTGGGTCGGGATCACCAGCGGCGCACCGTTCGCCGGCGAGAGCACGTTGTTCGAGGACAGCATGAGGATCTGGGCCTCGAGCTGCGCCTCGTGGGACAGCGGCACGTGCACCGCCATCTGGTCCCCGTCGAAGTCGGCGTTGAAGGCCGTGCAGACCAGCGGGTGGATCTCGATGGCCTTGCCCTCGACCAGGATGGGCTCGAACGCCTGGATGCCGAGTCGATGGAGCGTCGGCGCGCGGTTCAGCAGCACCGGGTGCTCCTTGATGATGTCCTCGAGGATGTCCCAGACCTCCGGCCGCTCCTTCTCCACCATCTTCTTGGCGGCCTTGATCGACGAGGCGAGCCCCTTCTCCTCGAGCTTCCGCAAGATGAACGGCTTGAAGAGCTCCAGTGCCATCTTCTTGGGCAGCCCGCACTGGTGGAGCTTCAGCTGGGGCCCCACCACGATGACCGACCGGCCCGAGTAGTCGACGCGCTTGCCGAGCAGGTTCTGGCGGAATCGTCCCTGCTTGCCCTTGAGCGTGTCGGACAGGGACTTCAGCGGCCGATTGTTGGGTCCGGTGATCACGCGCCCGCGGCGCCCGTTGTCGAACAGCGCATCGACGGCTTCCTGCAGCATGCGCTTCTCGTTCCGGATGATGATCTCCGGGGCCCGCAGCTCCATGAGCCGCTTCAGCCGGTTGTTCCGGTTGATGACGCGGCGGTAGAGGTCGTTGAGGTCCGAGGTGGCGAAGCGACCGCCGTCCAGGGGCACCAGGGGCCGCAGCTCCGGCGGGATGACCGGGATGGCCTCGAGGATCATCCACTCCGCCTTGTTCTGCGACTTGATGAAGGCGTCCACGACCTTGAGTCGCTTGACGACCTTCTTCCGCTTCTGGACGGACGTCTCCGACAGCATCGAGGTCCGCAGCTCGCGCTCGAGCGTCTCCAGGTCGAGGTCGCGCAGGAGCACCCGAATCGCCTCGGCGCCCATGCCCACCTTGATGCGGTCGGCCGAGTACTCCTCGGCGAGCTTCCGGTACTTGTCGACCGTGACCAGGTCCTTCTTCTTGAGGTTCGACGGGCCCGGATCGAGGACGACGTACTCCTCGAAATAGAGGATCTTCTCCAGGTCGCGAAGCGACATGTCCAGGAGCTGACCGATGCGGCTCGGCAGCCCCTTGAAGAACCAGACGTGCGACACCGGCGAGGCGAGCTCGATGTGCCCCATCCGCTCGCGGCGCACCCGCGCCCGCGTGACCTCCACCCCGCACTTGTCGCAGATCACGCCCGCGAACTTCATGCGCTTGTACTTGCCGCACGCGCACTCGTAGTCCTTGGTCGGGCCGAAGATGCGGGCGCAGAAGAGCCCATCGCGCTCCGGCTTGAAGGTCCGGTAGTTGATCGTCTCGGGCTTCTTGACCTCGCCGCTCGACCAGATGTTCCGGATCTTCTCGGGCGGCGCCAGCCGGATACGGATCGCGTCGAACGTGATGGGCTTCGGGTAGCGGTTGTCAAGGATCCCCCACAGGTCCTTCGTGGGACGCTCTTCCCTGATCAGACTCCCGAACGGCCGATCCGTCAGCATTCGCTTCCTCCTTCATCGGGGGGCAGTCCCCCCGCGCCGTCCAACAGGGACGGCCGCCGCCCCGGCGTACCCGCCGGGGATGCCCTTCCAACGACCCGCGCGCTACCGGCGACGGGCCGAGGTAGCCAGAACCCGCACGTCAGGCCTTCCCCTTCCCGTCTCGCTGGATGAGCTCGACGTCGAGCGCGAGGCTCTGGAGCTCCTTGACCAGGACGTTGAACGACTCCGGCGTCCCAGGCTCCAGGAAGTTCTCGCCCTTGACGATGGCTTCGTAGATCCGATTGCGACCCTCGACATCGTCCGACTTCACGGTCAGCATCTCCTGGAGCGTGTGGGCCGCGCCGTAGGCTTCCAGCGCCCACACCTCCATCTCGCCGAACCGCTGACCCCCGAACTGCGCCTTGCCGCCCAGCGGCTGCTGGGTGACGAGCGAGTACGGCCCGATCGAGCGAGCGTGCATCTTGTCGTCCACCAGATGCGCCAGCTTCAGCATGTAGATGTAGCCGACCGTGACCTCCTGATGGAAGGGCTTGCCCGTCCGGCCGTCGCAGAGGACCGTCTTCCCCGACGTCGGGAGCTTGGCCTCGCGCAGGAGCTCCTTGATCTCGCCCTCGGTGGCCCCGTCGAACACCGGGCTCGCGATGTGGAGCCCGAGTGTCCGCGCCGCCCATCCGAGGTGGGTCTCCAGGATCTGACCCACGTTCATGCGCGAGGGCACGCCCAGGGGATTCAGCACCATCTCGACCGGCGTCCCGTCGGGCAGGTACGGCATGTCCTCCTCGGGCAGCACCCGCGAGACCACGCCCTTGTTCCCGTGGCGCCCCGCCATCTTGTCCCCGACGGACAGCTTGCGCTTCACGGCCACGTAGACCTTGACCATCTTGATGACGCCCGGCGGCAGGTCGTCCCCGCGCTGGACGCGCTCGATCTTGAGCTGGTGCTCCGAGCGGAGGAAGTCCACGGCTTCGGTGGCCACCTCGGCGATCCGTCGGATGTTCGAGGCGAGCCCGTCGTCCTCCTTGACCTTCACCTTGCTCAGCGCGTCCCAGTCCAGCTCGTCGAGCCACGCGCGCTCGATCTTCTGACCCTTGCGGCCCTGGGTTTCCTTGTGCTCGTCGAGGAGATCCGCGGTGAGCGTCTTCCCGACCAGGAGGTTCTTGAGCTTCTGGTCGCGCTCCATCCCGACGTCGACGATCTCGTCCTGCAGGTCCTTCTCGAGCCGGTCGATCTCCTCCCGCTCGATGGACTTGGCGCGCTCATCCTTGTCGATGCCGCGCCGCGAGAAGACGCTGACGTCGACCACCGTTCCCTCGATGCCCGGGGGCACCGTGAGTGACGTGTCCCGCACGTCCCCGGCCTTCTCGCCGAAGATGGCGCGCAGGAGCTTCTCCTCCGGCGTGAGCTGCGTCTCCCCCTTGGGGGTGATCTTCCCGACCAGGATGTCGCCGGCCTTGACCTTGGCCCCCTTCCGCACGATTCCCGACTCGTCGAGGTCCTTGAGGGCCTCCTCGGCCACGTTGGGGATGTCGCGCGTGATGTCTTCCTTGCCCAGCTTCGTGTCGCGCGCCTGAATCTCGAACTCCTCGATGTGGATGGACGTGTATCGGTCGTCCTTCACGAGTCGCTCGGAGACGAGGATCGCGTCCTCGAAGTTGTACCCGCCCCACGGCATGAAGGCGACCAGGACGTTCCGCCCCAGCGCCAGCTCGCCCTGGTCGGTGCCGGGCCCATCGGCGATCACGTCGCGGGCGGCGACCCGCTGGCCCTTCCGGACGATGGGCCGCTGGTTGATGCACGTGTTCTGGTTCGACCGCCGGTACTTGGTCAGGTTGTAGATCTCCAGCGTGCGGTCGTGCACCGGGTCGGCCTTCTTGCCCCGGCCGTCCGCCCGGATCACCACCCGGTCGGCGCTGACCGATTCGATCACCCCGCCTCGGCGGGCCAGTACGACCGCCTGCGAGTCGCGGGCGACCACGTGCTCCATCCCGGTGCCGACCAGCGGCGCCTCCGGCTGCAGGAGCGGCACCGCCTGGCGCTGCATGTTCGATCCCATGAGGGCCCGGTTCGCGTCGTCGTTCTCGAGGAACGGGATCAGGCTGGCCGCCACCGACACGAGCTGCTTCGGGGAGACGTCCATGTAGTGGAGCTCCTCCGGCGGCACCAGCTTGAACTCCCCGCTCTTGCGCGCTTCCACGCGCTCGGCCACGAACTTCCCGTGCTTCGGGTCGATCTCCGCGTTGGCCTGGGCGATGACGACCTGCTCCTCCTCGAGCGCGGTGAGGAAGATGATGTCGTCCGAAACGGTGCCGGCCTCGACCCGCCGGTACGGGGTCTCGATGAACCCGAACTCGTTGATCCGCGCGTACGTGGACAGGGACGAGATGAGCCCGATGTTCGGACCTTCCGGGGTCTCGATGGGGCAGATCCGCCCGTAGTGCGTCGGGTGGACGTCTCGCACCTCGAAACCGGCGCGCTCCCGAGAAAGGCCGCGGGGCCCCAGGGCGGAGAGCCGGCGCTTGTGGGTCAGCTCGGCCAGCGGGTTCGTCTGATCCATGAACTGGGACAGCTGCGAGGAGCCGAAGAACTCCTTGACGACCGCCGACACCGGCTTCGCATTGACCAGGTCGTGCGGCATGAGGCTCTCGATGTCCGCGATGGACATCCGCTCCTTGATCGCCCGCTCCATGCGGGTGAGGCCCACGCGGAACTGGTTCTCCAGCAGCTCGCCGACCGACCGCACCCGGCGATTCCCGAGATGGTCGATGTCGTCCGTCGGGTAGCGCTCCTGCTTGACCGCCAACAGGCGTCGCACCACCGCCACGATGTCTTCCGTCCGGAGCGTCTTCCAGTTGAGCGGCGACTCCGTCCCGAGCTTCTTGTTCAGCATGAAGCGCCCAACCCGGGCGAGGTCGTAGCGCCGCGCATCGAGGAACATGCCGCGGAAGAGCGCGCGGGCCGACTCCAGGGTCGGGGGGTCGCCCGGACGCAGCTTCTTGTACATTTCCACCAGCGCCGCGTCAGGGTCCCGATGGGTGTCCCGCGTCAGGGTTTCGTGAATCGACGCGTCGTTCTTGTCGGGGTTCTCGAACACGACCTTGAAGGGCGCGACCGGGCGGGCCGCGATCTTGGCCAGCTCGCTCGACGTCAGGAGCTGGTTCGCCTCGAGCAGGACCTCCCCCGTCTTGGAGTCGACGACCCGCCCGCCGCTGCGGCGGTTCTCGAGCCAGTTCACGGGCACCGTGAACTTGGCGATGCCGGCCTCGACCATCCGCTCCACCCGGCCCTTGTTGAGGCGCCGGCCCGCCGGCACGATCGCCTCCCGATGCCGGGGCGGCTTGACGTCCTCGGCGACCGGGGTCTCGTACCGGTGGATCTCCGGGTTCAGCTTGACGATGGCCACACCGTCCTCGAAGCCCACAACCTCCTCGAGGTCATAGAAGGTGCCGAGGATTTCCTCGTCCGAGAGCACCTCGCCCTTTTGCTTGGCGCTGTCGTAGGTCTCGAGATACTTGAAGGCGCGGAGGAACGCCGACGCATACATCTTGCGCCGCCGATCGATCCGCACCTGCAGGATGTCGTTGGCATCGAACTCGAACTCGACCCACGAGCCACGGTACGGGATGATCCGCGCCGAGAAGATCTTCTTGCCCGAGGCGAGCGTCTTCCCCCGATCGTCGTCGAAGAACACCCCGGCCGAGCGCTGGAGCTGGCTGACGACCACGCGCTCGGTGCCGTTGATGATGAAGGTCCCCTTCTCGGTCATGAGCGGGAGCTCGCCGAGGTAGACCTCCTGCTCCTTGATGTCCTTCACCGCCCGGTGCCGTGCGCTCTTGTCCTGCTCGTACACGACGAGGCGCAGCGTGACCTTCAAGGGAATCGCATGCGTCATGCCCCGGTCGTGGCATTCCTCGACCGTGTACTTGGGATCCCCGAAGTGGTACCCCACGAACTCCAGCGAGGCGTTCTCGTTGTAGTCCGAGATGGGGAACACGCTCTTGAACACCGCCTGGAGCCCCATGTCCTCGCGGTGCTCCGGCGAGTAGTCCTTCTGCAGGAAGGCCTCGTACGAGTTCCGCTGGATCTCGATGAGATTCGGAATCTCGACGATCGACGCGATCTTCCCGAAGTCCCGGCGGACACGCCGGCCGCACTGAATCTGTCCCGCCATCTATCCCCTCAGCCCCGGTGTTCCGGGGTGCCCGGAGTCAATCTGCACACGGTCCGTCAAGAGCCGGCCGGCCACTCGCCCACGCGGGAACCCTCCCGCGCGATCCCCGCCCGCTCTACGTCCAGCGGGCTCGATCCGGCGCGCGGCCGTCTCCACGCGGCCCCTACTTGATCTCGACGGTGGCGCCGACTTCCTCCAGCTTCTTCTTCATGTCCTCGGCCTCGGCCTTCGACACCTTCTCCTTCACCGGCTTCGGAGCCTCGTCGACGACCGCCTTGGCTTCCTTGAGCCCGAGCCCGGTCAGCTCCCGGACGACCTTGATCACCTGGATCTTCTTCTCGCCGGCCGCTACCAAGACGAGATCGAATTCCGTCTTCTCTTCCTCGACCGCCGCCGCGCCCGCTCCCGCGGCCCCACCCATGCCCGGCATCGCGGCCATCGCCATGGGCGCCGCGGCCGACACCCCCCACTTCTCCTGGAGGAGCTTGGACAGCTGCGCCGCCTCGAGAAGCGTCAATTGATCCAACTGCTCGGCGACCTGCTCGATGTTCGCCATTCCTCTGTTCCCCCTTGTCATCGGCGGAGCCGCCCCGGCTCCCGCCGCACTCTCCTGATTCCGTCCGGATCCCTACTCGGCCGCGGCGCTCTTGCCGCGCTCGGCCAGGATGTACGCGAGCTCCCGTTGCGGGGCCTGGAGGAGGCCGACCAGCTGGGCCAGCGGCCCCTGGAGCGCCCCCACCACCTGCGCGCGGAGAACCTCCCGCGTCGGCAGGTCCGCCACCGCCTTGAGACCCTGCGAGTCCAACAGCTGCCCGTCGACGACCCCCACCCGTACCTGGAGCGCGGGATTCGCCTTGGCGAACCCCTGGAGCGCCTTGGCCACGGCCGCCGGGTCCTTGCGGCCGATCACGACCCCGATGGGGCCGGTGAGGTGCGGCCGGAGCACGGCCAGCGGCGACCCCTCGACGGCGACGCGCGCCAGCCGGTTCTTGACGACGCGGTACTCCGCGGACGCAGCCCGGAGCTGCTTGCGCAGCTCCGAGAGCTGCTGCACCGTGAGTCCCCGGTACTCGGTCAGGACGGCGGCGGTGGCCCCGCCCAGCCGCTGCCGAAGCGCCTCGATCGACTCTGCCTTCTCTGCCGTGGGCACGCTGGTCTCCCTACAACTTGTATTGGCTGGCGATGCGCTGGACGTCGACGGGCACACCGGGCCCCATCGTCGTCGACACCGTGATGCTCCGCAGGTACTGCCCCTTGGCGGCGGCGGGCTTCGCCTTCACGAGCGCCTCGATGATCGCGCTCGCGTTGACCGCCAAGTGGTCCGCCGCGAACGACCGCTTGCCGACCGGCACGTGCACGTTCCCGGCCTTGTCCACCTTGAACTCGACCTTGCCGGCCTTGACCTCCCGGATGGCCCGGGCGACGTCGAAGGTCACCGTGCCGACCTTGGGGTTCGGCATGAGCCCGCGCGGGCCCAGGATCTTCCCGAGCCGCCCCACCTGCCCCATGAGGTCCGGCGTGGCGACGGCGGTGTCGAACTCGAGCCAGCCCCCCTGGATCTTCTCCACCAGATCCTCGGCGCCGACCACGTCCGCCCCCGCCTCCCGCGCCTCCCGCTCCTTCTCGCCCTTCGCGAAGGCCACCACGCGCACCGTCTTGCCGGTCCCGTGCGGCAGCAGCACCGCGCCGCGGACCATCTGGTCCGCGTGCTTCGGGTTGACGCCGAGCCGGATCGCCATCTCGACGGTCTCGTCGAACTTCGCGTGAGCCACGCGCTTGGCGACGGCCACGGCCTCCTCCACGGAGTAGGCCTTGTCGGGCTCGATCTCCGCGCTCGCCTTCGCGTATGCCTTCGCCACTGGCATGCCCCGCCTCCTAGCTGACGACCTCGATGCCCATGCTGCGCGCCGTCCCCTCGACGATGCGCATGGCCGCGTCGACGCTGCCGGCATTCAAGTCCGGCATCTTCGTCTGTGCGATCTCGCGGACCTGGGCTCGGGTCACCTTTCCGATCTTGATCTTGAGGGGGTTCGCCGACGCCTTGGCGATCCCCGCCGCTCGCTTGAGGAGGACCGCCGCCGGGGGGGTCTTGACCTCGAACGTGAACGAGCGGTCGGCGTAGATCGTGACGACGACCGGCAGGATGAGGCCCTCCTGGCTCGCCGTCCGGGCGTTGAAGCCCTTGCAGAACTCCATGATGTTGACGCCGTGCTGGCCGAGCGCCGGCCCGACCGGGGGAGCCGGGTTCGCCTTCCCCGCCGGGATCTGGAGCTTGACGACGGCCTGGACCTTCTTCGCCATTCGCTAGCCTCTCGCGGTTCCTACCCGCGCTCCACCTGGTAGTACTCGAGCTCGACCGGCGTCAGCCGTCCGAAGATCTGCACCATGACCTTCAGCTTGCCGCGCTCGGGGCTCATGTCCTCGATCATCCCGCTGAAGTTCACGAACGGGCCCTCGACCACCCGCACCTTGTCGCCCTTCTGGAAGACCGACTTGGGCTTCGGCTTCTCGGCGCCGAGCTCCATCTGGTGGAGGATCGAATCGACCTCCTCGCGGGGCAGCGGGGACGGACGCGCCCCGGAGCCCACGAACCCCGTCACCTTCGGCGTCGACTTCACCAGGTGCCAGGAGTCGTCGGTCATGTCCATCTCGACCAGGACGTAGCCGGGGAAGAACTTCTGCTCCGTCGTGCGCTTCTGCCCCTTGCGCACCTCGACCACCGGCTCGGTCGGGATGACGACCTGGCTGATCGCTTCCTCCTGGCCGAAAATCTTGGCCCGTTGGCGGATCGCTTCCGCGACCTTGTTCTCGAACCCCGAGTACGTATGCACGACGTACCACTCTCTCGCCATGAGTGCCTTACCGGATGACCAGTCGGACTAGCCACGTCAGGGCGTGGTCGACGACCGCCAGGAACACGGCCAGGACCAGCACCATGACGATCACGACGCTCGTCGAGCCCGCCACTTCCTTGCGGGTCGGCCACGAGACCCGCCGGAACTCGACGAGGACGTCGTGAAAGAACTCTCGGACCTTCCTCAGCGCCTCCATCTCGCGTCCGCGCTCAGTCCTATATGGCAGGGCAGGAGGGATTCGAACCCCCATCCCCCGGATTTGGAGTCCGGTGCTCTAGCCGTTAGAGCTACTGCCCTGGCTCGGCTCTACTTCGTTTCCTTGTGGGCGGTGTGCTTCCGGCACCACCGGCAGTACTTCTTGAGCTCCAGCCGGTCCGGATGCGTGCGCCGGTTCTTCGTCTGGGTGTAGTTCCGCCGCTGACACTCGCCGCAGGCAAGGTTGATGATCTCTCGGGGCATGGTGTCCGCGTCCTCCGCCTACGCCTCGATCTCCGTGACGACGCCGGCGCCCACCGTCCGCCCCCCCTCGCGAATCGCGAACCGCAGCTCCCGCTCCATCGCGATCGGCGTGATCAGCTCCACCGCCATCGCCACGTTGTCCCCCGGCATCACCATCTCCACCCCCGCCGGCAACGTGCACACCCCCGTCACGTCCGTCGTCCGGAAGTAAAACTGCGGCCGGTACCCCTGGAAGAACGGCGTGTGCCGCCCCCCCTCCTCCTTCGCCAGCACGTACACCTCCGCCTTGAACCGCTTGTGCGGCTTGATCGACCCCGGCTTCGCCAACACCTGCCCCCGCTCCACCTCGTCCTTGTCGATCCCCCGCAAGAGCGCGCCCACGTTGTCCCCCGCCTGCCCCTCGTCCAGGAGCTTGCGGAACATCTCCACCCCCGTCACCACGCTCTTCCGCGCCGCGTCCTGCATCCCCACGATCTCGATCTCGTCCCCCACCTTCACGATCCCCCGCTCGATCCGCCCCGTCACCACCGTCCCCCGCCCCGTAATGCTGAAAATGTCCTCCACCGGCATCAGGAACGGCTTCTCCACCGGCCGCAGCGGCGTCGGAATGTAGCTGTCCACCGCCTGCATCAGCTCCCAGATCGCCGCCGCCGCCTTCGGGTCCTCCGGGTGCTCGTTCGCCTGCAGCGCCGACCCCCGAATCACCGGAATGTCGTCCCCCGGAAAGTTGTACTTCTTCAACAACTCCCGAACCTCCAACTCCACCAGGTCCAGGATCTCCGGGTCGTCCACCATGTCCACCTTGTTCATGAACACCACGAGATACGGCACGTTCACCTGCCGCGCCAGCAACACGTGCTCCCGCGTCTGCGGCATCGGCCCGTCGTTCGCGGCCACCACCAGGATGGCCCCGTCCATCTGCGCCGCCCCCGTGATCATGTTCTTGATGTAGTCCGCGTGCCCCGGACAGTCGATGTGCGCGTAGTGCCGGTTCGCCGTCTCGTACTCCACGTGCGCCACCGCGATCGTGATCCCCCGCTCCCGCTCTTCCGGCGCGTTGTCGATCGACCCGTACTCCCGAACCGCGATCCCCTTGTTCTTCGTGTGCAGCACCTTCGTGATCGCCGCCGTCAACGTCGTCTTCCCGTGATCGATGTGCCCAATCGTCCCCACGTTCACGTGCGGCTTCGTCCGCTCGAACTTCGCCTTCGCCATCTCGCTATCCTCCCTGACTGGCCTGGGCGGCGCTCACCGAGCGCGGCACACGGCACGAGGGGCTGGAGCCCATGACCGGACTTGAACCGGTGACCCCGTCCTTACCAAGGACGTGCTCTACCGACTGAGCTACATGGGCGTCGATCACGCTCATGCCTCGAAGCGGGGTCGGCCCGCGCCGACCCGTCGCCAGACTGCCCGTGGAGCGGGAAACGGGATTCGAACCCGCGACCCCCAGCTTGGAAGGCTGGCGCTCTACCGCTGAGCTATTCCCGCTTCTCGGCGTCGCGCGTCGACCGGTGGTCTCTGCGCGGTCGCCCGACCGCCGCTCTGCGCACCGTCGCTCCCCAACGCGACGTCGACTCCGAAATGGTGGCGAGGGGAGGATTTGAACCCCCGAAGGCGTTCGCCAGCAGATTTACAGTCTGCCCCCTTTGGCCACTTGGGTACCTCGCCACGTGAACCATGGACTCCAGTGGGACTCACTCCGCCGGCAGACGGCCAGCGCTGGTTACGAACGCTCTCCGGGCGGGCGCGCCCGGACCCTCACGGTGGAGCTGGCGAAGGGAATCGAACCCCCGGCCTGCTGCTTACAAGGCAGCCGCTCTACCCCTGAGCTACGCCAGCAAGCGACAAAACTTCATCCTATGTACCACCCTAGGCCGTGTCAACCGATTTCTTGGCGCGCCCGTCCCCGGGATGTGCACGGGGGCCCAGCGACCGCTGCCGCCGGGTCTCGTAGAGCAGGGCGGCCCCCGCCGCCGCCACGTTGAGGGACCCCACCCGCCCGCTCAGGGGAATCCGGACCAGCGCGTCGCAGGTCCGCGCCACGAGCGGCCGGAGCCCCCGCCCCTCGCTCCCCAGCACAAGGACCACGGCCCCGCGCAGATCCGTCACCCAGGGCTCCCGGGCCGCTGCCGGCCTCCGCCACGGCTCCGACGACCCAGCACCCCTCCCGCTTCAAGCGCTCGAGGGCTTGAGTGAGGTTCCCCACCCGGGCCACGGCCAGGTACTCCAGCGCCCCGGACGCCGCCCGGACCACGTGAGGCGTCAGCCCCGCTGCCTGATGCCGGGGCACCAGCACGCCGTGGACGCCCAGCGCCTCCGCGGTCCGGAGGAGGTTCCCGACGTTCCCGGGGTCCTGGACTTGGTCCAGGGCCAGGAACAGGGCCGGCTCCCCCCGGGCCCCCGGAACGGTCAAGAGGTCCTCCAGCTCCGCGTACTCCCGGGGCGCGACCCGGGCCACGACCCCCTGGTGGTGGCCGCTCCCGGCCAGGCTCGTCAGCGCCATCCGCGGCACGCGGCTGCAACGCACCCCCGCCTGCCGAGCCAGCGCCAGGATGTCGCCATGGCGATCCCGGGCCTCGGCCTCGACCAGTACCTCCTCGATGGGCCGCGTCCGGCTGCGGAGCGCCTCCAGGACGGGGTGGCGGCCCGCCAGGATCAGGGCGCGATCCGTGCCTTCAGCTTCCATTGCGGCCCTGCCGGGGTGTCCTCCACGACGACGCCCAGGGCGTCGAGCTCCGCCCGAAGCGCATCGGCCTGGGCCCAGTCGCGCTGCCGGCGGGCACGGGTCCGCTCCTCGACCAGCGCATCGATCCTCGCGCGCTGCGCGGGCTCGAAGACCTCGAGCCGGCGGGACTCATGGCCCTTCATCGACAACCCCAGCACCTGGCCCAGGTCGATCAGGACGGCCACGCCCTTCACGAAGTCGCTTCCGCGGCGCTCGCCCGCCTGGACCCGATTCCGCTCCTCGGCCAGCGTCGTGGCGAGCTGATTCAGGGCGCCGATCGCCTGCGGGGTGTTGAAGTCGTCGTCCATCGCCGCCTCGAACCGCTCGCGCTGGACGGCCACCGTCGCCAGGAGGGTGCCGTCCGGGCTGGGCTCGGCCTCCGTCGGCACGAGCCGGCCGGCCTCGTCGACGAGCTCCCGGAACCGTTCGAGCGGGCGCCGCATCCCGGCGATCCCCTCCTCGGTGAGCTCCACCGGGTTCCGGTAGTGGGTCTGAAGGAGGTAGAGCCGCAGCGCCTCGGGGTCGTGCCGCGCCAGCAGCGCCTCGACCGTCAGGGTGTTGCCGAGCGACTTCGACATCTTCTCCGCTCCGAGGTTGACGAAGCCGTTGTGCAGCCAGCATCGGGCGAAGGGCTTCCCGGTGGCCGCCTCGGACTGGGCGATCTCGCACGAGTGATGGGGGAAGATCAGGTCCTCCCCGCCGCCGTGCAGATCGAGGGTCTCGCCGAGATACTTCATCGCCATCGCCGAGCACTCGATGTGCCACCCCGGCCGGCCCGGGCCCCAGGGACTCGGCCAGGACGGCTCGCCGGGCTTGGCGGCCTTCCAGAGCGCGAAGTCCCGCGGGTCCCGCTTCCGCTCGTTGACGTCGACCCGCGCGCCGGCGAGCAGCTCGTCGAGGTTCTTGCCCGACAGGCGACCGTACGTGGGGAACCGCATGACCTCGAAGTAGACGTCGCCGCCCACCACGTAGGCCACGCCACCGGTGACGAGCCGTTCGATCAACGCGACCATCTCCGGAATGTGCGCGGTGGCCCGCGGCGCCTCGGTGGGCCCCTGGACGCCCAGCCGGGCCATGTCGCTCTCGTACGCCCGGATGTATCGCTCGGTCAGCTCCCCGATCGGGACCTTCAGCTGGTTCGCGCGCGCGATGATCTTGTCGTCCACGTCGGTGTAGTTCTTGACGAACGTGACCGTCAATCCGCGGTGAGCGGAGATACCGCGCCACCACGTCGAAGACGAGGGCGCTGCGGGCATGCCCGATGTGGGAGACGTCGTACGGCGTGATGCCGCAGACGTACATGCGCACCTGCCCCGGCACGAGCGGGACGAAGGGCTCCTTTTGCCGGGTCAGCGTGTTGTAGATCTTGAGGCCCACAGGTCACCCCCAGCTCGGGCTCGGGTTCCCTCTAAGACGGAAGCCGGGCGGCGAGGGATTCCCCCGCCCGCAGCCGGCTCAGCCTGCGACTTCGACCAGGGCCACCGCCATCGCGGCGATGCCCTCGTGACGGCCGAGCGCGCCGAGCCGCTCGGCGCGCTTGGCCTTGACGCTCACGCGGTCCACCGCCAGCTCGAGCGTCTCCGCCAGGCGCGTCCGCATCGGCTCGAGCCAGTCCGCCAGCCGCGGGCCCTCGGCCACCACCGTCGCGTCCACGTTCACGATGCGGCCCCCGTGGCTCCGCACCTGGGCCACGACCTCGCTCAGGAGCCGGAGGCTCGAGACCCCTCGGTACCGGGGGTCCGTGTCGGGGAAGTGCTGCCCCAGATCGCCGAGCGCCAGCGCACCCAGGAGGGCATCCGCCACGGCGTGCGTCAGGACGTCGGCGTCCGAGTGCCCTCCCAGTCCGCGGTCGGCCGGCACCTCCACCCCGCCCAGCACCAGCGGTCGGCCCTCGACGAACGGGTGGACGTCGAACCCCAGTCCGACCCGGGTCATCGTGGCCGGTGCCGCGCCACGAGAAGTCGCCGCGCCAGGGGCAGATCCTCGGGACGCGTGATCTTCACGTTACCGGGAAGCCCGGGAACCAGCCGGACGGGCGCGCCCAGCCGCTCGACCAGCGCGCCATCGTCCGTGCCGAGGACGCCATCGGCCGCCGCGCGCCGGTGGGCCTCCCGGAGGAGCTCGGCCCGGAACCCCTGGGGCGTCTGGATCGCCCAGAGCCCGTCCCGCGGCACCGTCTCCTTCACCCATCCCTCGGCGCCCCGCTTGAGCGTCTCCGCCACGGGCAGGGCCGCGATCGCAGCCCCGTGGGTCCGCGTGGCCTCGATGACGTGCTGCACCAGCGCCGGGGTGATGCACGGCCGGACCCCGTCGTGGACCAGGATCCAGGGCACCGTCGCCGGCACCGCCGCCAGCCCCTGGGCGACGGACACCTGGCGCTCCGGGCCTCCGGCGACGACCGCCCGGACCTTCCGACACGCCCGGAGGCGGCGACGCCAGACCGGGACGTCCTCGGCCGGGACCGCGACCACGATCCCCTGCACCTCGCCGCTGGCCGCGAGCACGTCCAGCGTCCATCGAAGCACGGACCGGGCGCCCACTCGGATGTCCTGCTTCTTCCGGCCCATGCGGACGCCCCGCCCGCCGGCCGGAACCACGACCCAGACGTCCGGGCCGGCCGGGGCGGACCTCTTCACCGGCGGCCCGCGGCCTCTTCCTCCGCCAGGCGGGTGAAAATCATGCGCCCGGCGGCGGTCTGGAGCACCGTGTTGACCGTCACGTTCACCGTCTGGCCGATGTGCCGCCGGCCCTGTTCCACGACGACCATCGTGCCGTCGTCGAGGTAGGCGACGCCCTGGCCGGCCTCCTTGCCCTCGCGGAGGACCTGCACGTGCAGCATCTCGCCGGGGAGCACGACCGGACGGAGGGCTCCGGCGAGCTCGTTGACGTTCAGGACCCGCACACCGTGCAGCTCGGCGACCTTGTTCAGGTTGTAGTCGTTGGTGACGATGACGCCGCCGACCGCGCGCGCCGTCTCGATGAGGCGCGCGTCGACCTCCCGGATGTGGGGGAAGTCGAGGTCGTGCAGCTCGGTCCGGAGCCCGGGAATCCGCTGGAGACGCTGGAGCACGTCGAGCCCGCGCCGGCCGCGGTTGCGCTTCAGGGGGTCCGACGAGTCCGCGATCTGCTGGAGCTCCCGGAGCACGTACTGCGGAACCAGGAGCGTCCCCTCCAGGAACCCCGCCTGGCAGACATCCGCGATCCGGCCGTCGATGATGACGCTCGTGTCGAGGATCTTGTAGCGGGCGTCCCCCGCCGTGGCTCCCGGGAAGACCATGCGCGTGATGCCGCCGAGCTCTTCCTCGCGACGCAGGACGAAGACGACCCCCATGTAGGCCAGGAGCAGCGTGAGGAAGCCGCGGCCGCCGGCGCTCCCGGCCGCCGGCAGGAAGACGATGAGGGACGAGGCCACCAACTGGGCGAGCAGCACGCCCCCGACGGCGCCGATCGCCGAGAGGAACAGCCGGGACATGGGCAGGTCGCCGCGCGGCCTGCTCGAGCGCGACGACCGCCACCCCGGCGAGCACGCCGCCCAAGATCGCCAGCGGCGCCCAGAGGAGCCATCGCGCCGGGGGCTCGAACGACTGGACGAGGAGGTATCCCCCGTACCCCACCAGCGAGACGAAGATCACGCGGGCGACGGTGATGGCGGTGCTCGTGCTGCTCCGCCGAGCGCCGCCCGCCGCGCTGCCCAGGCCTCCCGGATTCATGCGCTGCGCACCCTCCTCGGCGTCATCCGACCAGGAGCCCGATCGCCTCTTCGAGGCTCGTCACCCCCGTCACCGTCAACGGATGACGCGCCCCCGCGACGAGGCTCGACCGCGGCACCACCGCGTGGGTGAAGCCCAGCGCCGCGGCCTCGCGGAGGCGGGTGTCCAGGCCGCCGATGGCCCGCACCTCGCCGGTGAGCCCCACTTCCCCCAGGACCACCACGTCAGGCGCCAGCGGGCGCTCGGCGTAGCTCGAGGCCGACGCCACCGCGAGGGCCAGGTCCGCCGCCGGCTCCTGGCAGCGCGCGCCGCCCGCCACGTTGACGAACACGTCCTGGCTCTGCAGGGGGACGCCCGGCCCGCTTCTCCAGGATGGCCAGCAAGAGACACACCCGATTGTAATCCGCCCCGAGCACCGTGCGTCGGGGCGTTCCGAAGTGCGCCGGGGTGACGAGCGCCTGGAGCTCGAGGAGCAGCGGCCGCGTCCCCTCGAGGGCGGCCATGATCACCGAGCCCGCGGCGCCCCGGGGCCGCTCGGCCAGGAACATCGCCGACGGGTTCAGGACCTCGCGAAGCCCTTGGTCGGTCATCTCGAAGACGCCGATCTCGTTGGTCGATCCGAACCGGTTCTTGACGGCCCGCAGGACGCGGTACGTCGCGTGACGCTCGCCCTCGAAGTAGAGCACCGTGTCGACCAGGTGCTCGAGCACGCGGGGTCCCGCGATCGCCCCCTCCTTCGTGACATGGCCGACCAGGAAGACGGCGATCCCCTGCGTCTTGGCGAGCCCCATCAGGCGGGCGCCGCACTCCCGCACCTGGCTCACGCTGCCGGGCGCCGACTCGAGATCGCTCAGGTACACCGTCTGGATCGAATCGACGACCAGCGCCCGCGGCTTCATGGCGGCCACGTGCGCCTCGACCGCCTCGAGCTGGGTCTCGGCCAGGATGAAGAGATCCGGCGCGGCCAGCCCGAGCCGGTCCGCCCGGAGCTTGACTTGGGCCGCCGACTCCTCGCCCGACACGTAGAGCACCGCGCCCGTCGCGCCGGCGAGCGCGGCCGAGGCCTGGAGGAGCAGCGTGGACTTGCCGATGCCGGGGTCGCCGCCGATGAGGACGAGCGAGCCCGGCACGACCCCGCCGCCGAGCACGCGGTCGAGCTCGGCCACGCCCGAGTGGACGCGGGCCGCGTCCGCCGCGGACACCGCCGGCAGCGGAACCGGGACGACGGCCGTCGCCGCGCCCGCGGCCGGCGCGGCGCGGCGGCCGCCTCCCGACCCGCGCGGTGCGGCGGTCCGCTCCTCGACGATCGTGTTGAACTCCCCGCAGTCGGGGCAGCGGCCGTACCACTTCCCGGCCTGGAACCCGCACGCCTGGCACCGGTAGACCGACGTGGGCTTCACGGCTTCGGGCTCCCGGCGGGCGGTGCCGTGCCCTTCCCGATCGCGGAGCGGATGAGCGCCCGGAGGAGCAGGCTCCGCTGCGCCCCCTCGAGGAAGGCGGCCAGGTTCTCGTAGACCGTCGGGTCCTGGATCAGCCCGCCCAGGGTCCCCTCGCCGCGCCTCGATCCGTCCGGTGATGGCCCGCAGGTCCGCCATGGCCTGACGCAGGTCGGCCAGCGCCTCGCCGAGCATTCGCGTTCTCGCTGAGCCCCTCGGCCAACTTGCCGAGCCGGGCCAGCGCGTCCGTCGCCTGCTTGATGCTGGCCTCGCCCCCGGGCTGCGTGAGCGCGCCCAGCATGCCCTCGCCCCGGGCAATGCGGCCCGTCGACCTCGCGGAAGCTCCGTGCCGTCTCCCGAAGATCGGTCGCCAGCGCCGGGTCGTCCAGGAGCGCGCGGAGCACGCTGTCCTGCGTGCGGGCCCGGTCGACCGCTTGGGCGAGCCCGTCGGCCGCCGTGACGAGCCGGCGCACCGCGCGGGCCGCGTCGGGATCTCGGAGGAGCACGCCGAGCGGCGCCCTCCCCCCGCTCGACGCCGGCCAGAAGCGTGCCGGTACGCGCGAGCACGCCCTCGAGATCCTTCAGCACGCGCCCCTCGTCGTAGACGAGCGCGTGGAGCGTGCCCCGGCCTTCCTCGACCTCGCGGAGAATGCGATTGACCCGCTCCGCGGCCGCCCGCGCCTCGGCGAGCGTCCGCCCCGCCTCGTTCGCGAGGTTCGCCGTCCGCGGATCGGCGAGCGCGCGGTCGATCCGGCGCACCGTCTCCCCGATCTGCCGCAGCGTCTCGCCCGCGTCCGCCAGGGCGGCGCCGAGCTTCCGGTCGTAGACGAGCCGATTGAGCACGCCCTGGCCCCGCTCGATCTCGGTTGCCAGGCTCCGGAGGGACCGCACGGTCGCCTCGAGGTCGCTGACGGCCGGGCTCGCCGTGACCCGGGCGAGGCCCGCCCGGAGCTCCGCCGAGAGATCGATCAGGTTCTTCAGAGAGCTCGGCGCCCTGCTGGGTCAGCCGGCCCGTGTCGAACGGCTCCTCGGTTCGGAGCTCCGCCCCGGGCTGGAGGATCGCCGCCCCGGGGCTCCCGAGGCTGATGTCGATGATCTTGTCGCCGAGGAGCCCCAGCGTCTCGATCCGCGCGATCGAGTCGGCCCGGATCCGGTCCTGGACACGGCGGGCGATGAGGAGCTCGACCCGCACCTTGGCGCCGCCGGCCTCGGGCAGGCGGATCTCGCCGACGTGCCCCACCGCGACCCCGGCGAGGCGCACGGTCGCGCCCTGGATGAGGCCGAGGGTCTGGCCGAAGCTCGCCACCAGGCGGTACTGCCGCTCGAAGAGGCCGGCGGACCGGCCGAGCATGTAGATCAGGCCGCCGAAGACCAGGATGCCCGCCAGCACGAACACGCCCACCCGGAGCTGCTGGGCCGTCGCGGCACCCGGTCGGTTCGCGTCCATCAGCGGGCCTCGCCGGCCAGGAACGCCTGGACCTCGGGCACGCGTCGAGTGGAGGACGGTCTCGACCGGCCCCATCTGCGCGATCTGGCCGCCGATCAGAACGGCGATGTGGTCCGACACCGCCTGCGCGAACCCGAGGTCGTGGGTGACGACCATCGCGGTCTCCGTCGCCCCTTCGGCCTTGAGGCTCTCGACCAGCTCGGTGATGAGCCGGGCATTGGTGGGGTCGAGTCCGGCCGTCGGCTCGTCGTAGAGCACCAGCTCGGGCTCGAGCACGAGCGCCCGCGCGATCCCGACCCGCTTCCGCATCCCGCCCGACAGCTCGGCGGGCAGCTTCGCGTCGACGTCCGTCAGCCCTACCCGGGCCAGGAGACGATGCACCCGGTCGGCGATCTCGCCCTCCCCCAAGGTCGTGTGCTCGCGGAGGGGATAGGCCACGTTCTCGTACGCCGTCAGCGAGTCGAACAGCGCCGCGCCCTGGAAGACGAAGCCCATGCGGCGCCGGAGCGGCAGGAGCGCCTCCTCGCGGAGGGGCGTCGTGTCCACCCCCAGGGTCCGGATGCGGCCCCGGTCCGGCTTGATGAGCCCCGCAGTCAGGCGGAGAAGCACCGTCTTGCCGGAGCCGCTGCCGCCCATCACGGTGACCGTGCTGCCGCGCGGCGCCTCGAGGTCGAGGCCCCGCAACACCGGCCCCGCGCCGAAGCCCTTCCAGATCCCCTCGAGCGACACCGCAGGCTCCGCCTGGTCGGGGCGGGCTGTCGGCGGCGCCGGGCGCTCGAGCTGGCCGCCCGGTCTCATAGCAGCAGGAAGAGCTTCGTCAGGAAGAAGTCGGCGATGATCACCGCCAGCGAGACCTGCACGACGGTGGCCGTCGTCGCGCGGCCGAGCCCCTCGGTCCCGCCCGTCATGGCGAGACCGTTGTGCGCCCCGATCAGGGTCACGATCACGCCGAAGAAGAAGCTCTTGCCGATTCCGGTGACGCAGGTCGCTGATCACCACCCAGTAGAAGATGGTGTTCCAGTAGAGATAGACGTCGATCCGCCGTTCGTACACGGCGACCAGCATGCCCCCCACGAGCGCGATGAAATCGGCGAGCACGGTGAGGAGCGGAAACACCAGCAGGGCCGCCCACACGCGCGGCACGATCAGGCGCTTCACGTGGTTCACGCCGATCGCGCGGAGGGCGTCGATCTGCTCGGTCACCTTCATGGAGCCCAGCTCCGCCGTGATGCCCGAGGCCACCTTGCCCCCGACCAGGATCGCCGTGAGCACCGGCCCGAGCTCGCGGAGGACGGAGAGCCCGACGAGCGGGCCCACGTAGAGATCCGCGCCGAAGCGAGAGAGGTAGACGGCCGACTGGAGCGCGAAGACCATGCCCGTGAAGAGCGCCGCCGTGCCCGCGACGACGAGCGAGCGGACGCCCATGCCGTCGAACTCGGCGACGACGTGCGCCAGATAGCGGCGCGGGAGCCACGCGTTCCGGGCGACGTCCCAGGTGAGGAGCCCGAGCCCACCCCAGTAGGCCAGGACGTGGCGCACGCGGGGCCCCGCTCGTAGCCACACGTCGGTCACTGCGGCGCCCCGACCGGAGCGAACCCCGCCGAGAAGCGGTCGAACGCCGGGGCGAGCGCCGCGAGGTTGTCGGGCGGCGCCACCCCCACGAGGTCGTAGACGCAGGCCGGCCCCCGCAGGGTCACCGCCCGGACGGCGACCGGCACGCCGTCGAGCGTCGCGTGGAAGTGCTGCGCGGTCCCGGGCAGGCCACCCAGGGTGATGGGCGACTCGACCAGGTCCTGGACGTCGCGGAGTCCGAACCGCAGGTGCCGCACGAGCACCGGGAGCGGACGCACCGGGGGCTTGCCCTCGCAGGTGGCGTGGGCCATCAGGCCGGCCGAGAGATCCGCCCGCCGGAGCGCCAGGTCCGCCTCGCTCTCGATCCGCGTCCAGCCCGCCGGGACCCCGACGTGATATCCCTTCCGGGCCACGACGTAGCTGCCGTCCTCGAGACGCACGCCACCGCATCCCGCGACGCCGGCGAGCAGCCCCGCCACCGACAGCCTCCGGAGCCACACGCCCCGGCGCTGGTGGATCGCTCACTCCTCCGCAGGAGGCGCGACGACGCTGTCGCGCGTGGGCGGCCCGGCGGGCGGCCGGTGGCGGCGCCCGAGCTCCGCGAACACGTGGCGCGCCGAGAGGCCGCGCGCGCCCAGCAGCACGAGCGTGTGGAACCACAGGTCGGCCACCTCGGCCACCAGTCGCTCGGAGCCCTCGGCCAAGGCGGCGACCACCACCTCGGCGGCCTCCTCCCCGACCTTCTGGGCAATGCGGGCATCCCCGCCCGCCAGGAGGCCGGACACGTACGAGCCCTCGCGCGGGACCGCCCGCCGTGACTGGATCACCCGCTCCACCGTGTCGAGGACGGCGGGCCCCGCGCCGGCCGCGCTCGGCGGCGCCTCGACGGCGGCGCCACGGTCGAGGCGCGTGAAGAAGCAGGTCCGGCTCCCCGTGTGGCACGCGACCCCGTCCTGGTGCACGCGGACCAGGAGCGTGTCGCCGTCGCAGTCGGCGTACACCGCCTCGACATGCTGGCGATGTCCGGACGTCTCGCCCTTCTGCCAGAGCGTCCCGCGCGAGCGCGACCAGAAGTGGGTCAGTCCCGTGTCGAGCGTGCGGTCGAGGGCCTCGGCGTTCATCCACGCGACCATGAGGACCTCGTCGGTCCCGGTCTCCTGGACCACGGCCGGGATGAGGCCGCTCCCGTCGAAGCGGAGCGTCGGCCCTCTCACGCGGCGGTCTCCTCGAGGCGGACCGGGACGCCGCGCGCGCGCAGGTAGCGCTTCGCCTCCGGCACCGTGTGCTCGCCGAAGTGAAAGATCGAGGCCGCCAGCACGGCGTCCGCCTTCCCTTCGACCAGGCCGTCGTGGAGATGCCCCAGCGTGCCCACCCCGCCGGAGGCGATCACGGGGACGGAGACCGCCTCGGCGATCGCGCGCGTCAGCTCGAGATCGTACCCGTCCCGGGTCCCGTCCCGATCCATGCTGGTCAGCAGGATCTCGCCCGCCCCGAGCGCCTCGACCTCGCGCGCCCATCGGATCGCATCCCGGCCCGTCGCGCGCCGGCCGCCGTGCGTGTAGACCTCGAACGACGGCGGCGCGCTCTCGGACGCCGGCCGCCGCTTGGCGTCGATCGCGACCACGATGCACTGGCTGCCGAAGCGCACCGCCGCCTCCCGGATCAGCTCGGGGCGGGCCACCGCCGCGGTGTTGAGGGACACCTTGTCGGCCCCCGCGCGGAGAGGGTCCGCACGTCCTCCAGGCTGCCGAGCCCCCCGCCGACCGTCAGCGGGAGGTACACCGCTTCCGCCGTCCGCCGCACGACGTCCAGCATGGTGGCCCGGCCCTCGTGCGAGGCCGTGATGTCGAGGAACACGAGCTCATCGGCATTCTGCCGGTCGTAGGCGATCGCGGCCTCGACCGGGTCGCCGGCATCCGCGAGGTCGAGGAACCGGACACCCTTGACGACCCGGCCGTCCTTGACGTCCAGGCACGGGATCACGCGCCGCGCCAGCATCGGCGTCAGGCGGGGACCGCGGCCATCGCCGCCTGGAGATCGACGGCGCCGGTGTAGAGGGCGCGTCCGACGACGGCCCCGATCACGTTCGGGATGGCCGCGAGACGGACGAGGTCGTCGAGCCCCGCGATCCCGCCGGAGGCGATCACCGGCACCGCGGCCCCGGCCGCCAGCGCCGCCGTGGCCTCGAGATTCGGCCCGCGCCCGGTCCCGTCCCGGCGGACGTCGGTGTAGATCACGCCGGCGGCGCCGGCGGCGGCCGACCGGCGCGTGAGCTCGTGCGCCTCGAGCGGCAGCACGTCGGTCCACCCGCGCACCGCCACCCGCCCGTCGACCGCATCCACCCCGACGAGGATCCGCCCCGGCCACCGCGCGCAGGCGGCCTCGAGGAGGGTCGGCTCCAGCGCCGCGGCCGTGCCGAGGACCGCCCAGCGCGCGCCCGTCTCGAGCGCGGCCTCGAGCGTCACGAGGTCTCGCAGACCCCCGCCCACCTCGACCGGCACGGCCGGGACCGCCGCCACCATGGCCCGGAGGAGCGCCGCGTGCCGGGGCGCGCCCGCGAAGGCGCCGTCCAGGTCCACCACGTGGAGCCGGCGCGCCCCGCGCGCCGCCCACTGGCGGGCCATCGCCACCGGGTCGTCGCCGAAGACCGTCGCGCTGTCGGCGCGGCCCTCGACCAACCGCACGCAGCGGCCCCCTTGGAGGTCGATCGCGGGGATGACGATCACGCCCGCGCCGCCTCCCGGTCCCCGACCAGCCGGGCGAAGTTCGCCAGCAGCCGGAGTCCCCAGCCCTGGCTCTTCTCCGGGTGGAACTGGGTGCCGTAGAGCTGCCCGCGCACGACCAGGGCCGGGAAACGGATCCCGTACTCGCAGTGGGCGGCCTGCACGCCGTCCTGTCGCAGCGCGTCCGACGCCTCGGGGTAGTACGAGTGCACGAAGTAGAAGTACGCCCCCGCCGGGATCCCCGAGAGGAGCGGGAGGGACCCGTCGTGCCAGAGCCGATTCCAGCCCATGTGCGGCACCTTGAGCCCCGGCGGAAAGCGGCGCACGACTCCCGGCAGGACGTCGAGCCCCTTGGCGTGACCGAACTCCTCGCTCTCGGTGAAGAGCAGCTGATAGCCGAGACAGATGCCCAGATAGGGCCGGCCGGCCGCGATGTGCGCGCGGATCGGATCGGTCAGCCCGAGCCGGTCCAGGCTCCCCATCGCGTCGGCGAAGGCGCCGTCCCCCGGCACGACCAGGGCCTCGGCGCGGCCCACCGTCGCGGGGTCATCGGTGACGACGACCGCCGGCGCGAGCTCGGCCAGCGCCTTCCGGACGCTGCCGAGGTTGCCCCGGCCGTAGTCGACGATCGCGATCACAAGGCGCCTTTGGTGGAGAGCACGCCCTCGATGCGGGGATTCATCCGCGAGGCCTCGGCGAGCGCACGGCCGAACGCCTTGAACAGGGCCTCGGCGATGTGGTGCAGGTTCTCCCCGTAGTGCAGGTTCACGTGCAGATTCAGCATGGCGTTCATCGCGAACGCGCGGAAGAAGTCCTTCAGCAGATCGAGGTCGAAGTTCCCCACCCGCGTCTTCGTGAACGGCACGGTGTAGGAGAAATAGGGGCGGCCCGAGACGTCGACGTGCACGGAGGCCAGAGCCTCGTCCATGGGGACGTAGGCCGTCCCGAAGCGGACGATGCCGCGCTTGTCCCCCAGGGCTTCGTGGAAGGCCTTCCCGAGGCAGATCCCGACGTCTTCCACGGTGTGATGCAGGTCGACCTCGGTGTCCCCCCGGGCGCTCACCCGAAGGTCCAGGAGCCCGTGTTTCCCGGCGGCTTCGAGCATGTGGTTGAAGAACGGGATCGTCGTGTCGATCGCCATCTCGCCGCGGCCGTCGACGTTCAGCTGGAGCAGGATCTCCGTTTCCCGCGTGCGCCGCTCGATCCGCGCGACGCGGCCGGCCGCCGGCGGCCCGCCGTTCTCCGCGGCGATGGGCGCCGCCACGTCCCCGATCACGACCGGCGCGCCCGGCCCGCCTCCCGGTCTCGGTCCTCGTCCGCCTCGTCGTCGCCGTCGTGCCATGTCTAGTGATCTCCTCCCACCCGGGGGTCTTCCAGGCGGAGCCGGGCCGCCTCGCCGTGCCCGTGGAGTCCCTCCGCCGCCGCGAGCTCGGCGAGGTGGGGCCACGCCGCCCGGAGGCCGGCAGGGGTGTAGTGGATGAGGCTCGAGCGCTTCACGAAGTCCTCCACGGACAGTCCCGACGCGAAGCGCGCCGTCGCCGCCGTCGGCAGGACGTGATTCGGGCCCGCCAGGTAGTCGCCGACCACCTCAGGGGTATGCGTGCCCAGGAAGATCGCCCCCGCATGGCGGATGGCCGGCAACCACGCGAACGGGTCCCCGACCGCAAGCTCCAGGTGCTCGGGCGCCAGGCGGTTCGCGATCGCGACCGCCTCCGCGAGATCCCGGGTCACGACGACGGCGCCGTGGCTCCGGAGCGCCGCCTCCGCGATGGCGGCGCGCGGCAGGGCCGGACACTGGCGGGCGACGGCGGCCGCCACCCCGGCCCCGAGCGCGGCGTCGTCGGTCAGGCACACCGCGCGCGCCATCGGGTCGTGCTCGGCCTGGGCGAGGAGGTCCGCGGCCACGTGCGACGCCGACGCCGTCCGGTCGGCAACCACGACCACCTCGCTCGGGCCCGCGACCAGGTCGATCCCGACGTCGCCGAAGACCAGGCGCTTGGCCAGCGCCACGTAGAGATTCCCCGGCCCGACGATCTTGTCGACGGCCGGGATGGCCGCCGTCCCGTACGCCAGCGCCGCCACGGCCTGGGCGCCGCCCACCCGGTAGACCTCGGTCGCGCCCGCCAGACGCGCGGCCACCAGCACGGCGGGCGGGAGGTGGCCGTCGACGCCCGGCGGCGACACCACCACGAGCTCGCGGACGCCGGCCACGCGCGCCGGGATCAGGTTCATGAGCACCGTGGAGGGGTACGCGGCCGTGCCGCCGGGCACGTAGCAGCCCACCCGCTCGAGCGACGTCACCTGCTGGCCGAGCAACGACCCGTGCTCGTCCCGCACCCACCAGGACCGCGGCACCTGATGCCGGTGGAAGGCCTCGATCCGGCGGGCCGCCTCGGCCAGGGCCGCCCCGAGGGGCTCGGGCACCGTGGCGGCCGCCCACTCCCGGTCGGAGACCCGGAGCTCGTCCGGTTGGAGCTCCACCCCGTCGAAGCGCTTGGTGAACTCGACCAGCGCCGCGTCGCCCCGGCGGCGGACCTCCTCGACGATCGCCGCGACCCGCGCGACCGCGTCCGGATCGATGGTGGCATGCGGGCGACCGAGGGTTGCCACGACGCCCTCCGGGCCGATTTCCGCCGTCCGCAGGAGCCGGATCACCGCGGCACCTCCGCGCGCAGGTCGTCCACCAGCCGGCTCACCGCGCGGTGGGCCGTCTTCTGGGCGGCGCGGTTCACGATCAAGCGCGCCGTCGACCGGAGGATCTCGGCAACCTCGACGAGGCCGTTGGCCCGGAGCGTCTCCCCCGACTGCACGAGGTCGACGATGCGCTCGGCCAACCCGACCAGGGGGGCCAGCTCGATCGACCCATCCAGCCGCACCACCTCGACCTGGACCCCGCGGTCGGCGAAGTATCGCCGCGTCAGGTTGGGATACTTGGTCGCCACGCGCACCCAGGACCACTTCGTCGGGTCGTCGCGCTCCCGGAGCTCGCGGGGCTCCGCCACCACCAGCCGGCAGACGCCGAACCCGAGATCGAGCGGCTCGTAGACGTCCGGCTCCTGCTCGAGCAGCACGTCCTTGCCGACGATCCCGACGTCGGCCGCCCCGTGCTCGACGTAGGTCGGGACGTCCAGGGGCTTCAGGATCAGGAGGCGGAGTCGACCGGTCGGGTCCGCGAACAGGAGGCGCCGGCTGTCGTCCTCGGGCAGGCCCTCGATGCCGGCTCGCCGGAGGAGATCGAGCGCGGGCCGGAGCAGCCGGCCTTTGGGCAGCGCCAGGGTCAGCGGGCGGCCGTTCCCTGCGGCCGTCGTCCCCTCCCGTGCCATCCTCACCCCTCCCGACGGATCCGCGCCCCGAGCGCGGCGAGCTTCTGCTCCATTCCCTCGTAGCCGCGATCGAGGTGGTACACGCGGGCGACCTCGGTCGTGCCGGAGGCGGCGAGGCCCGCCAGCACGAGCGAGGCGGAGGCGCGAAGATCCGTGGCCATGACCGGCGCGCCCTGGTACCGTCGGCACGCCCCGGATGACCGCGCGACTGCCCTCGATCTCGATCGCCGCGCCGAGGCGCCGGAGCTCCGCCGCGTGCTGGAAGCGGTTCTCGAAGATCGTCTCGGTGATCACGCTCGACCCCTCGGCGAGTCCGAGGAGCGCCATCATCTGGGCCTGCATGTCGGTCGCGAAGCCCGGGAACGGGTTGGTGACGAGATCGGTCGCGCGGGGGCGATCCTCCGCGCGGATCCGGACCCAGTCCGCGCCCACGTCGAGCCGGGCGCCCGTCGCCTCCAGCTTGTCCAGCACGGCGCTGAGGTGCGCCGGCACCACGTCCCGGACGGTGACGTCTCCCCCGGTGATGGCGCCGGCCACGAGGAAGGTGCCGGTCTCCACGCGGTCGGGGATGATCCGATGCCGCGCGCCTCCCAGCTCGGGCACGCCCTCGATCTCGATCCGCTCGGTCCCGGCGCCGTGGATCCGCGCGCCCATGGCCGTGAGCAGGCGGGCGAGGTCCGGGATCTCCGGCTCGCGCGCCGCGTTCTCGAGGACCGTGGTGCCCTCGGCGAGCGCGGCGGCCATCATGAGGTTCTCGGTGCCCGTCACCGTCACGAGGTCGAAGACGATCCGCGCCCCTTTGAGCCGCGCGGCCCGGGCCTCCACGTAGCCCTGCGCGAGCACGATCTCGGCGCCGAGTCGCTCCAGCCCCTTCAGGTGGAGGTCGATCGGCCGCGTCCCGATGGCGCAGCCGCCGGGCATGGAGACGCGGGCCCGCCCGGCGCGGGCGAGCAGCGGGCCGAGAACCAGGACGGACGCCCGCATGGTGGAGACGAGCTCGTACGGGGCCTCGACGGAGCGAAGCCGGGGCGTCCGGGCGACGGTCCGCCCCTCTCGTTCCTCGATCTCGCTGCCCAGGCCCTGCAAGAGCGCCCGCATCGTGGCGATGTCGGCCAAGCGGGGCACGTTCTCGAGCACGATCGGCTCCGCCGACAGCAGGGAGGCGGACAAGAGCGGCAGCGCCGCGTTCTTCGCCGCGCTGACGGCCACCTCGCCGCGAAGCGGGACACCCCCCTCGATGACGAGCCGGGCCGCCACTAGCGCCTCCGCGCTTCGACGATCCGGACCTGTCCCCGGAAGTCTCGATGCACCGTCACGTCGGCATACCGGGGGTCAGCGCCGGCCAGCGCGGCCACGGCGGAGCCGTGCTCCTCGCCGATCTCGACGAACGCCCGCCCGCCCGGGCGCAGCCAGGCGGGCGCCTCCCGGAGCAGTCGGCGGATGACGGCGAGGCCGTCCATCCCCCCGTCGAGCGCCTCGCGGGGCTCCCAGTCCCGGACCTCGACGGGCAGGTCCGGCAAGACCGGCGTGGCGAGATACGGGGGGTTCGTCACGATCAGGTCCACCCCCCCGGCCGCGAGGTGCGCGGGGAGCGGCGCGAAGAGATCCCCGTCGAGCAGCCGGACACGCGCGCCAAGCCCGAGCCGCGTCACGTTGGCGTGGGCGCACGCGAGCGCGCGAGGCGCCGTGTCCACGGCCCAGAGGACCCAGCTCGGCCGGCGCGTCGCGAGCGCGCAGGCGATCGCGCCCGACCCCGTGCACAGGTCGACCACGGTGGCGGCCCCCGCCGGGCCGAGGGCGGCGGCCCGGTCGACCAGCTCCTCGGTCTCCGGCCGCGGGATGAAGACGCCTGGGCCCACGGTCAGGGCGAGCCCACAGAACTCCGTCGCCCCGAGGAGGTACTGGAGCGGCTCGTGGCGCGCGCGGCGCGCGAGGAGCGCCTGAAGCACCCCCAGGGCGGCCGCCGGCACTGCCGTCCGGCCCTCGATGTAGAGCCCGAGCCGGGTCGTCCCGAGCGCGTGCGCCAAGAGCGCCTCCGCGTCTTGGCGGGCCGTCGCGATCCGCGCGGCCGCGAGATGCTCGCCGGCGGCCCGGAGCACCGCCGCGACGGTCGGCGCCGCGGCCACCGGGGACCCGGATCCGGGGAGGACGACGGGCGTCATGCCTCGAGCGACTCGAGCTGCTCCGTCCGCTCGGCGGCGAGCAGCGCCGCGGCCAGCTCGTCGAGGTCCCCCTCGAGAACGTACGGGAGCTGGTGGACGGTGAGGCCGATCCGATGGTCCGTCACGCGGCCTTGCGGGAAGTTGTACGTGCGGATCCGCTCGCTCCGCTCCCCGGTCCCCACCTGGCTCTTCCGGGCCGCGGCGATCTGGGAGCGCTGCTCCTCCTGGGCCTGCTCGAGCAACCGCGCCCGGAGGACGCGCATGGCCTTCGCGCGGTTCTTGATCTGGGAGCGCTCGTCCTGGCAGGTGACGACGAGCCCGGTGGGCAAGTGAGTGATGCGCACCGCCGAGTCGGTGGTGTTGACGCCCTGCCCTCCCGGGCCCGACGCGCGGTACACGTCGACCTTGAGGTCTTTCTCCTCGACCTTCACGTCGACATCCTCCGCCTCGGGCAGGACGGCGACCGTCACCGTCGAGGTGTGGATGCGCCCCGCCGACTCGGTCACCGGCACGCGCTGAACCCGGTGGACCCCCCGCTCGAACTTGAACCGGCTCCACGCCCCCTTGCCCTGGACGGAGAGGATGATCTCCTTGAAGCCGCCCTGGCCCGTCGGGTGGCTGTCGAGCAGTTCGACGCGGAAGCCGTGGCGCTCCGCGTACTTGGTGTACATCCGGGCGAGATCGGCGGCGAAGAGTGCGGCCTCGTCGCCGCCCGCCCCCGCCCGGATCTCGACCAGCACGTTCTTCTCGTCGCGGGGGTCTCGCGGCACGAGCATCGCTTCGAGCCGACCCTCGAGGTCCCGCTCGCGCGTCCGGAGCGGCTCCAGCTCGAGCGTCGCCAGCTCGCGCAGCTCGGGGTCGCTGTCTTCGCCGAGGATGTGGTTGGCCTCCTCGATGCGCGCCAGCACGCCCTTGTACTCGCGGAACGCGGACACCACCGGCTCGATCTCCGACGCGGCCTTGGCCAGCCGAGCGTACTCCGCGCGTCCGCTCGAGGAGGCGTGGGCGGCCTCGGCCAGACGGACGGAGAGCTCCTCGTAGCGGTTCTCGATCTGCCGGAGCTTATCGAACACGATCCGCGCTCAGGCTCCCGGCGATGGCGCTCGTGGGCCCGGCCCTGCGCCGAGGGCGGCGGCTAGCGCTTTTGGGCGTACTTCTTCTGGAAGCGCTCGATGCGCCCGGCCGTGTCCACCAGCTTCTGCTTGCCGGTGTAGAACGGGTGGCACTTCGAGCAGATCTCCACCCGGATGCCCGGACGGGTGGACCGGGTCTGGATGACCTCGCCGCAAGCGCACGTGATCGTCGTCTCGACATACTCGGGATGGATGGCGGCCTTCACGGAAGTCCTCCCCACATCAGCGAAAATGAGAGCTCAGTCAGCGTACCACACGCCGCCCCCCGGCACCAGCAAGGCGCGGGCCTCGGAGCGGGCCCGGGACGGCGACCTCGGGGAGGCGTGGCGACGGGCGGTCCCGGGGACGGCCCGGGCGGTCCCGCCGGTTAGCCGAGCGACGCCATCGAGGCCAGGAACTCCTTGTTCGACTTGGTCATCCGGATCTTGTCCACCAGGAGCTCCATCGCCTCGACCGGGTTCAGCTGCGACAGCGCCTTCCGGAGGAGCCAGAGCCGCTGGAGCTCGTCCCGCTCGATCAGGAGCTCCTCCTTCCGGGTCCCGGACTGCTCGATGTTGATCGTCGGGAAGATGCGCTTGTCCATCAGGCGCCGGTCCAGGTGGACCTCCATGTTGCCGGTGCCCTTGAACTCCTCGAAGATCACGTCGTCCATCCGGCTGCCGGTGTCGACGATGGCGGTGGCCATGATGGTCAAGGACCCGCCCTCTTCGATGTTGCGGGCGGCGGCGAAGAACCGCCGCGGCCGCTGGAGCGCGTTCGCGTCCAGACCGCCCGAGAGCACCTTGCCCGACGACGGGATGACCGCGTTGTGGGCGCGCGCGAAGCGGGTGATCGAGTCGAGCAGGATCACCACGTCCCGCTTGTGCTCGACGAGCCGCTTGGCCTTCTCGATCACCATGTCGGCCACCTGGATGTGCCGCTGCGGCGGCTCGTCGAACGTCGAGGAGATCACCTCGCCGCGCACGCTCCGCTGCATGTCGGTGACCTCTTCCGGCCGCTCGTCGATCAGGAGCACGATGAGGTACACCTCGGGATGGTTCTTCGCGATCGCATTCGCGATCGCCTGGAGCAGCATCGTCTTCCCGGTCCGGGGCGCCGCCACGATCAACCCGCGCTGGCCCTTCCCGATCGGCGTCAGGAGGTCCATCACGCGGGTCGAGAGATCCTCCGAGTTGTACTCCAGCCGGATCCGCTCCATCGGATAGAGCGGGGTCAGGTTGTCGAAGAGGATCTTGTCCTTCGCCTGCTCGGGCGACTCGTAGTTGATCGCCTCGACCTTCAGCAGGGCGAAGTACCGCTCCGAGTCCTTCGGCGGCCGCACCTGGCCGGAGATCGTGTCGCCGGTCCGGAGGTCGAAGCGCCGGATCTGCGAGGGCGACACGTAGATGTCGTCGGGCCCCGGGAGGTAGTTGTAGTCCGGGGCGCGCAGGAACCCGAACCCGTCCGGCAGCACCTCGAGCACGCCCTCGGCGTAGATGAGTCCGTCCCGCTCGGCCTGGGCCTGCAGGATCTTGAAGATCAGCTCCTGCTTCCGGAGGCCGGAGAAGCTCTGGACCCCGAGATCACGGGCGAGGGTGTTGAGGTCCGGGATCCCCTTCTCCTTCAGCTCCGTCAGGATCAGGCCGCCGGTGCGACCGGCGGTCCCGAGCTCGCTCGGGCTCGGATCGGCGGGGATGTCGGGCATCACGATGCGCTCGCGCTCGCGGTCCGGATTCTGACCGGAGCCAGGCCGACGGGGGAAACGGTGGCGGGGATGGCGGGGCGGTGGAGGTGTGCTCACGGCTGCGAATCGCTCCTTTGAGGTGCGGTGTGGCGAGGACTGTCAGGGGATCGCGCGCGCGGTGGCGTCACGCTCAGTCATCTATAGCACCGGGCGCCCGGGCGTGTCAACCAACGGTAGTGGCTGGCGGCACACCACCCACTACCCGCCGGCCCGGTCACAGCCGGATCGCGATCAGCGCCTTTCGCCGTAGCCCCTCCACCCACTCGTCGAATCGCTCCTGGGCCTTCTTCTGGAGCAACAGGTCGCGGACCTGCTGACGCGCGTCCGCGAGCCGTTCCGCCGTCAGCTCTTGCCGGTCCTCGAGCAGGAGGATGTGATAGCCGGCCGCCGACCGGATGGGCGCCGTCACTTGCCCCTTCTGGAGGGCAAGGAGCGGTTGCTCGAAGGTCGCGTCGAGCTCGCCCCGGGCGAGCCACCCCAGATCGCCGCCGCCGGTGCTGGACGGGTCCTTGGAGCGCGTGCGCGCCAGCTCGGCGAAGTCCTCGCCGCCGGCCAGCGCGGCGGCGATGCCGTCGATCTCCTGCTTCGCCCGCTCCCAGGCCGCGGGGGAGCTCGGTGGCTCGGCCATCACGGCGATGTGGCGGGCGTGGTACTTGAGCCCGGCGTCGAACTTGCTCCGATTTTCCGTCAGGTACTGGTCGACCTCGGTCTCGGTGACCGTGGCCCGGCGGACGACACGCCGTCCGCGGACCCGCTGGGCGAGCATCTGCTCGCGGAGCTCCCGGCGCAGGGCCTCCCACGTCACCCCTTGCGCCTGAAGCTGGAGCTCGATCTTCTCCCGGTCGCCGCCATTCCGCTTCACGAAGTCGTCGAGCATCGTCCGGACCTCGTCCTCCGTGACCTCGATCTTGTCGCGCTTGGCTTCCTGGACCTGGAGCCGGTGGTCGACCAGCCGGTTCAGTACCGCCCGCTCGAGATCGGGTCCCTCCGGGAGGGCGCGGCCCTCACGGCGCGAGAGCACGATCGCCTCCTGCAGCTCGGACATCATGATGACGTCGCCGTTCACCACGGCCACGACCCGGTCGATCACCGACTGCGTGTCCCGGATCGGGGGCGCCTCGCCGGCCCGAACCAGGACGCCGCCGCTCCCGGCCGGCACGGGGGGCAACGGCCCGGCCGGCGTCCGGCAGGCGCCGAGCGCGGCCGCCACGACGAGCCCCGCGAGCGCGAGCCGCGCCGGGCTCACGGGGTCCCCCTCGCTCCGCGGGAGTCGATCCGACGGGGTTGATCGGACGGCCTTCGACCTGTGGCGGACGGCCTTCGACCTGTGGCGGCCCGTGGGCTCATCGGCGCGCCTCCGTCGGTCCCCGGAACTCGCCGAGGAGCCGGATGAGGGTCTGGAAGGTGTCCGGCCACGGCTCCCGCGGAACCGTCGCCTCGAGGACGAACTCCCGCAGCGTGCGAAGCCGCCGACCATGCATCCGGAGCAGCTCGACGATGCGCTGCGGGGATACCGGCGTGCTCGGCGCGAACGTGAGGAGCGCGCGGCCCGCCCGCACCTCGAGCCGCTCGAGTCGGAGCGCCTTCGCGTGGAACCGGAGCGTCACCACGTCGAGCAGCCGGGCGGCGGCCGCCGGGAGCGGCCCGAACCGATCGCGGAGCTCCCGGCGAGCGTCGTCGACCTCCGCCGCCGTGCGTACGCCGGCGAGGCGCTTGTAGAGCGCGAGTCGCTGGGCCGCCTCGGCCACGTAGTCGTCGGGCAGATAGGCGGCCGCGTCCACCGTGACCACCGGGTCGACCTCGTCCTCGACCGCCTCTCCGCGGAGCTCGCGCACCGCCTCCTCGAGGAGCTTCAGGTACAGGTCGAAGCCGACCATCTCGATCTGACCGTGCTGCTGGGCCCCCAGGAGGTTGCCGGCTCCCCGGATCTCCATGTCGCGCAGCGCGACCTTGAGGCCCGAGCCGAGGGCGGTGAGCTCCTGGAGCACCCGGAGGCGCTTGGCCGCGACCTCATCGACCCGGCCGTCGGCGGGAATGAGGAGATAGGCGTACGCCTGAAGGCGATCGCGACCCACCCGGCCGCGCAGTTGGTAGAGCTGCGCCAGCCCGAGGCGATCGGCGCGGTTGATGATGATCGTGTTGGAGGCCGGGATGTCGAGGCCCGACTCGATGATGGCGGTGGCCACGAGCACATCGTACGCGCCTTCGACGTACTCGAGCATCGTCCGCTCGAGGACCGACTCCCGCAGCTGCCCGTGGGCCATCGCGACCCGCGCCCGCGGCACCAGCCGCCCGATGAGGCGCACGAGGGATGGCAGGGACTGGATCCGGTTGTGGACGACGAAGACCTGGCCCCCCCGGCCGAGCTCGCGCTCGATCGCCTCCTTGATGACATGGGGATCGAAGCGGCAGACCACCGTCTCGATGGCCAGGCGATCGGCCGGCGGGGACTCGATGACCGACAGGTCGCGGATCCCGGACATCGCCATCGACAGGGTGCGCGGAATGGGGGTCGCCGTCAGCGTGAGCACGTGGACGGCCTTGCGCAGCTGCTTGAGCCGCTCCTTGTGCGACACGCCGAACCGATGCTCCTCGTCGACGACCAGGAGCCCGAGATCCTTGAAGACGACGTCCTTCGAGAGGAGCCGGTGGGTGCCGATGACCACGTCCACGGACCCCGCCGCCAGACCCGCCAGGACCGCCTTTTGCTGGGTCGGCGAGCGGAAGCGGGAGAGCATCTCGACGCGCACGGGATAGGGGGCGAAGCGCTCCCGGAACGTGTTCCAGTGCTGCTCGGCGAGGATGGTCGTGGGGACGAGGACCGCGACCTGGTGGCCGTCCAGAGCGACCTTGAGGGCCGCGCGCATCGCCACCTCGGTCTTGCCGTAGCCGACGTCCCCGCAGACGAGCCGGTCCATGGGCTGTCGCCGCTCGAGATCCGCCTTGACCTGGCGAATCGCCTCGAGCTGGTCCGGGGTCTCCTCGAAGGCGAACGCCGCCTCGAACTCGTGCTGCCAGGTCGTGTCGCCGTCGATCGCGAGCCCCTCGACGACCTGCCGCTCGGCGTAGAGCCGCAGGAGCTCCTGCGCCATCTCCCGCAGCGAGGCGCGCACCGACTCCTTGGTTCGCTGCCAGGTGGTGGCGCCGAGCTTGTCGAGCCGCGGCGCCCCTTCCCCGGAGCCGACGTACTTGCTCACCGCCGCCATCCGTTGGACGGGCAGGTAGAGGCGGGCGCCCTCCGCGTACTCGAGGAGCAGGTAGTCCGACGGTTGGTCGTCGACCGACAGGGTCACCAGCCCCGAGTAGCGGCCGATGCCGTGCTCGCCGTGGACGACGAGGTCCCCCGGCCCCAGGTCCGTGAACGCGGCGATCGCCGCGCCCCGCTGGTACGTCGGCCGGCGCCGCATGGTCCGGCGGTGACCGAACAGCTCGGTCTCGGTGAGGCACACCAGACCGAGCCCGGGGCACTCGAACCCGACGTGGGCACCGGCTACCAGGACGGCGAGAGGGTCCGCCCCCAAGAGCTCGGTGACGACCGGCACGTCGTGCTCGAGATCGCGCAGGATCTCCTGCAGCCGCCCGGCCGTCGGAGGATCGGGCGCGAGGAGCCGCACGCGGAAGCCCTCGGCGCGCCAGGTGCCGAGGGCGGGCGCGAGTCGGCGGAGCTGGCCGCGCATGCCCTCGATCGAGCGTGTCTCGAGCCGGAGGGCGCCCGCCGCGCCGGTCAGCAAGAGGCCGCAGTCGATGCGCGGCCGATCGCCGAATGCCGCGAGCGTGGCCGCCTCCGGTGTCCCCGGCTCGAGCAGGGCCGGGTCGGCGACCGCGACCGGGGCGTCGGCCGGAAGGTAGTCCCGGAAGCGGGCCGCGTCGGCCTCGGCCTCGGGCAGCATCGGCAGGACGAGCAGCGACGCCAGCGCCCCCGTCGACCGCTGGCTGGTCGGATCGAACGTCCGGAGCGATTCGATCTCGTCGCCGACCAGCTCGAGGCGGACCGGCAAGGCCCCGGCGGGCGAGAACACGTCGACGATCCCGCCGCGCAGCGCCCACTGTCCCACGCCCGTCACGGTCTCGACCCGCTCGTACCCGGCGTCCTGGAGGTGCTCGACCACCGCGTCCCGGTCGACCGCGTCGCCGGGCGCGAGCGTCAGGACCTGGCGCCGGAAGGCCGCCGGGGGCGGCAGCGGCGCCTCGAGGCCTCGCACGGGCACGATCACCCAGAGCGGCTCCCCGCGGAGGAGCCGGCCGAGGACACCCGCACGCCCCGCGTCCTCCTCTCGCGCGCCCGCGTCCCGCCAGAGGGCGGCGTGCGCGACGGGCATCGGCACGATCTCACCCGGCGCCTTCCGGCCGAGCGCCGCGGCGAAGCCTCGCAGGTCGTCGAGGACGCGGAGCGCCGTGGGCTCGTCCGCCACCGTCACGACCGCGGGCCGCTCCGGCGGGAGGAGCGCGGCGAGCGCCAGGGATACGGCGGACCCCCAGAGGCCCTCGAGCCGCAAGTGCCCCGCCCCCCGCGCCAGCGCCGCGCGCGCGAGGGAGAGGTCACCCCAGGCGTCGAGCGCGGGTGAGCTCGCGGTCAGGAGCGTCGCCACGGGATCAGCTCACCGGGGGGCCAGCCCGAGGTGGAAGGACAGGTTCTCCAGCTCGATCGACAGATCGACGTTCTGGAGGCGCACGTCCTTCGGGACCTTGACCCGGGCGGGGGCGAAGTTGAGGATGGCCCGGACGCCGGCGGCGACGAGGCGGTCGGCGACGCCCTGGGCTGCCTCGGCGGGCACCGCGACGACGCCGATCTGGATCGTCTGACCCTTGACCACCCGCGGCAATTCCGCCAGCGCCTGGATCACCAACCCGTTGACCGACCGCCCGATCTTGGCGGCGTCATCGTCGACGATCGCCGCGATCCGGAAGCCCTGGCGCGCGAAGCCGCGGTAGTGGAACAAGGCGGAACCGAGGTTGCCGAAGCCGACCAGCACGACCCGCCACTCGCGGTCGAGTCCCAGGATGCGCTGGATCTCCCCGCGCAGCACGGCGGTGTCGTACCCGATGCCCCGGATGCCGAACTCGCCGAAGTATGCGAGGTCCTTCCGGACCTGGGCCGAGTTCAGATGGAACCGCGCGGCGAGCTCCTGCGACGAGATCGTCTTGACGCCGTCCTCCTCGAGCTGCGCCAGGCAGCGAAAGTAGACGGACAGGCGTCGGACGGTCATCTCCGGGATGCGGGGCAGGCGTCCTCCGGAACGCGGCATGCGCGTTGCCACGGCCAGCCGGGGGACGGCGCGGCGCCGCCCCCCGGCCGCGCCGCCTCTACTTGAACGGGTTTGCGAAGAGCAGGATGATCGCGATGACGAGCGTGTAGATCGCCAGGGACTCGATGAGCGCCAGACCGATGATCATCGCGGTCTGGATCCGAGCCGCCGCGCCGGGCTGACGGGCCATGCCCTCCAGCGCCGCCGCGATCGCCTTGGCCTGACCGAGTCCGCAAAGGCCGGCCGCCAGGGCCATCCCGATGCCCGCCGCGATGACCGTGAACGGCCCGACCCAGGACGCCGTCGCCGCCGCGTCCGCCGCGTGGGCGACCCCCTCGGCGAGGCTCAGAGACAGCCCCAGAAGTATGAGCGCGATACGCACCTTCTCTCCTCCTTCCCCATCCCGCCCGGGCCCCCGGGCCGTGTCGGCGGCGGGGGCGGTGTTAGTGATGGGCGGGTGCCGCGGCCTCCTGGCCGCCGTGTCCCGCGTGATCGCCGTGCCCCCCCGGGGCCCCATGCCCGGACTCCGAGCCGTGCTCGGCCTCGAGGGCGCCGGCAATGTAGAGCATCGAGAGCATGCAGAAGATGAATGCCTGGAGAAACGCCACCAGGAGCTTCAGCGGGAACAGGAAGCCGACGGTGAACAGCACCGTCGCGACGGTCCCCACGCCGCCGATGACGAGACCCACCACGCCCGCGGCGCCCGAGAGCGCCCAGGTCGAGAGCCCCACCGTCATGAAGAAGACGATCGAGAGCAGGATGTGGCCGCCCAGCATGTTGCCGAAGAGGCGCAGCGTGAGCGACAGCGGACGGGCGAGGTGGCTGATCAGCTCGATCGGGATCATGAGCGGGGCCAACGCCGGCATCGGGCCCGCGAAGTGCTTGAGATACGCCACGAGCCCGTGCGCGCGGATCCCGATCCAGTGGTACGAGAAGAACACCACGAGCGCGCACGCCAGGTTGGTGTTGACGTTGTCGGTTGGAGCGGTGAAGCCGGGCACCAGACCGAGAAGGTTCGACGCGAAGATGAAGAGCCCGAGCGTCGCGATCAGCGGGAGGAACCGCCGACCCTCGCGGCCGATCACGTCGTCGATCAGCGCGATCACGAACTCGAGGGCGGCCTCGAGGGCATTCTGGAGGCCTCGCGGCACCAGCGCCGGCCGCCGCGGCACCGCGAGCGCGACGGCGATGAGGATCGCGATCACCAGCCACCCGAAGGCGACGTGATGGGGCAGCCCGAACGTGTTGAAGATGGGGGGCTCGAGCTCGTGCATCGCCTAGGCCACGCGGGCCGCCCGGAGGCCCGCCAGGATCACGGCCACCGGCACCAGGGTCAACGACAGCGCGAGCCCCGCCACGCCGACCCCCGTCTGCGTGACCAGGAGCCCCGTCAGGCACCCGAGCATGGCGAGCCGGAGGCCACTGGACCCGACCCAGAGCGCCGACACCCGGGCCGGCGCGCCCGAGAGGGCCCGGTCCGCGACCCAGGCAAGGCCGCCGAAGTTCATCAGGGTCAACGCGCTCCCCACCAGGGCTCCGGCGGCATCGGCCGGACCGCGAAGGAGTCCACACGCGCCGGCGAGGCCGAGCGTCAGGAGCCCGGCCATGAGCCACACGCGCCGGGCGAGATCAATCGGGACGGTCACGTTCAGCCTGCCTCCCCTCGCGGCCGAAGATCCCCGCCGCGCGGAAGAGATTGACGAAGCCCGCGGCGATGCCGAAGAGCAGCCCCACCAGCATCAGCCAGGGTTTGGTGCCCAGCCACGCGTCCAGGACGTAGCCCCCCCAGAAGCCCAGGACGGTGGAGATCACGAGCGTGAGCCCCACCCCGCTGAGCACTCCGACCTGCCGCACCCAGCGACGGTCGGGCCGGCCAGGTTCGGCTGGGATCACACCCGGTCCTCCCCAGGGGTGGTCAGGAGCGCTTGTGAACACTAGCACAGCTACCCGGCACTGACAACCCGACCCCCCGACCAGGCCATCGCACCCGGTGCCGCCGGTCCGACGCCTAGCCGAACATGCCCCCCATTCGTGTCCCCGCGACGCGGTTGATCGCCACCAGGCAGACCGCCGCCACCAAGATCAGCACGACACCGAGGGCGGCGGCCTCGCTCGTGCTCCCGGCGATGTAGAAGTTGAAGATCCCCACCGTGATCGTCTCCCACCCCCCGAGCGAGAGGAACAGGACGGCGGAGGCCTCCTGGAGAGACGTCATGAAGGAGAAGAGCCCGCCGACGAGGACACCCTTCCAGATGAGCGGGAAGGTCACGTCCTTGAACGACCGGAGCCGCGAGGCTCCCACGCTCCCGGCCGCCTCCTCGAGCGCGGGATGGACGAGGAGGAGCGACGCGTAGCTGCCGCGGACGGCGTAGGGCAGCCGGCGCACCGCCAGGACCAGGGGCAGGATGATCCAGAGGCTCGTCAGGGGAACGCCGAGTCCGGGGATGTCCCCGTGGAAGGCCCGGACGTAGGCGATGCCGATCGCCGTGCCGGGAATGGCCAGGATCAGCGTGTTCAGGGCGTCCAGCGCGCCGCGCCCCGGCAGACGTGTCCGGGCGAGGATCCAGGCGATGGGCAGCCCGATGCCGACGCACAGCGCGAGCGCGAGCCCGGCGTAGAGCAGGCTGTTGGTGACGTACTTCGGGGTCTCGACCAGCACGCGCTCGAAGAACTGGAGCGTGTACTGGGTCGGCAGGGGGGTCAAGGACCACCCCCGGCCGAACGCCGCCAGCGCGATCCCCAGGTAGGGCATGAACGCCAGCAGCATGACGCCCGACAGGCCCGCCGCGACCAGCACCTGGAGCGCGGGCGGAAGACGGCGCCGTTCCACCTTCGCGTACGCGAGCGAGGAATAGTCCTTGATGGCCACGTAGTGGCGGGCGAGCAGGAGGAAGACGACCGCCAGCAGGACCAGCAGGGCCGAGATCACGATGCCCATCCGGAAGAGCCGCCGGTCCACGAACTGGACGATGTTGAGGTACGCCTGCGGCGCGAGGAGATCGTGGACCCCGACGACGAGCGGCGTCACGAAGTCGGCGAAGGTCCAGATGAAGACGAGGAGCGCGCCCGCCAGGTACCCCGGTGTCGTGAGCGGCAAGGTCACCGTCCACAGCTTCCGCCATCCCCGCGCCCCCACGCTCTCCGCCGCCTCCTCGAGCGCGGGATCGACCTTCCCGAGGGCGTCCACCACGTTCAGCGTGATCATCGGGAAGAGGTGGAGCGCCTCCACCAAGAGGACCCCATGGAGCCCGTACATGAAGTTGATCGGCTGGACCATGTCGAAGTGGTCCATCAGGAGCACGTTCACGGTCCCCGCCCGTCCCAGGATGAACACGAACCCGAGGACGCCGACGAGCGGAGGCGAGATGATCGGGATGAGCGTGAGATACGAGAAGACGCTCCGGCCCCAGAACTCGTAGCGCACGAGCAGGAACGCGACGCCGATCCCGAGGACCGAGGACACGGCCACGACGCCCACGCCGAGGAGGAGCGAGTTCCAGAGCGACCGCAGGTAGAAGGCGTCCGTGAAGAACGCGTGGAAGTGGCGGAGCGTGAACGCGCCCGCGTCGTCCGTCACGGCGTCGTAGAAGATCCGGGCCACCGGGTAGAGGAGGAAGATCGCGAGGAACGCCCAGATCAGGGCGACGCCGAGGGCGGGGGCCACGCGGGACGCCGGGCCCTCGGCGGCGCGCGGCAGGGCCAGGGCGCGGCTGTCGGGGCTCACGGGCCGCCCGCCGGCCCGTCGTCCGGAAGAGCGAGGGTGACCGACGCGGGGAAGTCGAGCGTCACCGGCGCGCCGAGCGCGAGAGGCGTGTGGTGCCACGCGTCGCGGATGTCCGTCTTCAGCGTGAGCCCGCCGGCCGTCTCGACGTCGTACCGGAGCGTGTTCCCGAGGTAGGACGCGAGCGCGATCCGTCCGGCGCAGCGGTTGGCATCGCCGGGCGCCGGGGCCGTCCCGGCGACCCCGATCGTGACGTTCTCGGGCCGGATCGCGAGCACGCAGCCTTGGCCCACGCCGAGGTGGCCTCCGCCGCGCGGAAGCCGCGCCCGGAGGCGCCCGAGGCCGGTCTCCACGATGACGGCCTCGCTGGCGGCCTCGAGCACCCGGCCCGCCACCAGGTTGTTGGTGCCCACGAAGTCGGCCACGAAGCGCGTCCGCGGGCTTTCGTAGAGCTCCCGGGGCGGGCCGAGCTGGAGGACCCGGCCGTCGCGCATGACGGCCACCCGGTCGGACAGGGACAGCGCCTCTTCCTGGTCGTGGGTCACGTAGACGGTCGTGATCCCCAGCTCCTGCTGGAGCTTCCGGATCTCCGCCCGCACCTGCACGCGGATCTTCGCGTCGAGGTTCGAGAGCGGCTCGTCGAGGAGGAGGATGTCCGGGCTCAGCACGAGCGCCCGCGCCAGGGCGACCCGCTGTTGCTGGCCTCCGGAGAGCTGGCCCGGGTAGCGCGCGCCGAGGCCGGCCAGGTTGACCTTGCGCAGCCCCTCGTCGACCTGGGCCTCGAGCGCCGCCGCCGCGCACTCGGCGGAGCCGGAGCCCGTACGCCACGTTCTGGAACACGGTCATGTGCGGCCAGAGGGCGTAGTTCTGGAAGACCATGCCGATGTTGCGGGCATGCGGCGGGAGGTCGGTGACGTCCCGCTCCCCGAAGCGGATGCGTCCCGTGTCCGGGCGGTGGAAGCCGGCGATGAGCCGGAGGAGCGTGGTCTTGCCGCAGCCGGAAGGGCCGAGGAGCGTGAACAGCTCGCCGTCCGCGATCTCGAGCGTGACGCCGTCGACGGCGAGGACGGCGCCGAACCGCTTGCTCAGCTCGCGGACGGTGATCTGCATGGGCGCCGGGTCGAGGCCGGCCCCGACGCCGCGGGGCCGGCCCCGGAGGTCACGGTTTCTTCGGAGGCTCGGGCGCGGGCACCTTGCTCCGGATCGGCGGGAGGGATCGGAGGTAGGCGAGGATCGCGCGGAGATCCCCCTCGGCGATCCCCTGCGCGTAGTGCTGGGTCGGCATCGGCGGGATCACGCGACCTCCGCCGCGGCGGACGCCGTAGATCGAGGCGATGATCTCGCCGTCCTTCCAGCCCCCGAGGCCGGTCTCGGGATCCGGCGTCAGGTTCGCGGAGTAGCTCACGCCCCACGGGCCGTGGAACGGGAGCCCCCCGGCGCCCGTCCGCGTCCAGTCGGGGCGGCCCTCCGGGAGAAAGGGGGTGTGGCACTCCACGCAGTGCGCCACCGGCCCGGCCAGGTACTCGCCGTACTTGACGAGGTCCTGCCGCGGGGGCTCGGCCACGACACCCACGGGCGGGCCATAGGAGTCGGGGATCGGGACCTTGTACTGGCTCCGCGGGACGACCTGGCGGACGGGCGCGACCGTGCGCAGGTACGCCACCATGGCCTTCACGTCGCTGTCCGACAGCCGCCGATAGAGGTCGAACGGCATCGGGGGGCCGAGCGTCCGGCCGTCGGGACGCTTCCCCTCTCGGATCGCCCGGATGATCTCCGCGTCCGTCCACCGCCCGATCCCGGTCTCGGGATCCGGCGTGATATTCGGGGTGATCCAGGTTCCGAGGTCGTCGGTGAGCTGAAAGCCTCCCGCCAGGTGCTTCCCCGGCACGTCGCCTTGCGGGCCCTTCGGGGTGTGGCAGTTCCCGCAGGCGCCCAGCACTTCGACCAGGTAGCGGCCACGCTCCGCCGCGCTCTGCGCCGCGGCGGGAAACGCGGTGGCCAGTGACGAGACACGCGGTCATGAAGCTGATCAGCACGCGCACGAGAGTCTCCCTCCTTCGGACTCTACTTCTTGAGCTGCTCCCAGACCGCTTCGATGTCCTTCCGGTAGCGCTCGTTCACGTCCTGGTAGCGCTTCTGGGCGACGTCGTCGTCGTAGACGTTCGTCGTCTCCGCCTCGAAATAGGAGCGCACGCCGCCGGTGAACTCGACGGCCTTCTCGGCGACCGAGCCCGTCGGGCCCTGGACCTTGTACTTCGGCGTGATCGGGAAGAGCCCGCGCTCCATGAAGACTCGCTGACCGCGCTCGGTCAGCAGGAACTCGATGAACGCCCGCGCGGCCCGGGGATGCTTGGCGCCGGCGAGAATCGCCATCGGCTCGGGCGTCACGAAGGCGTTCTTGGGCGCGACGAACTTGATGTCGAAGCCCGCGAGCACCTCCTCGAACGCCATGTAGGACGGCACCGCGAAGCCGGCGGCGAACTCACCCTTGGCCACCACCGACGGCACGTCGCGGCTTCGGGCCGTGAAGATCCCGGTGTTGCCGCCGAGCCGCTTGAGCCAGTCCCACCCCGCCTGGTCGCCGCGGCTCTGGAGGATGATCTCGTAGGTCGCGTGGCTCGACGAGGAGCGGGTCGGCGCGCACTGGGCGACGTTGCCCTTGAGCTTCGGATGCAGGAGGTCCTCCCAGTCCTTCGGCTCGGGCACGCCCAGGCGCCGGAGGAGCCGCGGGTGATAGACCAGCCCGTACGGCTCGAGCGCCGTTCCGATCCAGTACCCGGCCGGATCCTTGAGGGGGATCGGCTTGGGCTTGCCGAGGCCCGCGGGAATCGCGTCGGCCAGCTCGCGCGACACCTCGTGCTTGACCAGGAGCTTCTGCTCCGCGAGCTTGTCGAAGAGGGCCGACTCGCCGCCCCAGAAGATGTCCGCCTCCGGCTTGCCCTTCCACTCGACGATCCGTCCGTAGGACACGGGCGTCCCGGCGTACTGGGCGTTCGTCTTGACCGTCACGCCCCACTTCTCCTTCGCGTAGTCCGCGAAGGCTTTGAGCGCGGCGTCCACCACGAACTTGGACACCGGGGTCTGCAGGACCAGCTCGTCCTCGATCGGCGCCTGGGCGCCGGCCGGCACGGCCATCAAGACGGTCAACGCAGTCAGCAGGACGACGACATGGCGCACGGGGCCACCTCCTTCGCGATCGGTCGGGCGACACAGCACCCTAACATTCCGGCCCGTCGGAGGGAATCCCGCTGACGTCTGGAGGGAGGCTCAGGCCTCCTCGCGGGCCCAGTCCCGGGCCCGGGCCACGGCCCGGCGCCAGCCGGCGTAGAGCGCCTCCCGCCGCGCGGCCGGCATGGTCGGCTCGAAGGCGCCGATCGAGCTGCCAGAGACCCCGGAGCGCCTCCGGGCCGGGCCAGAGGCCTGTCCCGAGCCCCGCCAGGTAGGCCGCGCCCGAGCGCCGTCGTCTCGCGGACCCGGGGCCGCAGGATGGGCAGGCCGAGCACGTCGGCCTGGAACTGGCAGAGGAAGTCGTTCTCCGTCGCGCCGCCGTCGACGCGGAGCTCGGCGGGGGCTCGCCCGGCCTCCGCGGTCATCGCGTCGAGCACGTCGCGCGTCTGGTAGGCGATCGCCTCGAGCGTCGCGCGGGCCACGTGGGCACGCGTCGTGCCGCGGGTCAGGCCCACCAGGGCGCCGCGCGCGTACATGTCCCAGTACGGCGCGCCCAGCCCCACGAAGGCGGGCACCAGGTAGACCCCGCCCGTGTCCGGCACCGAGCGCGCCAGGGGCTCGGTCTCCGCCGCCGTTCCGATCAGGCCGAGGCCGTCCCGGAGCCACTGGACGGCGGCGCCGGCGACGAACACCGCGCCTTCGAGCGCGTAGGACACGGCCGGCGCGCCTCCCCCGCCGACGGGAGCGCCCAGGCCACCGTGGTCAGGAGCCCGGCCGTGGAGGCGATCGGCGTGTCGCCCGTGTTGAGGAGCAGGAAGCACCCCGTGCCGTACGTGTTCTTCGCGTCACCGGGCGCCACCGCCCCCTGGCCGAAGAGCGCCGCCTGCTGATCGCCGGCGATCCCCGCCACCGGGATACCGGCCGGCAGCCCCTCGTGCGCCACCGTCTCCCCGAACACCCCGGCCGAGGGGCCGACGCGCGGGAACACCTCGCGCGGGATTCCCAGGTGGCCGAGCAGCTCCGCGTCCCACTCGAGCCGCCGGATGTCGAAGCAGAGCGTCCGCGAGGCGTTCGAGGGATCGGTGGCGTGGACGCGTCCCCCGGTGAGCTGCCAGAGGAGCCACGTGTCCACGGTGCCGAAGGCCAGCTCGCCCCGGGCCGCCCGCTCGGAGAGGCCGGGCCGGCTTGCCAGCAGCCAGGCGATCTTGGTCCCCGAGAAGTAGGCGTCCAGGACCAGGCCGGTCCGGGCTCGCACGAGCGGCTCGAGCCCATCGGCGCGGAGGCGCTCGCAGAGCGGCGCCGTGCGCCGACACTGCCAGACGATCGCCCGGTGAACCGGCTCGCCCGTCCGCCGGTCCCAGAGCAGGGTCGTCTCCCGCTGGTTGGTGATGCCGATCGCGACCAGGTCGCGAGGAGCGACGCGCGCCGCCCGGAGCGCGGCCCGGGCGGCCGCCAGCTGGGTCGACCAGATCTCGGCCGGGATCGTGCTCCACCCAGCCCGGCTGCGGGTAGTACTGGGGCAGCTCCTGGTAGCCGCGCCCGAGGACCGCCCCGTCGTCGCCGACGACCAGGGCGGTCGACCCCGTCGTCCCCTGGTCGAGCGCGAGGATCGCCCTCACGGGTGCGCGGGGGTCGCCGCGGCCGCCGTCAGGGCCGCGGCGCCGCGCAGCCGAAGGGCGAGGTCCGGCTGGTCCGTCGTCACGTAGTCCAGCGCCCGCCGCGAGCGCCCCGCGGAGCTCCTCGGGTTCGTTCACCGTCCACACTCCGATCGAGAGTCCGGCGGCGCGGGCCGCGCGGACCACCTCCGGCGTGAGCAGCGTGCGCTCGATCCCGAGGTCGTTCACCCCCTGGGCGCGGAGCCGGGGCGCGACCGCCCCGACCCCACCGACCCGCTCGGCTCCGCGGTGGGCGAGCAGCCCCGTCAAGCGGACGGACGTGGACAAGGCGCGGAGCCGCTCCAGGATCGTCCAGTCGAAGGCCATCACCGTGGTCCGGTCGGCGAACGCGGCGCCCTCGACGAGCGACAGGACCCGCTCCTCGATGCCCGGGATAGCGCGCTCCGTCCGGCCCGGTCTTGACCTCGAGCAGGAGTCCGACCGACGTCGGCTGGAGCAGCGCGAGGACCTCGGCGAGCCGCGGCACCCGCTCGTCGGCGGTCCCTCGGATGACGACGGGCGAGAGCTCGGCCCAGGTGAGGTCGCGCACGGCGCCCCGGCCCGTCGTCGTCCGCTCGAGGGTGGGGTCGTGCACCACGACGACCTCGCCGTCGCGCGTCTGGTGGACGTCCAGCTCGACGAGGTCGACCCCGAGGCCGAGCGCCCCGCGGAAGGCCGTGAGGCTGTTCTCCGGCCAGAGGCGCGCGCCACCCCGGTGCGCCGCGATGGCGGGCCGGCCCGCAGCCTCGGTCCCGCCGTCCCCTCACGACTCCGACCACGAGCGGACTTCCACCAGCTCCTCCTGGTAGCCCCGCAGGTAGTCCTCGACCCGTACCCAGTAGCGGATCCGGGGGTTGTACCAGTACGCCTCGAGCCGCCGGGGGCCCGCCCCAGCGCTCCACGCGGAGCGTGTAGAAGCGGCCCGCCACGGTGTCGATCGGCTCGACCCCGGTGCCCACCTTCCAGGTGTTGGCGTACCGGCCGTCGTTCCGTCCATCGGCGTACTGGAACTCCTGGGCCCACGTGTCACCCGGCTTGAACGGCCACGAGAAGAAGAGGGCGGGGGGATCGTAGCGCATGAACGTGCCGTCCGCCGCCGTCTCCTCGACCAGGTGGAGATCGAGGGTCCATCGCCGCGTGACTTCGGGGACGACGCCCTGGGTCCGGACCGTGTACCCCTCCGTCGTCGCCGCGACGACCCGGTGGGTGACCACCGACTCGGTGCCCGTGGCGGTCGTGCGCTTGAAGCTCCAGCGGTCGCCCACGCGCCACTCGGGCCGCGGGAGCGACTCCGCCGCCACCTTCTCGGCCTCCGCCTTGGGCATGTCGATGCGCGCACCCGGACGCCGCGAGCAGCACGGCCGCGCAGGAGCGCCCCTCGTCCCCACCCGCTCATAGGCGCTCCGCTCATTTCTCCGGCTCGATGAGGCCCTTGATGAACCAGCGCTGCATCAGGACCACGATGGCCACCGGCGGCAGCATGGCCAGCATCGCCGTCGCCATCACGAGGTTCCAGTCCGCCGCCGCCTCCGCGGCGGCCGTCATCCGCTTGATCCCCAGGACGATCGTGTACATCCCCTCCTGCGTCGTCATGAGGAGCGGCCACAGGTACTGGTTCCACCCGAAGATGAACAGGATCACGAAGAGCGCGGCGATGTTCGTCCGGGAGAGCGGCACCAGGATGGACCAGAAGAAGCGGAGCGGCCCCGCCCCGTCGATCCGGGCGGCCTCCAAGCAGCTCCTCGGGGACGGTCAGGAAGAACTGCCGGAAGAGGAACGTCGCCGTGGCCGAGGCGATGAGCGGGATGGTCAGGCCGGCGTACGTGTTGAGCAGGCCGAGGTCGGCCACCACCTTGAAGGTGGGCATGATCCGCACCTCGACCGGCAGCATGAGCGTCAGGAAGATCGTCCAGAAGCACGCCATGCGGAAGCGGGAAGCGGAAGTAGACGATCGCGTAGGCGGACAGGATCGAGATCGCGATCTTGCCGACCGCGACGCCCACCGCCATGACGAGGCTGTTCCAGAGCATGACACCGACCGGGGTCGGGCCGGCCGCCCGCATGCCGGTGCCGAGGACGGTCCGGTAGTTCTCGAGGAAGCGGTCGCCGAACCAGAGCGGCACCTTGCCCACGAGGTCTTCCGCGGTGTGCGTCGAGGCGACCAGGGTCACGTACACGGGGAAGGCCACCACGAGGATGCCCAGGATCAGCACGGCGTGGGTGACGAACGTCCAGGCCGGCCGGCGCTCGACCACGGCGTAGTACTGGACCCGGCGCTCGATGTAGCGGAACTGCACCACGGTCAGCCCGATGACGATCGCCATCAGGACGACCGACTGCGCGGCCGAGCCGCCCGAAGTCGAGGCCGATGAAGCCGTCGTTGAACACCTTGTAGACGAGGGTCTCGGTCGCCTTGGCGGGGCCGCCCGAGGTCACCGTGTGGATGATCCCGAAGGTGTCGATGAATGCGTAGACGACGTTCACCACGACCAGGAAGAAGGTCGTCGGCGACAGCAGCGGGAAGACGATCCGCCAGAATCGCGACGCCGGGCCCGCGCCGTCGACCGCGGCCGCCTCGATCACGGAGTGCGGGATCGCCTGGAGCCCGGCGAGGAAGAAGAGGAAGTTGTAGCTGATCTGCTTCCAGGCCGCGGCGATGATCACCAGGAACAGCGCCTGGCCCCCGTTGAGCTGGTGGTTCCACGTATAGCCGAGCCCGCGCAGGAAGTAGGCGACGATGCCCACCACCGGGTTGAACATGAAGAGCCAGAGCACGCCCGCCACGGCCGGCGCCACCGCGTAAGGCGAGATGCAGGAGCGTCCGGTAGCCCGTCGCGCCCTTGAGCACGCGGTCCGCCATCGCGGCGAAGCAGGAGGCCCAGGCTCATCGCCACGGTGGCCGTCGACGCCGCGAAGATGACCGTCACCCGCGACGGCGTTCAGGTAGTTGGGGTCGCCGAACAGGCGCTCGAAGTTCTCGAGCCAGACGAACCGGGTCGACAGGCCGAAGGCATCCTCGAGCAGGACGGACTGGAAGAGCGCCTGCCCGGCCGGCCAGATGAAGAAGACGAGCGTGATGAGCAGCTGCGGGGCGACCAGGAGGTACGGCAGGACGCCGGTGCTGGAAGACGACGCGCTTGTGCACGGGCCGCTCAGCGGACGCGGGCCGCGCGCCGGGCGCGCGCGCGGCCCGCGCCCGATCACGCCGCTACTTGTTCGCCCGCTCGAACTGGCGCAGGAGGTCGTTGCCGCGGGACACGAGCGTGTCCAGCGCCTCCTTCGCCGCCTTCTTGCCGGCCCACACCGCCTCCATCTCCTCGTCCATCACGTCCCGGATCTGGACCAGGTTGCCGAGACGGATTCCCTTGGAGTTCTCCGTGGGCGGCTTGTTGTTGATCTGCCGGATCGAGGTGTCGGTCCCGGGGTTCTTCTCGTAGAACCCCTGCTTCTTCGTGAGCTCGTAGGCCGCCAGGGTGATCGGGAGGTATCCGGTCCGCTGGTGCGAGGCGGCCTGCACCTCCGGCGAGGACAGGTAGCTGAAGAACCGCGCCACCCCCTTGTACTCGTCGGGCTTGTGGCCCGGCGAGCACCCAGAGGGAGGCGCCGCCGATGATCGAGTTCTGGGGCGCCCCGCCACGTCCGGCCAGTACGGCTGCATGCCGATGCCGAACTCGAACTTGCCCTTGCGTCTCCTTCGAGATCGCGGCGTAGGCGGCCGAGGACGCCATCCACATGCCGCACTCACCGTTCACGAACTTCGGCCGGCTGTCGCCGCGCCGGCCGCCGTAGTCGAAGAGCTTCGTCTTCTGCCACTCGCCGAGCTGCTGGATGTGCCGGACGTGGGTGGGGCTGTTCAGCCGGAGCTCGGCGTCGAAGCCGCCGAACCCGTTCGCCTTCGTGGCGATCGGCAGGTTGTGCCAGGCAGAGAAGTTCTCGAGCTGGGTCCACCCCATCCACTCGCTGGTGAACCCGCACGGATAGCCGGCGGCCTGGATCTTCTTCCCCGCCTCCCCCACCTCGGGCCACGTGCGCGGGGGCTTGTCGGGATCGAGCCCGGCCTTCTTGAAGGCGTCCTTGTTGATGTAGAAGACCGGGGTGGAGCTGTTGAAGGGCATGGACAGCATCCGCCCGTCCGTGGTCGTGTAGTAGCCGGCGACGGCCGGCAGGTAGGCGGTCGGGTCGAACTTCTCGCCGGCGTCGGCCATCAGCTCGTAGACCGGCTTGATGGCGCCCTTGGCCGCCATCATCGTCGCCGTCCCGACCTCGAAGACCTGGACGATCTGGGGGTGCTGCTTGGCCCGGAAGGCGGCGATGGCCCCCGTCATCGTCTCGGGGTAGGTCCCCTTGTAGACGGCGACGACCTTGTACTCGGACTGCGACTTGTTGAACCCGTCGGCGAGGTCGTTGATCCACTCGCCGAGGGCGGCTGTCATCGCGTGCCACCACTGGATCTCGACCACGGCCTCCGCCCGCCCGGCCCCGGGGCCGACGACGAGCATGAGGCGAGGGCGACGAGCAGGGAGAACCAGCGTCCTGATCGCGTCATGGCCTGCACCCTCCCGCGTCTATGGGTGTCATTCGGAGGTGTGGGTTCGGTCGATCCCGGCGCCCATCATACTCGGCTTCCGTGACGCCCGCGCAACGGCGCCGGACCTCACTCCTCCCGGAACCGGAGGCCTTGGCGGACGGCCCCCTCGTAGGCGTCGATCTCCGCCTCGGTACGGCGCCCGCTCCAGCCGAGGAGGGCGCCCATCCGCTGGGCGATGGCCGGGGCGCAATCCAGGCCGAGGCACGGCCCGGTGCCGATGCCCGTACGGCGCAGGAGCAGGTCCTGGAGCGAGACGGCGAGCTCGCGCTCGACCGCCCAGTGCACCTGGGCGGCGATCTCCGGCGCGTTCTTGCAGAGCCGGTCGGTGCCCCCGGGCAGCCGGCGCGCCGCGTCGAGGACGGCCCGCGCGCGGCGCCCGTAGGTCGTCACGAGCATCTCCACCTGCTCCCGCTCGAGCCCGGAGCTCCGGACCGCCTCGGTCACATCCATCATCGCCCGAACCTCGAGGGTGCCCGCCTCCTCGTCCTCCCCATCCAGCGCGATGCGCGCGGTGTCCGAGGGGCCGCCCCGGCCGAGCCGCCGCGCCACCTCGGTCCCCACGTGCTCCGCCAGGCTCCGGAAGCACGTCAGCTTGGTCCCGGTGATCGAGAGGAAGCGGCCGGCGGGCCCTTCGGCGACCACGCGGTGCTGGCGGGAGACCGCCGAGGCGCGCCGGCTGACGGCGCCGTCGAAGCTCAACGGGCGGACGCCCGCGTACGTGTAGGCGACGTTCGCCTCGGTGATCCGCGGGTCCGTGAGCAGGCGGCGCGCCGCCTCGAGCAGGTACTCCACGTCGGCGCGGGTCGCCCACACCCGATCGGGGTTGTCGGCGTAGTCGGTGTCGGTGGTGCCGACCAGCGAGAACTCCCGCCAGGGGATCACGAAGACCAGCCGGTCGTCGTTCGTGGCGAGATAGAGCGCACGCTCCGTGAGGCGGGGTAGGAGCAGGTGTGCGCCCTTCGTGGTCCGCAAGATACGCTCGCCGCGATCCTCGACGCCGGCGCGGGCGCGGATGCGGTCCACCCAGGGTCCGGCCGCGTTGACGAGGATCCGCCCGTGGAGCTCCACCACGTCCCCGCCGACCAGGTCCCGCACGCGCGCCGTCCAGCCGCCATCGGGGCGCTCCCGGAATTCCTCAGCCTGGGCGTAGTTGAGCGCGTGCGCGCCGGCGCGACGGGCGGAGAGCACGTTCTCGAGGCAGAGGCGCTCCGGGGAGAGGAGGAGGTCGTCGAAGTAGTATCCCGCGCCCAGGAGCCCCTCCGGGCGCAGCGTCGGCTCGAGCGCACGCGCCCGGGCGTCGTCCATCGTGCCGTATCGGGGCGTTCGCTTGCCCGGCGTGAGGAGATCGTAGAGCCGGAGCCCCAGGCGCACCTTGATCAGGCTGCGCGGGCCGTCCCGGTAGACCGGCATCAGGAACGGAAGGGGGCGGATCAGCTGGGGCGCCAGCCGCGCGAGGGTCTCTCGCTCCCGGAGCGATTCCCGGACCAGCCGGAAGTCGAAGAGCTCGAGGTACCGGAGGCCCCCGTGGATGAGCTTGGAGGAGCGCGAGGTCGTCCCGGCGGCGAAGTCCGTCTTCTCCACGAGCACGCAGGAGAGGCCGCGCTGCGCGAGGTCCCGCGCGACGCCGGCGCCGGCCATGCCGCCGCCGACGATGACGGCGTCGAACACGTCCCGGTCGAGCCCCGCCAGCCGGCTCACCGCCCGGCGCCTCCGGGTGCGGGCACTCCGTCGAGCAGCTCGGTGAGCGACGCGACGACGTGGTCCGGGCGCCACCGCGCGATCTCCGGGTCGTCCGGCCGCGTGACGCCGGTGAGGACGAGGATGCTCGCCAGCCCGGCCGTCCGGGCCATGGCGATGTCGGTCTCGAGCCGGTCCCCCACCACGGCGCACTCGCCGGCCGGGAGCGCGAGTCGGTCGAGCGCGATGTGGAGCGTGATCGGCGACGGCTTGCCCACGATCGGGTCCACGCGCCGACCCGTCACGCCTTCCACGGCGCCGATCATGCCCGCGGCGTCCGGGATCTCGCCGCCCTCGACCGGACAGGTCCGGTCGGGGTTCGTGCCGACGAGCCGCGCGCCGTGCCGCTTGACCGCCTGAAGCGCCATGTCGAGCTTCCGGTAGTCGAAGGTCCGGTCGAAGGCCACCACGACGTAGTCTACCCTGGGGTCGTCCACCGGCGCGAGGCCGGCCGCCCGCAGCTCCTCGACGAGCGGCGGCTCGCCGATCACGAAGCAGCGCGCGCCGGGCTTCTCCCCGGCGAGGTGGCGCCCGAGGACGTACGAGGAGTTGATCACCTCGTCCACGACGGCGGGAATGCCGAGGCCCGTGAGCTTCGCCGCGTAGTCCGCACGGCTCTGGATCGGCTTGTTCGAGAGGAAGCACAGGCGACGCCCGGCGGCGCGAAGGGCCAGGACGGCCTCGCGGGCGCCCGGCACGAGCCGCTCCCCGAGATACAGCGTGCCGTCCAGGTCGAAGATGAAGCCGCGATACGGAAAGCGCGGCGAGATCACGGCCCACTCTAGGCGGCCCGCGCGAAAGGTGTCAAGGCGACGGGCGAACGCTCGTCCCTCGGGCTCCCGATCATCCGGCGACAGGGGGAGTGTCGCGACCCGTCGGCCCCGAGTGTCCGTCGCGCCGACCTCCCGCAACGCGGGTCTGCGGGGGGTCCCGGCGGGCCGCGGGACACCGCCACAGCCGCGCGGCAGGGCGGCCCGGGAGGCCCTCGATGCCCATCGTCGGCGTACACGCTCAGCTAGCCCTTGACGGCGCCGGCAGAGAGCCCAGTCGTCAGGTAGCGCTGGATCCAGCCGAAGAAGACGAGGCTCGGCACGAGCGACAGCACGGCGATCGCCATCAGCATGCCGTACTCGGTGCGGTTCTCGTCGATCAGGCTCGAGAGCCCCACCGGCAGCGTCTGGAGGTTTGGGCTGTTGATCAGCACCACGGCCAGGATCAGCTCGTTCCACGCGTTGATGAACCCGTAGATCGACGTCGCCACCAGCCGGGGACGGCCGCCGGCAGGACACCCGGAGGAGCGCCCCGCTCCGGCTACACCCGTCGACCATGGCCGCCTCGTCCAGCTCCACCGGAATGGCCGCGAAGAATCCTCGCATCGTCAGGACCGAGAACGGGAGCGTGATGACGGTGTAGGCCAGCGACCAGGGCGAGCCGCGTATTGAGGAGCCCGACCGTCCTGAACATGGTGAAGAACGGCAGCAGGAGCACGACGTGCGGGAGCACCTGCGCCAGGAGGAAGAGAGCAATCAGCCAGGCCTTGCCGCGAAAGCGGAAGCGCGCCATCGCGTAGCCGGAGAAGACGATGAGCACCATCAGCGCGAGACAGGTCGCCGAGGCGACCCACAGGCTGTTGAGGTAGAGGGCGGCGAGGCGCGTCTGTCGGACCGCGTCGAGGTAGTTGGTCAGCGTGGCCGCCTCGGGCCAGTACCGGGGCGGAAAGGCGAAAAGCTCGCCCGGCCCCTTCAGGGACGAGTTCACCAGCCAGTAGACCGGGAACAGCGTGAAGAACAGGAATGCCGTGACCGGTCCCCGACGGGCGGTGCCGGCGAGCGCGCGAGACGGGCCGCGGGCATTCTCACTCCTCGTGCGTCAGCCGGTGGAGCTGCCAGTACACCGCGCTGAACCCGAGCAGCACCAAGCAGAGCGCGCAGGACACGGTCGCCGCGTAGCCGAAGTCGCCCTCGGTGTAAGCCTTGTCGAAGATGTAGAGTGGCAGGGTGCGCGTGAGATTGGCCGGGCCGCCCCGGGTCATGGTCCAGATGAGGTCGAGGAAGTTGAACGTCCAGAGGGCCCGCAGCAGTGTGGCCAGGATCACGGTGCCGAGCACCAGCGGGAGGGTCACGAACCGGAAGCGCTGCCACGGGCCGGCGCATCGATCTTGGCCGCCTCGTACAGCTCCGGACTGATCGATTGAAGCGCGGCCAGCAGGACGATCGCGAAGAAAGGAGCGCCCCGCCACGCATTGGCGACGAAGAGCGCGAGCCACGTCGTGGCGGGCTGGACGGTCCACGCCACGGGCGCGCCCACGAGGTCCGCCCGCATGAGCAGGTCGTTGACCACGCCCACCGTGCCGTCGAAGAGCCAGGTCCAGATGATGCCCGTCACGACCCCGGAGACCACCCACGGAACCAGCACGATGGTCCGCACCGTCCCCCGCCCCCGGAAGCGCTCGTTGAGGACGAGCGCCATCGCGAGCCCCAGCAGGAATTGCGGCACTACGGAGCCGGCGACCCAGATGGCCCCCGCCTGCAGCGAGGCCCAGAACTCGGGGTCGACCAGGAGGCGCCGGTAGTTGTCGGCGCCCACGAACTGCATGATCTGGGTCCGAAAGGGCGAGTAGTCGTGGGTGCTGAGGACGACCACGTAGCCGATCGGGTAGAGGACGCCCAGCGCGACGAGGAGGGCCACTGGCCCCACCGCCAGGTAGGGAAACAGGCGGCCGCCCTCTCCGAGCCGGGGCCGGCGCCGCCCGACCGCTAGGGCGGCGGCCGGGAGCGGCTGCGGCAGGGCCACCGCCTATCCGCTCTTGGTCGACCTCGCGAGCATGGTCTCCAGGGCGGTGGCGACGGTGTCCACGTGCTGGCGCGCCGTCTGCTGCCCGAGCAGGGCCTTCTGAATGCTGGGCGGGCACAGGGTCAGGAACCACTGCGGCCACTCGGGCAGGTGGCTCGGGTAGCGGATCAGCGCCGCGCCCGATTCCACGATGCTCCGCGGGGCCCGGAAGTGCGGGGTGTCCAGCCAGGGCTGGGTCCAGGCCTTGGTGTTGCCAGGGATGGCGCCCCACTCCTTGTTCAGGGCGCCGTTGACCTCGGGGGTCAGGAGGTACCGGACGTACTCCCAGGCGGCGTCCTTGACCTTCGACTGCTTGTTGATCGCGTAGCCGTTGCCGCCGAAGTAGAAGAACTGACCCCCCGGGCCGGCCGGCGGGCGCGCCACGACGAACTTGTCGGGGCCGAGGCTCTTCCCGAAGTTGCCGATCAGCCCCATCCAGCCAAATACCATCCCCAGCTGACCCGCGTTGAAGGCGTTCGCCGAATCCTGCCACCCGCCAGTCGCGGAGGCCGGGGGCGATACCTTGTCCTTCTGATAGAGGTCGAGCCAGCGCTGAAGGCCCTCCACGTGCTTGTCGCCGCGGAGGACGCACTTCCTGCCAGCGTCGAAGTAGCCGTTGGCCGCGCCGAGTCCGCCGTGGGCGAACATCCAGGTGGTCCACTGGTTGTAGGACCAGCCCGTGGCCCCCAGCGCGTAGTAGCCGTAGCGGTTCCGTCCGCTGTCGGTCATCTTGCGGGCGATCTGCGCGAAGTCGTCGAGCGTCCGGGGCGGCTCGGAGGCTCCGGCCTCCCGCAGGAACGCCGCATTGCAATACAGAACGTAGGCGTCGGCCAGAAAGCCCGCGGAGTGGGCGGTGTCGCCCACGACCCGAGACTCGGTCATGAGCGGGACGGCCAGGTCCCGGTCGAGCCCGCTCGCCTTGAGGTGCGGCTCGAGGTTCTCGAGATAACCACCCCCGGCGAACTGGGTGAGCCACTGGTGCGACAGGGCCAGGCAGTCCGGCGCGGCACCGCCCGTGAACGCCGCGGTCAGCTTGGGGACCGCCTGCGTCTGGGGGATGACCTGGACCTCCACCTCGATCGACTTGTGCGCCTCCATGAAGCGCCGGGCCAGCTCCTCCTGGAAGGCTTGGCTCGTCGGCGCGAATGGCCAGGCGAAGGCGACCTTGGTCCGGCCCTGCCCCCGGGCTGACCGGATCGCGCCGGGCGACCCGGCCAGCGTCCCAACCGCGGCGCCGGTGACGGTCGTGAGAAAGCGACGACGATTCACCTGATGGGTCATGGGCACACCTCCATCGTGAGTCCACGGTCCACGCCCCGGGCGACAAGCTCGACCAGACCCCGGCCGGGGCACATGCGAACGCGGTCGCCCGTCCGCAAGCGCGTCAGCGGATCGGGTGCGAGACGGTGCAGGACGGGAATGCCGGCGAGGACGAGCCCCTGCACCATGACGGGATTCGTGCGGCCGAAGAGGACGCCGGCCGGCGCCAGGCCGCGGGCGGCAAGGTCGAGGAACGCCCAGCCTGCGGCGACGCCACCCTGGACCGCGGGGAAATAGACAATCCGGCCCGCGAGCATCTGCCCCTCGAGCGCGTGGCCCTTCCGGGAGATGACACCGGTCTCCCGGTCCATGTCATAACGGATGCTGAAGGTGTCGCCCGAGAGGAGGACCTCGCCCTCGACATCGCGGCCGAAACCCGGCGGCGCCTCCAGCATCACCTGCTCCGCGGCGGCGGCGGCGCGCTCGGCGCTCACCATCCCGCCCCCTCGGCCGGGAGCCGGCCGGTCACGGCCGCCTCAATGCACGCAGGCGTCCGGCGCAGGACCGGCGTCAGCCGGTAGCCGCCGATGATGTTGGCGAGCTTGGCCGAGTTGGTCAGGACGCTCCGCCAGCCGAAGGCGGCGGCCATGCGGGCGGGCTCCATGATGTACCAGCAGACGCCGGTCAGGACGTGGCCCCCCGCCCCCTCGATCGCGGCGACGTAGCCGAGCCGGCTGGCGACCTCGTGATTGCCGAAGTTCGTCGTGACCAGGAGCGTCGTGTCCGGGTGGACCCGGCGGCCGGCCAGGAGCTCGGCCACTCGGCCCAACTCGAAGACCGAAAGCTGGGGCCCCGAGAGCACTACGACATCGGCACGGGCGCGGGGCGCGGGGTACGAGCGGTAGAAGGCGTCGAGGTGCGCGTCCTCGATGACCTCCGTCGCCGCGGGCGCTTGGCCACGGAAGGCCTCGGCCTCGTCCCTCGCCTCCGGGGTGATCCCAACCACGTGGTACATCGCGCAGGAGCCGTACGAGGCGAGCGCCGCCCCAAAGTGCTTGAGCGCATCGGGCGACGGCACGGCCCGGAGACCGGTGAGAACCGGCACCGTCCAGTAGTCGAGAGTCTGCCGGCCGACGATCCCGCCCAAGGCCCCCCAGTCGGCCACGTCGTCGAGGCGCGCGCGCACCTCGAAACGCAGGCGCCCGACCCGCTGGGCATCGAGGTGATAGCCATAGGCCGGGGTCCGACCGGTCAAGCCGGCCGCGACCGCCGCCGGGCCCGCTTCGTAGTTGGAACGGGCGCCCGCCACCGAGTTCGCCCAGATGACCGTGCCGGTGTCCCCCCAGGCCAGATGCTCGCCGAACCGGGGCTGATAGAGCGTCTGGTAGTTGATGCAGGTATCGACCGTGAGCGCGCCGAGCGCGCGAAGGTGCTCCACGAGTCGGGCCTCGGCCGTGACGAGCTCCCGCCGTTGACGGAGGGTAGCCGCCCGCTCGAAGTCCACGCACCGGGCGTTGGTCGTCACGGGCACCGCGAAGCGGGCCCCTCCCTCGACCAGGCCTTCGATGAATCCGAGCCCCGCCTGGCCCATGACCTCCGTATCGCCCATCATGTGGACGCTCCGGACGGGGACGAAACGCTCGGCCTCGAAAAACACCCCGACCGCGATCTGCTGCTCGAGGGCCAGGCGCACGGGCTCGCCCAGGTCGCCGTCGCGCATCCGGCGCTCCTCATCGGTCAGCGTCATCGCGAGAAAGCCGTCGCGGCGACCGTTCCTGGGTCCTGGCCGAGGTCGGCCGAGATGGCCCGCGCCACCCTGATCACCTCCTGCGCCAGCCCCCGCTGGCGTCCCCGCATCCGGAACGTCGGGCCCGCCACGTTGATGGCGGCCACGAACTCGCCCACGGCGTCGAGCACCGGCGCGGCGACCGCCATCAGGCCGACCGCGTACTCCCCCGCGCTGACGGCGTAGCCGACCTGCCGGATCCGCGCCAGCTCCTCGCGAAGGCGGCCGGCCTGGGTAATGGTGTTGGCCGAGCAGGCGCGCAGGCGCGTCCGCCGGAGGTAATCCTCCGCGAATCCCGGCCGCGCCCACGCCAGGACGACCTTGCCCGCCGCCGTGCAGTGAAGCGGGCGCCGACCGCCAACCTCGGCGACGTACCGGATCGGCTCGGGGCTGTCGATGCGCTCGGCGCAGACGACGTCGCGCCCGCTGGGCACCTGGAGGAGCGCAGCCTCCCGCGTGGCCTCGGCCAGCCGCGCGAGATGGGGTCGGGCCACGGCGGCCAGGTCGACGTCGGTCCGGCGGCCGCGGCCGAACGCCCCGAGTGTCGGGCCGGGCCGGTAGGTTCGGGAAACGGCCTCGTACTCGAGCACCTGTCGGGCGGCCAGGGTTCGCACGATGGTCCACGTGGTGCTCCGGGGCGCCCCAAGGATCTGGCAGAGCTGGCCGAGGGTCATCGCCGCGCCCGTGCGGGCCATCAACTCCAGGATGTCGATGGCGCGGTCGACGGAACGGACGCGCGTCGTGTTCAGCATTCTGGACGGCTTCCGATACATGGACGGCCCATTCCATCCCGTCGGTGGCCGCGTGTCAAGCGATTCGCTCGGCGGGTCGGGCTCGCTCGGGGGGCGCGGGGAGCGGATCCGCGCAGTGGCCCCGCGCGGCGGGGCCGGGCTGGCGGCGGAGGTCAGGCGCCGGGCGAGAGGACGGCGACCGCCTCGATCTCGACGAGCAGGCCGGGCAGCGCGAGGCGGCTCACCTCGACCAGCGTGCTCGCGGGCCGGTTGGCGCCGAAGTAGGCCTGCCGCACCTCGTTGACGCGCGGCCGGTCGTCGACGTTGGCCAGGTAGACCGTGACCTTCACCACGTCGTCGAGCGTCGCCCCGCCCGCGGCGAGCACGCCCCGGACGTTCTCCAGCACCTGGCGCGTCTGGGCGACGACGTCACCGGGGCCGACCAGTCGCCCCTCGCCGTCCAGCGCCACCTGGCCCGAGACGTAGATGGTGTCCCCGACCCGGACCCCGTTCGAGTAGTGACTGATCGGAGCCGGCAGCCCCGGCGGGTTCAGGAGCGTGTGGGCAGGCATCGGGCGGCCTCCTCAGGGCAGGAGCGGCGCGACGGCGCGCTGCGCGAGGGCCAGGACGGGCCCCGGCCAGAGGCCGAGCTGGAGCGTGACCCACGCCGACAGGCCGAGCGCGATCGACGCCGCCGGGGTGACGAAGGCCGTGGTCGGGGCGCCCTCCGGCTCCCGCATGTACATGTAGACGATCAGGCGCAGGTAGTAGTACGCGGCGACGACCGAGTTCAGGACCGCGATCACCGCAAGCCCCACCAGTCCCTGCTTGATCGCCGCGCTGAAGAGGTAGAACTTTCCGACGAACCCGGCGGTCGGCGGCATGCCGATCAGCGCCAGCAGGAAGACGGTCAGGGCGAGGGCCAGGATCGGATGCCGGCTGGACAGGCCTCCGAACGCGGCGACGTCGACCGCCTCCTCCCCCTCCCGCTCCAGGAGGAGGATCACGCCGAAGGCCCCGGCCGACGCGACCGCGTAGACGGCCAGGTAGAAGAGCACCGCCGGTGAGCCCGGCTCGAGGCCCGCGGCCAGGCCCACCAGCATGTAGCCGACGTGCGCGACCGAGGAGTAGGCCAGCAGGCGCTTGACGTTGCCCTGCGCGAGCGCCACGACGTTCCCCACCGTCATCGTGAGCGCGGCGAGGATCCAGAGCGCGGCCGCCCAGTCCGCCTGCAGGGGGTGCATGGCCGCCAGCACCCGGAGGAGCCCCCCGACCGCGGCGGCCTTGGAGCCGGTCGCGATGAACGCGGCCACGGGGGTCGGCGCGCCCTGGTAGACGTCGGGCGCCCACTGGTGGAAGGGGACGGCCGAGGTCTTGAACCCGAAGCCGACGAGGAGGAGCGCGAGGCCCGCGAGGACCATCGGCTCCCGCGCGGCACCCGGGGCCGCGAGGGCGGTGCCGAGCCGGGCGAGGTTGGTCGTCCCCGTCGCACCGTAGAGGAGCGCGATCCCGTAGAGGAAGAACCCGCTCGCGAACGCGCCGAGCAGGAAGTACTTCAGGGCGGCCTCATGGCCTTCGAGCCGGGCCCGGAAGGAGCCCGCGAGCACGTAGAGCGACAGCGACATGAGCTCGAGCGCGAGAAAGATGACCAGGAGGTCCGTCCCCGCCGCCATCAGCATCATGCCGATCGTGGCGAAGAGCGCCAGCGCGTAGTACTCGCCCGTCACCACGCCCTGACGCGGGAGATAGCCGACCGACAGGAGCAGCACGAGGACGGCCGCGGCCCCGATGACCACGTTGAGAAAGAGCGCGAACCCGTCCACCACGAGCATCCCCTGGAAGGTCGTCGCCGCGCCGCCCCAGAGGAGGGCCGACACCCCGGTCGCGCCGACCACGCCGAGCACCCCGGTGGCGGCGAGGACGCCCGGCCGGGCGCCCCGCGGGCTCGCGTCGAGCAGGAGGCACGCGAAGCACGCCACCATCACGATCAGGACCGGGTAGAGCGCGGGCCAGTCGAGGGTCGGCATCCCGGGGGTCACCGTGCGAGGGTCTTCCCGGCCACGCGCCCCGTGGCCGGCGCGGCCGCCCGCTTCTCCTGCACGACCTGGAGGAGATCGGCCACCGCCCGCTCGGTGACGGCGGTGAACGGCTTCGGGTAGACGCCGATCCACACGATCAGGACCAGGATCGGGACGAGCGTCCAGATCTCGCGGGCGTTGAGGTCGGGGAGTCGACGGTTCTCCTCGTGGCGCACCTCCCCGAAGATCACGCGCTGGTACATCCAGAGGAGGTATACCGCCGCAAACACGATCCCGGCCGTGCCGAGCACCGCCGCCGGGCGGCTCCACTGGAACGCCCCCACCAGGATCAGGAACTCCCCCACGAAGCCGTTGAGCCCCGGAAGCCCGATCGAGGAGAACATGACGACCAGGAGGAGCACCGAGAAGACCGGCATGATCGCCCAGAGCCCCCCGAAGTCGGCGATCAGGCGCGAGTGGCGGCGCTCGTACAGCATGCCGACCAGGAGGAAGAGCGCGCCGGTCGAGAGCCCGTGGTTGACCATCTGGAGGAGGCCGCCCACCAGCCCCTGGGGCGTGAACGTGAAGAGCCCCAGCATCACGAAGCCGAGGTGGCTCACCGACGAGTAGGCGATCAGCTTCTTCATGTCCGGCTGCACGGTCGAGACCCAGGCCCCGTAAAGGATCCCGACGAGCGCCAGGCCGACGACGACGGGCGCCAGGCTCACGGCGGCGTCGGGAAACAGCGGCAGCCCGAACCGGAGGAAGCCGTAGGTACCCATCTTCAGGAGCACGCCGGCCAGGATCACGCTCCCCGCCGTGGGCGCCTCGACGTGGGCGTCGGGCAGCCAGGTGTGGAACGGCACCATCGGCACCTTGATGGCGAAGGCGAGCGCGAAGGCCAGGAAGAGCGGCACCTGGAGCCCGGGGTCGATGCGCAGCTGCAGCACGGCGGTGTAGTCGAAGGACGCCGCCCGCGGGTCCTGGAGGAAGTAGAGGGCGAGGATGGCGAGCAGCATGAGGGCAGAGCCCGCCATCGTGTAGAGGATGAACTTCACGGCCGCGTACACCCGCCGGGGTCCGCCCCAGACCCCGATGATCAGGTACATCGGCACCAGCATCCCCTCCCAGAAGACGAAGAAGAGGAAGAGGTCGAGGGCCACGAAGACCCCGAGCATCCCCGTCTCGAGGAGACACATCGCGACCAGGAATTCCTTCACGCGCGTCGTGATCTGCGTCCACGACGAGAGGATGCAGAGCGGCGCGAGGAGCGTGGTCAAGAGGACCAGGAGCAGGCTGATCCCGTCCACGCCCAGGTGATAGCTGATCCCGGCGCCCGGGATCCAGGCGCGCTGCTCGACGAACTGCATGCCCGTGCGCCCCCGGTCGAAGCCGACCCAGAGGAGACCGGAGACGAGGAACGTCGCGACGCTCACGGTGAGCGCAACCTGTCGGAGGCGGCGCGTGTCCCGCCGGTCGAGGAGGAGGAGCGCCACCGCCCCCAGGGTCGGCAGCCAGACGAGCGTGCTCAGCAGCACGAGCGCCTCGGCCGGAGGCGGCCGCGGAGCGGCGTGGGACGCGCGGGGCCGCCGGCCATCATCGAGGCCAGAGGAACCAGCCGAGGAGCGCCACGACGCCCACCAGCATCGAGAGGGCGTAGTTCATGACGAAGCCGGTCTGGTACCGGCGGAGCCAGCCCGCCGCCCGGGTGATGACCGTCGCCACGCCGTTGACCGCGCCGTCGATCACGCCCGCGTCGAACGCCTCGGCGCACCAGCGCGAGAGGGCGAAGAGCGGCCGGACGATCGCACGGTCGTAGAGCTCGTCCACGTAGTACTTCTCCAGCAGGAGGCGGTGGACCCCGTTCTGGGGCACGCCGATCTTCGCGAGGTCTGCCCGCCCGCGCACGTAGAGCTGCCAGGCCACCGTGAGCCCGGCGAGGCTGGCGATCACCGAGACCACCATCAGCGCCCAGGCGGGCCCGTGATGGGCGCCCGCCGCCGCGTGGGCGCCGGTCAGCACCGGGGCAAGGAAGCGGCCGAGCGCGGTCCCGTGCTCCGTCGGCAGTCCCCAGACGCCCGCGCCCGCGGCGAGAACGGCCAGGATGGCGAGCGGCACCGTCATGACCGGCGGCGACTCGTGCACGTGGTGCGCCACCTCGTGGTCGACGCGGGAGCGGCCGAAGAAGACGAGCAGCACGAGCCGCCACATGTAGAACGTGGTGAGGGCCGAGCCCACCAGCAGGAGCGCGAAGATCACCGGCTTGCCGGCAAAGTACGCCCCCGCGAGGATCTCGTCCTTCGAGAAGAAGCCCGAGAACGGGGGCAGGCCCGAGATCGCCACGGTGGCGACCAGCATCGTGTAGAACGTGAGCGGCAGCCGCCGGGCCAGCCCCCCCATCTTCCGGACGTCCTGCTCGCCCGAGAGCGCGTGGATGACCGAGCCGGCGCCCAGGAACAGGAGCGCCTTGAAGAACGCGTGCGTCACCAGATGGTAGACGCCCGCCGTGTACGCGCCCACCCCGACTCCCACGAACATGTAACCCAGCTGGCTCACCGTCGAGTACGCCAGCACGCGCTTGATGTCGGTCTGGACGAGACCGATCGTGGCGGCGAAGACCGCCGTCAGCACGCCGACCCATGCGACCACGTCGAGCGCGACATCCGAGCGCTCGAAGAGCGGGTGCGCCCGGGCGACGAGGTAGACGCCCGCCGTCACCATGGTCGCGGCGTGGATCAGGGCCGAGACCGGCGTCGGGCCCTCCATCGCGTCGGGGAGCCACGTGTGGAGCGGCAGCTGCGCCGACTTCCCGCACGCCCCGAGGAAGAGGAGGAGGCTGATCGCCGTGGCGGTTCCCACGGCGAGCGCCGGGCGCCTTGGCGAACACCTCCGCGTACTCCAGCGTGCCGAGCGTGGTCCAGAGCAGCATGATGCCGAGCGCGAAGCCGCAGTCACCGATGCGGTTCACGATGAACGCCTTCTTCCCGGCGTTCGCCGCCGACTCCCGCCTGTACCAGAACCCGATGAGGAGGTAGCTGCAGAGCCCGACCGCCTCCCAGAAGACGTAGAGGAGGAGGAAGTTCCCGGCGAGCACCAGCATGACCATCGAGAAGACGAACAGGTTGAGATAGAGGAAGAAGCGCGGGTAGTCGGGATCCTCGTGCATGTAGCCGATCGAGTAGACGTGGATGAGGAAGCCCACGCCCGTCACGACCAGCAGCATCACCGCCGAGAGCTGGTCGAGCTGGAGCGTGACCGGAGCGCGGAAGGTCCCGGCGACGATCCACTCGAAGAGCGACCCCGTGAAGGTCTCGTGCCGGAGCCAGACGCGGAGGAAGGCCAGGAGCGCCACCCCGAAGGCCAGCCCGACGGCAGGCACCGCCACCCAGTGCGCCCGGCGGCCGAGGCGCCGCCCGAAGGCCAGCGTGACGAGCGCGCCCGCGAGCGGCAGCGCGGGAATCGGCCAGACGAGGTGGATCATCCCTGTGCGGTCATCGGGTGCGGACGCAACGCGGCCCGGGGCGCGCCCGGGCCGTGGCGACATGCCGCCTTACCCTAGCGAACCCCCCGGAACGTGTCAAGGCGCGGGCGGGTCGCCACCCGCGCGCTAGCCGTCGCGACCCCCCGCCGTGAGCCCGAGCTGGCGCAGCTTCTTGCGCAGGGTGTTGCGGTTGATCCCGAGGAGAGCGGCCGCCCGCAGCTGGTTCCCGCCCGTCTCGCGCAGCACCGCCCGCAGGAGCGGCCGTTCCACGAGCCCGATCAGCAGATCGTAGAGGTTCGCGGACTCGCGCCGCCCGAGCCCATGGATGCACTCGGCGAGCTTCTGCTCGACGAGCTGTTCCAGCGTCCCCGCGGCGGGGGGCGGCGGGCCCGTGCCCGGCGCGATCGGCAGGTGCTCGGGCAGGATCACGCCCCCCGCCGCCATCACCATCGCGTGCTGGATGACGTTCTCCAGCTCGCGCACGTTCCCCGGCCAGCCGTAGCCCATCAGGCGCTCGAGGGCCTCGGTCGCCACGGCGCGCTCGCCGAGCTCCCCGCCGTACTTCGCCAGGAAGTGGTCGACCAGGAACGGGACGTCCTCGATCCGCTCCCGGAGGGACGGCAAGGTCAGCGGGACGACGTTCAGGCGGTAGTAGAGGTCTTCCCGGAAGCGCCCGTCCCGGATGAGGGTTTCCAGGTCCCGGTTCGTGGCGGCGACAACGCGCACGTCGACGGGGATGGCCTCGCCGCCGCCGACGCGCTCGAGCTGGCGCTCCTGGAGCACCCGCAAGAGCTTCGGCTGGAGCTCCGCGCCCAGGTCGCCGACCTCGTCGAGGTAGATCGTGCCCCCGTGGGCCAGCTCGAAGCGCCCGATCCGGCGCTGGTGGGCGTCCGTGAACGCCCCCCGCTCGTGACCGAAGAGCTCCGACTCGAGGAGCGTCGCGGGAATCGCTGCACAGGACACCGCGACAAACGGCTTGCCGGCGCGGCGACTGTAGTGGTGGATCGCGCGGGCGACGACCTCCTTGCCCGTGCCCGACTCGCCTCGCAGCAGCACGGTCACGTCGGTGCCGGCGATCCGCCCGATCGTCTTGTAGACCTCCTGCATCCGGGGCGACTTGCCGACCAGCGCCCCGAACTCCCACACCTCCTGGATACCCGTCCGCAGCTCGACGACCTCCCGCGCCAGCGCGCGGGCCGAGAGCGCGCGCTCGACGAGCAGGCGCACCTCGTCGTTGTCGAAGGGCTTGGTGAGGTAGTCGTAGGCGCCGCGCTGCATCGCCTCGACCGCCGAGCGGACGCTGCCGTGGGCCGTCATCACGATCACCGCCGTGTCGGGCGCCGCCGTCCGGAGATGCGACAGGACCTCGAGCCCGTCGAGATCCGGCATCCGCACGTCGACGAACGCCAGGTCGAAGGGCTCCGCGGCGGCGCGGGCCAGGGCGGCGCCGCCATCCTCCGCGACGGTGACCGTGTGCCCGGCCTGGCGGAGCAGCCGGTCGAGCAGCCACCGGATCGACGGCTCGTCGTCGGCGATGAGGATCCGGGCGGTGGTCATCGGGCGCCGGCGGGCGGCGGGGCGAGCGGGAAGGTCAGGGTGCCGGCGCTCCCCGCCGGTCCGGCGGGCGCGATCGGCAGGTGGCAGCTGAAGGTCGTCCCCTTCCCCTGGGCGCTCGCGACCCGGAGGGCGCCCCGGTGCTCCTCGACGATGCGGTGGGCCAGGGCCAGGCCGAGCCCGAGCCCCCGCGGCTTCGTGGTGACGAAGGGGTCGAAGACCCGATCGAGCAGCTCGGCGGGAATGCCCTCGCCCTCGTCGGTGACCTGGACCTCGACCAGCGGCCGGGGCCCCGCGCCCAGATCGACCCGGCCCCCGAACACGGTGTCGAGGGACAGCCGCGTGGTGAGCGTGAGCCGTCCCCCGCCCGGCATGGCCTCGATCCCGTTCTGGACGAGGTTCTGGAACACCTGGACGAGGCGGTCCGCGTCGGCCCAGAGGGCCGGGAGGCTCGGATCGTAGCGCCGCACGAGCTGGACCTCGTGGGCGCGCGCCGCCGGCTCCCCGAGGAGGGTCACGCGATCGAGCAACTCGTGGAGGTTGACGAACCCGAAGGTCAAGGTCAGCGGGCGCCCGAGATCGAGGAGCGCCTCCATCACCCGATTGACGCGATCGATCTCGGCCAGCACGACGCGGACGTGCTCGCGGAACGGGCTCGCGCCGCCCAGCTCGTCGCCGAGCAACTGGGCGACGCCCCGGATCGCGCCGAGCGGGTTGCGGATCTCGTGCGCGAGCGCCAGCGCCATCTGCCCCAGCGCCGCGAGCCGCTCGCCGCGTCGCACCTCCGCCTCGAGCGCCCGGATCCGCGACAGGTCGCGCAGCACCGCCACCGCGCCCCGGAGGACCCCGGTCGGCCCGTGGATCGGCGCCGTGAGCATGCTCACCGGGATGGTGCGGCCCTCGGTCGTCGTGATCTCGGACTCCGCCTCGGCCCGCCCTTCGGCCAGCCGGATGGTCTCGCCGAGATGCCGGGTCAACCGGGCCTCGGGCCCCAGGCACTCGGGCAAGAGCCGCTCGAGCGCCCGCGTCGCCGAGCGACCGGTGAGGGCTTCCGCGGCCGCGTTCCAGAGGAACACGGTGAGATCCGGCCGCACGCCGACGACGGCGTCGGGCAGGCTCGCCAGGAGCCGATCGACCTCCGGGACCGGACCGGGCGCGGCGGTCACGGCGTCACGCCAGGGGCAGGGTCGCGTGCGCGTTCAGCGTGAGGTCGGCCCGCTCGCCGGCCAGGAGGCGCGCCGTCCCCGCCGCCGCGATCATGGCCGCGTTGTCGGTGCACAGCCGAGGCGGCGGCGCCGTCCAGGCGTAGCCACGCTCGGCGCATTCGACCTCGAGCGCCTCGCGAAGGGCCCCGTTGGCCGCCACCCCGCCCGTGACCAGGACGCGCCGGATCCCGAGCTGCCGCGCGGCGCGGACCGTCTTCCGGACGAGCATCTTCACGGCCGTGGCCTGAAAGGAGGCGCACACGTCCGCCACGCCGCCCGGACCGAGCGGGGCGTGCTGCCGGACGTAGAGGCTCACGGCCGTCTTGAGCCCGGAGAACGAGAAGTCCGGCGCGCCGTCCTGGAACTGGGCGAGCGGGAAGGCGATCGCCTTGGGGTCCCCCGCCCGCGCCGTCCGCTCGACCACCGGCCCCCCGGGATAGCCCAGGCCGAGGAGCTTCGCGACCTTGTCGAACGCCTCGCCCGCCGCGTCGTCCCGCGTCTGGCCGACCAGCCGGTAGTGCAACGGGCGCTCGCACGCGTAGAGCGCCGTGTGGCCGCCGGACACGACGAGGGCCAGGAACCCGGCGTCGAGCGTCGGATCGGTGAGCCGACCGGCGAAGATGTGCCCCTCCAGGTGATTCACCCCCACGAGCGGGATCCGGTGGGCATAGGCGAAGGCCTTCGCGGCCGACAGCCCGACCAGGAGCGAGCCCACGAGGCCGGGGCCGTGCGTCACCGCGATGCCGTCCAGATCCGTCAGGCGCACGCCGGCGTCGCCGAGCGCGCGGGCCACGACGGGCAGCACGACCTCGAGGTGCCGGCGCGACGCGAGCTCGGGCACGACGCCGCCGTAGCCCGCGTGGATCGGGTCCTGCGACTCGACGACGTTCGAGCGCAGCGCGCCGTCGGCCAGGACGGCCGCGGCGGTCTCGTCACAGGAGGTCTCGACGCCGAGAACGAGCATGCGCGGGGACGCGGGATGCCCCGAGGAGCCCGGGCCGGGCGGCCGGCCGGCGCTAGCCGGCCTTCGCGGTCGGCTTCGTCTTGTCGAGGATCCGGGACGCCTTCAGGATCTCGATCGCGCGCTGGAGCTGCACGTCGCGCTTCATCAGCTCCGCCTCGGACAGGGGCGGCGTGCCGGGCTTCACCGTCGTCATCTCGTCCTTCGGCGGATCGATGACGATGTCCGGCGTGATCCCCTTGCCGTGGATGGAGCGCCCCTTCGGCGTGAAGTACCGGGCGGTGGTCAGACGCAGCCCCGAGCCGTCCGAGAGCGGGATGATCGTCTGCACGGACCCCTTGCCGAACGTCTGCTGGCCGATGACCACGCCGCGCCCGTGATCCTGGATCGCGCCGGCCACGATCTCCGACGCCGACGCCGAGCCCTGGTTGACGAGCACGACCAGCGGCACCTCGGTGATCGCCCGCTTCGCGTGCGCGGTGAAGCGCATGTTCTGGTTCCGCACCCGGCCCTCGGTGTAGACGACCAGCTTGCCGTCACCGAGGAACTCCTCGGAGACCTCCACGGCCGCCGACAAGAGACCGCCCGGATTGCTCCGGACGTCGATGATGAGCCCCCCCAGCCGCCCCGTCTTCTCGAACTTCTCGACGGACGCCACGAGATCCGGGGCCGTCCGCTCCTGGAACTGCCGGATGCGGATGTAGCCGATCCCCGGCTCGATCTCCTGGGTCTTGATGCTCTGGACCTGGATCACCTCGCGGACGAGGGACACGTCGAACGGCTCCTTTGCGCCCTCCCGCGCGATCGTGACCGTGACCTTCGTGCCCTTGGGGCCGCGCATCCGCTTGACCGCGTCGGGCAGGCTCATGTCCTTGGTGACGAGGCCCTCGATCTTCACGATGCGGTCGCCGGGCTGGATCCCGGCCCGCCAGGCGGGCGTGCCCTCGATGGGCGCCACGACGGTCAACTGGTCGTCGCGGACCGTGATCTCGATCCCGAGGCCCCCGAAGCTCCCCGAGGTCTCGACCTGCATCTCGCGATAGCTCTCGGGGTCCATGAACGAGGAGTGCGGGTCGAGGGCGCGCAGCATCCCGCGCACCGCGCCGTAGATGACCTCCTTCGGCTCGGTCTCGTCGACGTACTGGTTCTGGATGATCGCCAGCACGTCGGTGAAGAGCTTGAGCTGCTCGTAGGTCGCGGCCCGGTCGACACCCTTCGAGGCGCTCGTGCCGCCCAGCGAGAGCGTCAGTACCGCCAGCACGACGGCGGCCAGGACTGCTTTGCCGACCGGCTTTCCCGCACGCATACCTGACTCCTTCTCCACGACAGCCGAGCCACCCTCTCGCCGCACCGGCGCGTTCACGGCCGGCGCCGCAGCCAGAGCTGGGGATCCTCCGCCCGGCCCTGGTAGCGCACCTCGAAGTACAGGCGCGGTCCCTCGACCGATCCGGTCTCCCCGACACGACCGATGAGCGCCCCGGTCTTCACCTGGTCTCCCTCGTCGACCAGGACCTGCGCCGCGTGGGCATAGAGGGTGTGATAGCCGTCCCCGTGGTCTAGGACTACGAGGTTACCATATCCCTTCAACCAGCCACGATACGCGACGCTGCCGGCCGCCACCGCCCGAATCGCCGTGCCCTCCGGGGCCTCGATGTCGACGCCGCTCCGGAGCGTCTCGGTGCCGAAACGCGGGTGGGTCTGGGGCCCGAACTCCGCCACCACCCGCCCCTCGGTCGGCCAGGGCAGCTGGCCACGCTCCCGCCCCAGCCCGAGACTGGTCTCCGCGGGCGGCGGGGTGGGCCGGGCGCGCGCCACGGCGCGCTGGGTCGGCGCCCGGCGCGCGAGGCTGCGGACGAGGGTCTCCAGCCGGCGCGTCGCCTCGGTCAGCTCGCCCGCCAGCCGCTCGTGCGTCGCCCGGTCCTCGCGGACGTCCGCGAGCAGGGCGCGACGCCGCTCCGCCTGGACGGTGACCTGATTCCGCTCCGCGTCCACGGCGCGGCGGAGCTCGACCAGCTCCCCGCGCGCCCGGGCGACGGCCTCCTGGCGCGCCGTGAGGCGATCGGCGGTCACGTCGTAGCGGGAGAGTCGGTCCAGATCGTCGCGGGCGATCCCGGCGAGATCCGCGACGGCACGCTGACGGGCGGGCGACGTCGGCCCCGTCGCCCAGGCGGGGCCGGCGGGCATCGCGGCGAGCCGGACGAGGGCGTCGAGATGCGCCGCGAGCGCGGCCTGCTGGCCGACGAGATCCTCCGCGACGCGCCCCCGGCGCCCCTCGAGGTGCTCCAGCTCATCCTCGACCTGGCCGATGCGCCGGTCGAGCTGCTGGAGCGCGCCCCGCTTCGCGGCCAGGGTGCGATCGATCGCTTCCAGCTCGGTGAGCAGCGACACCTCGCGGCGGCGGGCCACCGAGGCGCGCTCGCGCGCCTGGTCGAGCTGACGGCGGGCCTCGCCGAGCGCCTCCTGCTTGGCCTTCAGGCTCGGGCGCGCGGCCTGGCGCGGGGCCGCGCTCGCGTCCAGGCCGGCGAGCCCGGTGGTGACGAGGATCAGCCCGAGGACGAACGGGGCCGGGAGCCGGCGGCGATACATCGCGGGAGATCCGTTCAGGCGCGGCCGGCCGCGAGCGCGCCGACCAGCCCGAGCGCCGCGCCGCCGCTGGTCAACCCCGCCAGCCAGCGGGACGGCAGGAGCGGGAGAGGGTCGAGCCCCAGCACCGATCGAAGCCACGTCTCCGTCCACGGGGCGCCGGGCTCGGAAGCCAGCAGCAACAGGGTCAGCCCCAGGAGCGACCCAATCCCCGCCAGCCCGACCGCCTGGAGAACGAGCGGCGCGGCGAGACGGGGCTCGGACACGCCGACGAGACGGAGGACGCTCACCTCGTCAGCGCCCGCCCGGCGGGCGGCCGCCGTCGCGCCGGCCGCGGCCGCCAGCGCCGCGAGCCCGAGCCCGGCGGCCAGGGCCAAGCCGCCCAGGCGGAGCCCGCGGCGAAGCCGCTCGAGGGGTTCGATCCAGCCGCGCGGGGCCTGTACTTCGCTCACCCCCGGGAGCCGGTCCAGCGTCGCGACGAGCGTCTCCAGCCCGGCCGCGTCCAGCGTCGCCGCGGGGGTCACCTCGAGGCGCGAGGGGAGGGGATTCGACGGGAGCCGGTCGAGCCCGTCCCCCCGGGGTCCGAGCAGCTGTCGGAGCTCGGCCAGGGCGACGTCGGGAGCGACGTACCGCACCGCCGACACCCCGCGAAGGGCCCGGGCCCGCCCGACGATCCCGTCGGGTCCCTCCGGCCGGGGGCCCGCGTCCCGGAGGACCACCACCAGCCGCAGGCTCGCGCGCCATCCCGCTTCGGCGCCGGCGAGCGCCAGGTCCCCGGCGAGGGTCGCGCCCGCGCTCAGCACCGCGAGCGCCGAGAGGAGCACCACCGCCGCGGCCGCGGAGCCACCCCGCCGGCAGCCACGGAACGTCGCGCCGACGACGTAACTAGCCAGGGACGCCCTCGGGGCGAAGCCGGCCCGCCGCCAGCTGGAGGACCCGCCCGTCGAGCGCGCGTCCGACCTCGGGCGCCTGGGTCGTGACGAGGCACGTGGTCCCGCTCGTATGCACGCCTCGGATCAGCGCCACCACGACCGCGGCCTGGCCCGGGTCGAGCATCGCGGTGGGCTCGTCGAGAAGGAGCAGCCGCGGCCGGGTCACCAAGGCCCGGGCGAGCGTCAGCCGGCGCCGCTCGCCGTCCGCCAGCTCGTGCGGGAGCGCGTTCCGCGCCCCACCGAGCCCGACGTCGGCCAGCCCGGCCAGCGCACGGTCCCGCGCTTCGGCGCGGCCGGTGCCAAGCGCCTCCAGGACGAAGGTGAGGTTGCCGAGCGCCGTGCGGTCGCCGAGGAGGCGACCCCCCTGGGCGGCGACGCCGAGGCCGCGGCGCAGGCGGGCCAAGCCGCCCCGCCCGAGAGTCCCGACCTCCACCCCGTCGACGAGGACGGCGCCGCGGGTCGGGCGCTCCTCTCCCGTGACGAGCCTCAGCAGGGTCGACTTGCCGGCGCCGCTCGGGCCGACGACGACCGCCAGCTCGGCCGGCTTGACCTCGAAGGACAGGTCGACCAGCACCTCGACGCGCCTGACCGTCCCGCGCCCGTAGACCTTGAAGACGCCACGGAACTCCAGCATGGCCCGGGTTCATTATAGGAAGCGCGGTCGGAGGGCCCGGCAGGGTTTCTGGGCGCGGTCGCGCGGCCGACCGGCCGGCTCAGCCTGCGCCGAGGCGCTCGGCGAGCAGCCGGTTGACGAGCTGGGGGTTCGCCTTGCCCTGGGTGGCCTTCATGACCTGGCCGACGAGAAATCCCAGCGCTTGCTTCTTGCCGCGGCGATAGTCCGTGACCACGCCCGGGTGGGCCAGGACGACCGTGTCGATCGCCTGCCCGATGGCGCCCTCGTCGGCCACCTGGCGCAACCCCTCGCGCTGGACGATGGCGTCGGGCTCCTCGCCGGTCCGGACCATCCGCTCGAACAGCTCCTTGGCCATCTTGCCGCTGATGGTGCCCTCGTCGACCAGGGCGACCAGGCGCGCCAGCGCGGCCGCTCGGATGGGCGAGGCGAGAACGGCCGCCGGGTCCCCCTTGAGCTCGCGCAGGAGCTCCGACCCGATCCAGTTCGCCAGCGCCTTGGGATTCGGGTGGAGCCGGGTGGCCTCCTCGAAGTAGTCGGCGAGCGCGCGGTCCCCCGTCAGGAGCTCGGCGTCGTGCACGGGGAGCCCGTACTGCTCGACGAAGCGCTGCCGGCGCGGGCGCGGGAGCTCGGGCAGCTCCTGCTCGATCGCCGCCACCCACGCGGGATCGGGCTGGACCGGCACCAGGTCGGGGTCGGGGAAGTACCGGTAGTCGTGCGCGTACTCCTTCGATCGCATCGGGACGGTGACGCTCCGCTCGGGGTTCCAGAGGCGCGTCTCCTGGACGACGCGCTCGCCCCCCTCGAGCGCCCGGACCTGGCGCACCGCCTCGTGCTCGAGCGCGTCGCGCACGTGACGGAAGGAGTTCATGTTCTTGATCTCGACCTTGGTCCCGAGCTCGAGGGTGCCGGCCCGCCGTACGGACACGTTGGCGTCGCAGCGGAGGGCTCCCGCCTCCATGTTGCCGTCGCAGACGCCGAGGTACCGGAGGATCGCGCGGAGGGTCCGCAGGTACTCGGCCGCCTCGTCCGGGGAGCGGAGATCGGGTTGCGAGACGATCTCCATGAGCGGGACACCGGCCCGGTTGAAATCGACCAGGCTCGCGCTCGCGGTCTCGAACACCCCGCCCTGGTGGGTGAGCTTGCCGACGTCCTCCTCGAGGTGGAGCCGCTCGATGCCGATGCGGCGCGGGGTGTCGCTCACCTCGATCTCCAGCCACCCGACCCCCGCCAGCGGCGCCTCGTACTGGCTGATCTGGTAGTTCTTCGGCATGTCGGGATAGAAGTAGTGCTTCCGGGCGAAGCGGCACTCGGCGTTGATCCGGCAGTGGAGCGCGCTCGCCGTGCGGAGGCCGAACTCGATGGCGCGGCGGTTGATGACCGGCAAGACACCCGGCATGCCGAGACAGACCGGACAGGTCTGATGGTTCGGGGGCGCCCCGAACGTCGTGGCGCAGCCGCAGAACATCTTCGAGCGCGTCAGGAGCTGCGCGTGGACCTCGAGCCCGATGACGGGCTCCCAGCGGGCGCTCAGCGTGGGGAGAGTCCCGGCGCCGGCGCGAGCTCCGGGCGGCGCCGGGGCGTGCCGCGCGCCGCTTCGTGGGCGCCCGCCACCCGGAACAGCGTGACCTCGTCGAAGGGCTTGCCGATGACCTGGAGGCCGATCGGGAGGCCGGTGAGCGAGAACCCGCAGGGGACCGAGATCGCCGGCACGCCGGCCAAGGGCGCCGGGATCGTGAACACGTCGTTCAGGTACATCGCGATGGGGTCATCCGTCTTCTCGCCGATCTTGAAGGCCGGGGTGGGCGCCGTCGGCGAGACGATCGCGTCGACCTCGGCGAAGGCCCGCTCGAAGTCCCGGCGGATCAGCGTGCGGACGCGCTGCGCCTGCGCGTAGTAGGCGTCGTAGTAGCCGGCCGACAGCACGTAGGCGCCCAGCATGATCCGGCGCCGCACCTCCGGCCCGAAGCCTTCCGCGCGCGTGCGCGCGCTCATGCTCGTGAGATCGCGGCCCGCGACCCGGAGCCCGTACTTGACCCCGTCGTAGCGAGCCAGGTTGGACGAGGCCTCGGCCGGGGCCACGATGTAGTAGGTCGCGACGCCGGCACCGGTGTGCGGGAGTGACACCCGGCGCGTCCGGGCCCCGGCGCGCTCCAGCGAGCGGATGGCGTCGCGCACGGCGTGCTCGACCTCCGGATCGAGGCCCGCCACGAAGTACTCGTCCGGGATGCCGAGGGTCAGGCCCTCGACGCCCCGCCCAACGGCCGCCTGGTAGTCCGGCACCGGCTCGCCGACCGCGGTGGAGTCCATGGGATCCGGCCCGGCGATGGTCTCGAGCAAGAGCGCCGCGTCCCGCACGTCCTTCGCCAGCGGGCCGATCTGGTCGAGGGACGACGCGAACGCGATCAGCCCGTAGCGCGACACCCGCCCGTAGGTGGGCTTGAGCCCGACGACCCCGCAGAGGGCGGCGGGCTGCCGCACCGAGCCACCCGTGTCGGTGCCGAGTCCCCCGGCGGCCAGGTCGGCGGCCACGGCGGCGGCCGAGCCGCCCGAGGATCCGCCGGGGACCCGGTCGAGGCCCCAGGGGTTGCGGGTCACGCGGAACCCGGAGTTCTCCGTCGAGGAGCCCATCGCGAACTCGTCGCAGTTGGTCTTGCCGAGGAGGATGGCGCCGTCCCCGGCCAGGCGGACCACCGCCGTGGCGTCGTAGGGGGGGACGAAGTCAGCGAGAATGCGCGAGCCGCAAGTGGTGCGGATCCCGCGGGTGCAGAGCACGTCCTTGATCGCCAACGGCACGCCCTCGAGCGGGCGCGGCAGCTCCCCGCGCCGGAGCCGGTCGTCCACGGCCTCGGCCTGGGCGCGCGCCTCCGTCGCCGCGACCGTGAGGTAGGCCCCCAGCGTCCCGTCGAGGGCGGCGATCCGCGCGAGATACGCGTCGACCAGGGTGCGGGCGGAGACGCGCCCCTCCCGCAGGGCCGTCACGGTCTCGTGGATGGTGAGCCGCGTCCAGTCGCTCAGGACTCACTCCTCCAGGATGCGCGGCACGCGGAACTGCCCGTCCTCCGGCTCCGGGGCGTTCGCCAGCACGGCCTCCACCGGGTACGAGGGTCGGACCTCGTCCTCACGGAGGACGTTGACGAGAGGCAGGACGTGCGCGGTCGGCTCGATCCCCGTCGTGTCGACGCGGCGGAGCTGCTCGACGTAGCCCAGGATGGCGTCGAGCTGGCCTCGCATCCGCTCCTTCTCGTCCGGCGCGATGTCGAGCCGCGCCAGCCGGGCGACGTGCTCCACCTCGGCCAGCGTGATCCGTGTCTCGCTCATCCGAGGCGTCCCTCCCGCGTGGGCCGGGCCGGCGCGCCGGGCACGTCACCCCGTGACCGGGCCCCCAGCTTACACCTCCTCGAGTGGCGCATATTTGAGGAGGAGCCGCTTCCGGCCGACCGAGAGGAAATTCACGGTCACGACGACGTCCTGCCCGTCCTTCTGGACGCCCGTGAGGATCCCGTCCCCCCAGTCCGCATGGCGGACGCGGGCCCCGACGCGGAGCGGATACTCGTCCGCGGGGTCCGGGCCCGGGTCGGCCGCCGGCTCGGCCACCCCGCCGGGCCACGGGGCGCGTCCCGAACCGGCCGGTCCCCGCCGGCCACCGACGGGGACGACGGCCTCCGCGGGCATCTCGAGGAGGAACCGCGAGGGCTCCCGGAGCCCCGCGTAGCCGCCAAGGCGGCGCTCCGTGGCGTACGAGAGGAAGAGCCGCTCCTTCGCCCGCGTGAGCCCCACGTAGGCGAGGCGGCGCTCCTCCTCCACTCCCTCCTCGTCGTCCAGGGCCCGGCCGTGCGGGAAGACCCCTTCCTCGAGCCCCGTCAGGAACACGGCCGGAAACTCGAGCCCCTTGGCGGAGTGGAGCGTCATCAGCGTGACGGCGGCGCGCGCTTCCTGCAGCTCGTCGACGTCCGAGATCAGCGCCACGGAGTCGAGGAAGTCGGCGAGGTCGCCCCCCTCCGGCCGCGCGGCGAACTCCTCGGCGGCGACGACCAGCTCGTCCAGGTTCTCCAGCCGGCTCTCGGCTTCCGCCGTGCCCTCGCGTCGAAGGGGCTCTCGGAGCCCGGCCCCGTCGATGACCGCGGCCACGCGGACCCCGAGGGGGCCCGGGGCCGCCGCGACGGCCGTGAGCCGCGCCACGAGACGGGCGAACTCCGCGAGACCCCGGCCGCCCCGGCCGCCGAGGTCCTCCGCTGCTCGGGCCGCGGTGGCGAGGAGCGGGGTGCCCGCGGGCGCCGCCAGCTCCTCGAGGCGGGCGAGCGTGGCGCGGCCGATCCCGCGCGGCGGCGCCCCGAGCGCGCGGCGGAACGCCAGGTCGTCCGCCGGATTCGTGACGAGGCGGAGGTAGGCGAGCGCATCCTTGACCTCCTTGCGCTCGTAGAAGCGGACGCTCCCCACGATGTGGTACGGGAGCCCGGCCACGCGGAAGGAGTCCTCGAGCACGCGAGACTGGGCGTTCATCCGGTACAGCACGGCGACCCCGTCGAGGGACAGCCCCTCGGCGCGCAGCTCAGCCACCGTCCGCGCGACCCAGAGGGCTTCCTCGGCCTCGTCGCGCGCCTGGAAGAGGCGGGCCGGCTCCCCGCGCGCGTTCTCCGTCCAGAGGCTCTTGTCCTTCCGCGCCTGGTTGTGCGCGATCACCGCGGCGGCGATCTCCAGGATGCAGCCCGTCGAGCGGTAGTTCTGCTCGAGCCGGACGACGCGGCAGCCCGGGAAGTCCCGCTCGAAGTCCAGGATGTTCCGGAGGTCCGCGCCCCGGAATCGGTAGATGGACTGGTCCGGGTCGCCGACGACGCAGAGGTTCCGATGGACGGCCGTCAGCTGCCGCAAGAGCCGGTACTGGGCGGCGTTGGTGTCCTGGTACTCGTCGACGAGCACGTATTGCCACCGCTCGCGATAGTAGTCGAGGACTTCGGCATGGCGCGCGAAGACCTCCACCGTGAGACCCAGGAGATCGTCGAAGTCGAGCGCCCCGCGCTCACGGAGCCGGGCCGCATACCGGGCGTAGAGCCGCGCCACGTCGGCCTCCCGCGGCCCCCGCGCCGCCGTGCGGACCTCCTCCGGCCCGAGGAGCTGGTTCTTCGCGCGGGAAATGCGGGCGACGGCCGCCGACGGGGTGAGCGCCCGTTCGTCGAGACCGAGCTCGCGGTAGCACTCGCGCACGAGCGTCAGTCGATCGTCCTCGTCGTAGATCACGAACGACCGGGGGTACCCCAGGTGATGAATCTCGGCCCGGAGCACGCGCGCGCACGCGGCGTGGAACGTGGCCACCAGCGGGGGGCGGCCGCCGCGGCCCGCGAGGATCGCCGCCACGCGTTGGGCCATCTCACCGGCCGCCTTGTTCGTGAAGGTAACGGCCAGGATCCGCCGGGCGTCCACGCCCCGGGCCACCAGGTGCGCGATCCGGTGCGCGATCACGCGCGTCTTGCCGCTGCCGGCTCCGGCCAGGACGAGGAGGGGGCCGTCCCCGTGGAGAACGGCCTCTTGCTGGACGGGATTGAGTCCGGCCATCAGGGCGACGTCACCCGACAGGATGCTCACGAGGAGCCAGAGTACACCGGAAGCGGCGGCGCCGACCGGGACGAAACCGGCGCCTACTCGACCGTCACGCTCTTCGCGAGATTCCGCGGCTGGTCGACGTCGCACCCCCGCCGCACCGCGACGTGGTAGGCGAGCAGCTGGAGCGGCACCGCCATCACGATCGGATTCAGGAATTCGCTCGCCGCGGGCACCCGCAGGACCCGGCGCGTCTTCTCGCCGATGATGGCGTCACCCTGGTGCGCGAGCGCGATCAAGAGGCCGTCGCGCGCGCGGACCTCCTCGATGTTCGCGAGCATCCGATCGTAGCTGGCGTCCTGGGGCATCAACGCCACCACCGGCATATCGGCGTCGATGAGCGCGATCGGGCCGTGCTTCATCTCCCCGCCGGGATATCCCTCGGCGTGGATGTACGAGAGCTCCTTCATCTTGAGCGCACCCTCGAGGGCGAGCGGGTAGTGCAGCCCCCGGCCCAGATACAGGAAGTCCCGGAACTGCTCGAGCGCGCGCGCAAGCTCCGCGACCGCCTCCTCCGTGGCGAGGGCCGCCTCGATGAGGCGCGGCAGCTCCAGCAGGTCCGTCAGGTGGCGCCGCGCCTCCGCCAGGGGCAGCGTTCCGTGAATCCGACCGAGGTGGAGCGCCAGGAGATAGAGCGCGGTGACCGTCGCGGTGAAGGTCTTGGTCGACGCGACGCTGATTTCCGGGCCGGCGTGCACGTACAGGACGCCGTGGGCCTCGCGCGCCAGGGCGCTGCCGACGACGTTGCAGACGGCCACGACCGCGGCGCCCTTGGCCTTGGCGACCTGCACGGCGCCGAGGGTGTCCGCCGTCTCGCCCGACTGGGAGAGCGCCACGACCAGGGTGTCGGGGCCGACCCGCGGATCGCGATACCGGAACTCCGAGCCGATGTCCGCCTCGGCGGGCACCCCCGCCAGCCGCTCGATCATCTGCCGTCCCACGAGCGCGGCATGGTACGAGGTGCCGCACGCGACCAGCAGGACGCGGCGGAAGCCGCGCAACTCCTCCGCGGTGAGGTTCAGGTCTGGCAGGAAGCAATCCCCGGTCTCGGCGGAGATCCGTCCTCGAAACGTGTCGGTGATCGCCCGCGGCTGCTCGTAGATCTCCTTGAGCATGAAGTGGCGGTAGCCGCCCTTCTCGGCCATGATCGGATCCCACGTGATGTGCGTGACCGCCCGCTCCACCGGTCGACCGCCGAGCGTCAGGAGGCGGACGCCCTGGCGGGTGACGAGCGCCATCTCGCCATCCTCGAGAATCAGGACGTCGCGCGTGTGCGCGAGGATCGCGGGCACGTCGGACGCGATGAAATACTCGCCCTCGCCCAGCCCGACCACGACTCCCCCGGCTCCCGTCTTGGCGGCCACGAGGGCGTCGGGCTCCCGGTCCGAGACCACGCCGACCGCGTAGGCGCCCCGCACCTCGGCGAGCGCGCGGCGCACGGCCTCGGCCAGGCCGCCCGCGTCGGCCCAGTGCTGCTCGACCAGATGCGCGAGCACCTCGGTATCCGTCTCGGATTTGAACGTGTGACCGGCCGCCTGGAGCGCCTTCTTGATGGGCAAGTAGTTTTCGAGGATCCCGTTGTGGACGACGACGATCGAGCCGGTGCAGTCGGTGTGTGGGTGGGCGTTTTCCTCGGATGGCCGCCCGTGGGTCGCCCAGCGTGTGTGGCCGATCCCGAGCGGACCGTCAAGCGGCCGCTCGCGGAGCGCGGCCTCGAGGTTGCGCAGACGCCCGGCGCTCCGCCGGACCTGGAGCACGCCGTCGGCGACGACGGCGACGCCCGCGGAGTCGTACCCTCGATACTCGAGTCGCTTGAGGCCGTCGAGGATGATCCCGGTCGCCCCGGCCGAACCGATGTACCCAACGATTCCACACATCGCACCGTCACCTCACCTGGAGTATGCGCCCCGAGGGCGAGACCGGACAACCAGCAACCCGCGTGCCAGTCCGAGGGCGGCACCGCCTGGGCCCGCCTGGTGGGGCCGCCAGCCCCGAGGCCTTCGCCCATCGCCAGCCGGCTGTTTCGACCGCGCAACTTCGGAAGCGCCCGGCGTTTCAGGTCGGAGACCCCCGACACGGTCGACGCGGCCCTGATCAGGGCGGCGCGGCGCCCGCGGGACCGCCGCTCGCCCGCGCGCGGGCCCGCCGCCGCTCGGTCCAGCCTTCCTTGACGATCTGCGGCGCCCGCTCCACCGCGAGGGCGCCCGGAGGCACGTCCTTCGTGATCACGGAGCCCGCACCGACATAGGCGTCGTCCCCGATGGTGAGGGGGGCGACCAGGCTCGCGTTCGTCCCGACGAAGGCCCGGGCGCCGATCCGGGTGCGATGCTTCTTCACGCCGTCGTAGTTGCAGGTGATGACCCCCGCGCCGATGTTCGCGCCCTCCCCCACCGTCGCGTCGCCGATGTACCCGACATGGTGTGCCTTCACGCCGCGCCCGATCGTCGCCTGCTTGATCTCGATGAAGTTGCCGATGTCGGCGCCGCGCTCGATGAGCGTGCCGGGGCGGAGGCGCGCGAACGGCCCCAGCGTCGCGTCGGCCTCCACCCGGGAGGCGTCGAGCACGCAGTAGGGCCGGAGCGTGACACGGTCGCCGAGCGTCGTGTCCACCACCTGGCAGCCCGTCCCGATCACGCATCCCTCCCCGAGCACCGTGCGGCCCGCGAGGCGCACCCCGGGATGGAGGGTGGTGTCCCGGCCCACCGTCACGGTCGCGTCGACGTAGGTGGCCGCGGGGTCGACGACGGCCACGCCGGCCGCCATGAGCGCGTCGAGGGTGCGGCTGCGCAGGAGGCCCTCGAGCATCGCGAGCTGCCGGCGGTCGTTCACACCCGCAACCTCTCGGGGATCCGCCACGCGGACCCCCTCGACCCGGCGGCCCTGGCGCCGCAGCTGGCCGATCACGTCGGTGAGGTAGATCTCGGCCTGGGCGTTCTTCGGTGCCCGCCGCGCCAGCCCTTCCAGGGTCGGCCACAGCCATCGCGGGGCGAAGCAGTAGATCCCGGAGTTGCACTCGCCGACGCGGCGCTGGGCCGGCGTCGCATCGCGCTCCTCGACGATGGCCCGCACCTGGCCGTCGCGGCCGCGCAGCACCCGCCCGTAGCCGTGCGGGTCCGCGGGGACGAACGTCAGGACGGTGGCCGCGGCACGGCGCGCGCGATGGCGGGCGAGCAGCGCGGCGAGGGTCTCGGGAGTGAGGAGCGGCACGTCGCCGTACAGGAGCAGCAGCTCGGCGGCGGTGTCCGGAATTTCGGGCCGCGCCTGCAGGAGAGCGTGCCCGGTCCCCCGGGGCTCGGGCTGCTCGACGAACTGCGGACCGAGGTCGGCGAGGGCGGCCCGCACCGCAGCAGCCCCGGGCGCCACGACGATCACCGTTCCCGCGACTCCCGCTCCGCGGGCGAGGGCGACCGGATAGTGGACGAGCGGGCGGCCGCCCAGGGAATGGAGGATCTTGGGCCGGCCCGACCGCATGCGCTTGCCCTCGCCGGCAGCCAGGACGACGGCCCAGGTCTCGGGCGAAGCCGTCGGTGCCCGACGCCGGCGGGCCGGCCTAGACACGAACGGCCGCCGGCCGGCGGACGGGGCCGCCATGGCGGATGAGCCGGGCGAGCACCCGGCCGAGCTTCTCGGGATGGTGCCGGGCCAGCTCGGTCGGCCCGGCCAGGTCCGCCTCCATGACCCAGATGCCCATCGCGCGGACACGCTCGCGATCCGCCGCCGTCACGGGCATGGCCCCGGCCCGCGCATAGCGGGCCACGACGTCCGGTGGAAGGGAGCGTCCGTGCACCACGACCCCGTCGATGACGCCGCGACCGGCGTGCGCGTACAACGCGTCCAGGTGGTCGCCGAGCGACATCCGGTCCGTCTCGCCGGGCTCCGTCATCAGGTTGGCCACGCAGATCTTGATCGCCGCCGCGCCCCGCAGCGCATCGGCGACGCCGTCGACCAGGAGGGTCGGGATCAAGCTCGTGTAGAGCGAGCCCGGGGCCAACACCACCACGTGCGCATGGGCAATGGCCTCCAGCACCTCGGGCAGCGCCCGGGCATGACCCGGATCGAGGAAGACGCGGCGAATCGGCACGCCCTGGCGGCTGATCTGCGACTCCCCGAGGATCCGGCGCCCGTCGGTCAGCTCGGCGCCGAGCCGCACCCCGTCGAGCGTCGAGGGGAGAATGGTCCCGCGCACCGCCAGCACCTTGCCGGAGATGCGGATCGCCTGCAGGAAGTTGCCCGTGACGTGCGTCAGGGCCGCGAGGAAGAGGTTCCCGAAGCTATGGCCCGCCAGCCCGCCGGCCCCCGGAAACCGGAACTGGAACAGCTCCGCCATCAGGGGCTCGACCTCCGCGAGGGCGACCAGGCAGTTCCGGATGTCGCCGGGGGGGAGTACCTGCAGCTCGTCGCGGAGACGCCCCGAGCTGCCGCCGTCGTCCGTCACGGTCACGACCGCGGTCAAGCTGGTGACCCGACCCCCGAGATAGCGCTTGAGGGCAGCGAGGACGACGGGGAGGCCGGTGCCGCCGCCGATGGCCACGACCCGGCGCCCTCCGTCGCGTCGCCCTCGCTCCGCCATGAGTCGATCTTAGCGCACGCGGCGCGGGGGGTCCTCGATCCGCGCGAGCGTACGGAGCCAGGCCAGCAGGGTCGCGAACGCGGGCGGCGGCGGGGCCTCGTAGCGGTGCGGCGCGCCGGTCGTGGGATGGATGAACCCGAGGACCGCGGCGTGGAGGGCCTGGCCGCCCAGGCCGGCCACGCGGGCCGCGAGCTCGACGTCGGACGGCGCGGGGCCGCGGCGACGGTACGTCCGGTCCCCGACCACCGGCGCGCCGAGATGAGCGAGATGGACGCGGATCTGGTGCGTGCGTCCGGTCCCGAGGGTGGCTTCGAGCAGCGTGAGGGGCGCCGGGCGCACGAACCGCTCGAGGACTCGATATCGCGTGAGGGCGGGGCGGCCGGACCCGGCGGGTCGGACCGCCATCCGGAGCCGATCGCGGGGGTCGCGGCCGATCGCCGTCTCCACCACTCCCGCGGCGTGCGGCAGCCGGCCGTGGACCAGCGCCAGGTAGCGACGTTCCACGGTGCGCGCCTTCAGCTGACGCGCCAGGGCGAGATGGGCGGCATCGGTCTTGGCGACGACGAGGAGCCCGGAGGTCCCGCGGTCCAGCCGGTGCACGATGCCGGGCCGCCGCACCCCCCCCACCCCGGAGAGCGTGGGCCCGCAGTGGGCGAGCAGCGCGTGGACGAGCGTCCCCGTGCGGTGTCCGGCTCCCGGATGCACCACGAGCCCCGTCGGCTTGTTGACCACCAGGAGGTCGCCGTCCTCGTAGACCACGTCGAGCGGGATCGCCTCGGCGGTGAGCGTCGTCGGCTCCGGGGGCGGCACCTCGACGGCCACGCACGTCCCCGCCCGGAGGCGATGGCTCGCCTTGGGGGCCCCGCCCGTCACCTGCACCCGGCCCGCCGCGATGAGCGCCTGCAGTCGCGTGCGCGAGAGATCGGGGGCCTGAACCTGGAGGAAGCGGTCGAGCCGGATTCCGGCGTCCGCGGGGCCGACGACGAAGCTCCGACGCGAGGGGGCGCCGGACGGCCCGCGGGGCTCAGGCGTCGGCGGGATTCTGCTGCGGGACACCGTCCCGCCCGAACGCGAGCTCGGCGGCCAGGAGGCACACGCCCACCGTGATCGCGGAGTCGGCCACGTTGAAGGCCGGCCAGTGATACGTCCGCCAGAACACGTCGATGAAGTCCACGACCGCCCCGTGCCGCCAGCGGTCCAGGAGGTTCCCCGCGGCGCCGCCGAAGACGAGCCCGATGGCGAGGCGCGCCAGGAGGCTCCCGCGCGGCAGGATGCGGAACGCGAGCGAGCCGAGCAACGCCAGCGCGGTCAGCGAGAACAGCGTGACGATCCAGCGCCACTCCGGCGGGATGCCCGCGAAGATGCCGAAGGCCACGCCCGGGTTCATGACGAGCACGAGGTGGAAGAAGTCCGGGATCACCACGACCGGGTGCGACACGTCCAGGCGCCGGAGGGCCCAGGTCTTGGTCAGCTGGTCCGCGACGAACACCGTCGTCGCGAGGGCCAGGACGAGGCCCATCAGTGTGCGCCCGCGCGGATGATCGGCAGGCAGCGCTCGCAGAGGGCCGGATGCTCGGCGTCCCGGCCGACGGCCGGACTCCAGGTCCAGCAGCGGGCGCACTTCTTCCCGTCGGCGTGCCGCACCTCGAGGGCCAGGCCCGGCACTCCTGTCTCACGGAGCACCACGCGGTCCGGCCCCGGCGCGAGCCCGGCCGGTGGGGCGTCGGTGACGATGCGCGCCTGCGAGACGATGCAGAGCTCCCGGAGAAGCCGGTCCCCGACTCCCCCGACGCGACGCTCGAGGCCGGGGTCGCTGACGTACGCCGTCACGGATGCGTCGAGGGCCGCCCCGATCAGCTTGGCCACCCGCGCCTGCTCGAGACCCTTCGCGACCTCGCCGCGGACGCGAAGCAAGTCCCCCCACGTCTGCTCCAGCCCCTCGTCCAGCCATCGCGGGTCGACCGCCGGAAAATCCGTGAGGTGGACGCTCGGCGCCTTGTCGGCCACGCGGAAGTGGTCCCAGACCTCCTCGGCGGTGAAGGTGAGGATCGGTGCCATGAGCCGGACCAGGGCATCCAGGACGCGGTAGCAGACCGTCTGGGCCGCGCGCCGCGCCGGCGCGGCGGCGGCGGAGGTGTAGAGCCGGTCCTTCAGGACGTCGAGGTAGAGGGCCGAGAGGTCCACCGCGCAGAAGTTGTGGAGGCTCTGGAACGCGAGGTGGAACTCATAGGTCTCGTACGCGCGCCGGACGCGCTCGATCGTGCGGTGCAGGCGCAGCATCGCCCACCCGTCCAGTCCCGTGAGCTCGGCGTCGGACACCAGGTCCCGGGACGGATCGAAATCGGCCAGGTTCCCGAGCAGGAACCGGCAGGTGTTGCGGACCCGGCGGTAGGCCTCCGCGAGCTGGCCGAGGATCTCGTCCGAGAGCCGGATGTCGTCGGTGTAGTCCTCCCCGGCGGCCCAGAGCCGGAGGACCTCCGCCCCGTGCTTCGCGATGACGTCCTCGGGGGCCACGGTGTTCCCGACCGACTTCGACATCTTGCGCCCCTCGCCGTCGACGACGAATCCGTGGGTGAGCACGGCGTGGTAGGGCGGCCGTCCGCGCGTGCCGACCGCCTCGAGCAAGGAGGAGTGAAACCACCCGCGGTGCTGATCCGAGCCCTCGAGGTACATGTCGGCCGGCCAGCGGAGCTCGGGGTGCGTCTCCAGGACCGCCGCGTGGCTACACCCCGAGTCGAACCAGACGTCGAGGATGTCCGTCTCCTTCCGGAAGGCGTGGCCGCCGCACTGGGCGCAGGCGGTGCCGGTCGGCAGGAGCTCGCCCGCCGGACGGAGATACCACTCGTCCGCGCCCTCGCCCTCCTCCATCCGCGCGGCGACGTGCGCCACGATCCGCTCCTCGAGGAGGATCGTCCCGCAGGCCTCGCAGTAAAAGGCGACGATCGGCACTCCCCAGACCCGCTGGCGGGAGATCGTCCAGTCGGGCCGGTGGGCGATCATGTTGGTGATGCGCTCCTCGCCCCACGGCGGAATCCACTGGACGGTCCGGATGGCGGACAGCGCTTGCGCCCGCAGGGGGTCGCCCTCGGGCCCGCGCGGCGCCTGATCGAGCGTGATGAACCACTGCTCCGTCGCGCGGAACAGGGTCGGGTTCTTGCACCGCCAGCAGTGCGGATAGGTGTGAGTCAGTTGGACCTCGGCGACGAGAGCGCCGCGCTCCTTCAGGAGGTCGACGATCCGGGGGTTCGCGTCCCACACCGTGAGCCCGGCGAAGTGGGCGACCTCCGGCACGAAGCGGCCGTCGTCGTCGACCGGGTTGTAGATCCGGAGCCCGAGCGCGCGCCCCAGCTCGTAGTCCTCTTCCCCATGACCGGGCGCGATGTGGACGAGGCCCGTGCCGGTGTCCATGGCGACGAACGGAGCGCCCGCGATCCGCCCGGTGCGCTCGATCCACGGATGCCGGTACTCGAGTCCCGCGAGCTCGGCGCCCTCCAGCGTCCGAAGCCGGCGGGCGGTCGTGAGCCGCGCGGTCCGGACGAACTGATCCGCGAGCGCGGCCGCGACGATGAGGGTCTCGTCGTTCGTGGCGAGCGCCACGTACTTCTCGCTCGGATTCACCGCGACAGCCAGGTTCGCCGGGAGGGTCCAGGGGGTCGTGGTCCAGATGACCACCGATTGGCGCGGGGCATCGCCGAGGGCCGGGTGGGGCGTGACCAGGGGGAACCTCACGTAGACCGACGGCGTGTCCTGCTCCTCGTACTCGACCTCGGCCTGGGCGAGCGCCGTCTTGCAGTGCATGCACCAGTGCACGGGCTTGAGACCCTTGTAGACCAGGCCACGCCCCACGAAACGTCCGAACTCGCGGACGATCGTCGCCTGGTACGGGGGCGCCATCGTGAGGTAGGGCCGTGTCCAGTCGCCGAAGACGCCGAGCCGACGGAACTCCGCCCGCTGGATGTCGATGAAGCGCAACGCGTACGCGCGGCAGCGTCGGCGCTTCTCGGCCGGATCCATCGCCTGGCGCACGTCGCGTCCCGCCTTGTCGAGCCCGAGCTCCTTGTCGACCTGGTGCTCGATGGGCAGCCCGTGGCAGTCCCAGCCGGGCACGTAGGGGGCATCGTGGCCCAGCATCGTCTTGGACTTGACCACGATGTCCTTGAGGACCTTGTTGAGGGCGGTCCCCATGTGGATGTGCCCGTTCGCGTAGGGCGGTCCGTCGTGGAGGATGAAGCGCGGCCGGCCCCGGCCGCGCGCGCGAAGCTGCGCGTAGAGGTCCTGGGCCTCCCAGCGCCCGAGCAGCTCCGGCTCCCGCTTGGAGAGGTTCGCCCGCATGGGGAAGTCGGTCCGGGGGAGGTGGAGCGTCGCCTTGTAGTCCATGGAGCAAAACTGCGCGGCGGACACCCGCCGCGCAGTGCTCGAAAGACTAGCATCCACGCGTATTTGTGTCAAGGAATGCGGGCTCGACGGGGCTCGGCGCGCGGGGGCGGCGGGCGGCCGCATGTCGGCGCGGACGGAACGGCGGGGAGCGGGACGATCAGCGGGGAGGGTCGACGGAGAACGTCAGCGGCGGGTCAGGTCAGGCGCCCTTCTTCTCCTCGTGGGCCTTCTCCGCCTTCTGGGTGGGCTCGTCCTCGGACTGTCCCTTCTTGAACTCGGACATGCTCTTGCCCAGTCCGCGCGCCAGCTCGGGGAGCTTCTGCGCCCCGAACAGGAGCAGGACGATGACGAGGATGATCATCAATTCCTGATATCCCAGCCCGAACATGCGAGTCCTCCGTCGTGAAGTGCCCCTACCTTACGCCCCGGTGCCGCGGGGTGTCAATCGAACGGCCGGCGCTGGCCCCGTCGCCGGAGCCATCACCCGCCGGCCGGCGCCCCGTCCCGGAGGACGCGCTTGTCGCCCACCCGGACGGTGAGCCGCTGAGTGTCGAGCCACTCCAGCAGGGGAATCGCGTACTTCCGTGAGATCCCCAGGAGATCCTTGATCTCCTGGGGCGTGATGGCCTGGCGCTGACGGAGGAAGTCCAGCACCTGCGCGACGGCCGCCTGGAGGGGCTCGGCGTGGAAATAGAGGCCCTCCCGGATCCGGACGAGCCGGCGGCCCTCGACGAGCAACTGGGCGATGGCCTGCGTGGATGGCCCCTCGAGCCCGAGCTTCGCGAAGGCCTCGTCGAGGGTCGGGGGCGCCACGCCCGCCGCCCGGAACTCGGCCTCGAGCCGGTCGGACGCGGCCTGCTGCGCCGGGGTCAAACGCACAGCATGCCCGGCCTGGCGGACCTTGTCCTTGTCGACGATGAGAACGCCGGCGGCGGCGAAGCGCTCCAGCAGGGCCAGGAAGACGCGCTCCTCCAACCCCCCCAGTCGCGTGCGCAGCTCCTCCTTCGACATCCCGGCCTTGAGCGGCTCGCGGACGTGGAAGGCCGCGAGCACCGTCTCGGCCTCCTGGCGGACACGCTCCGCGGTCTCGACGTGGACGTACCACTCGCGGTCCACGATCAGGACGCGCCCCTGGGTCACGAGGTCCTGCAGGAGCGCCCGGAGCGCCGCCGGGCCAAACGAGGTCCGGGCCCGCAGCTCCGCGAGGCGAGCCCCACCCCCGCCGACGCGCTGCACGTGGGCCTCGAGGACGGCTCCCGGTGCGCTCGTCTCCAAGGTCCGGAGGCGCGCCGCGAGGGCCGGGCTCCGTCGCGACTTCGCGGGGGCCACGTCGAGCAGCTCCCCGCCGCCGATCGTCACCATCGGGGAATAGCTCCGGATCACGTAGCGGTCTCGCGGCAGGGCGACGACCGGCCCCTCCAGGCGAAGCTGGACGTATCCGGTTTGCCCCGGCTCGAGGGCCTCGCGGTCCATGAGGTGCACGCGCGCCATGACCTCGCTCGTCCCGATGTGAAAGCGCACGCGCTGGCGCGTCCGGAGGGGCGCCGGCGCGTCGCGCAAGAGCTCACACGTCGCGTCGAGCATGTAGGTCGGCTGCAGGAGATCCGGGAGCGACAGGACATCCCCCCGCTCGATCGCCGCGCGCTCGATGCCCTGGAGGTTCACGGCGGCCCGCTGGCCGGCGACCGCCGTCGACACCGGACGCCCGTGCGTCTGGATGCCGCGCACCTTCGCCTGGACCGTCCGCGGATAGATCTCGACGCGCTCGTCCAGCGCGAGCTGCCCGGCGGCGACCGTGCCGGTCACCACCGTGCCGAACCCCCGGATCGTGAAGACCCGGTCGATCGGCAGGCGGAACGTGGCGTCGAGGCCTCGCGGGGGCGCCGCGCGCGCGACCGTGGCCAGGGCCTCGCGCAGCGCCGGCAATCCCTCGCCCGTCTTGGCCGAGACGGGCAGCAGCGGCGCGTCGGCGAGAAACGTTCCTTGCAGGAAGCCGCGAACGTCCTCGCGCACCAGCTCCAGCCACTCGGGCTCGGCCAGATCCGCCTTGGTCAGCACGACGATTCCCCGTGGGATGCGAAGTAGCTGGCAGATTGCGAGATGCTCCCGCGTCTGCGGCATCACGCCCTCGTCCGCCGCGATCACCAGCATCACGAGGTCGATCCCGCCTACCCCCGCGAGCATGTTTCGCACGAACCGCTCGTGCCCGGGGACGTCGACGACGCCCAGCGTCAGCTCCTCGGCGACCTCGAGATGAGCGAAGCCGATGTCGATGGTGATGCCTCGCTCCTTCTCCTCCTTGAGCCGGTCGGGATCGATCCCGGTCAGGGCCAGGACGAGGCTGGACTTCCCGTGATCGATGTGGCCCGCGGTGCCGACGACGACGTGGCGCACGGCGCCGGGGACTAAACGAGCGCCGTCAGGGCGGCGGCGAGGAGCGGAACCTCGTCGTCCATGACGGTCCGGCAATCGAGCAAGAGCCGGTCCGCCCGGATGCGGCCGATCACGGGCGGCCGTCCCGCGCGCAGGCGCGCGTCCAGCGCCACCGCGCGGTGCGCCGCCGTCCCGAGCGCGAGCGACGCCGTCGCCAGCTCGGCCAGCGGCAGCGCGCCGCCGCCGACCTCGGAGCGATCGGCCACGACCGCCAGCCCCAGCGCCGCGCGCGCCGGCGCCGACACGCGGCGCAGCACGCGGCCCGCCCGACGCCGGACGACGGCGGCGGGCTCGCTCAGCATGCGGAGGGTCGGAATCTCGCGCGAGGCGGTCGTCGGATCCTCGTAGGCGCGCAACGTCGCCTCGAGGGCCGCCAGCGTCAGCTTGTCGATCCGGAGGGCCCGGTTGAGCGGGTTCTTCCGGAGGCGCTCCAGGAGCGGCCGCCGGCCGAGGACGATGCCGGCCTGCGGGCCGCCGAGCAGCTTGTCCCCGGAGAACGTGACGACGTCGGCTCCCGCCGCGACCGTCTCGGGCACGGTCGGCTCGCGCGGAAGCCCCCAGGGGCGCAGGTCCACGAAGCAGCCCGAGCCGAGGTCCTCGAGCACCGGGATACCGCGCGCGCGGCCGAGGTCCGCCAGCTCCGCCGTCGTCGCCCCCTCCGTGAAGCCGACCACCCGATAGTTCGAGGGGTGGACCTTGAGGAGCAGCGCCGTCTCCGCGCCGATCGCCTCGGCGTAGTCGGTGAGACGGGTCCGGTTCGTCGTGCCGACCTCGACCAACCGGGCTCCCGACCGCGCCAGGATGTCCGGAATCCGGAAGGCGCCGCCGATCTCGATCAGCTCGCCCCGCGACACCACGACCTCCCGCCCGCGGGCGAGCGACTCCAGCGCCAGCAGGACGGCCGCCGCGTTGTTGTTGACCACGAGCGAGGCCTCGGCCCCGGACAGCTGGCAGAGCAGGCGGTCGACGTGCTCGTACCGCGAGCCCCGGGCGCGCGCGCGTACGTCGAGCTCCAGGTTGGAGTAGCGCGCGGCCACGACGGCCAGGCGCGCGAGCGCGGCGGGACCGAGGGGCGCGCGGCCCAGGTTCGTGTGCAGCACGACGCCGGTCGCATTGATCACGCGGTCCAGCTGCCAGGCGCCGGCGGCGGCCAGGGCGACGCGGACCCGTGGGAGCAGCGCGGCCGCATCGAGAGGAAGCGCGGCGAGCTCCTCCGCCGACGCGGCCGCCAGCACGGCCCGGCGCCCCTCCGCCAGCACCGCCCGGGCGGCCGCCACCACGCGGGCACGCGGCGTGGCGGGCGCGCCGTCGAGCGCGCGCACCACCTCGTCCACCGACGGGAGCGCGCGGAGCCGAGCCTGGCGGTGGGCGTGAAGGGCCCCCGCACCCGCGGCACCGGGCGCCGGGGCGGCCCGGGGGCGCAGAGGAGCGGGACGCCGACTCCCCATCTCAGGGCCTCAGAAGCGTCCGCACCGTGTCGAGGAGGTTCGCCTCCCAGCGGCCGGTCGAGGCGCATGGCAGCCCGGACCGGGGCTTGGGAGGCCCACTACCCCGCGTGTACGTGTCCGTGTGCATCCGCGTGTTCACCTGGACGGCCGTCTGCGTGGCGGAGACCGCCTCCACGAAGACGGTGAACGCGACCTGCGCGTCCCCTTGGACGCGCTCCTCTCCGAACCGGCCACAATCGGCATAGAGGCCAATCACCGTGGGCACCGCCTCGGACGCGATCACGCCGGAGTCGCGGGCGATGGTCCGGATCTGCACGTTCTCGCGGGCGAGCGCGCGCACCAGCGCGCGCCACACCGCCTCGTAGGGGGCCTCGATCTGTTCGGTGTAGGCGCTCGGCAGGACCGGGGCCACGTAGACACGGCTGCACCCGGCGAGGGCCACGAGCCCAAGTGCCCCGAGGAGCGCCCACGTGACGCGGCGTCGCGGCATGCCGTCAGCGGGGGTGGTGGTCGATGCCGCGATACGCCTCGATGAAGCGCACGATGCGGCGCTCGTCGAGGTCGTCCAGCTTGTCGATCCGGGTCCACGCGGTCAGCGCGATGCACCGATCGAGATCCGGGTACGGCGCCAGCACCACGTGGTCCGGATACCGCTCGACGATGGTGCGCAGGCCGGCCAGCACCCGGTCCGCGCACTGGGGCCGGTAGTTGACCACGACGCCTCCGTCCTCGAGGTTGTGCACGTGAAGCTCCCGGGAGATCGGTCGCGTGTGAACCCCCCAGGGCGCGATGTGGGGAAGGTGCGGGCCGGACGTGGGGGGATCGGAGTTGTACGGCACGTGGGGCGTCTCGACCGTCGGGATGTGCGCGTTGCCGAGACTCGGGACGAACTCGCCCGGGCTCGGACCCCGGGCCCGGGCATACAGCCAGCCCCCGGTCCCGGCGACGACCAGAAGCGCGAGCGCGGTCGCCGCCCACACGAGCCGCCGCCTCTGGCGCCGCGTCAGGGCGAGGCGCGAGCCCGGCGTGGCCCCTGTCGACCGCCCGCCGCCGTCGCGTCTCGGTGATCCCCGCTGCCGCTTCGCCATCCCGCCGCCCCTCCGGTCGCGCTTCCCGTCCGATGGCTACTCGAGCCCGCCCGATGGCGGAAGCGCGTGGGAGTCGAACCCACCTCGAGCTTGTCTAGAACCCGACACCGGATTTGAAGTCCGGGAGGCCCACCGGGATCCTATGCGCTTCCGGGCCCGGAAAATCGCGTGGATCGAGTGTATCACCGCCGATAGGGCGGGGCCCAGGGACTCGCGACACCGCGGGTACCACGACGCGTATACTCGACCAGCGTGAGCGCCAACCCGCCCGCGCCCCCGGCGGTCACCGAGCGCCTCGTCACCTGGCTCACGGCGGCCGGCGTCCCGTTTCGGGTGCTCCACCATCCCCCGGTCCGCACCAGCGCGGAGGCGGCGGCCGCCCGAGGCACGGCGCTCGAGGCGGGCGCCAAGGCCCTCGTGGTCCGGGCCGACGATCGCCCCCTGCACCTCGTCCTGCCTGCCGATCTGCGGGTCGACAATGCGCGGCTGCGCGCGCTCCTGAACGCCCGCCGGCTTCGATTCGTGACGCCCGACGAGCTCCTCGCCCTGACCGGCTGCGCGCCCGGAGCGGTTCCACCCTTCGGCAATCTGTTCGGCCTCGAGGTGCTCGTCGAGGAGGAGCTGACGCGCGTGGACGAGATCGCCTTCAACGCGGGGAGCCGCGAGGTCTCCCTGACGATGCGGTGCGCGGACTTCCTCCGGCTCGCCGGGGCGCGCATCGCCCGCTTCGCTCAGGCGTGATCGCGATGTGAGCGGCGCCCGCCCGGTCAGCCTCCGACCAGGGGCGGGAGGACGTCCACCACGTCGCCGGGACCGAGCCGCGTCGCCGCTTCGGCGTCGTGGCCGTTCACGAGGAGGAGCCGCGGAACCTCCTCGGGGATCCGGAGCCGGCGGAGAAGGTCACCGACCGTCGCGCCGGCCGGCAGCGCGACGCGAGCCGTCCCGCCGTCGGCGCCCGGCGGACGGTAGTCGGCGAGATTCGCGAAGAGGCGGATCTCGACCTCCACGTCTCGGCGGATGGGCGCCGGCGTCACGTCCCGTAGATCTTGCGTAGCTCCCCGGCCGCCCACTTGACGGCCTCCTCCGGCGCCGCGCCCTGGAGGCTCCGCGCGAACATGTCGACGATGACGAACTTCGACAACGCCTCGGTGGCCTTGCGACCGGGCGGGCCGGCGTAGCCGACCTGCCGCGCCGACTGGAGCGTCTCGCGGAACACGGTGGTCTTCGGGTCCTTGGTCCACAGCGGATGGTCGAAGTAGACCTTGGTGCCGGGGATCCCGAAGGTGTCCATGGTCTCGAAGTACTTGTCGTACTGGGCTCGATCCATGTAGAAGCGGATGAAGTCCTTGGCCAGCTGCTGGTTCTTCGAGTACTTCATCACGCAGCTGTTCCAGGCCGGGAGCCAGTAGAAGCGGCCCGCCGGGCCCTTGGGGAAGTGGCCATGGCTGGTGCCCCGGTACACGTCGGGCGCCTGCTTGCGCGCGGCCACGTAGATACTCGGCGCGTTGCCGGTCAGGGAGATGTCGGACGAGAGGAACGCGCGGTTGTTGTTCGAGTCGTCCCAGCCGAGGCCGCCCTCGTCGAACACCTCTTTCCAAAGGACGTTGTTGAACTTGACCGCGTCGACTGCCGCCTTCGTGTCCAGGGCGACGGTCTTCCCGTCCTTGTCGACCTCCAGGCCGCCCCACATCCAGACGAGCGGGTAGCACCAGTTGTTGGGATCGTTGATGCTGTGGCCGAACGCCTGCCCGAAGGGCCTCCCCTTGGCCTTCAGGGCCCGGCCCGCCGCCCGGAACTCGTCCCACGTCTCGGGGTACCGGAGGTTGAGCTCCTTGAACCAGTCCTCCCGGTACGTGATCGCCCACGAGATGATGAACTGCGGGACACCGATCCAGTGGCCCCCCGTGAACGTGTTGACCTTCGCGTAGTCGTTCCAGCCACCCTGCCGGCGCCCGATGTCCTCGGCGACGTCGCTCACGTCGGCGAGCGCGGCCTCGTAGAGGTGGGCGTGGTTGTTCGCGATGATGATGATGTCGGGCCCGGTCTGCGCCTGGACGGCCGCCGTGACACGCGCCTGGATGTCATTCTGGTTGATCCGCTCGACCTGGATCTGCACACCCGCCTGCTTGGCGAACTCCGCGGTCTGCTGGTCGAAGAGGACGTCCGCGGCCTGGACGAAGTGCGACCACTGGAGGAGGTGGAGCCGCGTGCCCTTGGGATAGGCGGGGGCCTGGGCCCGGGCCAGGATGTCGGGCAGCCCGCTGACCGTCGCCGCGCCGGTCGCTGCCGCCGCGCCGCGGAGCCAGGTCCGTCGGGTGATCCCGCGCCGTCGCCTTCGCTCGGAGCCGTCTGCACGGTTCATGGCTGCCCTCCCCTTTCGGTCGCACGTGCCTCGGGACCGCGGTGTGGCCCGCCGGCCGGGCCGTCCGGATCCCCATTGTGCGCTTGCGGCACCGTCGAGGGGAAGGCGTGCATCGACACCCCGCGCGAGGGGGGTGAGTCGACGAGGTCGGGCCGAGGCCTAGGGCGCGGTCAGGCGGAGTCGGGCGCCAACCGCCAGGGGGTCGTCGAGATCCATGCCGTTGATCTGAGCGAGCGCCTGGGGGGTGACCCGATACCGGGCGGCGATCGCGGACAGCGTATCGCCCTTGCGGACGACCACCTCGCGCGGGGCCCCTGGGGGCACGGGCGCCGTGGCGACGGCGGGACCGGCCGGGGCGCTCGCGACCGGGACAACCAGTTCCCGGATCCCCCGCAGTCGGCCGCCGGGGAGATGGTTCAGCTCCGCGAGGCGTTGCACGGTCACCCGATACAGCCGCGCAATCTCGGTCAGGGTCTGGTTGCGGCCGATGCGGTGCACCGTCCAGGACGGGAGGCTCGACGGCGACGCGGCCTGGAGGGCGGCCTCGAACCGGGGGCCCACGCCGGGGGGAAGCCGCAGCGCGTAGGTGCCGAAGGGAGGCGTGATCCGGGCCAGCAGCGAGGGGTTCAGGTCGCGGATGGTGTCGACCGACACGCCCGACAGGCCCGCAATCGTGTCGAGGTCGAGCGAGCGCCGAAGGACCACCTCGTCGAAGGCGAGCGGGGATTCGAGCGTGACGTCGAAGCCATAGCGGGACGGGGCGCGTGTGATCACGGTGGCCGCCAGGATCTGCGGCACGAAGAGCTTGGTCTCGTCCGGCAGGTGCCGCGTCTGGGTCAAGGCCCAGAAGTCGCTGGTCCGGGCCCGCTGGATCGCCCGTCCAACCCGGGACTCGCCCGCGTTGTATCCCGCCTGAGCGAGGAACCAGTGGCCGAACAGGCCGTAGAGGTCACCCAGGTACTGGGCCGCGGCGATGGTCGACTTCACCGGGTCGAGCCGCTCGTCCATCCACCGGTTGATGACCAAGCCATAGCGGCGCCCCGTCGCCTCCATGAACTGCCACATGCCCTTGGCGCCCACGCGCGAGACCGCCCGCGGGGAGAAGCCGGACTCGATCATCGCGGTGTAGGCGAGCTCTTCGGGCAACCCCTTTTCGCGGAAGATCCGCTGGATCATCGGCAGGTAGCGGCCCGAGCGGGAGATCCACATCCCGAACCGCTCGCGATCCCGGGCGACGAACTGATCGATCAGGGCCTCCACCGGGGCGTTGATCACCACCGGATAGGTGGGCACCGCGAGACCGGGGGGGACCCGGACGGTGCCCTCCGCTTCCGCGTCGTCCAAGAGATCCTGGCCGTACCGAGAATCGCCCGGGACCGGCCCTTCCCCTTCGGGGCCCACGCCCTCATCGACCTCCACCTCCCCGCCGGGGTCGTCGACGAGCCCGGGCGAGCCGAACATCCCGAGCGACTCAGGCTGGGCAGGGGGGCGAGGGGGGATCGGCGGCACCGGAACGGCCGCCAGGAGAGGGCTATCGGAGATGCCGCCCGGTAGGGCTCCCGGCGCGCCGAGGGCAGGGGCCGGACACACCACCGCCGTCGCGGTGGCCAAGGCCACCCCGGCAAGCGCCAACCTGCTCCGCCACGACGATCGCACCCTCATGCAGTAGACACGGACGACGGTGGGAACTGACAGCGCGACACTTCTACCACGGGCGCCGAAGCAGTGTCAACCGGAAAACTCACCGGAGATGCCGTGTAACTCATCGCCACTATAGACCAACCTGGCCTGATGGCGCCACGGGCCCTCCCGGGCGTCAGCTCAGCGAACGGGTCCCGCCAGCCACCGCGCGCGATCGGTGAGCTCGATCCCGACGCGCTCGGCGGCGCCAACCCGGACCCGGGCGACCCAGATCTCCGTCTCCTTGGCGGATCCCGTGGTCCGCGGGAGAAAGCCTCGGCCGCTCCCCGGCTGCTGACGGGGTGCGGCCCGCAGCTTCTGCCCCGCGTAGGCCGAGACCCGGATCGCGACCACCAGCCAATCACCGGACGGGAGGGAGTCGAAGGCGAACAGTCCCGCCGGGTCGGTACTCTGACGCCAGGGGTGAGCGGGCGTCGACCGTCGGGCGGTGGGACGGCCCCCGGCGGCTGGGGTAGCCCCCGCGGCGGCAGCGCGGCGGTCTTGGGCGGGGCGGCGCGGACGGCGAGCGGAACAGGGGGCTCCGCGGGAAGGGCGCCATCGGACCCCCAGGTCTCGGGACTCTTCCCGTCGAGTCGAGCCTGGTGAACCGCGAGCGCTCCCTGCACCCTCGCCACCGCGGACTCATACTGGGCGCCGGAGTCGCGCGCGCTCTGCCGGAGGCGCTCGAGCTCGGCGACGAGAGCGGGGGTCGCGGGGTAGAGGGTCACTTCCACCCCCGCGATCGGCGTCCAGGCGCCGAGCGGCGACTCCTCTTCGACGACGAAACGTCCCCACAGCACCCCGGGGGGCCCCAGGCTCCGGAGCGCCTCGGCCACCTCCGCGCCGGGGTCCTCCCCCACGCCCCGGGCGATCACGGGCAGGAGAACGGCCCCGACCCCCAGCAAGCATCGCGACGGATGCCCGCGCCGTGACGGGCGGCACCCACCTCATGCCGGGCGGCTCTTCCAGCGCCGGTGGACCCAGAACCACTGCTCGGGATGGACGCGCACGTGACGCTCGATCGCCTCCGTGAAGCGCGCGGTGTTCACGACGATATCGTGATCGAGATCGCCGGTGATGACCAGCGGAATCTCCGGCTCGAGGATCAGCTCGTGTCCCCCGTCGGGGAGGCGGTGGATGAACGCCGGCACGACGGGGGCACGAGTCTTCAGGGCCAGAACCGCGAGGGCGCGGGACGTCGAGGCCGGATGACCGAGGAAGGGCACGAAGACCCCCTGCCGGCCGGCATCCTGATCGAGCAGGATGCCGATGCACTCCCCGCGGCCCAGCGCGGCCCGGACACCCTCCACGGCCTCGCGCTTGGAGATGGCGCGCAGGCCGCTTCGCTCCCGGGCTCGCGCGATGACGGCATCGAGGTAGGGATTGTCGAGGGGGCGCACGACGACGCTCAGGCCGAACCCGGCCAGCCCGTGGGTGGCCGCCAGCAGCTCCCAGTTCCCGAAGTGGCCGGTCAGGAAGAAGATGCCCCGGCCCTTGGCCAGTGCCTCACCGATGTGCTCGGTCCCCTGGCCCCGGACGCGGCCCAGCAAGCCCTCGGCCGGGCCGAAGAAGAGCCGGCAGCACTCCACCGCGGTGACGCCGAGGTGCTCGAAGCACCGGCGCGCGAGAGCCGAGCGGCTCGCCGGCGTGAGGGTCTCCCCATAGACGAGCGTCAGATTGTCGAGAGCGACGCGGCGCCGCCCCGGCAGGAGCCAATACGCGGCCCGACCGAAGGCCACCCCGAGCCCATGCCCCACGCGGGGCGGCAGGTGACCGACGAGCCCACCGGCGAGGCTGACCAGGGTCGCCACCGCCCGCTGGCCGGCCCGGCGCCACGGGGAGGCCGGCCGCCGACGCCGCCCCATGCGTCTACCGCAACCAGCCGAGAAGCGCCGAGCTCACCCCGGCGATGAGCGCCGCCGCGGGGATCGTCAGGATCCAGGCCCACACGATCCGCCCCGCGATCCCCCACCGCACGGCAGAGAGGCGCGTGGTGGCCCCGACCCCGACGATCGCCCCGGTGATCGTGTGCGTGGTGCTGACCGGGATGCCGCCCACGGCGGTCCCGATGAGCGTCAACGCCCCGGCGGTCTCGGCGCAGAAGCCACCCACCGGTTTCAGCCGGGTGATCCCCATGCCCATGGTCTTCACGATCCGCCAGCCGCCGGCCAGCGTCCCGAGCCCCATCGCCGCGTGCGCAGCCAGCACGACCCAGAAGGGGACGTAGAACTCCGCCCCCAAGCGTCCGGTGGCGAACAGGAGCCCCGCGATGATCCCCATCGTCTTCTGGGCGTCGTTGGTGCCGTGGCCCAGGCTGTAGAGGGCCGCCGACACGAGCTGGAGTCGCCGGAACAGCCGGTCGACCCGGCTCGGTGACGCGGCGCGAAAGATCCACATGACGCCGACCATCAGGCCGAAGCCGAGGGTCATGCCGAAGATGGGGGCCAGCACGATGAAGAGCGCCGTCTTCGCCAGGCCGGCCAGGACGAGGCTGCCCACCCCGGCCTTGGCGATCGCCGCGCCGGCCAGCCCCCCGATGAGGGCGTGTGAGGAGCTGGACGGGATCCCGCCGTACCAGGTGATCAGGTTCCAGGTGATCGCCCCCACGAGCGCGGCCAGGATCACGAGGGCATCCACGCTCTCCGGCCGCACGATCCCCTTGCCGATCGTGTGGGCCACGCTCACGCCGAACCCGAACGCCGCGACGAAGTTGAAGAACGCGGCCCAGACCACCGCCTGCGTGGGGCTCAGTACCCGGGTCGAGACGACCGTGGCGATCGAGTTGGCCGCATCGTGGAAGCCGTTGATGAAATCGAAGACCAGGGCGACACCGATGATGAAGACGACGAACGCGAAGGACTCCATGCCGGCGGGCTAGCCCGTCTTGAGCATGATGCCCTCGATCACGTTCACGACGTCCTCACACCGGTCGGTGACCTCCTCGAGGGTCTCGTAGATCTCCTTCCACTTGATCACCTCGATCGGGTCGGTCACATCCGCGAAGAGGGCCGCGATGAGCTCCTTCAGGAGCCGGTCCGCCTCGTTCTCGAGCCGGTTCACCTCGACGCAGTGCTGGTGATAGGATCGGCTGGACGTCCGGAGACAGCCCACGGCCGCCTGGACGGAGTCCGCGCTCTTCACGATCACCTCGGTGAACGCGCGCGCGCCCGACGTGGGCTCCTTGATGCGGTAGAGGATCAGCCGGTCCGAGGCAGCCTCGATGAGGTCCAGCACGTCGTCCAGGCGCGACGCCAACGCGTACACGTCCTCGCGGTCGAAGGGCGTGACGAACGTGGTGTTGATCTTCCGGATGAGGTCGTGCGTCAGGACGTCCCCGGCATGCTCGAGCTCCCGGATCGCCATCGCCTTCTCGGGCGCGTCGGCAAAGTCGAGGGTCAGCTCGCGCAGCCGCCCGGCGGCCGACACGATGTTCCGCGCCTGCTCCTCGAAGAGGTCGAAGAAGCGCTCCTCGCGGGGGATCAGGCGGAACATGGGCTCATCGATCCCGGGCGACGGTGTGGCGCCGAGCGGCGCGGGCCTTCCACCACTCGAGGCCGATCGGGATCAGGGACAGGATCACGACGACGACGATCACGACGTGGAGGTAGCGGCCGATGTCGGGAATCGCGTGACCGAGGAGATACCCGGCCCACGTCATGCTGGCGACCCAGCCGATCCCGCCCAGGACGTTGTACATCAGGAAGCGTCGGTACTCCATCCGGCCGACACCCGCCACCACCGGCGCGAACGTCCGGATGATCGGGATGAACCGAGCCAGCACGATGGTCTTTCCGCCGTGCCGCTCGTAGAACTCCCGGGTGCGCACGAGATGGGTGCGGTTGAACCAGCGCGAGTCCTCGCGCGTGAAGATGCGGGGGCCGGTTCGGTAGCCGATCGCGTATCCGACGCTGTCACCCACGATCGCCGCCACGCTCAGCAGGATGTTCAGCCACCAGATGTCGAGCCCGCCGGCCGCGGCCACCAGCCCCGCCGTGATGAGGAGCGAGTCGCCGGGCAGGAAGAATCCGATCAGGAGACCGGTCTCGGTGAAGACGATCGCCACCAAGGCGACGTAGCCGCCCCACCGGACCAGCTCGAAGAGCGCGGCCGGGTCGGTGAGCAGCTGGACGACGTACTCGACCACCGAGGGGACCCGCCCTCAGTGCGCGGCGGCGCCGCGGATGCGCATCCCGTAGAAGGACCGCCAGACGAACACCATCGACACCGCGAAGAACACCGCGGCCAACGTCCGGCTGATCGCCGGGCCACTCTCGGCCGTCAGCGTCACCGCCAGCTCCACCGCCAGCAGCCCGAACAGCGTGGTGAACTTGATGACCGGGTTCAGCGCCACCGACGAGGTGTCCTTGAACGGATCGCCGACCGTATCGCCGACCACGGTGGCGGCGTGGAGCGGCGTGCCCTTCTCCTTGAGATCCACCTCCACGACCTTCTTGGCGTTGTCCCACGCGCCGCCGGCGTTCGCCATGAAGATGGCCTGGTACAGCCCGAACAGCGCGATCGAGATCAGGTAGCCGATGAAGAAGTACGGCTCCACGAAGGCGAACGCCAGGGTCGAGAAGAACACCGTGAGGAAGATGTTGAACATGCCCTTCTGGGCGTACTGCGTGCAGATCTCGACCACGCGTTTGCTGTCCTCGACCGACGCCCTCGTGGCCCCCTCGAGTTTGATGTTGGCCTTGATGAACTCCACCGCGCGGTAGGCGCCGGTCGACACGGCCTGGATCGACGCGCCCGTGAACCAGTAGATCACCGCGCCGCCGGTGATCAGGCCGAGCAGGAACGGCGGGTGGAGCATGGAGAGCTTGTCCAGGTTCTCCGTGAGCCCGTGGGTCAGCAGCACGATGATCGAGAAGATCATCGTCGTGGCGCCGACGACCGCGGTTCCGATCAGAACGGGCTTCGCCGTCGCCTTGAACGTGTTCCCGGCGCCGTCGTTCTCCTCCAGGAGCGTCTTGGCCCGCTCGAAGTCGACGTCGAACCCGTGGTCCTTCCGGATCTGCTGTCGGACGCCCGGAATCTGCTCGATCAGCGACAGCTCGAAGACCGACTGGGCGTTGTCGGTCACCGGCCCGTAGGAGTCCACCGCGATCGTGACGGGGCCCATCCCGAGGAATCCGAAGGCGACCAGGCCGAAGGCGAACACCGCCGGCGCCACCATGAGGCTCCCCACACCCGCCAGGCTGACCAGGTACGCGACCCCCATGAGCACCGTGATCGTCATGCCCAGCCAATACGCGCTGAAGTTCCCGGCGACCAATCCGGAGAGGATGTTCAGGGACGCGCCGCCTTCGCGGGCGGACGCGACGACCTCCCGCACGTGTCGCCGACTCGGTCGACGTGAAGATCTTGACGAACTCGGGGATGATCGCGCCGGCCAGCGTCCCGCAGGTGATGACGGTGGACAGCTTCCACCAGAGGGTGCCGTCTCCGAGATCCGGGATCAGGAGGTAGGAGGCGAGGTAGGTGAGCACCACCGACACGCCCGACGTCAGCCACACGAGGGACGTGAGCGGGGCCTCGAAGTTCATCGACCGCGCGGTCGCATAGCGGCCGCGCGCGATGGCCTCGTTGACCACGTAGGAGACGCCGCTGGCGACGATCATCAGCACGCGCATCATGAAGATCCAGACCAGCAGCTGAACCTGGACGGTCGGGATCCTTCACGGCCAGGAGGATGAAGGTGATGAGCGCGACGCCGGTGACCCCATAGGTCTCGAAGCCGTCCGCGGTCGGGCCGACCGAGTCGCCGGCGTTGTCGCCCGTGCAGTCGGCGATGACCCCGGGGTTCCGTGCGTCGTCCTCCTTGATGTTGAAGACGATCTTCATGAGGTCGGAGCCGATGTCCGCGATCTTCGTGAAGATGCCGCCCGCGATCCGCAGGGCCGCCGCCCCGAGGGACTCGCCGATCGCGAAGCCGATGAAGCACGGGCCGGCATACTCCCCCGGAATGAAGAGCAGGATGCACAGCATCAGGAAGAGCTCGACGCTGATCAGCAGCATCCCGATGCTCATCCCGGACTCGAGCGGGATGGAGTAGACGGGCAGGGGCTTGCCCGCGAGGCTCGCGAACGCCGTCCGCGAGTTCGCGAAGGTGTTGATCCGCATGCCGAACCACGCGACCCCGTAGCTTCCGGCGATCCCGATGAGACTGAACAGGAGGATGATCAGCACGCGTATCGGGTCCAGGCGGAGCAGGAAACCGAAGTAGAGGACGATGATGAACCCGATGAAGATCTCGAGGATCAGGAGGAACTTGCCCTGCGTCACGAGATACGTCTTGCACGTCTCGTAGATCAGCTCGGAGATCTCCCGCATCGACGGGTGGACGGGCAAGGCCTTGATGCGCCGGAAGATCACGATCCCGAAGACCAGCCCCAACACGCACACGCCGAGGCCGCTGACGAGCAGCGTCCGGCCGTTCACGCCCATCATCTCGATGGACCCCACGTCGGGCATGCGGAGGCTGGCCTCCCCGCCTCCGGCATGAGGCGGGGCAGTCGAGGTCGCGGGGGCGGCGGTCTGGGCGACCACGGGGACGACGGCGATCGCCAGCGACCCCAGCAGGAGCCGCGAGCAGGCAGGCGGCCACCAGCGGCGTCGCCGCGCGACGGCCGGACGAACAGCGCATCGAGCTCATGTAGAGATCTCCTGAAGCGAAGGATGCCGTATCGGGTCAGCCGAAAGCCGGCGAACAGTATAGCAGAGGGCTCAGGACCCGACGACGCGGCGGGCGCGGCCCTTGCCGCAACCGTGGGCCCGCGTCTACGATGAGGTCATGTGCCACGCCCCCGCGACGCGCGGCCCGTGCCCGCCGCGTCATCCGTGGCCGGGCGGGTCCGCGCCGCCTAGTCGCGTGCGGAAATCGCCGATGCCCGACCCGATCATGCGCGCGCCGGCCGCCGTGCGCGCCGGCGCATGATCGACGACCTCCTGCATGATCCGGCCCGGGCGCTGCAGAACGCTCGTCCTCATGCTGCCGGCACTGCTGCTGGCCGTCACCATCCACGAGGTCGCGCATGGCTGGGTGGCCGACCGACTCGGTGACCCGACCGCCCGGCTCGCGGGGCGGCTGACGCTCAACCCGCTCCCCCACATCGATCCGCTCGGGGCACTCGCCTTCGTCCTCGCCGGATTCGGGTGGGCGCGGCCCGTGCCGGTGAACGGGCGCAACCTCCGCCGACCGTTGCGCGACATGGCGCTGGTGGCGGCCGCGGGGCCGCTGTCGAACTTCATCGTGGCCTTCCTCGGCCTGGTGGCCCTCGCCCTGGTGCCGGACCTCGTGGCGTCGCCGTTCGTCGCGACGCCGATGGCGGGGGTGCTGCGGTTCGTGTACACGTTCAATCTCGGGCTCGGGATCTTCAACCTGATTCCGCTGCCCCCGCTCGACGGCGGGCACTTCCTGCCCTACTTCCTCCCGCGCGCGTCGTGGGGCTTCCTCGCCCGCCTGGAGCAGTACGGTCCCCATGCTCCTGCTGCTCCTCGTGTTCTCCGGCGCCACGCGCTACATCATGGGGCCCCTCTTCAGCCTCATGCACAACGCCTACCTCGCGATCCTCGCCACGCTGCTCTGACGCGGCCGCCCGGCGGGGTAGCCGGCGCGCGCGTAGACGCACAGCCCTAGAGCGGCGCCCGGATCGCGAGCAAAAAGGAAGGGCCCGGATCCACGTGGATCCGGGCCCTTGGAATTACCCCGGCAGCGACCTACTCTCCCGCGCCGTTACCAGCGCAGTACCATCGGCCCAGGAGGGCTTAACTACCGTGTTCGGGATGGGAACGGGTGTGGCCCCTCCGGTATGACCGCCGGGAAGCGGAAGCCGTATTCGCGATCCTCGAGCGCCGTCGCATCACAACAGGATTGAAAAGAAGCCAATCCGCGGTCAAGCCGCACGGCCGATTAGTACCGGTAAGCTGAACCCCTTACGGGGCTTACACCTCCGGCCTATCAACCTGGTCATCTTCCAGGGGCCTTCAGAGGCTTACGCCTGGGAGGTCTCATCTTGAGGCGGGTTTCGCGCTTAGATGCCTTCAGCGCTTATCCCTGCCGCACATAGCTACCCAGCACTGCCCCTGGCGGGACAACTGGCACACTAGCGGTGCGTCCACCCCGGTCCTCTCGTACTAGGGGCAGCTCCTCTCAAACCTCCTCCGCCCGCGAGAGATAGAGACCGAACTGTCTCACGACGTTCTAAACCCAGCTCACGTACCGCTTTAATGGGCGAACAGCCCAACCCTTGGGACCTGCTCCAGCCCCAGGATGCGATGAGCCGACATCGAGGTGCCAAACCTTGCCGTCGATGTGAACTCTTGGGCAAGATCAGCCTGTTATCCCCGGAGTACCTTTTATCCGTTGAGCGATGGCCCTTCCACTCGGGACCACCGGATCACTAGGCCCGGCTTTCGCCTCTGCTCGACTTGTAGGTCTCGCAGTCAGACCGGCTTTTGCCCTTGCACTCGACGCACGATTTCCAACCGTGCTGAGCCGATCTTGGGGCGCCTCCGTTACCATTTGGGAGGCGACCGCCCCAGTCAAACTGCCCACCTGCCACTGTTCCCGATCCGGATCACGGACCAAGGTTAGAGCCCTAGCACAGTCAGGGTGGTATCTCAACGTCGGCTCCACCGACACTAGCGTGCCGGCTTCAAAGCCTCCCACCTATCCTGCACAGACTCCGCCAAAGCTCCATGACAGGCTACAGTAAAGGTTCACGGGGTCTTTTCGTCTACTCGCGGGAAGCCAGCATCTTCACTGGCGCTACAGTTTCACCGGGTCTCTCGCGGAGACAGCGGCCAAGTCGTTACGCCATTCGTGCAGGTCGGAACTTACCCGACAAGGAATTTCGCTACCTTAGGACCGTTATAGTTACGGCCGCCGTTTACCGGGGCTTCGGTCGAGAGCTTCGCCTTGCGGCTAACCCCCTTCCTTAACCTTCCGGCACCGGGCAGGCGTCAGACCCTATACCTCCTCTTACGAGTTGGCAGAGTCCTGTGTTTTTAGTAAACAGTCGCTTGGCCCTCTTTACTGCGACCCCTTCGGGCTCAACACCCTAGTGGGGCACCCCTTCTCCCTAAGTTACGGGGCAATTTTGCCTAGTTCCTTCGCGAGAGTTCTCCCGAGCGCCTTAGGATTTTCTCCTCGCCCACCTGTGTCGGTTTGCGGTACGGTCGCCTCAGTGACTCCCTAGAGGGTTTTCTTGGCAGTCTGGGATCGGCCCGTTTATGGCCCGAAGGCCTCCCCATCGCCTTTCAGGGTTAATGCTCCGACGGATTTGCCTGTCAGAGCCCCCTACGGACTTGGACCCGCACGACCAATCGCGGGCGGTGCCTACCCTACTGCGTCACCCCATCGGTAATAGCGCCACTGCGGCGGTACAGGAATATTAACCTGTTGCCCTTCGCCTACGCCTCTCGGCCTCGGCTTAGGACCGACTAACCCTGGGCGGATTAACCTTCCCCAGGAACCCTTAGGCTTTCGGCGAGCAGGTTTTTCACCTGCTTTTTCGCTACTCGTGCCGGCATTATCTCTTCCGCTTCGTCCAGCAGTCCTTACGGTCTGCCTTCGACCTGGTGCGGAATGCTCCCCTACCGCTCGCCGCTTGCGCGGCAAACCCGCAGCTTCGGTATCGGGCTTGAGCCCCGTTGAATTGTCGGCGCAGGATCGCTTGACCAGTGAGCTGTTACGCACTCTTTAAAGGATGGCTGCCTCTAAGCCAACCTCCTGGCTGTCTCGGCGATCCCACATCCTTTCCCACTAAGCCCGAACTTGGGGACCTTAGCTGGCGGTCTGGGTTGTTTCCCTTTTGACGACGAAGCTTATCCCCCGCCGTCTGACTCCCACGCTCAAAGACACGGCATTCGCAGTTTGGTTGGGATCGGTAATCTGGTAGGACCCCTAGCCCATCCAGAGCTCTACCACCGCGTCTCATACGTGAGGCTAGCCCTAAAGCTATTTCGGGGAGAACCAGCTATCTCCGAGTTTGATTAGCCTTTCACTCCGACCCCCAGCTCATCCGAGCTGTTTTCAACCAACACCGGTTCGGGCCTCCACAGGCTGTTACACCTGCTTCACCCTGGCCAGGGGTAGATCACTCGGCTTCGGGTCTGCTCCGTGCGACTGGGCGCCCTATTCGGACTCGCTTTCGCTACGGCTCCGCGCTCTCCGCGCTTAACCTCGCCACACAGAAGCAACTCGCCGGCTCATTATGCAAAAGGCACGCGGTCAGGCCTTCCGTCTTGCGACGGCATAGCCCTCCCACCGCTTGTAGGCAGACGGTTTCAGGTTCTATTTCACTCCCCTCGCCGGGGTTCTTTTCGCCTTTCCCTCACGGTACTGGTGCACTATCGGTCGCCAGGTAATGTTTAGCCTTGGAGAGTGGTCTCCCCAGATTCCCACAGGGTTTCACGTGTCCCGTGGTACTTGGGAACCGGGTCCAAGGAGTCCGAGCCGTTTTCGCCTACGGGGCTATCACCCGCTCTGGCGGACCTTTCCAGATCCTTCGGCTAACGGTCGGTTTTGTAACTCCCCGACGAGTCCGCAGCTCGTCAGACCCAGCCCCGCAACTCCCGATCGGCAACGCCTGCGGGCTATCACGCCGATCGAGTTTTGGCTCCTCCCCGTTCGCTCGCCGCTACTTGGGGAATCGCGGTTGCTTTCTTTTCCTCGAGGTACTGAGATGTTTCAGTTCCCTCGGTTTGCCTCCGCCGCCTATGTATTCAGCGGCGGATACGCGAGCATTACCTCGCGTGGGTTCCCCCATTCGGGCATCCGCGGATCAGTGCCTGCTTGCGGCTTCCCGCGGCTTATCGCAGCTTGCCACGCCCTTCATCGCTTCCTGGCGCCAAGGCATCCACCGTCCGCCCTTAGTAGCTTGACCACGGACTATCGAAGACGCTCTGGCTTCTCGAGGATCGCGTATGCGGTTGTCAAAGAGCCGAATGGGCCCCGGAGGGCCCGCGTTCACGACACCTGGTGGAGATGACCGGATTCGAACCGGCGACCCCCTGCGTGCAAGGCAGGTGCTCTCCCAGCTGAGCTACATCCCCCAAGTGGTGGGCCTTCCTGGGATCGAACCAGGGACCTCGCGCTTATCAAGCGCGCGCTCTAACCAGCTGAGCTAAAGGCCCGGGGAAAATAAATGCTACTGGCTCGTCCGGCAGGTGGCACCGACCTAGTTGATCTGCTCGTCAGCTCTCCCGAAGGAGTGGCTGTCGAGTGGATCTCCTTAGAAAGGAGGTGATCCAGCCGCAGGTTCCCCTACGGCTACCTTGTTACGACTTCACCCCAATCACCGACCATACCTTCGGCGCCTGCCTCCCTTGCGGGTTAGCTCAGCGACTTCTGGTACAACCGGCTTTCGTGGTGTGACGGGCGGTGTGTACAAGGCCCGGGAACGTATTCAGCGCGGCCTGCTGATCCGCGCTTACTAGCGATTCCGCCTTCACGAAGGCGAGTTGCAGCCTTCGATCTGAACTGAGACCGGCTTTTTGCGATTGGCGCCCCCTCACGGGTTAGCAGCGCTTTGTACCGGCCATTGTAGCACGTGTGTGGCCCTGGGCATAAAGGGCATGATGACTTGACGTCGTCCCCACCTTCCTCCAGCTTACCGCCGGCAGTTCCCCAAGAGTGCCCGGCATTACCCGGTAGCAACATGGGGTAGGGGTTGCGCTCGTTGCGGGACTTAACCCAACACCTCACGGCACGAGCTGACGACAGCCATGCACCACCTGTTTCGGATCTCGGTTTTACGAGTCCCTCCCCTTTCGGTTCGGTACTCCCGACATGTCAAGCCCAGGTAAGGTTCTTCGCGTTGCGTCGAATTAAACCACATGCTCCACCGCTTGTGCGGGCCCCCGTCAATTCCTTTGAGTTTCAACCTTGCGGCCGTACTCCCCAGGCGGGGTGCTTAATGCGTTAGCTTCGGCACGGGAGGGGTCGATACCCCCCACACCTAGCACCCATCGTTTACAGCGTGGACTACCGGGGTATCTAATCCCGTTTGCTCCCCACGCTTTCGCGCCTCAGCGTCAGTCACCGTCCAGAAGACCGCCTTCGCCACCGGTGTTCCTCCCGATCTCTACACATTTCACCGCTACACCGGGAATTCCATCTTCCTCTCCGGGACTCAAGAGAAGCAGTCTCGAGCGCAGTTCCTCGGTTGGGCCGAGGGATTTCACACCCGACTTACCTCCCCGCCTACGCGCCCTTTACGCCCAGTGATTCCGAGCAACGCTTGCCACCTCCGTATTACCGCGGCTGCTGGCACGGAGTTGGCCGTGGCTTCCTCTGAGGGTACCGTCAAATGCCGGCGCTATTTACACCGGCACCCATCTTTCCCTCTGACAGGGGTTTACGACCCGAAGGCCTTCGTCCCCCACGCGGCGTCGCTCCGTCAGGCTTTCGCCCATTGCGGAAGATTCCCCACTGCTGCCTCCCGTAGGAGTCGGGGCCGTGTCTCAGTCCCCGTGTGGCCGGTCATCCTCTCAGACCGGCTACCCATCATTGCCTTGGTGGGCCGTTACCCCGCCAACTAGCTAATGGGCCGCGGGCCCGTCTAGGAGTGGTTGCTTGCGCGACCTTTCCTCCCCGAGGCTTGTGCCCCAGGGAGCGTATCCGGTATTAGCGGCCCTTTCGAGCCGTTATCCCGGTCCCCTAGGTGGGTTACCCACGTGTTACTCACCCGTCCGCCGCTAACCGTCCGAGTTGCCCCAAACGGTTCGCTCGACTTGCATGTGTTAGGCACGCCGCCAGCGTTCGCTCTGAGCCAGGATCAAACTCTCCAGTTTGATTTCGGCATACTGCAGCCCCGTCCTTGACCTCGCGGTCCAAGACAGGGCAAGGGCATGCACACCATATCGGTGAGCCAGTAGCATATTCGGCTTTCAAAGAGCAGAGACAGCGAGGTCAAGAACGACGACCGGTGATGCGAGATCAGCCGGGCGGGTCTCTCAACCGAGGCCCAGGTCACGATCGACCTAGGCAAAGGAGAATACTAAGAGCCTAGCCACTCCCTGTCAAGCGGTATTCCCGGACTCCGGGGTCAGGGGCGGCCGCGACCCCCCGAAGCCGGGCGAAATCCCGGCGGCCGCGCTGAACGAGGTGGGTGTCCCCGGGCCGGATCTCCACGGTTTGATAGGGATCCTCGATCCGCTCCCCGTCGATCCGGATCCCGCCCTGCTGGATCAGCCGGCGCGCCTCGCTGGCAGACGCCGCCAGGTGGCACGCGGCGACGACCTCCCAGGCCCGCACCGGGACCCCGGGGAGCACCGGATAGCGGGACCTCCCGAACGTCGCTCGGGACCTCTCGGCTCTGGAACTGCCGGACGAAGCCCTCCTCGGCAGCCTGGGCGGCGGGCGCGCCGTGAAATCGCGCGACGACCAGCTGGGCCAGCCGCTTCTTCGCGTCCATCGGGTGGAGCCGCGCCGCTCGTGACCTCGGCGGTCACCGCCGCCACCTCCGACGGGCCGAGCCCGCTCACGAGCGGGTAGTAGCCGAGCATGACGGTGTCGGAGACCGACATGAGCTTGCCGTACATCTCGCCGGGCGGCTCGGTGATGCCGATGTAGTTGCCGAGACTCTTCGACATCTTCTGGACGCCGTCCGTTCCGACCAGGATGGGCATCGTGATGGAGATCTGGGGCTCCTGGCCGACCGCGCGCTGGAGGTCCCGCCCGACCAGGAGGTTGAACGTCTGGTCGGTCCCGCCCATCTCGACGTCGGCCTGGAGCGCGACGGAATCCTGCGCCTGGAAGAGCGGGTACAGGAACTCGTGCAGGTGGATCGGGCGCTCGTCCTCGTACCGGGCGGCGAAGTCCTCGCGGGAGAGGAGCCGCGCCACCGTCACCTGCGCGGTCATGCGGATCACGTCCTCCGCCCGCAGCGGGGCGAGCCACGACGAGTTGAAGACCACGCGGGTCCGCTCGGGGTCCAGGATCTTGAACACCTGGTCCCGGTAGGTCTGGGCGTTGGTCTCGATCTCGGCGCGCGTGAGCGGCTTCCGCGTCTCGGACTTGCCCGTCGGGTCGCCGATGAGGCCCGTGAAGTCCCCGATCACGAAGTAGACGGTGTGCCCGAGGTCCTGGAACTGCCGCATCTTCTGGATCACGACGGTGTGCCCGAGGTGCAGGTCGGGCGCGGTCGGGTCGAAGCCGACCTTGATGCGGAGCGGCGTGCCCGCGCCCCGAGCCCGTTCCAGCTTGCGACGCAGCTCCTCCTCGTTGACGATCGCGGCCGTCCCGAGCCGGATCCGCGCGAGCTGCTCGTCGACGGGCGGGGAGGAGACCATGGCGGGAGGGTTGTAGCATAGGGTCCGGGCCCTCGCAAGCAACGGAGGTCCTGCCCGCCGCGAGGGTATAATGGGCGGGTCTCCGAGGCTCCACGGGAGGTTCCGCACCATCGTGTCGCGCCGCCATCGTCGCCCCTCGGTGCCCCGCCAGCGCGCCGCGTCGGGCGGCCGGCGCTGGCGATTCGTACCGCCCTGGCGCGTCGTTCGGTGGATCCTGCTTCCCCTGCTCCTCCTCGCGGTCCTCCTGGTCACCGGGGTCGCCGTCGCCGCGTACGTCTTCTGGCCGACCGACCTACCGCCGGTCAAGGCCCTCGAGGAATACACGCCGAGCGTCGGGAGCCGGGTCTACGCCGCCGACGACGAGTTCCTCACCGAGTTCCAGGCGGAGAAGCGCATCTTCGTGCCGCTCCAGCAGATCCCGCTCGCCCTGCGCAACGCCATCATCGCCGTCGAGGACGCCCGCTTCTACTCGCACTTCGGCGTGGACGTCCGCGGCATCAGTCGGGCCGCCTACGCGAACTTCCGCCATGGGCGGGTCGTCGAGGGCGGCAGCACGATCACCCAGCAGCTCGCCAAGGTCCTCTTCCTCACCCCGGACCGGAGCTTCTCTCGCAAGATGAAGGAGGCGCTGCTCGCCTTCGAGCTGGAGAAGCGCTACTCGAAGGACCGGCTGCTGGAGCTCTATCTGAACCAGGTGTACATGGGCCACGGGGCGTTCGGGGTCGAGGCCGCCGCGCGCATGTACTTCGGCAAGTCGGTCGGAGACCTCACCCTGCCCGAGGTGTCGCTCCTGGCCGCGCTCCCGCGCTCCCCAGGCAACTACTCGCCCTTCGAGCGTCCCGAGCTGGCGCAACGGCGGCGGGCCATTGTGATCGGCCGCCTGCTCGAGCAAGGGTACATCGGGGAGGCCGACGCGAAGACGGCCAACCGCGCCCCGCTCGGTCTCGTCACGCCCGAACGCCGCCGAGGGAGCGGGCGGTACTTTCTCGAGTACCTCCAACAGAGCCTCGAGGCGAAGTACGGGAGCGACGTCCTCTACAAGAGCGGGCTCGCCGTCTACACCACGCTGGATCCGACCCTCCAGCGGGCCGCGGAGCAGGCGCTCCGGGAAGGGCTTCAGGCGCTCGCCCGGCGACAAGCGGCGCGACCCGGCACCCAAGCCAAGGCGGCCTCGCCCCCCGCGACGCCCGAGGGGGCGGTCGTGGTGATCGAGGCCGCCACCGGCTACGTCAAGGCCCTGATCGGCGGCGCCGACTTCGCGCGGACCGAGTTCAATCGCGCGCTCTTTGCCCACCGCCAGCCCGGTTCCGCCTTCAAGCCCTTCGTCTACCTGGCGGCGCTCGAGGCCGGGCGCGCGCCCACCGAGGTGCTGGATGACAGTCCGGTCCGCTACGTGTCCGCCGGGAAGGTCTGGGCCCCCGAGAACTACGACGGCAAGTTCCGCGGTCCCGTCACGCTCGAGCAGGCGCTCGCGGAGTCGATCAACGTGCCGACGATCCGGTTGCTCGAGCAGCTCGGGGTGAACCCGGTGATCGAGGCCGCGCGGCGGGCCGGCATCCAGAGCTCGCTCCCGCAGGATCTGACCCTCGCGCTCGGCAGCGGGGACGTCACGCTTCTCGAGCTGACGGCGGCCTACGGCACGTTCGCGAACCAGGGCGTGCGCATGGAACCCCTCATGGTCCGCTACGTGACCGACGCTCAGGGACGGCTGGTGGAGGAGAACGTCCCGCAGGGACGCGAGGCCATCAATCCCGCCGTCGCCGCCGGCCTGACCCAGATGCTCCGCGGCGTCGTCGAGCACGGGACCGGCGTGGCGGCGCGGGTGCTCGAGCGGCCCATCGCCGGCAAGACCGGCACGACCAACGACTTCTCGAACGCGTGGTTCGTGGGCTACACGCCATCGATCGTGACCGGTGTCTGGGTGGGCCACGACCGCCCTCGGAGCCTGGGGCACGAGGAGACCGGTGCCCGGGCGGCACTGCCGATCTGGGTGGCGGTGATGCGCGCCGCGCTCCGCGGTCAGCCGGTCGAGGAGTTCGCCGGCGCTCCGGACCGCGCCGGCGAATCCCGGCCCTGACGGCCCGCCGCCCCGGCCCCGCTCACTCGGGGTCCGGAGTCCGCGTCCGCGCCAGGAAGCGCGGCGCGCGGAGCGGGGCGCCGACGAGCACCGTGAGGTACTCGTCGAGCACCGTGGCCGCCGTCTGCTCCACCGACGGCGCCACGCGGGCGGTGAGCCGAGCCTCCCACGACGCAGCCTGAAGCCCCCGGAGGGTGGCGGCCACCGCCGGGGCGAGGACGGGTCGGCCCGCCCGGCACCGATCGCACACGACGCTGCCCTCGCTCGCGTCGAAGGCGACGCCCTCGGAGCCGACGGGGCGCCCGCAGCGGCCACAGCGGTCCAGCCGGGGCCGATGCCCCAGGACATCGAGGAGCCGGAGGGCGAAGGCGAGCTGAACCCGGGCGGGCGAGGTTCCTGCGTCGAGGGCGTGCAACCCTCGCAAGAGTAGGGCGAAGCAGATGGGCTGGACATCGCGCTCGCCCGTCAGCCGGGCGAGCGCCTCCACCATCCGGGCGCCCTGGCCGAGACACTCGAGATCCTCGCGCAGGCTCCGGAAGGGCTGGCGCACGTCGAAGTGGTCGAGCCGGACCAGCCCGCGGCCCTCGCGCTCGAAGCCGACCGCATCGCCCCAGGTGAACAGCTCGAGCGCCCCGGCAAAACGCGAGCGCATCCGTCGCGCGCCCCGGGCAACCGCGGCCAGCCGGCCATGGTCCCGCGTGCAGAGCATGACGAGCCGGTCGTGCTCCCCGAGATCCCAGGTCTGGAGCACGATGCCCTCGGTCCGGAGGAGCGGCATCGGCCCGCGCTCAGGAGGTCAGCTGGTAGCCCAGCTCGCGCAATGCCCGGTCGTCCTCCCGCCAGTCTCGACGGACGCGGACGCGCAGATCGAGGAAGACGCGGACCCCGAAGAACGCCTCGAGCTCCCGCCGCGCCGCCTGGCCGACCCGCTTGAGCGCCGCCCCGCCCTCGCCGATCACGATGGCCTTCTGCGAGGGTCGCTCCACGAAGATCTCTCCGCGGATGTAGAGGGGGGCGTCCTCGCCGCGCTCGGTGACCTCCTCCACCCGGACCGCGCAGGCGTACGGCACTTCTTGGCGCATCGCGAGGAGGAGCTTCTCGCGGACGGTCTCGGCGACGAAGAAGGTCTCCGGCTGGTCGGTCACCGTGTCGGACGGGTAGAGCGGGGGACCCACCGGGAGCAATCCGAGGATCACGGCGTCGAACCGCTTCACGCCCGCCCCCGTCGCGGCCGAGATCGGCACCAGCGCCCGGAACGGGTAGCGCTCGGCGTACCCCTGCAGGCGGGGCAGGAGCTTGGTCTTGTCGGGGACGAGATCGACCTTGTTCAGCGCCAACACCACCGGGCCCGTGACGGACCGGAGCGCCTGAAACACGTCGGCGCCGGCTCGCTCCACGGGCGCCGACGCGTCGGCGACGAGGACGACCACGTCGACGTCCTCGATCGCCTGCGCCACCGTCGACGCCATGAACCGGCCCAGCTTGCCGCGGGGGGGATGCAGACCCGGGGTGTCCACGTACACGACTTGCCCCGCGGGCTGGGTCCGGATGCCGCGGATACGATTCCGCGTGGTCTGGGGCTTCGGGGAGACGATGGCCAGCTTCTGCCCGAGCAACCGGTTGAGCAGGGTCGACTTGCCGACGTTCGGCCGGCCGATCAGGCTCGCGAAGCCGGACCGGTGGTCAGGCGCCGACGTGGAGGGTGCGGGCGGGTCGCTCATAGAGGCGCCCGAGGAGATCCATCTCGCGGGTGTGCATCACCCGCGCCTCCCGGGGGTCGCGGTCATCGTAGCCGGCGAGGTGCAGACACGCGTGACAGCAGAGGAGGTCGAGTTCCTCGCGCAGGGAATGCCCCAGGGCCTGCGCCTGGCGGCGCGCGGTCTCGACCGAGATGATCGCCTCCCCGAAGACCGCGGCCGGTCCGGCCAGCGGGAACGCGAGAACGTCGGTCCGCCGGCGCACTCCGCGGTAGCGGGCATTCAGGCCGCGAATCGTCCGGTCGTCCACCAGCGTCAGGCTCAGCTCGTGATCCCACACGCCGAGGGCCCGGAGCGCGGTCCGGAGGGTCCGGCGGAGGCGCGCGAGGTCGACCGGCCAGGTCTGGCGGTTGGCGACGACGATCACGCCTCGCGCCGCCGGGTCCACTCGTCGTAGGCGCGGACGATCTCCGAGACCAGCTCGTGTCGCACGACGTCCTTCTCCGTGAAGTAGACGAAGTGGATCCCCGAGACGTGCTTGAGGACGGACTGGATCTCGATGAGTCCGGAGGCGCGCGTGGAGGGCAGGTCGACCTGCGTGATGTCCCCGGTGATGACCATGCGGGAGTTGAATCCGAGCCGGGTCAGGAACATCTTCATCTGCTCGGAGGTCGTGTTCTGCGCCTCGTCCAGCACGATGAAGGCATCGTTCAGCGTCCGCCCCCGCATGTACGCGAGGGGGGCGATCTCGATGGCCCCGCGCTCCGTCATGGTGGCGACCTTCTCCGGCTCCAGCATGTCGTAGAGCGCGTCGTAGAGCGGCCGGAGGTAGGGATGCACCTTCTCGTACATGTCGCCCGGCAGGAAGCCCAGCCGCTCGCCCGCCTCGACCGCCGGCCGCGTCAGGATGATCCGCGACACCTCGCGGCGGGTCATGGCCGAGACCGCCATCGCCATCGCCAGGTACGACTTGCCCGTTCCGGCCGGCCCGATCCCCACCACGACGTCGTGCGCCCGGATCGCCTCGACGTACCGCTTCTGGTTGAGCGTCTTCGGGGTGATCTGCTTCTTGCGCGAGGGCACGGGAATGGCGTCGAGGAAGATGCTCTT
>CAWCVP010000022.1:0-114113 GCA_963799055.1 uncultured Candidatus Rokubacteria bacterium
GCTCGACGAGCTCTTCGAGCGGCAGAGCCGCGAGCAGAACCTCGACCGCCGCAAGCAGCTCGTGTGGGAGTTCGAGCAGCGGCTCCTCGGCGAGATGGCGCACCAGGTGATCATTCTCGGCCAGGTGCGCGCCGTGGCGCACTGGACCCACGTCAAGGGCTGGAAGGTGACGCCCTCGCACTACCTCAACCAGGACCTCGGCACCGTCTGGCTGGCGCGGTAGACGGCCCACACCCCGGCCCGGAGAGGGGCCGCGGCCCCGGGGGCGCCTGGTGCGCCGCTCCCGGGGCGCCCGCCCGACTCGGGGCTAGGAGGGGCCCGGATGCGGTCGGACGCCGATGCGCACGTATCTCGTCAAGCGGCTGGCCCTGATCGGGCCGACGCTCCTGGGCGTCGCCACGATCGTCTTCGTGCTGCTCCGCGTGGTGCCGGGCGACATCGTGCTGCTGCGGCTGGCGGGCGAGGGGGGCCGGGTCGCCGAGGAGACGCTGCGGGCCGAGCGCGCGCGGCTCGGCCTCGACCGGCCACTGTGGCGGCAATACGTGGACTGGGTGACGGGGCTCGCGCGCGGCGACCTCGGCCTGTCGATGTGGACGGGAAGGCCGGTCGCGCAGGAGATCCGTCTCCGGCTCGGCCTGAGCCTCGAGCTGACGATCCTCGCCACGCTGGTGGCCGTCGTCGTCGCCATCCCCCTCGGTATCCTGGCCGCGCTCCACCGGGCGACATGGATCGACTACAGCCTCCGCGTATTCACCCTGGTGGGGCTGTCCATGCCGTCCTTCTGGGTGGGCGTGATGATCATCCTGACGCTCCTCGTCCTGTTCCAGTGGAGCCCTCCCCTGACGTTCACGTCCATCTGGGACGACCCGGTCGCGAACCTGAGCCAGCTGGTGTGGCCCGCGCTCGTGGTCGGCTTCCGCAGCGTTGCGCTCTCGGCCCGGATGATGCGGTCGTCGCTGCTCGAGGTGCTCGGGGAGGATTACGTCAGGACGGCGCGCGCCAAGGGGCTCGCCGAGCGGCGGTGGTGCGCCGCCACGCTGTCCGGAACGCGCTCCTGCCGGTCGTCACCGTCGTCGGGCTGGAGTCCGCCGTGATCCTGGGCGGGCTCGTCGTGACGGAGCAGGTCTTCAACCTGAACGGGCTCGGGAAGCTCCTCCTCGAGGCCGTGACCCGGCGCGACTACACCCTCACCCAGGGCCTCGTCATGCTCTCGGCCTCGACGTTCGTGGCCATGAACCTCCTGGTGGACCTGTGCTACGCGTGGCTCGACCCGCGGATCCGCTACCGCTAGCCGCGGCCGGAGCCGGCCCCCGGCGCGGTGCGCTCGGCCGCCTCGCGCGCGGGCACCCCCTGGGCGCCTTCGGCGCGGCGGTCCTGCTCGTGATGACGGTCGCGGCCCTCGGGGCACCCTGGCTCGCGCCCTACGATCCCCTCGCCACGAACTACGCCAAGGTCATCCGCCCGCCGAGCGTCGAGCACTGGCTCGGCACCGACCACTTCGGGCGCGACGTCCTGAGCCGCCTGATCTTCGGGGCCCGCACCGCGCTTCTGGTCGGCTTCGCCTCGTCGGTGGTCAGTGCGACACTGGGCTCCCTCGTCGGGGCGGCGACCGCCTACTTCGGGGGCACCACCGACCTCCTGGTGCAGCGACTGACCGACATCCTGCTCTCCTTTCCCCTGATCATCCTCGCCATCGCGGTGGTCGCCGTCCTCGGGGCCGGCACCGGCCAGGTGATCGCGGCGATCATCGTGCCGATGGTGCCCCGCGCGGCGCGGGTCGTCCGGGCCAGCGCCCTCGCGGTCCGCCAGACGCCCTACATCGAAGCGGCGCACAGCCTGGGCATGGGGCACCTCCGCGTCATCGGCCGGCACCTGCTCCCCAACGTCGCCGCCCCGTACCTCGTCCTCCTCACCGCGTTCCTCGCGGAGGTGATCGTGCTGGAGGCTAGCCTGAGCTTCCTCGGGCTCGGCGTCGTGGAGCCGACCCCTGCCTGGGGGCTCATGCTGCGCGACTTCGCGGGCCACTACGCCGAGGCGGCGCCCTGGCTGCCGCTCGCGCCCGGCCTGGCCATCAGCCTGGGGGTGTTCGGCTTCAACCTGCTGGGGGACGCGGTCCGGGACGCGCTCGACCCCCGCCTCCGGGGCCAGACCCGGGCGTGGTCGGCCAACGGATCGGAGGATCGGCGTGAAGCGGAGCACCGAGCGCATCCTGACGACGCATACGGGCAGCCTGCCCCGGCCGCCTGCCCTGGTGGAGCTGTTGCGGGCGCAGGAGGCCGGGGCGGCCCTCGACCCCGAGGCCTTCGCGGCGGCCGTGCATGCCGCCGTGGCCGAGGTCGTGCGGCAGCAGATCGGGACGGGCCTCGACGTCGTCAACGACGGCGAGCAGGGCAAGCCCGGCTACGCCACGTACATCAAGGACCGGGTCACCGGATTCGGCGGGCAGAACCGGGTCACGACCGTCTGGACCGAGGCGCGGGACTTCCCGGAGTACTGGGCGCGCCGCACCGGGAACACGCGCTCCAGCTTCCAGCGGCCTGCGTGCAACGGGCCCATCGAGTGGAAGGACTTCGCGGCGGTGCAGCGCGACATCGCCACCCTGCGGGCCGCGACCGAGGCGGTCCCGCCCACCGAAACGTTCATGAGCGCCGCGTCGCCCGGGGTGATCTCGATCTTTCTCGCCAACGACTACTACCCGAGCCGCGAGGCGTACCTGGACGCGATCGCCCGGGTGATGAAGGACGAATACGAGGCCATCCACGCAGCCGGGTTCGTGCTGCAGCTCGACTGCCCCGACCTCGCCATGGCCCGACACAATCGCTTCCCCGATCTCGGCCTCGCGGAGTTCCGGAAGATCGTGGCGCTGCACGTGGAGGCGTTGAACGAGGCCACGCGGGCGATCCCGCCCGAGCGGATGCGGCTCCATCTCTGCTGGGGGAACTACGAGGGGCCGCACAACCACGACGTGCCGCTTCGGGACATCGTGGACCTCGTGCTCCGGGCCCGCCCGGCCGGCCTCTCCTTCGAGGGAGCCAACCCGCGGCACGCCCACGAGTGGGCGGTCTGGAAGGAGGTACGCCTCCCGCCGGGCAAGGTTCTCGTGCCCGGCGTCATCGACTCGACGACCAACTTCATCGAGCATCCCGAGCTCGTCGCCCAACGCATTGCTCGGTACGCGAGCGTCGTTGGGCGCGAGAGCGTCATCGCCGGCACCGACTGCGGGTTCGGCACCTTCGCGGACAACGACGCCATCGACCCGCGCATCGCCTGGGCGAAGCTGCGGTCCCTCGCCGAGGGTGCGCGCCTAGCCAGCGTCGAGCTGTGGGCGCGGCGCGGGACCAAGGCCGGGTGCGAGCCGTGACACGCCAGAGCCGCGCCAGCAGCGCCACCGCCATGCCCCCGGGCGACACCGGCGCGCGGCCGCGGCGGGCACCTCGGTACCTGGCGATCCTGGACGCCCTCCGCGCGGAGATCGCCGTCGCCCCGCCGAACACGATCCTGCCCACGGAGCAGGCGCTGGCTCGTCGCTTCACGGTGAGCCGGCTCACGCTGCGGCGCGCCCTGGGCTTGCTGGAGCGGAGCGGGCTGGTCTCCCGCCGGCCCGGGCGGGGGACCGTGGTGAGCCCCCCGAAGGTCACCCGCCTGCTGGCGCCGCTCTACACGCTCGAGGAGGACCTCCGCGGCCAGGGAATCAAGCTCGAGACCCGCCTGCTCCGGTACGCCCCGGCCGTCGAGCCTCCCGCGGACGTGCGCGAGAAGCTTCGGCTGCGCGCCCGCAGTCGGGTCGCCGTCGTCGAGCTGCTGCGCCTCGTCGACGGCCAGGTCATCGCACACGATCTCGCCTACGTCCCGACCGCCTTCGCGGCCCGCTTCCCGCCCGAGCACGCGGGCGAGCATCCCCTGCTCGACGTGCTGCGCGACCGGGACGGGGTGCGGCTCGACCGCCTGGACTGGGAGCTCGAGATCCTGCCGAGCGCCCCCGCGGTCGCCACCGCCCTCGGCATCACCCCGGGGATGCTCGTGGTGGCGAGCCGCGCGACGGCCTATGCCGACGACGGGGTCCCCGTGTCGCGAAGCGAGCGCTGCTACCGGATCGACCGGGTCAAGTTTCACGTCGCCACACGCTACGCCGCCGAGCGGAAGCGGAAGGGGAAAGACGCGTGAGGATGCGGCGGCCGCTGGCGCCGCTGGGGCGAGCGCCCGCTTGACAGACCTCGCCACCGTCGCGATGCTCGTCGCGGATGCCCGGCGCCGACTGTCACGCCCACGTCTTCTGCGGCGGCGCGTATCCCTACTCGCCCGACACGGTCTACGAGCCGCATCCCGCCCAGGCCGGCACGGCAGCCCAGTTCCTCGCCGTCCTGGACGCCCACGGCATGACGCACGGCCTGCTCGTCGGCGCGGGGCCCTATGGGCCGGACAACCGGTGCCTGCTGGACGCCCTGGCCGCGGCCCCGGCGCGGTTCAGGGGCATTGCCCTCGTCACCGCTGCCGTCTCGGAGCGCGAGCTGACGCAGCTGGCCGACGCCGGCGTCGTGGGGATCCGGTTCAACCTGAGCACCCACGGCATGAGCCAGCTCCACGAGCCCGGCGCCGACCGCCTCCTCGCCCGCGTCCGGGAGCTGGGGTGGTTCCTCCAGGTCCACTGCGAGAAGGACGAGCTGGTCGAGGCCGCGCCGATCCTGCGGCGCGCCGGCGTCCGCGTCATGGTCGACCACTTCGGTCGGCCCGACGTCCCGCGCGGGCTCGAACAGCCCGGCTTCGGGGCGCTGCTGGCGCTCGGCCGGGACGGCGACCACGTCGTCAAGCTCTCCGGCTCCTTCCGCTCCTCTGTTGCGGGCTATCCCTACCGCGATGTGGACCCGTTCGTGGCGGCGGCCATCGACGCCTTCACGCTCCGGCGCTGCGTATGGGGCTCCGACTGGCCGTTCGTGCGCATCGACGCGCGGATGGACTACGGACCCCCGCTCGTCTGCCTGGATCGGTGGGTGCCGGACCCGGCCGACCGGCGCGTCCTCCTGTGGGACACGCCGGCCCGTCTCTTCGGATTCCGTCAGCGCTGATCCGGACTCGGCGATCTACGCTGGGGGGCGGCGACGGACCGCACGTGCGGCTAGGACCTGGTCGCGCCACGCTTGGCGAGAAAGGCCGCGACCCCCTGCCGCATCTCCGGCAGGCTGACGCCGAGGACGGACCGGTCGGTGGCGGCCGCCATCCCCTGCCGGTACGTCAGGGTCTCGCACTCCCTCACGAACTGCTTCGAGCGGCGGATGGCGCCGGCGCTCCCGCGGAACAGATCCTGGAGCACCCGGTCGAGCTCCCCGGTCAGCTGGTCGGCGGCGACGGCGCGGGTGATGATGCCCAGCCGCACCGCTTCGTCGGCACGGATGCGTCGGCCGGTCAGCAGGAGGTCCATCATCGCCTTCTGGCTCATCGTGTTCAGCATGGTCGGCACCGCCCCGTACGGGGTGATCCCGTGCTGCACCTCGGGATACCCGAGCATCGCGCCCTCCTCGGCCACGGCGACGTCGCTCCAGGTGACCAGCATCGTGGCGATGCCGAACGCGTACTTCTCGATGACGCTGATGACCGGATGGGGCGAGTAGTAGATCACCTCGTTCATCTTCTCGAGGTACTCGTACATGCGCTTCACGGCGTCGAGGTCGGCGTCCTGCAGAGCCCTCAGGTCCCTCAGCTCGCGGCCCGCGCAGAACACGCCGCCCCGGCCACGCATGACGATCGCGCGGCAGGTCGGATCCGCGGCAAGACGCGGGAATTCCTCGCAGAGGCCGATGATCATCGCATTGCTGAGGGCGTTGAGATGTCCGGGATTGTCGAGCCAGACCGTCACCACACCCTGATCGCTCCGCTCGACTTGGATCTCGCCCATGTCCGCGTCCTCTCTCCATCAGTCCGGAAGGGTCGGTAGCTTGTCCGCGTGATGCCGGCACCCTATAATCTCGCATCGAGTCACCCCGAACAATTCAACAGCAGGGAGACACGCGCCATGTGGAAGATCGCGCTCACGCTGGCGGTTGTCTTGTCGTTCGCGGCCCTGGCGTTCCCCGGGGACGGAATGGCTCAGGCCGGGTCTTACCCGGATCGCCCGATCCGGTTCGTCGCCCCCTACGGTCCGGGCGGGACGGTCGACCCCACGGCGCGGGTCCTCGCCGGCCCGGTCGGCGAGATCCTCGGCCGGCCGGTCATCGTCGAGAACAAGCCGGGGGCGGCCGGGTCGATCGGGACGGAGCACGTCATCCGACAGCCCGCCGACGGCTACACGGTGCTGATCCACACGAATCTCGTCGCGAGCGAGCCGTGGCTGAAGCCGAGCCTGCCCTACAAGTTCCTCAAGGACATGACTCCGGTCATGGCGATCAACGAGACGCCGTTCGTGCTGCTCGTGAATCCGTCGCTCCCCGCCAAGACCGTCAAGGAGTTCGTGGACCACGCGAAAGCCAACCCCGGGAAGCTCAACTACGGGGCCTCGGGCATCGGCTCGTCGGGCCACCTCCGTGGCGAGCAGTTCAAGCTGGAGACCGGCATCAAGATGGAGTTCGTTCCCTACGTCGACGGCGGGGCGACCCTGCGCGGGCTGCTGGGCAACGAGATCCAGGCCGCGATGGACACCCTCCCGGGCTCCATCGGCATGATCCAGGCCGGAACGCTCCGGCTCCTGGCCGTCGGCACTCCCCAGCGCTGGTTCCTCGTTCCGGAGACGCCGACCATGAAGGAGAGCGGCTTCAACAACCTGGCCAGCCAGTGGATCGGCGCCTACGTGCGGGCCGAGACCCCTCCGGAGATCATCGACAAGCTCGGGAAGGCGATGAAGCAGGCGGTCAACGACCCGAGGGTCAAGGAGCAGTACCGAAAGATCGGGTTCGAGGTCGTCGGCGAGGGCCCGGAGGGGACGCTGAAGCGGGTCACGGAAGAGACCGAGATGTGGCGCAAGACCGTCGAGGCGGCTGGCATCAAGATCAGCCAGTAGCGAAGAGGAACGACGATGCTCGGAGGGTACATCAGCGACCTCGAGAAGGGTGACGTGTTCAAGCCGGTCGAATACGTGATCACGCCCTTCATGTGCAGCGAATACGCCCACGGGACGGAGGAGACGAGCGAGTACTTCTTCTCGGCCCGGAATCCGGCGGGCCGGCAGATCCGGCCTCCGACGATGATCCACGTCGACAAGATGCGGATCCTCGAAGAGAACTGCGCCAAGGAGAAGCGCGTCTCCGGCATGGCGGGGCCGGATGCGCGCGTCCACTACGAGTACCACGCCAAGCACCACAGCCCGGCCTACGTCGGGGAGAAGGTGGTCGTCACCGGCCGCATCGTCGACAAGTACGTCAAGCGCGGCCGTGAGTATCTCTGGTACTACCTCGAGGTCCGGGCGGGCGACGGGCGCCTGGTCACGACCTACAACGACCTGACCCTGCTCCGCTACAAGCCGACCGGAGCGCCATGATGAGCGCCACCGCGCGATTCAAGGTCGGGGACGACCTCGCCGGACCCGTCCGCGGCGTCACGCCCGAGCGGATCCAGTGGTACGACAGCGCGATGCTGTCGGCCGCCACCAACGAGCTGCGGCGCGTCGGGTCCAACATCCACACCGACGAGGAGTACGCGAAGAGCCAGGGGTTCGCCGCGGCCAACGCCGACGGGATGATCATGACGAACTGGTGCTCGGAGATGCTCCTCCGGGCATTCGGCCTGGACTATCTGGAGCGTGGCGAGCTCCGGACCAAGTACATCAAGCCGACGAACGTCGGTGTCGAGCTGCACGTGAAGGGCCGGGTCACCGGCGCGACGAGGCAGCCGAACGGAAACACCCTCTACACGATCGACGTGTGGTGTGAGGACGAGCGAGGCACGAAGCTAGTCGACGGCGACGCCAAGGTCGAGGTCACCCGGGCCTAGGGGCGTCCAATCCGGTCGTCGGGACGCGGAGCCGCGCGGCATCCGAGTCCTGCCCACCTCTTGGAGGAGCGCGATGTCCGAGACGCAGAAGAAGCTCAAGTTCTTTCGCCTGGAAACCGATTCCGACGGGATCACCGTCGTGACGTTCGATCGTCCGCCGGTCAACGCCATGTCGTTCGAGGTCTACCCCGAGCTCCGGATCCTGGCGGACATCGTCCAGTCGACCGACCAGACTCGGGTCATGATCCTGACGTCGCCCCCGAATGCCCGGGCCTGGTGCGGCGGCGCCGATCTGAACGACTTCCTTCCCCTCGACTTTGAATCGCGACTGGCGCGCTATCGGCTGGTGGAGGACTGCCTGCCGGCGATCCTCAACATCAACCGGCCCGTGATCGCCGCCCTCAACATGCACGCGGTCGGGGTCGGCTTCGTGATGGCGACGTTCTGCGACATCCGGGTCGCGTCCGAGGACGCCTTCTTCGCGGTCCCCGAGATCGACCGCGGTGTGATGGCCGCCGGGGGAGCCTTCTTCACGCGGCTCAACATGCCGATGGGCAAGGTGCGTGAGCTCTTGTTCACCGGCCGGCGCTTCATGGCCGAGGAGCTCCGCAACAGCGGCGTCTTCGACTACATCGTGCCGAAGAAGGACGTGATGCCGAAGGCGATGGAGATCGCCCGGATCATCGCCAAGAAGAGCCTGCTCGCGCTCAGGTTCAACAAGCTGGCCATGAACCTCGCCGAGACCATGCCCTGGCAGTCGGCCTACAGCCTGACCGTGCCGATGAGCGCGCAGCTGACGGCCGGTGCCGATTCCAAGGAAGGCATCAAGGCGTTCCTGGAAGGGCGCGAGCCGAGGTACTCCGACCGGTAAGCGGGGGTCGCCGCCACCCAGGCTCGGGACAGGGAGTCGCCGGAGGAGGACGCCGGGGAGATGCTGCGGGTCCGGAGTCCGCAGGACCTCGCGGGAGGCCTGCTGCTGGTCGCCGTCGGGGTCCTGGGCTGGCTCCTGATCCGCCGTCTGCCCATGGGGACGGCCTTTCGCATGGGCCCGGCGTACGTCCCGACGATGGTCTCGGGGCTGATCGCCGCCGTCGGCGTCATCCTCGCCGCCCGGTCACTGCTCGTCCGGGGCCCGCGCCTCGAGGCCGCGCGGACGCGACCCCTCGCCGTGGTACTCGGATCCTTCGTGCTCTTCGGTCTCCTGATCGAGGGCGCCGGACTGGTCCTGGCGAGCCTCGCGCTGGTCCTGGTGGCAGGGTTCGCCGCCCGCGAGCACCGGTGGAAGGAAGCCATCGTCGTCGGCGCGCTGCTCACGGCGTTCGCGGTGATCGTCTTTCACGTGCTTCTCCGGCTCCCGATGCCGGTGTGGCCACGATGGATCTGATCGCCAACCTCGGCCTCGGGCTGAGCGTCACCTTCACGCCGACCAACATCTTCTTCTGCTTCGTCGGCGCGATGGTCGGGACGCTGATCGGCGTGCTACCCGGCATCGGCCCGCTGGCCACGATGGCGATCCTCCTGCCGATCACGTTCACGCTGCCGCCGACGACCGCCGTCATCATGCTCGCCGGCATCTACTACGGCGCGCAGTACGGCGGCTCGACGACAGCGATCCTGGTCAACATTCCGGGCGAGTCGTCCTCGGTGGTGACGTGCCTGGACGGGCACCAGATGGCGCGGCAGGGGCGGGCCGGAGCGGCGCTCGCCATCAGCGCGATGGGCTCGTTCCTGGCCGGCTGCTTCGTCACCGTGCTCATCGCGCTGGCGGCGCCTCCCCTGTCCGCGATCGCGCTCAAGTTCGCCGCCCCCGAGTATTTCTCGCTGATGGTCGTCGGCCTCGTCGGCGCGGTGGTGCTGGCGCACGGGTCGGTGCTCAAGGCGATCGGCGTGGTCCTGGTCGGTCTGCTCCTCGGCCTGGTCGGCACCGACATTACCAGCGGGGCGCAGCGCTATACGTTCGGCATCCAGTTCCTCGCGGACGGGATCGGCGTCGTGGCGGTGGCGATGGGCCTCTTCGGCCTCACCGAGGTGATCGGGAACCTCACGGGGCCCACGGGATCGCGCGAGATCATCTCGCAGAAGGTCAGGGGGCTGATGCCCACGCGGGCGGACCTCCGGGCGGCCTTTCCCGCGATCGCGCGCGGGACCGTGATCGGGTCGGCACTCGGCGTGCTGCCGGGCGGCGGCGCGCTGTTGAGCTCGTTCACGTCCTACATCGTGGAGAAAAAGGTCGCCAGGGACCCCTCGCGATTCGGGCGGGGCGCGATCGAGGGCGTGGCCGGCCCGGAGTCGGCGAACAATGCCGGCGCCCAAGCCTCCTTCATTCCCATGCTCACCCTCGGCATTCCGTCCAATCCCGTGATGGCCATGATGATCGGCGCGCTGCTGATCCAAGGCATCGCCCCCGGGCCGCAGGTGATGACCAAGCAGCCGGAGCTGTTCTGGGGGCTGATCGCCAGCATGTGGCTGGGCAACCTCATGCTGGTGGTCATCAACCTGCCGCTGATCGGCATCTGGGTCGCCCTGCTGCGCGTTCCCTATCGCATGCTGTTCCCGGCGATCCTGCTGTTCTGCGCCATCGGCGTCTACTCGGTGAGCAATGCCACCTTCGACGTGCTGCTGACGGCCGGGTTCGGGCTGTTCGGCTACCTCCTCCTCAAGCTCGGATTCGAGCCGGCCCCGATGCTGATGGGGCTCATCCTCGGGCCGATGATGGAGGAGAACATGCGCCGGGCGATGACGGTGTCGCGCGGCGACCCGATGATCTTCCTCCGGCGGCCGCTCAGCGCCGCCCTTCTGGCGATCGCCGCCCTCCTCCTGCTGATCGTCGTCTTGCCGAACATCCGGCGGGGCCGCGAGAAGGTGTTCCAGGAGTAGCCGGCGCTCTCGCTGGTCGGCCGCATCCGGTCCGGATGAAGTGACGTCGTCGTCACCAACGGCAGTGCTGCCCGCGCGATTTAGACAGGAGGGCTCAGGTGGCTGGAACCTTCCGGTGCGGCGGGTCCGCGGTTCCAGCCTGGTTCCAACTCACGCGAAGGCGCAGTGAGGCAAGGGCAGTTCACTTCACGGCGCGTCCTTGATCTGACGTGCTGGTAACTGCGGATGCCGTGAGGTACGTTGCGGCGCATTGGGACTCTTAATCGGTAGGTTGAGGGTTCGATTCCTTCACGGCTCACCATTCGATCGGGGGGCGGCGACGCCCCCCGATTCGTTTTCGCAGGCAAGCAGTTGCGGCCCATCCCGCCATCAGTAGTCGCATCCAGGTGAAGGGGCCGGATCCGATCCCCGAGCACGACGCGCGCTGGGCGTGGGCGTGGATGGCGAGCTGGGGGCTGATCGACGACGCGTTCGATGTCACGGCGCAGATCGACCAGGGCCCTCGATCGGGAGGCGCACGAGCTCGCCGCGATTCGCCGAAACGGCGGTGGCCGGAGTGGCGCGCTGGCCGTTACACCCCGAGCGCCTGGAGACCGATGGCCAGGCGCTGCAGGTCGGCACGCGTCTTCAGTGCGCTCACCCCCAGCTGCGTGAGCACCATGGTCCGCATCGGCCCGAGCGCGGACTCCAGATAGCGAATCTCCATGGCCGTCGTGTCCACGGGCGGCACGGCGAGGGCGCCGTCGGCCATGGCGCCGGCGAGCGAGACGAGGTAGTCGCGGATCAGGGCCATCTTGTCCCACGCCAGTCGGTCGGGCGTGTCGGTCTCCTGGTGGTAGTGGGCCCAGCGACCACAGGTCAGGAACAGGTACGGCACGCCGCGCAGGCGAAAGGCGTGATGGTCGCTCATGTCACCGACGACGACGTTCTGCGCGACCACCAGCGGCAGCGCGGCCGGTCTCGGGCAGGCATCGACCAGGCCGGGCAGCGCGCCCGAGCTTTCGATACCGACGGCCACGAGCAGATTGGCGAGGGCGGGTAGCGGCAGCGCAAAGTCGTGCCCCACCAGATCCATCACGAGTGCGGCGTGAAAGCCCCGGGCATCGGCCTGGCTCGCGCAGAAGCGGACCGAGCCCATGTCGGGACCCAGGAAGTACGGCGGCTCCTCGGCGTCGAACAGCGCGATGACGATATCGCGCGCCCGGGGGGTGGCGTCGAGCGCCGCCGCCGCCGCCAACGCGATGGCCACCGCCGCCGCGTTGTCGTCGGCACTGGCAGCGGCGATGACGCTGTCGTAGTGCGCGCCGATGATCAGGGGCGGCAAGCCGCGGTCGGTGCCGGGGATCACGCCAACCAAGTTGTGAGACTCGACACCGCCGCGTGAGTGTCGATACGAGAGCGCGAAGGTCCCTCCGCGGTAAGGCTCGAGGCCCAGCTCGCCGAGACGTCGCTCGAGGTAGTAACGCGCCCGCGTATGGCCCGGGCTCCCGACCATCCGGCCCTCGGGCCGGGCGAGCGCCTCGACATCGACGCGGAGCGAGTCGGTGGGCACCGGCGCCTGACTCCTCAAGGCGCTACCTTGCCCGTGTCGGTCATCTGGCGCAGGAGCCTGGGATCGCGCCGATGACCCCCCGTCTTCCCCCGTCGATCTTCCTGGGCACCGTCGGCCCCGGTGGGTGTCATACCCTAGGCCCGGTTCGGCGTATCAACCGCCCGCTGCTGTCGTGGCTTCGATAGATACGCTTCCCACAGGTGCACCGGAGTAGCCTAGTCCCCGGGATGAGTTTCGGCGGCGGGACACACTGGCGGCAGTAGGCCGCCGGGGCGGCCTCAAACCCGCAGCACTCGCACGGCTTGAGTATCGTGACGGCCTTGACCTGGTCGTGTGCTCGGTGCCAGCGGCTGAGTGCTTCTTGCGCACCTCGGCGTGCTTCACCAGCTTGTCGTGGGGGCCGAGGGTCCGCACCCCGCAGGTACAGAGCATCAGGGCCTGGCGACGGTCGTCGGTCATGGCCCCCGGGCGTCAGTTCCCTGCGTGCCGATTCCGCAACCTCTTAGGCGCGCGACACTCAGTTTGTCCCGGAAGGTCGACGCAAGGATCCCACTTGGGGTTAATCATGGTGATCGTCGCGCTTCCCTCACGACTAGGTTATCGAAGCGGGCCTCGAGGGGAATGCCTTCGTCGCGCTCGACCACGACCGCCACATAGCCGCTGTCGTATGTGCCGTCCTGAGCCGACGCCACCTCGGTTCCGTTGATCCGGGCAACGATGGCAGACCCAACGCAGGTGAGTTCAAGATGGTTCGACGCGTTCCCACGTCGGACGGCTTCCGAGGATTGGAATGGGACCAGGTGGACCCACCGATAGCCATCAAAATTGCTTAGTGCGAACCGCCCCGTCGCGGGAACCGTGAGAAGGGCATAGAACTGAGCCGTACCGTTTTTGGGGTTCATGCGACAGGCTACGCCAATCGATCGGCCTTCGGTGCCTTCCGCTAGGCGAGCATCGACGGCCACCTGGAGGTTGGCAAACACGGAGCTAGCGCCTACCACCCGAAGGGGCTTGGCGGAGGACGATAGCCGCACCTGGTACTCACCCCCGATGTAGCCTTGCTCGACAGCGGGATCATGCGATTGGTTCGACAACCGACCGGCTGCGGGACTGTCGAACGAGTCTATCAGCAAGACCTTTCCCAGCTTGATGGACGTGGCACATCCTGAGACGAGGGCCCCAGCGACCAAGTAAGCAAGAACGATTCTCCCCGTCACGTGCCACGGAGCGCGGCGCGTCCTTCGCGGGCGGTCCGTCAGTCCGTCGAGTCGCATGCGGTCCTCCGCGTCCACAGGCGGCACCCTGAGCAGCGTAGGGCGGCCCATCTAGAGCACCGGCCGTGGGCGTCCAGCCAAGTCGGCGGCCTTCTTCAATCATCGCACACGGCCAAAGCTTGATGTGTGCTGACCCGCCCCCTCCCCGATCCCGCCGTCAGCCCAGCGGGCACATTCCCAGGGTGGCCGGACTCTAGCGCGCGCCGGGCCGGCCCGGCAAGGCCAGCGCGTGCCGGTTCGATCCCAGCCGGCGTATCCTCACTGAGGGCTCGGTGACATGCCAGTGCCAAACTCCACCGAACTCAGCCGCCACCACTCGGTCGGGGGGCGGCGTCGCCCCCCGATTCGTTGGTCCTCATCTCAGGCCGGCACCGTCATGCGGTCGGTACTGTCCCCCCGTCGATCACGTACTCCGTGCCGGTGATCGCGGCGGCGCGGGGAGACACGAGGAACGCGATGAGATCCGCGACCTCCCGCGGCTTTGCGGGCCGCCCGATCGGGATCCCGCCGAGGGACGCCATCAGCGCCTGACGGGCCCCCTCGTAGTCCGTCCCCCGGCTCGCCGCCAACTTCTTGACCAGGCCAACGGCCGCGTCGGTCTCCACCCAGCCCGGGGAGACGCGGACCACGCGGATGCCTTTCGCGGCCACCTCCTTTGACAGGCCCTTGCTGTAGTTGGCGAGCGCCGCCTTCGCCGCGGCATAGGCCAGGGTGGCGTCGGGCAGCGGCAACTGCCGTTGAATCGATGTGACATGGACGATGACGCCCGCGCCCTGGCGCACCATCGCCGGCAGGAGCGCGCGGTCGAGCCGGACCGCCGGAAAGAGGTTGAGATCGAGTGCGCGCTGCCACTCGGCATCGTTCGAGACCGCGAATCCGCCTCCAGGCGCCGAAGAGCCGCCAACGACATGGACGATGATGTCGATGCCGCCGAGGCGCTCCCGGACGGCGTCCGCGACGGTGGCGCAGCCGTCGGCGGTGCTCAGGTCCGCCGCCACGAACCGATCTTCCGGGGACGAGTCATCGTGCCGGGCGCGGGCGGTCGTGAGCACCGTCGCCCCGGCCTCGCGCAGCCGCGTCGCCACCGCGTGACCGATCCCCTGGGTGCCGCCAGTCACAAGCGCGCGGCGGCCATCCAGCTCGAGATGGTCGCTCATGACCGGATCTCCAGCGATGTGATTTGGTCGCGCTCGAGCCTGAAGATGAACGTCAGAGTGACCGGGCTGCCGGGGAAGTCGCCGGAGACTCTCGCGGTGACGACGGTCTGGCCGTCCCGCTGAACCGCCTCGACTGGCTCGACCGTGTAGCGATATTGCTTCTTTGTCTCGGTCCTCCACGCCGTGATGGCAGCCAGACCCTCGAACGTACGGCCTTCATCCCGGACCGTGGCATCCACGGCAAAGCATGTGGCAAGGGCGTCCGTGTCGTGGGCCGTGTCTGATGAGAAATAGATCTCGATCGGCCGTGGCAGATGCATGACATCCGGACCTCCTGGTTGTCGGGACGCTTCGCCGACCGTCGGCTCGGCCGCCCCGTCGCCTGCCGGCGAAGGATGGACCTCGCGCGTGTCGCGGTCTATGCTGCTTTTCGTCGATGGCAGATTACGCCACGCGTGATGGACGATTCATGTCTAGAAGGCGCAATTATTGGTCCAATACGCCAGATCGACAGGTGAAAGATGGACGTTCTCGCTGAGATCATGGCGCTGCTCCGGACGCAGGGTCACCTCTACGGCCGGATCGAGCTGACCGCGCCGTTCGGCCTCGAGTTCCCCGCCGGCAAAGGCATCTGCCTCATCGTGACCCGCGGCGCCTGCGTGCTTGGGGTGGACGAGCTCCCGCTCACCCCGCTTGTCGGCGGTGACTTCGTCTTCCTGCCGGCCCCCCGAACCTATTCACTCCGAAACAACCCCGGGATCCGTGTCCGCTCCGTGCAGGAGGTAACGACGCCCGAGGCCTTTCAACAGTCGCGGCTCATCCGGTACGGGGGTCCCGGCGCCCCGACGTCGGTCGTCGCCGGGTGCTTCACGTTCGCGTCACCGGAGAGCGACCTTCTCGTCAAGCACCTCCCGCCGATCATCCATCTGCCCGCCTCCGGGCCGCACTCGACGCCGTGGTTCCAGTCCACGTTGCAGTTCATCGCGACCGAGACCGTGCAGGACCTGCCCGGATCCGCCGCGATCGTGGACCGGCTGGCCGAGGTCCTCTTCGTTCAAGCCATGCGCAGCCGCATCCAGTCGTCGGTGTTGAACGGGAGCCCGAGCTGGCTTCGGGCGCTCGGTGACGCGCAGATCGGCGAGGCCTTGCGACTCATGCATTTCCAGCCCGGACACGGGTGGACCGTGCCGACCCTGGCGCGCAGGGTGTCGATGTCTCGCTCGGCGTTCGCCGCGCGATTCCGGGCGCTCGTCGGGGAGACGCCCCTTGAGCACCTCACGCAGTGGCGGATGGTGCGGGCCGCGAGCATGATGCGGGGGAGCCGTGCGGTGAAGCTCGAGGCGATTGCCGCCGCGGTCGGATACGAATCCGACAGTGCCTTTGGCAAGGTATTCCGACGGGTCATGGGGATCTCCCCGGGGCAGTATCGTCGAGAGCAGGGAGTCGAAGGCGCAAACGGGCCGCACCCCGCTCGGCCAAGGAAGACGACAGCACAACGAGTGTAGGTTTGGACGACCTCAATGGGTCCATCCGTATGATGCCGCGGTCGATCTGTGTCGTCGTTCACAACTCGAGCACCGTGGGCTGGCGGTGGGACCCGAGTGGCGCCAGCCTTGGGCAAGTACCAAAGCGGAGGACTTCATGTCTAAGGTCTGGCTGGTAACGAGTCTCCGGTGACATACCAGTGCCAAACTCCACCGAACTGCACCACACGCAGGCGAACATCCCTCACGCGGCCGCGCAGAAGATTCGTGGTCTTAGCTCGCCTGAGTGCGTAGGAGTTCGGTCCCGGAACCACCTCTTCATCAGTAGGTTGAAGGTTCGATTTCTTCACGGCTTACCATTAAGCCCGAGGGGTTCCGGCCCCTCGGGTTCTCGGTTTCTAGCACCCAGTACGCATCCGGTAAGCCTGCGCGGCTCAATCTAGGGGTCACCTCGAGCAGCCGAATCGGCGTCGTGTGCGGGCTCCGGCGTAGCGGTCGTGCCAAGGAGCCACCAAGTCGAACCCGCGGGGTCTCCCGCCGTCCCGAAGCGATTAGATGTGTGACGGCCAAGCTACTTCGACGATGATCCATCCACGATGATCGCCGTCGCGGCAACCGAAGTCCGCGTGCGCTAGGTAGTGGGAGCCGGTCTACAGAAGAAGCCGAACCGGTGGGCAAGGAGGGCGTCGGGGACCTGGCCGGTGTCGCACAGTCGTTCAGGAAGCTCGGGCTCAAGGGCGACGCGGTCAAGAAGGCGGTGCCCGTGCTGACCAACTACATCGGCAAGACTCTTGGCGCGGATCTCGCCAAGCTCCAGGGGGAGTCGCTGCGCTGAGAGGGGTCCCCCGGGCCCTGGCGACACGGTCGCTCCAGGGTGCCCCTCGTCCCGTGTTCGTCCCCGACGGCCCTGGGACTCGGTGCGTGGCAGCAGAATCTCGGCGGCATGCCAGTGCCAAACTCCGCCGAACTCCACCACACGCGGGCGAACATCCAGCACGCTGCCCCGTGGAAGATTCGTAGCCTTGGCTCTCCTGAGTTCTCAGGAGTTCGGTCCCCGAACCACCTCTTAGTCAGTAGGTTGAGGGTCCATTCCTTCACGGCTCACCACACAATCGGGGGCGCCGCCGCCCGCCTCTCGATTCGTTCTTCCGGCGAGAAATCGAACCAGCCCCCGTCGACGGCCTGATCAGCCGGCCTGTTCCGCGACCGCCTCAGCCTCGATGTCGAGGGTGATGAGCACGTCATCGCCCACGACGACACCGCTGTCCGGCAGGTCCGCGTTCCAGCTCACTCCGAAGTCGTGGCGGTTGGTGCGGGCGAGTTCACTGGCGCGAACCGGCGAGGATGCGCAGGCCGGCGCCCCCCGCGATGTCCCTCACGCGTGTCGTGGTTCTGTCACCGGGCTCCGTCGCTCACTGACGTCGGTTGAAGGGCGCGGATCAGACGACCGACCGTCGTCCCTTGGACCAGCAGCGTGAACAGCACAACGCCCGCCGTGAGATCGAGGATGCGTTGCCGCTCCGGGAAATCGAACGGCAGGCTGAGCACGAGGACCAGCGGCAGAGCGCCCCGCAGCCCCCCGCCCCAGAAGATGATGGCCCGATGGCGCCAATCGATCGACTCGATCCTCGACCATGTGTTCGCGAGGCCGATGGCCCCATACACGACGATCAGACGGGACACGATCACGGCGACGATCGCGCAGAGGATGTAGGCCAGCTCAGCCGCACCCTCGCCCCACAGGCGCGTCAGGAACGAGTTCTCGCCAATTCCCAAGAAGAGGAAGACGAAGCTGTTGGCGACGAAGACGGCATAGCTCCAGTAGTGTTGCAAATACGCGCGTGTGTCCGTGGCCTTCTCGAAGTGCTTTCGGCGGAGCCAACCGCCAACCAGCCCCGCCCCGACCACCGCCAGGACTCCCGAGACGTGCAGGTAATGATGCCCGACCAGGAAGGCTGTGTACGCGAGGACCGTCGACAGGGCAATTTCGACGAGAGGATCGTCTTCAGCAAAGCGTACGATCTTCCCATAGAGCGCGGCGATGAGGGCGCCGACGCCGAGGCCCCCCACGGACACCCAGACAAAGTCCACCGCTCCGCGGCCGACGGTCAGAGGACCGATGTCGCCGGATGCTCCCACGGAGAGAACGATGGTGAACAGCACGATTGCCGTGGCGTCATTGAACAAGCTCTCGCCATCGACTAGGACGGACAACCGCTCCGGGACCCTCAGGTCCTTGAAGAGGGCGACGACCGCGACCGGATCCGTGGCGGAGATCAGCGCCCCGAACAGCAGGGCCGCGTTCCAGGAGAGGGGGGTCAGCGTGGCCACGAGACTGCCCACGATGGCCGTCGACACGATCACCCCGGGGAATGCTAGGAGCACCAAGGGATACAGATGCTGTCTGAGTAACCGCAGATCGAGCTGGACCGCGGCTGGAAACACCAGGGTTGGAAGGAAGAGGTAGAGGACAATGTCGGGGGTCAGCCGGACTTGCCGCAGGGATTCCAGAACGTCAAGACGGTCTTGCGCGAACGCGAGCAGGATCCCAACGATCATCAGGCCGATCGTGTAGGGAAATCGGAGGCGCCGAAGCAGAACCGCGGTGAGGGAAGCGACAACGAGAAGCTCCAGAATGGCGATGACCAGGAAGACGACATCGGCCTCATGCATGCGACGATTCCCCGATGGGTGCGCGCTCGCCAAGTGGCGGCGGCGCGCCCCGGGAGCCGCCGACCACCGGGGCGACTCGACGCTCGGATCCGGTTGCAGGCCGGGCCGCCGTCCGGAACGCGCGGGCGGGCGGCTGCACGATCCTCGGATTGGCCCCGGTGAGGTCGGCGCTGGTGACGAGCGCCGGGAGGCTCCCACCTACAGGCGGCCGCCGCCCCCCTGCGGCGGCGATGCGGGCGCTGACGGACCGGAGCGGCGTCACCAGGACCCTGCCAAGGTCGCGCGCCTCCCACCCGTGTCGATTCAACTCGGGAGGCTGAACCGGATCGGAACCCGGTTCGGCACCGATTGTTCACGAATGATGCGTATGGAACCCCACGGGCCTGACCGCCCGGGTCTGAAGATCGTAGCGATGCGCGAGAATTCTCGCGGTGAAGGCAACGAGAACGACGAAGGTCCCGGCGACGGCGGCGGGCACGTGCAAGAAGCGGCTCAGGAGACAGAAGAGCACACTGCCGCCGAACGCAATTCCCGCGTACCATTGCCCCGGCTTCAGCAGGCTCGCTTCCTCCCGGGTGAGAATATCCCGGACGAGCCCGCCGCCGATCGCGTTGAGCGTGCCGATGAGTATGGCGGCGGAGATCCCCAGCCCGGTATCCAACGATTTCTGCGTGCCGATCACCGCATACATCGCAAGCCCGAGTGCATCAGCCACGAGAAAAATCCAACCCATTCGCGAGACGAGCGGGAACACGTAGATGCTCAGGAGCACGGCGGTGATGACCGCCCAGATGTACGCCTCGTGCTCAAGGAACACCGGGCGAACGTTCAGGAGGATGTCGCGTATGAGCCCCCCTCCGCATCCGGTGACGAGAGCGATCGACATGGCGCCGATCCAATCGTAGCCGCGCTTCGCGGCGCTCAGCGCACCCGTAATCGCGAAGAGAATGATGGCGATGAGATCGAGGATCGGCGGTATGTAAAATTCAGCGGAGTATCTGAGGGCGAAATCCATGCTTCTATCCTACCCGAGGCTTCGTCTGTTGCTACAGGAGCGATCCCATAAGGATCCGTCCGATGGACCGCCCACGTTAGGCGGGCACACCGTCATTTCCCTTCAAGGACGATGGACACCTGAAGATGACACGGGTCACATACAATCACCCAGCCCCAAGGCCCAGAGCTGCCCACGCCCAACGCCCCCGAAAACGGATCCAGGTCAGTCGCTCGGGAGGTGTGCCGCATTGTGGGCACGGGCCCGCATAGGCGTTCGTGAAGCCGTCGGTGGAAGGATGTTTGCCGGGGCTCCCGGGCAGCGATGGGGTCTCGGCTTCGCCATCGATCAAGGGCCGTCCATGAGAAACGTCCGCCGGCCCGCGTCCACCTCTCTTCTTGCTCTCTCTTCACTTCCCGCCGATCGAACTCCTCCCAGGCGGTAGGTTGGCACTCAAGCCATCGCACCAGGCTGTCGGGATCCCGATTCGCGACAGAGTTGATGTGGTGAAGTCGTCAGGGCTCCCACTCCGAAACCCGCAAGCCTCAAGCACCGTGTGTCGCGCTTCCTTGAGTGCCACACCGGCGCGAGGATCGGCAAAGTCCGATTCGACGTGCCTCGAATCGCAGCTGCACCGAGAAGCGGGGTCCGGGTTCTCGATGCCGCAATGTGGGCAGGTCATTTTTCTCGGCGAGCCACTTGGAGCAACGACTTGGGGCGGCCAGCCGGCTGCGCATCCGCGCTTTCGAAGTGCCGCCGCGAACCGCGCGTAGCAAGTGCTGACCACTTTTCCCGCTTGCCTTCCCCCGCCCGCCGCTCGCCCGTGGTTCGCCGGGCCCAGGAGGGGTGGATGGATGCCCAGAGGGTAGCGCGGTGCCGGCCAACCGAGCAACGACCATGGGTGAGACGACCACGCAGGGAGCTTGTTCGATCAGGGGCGGTGCGGCCCCCGACTCGTTCTTCCGGAGGAGAGACTGCGGCCGATGACGGCCCACTCGCACCCTACCGCGGGGTGCGCTATCGTGCAGATTGCACGCTGGGCGCCTGGCCGGGATGGGTCGTTGGGACGGAGCGGGCCAGAGGCCTGCGCGCGCCTGACGATTCCCAAGTTCCACCGCACCTCCTCGATCGGGGATCCCGGGGGTGTGAGGAGTTCGGCAGGCTGCTCGAACTGTGTCCGGCGAGTCTCGGAAAAGCTGGTAGTGAGAGGGGCAGGGACGACGTGATCGTAAGCAGGCGTCGCACAAAGTGACCTTTCGGTCGTGCGGTCGCAGGGCGCACGTTTCGCGAGCCGGATGAAGCGAAAACGCCCGCCTCGAACCCTTCGCCAGGCTGACGCGGTCGCCGTCGATGCTGGCACGTGCTGACGAAGTGATTCCGTGAGGCGTGCCTCGGAGATGACTCGCACGGAGAAGGGCGGCGGCGAGTCACGGGATCTCCGGGTGATCGCGGCGATCGGGACGGTCCTCGTGGTCGCCGCACTCGGTGCGTTTCTGCGGCTGGACCCGACCCGGGCGGAAGCGGTGGTGGCGGAGAACGGACCGGTGGAGTGGGTCCAGGCGGCCCTCCTCCTCACCGGCTGGGTGGTGACCGTCGGGCGCGCCTTCCGCTTGCGAGCACGCGGCCGGGCGGCGGTCCCCGAGCTGCTGCTCGGGGGCCTGCTGACGGTCGGCATCACCGTCGAGCTGAGCCTCCATAGCCAGGTGGGCTTCCGCATCCGGCACTGGCGGCCCACGCTTCGGCGCAGCGCGGGATCAGTCCTTCCCTGGGTCGTCCTGTCAGCCGGCCTGATTTGCGCTCTGGCGGCGGTGGGCCATCTGGTCGCTCATGGCCGCTCGGTCATCCGAGTGGTCCGCACCCTGCCCCGTTCCCCGTGGGGGCAGCTCGCGATCGCCGGAGCCGGCGCATACGCGGTCAGCCAGATCTTCCAGCACCGCCTCGAGCGCCTCACGCGCCCGCGGTCGTCCCTCTGGGAAGAGACGATCGAGCTGGTCGGAGCGCTCTGCCTGTGCCTCGCCGCCTGGCAGCTGGCGCGGGCGCAGACCGGCGAGGACACCCAGCCGAACGGCATGACCAGGGAACGGCAGGGTGCCTGGCCGGGAACCTCCGATCCGGTGGCGTGATTCCACTTGGTGAGCCGTGGTGGGCGTCGGGGACGCTCATGTCGACCACTTGATGCGCGGCTCGACCGGTCGGCGGTCGTGGTCGAGCCCATAGTGGCTCGACGGCAGCGGGTGTCCGCAGGGAGCTCGGTCGGTACCCACACACCGTGAGGAGGAACAAAGATGCCCAGGACGCGTAGTGGAGCCGCCGCAATCATCCTGATCGGCACGTTGACGCTTGCCGCGGCCGCAGCAGGCGCAGCAGGCGCAAACACAACCGCCGCCGCCCCCGCCGCAGCCCATGAGCTTCTTCGTCACCAGCGTCGGCCTGGGCGATGGGGCGAACCTGGGCGGCCTGGCGGGCGCCGACCGGCACTGCCAGACGCTGGCGCAGGCCGCGGGGGCGGGCAATCGCACGTGGCGTGCGTACCTCAGCCAGACCGCGGCGCCCGCGACGGGAACGCTGCCCGTCAACGCGCGCGACCGGATCGGCAGCGGTCCCTGGTTCAACGCGAAGGGCGTGATCATCGCGGCCAACGTCGATGAGCTGCACGGCGACTCGCAGCGCGATCGCAACAACATCCGGAAGCCCATCGCCCTCAACGAGAAGGGCGAGATCGTTCCCGGTTCGGGCGACACGCCCAACATCCACGACATCCTGACGGGGTCGGACTCGCACGGACGCGCGCTGATCGGCCGACCCGACGTGACCACCTGCGGCAACTGGACGAGCAACGCGGCCGGCAGCGCCATCGTCGGCCATCACGACCGGCTGGGCGGGCCCAACTCCTCGTGGAACGCGGTGCACCTGACCAACGGCTGCAGTCAGCAGAACCTGGTGAGCACGGGCGGCGCCGGCCTGTTCTACTGCTTCGCCGCGCAATAAGGGATTCGCGACGACGAGCGGCCTCGGCGGGTCTTGGGCCACTCGAGGCCGCTCGTCTCACGAGTCGACCCACCCGCCGCCAACCTTCAGACGAGCACCCACGCGCGCCGGGCGGGCCACCGCCGGTCAGCGCGCCGGGTCCACGCGGTCGGTCCGGCTCAGCAGCTTGAGAAGGCTGCCCGTGGTCACGAGGACGATCGGGCCGATCACGAGGCCGATGAAGCCGAAGGCGGCCACGCCACCGAGCAAGCCGAAGAAGACCACGAGCCCGCTCACCGAGGTGCTGCCGCTCAACAGCAGCGGGCGGAGCACGTTGTCGGCCATGCTGATCCCGAACACGCCGACGAGCAGCATGATCACGCCGCGTACCATGTCGCCCGCCAGCAGCAACCAGAGCGCGGCGGGCAGCCACACGAGCGCGGAGCCCACCACGGGGATCAGCGAGCAGAACGCGAGCGCCACGCCCCAGAGCACCGGCGCGCCGAGCCCCAGGAGCCAGAACGCCACGCCCCCGATCGTGCCTTGCGCCGCCGCGACGAGCAGGCCCGAGACGACGCTGGCGATCACCAGATCCCGCGTGTCGCGCAGCAGGCGCTCGGACTCCTGCTCGGGAAGCGGCAGCAGGGCGCGCAGCTCGCGGCTCCAGGCGTCGCCGTCCCGCAGCATGAAGAAGAGCGCGAACAGCATCGCGGCGAGGGCGCCCAGCGTCGCGAAGAAGTCGGCGACGACGGCGCCGGCGCGCGGCACCAGGAACGTGAGCGCCCGTCGAGCGGCCTCGGTCGCGAACTGGGTCGGATCTTCCGGCAATTCGAAGGGGCTTCGGGCCCGCACGGCCTCCCAGATCTGCTCGATCTGATCAGGGGCCGTGCGCGACACCTCTTGCAGGTAGGCGGCCGCCTGCGGCACTTCGCGCACCAGCGCGGACACGAGCAGCACGGCCGGCACGACGATCGCGATGCCGGCCAGCAACGTCGTGACGAGCGCCGCGCGGGTGGCCCCGATCCGCCCGGTGAGCGCCGCCTGCACTCGATGAAACAGGACCGCGAGGATCGCCGCCCACCCGAGCGTCGCCAGGAAGGGGCCGAGGATCAGATACGTGAGGTATCCCGCGAGCAGCACGAGGGCGTAGAAGACCGGGCGCTGCAGCGCCGCTCGAGTCGTCTCAGTCATGACAGGCGTCCGCTACCTTTCGCGACGGTCTCGTCTGGTGCCCAGAGGGTAGCGCCCGCCGGCCCGGCCAGGCAAGGAACGCAACGTGCCCGCTCTCCCGCCCCGGCTGCCCGTGGACGTGCTATCCTCAGCCGGACACCCTGCCGGATTCGATCGCGAATCCAGCCTCGCCGCCGACAGCACCTCCGCGTGTTCGGGGCGTGAACCGAGGTCGCGGAACCGGTTGACCCCGCGGCTCGGGGTCCAGTGGAGAGGCCGTGGATCTGGCCACCGAGACCCGGAGCGCCCGCGGCGGTTGCGCGCGTCGGCCTCGCGCCGATCGGCGGTGACCGGGATGGGCATGCGCACGGCGCGCCCCCGCGAGTTCTGGTGCCCGGTCGTGTCCGAGCCCGTCCTCATCCGGCTCACGCGTCCGAGCGGCCTCATGCGGCCCACCGGGTATTTCGTCCAGTGCAACCAGACGGAGTGCCAGTACGTCGACGTCAACGCGCCGCCGTGTCCGCTTCACGTGGACATGTTCGCCGACGAGATCAAGGCGGCCGAGGCGCTCCGGGCCGCGCGGCGCGAAGGATACTGAGGCGTCCCGTCGGGGCTGACCGCCCACGCGCGACGTGGAGGGAGGACACTAGCCATTCCAGCCCGCATCTTCGTCGGCAATCTGAACCTTGGCATGACCGCGGATTCCCTGACCCAGCTCCTCTCCGAGGCCGGCAGCGTCGTGGAGGTGTATCTTCCCGCCGACCGTGAGACCGGTCGGCCGCGCGGATTCGCATTCGTGCAGTTCGCCACCGAAGGCGAGGCGGCCGAGGCGATCCGGCTCTTCCACGACCGCGAGGTCGAGGGACGGAAGCTCACGGTCAATGCCGCCGAGGACCGACCGCCGCGCCGGGAGGGCCCGCGACCCTTCAGCCCGGGCCGCCCCGGCGGGGGTGGCGACCGGCCCCCGCCCGGCCGGACCTTCAAGCGCAAGGGCAGCCGCCGAGGCCTCCGGGGGCGGAAGCGGAGCCTCTGACCTAGGGCGGCGTCCGGGCGGGCGGGCCGTCGCCTGCGTGGCTCGGGGCGTGGAACCCCGAGGCAACCTCGACCGGTAGCATCCAGGGGATCGTGCCCCGGTCGGCGAACCACTGGCGCCCTCCGCCACCAATCGAAGCGAAGGACATAGCGCCCGCGGCGGTGAGGGGGTGGGTCCCGGTCTCGGGAGCCCCCCGGCCCCGGCCGGCGCGGGCCCGACGGGCATCTAGCCGCCCGGGCGGCCCCGTGGTGTAATCGGGCGGCCGCGCCGGGTGGCGGGGCGATCCGACAAACGCTCGGGAACAAGAAGAGGGGCGCGGGCATGGTGCGACGGATGATGATCGTGGGACTCCTCGGCGGCGCTCTGCTCGTGACGGGGTGCGCGACCAAGAAGTTCGTCCAGGAGGAGATCGCCAAGAGCCAGGAGAAGGTCGGCGGCGATGTCGGCCGGGTCGACCGACGGCTCGACGACGAGAAGGCGCGGATCGACGGGCTCCAGAAGGGGGTCGAGGAGACGCGCGTCGCGACCGAGGCGGCGGCCCGGAAGGCCGCGGAGGCGACCGCGGTGGTGGAGCAGGCGGCGAAGAAGGCCGACGAGGCCAACGCCAAGGCCACCGATGCCGCGAGCCGCGCCGATGCGGCCGGCGCCACGGCACGAGACGCGCTCGCGAAGGCGACGGAGACCGACCAGCGCCTGACGAAGCTCTGGGCGGTCCGCGACAAGCGCACGCTCACCGACACGCAGGTGGTGCTCTTCGGCTTCGACAAGTGGGTTCTGGACGACACGGCCCAGACGACGCTGCTCGCCCTCGTCAAGCACCTGCAGGACCAGCCGCAGCTGTCCGTCGAGCTCGAGGGCTTTACCGACAGCACGGGGACCAGCGCCCACAACATCCAGCTCAGCCAGCGGCGGGCGGAGGCGGTGCGCCGGTTCCTCGTGGAGAAGGGCATCGAGCTGCCCCGGATCCACAACATCGGACTGGGGGACATCCGGCCGGTCGCCGACAACAAGACGCGGCAAGGCCGCGACCAGAACCGGCGGGTGGCCATCCGCGTTTACGCCCCCGCGGAGTGACGGCGGGGGCACCGATTCGGCGGCGGCCCCGCGCAGCTGAGACGCGGTTTCTTGCCGGGGCTTCCGCCGTCCGGTATACTCGTCGGGGCCAGGACAAGGATGACGCGCGAGGCAGGGAGGTCCGACGCCGCCGCGACGGTCCAGGACGCGCGAGAGTGGCGGAACTGGCAGACGCGCTGGACTTAGGATCCAGTGGGCGCAATCCCTTGGGGGTTCAACTCCCCCCTCTCGCACCACACCTCTCCTAGGACAACGACACGGTCTATCTGATGAAGATCGAGGTTCAAGAGCTCGATCCGTGCAAGCGGCAGCTGGTCGTCGAGGCCCCCGAGGAGGAAGTGCGGGCGGCCTGGACGGCGGCGTGCGGCCGCGTCCAGCGTGACGCCCGGCTCCCGGGGTTCCGGCGAGGCAAGGTGCCGATGACGCTGGTGCGCTCACGGTTTGCGGACGAGGTGCGCCAGGCGGTGGCCGAGGCGCTCATCCCGGCGGTCTACCGTCGCGCCGTCGACGAGGCGCAGATCCGGCCGGTTGAAGATCCCGATTTTCGCGAGCTCGATCTCGAGGAGGGCCGGCCCCTCCGCTTCACGGCGGTCGTGGAGATCAAGCCGGCGATCGCGCTGGGCGAGTATCGGGGGGTGGTCGTCCGCCACTCGGCCCGTCCCGTGACGGACGCCGACGTCGAGACGACGCTGACGACGCTCGCCGAGCAGCGCGCGACCCTCGTCACCGCCGCCCGACCCGCGCGCGTGGGCGACTTCGTGGTGGTCGACTACGAGCTGCGCCCGGAGGGTGCCGAGGCCCGCCAGGAGCAGGGGTATGCGTTCGAGGTCGGCGGCGGGCGGGTGCTGCCCGAGATGGACGAGGCGGTCATCGGTCTCGAGGCGGGCGCCGAGCGGCGGGTCCAGGTGCGGTTCCCCGACCAGCATCCGCGGGAGGAGCTCCGCGGGCGCCCGGGCGAGCTCACGCTCCGGGTGGTCGAGGTGAAGGAGAAGGAAGTGCCGCCGGTCGACGACGATCTCGCCCGGGCGCTCGGCATGCACGACACCCTCGCCGAGCTCCGCGAAGCGGTGCAGGCGCGCTTGACGGCCGACCGGGAGCGGCAGGACCGGCGCGCGCTCGAGGAGGCCGTGGTCGACGCCGTGCTCGCCCGGCACGACGTCGGCGTGCCGGACAGCTTGGTCGGCCGGGAGATCTCGCACCGGATCGGGCACGCGCGCGAGAGCCTTCGCCGCCAGGGCGTCGATCCGGACGCCGTGCGGTGGGACTACGAGAAGCTCAGCGGCGAGCTCCGGCCCGATGCCGAGCGCGCCGTGCGCCGGGCGCTCATCTTGGAGACCATCGCCGAGCGCGAGGAGTTGACCGCCGACGACGGAGACGTGGAGGCGGAGATCGCGCGCCTGGCGCGGGATTCCGGGCGCGCGCCGCAGGCCGTCCGGAGCCTGCTCGAGCGGGGTGGGGACCTGGACGGGTTGCGCCTCACGCTCCGCGAGGCCAAGACCCTGGCCCTGCTCGTCGAGCACGCCCGCATCGAACCAGCCGAACCAGCGGCATAGGGGTCCGACAAACGGTCGGGCCCGGGTAGGAGGCAGCGTGGCACTCATTCCGATGGTCGTGGAGCAGACCCCGCGCGGAGAGCGCGCGTACGATATCTTCTCGAGGCTCCTCAAGGAGCGCATCATCTTCCTGCCGAGCTACATCGAAGACGACATGGCGAACCTGGTCATCGCCCAGATGCTGTTCCTCGAAGCGGAGGACCCCGACAAGGACGTCTACCTCTACGTCAACAGTCCCGGCGGCTCGGTGACGGCGGGGATGGCGATCTACGACACCATGCAGTACGTCAAGCCGGCCGTCTCGACGATCTGCATGGGCCAGGCGGCCTCGATGGGGGCGCTGCTCCTGTGCGCCGGCGCGAAGGGCAAGCGCTTCGCCCTGCCCCACTCGCGGATCATGATCCACCAGCCGCTCGCGGGCGTGCAGGGGCAGGCGACGGACATCGACATCCAGGCGCGGGAGATCCTGCGCATCCGTGACGAGCTGAACCGCATCCTCGTGCACCACACCGGCCAGCGGTGGAGCGGATCTCGCGGGACACCGACCGCGACTTCTTCATGACGGCCGAGCAGGCCAAGGAATACGGGATCGTGGACCAGGTGATCGTCTCGCACACCCCGGTGCTCCGGGCGGCCACGGCGGCGGCCGACGGACGGCGGAGCTAGGGAAGGAGCGCAGGGGGCGCATGGCGCGAGCGCGGGAGACGAACGGCGGGGTTCTCAAGTGCTCGTTCTGCGGCAAGAGCCAGAACGACGTGCGAAAGCTCATCGCCGGGCCGACCGTCTACATCTGCGACGAGTGCGTCGAGCTCTGCAACGACATCATCGCCGAGGAGTGGGAGGAAGAGCGCAGCCGCGAGATCCGGAGCCTTCCCAAGCCCTCCGAGATCAAGGCGATCCTGGATCAGTACGTCGTGAACCAGGAGCGGGCCAAGAAGGTCCTGGCCGTCGCGGTCCACAACCACTACAAGCGCATCGAGGCCGGCTCGAGCGCAGGGGACGTGGAGCTGCAGAAGTCGAACATCCTCCTGATCGGGCCCACCGGGTCCGGCAAGACGCTCCTCGCGCAGACCCTGGCCAAGATCCTGCACGTGCCGTTCACGATCGCCGACGCGACCAGCCTCACCGAGGCGGGCTACGTCGGCGAGGACGTCGAGAACATCATCCTGCGCCTGCTCCAGGCCGCGGACTACGACGTGGAGCGCGCGGAACGCGGCATCGTCTACATCGACGAGATCGACAAGATCGCCCGGAAGTCCGAGAATCCGTCGATCACCCGGGACGTGTCGGGCGAAGGCGTGCAGCAGGCGCTCCTCAAGATCCTCGAGGGCACGGTCGCGAACGTGCCGCCCCAGGGCGGGCGAAAGCATCCCCACCAGGAGTTCATCCAGGTCGACACGACGAACATCCTGTTCGTCTGCGGCGGCGCGTTCGTCGGCCTCGACAAGATCATCGAGAGCCGCACGGGGAAGTCCGGCATGGGATTCGGCGCCGAGATCAAGGCGAAGTCGGACCGCCTGCTGGGCGACGTGCTCGCCCAGGTCCAGCCGGAGGACCTGCTCAAGTTCGGGCTGATCCCGGAGTTCGTGGGCCGGCTGCCGGTGGTGGCCACGCTCCACGATCTGGACGAGGCCGCCCTGATGCGCATCCTCATCGAGCCGAAGAACGCGATCGTCAAGCAGTATCAGAAGTACTTCGAGCTGGAGAAGGTGCGCCTGAAGTTCACGGACGACGCGACGGCAGCGATCGCCCACGAGGCCCTCAAGCGGGGCACCGGCGCCCGCGGGCTCCGGGCGATCCTCGAGGACGTCATGCTCGACGTGATGTACGAGCTCCCGTCGATCCCGGGGCTGATCGAATGCGTCATCACGCGAGACGCGATCCTCGGCGCCGAGCGCCCGATCCTCGTCACCGAGCGGAAAGCGGAGAGCGCCTGATCGGGCCCGGGCCCGCGCTCGCCGTCCCGGCCGGGCCGGGTCCGGCGGCCGCCGACCAGCATGTCGCCGGGTCGCCGGCGCCGCTGCCGGCGGGGACCCTGTTCGTCGTGGCCACGCCGATCGGCAATCTCGAGGACATCACGCTGCGCGCCCTTCGCGTCCTTCGGGAGGCCGACCTCGTCGCCGCCGAGGATACCCGCCGGACCCGGAGCCTGCTCCAGGCGTACGGGGTGCGAGCGCCGGTCGTCTCGTACTTCGAGCAGAACCAGGCCCGCCGCGGGCCCGAGCTCCTGCGGCGGCTCCAGGCGGGCGCCCGCGTCGCGCTGGTGACGGACGCCGGGACCCCCGGCGTGTCCGACCCGGGCTTCCGGCTGGTGCGGCTCTGCCGCGAGGCGGACGTCCCGGTGGTGCCGATCCCGGGGGCGTCGGCCGTGGTCGCCGCCCTGTCCGCGGCCGGCGTGCCCGCGGACCGGTTCGTCTTCGAGGGCTTCCTGCCGCCGAAGCCCGGGCGGCGGCTCACCCGATTGCGCGCGCTCCACGCCCTCGAGCGCCCGGTGGTGCTCTACGAGAGCCCGCATCGCGTGTTGGCGACACTCGATGCGATCGAGGCGGTCTTCGGGGAGGCCGAGGTGGTCCTGGCGCGGGAGATCACGAAGCGCTTCGAGGAATTCCGCCGCGGCACCGCGGCCACGCTCCGGGCGGCCCTGGAAGGCACGGGCGTTCGCGGCGAAGTGACCCTGATCGTGAATCCCCGGGTGTCGGCCGTCGCCGAGGCCCCGGCCGCCGCGGACTGATGCTCTTCAAGAGGCGACTGTCCGCCGGCGTCGACGCCGCAGACGCCGAGGAGGGGCGCATGCCCTTCCTGTCCCACCTGGGCGAGCTCCGCCAGCGCATCATGGTCTGCCTGATCGCGCTCATGATCGGCTTCGCGCTCACGTTCAGCTTCTCGGAGCGGATCATCACCTATCTCGCGCGGCCGCTCGAGCCCATCAAGCTCGCGTTCCTCGAGCCGACGGAGCCCTTCTGGGTCAACATGAAGGTGGCGCTGGTGGCCGGCGCCTTCCTCGTGCTGCCGGTGCTCTTGAGCCAGGTGTGGGGCTTCATCGCGCCCGGCCTCCTGCCGCACGAGCGCAAGTTCGCCCTGCCCTTCGTCATCCTGTCGACGCTCTTCTTCTTCATCGGCGCCAGCTTCGCGATCACCATCATCGTGCCGAAGGCCGTCCAGTTCCTGATCAGCTTCAAGACCGGGAACCTCGTGCCGACCTTGTCGGTGAACCGGTACGTCGACTTCGTCCTCAAGTTCACGCTCGCGTTCGGGCTCGTCTTCGAGCTGCCGCTCGCCCTCACGCTCGGCTCGCGCCTCGGCCTGGTCACGCCGGCGTTCCTGTCGAAGAATCGCAAGTACGCGATCCTCCTCTGCTTCGTCGCGTCCGCCATCCTGACGCCGACGCCCGACGCCTTCAACCAGCTGCTGATGGCGGGCCCGATGATCCTCCTCTACGAGCTGGGCATCATCGCCGCGCGGCTGTTCGGCAAGCGGAAGGCCGTGGCCGCCTGACCATGCGATTCACCGAGCTCGACCTCCCGCCCGAGATCCAGGAAGGCATCCGGGACGCCGGCTTCACGACCGCCACCCCGATCCAGGAGGCCACCTTGCCGGTGGCGCTCCGCGGCAAGGACGTGGCGGGTCAGGCCCAGACGGGCACCGGCAAGACCGCCGCGTTCCTCATCACGACCTTCGCCCGGCTGCTCCGCAACCCGGTGGCCCCCCGGGAGGCGTCCCCGCGCGCCCTCATCATCGCGCCCACGCGTGAGCTGGTCGTCCAGATCGACGCGGATGCCCGCCAGCTCGGCCGGTTCACGGGGCTCCGCTCGGCGCTGGTCTTCGGCGGGGTCGACTATCTCAAGCAGCGCGACTCGCTCCAGGCGCCGATCGACCTCCTGATCGGCACGCCGGGCCGCCTCATCGACTACCTGAAGCAGCGCGCGTGGTCGCCGGCGCGGGTCGAGGTCCTCGTCCTGGACGAGGCGGACCGGATGTTCGACATGGGGTTCATCGCCGACATCCGGTGGATCCTCCGCCGCCTGCCGCCCCCCGAGGCGCGCCAGTCCTTCCTGTTCTCGGCGACCCTCTCCTTCCGAGTGCTGGAGCTGACCTACGAGTTCATGAACAACCCGGCGCAGATCACGGTCTCGCCCGAGCAGGTGACCGTGGAGCGCGTCGAGCAGCTCCTCTACCACGCGGGGCGCCACGAGAAGTTCGGCCTCCTCTTGGGCCTGCTCGCCGCCGAGCAGGGCGGCCGGAGCCTCATCTTCACCAACACCCGGGACGAGGTGCACCGCGTGGTCGAGCGGCTCGAGCGGAACGGGTACATGGCCCGGGCCCTCAGCGGCGACGTCGACCAGCGCAAGCGCCTCAAGACGCTCGAGGCGTTCAAGGACGGGAGCGTGCCCATCCTCGTGGCGACCGACGTGGCGTCGCGCGGTCTCCACATCCCGGACGTGACCCACGTCTACAACTGGGATCTCCCGCAGGATCCCGAGGACTACGTCCACCGGATCGGGCGGACGGCCCGGGCGGGCGCGACGGGCAAGGCCATCAGCCTGGTCGACGAGGCGAGCGCGTTCTCGCTCGAGGGCGTCGAGCGGTTCATCGGCCAGCGCATCCGCGTGGAGTGGGCCGACGACGCGTTCTTCTTGCCGGAGATCAAGCCGACGGCCGAAGAGCGCCGCCGCTCGGCCGAGGCCCGTGAGGCGCGGCGGGCCGGGTTCGGCGGCCGCGGGCCCCGCCCGGCGGGCCCGCCGCGCCGGCCGGCCGGCCGCCCCGGCGACGGGCCCCGGCGAGACAGTCCGCCGCCGCCGGAGCGTGCGGCGCCGGCGCCGGCCGGGCCCGATGCCGCCGCGCGGCCGCGCCGGCGCCGCCGCCGCGGCCCCCGGCGAGGGAACGCCCCGGGCGCGGCCGCCCCCCCGCCCGGCGCCTGAGGCGCCGAGGGGTCAGAACTTCCACTCGACCAGCGCGTGGGCCTCGTGCCCGCCGAAGCCGCCGTTCCGCGGGGCGTCGAAGCCGTACCCGTAGCCGAACACCACGGTCACGCGCGGCGTGACCGCGACCGAGAGGTCGCCGCCGACGCCGCGGAGGTGTTTTCGCGGTAACCGGTGCCCGGCGACGTACTCGACCCCCGCAAGGTCGCCGCTGACCCGGAGGTGCACGCTCCGGGAGCCCGGCCAGGCCGGGAACCGGTACGACGCGTTCACCAGCCAGAAGCGCTTGGCGAAGATCTCCTCGACGAAGTAGCCGTGCAGGATCAGCGGGAACTCGCTGCGGAACGGGAGCGCGCTCCCCAGACGGAAGCTCGACAAGAGATCCGTCCCGCGCGTCAGACCCGCGGTGACCAGGAGGTCGATCGTGTGCCCTTCGATCGGCTTGAAGACGCCGGCCAGGCGCCCCCAGGCCTTCTGGGTGAGCGATTCCAGCTCCTCCGCCTGGCCGGGTAGGCCGAACGTCCCGGTCTCGGTCCGGAAGGTCGCCTCGTACCAGGCGGACGCTTCGAGGGCGAGTTCCGGCAGGAGCTCGGGCGGGACGCCCCCCAGCCGCAGGCCCACCCGCCCCGTGAAGAGCCCGGTGTCCGGCGGCAGCTCGAAGTCGTCGGCGGTACTGAACGAGTCCTGGTAGACGACAAAGGCCGGCGTGACCCGAATCTGCCCCTGGAGCGGCAGCTTGTCGAAGAGCTTCGTGTTCGCGTAGTAGGAGAGCGGCAGCTCGGCGCCGTGGCCCCAGAACGATTCCTCCGCCTGGTGGCTGCCGTGCCGGTACTCCTCGTGACCGTACCGGATGCCGCCGCCCCAGAGCCCGATGCTCACCGCATGGCGCCCGAAGGGCCAGTGGTCCTGCACGAACTCCGTCAGGAGATAGGTCGGCGCCACCACCACGCGCAGATACTGGTCCTCGTTCGGAAAGTTGGGCCGGTTCCAGAGGAAGAACGCGTAGCCGTTGATGGGGGCATTGCCCTTCAGGGGGATCTCGGTGCCGACCTCCGCGTAGGCGCGGGGCTCGGGGTCCGCCTGCGCGGCGGCGGGGGCGGCACAGCAGCAGGCCGGCGAGGCCGCCGAGCCCGGCGAGGTATCGCGCGGCGCTAGAAGCGGCGCCGCGCAACCAGCGCTTTCTTTCGCAGGCGGAGCGACGTCGGGGTGACCTCGAGCAGCTCGTCGTCGCGGATCCACTCGAGGCACTGCTCGAGGCTCATGATCCGCGGCGGGGACAGGCGGATGCCATCGTCGGAGGTCGACGCCCGCATGTTCGTGAGCTTCTTCTCCTTCGTCACGTTCACGTCGAGGTCGTTCTCGCGAACGTGCTCGCCGACCACCTGGCCCTCGTACACGGGGTCGCCGGGGCGGACGAAGAAGGTGCCGCGGGGCTGGAGGTGGTCGATGGCGTAGCCCGTCGCCCGCCCCTCGCGGTCCGCGACCAGGGCGCCGGTGGTCCGGCGCGGGATCTCCCCGTGCCAGGGCGCCCACCCGTCGAACAGGTGGTTGAGGAGCCCGCTGCCGCGCGTGTCCGTCAGGAACTCCGAGCGGTAGCCGATCAGCCCCCGCGCGGGGATGCGGTACTCGAGGCGCACCCGGCCGGTCCCGTGATTCGTCATCTTGACCATCTGGCCGCGCCGCGTGCCCACCTTCTGGGTCACGACGCCGATGTAGTCCTCCGGACAGTCGACGACGAGGTGCTCCATGGGCTCGAGCCGCTGGCCGTCCTCCGTCCGGGTGATGACTTCGGGCTGCCCCACCTCGAGCTCGTAGCCTTCGCGGCGGACCATCTCGATCAGGATCGCGAGCTGGAGCTCGCCCCGTCCCGACACGCGGAAGGTGTCCGGCGTCTCGGTCTCCTCGATCCGCATGGCCACGTTGGTGCGGGCCTCCTTGAAGAGGCGGTCGCGCAGGTGCCGCGAGGTGACGTACTTGCCCTCGCGGCCGGCGAACGGGGACACGTTCGAGGAGAACAGCATGGCCACCGTGGGCTCGTCGATGTGGATCGGCGGCAGCGCGACCGGGCGCTCGGGGTCGGCCAGCGTCTCCCCGATGTCCATGGCCTCGATGCCGGCGACCGCGACCAGCTCCCCGGGGCCGGCCTCGGGCACCTCCACGCGCCGGAGCCCCTCGTACACGTAGACGACCGTCAGCTTGGCGGGCTCGATCGCGCCGGAGCGCCGGACGACGGCGACGCGGTCCGTGGCGCGGATCGTCCCGTTCGTCACGCGGCCGATGATGAGCCGCCCCACGTAGTCGTCCCAGTCGAGGCTGGCCGCCCGCAGCTGGAGGCCCATGGCCGGGTCGTAGCGGGGTGGGGGCACCGTGGCGAGCAAGGCCTCGAACAGGGGCTCGAGGCTGCGCCCGGGCTCGTCCAGGCGCGTGGTGGCCGTGCCGCGGCGCGCGTCCGTGTAGATCACCGGGAAGTCCAGCTGGCTCTCGTCGGCGTCGAGGTCGATGAAGAGGTCGTAGACCTCGTCCAGGACCTGGGCCGCGCGGGCGTCCGCCCGGTCGATCTTGTTGATGACGACCACCGGCGGGAGCCCGGCCTCGAGCGCCTTCCGCAGCACGAAGCGGGTCTGGGGCAGCGGGCCCTCGGCGGCGTCGACCAGGAGCAGGACCCCGTCGACCAGCGTCAGGGTGCGCTCGACCTCGCCGCCGAAATCCGCGTGGCCGGGCGTGTCCACGATGTTGATCTTCATCCCGCGATACGTGATCGCGGTGTTCTTCGCCATGATCGTGATGCCCTTCTCGCGCTCGAGATCGATCGAGTCCATGATCCGCTCGGGGACCGTCTCGTTGGCGCGGAAGATGCCGCCCTGCCAGAGCATGGCGTCGACCAGGGTGGTCTTGCCGTGGTCGACGTGGGCGATGATGGCGACGTTACGGAGGTCCGGGCGGGTCTGCATGTCGCTCCAGTCTAGCAGATGCCGTCGATCGGCGAGGACTGCTAATGCTGGCGCGGACTTGGGTGGACCCGCCGCTCTCACGATGGGCGACGCGCGGCGGGGGAGGGAGGACGGGCCAGCCCGCGCCCGGGGGCGCCGCCACGTCGCACCGGGTGCTGGCCAGCGCGCCCCTCACCTCAGCGCCGCGGCTGCCCGCAAAACGCCGTCGAGCCCGATGCCGTGATCCCGCCGGTCCAACGCGGCCCAGCCTCCCGGTTGCGTGCACTCGGCCGTCCGCGGGGCCGTGCCGCCGGGGAGGGGGACCTTCGGCTCCATGGCGCATCCGGCGAGCACCAGCCCCACGACGAGGGCCGGCAGGACCCGCCCCGGCTTGATGGCGACGAGCGAGGTCATGAGGGGCGCCTACAGCAGTTCCTTGCGCGCCATCTTCGCGCGGGCGGCCCCGATCGCGGTCTTGACGTCCTTCTCCTCCTCGGGCGGCGGCAGCACGGCCGGAATCCCGAGCGACGCGATCCAGAGCTCACGCGTCCATCCGGTCGTGTGATAGAGGTGCTCGTCTTCCTCCTCCTCGACCTCCTTCAGCGCCGCCTTGAGCGCCTCGCGCTGCGCGCCCTTGGCTTTCTCCGCCACCTGGCCGAGCAGCTCCCAGTTGAGGTGGTCCTTGGTCTCGGCCTCGACGATGCACTCGGCCGCCACGATCTCCGCCGCCGCGGGCGGTCCGGCTTCGAGCGCCATCTCCATCGCCTGCACGAGCGACTCGCCGATGTGCTTCACGATCCGGCGGCCGGGCGTCTCGGTGGCCGGGTCGAGATCGAACGCCTCGAAGAGCCCGCGCACCACTCGCTCGTGGGTCTTGGTCTGCTCGAGGTACTCCTCCCATTCCTTGCGGAGCTCGTCGTGCTGGACGCAGCGAAGCGCCGTCTCGTACACGGTGATCCCGCCCATCTCCGTCTCCAGGGCTTGATAGAGAAGCTCGTGCACTTGGTTCATGTCGAGCGCTTTGGCCATGGCTTCCTCCCGTCCTGGCACTGTGGGAGTCCCCGGCCTTCGCGCGCGCAGGCGCCCCCCGTCAGCGGGGTGTGCACTGGCCATGCCACCGTGAACGGCGCATTTTGCCGGGATTTCAGGGGGACCGGGCGCCGCGTCCGCGACACCTCGTCGAAACGGCGTCGACCTGTCGCTGCCGACCCCTTCGTCCGGGAGGAGACACCAGCCGTGCGGGTGCCGAGCGGCGGGTCGACAGTCCCTGCGGTACAATGACCGGCGCTCCGACCGGGATCGATGCGGAGGAGGACCGAGCATGCGGGCATGGCGCGGCGCGACCTTGGTGGGACTCTTGATGGCGCTCCCGGCGATCCCGGGAGACGCGGAGGGGCAGCAGCGGATGCATCCGACCGCAGTGATCTCGATGGAGAAGGGCGGGGAGATCCGGATCGAGCTCTACCCGGAGGACGCCCCCAAGACGGTGGAGAGCTTCATCACGCTCTCGAAGAAGGGCTTCTACGACGGGCTCACCTTCCACCGGATCGTGCCGGGCTTCGTGGCCCAGGGCGGGGATCCGAAGGGCGACGGCACCGGCGGCCCGGGCTACCAGCTCAAGGCCGAGTTCAACAAGCGGAAGCACGTCCGCGGGACCCTGGCGATGGCCCGCTCCCAGCATCCGGACTCGGCGGGCAGCCAGTTCTACATCTGCTTCGCCCCGGCGCCGCACCTCGACAACAACTACACCGTCTTCGGCCAGGTGACGGCGGGGATGGACGTGGTGGACCGCATCAAGCCCGGCGACAAGATGCGGAGCGTCAAGATCGAGGACGCCAAGCCCTGACCATCCCGGCGGCTCCGCCCGCGGCCAGCTGGCGCGGCGGCGCTGATCCCCCTCGCTATGGCGTTTGACTGGCTGATTCGCGGCGGGACCGTGCTGGACGGGACGGGGAGTCCCGGGCAGCGCGTGGATGTCGGGCTGGCCGGGGACCGCGTCGCGGCCATCGCGCCGGCGCTCGCGGGCGAGGCCGGCCAGGTCATCGACGCGACGGGGTGCGTCGTCGCGCCCGGCTTCATCGACATGCACGCCCACTCCGACTTCGCGCTCCTCGCGTACCCGTCGGCGGAAGCGAAGATCCGCCAGGGCGTGACGACCGAGGTGACGGGCATGTGCGGCTTCTCCCCGGCGCCGGCGCCCCCGGGCGGGGGGTTGCTCCGGGAATGGGCCGCCTTCCTCTCCCCGCAGCTCGACTGGGGGTGGACCAGCTTCGGCTCCTGGCTCGACCGGCTCCGGCAGGCGGGCCTCTCGGGCAACGTGGTCCCCTTCGTCGGTCACGGCACCCTCCGGATCGCGGCGATGGGGTTCGAGCAGCGGCCTCCCACGGCCGACGAGGCCCGGCACATGGCCGCGCTCCTCGGCGAGGCGCTCGACGCCGGCGCATTCGGCCTGTCGACGGGACTCATCTACGCGCCGAGCGTCTACGCGGACACGGCCGAGCTGATCGCGCTCGCGCGGGTGGCCGGGAGCCGGGCGGGCCGCCTCTACTCGTCCCACATCCGGGGCGAGGGGCCCACGCTCGAGGCGGCGCTCGCCGAGGCGATCCGCATCGGCGAGGAGGGTGGCGTGCCGGTGCAGATCTCCCACCTCAAGGCCTGTCTCAAGGCGAACTGGCCCAAGATGGGCGAGGCCCTCCGGACGATCGAGACCGCGCGGGCCCGCGGGGTCGACGTCACGGCCGACATGTACCCCTACACGGCCGGGTCGACGACCCTCGCCAGCCTGCTTCCGGTGTGGGTCCACGAGGGCGGCATGGCCGCCCTCCTCGGGCGGCTGGCGGACGGTCCGACGCGCCGCCGGATCCTCGACGCCGGCCGGGCCGTCGAGGGGGAGTGGAACGGGCCGAACGGGCCGATCGCCTGGCCGGACGTCATGGTCGCCGAGTGCCCGCGGGTCCCTGGCGTCGAGGGCCGGACGATGGCCGAGGTCGCGGCCACCCGGCGGATGCCGCCGGAGGACGCCCTGATCGACCTCCTCCTCGAGGCCGAGGGGCAGGTCTCGATGATCCACTTCCTGATGCTCGACGCCAACGTCGCCCGGGGCCTCCAGTTCCCGCACGTCACGATCGGCTCCGACAACCTCGGTCTCTGTGCGGGACCGGAGGACGCCCACGCCGGCAAGCCGCACCCCCGCCAGCACGGGTGCTTCGCGAAGGTCCTGGGCACCTACGTCCGGGAGCGGGGGATCCTCAGCTGGGAGGCGGCGGTCCACAAGATGACCGGGCAGTCGGCCGCCCGGCTCGGGCTCGCCGACCGGGGGACCCTGCGGCCGGGCGCGTTCGCCGACGTCGTCGTCTTCGATCCCGCGACCGTGGACGACCTGGCCACCTACCAGGCGCCCCATCGGTATCCGGCCGGCATCCGCTGGGTCTGGGTGAACGGCGGCGCGGTGCTGGAAGCGGGGCGCTTCCACGCCCGTCCGACCGGCCGCGTCCTCACCCCCGCCCGCTAGCAGTTCGCCCCTCAAACTGCCTCCGATCCGACCCTTGACGGGCGGGTAGTCTCGCTGAGCATCTGATTGCATTCGATATGATCTGATTTGATTTGATTTGATCAGAGATGCTAAATTGACCGACGAGATGTCGACGCGGTTTCTCACGGTCGCCGAGACGGCGCGCTACCTGCGGCTGAACCCCCGATCCGTCTATCTCCTCGCCCAGCGCGGCGGGATTCCCGCGAGCCGCGTGACCGGCAAGTGGCTGTTCCCGGTCCATCTGCTCGACGAGTGGATCGAGGCGAATGCGCGGGGGCGGACGCGGGTCCGCGCTGAGCGGGCGGCGGCCGGCGTGGTGCTCCCGGAGGGCGGTCTCTTCCTGGCCGGCAGTGATGATCCCGCGCTCGAGATGCTCACGGATGCGCTTCAAGCCCAGGCCGGACACCCGCTGCTCTTCATCGCGACCCTGGGGCGCATCGGGGGGCTCCTCGCCGTGGCCCAGGGGCGGGCCGACGTCGCGGCCTGCGCCCACGTCGAGCCCGCGTCCGGGGAGCCCGACCTCTCGTACATCCCCCCGTGCCTGCCGGGTTGCCCCACGGTGGTGGTCAACGCATTCGTCCGGGACCTGGGGCTCTTGGTCTGGACGGGCAACCCGCGCAAGATCGAGGGCGTGGGGGACCTCGGCCGGCGCGGCCTCCGATTCGTGAACCGTCAGCCCGGCTCGGCGACACGGGTCTTCACGGACGAGGCGCTCGCTGCGGCCCGGGTCGAGCAGGGGGACGTCGTGGGATACCGGGATGAGGTCTCGACGCACTGGGCGGTGGCACTGCGGGTCCTTCGCGGCGAGGCCGACGTCGGGGTCGCGACCCGCGCCGTGGCGTCGGCGCTGAGCCTCGGATTCGTGCCCCTCGCGCGCGAGCGGTTCGACCTCGTCATCCCGAAGGCGCGCTTCTTCCAGCCGCCGATCCAGGCCCTCATCGAGGCCGTCCGCACGGAGCGGTTCCGGCGCGGTCTGGAGCGCCTCGGCGGCTACGACTGGGCGCGGGCCGGGCGCGTGCTGGGCGAGGTGGCGTGACGACGTCCGGCGAGGGAGCCGACGACGCGCGCTCGGGATCGGTCGGGCCGCGTCTGGCCCCTGGCAGGGTCGCGGGACTCCTCGCGGTGACGGTGGCCTTCGGCGGAGCGGCCATGGCCTGGGGGCAAGGGGAAGGCGTCCGGCTCCATGCGGCGGGTAGCCTGCGGGCGGCCCTGACCGAGGTCGCGCGGGCCTTCACGGCGGCCCACGGCGTGCCGGTCACCCTCGTGTTCGGCGCCTCGGGGCTCCTCCGCGAGCGGCTCGAGCGGGGGGAGCCCGGCGACGTCTTCGCGTCGGCCAACATGGAGCACCCGCAGGCCCTCGCCCAGGCCGGGAAGGCCGGGCCGGTGGTCATGTTCGCGCGCAACCGGCTGTGCGCCCTGGCGCGTCCCGACGTCGGCGCCACCTCGGACACGCTGCTCGACCGGATGCTCGATCCGGCCGTCACCCTGGGCATCTCGACGCCCCGGGCGGATCCGTCGGGCGACTACGCGTGGGAGGTCTTCCGCCGCGCCGAGACCCTGCGGCCCGGGAGCCAGGCGCGGCTCGAGGCGAAGGCGCGCCAGTTCGTCGGGGGCCCGACGTCCCCCCGCCCCCGACGGACCGGAGCGTCTACGCCCAGCTCCTGGCAGACCGACAGGCCGATGTGTTCCTCACGTACTGCACGAACGCGGCCCAGGCGGTGCGCGAGGCGCCGGCCCTCCAGGTGGTGCCGCTGCCTGCCCCGCTGGCAGTCGGCGCGGACTACGGCCTGACGGTCCTGGCCGGGGCGGACGCGGCGCGCGCGGGCCGCCTGGTATCGTTCATACTGTCCCCAGACGGCCAGGCGATCCTGGCCCGGCACGGCTTTGCCGCGCCGACGGGCCCGGGCGGCTGAACCGCCCGCTCCACCTCCAGACAGCCAGGGGGAAGCGCAACCATGATGCGACGGCGAGTCGTCCTCACCGCCCTGACGCTTCTCGTGGCCGCGGGAGCCGCGGTCGCGCAGACCCCCGCTTCGCGGACGGTCATCCTGTCGACGACGACGAGCACGCAGGACTCCGGTCTCCTCGACGTCCTCGTGCCGATGTTCGAGAAGGCCACCGGCTACTCCGTCAAGACGATCTCGGTCGGGACGGGCCAGGCCCTGGCCCTGGCCGCGCGCGGCGAGGCCGACGTCACGCTCGCGCATGCGCCGGCCCTCGAGAAGAAGTACGTCGACGAGGGCAAGATGTCGAACCGGCGCCTCGTCATGTACAACGACTTCATCGTGATCGGGCCCGCGGAGGATCCCGCGCGGATCAAGGGGCTCCCGGCGGCTGAGGCCCTGAAGCGGATCGCCGCCGCCGAGGCGCGGTTCGTGTCGCGGGGCGACAAGTCGGGCACCCATGCCCTCGAGCTCGCGCTCTGGAAGCAGGCGGGGATCGAGCCCAAGGGGAGCTGGTACGTCGAGTCGGGCCAGGGCATGGGGCAAACCCTGCTCGTGGCGAACGAGCGGAAGGCGTACGCGCTCACGGACCGCGGCACGTACCTCGCGTTCCAGAAGCGGGTCGATCTCCCCGTCCTGGTCGAGAAGGACCGGGCGCTCCTGAATATCTACTCGGTGATGGAAGTGAACCCGGCGAACGGGCCGCGGGTCAACGCCGCGGCGGGGAAAGCGTTCGCGGACTTCATGGTCACCCCCGACGTCCAGGCGGTGATCAAGACCTTCGGGGTGGAGAAGTTCGGGCAGCCGCTGTTCGTGCCGATCGCCGGCCAGCGGGAGGAGCAGGTCGGCGGCTGAGCCGCCGCGCGCGGCGATCTCCTCCGGAGCGGGTCCGCTGGGTGCCCGAGCGCGCCGTCGATGGTCTGGCGCGCGGCGAGCAGGCGGCTCACGATCCGGTCGCCGAGCGCCGTCAAGACCGTGCCGCGCGCCCGGCCTTTCCCGGGCCGGGTGGCGGTGAGGGGGCCCCGGACCGTCTCCGCTCGCCGGAGATATCCCCAGGCGTGACGATACGACCACCCGATGCGCCGCACTGCCGCGGCCAGCGAGCCCAGGTGACGGACCCCGAGCAGGAGCTGGATGCCGCCGTCCCCGAGGGCGAAGCGACCGTCCACCTCGAGCCAGAGACGCGTCTTGAGGCGGGCCCCCAGTATGTCGAGCCGAGCCGTTTGACGCGAGGTGCGGGCGCCGGTACGGTCGGCACGAGGCATGGGCGGATCATAGAGCACACGGACAGAGCCACGAAAGGCGAATGGATGGAGGTGCGCTGAGACGACGACTGCGGGTGTTGGGGACGCTCGCGCTGGATCGTGGGGGGCGATCCCCGCGGCGAGCGCCCAGGAGGTCACGCTGTCGGTCGCGATCAGCATGAAGGACGCCGTGGAGGAGCTGGGGCGCGGCTTCGCGACCCGGCACCCGGGGGTCCAGCTCCGGTACAACTTCGGGTCGTCGGGCGAGCTCCAGAAGCAGATCGAGGCCGGCGCGCCGGTCGACCTGTTCGTGTCGGCCGCGCAGCGCCAGATGGACGAGCTCGATCAGAAGGGGTTGATCGTCCGTGACACCCGACGCGTCTTCGCGCGCAACGTCCTCACCGTCATCAAGCCGGCCGACTCGCGGCTCGACCTGGCCAAGCCCCAGGACCTGCTCGAGAGCCGCGTCGGGCGGATCGTGATCGGAAACCCGAAGACGGTGCCGGTGGGTCAGTACGCGGAGGAGAGCCTGCGCGCCCTCGGGCTTTGGGAGCGTCTCCAGCCGAAGCTCGTCCTCGCCGAGAACGTCCGCCAGGCGCTCGAGTACGTGGCGCGGGGCGAGGTCGACGCCGGCTTCGTCTACACGACGGACGCCGCGGTGCGGGCCGACCGCGTCAAGGAGGCGTTCCGCCCGGGGGAGGACACCTACCGGCCGGTCCTCTACCCGGTGGCGGTGGTGGCGAGCTCGAAGCAGCCCGCTCTCGGGCGGGCCTTCATCGAGCTCCTGGCGAGCTCGGAGGGACAGACGGTGCTCGCCCGCCTCGGCTTCCAGCCGCCCCCGCCCGCCGCCCGGTGAGGGCCTCACTCGAACTTCCCGAGACGGAGGAACAGCGATGCGACTCAGCGCGCGGAACATCATCAAGGGGCGGGTCGTGGAGGTCGTGAAGGGGGCCACCACCGCGCACGTGAAGCTCGACGTGGGCAGCGGGACCGTGATCACGGCGTCCATCACCAACGAGGCGGTCGAGGAGCTGCGGCTCGCCAAGGGGGACGCCGCCTACGCGGTGATCAAGGCCTCGGACGTGATGGTCGGCAAAGACTGAGCGATACCGTCTCGGGGCTGGCCGCCGGCGCTCGGCGCGGCGGCGGTCCTCGCGGCGCGTGGGCGTGCCGAGGCTGGGCCGGCCGGCGCGCGTATCATCGGGCGCGGAGGACGGGGAGGCCGGCATGGGACTGATCTGGGACGGGCTCGTGCGAGCGGTTGCACTGATGGGGAGCGGGGATCCCGAGGTGCTGGGGATCACCTGGCTCTCGCTCAAGCTCTCCGCCACGGCGACCGTGCTCTCGCTCGTGGTCGGCATCCCGCTCGGGACGCTTCTCGCTCTCGTCCGCTTCCCGGGGCGGCGGCTCGCGATCGCTCTGGTCAACACCGGGATGGGTCTCCCGCCCGTGGTGGTGGGCCTCTTCATCTCGATCCTGCTCTGGCGGAGCGGCCCCCTGGGCGCCCTCGAGCTCCTCTACACGCCCTCCGCCATCGTGCTCGCGCAGTTCGTGATCGCGGCCCCCCTCGTGGTCGGCCTCACGCTGGCGGCCGTCCAGCAGATTCCGGAGCGATGGCGCCTCCAGATGCAGGCGCTCGGCGCCTCGCGCGGCCAGCTCCTGTGGGTGCTCGTCCGCGAGTCGCGCCTGGGGCTCTTGGCCGCGCTCATGGCGGGCTTCGGCGCCGTCATCTCGGAGGTGGGCGCATCGCTGATGGTCGGCGGCAACATCCGGGGGCAGACGCGCGTCCTGACGACGGCGACGGTGCTCGAGACGGGCAAGGGAAACTTCGACGTCGCCATCGCGCTGTCGGTGATCCTGCTGGGGCTGACCTTCCTCGTGAACTGGGTGCTGACCGTGCTCCAGCAGGGGCGCCGTGTCTGAGCCGATCGCGAGCGCGCTCTGGCTCTCGATCCGGGTGTCGATCCTGGCCACCCTGGCCGCCGCGCTGGTCGGGATCCCGCTCGCCTATCTCCTCGCGAAGCGCCGCTTCTGGGGCCGCCAGGCGCTCGACGTGCTGGTGATGCTGCCGCTGGTCCTCCCGCCCACGGTGACGGGCTACTACCTGATCGTGCTCCTCGGCCGGCGCGGCTGGCTCGGCGGTCCCCTGTACGACCTGACGGGTTTCAGCCTCCCGTTCACCTGGTACGCCGCGGTGGTGGCGTCGACGGTCATGGCGCTCCCCCTCCTCGTGCGGCCGGCCCGCGCCGCGATCGAGAGCGTGAGCGTGGACCTCGAGCGCGCCGCGTTCGTGCTCGGCCGGTCGGAGTGGCGCACGGCCCTCGAGGTGACGCTGCCGCTCGCGCGCCGGGGCATCGTCGCCGGCGCGGTGCTCGCCTTCGCGCGCGCGCTCGGGGAGTTCGGGGCGACGCTCATGCTCGCGGGGAACATCCCGGGGCGCACCACGACGGTGCCGCTCGCCATCTACACGGCCGTGTCGACGGGCGAGACAGCCGAGGCGCAGTTCCTGGTGCTCCTCCTCACGGTCCTCTCCTGCGCGGTCGTGGTGGTCGCCGGCCGGCTGGGGACCCGGCTCTGAGCCGGCGATGATCGAGGTCACGCTCCGCACGACGTTGCCGGGCTTCACGCTCGACGTCGCGTGGCAGGCGGGCGACGAGGTGGTCACGCTGTTCGGCCCCTCGGGCGCGGGCAAGAGCCTGACCCTCCAGTGCCTGGCCGGGCTCACCCGCCCCGATGCCGGTCGGGTGGTCGTCAACGGGCGCGTCTTCGACGACACGGCGACCGGGATCCATCTGCCGCCCCAGGCCCGCCACCTCGGCTACGTGTTCCAGGGATACGCCCTGTTCCCCCACCTGACCGTGGCGGAGAACGTGGCCTTCGGTCTCCGGGACCGCCCCCGGCGGGAGCGAGAGCGGCGCACGGCGGAAATCCTCGCCCAGATGGCGCTCGAGGACCTGGCCGCGCGGCACCCCGGCGATCTCTCGGGGGGCCAGCAGCAACGGGTGGCCCTCGGCCGCGCCATCGCGCCGGATCCCGCGGTGCTGCTGCTCGACGAGCCGCTCTCGGCACTCGACGCGCCGCTCCGCCGACAGCTCCGCGAGGAGCTGCGCGCCCTGGTCGTCGGGCTCCGCCGCACCGTGGTGCTGGTCACCCACGATCTCGGCGAGGCCTACCAGCTCGGCGATCGCCTGATCCTCTACGAGGGGGGGCGAGTGGTCCAGGCCGGACCCAAGGCCGAGGTGCTGGGCCGCCCGGCCTCACCCACGGTGGCGCGGCTCATCGGGCTGCGCAACGTCGTGCACGGCACCGTCGTCAAGGCCGTCGCGGATCGCGTCGAGATCGCCTGGCGCGGGCACACGGTGGAAGCGGTCAACTCGCCGACGGCGCCCTTCCTGGCGCCGCCCGGGGCGCCGGTCGCCTTCGTCGTGCGGCCCGAGCACGTGCGGCTCATCCGGAAGGATCGTCTCGGACCCGACCCGGCCCACCACATGAACCGGCTCCAGGGCACGATCGTGGACGCGATCGACCACGGCACGACGTGGACGCTTCTCTTCCGGCTCGCGGCGCCGGGCCCGCCGAGCCAGGGCGGCCACGACATCGAGATCGAGATCCCGCAGCTGGTCTACGAGATCCTGGACATCGCCCGCGATCGGGAGTGGCAGGTCTCCATGCACCGCGGGGCGCTGCAGGTGCTGGGGCCCGTCTGAGCGCCGGCGCGCCCGTCCTGGCGCCCGTCCTGGCGATGGAGGGCGTCGAGGTCCGCTACGACGGACAGGTCGTCCTCGACGTGCCGACGCTCGAGGTCCTCCCGGGCGAGGTGCTGACCGTGATCGGCCCGAACGGCGCGGGGAAATCCACGCTCCTCCGCATCCTGGCGCTCCTCACCCGCCCGGCCCGGGGCACGGTCCGCCTCCACGGCGCCGCGCCGGCCTCCGAGGCCGAGCGCCTCGCGTGGCGGCGCCGGATGGCCTGCGTCTTCCAGGAGCCGCTCCTTTGCCGGGGCTCGGTGCTCTACAACGCCCGCCTCGCCTGCCGCCTGCGCGGGGTGGCGCGCGCCGAGGCCGACCGCCGCGCGCGAGACTGGCTCGGGCGCTTGGGGATCGGCGCGCTGGCCGATCGATCGGCCGACCGGCTCTCGGGCGGCGAGGCCCAGCGGACGAGCCTCGCCCGAGCCTTCGCCGCCCGCCCGGAGGTCCTGTTCCTCGACGAGCCCTTCTCCGCGCTGGACGCGCCGACGCGCGAGGGCCTGCTCGACGACCTCGGGCGGTTGCTCGCGGAGACGGGGACGACGACCGTCCTGGTCACCCACGATCGAGCGGAGGCCCTCCGGCTCGGCGACCGCGTCGCCATCCTCCTGGAGGGGCGGCTCGCGCAGATCGGCCCGCCCGAGCAGGTCTTCGGGGCGCCGGCCGGCGAGGCGGTCGCTCGGTTCGTCGGCGTCGAGAACCTCCTGCCGGGCCATGTCCTGGCCGCGACGGCGGGACTCCTCGAGGTCGACGTCGGCGCGGCGCGGCTGACCGTCGCCGCCGTGGCCCATCCGGGCGAACGCGTCCTGGTCGGCTGCCGTCCGGAGGACCTGACGCTGGCTCCCGCGCACGCCGGCGGGCCCACCAGCGCCCAGAACCGTCTGACCGGGCGAATCGTGCGCCGTGGCGCCGCTGGGGCCGCTCTGGCGCGTCGGGGTGGACTGCGGCGTGCGGCTCACGGCGCTCGTGACGCGGCCGGCCGTCGAGATCGCTCGCGCTCGCCCCGGGTGTGGCGGTGGAGGTCTCGATCAAGGCGACGGCGCTCCATCTCGTCCGGCGCGGCGCCGGCGTTCCGTCCTGACGGTCGGCGCGCCCGGTCGCAGTAGACTGGGACCGGCGACGATGGTCGGGAGGCGAATCCCGGGACGCGCTCCGGGTCCGCGCGATGCCGGCGCGTCTCACTCGTGACGCCGGCCAGGCGCGGTCGCCTACCGTCCGACGGCGGACACGGGCTCGACGAGACGTTCGGCGCCGCGTGAGCTACGTGTCCGCACTGCAGGCTCGATCGGCGCGGTGCCGTGCACGGGTCGCGCCAGACCACGGGCGGTGACCGTGGACGCGCGGTCGGCCGCGGCACGTTCACGCTCGACCGCTGCGGCTGAGCGCGCGCGCTACGCGTCGTGGGCGGGGCCACGATCCTCCGGCGGCGATGCCGCAGCTGCGGGGCATCGCGCTGTCTCCGCGCCGCCCGGCCGGAGCTCCGCGTGCTGTACCTCGTCGAGGCCGAGGCGCCGCCGGGCGCCGAGTCGGCCGGAGTCCCGCTCGGCGCGCCACGGCTCGGATGGCCGACCACTCCCGGCGTGTTGGCCGGACGCCTCCACAGCGTGCTGGCCGCGCCCCCGGCACCGTCGTGAGGAGCCCCGACTTGACAGGGCTTCGAGCGGTCTGCTACAAGAGCGTTGAACGCGGCAGGCCAGGCCCCGGGCATTGACGGGAGGCCGAGTGCGTGAGACCTGGAAGACGGATCACTGACATGGCCAGTCGCCCGTGCGGGCGCTGGCCGTTTTGTTTTCTTACGCGGGAGGAGGGGAAGCATGCCCGATCGCGAGGCCGTCATCCAGCGCCTGACCGAGCTCAACGAGGAGTTCCGGCGGTTGCGGGCCGAGCACCAGGCGCACGAGGAGGAGCTGAACCAGCTCCAGGCACGGCCGTTCCTGACGAGCGAGCAGCAGTGGCGCGTCAGTGAGCTGAAGAAGCTGAAGCTGATCGGCAAGGACCGCATGGAGAGCCTGATCCGGGAGAACCAGGCCGCCCCCCAGATGTCGGCCTAGGGCCGGCCTCCTCCTCGGCCCATGCCCCGCGCGACGGCGGGCACCCGGGCCCGCGCACGGTCCGGGGTGCCTGCCTCCCGGCGCGCGCGGCCCGCCCGCCCCTCGAGCCCCCGGACTGACGCCCCCGCCGGCCTGGCGGGGTTGAGCCATCTCGACGCCCGCGGCAAGGCCCGGATGGTCGACGTCTCGGCCAAACCGGACACGGTGCGCGAGGCGCGCGCCCGGGTGACCCTCCGGCTCCGGCCCGCGACGCTGCGGGCGATCCGGCGCGGGGAGATCGCCAAGGGCGACGTCCTCGGCGTGGCGCGCCTCGCCGGGATCATGGCCGCCAAGCGGACCGCCGACCTGATCCCCCTCTGCCACCCTCTGCGGCTCACCGGAATCGACGTGCGGTTCGTGCTCGACCGCGCACGGGCGGCGGTGCACGTGGAGACCATCGTCCGCACCGTGGACAAGACCGGCGTCGAGATGGAGGCGCTCACGGCGGCGGCCGGGGCCGGGCTCGCGATCTACGACATGGTGAAGGCGATCGACCGGGGCATGCGCCTGACCGACCTCCGGCTCGTCGAGAAGTCCGGCGGCCGGAGCGGTCACTGGACCGGGCGATGACGCGGACAGCGCTCGTCCACTCGGACGCGTACAAGCGCTTCGACTACGGGCCGGAGCATCCCCTCCGCATGGAGCGCCTCGGCCTCACCTTCGCGCTGATGGAGGCCTATGGCCTCACGCGGCTCCCCGCCACCGAGGTCCTGCCGCCGGTGCCCGCTCCCGAGGCCGCGCTGCGGGAGTTTCACACCGACGAGTACCTCGCGGTGCTGCGCGCGGTAAGCGCCGGCGAGGCGGTGTCGGACGCGTACCGGTACGGCCTCGGCCCGGGCGACAACCCGATCTGGCCCGGCTGCTACGAGGCGTCCGCCCTGGCCTGCGGCGGATCGATCCTGGCCGCCGAGCTGGTGGCGCGGGGCGAGGCCGAGCGCGCGTTCGCCTTCGCGGGCGGGCTTCACCACGCCATGCCGGATCGCGCGTCGGGGTTCTGCTATCTGAACGACGCCGTGCTCGCGATCCTGGCCCTCCGCCGCCACGGCCTGCGGGTCGCGTACGTCGACATCGACGCGCATCACGGGGATGGCGTCCAGGCGGCGTTCTACCGGAGCGCCGACGTCCTCACCGTCTCCACCCACGAGCGCGGGGACCGTCTCTTCCCGGGGACCGGTGGGGTCGAGGAGATCGGCGAGGGTCCGGGTCGCGGCTATGCGGTGAACTTGCCGCTCAACCCCTACACGGACGACGCCGTCTACCTCGACGCGTTCGACGCCGTCGTGCCGCCGGTGGTCCGAGCCTTCCGCCCCGACGTCGTGGTCGCGCAGCTCGGCATCGACGGGCACCGGACCGACCCGTTGACGCATCTCGCGCTCTCGGTCGACGGCTTCGCCGAGGCCGTGCGCCGCATCGTCGGGCTGGCGCCCCGCCTGGTGGCGCTGGGCGGGGGTGGGTACGACCTCGCCAACGTGGCGCGGGCCTGGACCGCGGCGTGGGCGCTGATGAACGAGGTCGCCCTCCCGCCCGCTCTGCCGCCCGGAGTTCGTCGCCGAGGCGGCGCCCTACCTCGGCGCCCGCCGCACGCTGGGGGACCCGCCGGTGGTCCTGCCGGTCGAGGCGGTCCGGCCGGCGCGCGAGTTCGCCGAGCGCCAGGTCGCCCAGCTCCATCGCCTGGTCTTTCCGCTGCTGGGGGCGCGCGTCCCCGGGTGACGCCCCGGCCCGCGTGTGATAGCGTGACGGCACCATGGCGGCCGCGCATTCTGACGGCCCCCGGGGCCGCCTGATCACGGTGGAGGGCGTCGAGGGGGCCGGCAAGTCCACCCAGATCGAACGCCTGCGGGCCTGGCTGGCCGCGCGCGGGGTGCCCGTCGTCCAGACCGCCGAGCCCGACGGCACGCCCCTCGGCGCGCACCTCCGGCGGGTCCTCGGCGAGGTCGACCGCGTGGCGCCGCTCACCGAGGCGCTCCTCTTCGCCGCGAGCCGCGCCGAGCACGTCCAGCGGGTGATTCGCCCGGGGCTCGCCGCCGGCCAGGTCGTCCTCTGCGACCGGTACGTCGATTCGACCGTCGCCTACCAGGGATACGGCCGGGGACTCCCGCTCGACGTCATCGCTCAGCTGAACCGCCTCGCCACCGACGGCGTCATGCCCGATCTCACGCTCGTCCTGGATCTCGACGTGGCCGAAGGGCTGCGCCGCGTGCGGGCCCGGCAGGGCGCGCTGCGCCGCCTGCGATCCCTTCGAGCGGCTCGCGATCGAGTTCCACGAGCGCGTCCGCAAGGGGTACTGGGCGATCCGGGACCGGGAGCCCGACCGCGTGGCCCTGGTCGACGCGGACCGCCCCGGCCCCGGTGGTCGCCGCGGAGCTCGCCGGACTCGTTGCCCGCCGGCTCGGCCTCGCCCCGCCGTGACCGGACCGGGCGCGCCCGCGGTCTGGGCCGGGATCGTGGGGCAGCCGGCGGCGCTCGCGCTCCTCCAGCGGGCCATCGCCCAGGACCGGCTGGCGCACGCGTATGCCTTCGTCGGCCCGTCGGGCGTCGGACGGCGGCGCGCGGCCGTGGCCTTTGCCCAGGCCGCCCTCTGCGCCGCCCACGGGTGCGGCGCCTGCCCGACCTGCCGGCGGGTGGCCGGAGGCCAGTTCCCCGACTGTCAGGTGATCGCGCCGACGCCGCCCCGCGAGAACCCGAAGGGGACGCCGACGATCCGGATCGAGCAGATCCGCGAGCTGGAGCGCACGGCGGCGCTGGCGCCGCACGAGGGCGCGCGCAAGGTGTTCGTCGTGGACGACGCCGAGCGCATGACGCTCACGACGGCGCAGGCGCTCCTCAAGACGCTGGAGGAGCCGCCACCCCGGACCCATCTGGTGCTGATCCTCGCCAACCCGCGAGCCTTGCCCCCGACGGTCCTCTCGCGCTGTCAGCGCGTGCGGTTCGGGCCGCTCGCCGAAGGCGACGCCGCCCAGCTCCTCGAGACGCGGGGAGTCCCGCCGGCCGCGAGCGCGCTGCTCGCGCGCCTGGCGCAGGGCCGGCCCGGGCTGGCCCTCGGCACCGATCTCGACGCCCTCCGGGCACGCCGGCAGGCGGCCCTCGCGCTGACGGCCGAGCCCCCGGCGCGGCTGGGTGTCGCGCTCGACGCCGCGCCCACCGACCGTCAGACGGTGGCGACGTACCTCGAGCTCTACTGGTCGTGGTACCGGGATGCCCTCTGCCTCGCGGCCGGTGGGTCCCCGGCGCTCCTCGTCCACGCCGACCAGGAGGTCGCCCTCCGGGCCCTGGCGGCCCGCGTGCCGATCCCGACCCTGGCGGCGGGACTCGCGCGCGTGAAGGCCGCCTGGCTGGCCCTCGAGGGCAACCTGAACCCGCGTCTCGCGCTCGAGACCGCGTTGCTCGGCCTGAACGAGCCGGCCGCATAGAGGGGAACATGCACGAGGATCACGAGGCTCCGGGCGACATCGAGACCGGGACGGCACCCGCGCGCCGGTTGATCGGCGTGCGCCTGCGGGAGGGCGCGCGGGCGGACGACTACCTCGTCGAGGGCCTCACGCTCCATGTCGGGGACCACTGCGTGGTCGAGGTCCCGAGCGGCCACGCGGTCGGCCAGGTCCGGCGCCCGGCGCGTGACCTGCCCGAATGGAAGCGCACCCGGACCTATCCCTGGGTGCTCCGGCTCGCCACGCCCGACGAGGTGGCGGAGCTCCGCCAGCGGCGCGAGCGCGAGCTCGACGCCATGCGCACCTGCCAGCTGCGCGCCCAGGGGCGCGGGCTCGCGCTCAAGGTCGTCGACGTCGAGCTCACGCGCGACGGCCGGCGCGTGACGGTGCTCTTCGCCGCCGAGACGCGGATCGACTTCCGGGAGCTGGTGCGCGACCTGGCGCGGGAGTTCCGGGCCCGCATCGAGATGCGCCAGGTCGGCGCCCGCGACGTGACGAAGGTGCAGGACGGGATCGGCCCGTGCGGGCGCCAGCTCTGCTGCTCGAGCCACCTCCGCGGGTTCGAGCCGATCTCCGTGAAGATGGCCAAGAGCCAGGACGTGCCGCTGAACGACAGCCGCCTCCTCGGCAACTGCGGCCGGTTGAAGTGCTGCCTGCTCTACGAGTTCTCGCTCTACGAGGAGCTGCGGAGCCGCCTGCCCCGGGTCGGGTCCGCGTGCCAGGCGGACTGTGGCGGCGGCGGGTGCATGGAAGGCCGCGTCCGGGGCGTGCGGGTCCTGAAGGAAACGGTGCTGGTCGGCTTCGCCGACGGGACCGAGGCGGAGATTCCGCTCGCCCAGCTGACGTGGGAAGGCCGAGAGCATGTCAAGCCGCTCTGACGGCGTGTTCTACCTGACCACGCCGATCTACTACATCAACGGCCCGCCGCACCTCGGCCACGCCTACACGACGATCGTCGCCGACGCGATGGCCCGCTACCGCCGGCTCGCCGGCGACGACGTGTTCTTCCTGACGGGCACCGACGAGCACGGGGACAAGATCGCCCAGGCGGCCGCGCGGGCCGGCGAGGCGCCGCAGGCGCTCGCCGACCGGAACGCGAAGGCCTTCCGGGACGAGTGGGCCGCGCTCGGGATCACCTACGACGACTTCATCCGGACGACCGAGCCGCGGCACGCGCGGGTGGTCCAGGCGGTCCTCCAGGCGCTCTTCGACAAGGGCGAGATCTACTTCGGCAAGTACGGGGGCCAGTACTGCTACGGGTGCGAGCGCTTCTACACCGAGAAGGAGATCGTCGACGGCAAGTGCCCGGATCACCAGACGCCGCTGACCTACATCGAGGAGGAGAACTACTTCTTCCGGATGTCCGCGCACCAGGACTGGCTGCGCGACTACCTGGAGACTCACCCCGACGTCGTCCAGCCGGAGCGCTACCGGAACGAGCTGCTCGGCTTCCTGCGGGAGCCCTTGCAGGACCTGTCGATCAGCCGCCCGACGAGCCGCCTCCAGTGGGGCATCCCGCTCCCGTTCGACGACCGCTTCGTCACCTACGTCTGGTTCGACGCGCTCCTCAACTACGTCTCCGCGCTGGGCGACCCGCGCGGCGAGCGCTTCCGGCGGTACTGGCCGCACGTCGAGCACCTGATCGGCAAGGACATCCTCAAGCCCCACGGCATCTACTGGCCGTGCATGCTGAGAGCGGCGGGACTGCTCCGCGACGGGGCGACCGACGGCGCCGAGCGGCCGGGGTTCGCGCGGCTGCGCGTCCACGGGTACTGGACGCTCGGGGGCGGCAAGATCTCCAAGAGCGTCGGCAACGTCGTCGAGGCCCTCCACGCTCACCCGGAAGTACGGCAACGACGCGTTCCGGTATTTCGTGCTCCGGGAGATGCCCTTCGGCCAGGATGCGAACTTCAACGAGGACGCCCTGGTCGAGCGCCTCAACGCCGACCTCGCGAACGATCTCGGGAATCTCGTCTCCCGGGCGACGACGCTGATCGCGGCCCACGGCGCGAGCGCGGGCGGCGGCGCGGGGACGCGTGCTCACGCGGACTTCGCGCTGTCCGACGCGTTCCAGCGAGACGCGCGCGCGCCGTCGACGAGGCGATGGCAGGAGTTCGCGTTCCAGCGCGACGCTGGTGCGCGATCTGGGAGTTCGTGGCGATCGTGAACCGCTACGTCGACAGCGAGCAGCCCTGGGCGCTGGCGAAGGACCCGGCCCGCGCCGACCGCCTGGTCGACGTGCTGGTGACCCTGGCCGACTCGCTCCGCTGTCTCGGGGTCCTCCTCGCTCCGTTCCTACCGGACGCGGCGGCGCGGATCCGCGCGGCGGTGGGGGACACAGCGGCCGTCCGCCTCGAGGCTGCCGTCTTCGGGCGGACATGGCGGATCCCGGAGGATCTCCGCGCCATCAGAAGCTGTCCGGCCTCTTTCCCCGCGTGGAGCGCGAGGCAAGGGCGACGTCCCCGGGCGCGCGCCGGCGGGTACGAGCCGGCCGCCGAAGGCAGCCCGGCCCGGCGCAGCGCGTCACCATCGACGAGTTCAAGCGGATCGATCTGCGCGTCGCCGAGGTCGTCGCCGCGGAGGCGGTCCCGAAGTCCAAGAAGCTCCTGAAGCTCACCGTCCGCCTCGCGGCCGAGACGCGCACGCTGGTCGCCGGCATCGCGGAGCACTACCCGCCCGAGGCCCTCGTCGGTCGCAAGGTCGTCGTCGTCGCGAACCTCGAGCCGGCGACGCTCATGGGCGTCACCTCGAACGGGATGGTCCTGGCGGGCTCGGCGGAGGACACGCTCGCCCTGCTCACGCTCGACCGGGACCTGCCGCCCGGGGCCAAGGTTCGCTAGAGCCGGTCCGCGTCGCCCCCTCCCCCCGTGACGGCCGTGGTCGATCCGCTCCCCCGCTCCCCCGTCAGTGTCGCGGCGCGTTCCTGGCGCACGTTCCTCCGGCGGTGGGGGGTGTCGCTCGCCTCGCTCGTCTCGGGTGTCCTGACGCTGGTGGTGTTCCGGCGCGGCGTGCCCCACGTCGGGTGGATCGTCGGCTACGTCGTGGTGCTCTGGCTCTTGTTCCTCGTGCTCGGCCAGGCGCGCGCCGCGCTCCTGGCGCGGGGCCGGCGCCTGGTCGTGGCGGCCGGCGACTACACGATCCAGACGCTCTACCACGGCCTCCTCTTGTTCGTGCTCCCCGGCTACTTCGCGAGCACGACCTTCGACGCGATCACCGTGGTCTTCTTCGTGATCCTGGCGGCGGCGGCCCTCCTGACCACGGTGGACCCCTGGTACCAGGCCCTGGTCCACCCGCGCCCCTGGCTCGGCGACGCCTTCCTCGGCTTCTCGCTCTTCGCGGGGCTCAACGTGGCGCTCCCCCTCGTCGGCGTGCCGCCGGCCGGCGCGCTCGTCGGGAGCGCCGTGCTCGCCGCCCTCGGCCTCACGCCCACGTACTTCCGGCGCGGCGGGCAGTGGACCCGGGCGGCGTGGCGCGCCGGCGCCGTCGCCGCGCTCGCGGCGCTCGCCGCCTGGGGCGTCAGGCCGGCGATCCCGCCGGCGCCGCTCAGCCTGGTGCGCCCGACCATCGCGCGCGCCGTGCTCGATCTGGCGCCCGTCGATCCCGTGGCGCGGGTCACGGTGGAGGAGCTCCGCGCGTGGGGTGGGCTGGTGGCCTTTACCCCGGTGGGGGCGCCGGTCGCCCTCCGTCAGCCGGTCGAGCACCGATGGCGTCACGAGGGCCGGGTGGTCTCCACGGTGCGGCTGCCCACGCCGATCCGCGGCGGCCGCCCCGGTGGGTTCCGCACCTACTCGCGGAAGACGGACTTCCCCCCGGATGCGCCCGGGCGCTGGACGGTCGACGTCGTGACGGCCTCGGGCCAGCTGATCGGGCGCCTGCGCTTCCGGGTGGACGCCTGACGTGCTGGTCGACACGCACGCGCACCTCCACGACCCCGCCTTCGACGCCGACCGCGCCGGACGTCCTCGCGCGTGCCCGGGCCGCGGGCGTGACGGGCTTCCTCACGATCGGGACCGACGTGGCCACCTCCGAGGCGGCGGTGGCGCTCGCGGCGTCGGAGCCCGACGTGTACGCCGCGGTCGGCATCCACCCGCACGATGCCCGCACGGCTGACCGAGCCGCGCTCGACCGGATCGCGGCCCTGGCGGGAGCGCCGAAGGTGGTCGCCATCGGGGAGATCGGCCTCGACTACTATCGCGATCACTCGCCGCGCGAGGCTCAGCGCGCGGCGCTCGTCGCGCACCTCGAGCTGGCGCGGCGCGTCGGCAAGCCGGTTCTGCTCCACTGCCGGGAGGCGCACGCGGATCTCCTCGAGGTCTGTCAATCCGAGGGCGTCGTCGCCGTCGGCGGGATCCTTCACTGCTTCTCCGGCGACCTGGCGGTCGCGCGCCGCGGGATCGAGCTCGGGCTCCTCATCTCGATCGCGGGGCCGGTGACCTACCCGAGCGCGCGGCGGCTTGCGGAGGTCGTCCGCGCCCTGCCGCTCGACCGCCTCGTCGTCGAGACGGACTGCCCGTACCTCCCGCCGCAGCCCTGGCGCGGCCAGCGCAACGAGCCGGCCTACCTCCCGGTCACGGCCGCCCGCGTCGCGGAGCTCCTCGGCGTGCCGCCGGAGCAGGTCGCGCACCGGACGACGGAGAATGCCGCGCGCCTCCTCGGGCTGCCGCCGCGCCCGCCCGGCCGCGGGGCGTCGCTCCCGTGAGCCGCGGCCGCGCGAGTCTCTGGCGCCGCGAGCTCCGCCGCGCCCTCGGCGGGGCGCTGAACGTGACGGCGGCGCGACTCATGAACCGTCGGCGGGGTCAGCCCGCGCCGGCGCCGATGCTCGACCTGGCCGCGTACCGGCGCCTGGCGGCGCCCACGCCCGTCGACGTGGCCCGGCTCCTCGCGTGGCGCTCGAACCGGGAGCGCGCGCAGCTGACCGAGGTCCTCCTGCAGACGGCCGGGCTGCCGGTGTCCCGTCATCCGTACCGCACGGTGGAGGGTGTGGGCGTCAACCTGTTCGTCGACCTCGGGGCGGGCCCACGGACGCTCCTCCTGGCCGCCCACCACGACGCCGTCCCGGGCAGCGCCGGCGCCAACGACAACGCGGCGAGCGTCGGCATCCTGTGCGCGCTCGGCGCCCGGCTTCGGGCGGCGCCGCCGGATCGGCTGCGCGTCCGTCTCGGATTCTTCGGCGGCGAGGAGCGCGCCATGCTGGGCTCGCGCGTGTACGTCCGGCGAGCGGACCTCGGGGACCTCGTGGGCGTGCTGAGCCTCGAGCTCTGCGGGATCGGGGACAGTCTGGCGCTCTGGGACGTGACCCCCGCCGTCGAGACCACGCCGCTCGTGCGCGCCTTCATCGCCACCGTCGAAGCGCTGGGCTACCGGCGGGACGAGACGTATCACTTCGGGGAGCCCGTGCAGTACTTCGGGAGCGACCACCGCCCCTTCGTCGACCGGGGCGTGACGGGCGTGGGCTTGACGGCGATCCCACGAGCCTCGCTCGAGCCCTTGCGGGCCTTCATCTACGGCGGCGTGCGGGGGATCCTGGTGCCGCCCGCGCAGCGGCCGCCGCCCTTCACGACCTACCACACCGCGGGCGACACCCCGGAGACGCTCGAGCCGGCGACGCTCGCCGCGGTGGAGCGCGCCCTGGATGTGCTGGTGCGGACCCTCGACGCCGCGCTCCCGGCCTAGTGGCTAGGACGACGGCGGCGGGCTGACGCGAGCGAGGAGGCCACGGCCGGTCGCCAGCGCCTCGCGACGCACGAGGACCTGCACGGCGCCCTGGTCGCCCACGGTGAAGGGATGGACCGAGGGCGCGACGTGAGTGCGGAGTAGCACCTCGAGGCCGTGCGCCTCGAGGAGTCCCCGGACGATGAGGGCCTCGGCCTGATCGCGGACCCGCGTGAGCTCCTCGAACTCGCGCTCGTCCCGCGGCTCGGGCGCGCGCGACGGGAACGGGATGACGCGGCCGGTCACGGCTCGCTCAATCGCTCCGGTCCGGATCCCCGAAGAGATCGACCCACGCCGGGAGCCCGCCGAGCGTGGTGGCGGTCCGGATGGCGCGGACGATGGCCTCCGCTACGCAGTCCCCCGCGGCGAGCCCGAGCGCGTCGACGGGCGGGGCCTCCGCCCGCGCGAGCGAGCCGGTCGCCAGGCAGAAGAGCGCGTCCCCGTCCACGCTCAAGTGCGGTGGCGACAGCGCCGCGGCGAGCCCCAGCTGGCCCAGCGCCGCCACGCGTCGAGCCTCCGCGCCGTCGAGCGCGGCGTCGGTGGCCACGATGCCGATCGTCGTGTGGGTCTGGCGGAATCCCGGGGTGACGCGGCCCTCACGGAGCGCGCGGGCCGTGTCCACGAGGTCGCGCCCGCCGGGGGCGTCCCGCGCCCCGGCCAGGAGGCGCCCGGTGGCCGGGTCGCGGACGTCCCCGAAGGCGTTGACCGCCACCAGCGCGCTCACGGTGGCAGCGGCGACGCGCCGGCTCGCCGTCCCCAGGCCGCCCTTCATGGCGCGCGGGAGTCCGAAGGCCTTGCCCACGGACGCGCCGGTGCCCGCTCCGACCGACCCCTCCGGGAACGAGCCGCTCGTCGCGGCCGCCGCGGCGCGCTCCCCCATGGCGCGGTCGGGGCGGACGCTCGGCGCGCCCACCGCGAGATCGTAGAGAATCGCCCCGACGACGAGCGGCACGAGGCCGCCGGAGGTGGGCAAGCCGATGCCCCGGGCCTCCAGGTGCGCCATGACGCCGAAGCACGCCTCGAGCCCGAACGCGCTGCCGCCCGCCAGGACCGCGCCGTGGATCCGTGTCGCGAGATGCCCGGGCTCGAGGAGATCGATGCCCAGGAGTCCGGAGGCCCCCCCGCGGATCTCGACGGCGGCCACCGCCCCGGCTGGACACAAGACGGCGGTGCACCCGGTGAGGCCCACGAGGTCGGCGGCATGGCCGACCAGGAGGCCGGCGACATCGGTGAGGCCGCCCACCTACGCGCTCGACGCCGGCGCGGCGGCGACGCGCGGCGCGCGGCTCGCGGCCTCCGCCGAGAGGCGGCCCGTCGCCACCTCTCCGGCCACCTCGAGGCTCCGCTCGGCGAGCGCGCGCAGGAAAGGGAGGCGGCGCAGCGAGTGCTCCGGATCGCCGAGGGCGTGGGCGACGGCCAGGGCCGTCCGCGCGTGCTCCTCGCGGCCGAGCCCGAGGAGGACGTACGCCTGCTCCTCCAGGCGGGCCTGCCAGCGCTGCCGGGCCGCGGCATCGAACTGGGTCTCGATGACCCGGTCGATCAGGGCCGCGAGCCGCTCTACCTTGATCTGGTCGCTCACCACGAGCCGGCTCTCTTGCGCCTGCAGCCACTCGACGCCTTCGCTCGCCACACGCTCCGGATCCAGGAACCAGCCGGTGAGCTCCGGGAGGGCCAGCAGCTCGGCCGAGCGCTCGAGGCGGGCGGGATCCTCGGTCGCGGCCGGGCGCAGGGCGTGGATCGGCGCGGGTTCGGCCGCGGGAGCGCCGATCCGCTCGATCCACCGAGCGAGCTCCACGGGGACCGGGCGGCCCGCCGCGCGCGTCCGCGTCGCCGCCTCGACGAGACTCGCCCACGCCCAGGGTGCCGGGGCCGCCACCCAGGGCAGGGAGCTCTCGGCGCGCAGGGCCCGCAGGCGCTCCTCGACCCGCTTCTTGGCGAGCGGGCCCGCCGAGAAGTCGACGAGTCCCGCGTCCTCCGAGAGGATCGCCTGGAGCAGCGTTCGTTCCCCGTGCGGCCCCGCGAAGGTCAGCCAGAGTCCGCGGCTCCCGGTCCCATCGACGGCGGACACCCACGCCTCGGCGGGCGTCACCCCTGGCGCCGGCATCGGCGGCGGGGCGGGCGCGCGCCGCTCGACGCCCACCTGGCGGAGCCGGTAGAGCGCCCGGCGGGTCGCGGTGCGGATCGCCTTGGGGGCCGCGCCCGCCCCGGCGTGCTCGAGCGCGTCGACGGCCTCCGGGACCGCCAGGGTTCCCAGGGCCTGCGCCGCGGCGATGGCGTGCTCGGGACGGCTGGCCAGGCAGCGGCGGAGGATGGGCAGGGCGGCCACCCCGTGCTCCCGCGCGAGCCAGCGCAGCGCCGCCTCGAGCTCGCCCGCCGGGATCGTGGCCAACGCCGCCGCCACGGCCTCGCCGGCGGGCTCGTCGCCGACCAGGGCCTCGAGCGCCGCGACTACCATTGGGTGAGGAGGCGCAGCATGGGCTGGAGGGCCGCCGGGAAGTCGGCCGGGCGGAAGTACACGCGCCTGACATAGGAGAGGGCCGCCGCGTAGCGCTCGAACCCCGCCGCGAGGGCTCCGAACAGGGACGCCTGCGGCCGGAGGGCCGAGCGCTCGAAGGCGGCGACCGCCTCGTAGGCCCGCTGGCCTTGCCGGACGTAGTAGGCGGCCCCCACCCGGCGCTCGACGTGCTCCCGGAAGAGCCCGGTCATGAACAGCGCGTAGTCGCCCACGTGCTGGCGGACCCGGCGCTCGCGGAAGGGGTCGAAGTCGGGGGCCCGAAAATCCCAGGCGCGCTCGGCCTCGATGAGGAGCCCCGCCACCGAGTCGAGCGGCCGCCCGGCCGCGTCGCGGATCGCATGAAGCTCCTCGGTGCGGGCGAAGCGGGTCAGCAGGGCGGCCAGATAGGCCCCCTCGGCGGGCCCGCCGAGTCCGAGATCGCCGAGCGCCTGGCGGACGACGCGCTCGAAGAAGGGCCCGAGCCCGGGCGTCCGCGCGGGATCACCTGTCGGCATCATCGGATTCCGATGCTCGTCGCGTACTATACCGCAGCGTCCCGCGCCCCCGCAGTTCCGCCGGGGCTCGCCGGGCCGAATTTCTTTGGGACGGCTCACGCGCGAATGGGAGAATTGCCGACGAGGGAGGTGCGCATGGCGACCATTCAGCAGGAACTGACGCCCCAGCAGCCCGAGGACGATCTCGACGAGATGTACGAGGAGGAACCCCGGCGCCGCGCCTGGGGGGCGATCGCCAGCGTGGTGCTGGCCCTCGCGCTGGTCTTCGTCGGGTACCAGTGGAACCAGGCCGCCAGCCGCGCCGACACGCTCGGAGCGCAGGTCAACGGTCTGCGCGCCGAGGCGGAGACTCAGCGCCTGCGCGCCGAGGAAGCCCAGCGGCAGGTCGACACGATCCAGAAGCGGCTCGCGACGCTGTCGTCGGAGAAGGACCTGCTCGCCGAGCGGCTCGTGTCCCTCGAGAAGGCGGAGATCCCCGCGCGCCGTGGCGAAGACGGAGAAGCCGCGCCCGGCGAAGGCAACGGCCGCCGCGCCGGTCCGGCCGCGCGCCACGCCCGTCGCCACCCGCCCGGCCTCGAAGCGCACGCCGTAGCGTCGGGCGGCCTCAGCCGGTCAGCGCGCGGTCGAGCGCGGCGAGCAGCCGCGCGTTCTGCGCCGAGGTCCCGATGCTGATCCGGAGGTGCTCCGGGTAACCGACGGCCGCCCCGTCCCGGACCAGCACGCCCTCCGCGCGCAGCGCGGCCACCACGGGCGCGGTCGGGCGGCCCACGCGCACGAGGAGGAAGTTGGCCTCGGTCGCGGGATGTGAGAGCCCTCGAGCGGCGAACGCCGCCGAGAGCGCCCGTCGCTCCGCCCACACCACCCGGCGCGTCGCCTCGCGGTGGGCCAGATCGCGCACGGCCGCCGCGGCGCCCGCCTGCGCCACGCGTCCGACGTTGAACGGCTCGCGCACGCGCTCGAGCTGTCCGATCACCCCCGGGCTCGCGATCGCGTAGCCGACGCGCAGGCCGGCCAGGCCGGCGATCTTGGAGAACGTCCGGAGCAGGACGAGACTCTCCGGCCGGGTGCCGAGGGTGGCGAGTCCGTCCGCCGCCCGCTCGGGCGCCTCGATGAAGTCGACGTACGCCTCGTCGAGGAGCACCATCACGTCGTCCGGGCACCGGGCGCAGAACCGCTCCCACGCGCGCCGCTCGAGCGGGACGCCGGTGGGGTTGTGCGGGCTCGAGAGGCAGACGAGCTTCGTGCGGGGCCCGATGCGGGCGAGGACGTCGTCGAGGTCGATCCGGTAGTCGCGCAGCGGACTCGGGACGACCCGGGCGCCCGCGAGCCGCGCCGTCGTCGTGTACGGCTCGAACGAGGGGTCCGGCACGACGACCTCGTCGCCCGGATCCAGGAGGGCCCGGCCGAGGAGCGTGAGGATCTCGTCGCCGCCGTTGCCGAAGAGGAGCTGGCCGGGCTTGATGCCGAGCGCGTCCGCCACGGCCTCGCCGAGCGCCGGGGCCCCGCCGTCGGGGTAGAGGTGGATCCGCTCGGCCTCCCGCCGGATGGCGGCGACCGCGAGCGGCGACGGCCCCACCGGATTCTCGTTGGCGGACAGGCGCAGCACGGGCTGGCCGAGCTCGGCGGCGAGGGCGTCGAGCGGCGGGGGCACGACGTAGGGGGCGATCTCGGCGAGGATCGGTCGCCAGCGGGCCGGCATGGCGGACGGAAGTGTACCACTGCCGGCCGGGCGCCGCGTCCGCGCGGGCCTCGCGAGACGCCACCCGACCGGGGTACGATGCGCCCCGTGACCGCCCCCCACATCGAGGTGCGCGCCGTGGCCAAGCGCTGGGTCACGCGCGACCAGCCCATCCCCGCGCTCGACGCCGTCTCCCTGGACGTGGCGCCGCAGGAGTTCGTGACGGTGCTCGGGCCCTCGGGGTGCGGGAAGTCGACGCTCCTGGGGATCCTCGGCGGGCTCGTCCGGCCGGACACCGGGGAGGTGCGGATCGCGGGGCGCCCGGTGACGGGCCCCGACCCGCGTCAGGTCGCCATGGTGTTCCAGGATCCGGGGCTCTTTCCCTGGCGCACGTCGCTCGAGAACGTCGAGTTCGGGCTCGAGCTCCAGGGCATGGCCGCCGCGGCGCGGCGCGAGCGGGCCCGCGCGCTCCTCGAGCCGGTGGGACTTCGCGGCTTCGAGGGACGGTATCCGCGCGAGCTGTCGGGCGGCATGAAGCAGCGCGTCGCGATCGCCCGCGCGCTCGCCCTCGACGCCCCGATCCTCCTGATGGACGAGCCCTTCGGCGCGCTCGACGAGCAGACGCGGCTCCTCATGGGCGAGTGGCTGCTCGGCATCTGGGCCCGGACGCGGAAGACCGTCGTCTTCGTGACCCACAGCCTGCAGGAGGCGATCCTCCTCTCCCAGCGCATCGTGGTCATGACCGCCCGCCCGGGCCGGATCAAGGCGAGCTTCGAGGTGACGCTGGCGACCCCGCGGGACTTGGACGCGCCGCCCGCCGCCCAGCTCCGGCACGCGCTCTGGGACGCGATTCGCGACGAGTCGCGGCGGGCGCTGGACAGCGGCGCGTGAGACGGATCGCCCTCGCGCGCCTCGGCATCCTCGCCGGGCTCCTGGTGCTCTGGGAGATCTGGGCGGCGCGGGGCAACCCCCTCCTCTACGTGCCGCCCTCCCGCGTCCTGCCGGCCCTCTACCGGGTGCTCCGGCTGGAGGCGTATCCGACGCTGCTCACGCACTTCGGGCTGACGGTGCTCGAGGTGCTCGTCGCGTATCTCCTGGCCGTCGGCCTCGGTCTCGCGCTCGGCTTCGCCCTCGGGCTGCCGCGCCATGTCGGCGAGATCTACGAGCCGCTCCTCGCGGCGCTCTACGCGATCCCGAGCGTGGTGTGGTACCCGTCCTTGATGCTCTTCTTCGGCCTCGGGCCGGCCTCGAAGATCGCGTTCGGCGTGCTGCTCGGGTTCTTCCCCGTGGTGCTGGCCGTCCTCGCGGGGATCCGCTCGGTGGACCCCCATCTGCTCACGGTCGCGCGCGGGCTCGGGGCGGGGCCGTGGACGTGCTTCGTGAAGGTGGTGCTGCCCGCGATCACGGCCACGCTCCTGGCCGGCCTCCGGGCGGGGCTCGCGCTGACGGTGGTCGGCGTGCTGGTCGGGGAGATCCTCGGCGCCCGGAGCGGGCTCGGGTATCTCATCAACTACGCCTACGGGTTCCTGCGGACGGCGGAGTACGCCGCCCTGGCGCTGCTCGCCCTCGGGCTGGTGCTGGTCGTCGACGGCCTCGCGGCCTGGGTCGAGGGCCGGGCGCGGCGGTGGACCGAGGGCGTGGCGTGAGCCCCGGGCGCCACCGGCCGAAGGCCGTCGTCGGATCAATCCGCCGCGGAGCCCGGGCAGCCCGGTGAGCCCGGCTCGACGGCGCGCGATCCAGGGCCTCTCGCTCGCCGCGCTCGTCGCCGTCTGGGAGCTGGCCGTACGGGTCGGGTGGGTCGATCCGCTCTTCGTGCCGGCGCCGTCGGCGGTGGCCCGCGCGCTCGGGACGATCGCGCCGGTCGCCGCCGGGCTCCTCGGCGAGACGCTCGGGAAGACGCTCGTCGCGTACGTGCTGGCGGTGGCGCTGGGGGTCGGCAGCGGGCTCCTGATCGGCGGCGTCCGCTACCTCCACGACGTCCTGAACCCGTTCCTCGTCGCGCTGTACGCCCTGCCCAAGATCCTGGTGCTGCCCTGGATCCTGCTCACCTTCGGGCTCGGCATGACGCCCGCCGTGGTCTACGGGGTGCTGCAGGGGTTCTTCCCGATCTGCCTCCTGGTGGCCGGCGGGGTGCGCGACATCGACCGGATGCCGCTCCACGTCGCCCGCTCGATGGGGGCGACGTCGTGGCAGCTCTACCGGAAGGTGGTGCTGCCCGCGGTGCTGCCGGCGGTCCTCGCGGGCATGCGGCTCGGCATCGTCTTCTGCCTGCTGGGGGTGCTGGTCGTCGAGATGTTCGGCGGGATCCGGGGGATGGGCTTCCTGCTGGTCAGCCTCGCGAACGCGTTCCGCGCGCCGGAGCTCTTCGCCGCGACGGCGCTGGTGTCGCTGCTCTCGATCGCCATCGTCCTCGGGCTCGAGCGCCTGAACCGGCGCCTCGGCCACTGGCGGTGACGGCCGCCAAAGTCCTGTGCGCCGTGCCGGTTCTTCGATAGGCGCGGGCGACTACTATGTCGGCGCCGGATAACTGGTGTGTGCCGTGGAGCCTGCTCCCGAAATAGACCCACCATCTTGATATCCAGCTCGCGCCCTCATCGCGACTGGACTTGCGTCCGACGCTTGCCCGACGGGCTTCATCCGAGCCGGCGACTCACGTGCTCGCTCAGGCGGAGCGCCAAGGCGACGATGGTGAGGGTGGGGTTCGCGGCGCCCGCGGTGGGGAACACCGAGCTCCCCGCGATATAGAAGTTGGCGATCCCATGGACCCGCCCGTCGGCATCGACGACGCCGCGGCGGGGATCGGGATGCATGCGCGTGGTGCCCATATGGTGGCGCGCGCCGCGCAACGCGGACGGCCACGGGTCGGCTTCGTTTCCGAGCGCGCTTCGCAGGCGGCCGACACCGGCGCGCGAGAGCTCCTCGCGGAGGATCTCGTGCGCTCGGTGCGCGGTGCGCTTGTCGAGGGCCGATAGCCGCCATCGGAGCACCGCTCGCGGGCACCCGAGCCGATCGCGATCTTCTCCGAGCATCACGCGGCTGTCGGGATTCGGCGCTTGCTCCATGACGTTCTTGACCAGGTAGCGTCGCTCCGGCGGCTTCTGCCGTGTCCTCGAGCGTCTCGTCATGACGGCGCGCATCCGCTTCGTCGCCTGACGCAATCGATCGACGGCGCCCGCGGGCATCCGTGGCCGGCACGAGACCGGCAGGAGGGAGCGGAAGAACGCCATAGCCGAGCGCGCCGGCTCCTCGTCGAGCACGGCGCAGTAGTTCGTCAATCGCTCGCGCCGTCGAAGGTCGGGGTCGAGTCCGAGTATTCCCCGCACCCGCCGGCCGTTCGCGCTGTGACCCGAGGTATAGAAGTCGCTGATGGCTCCCGCGCGCGCGCGGATTGTGGCGGCCTCGTTCAGGTACAGATGCTCCATGAAGTGGCGGCCCACGAGATCGTACGTGTTACCCAGCCCCGCCGGCTGCACGCGGTTCGCCATCAGGAGGAGCCGCGCGTTCTCGATGCCACCCGCGGCGAGGATGACGATGTGGGCGCCGACGCGAAATCCACTGCCGGAGAGACAGGCGACCTTGACCGCGCGCACCTGGTTCGGCGGGTTCGGCGTTTCGAGATCCACGACGTTCGCCCCGAGGTAGACGACCGTGTTCGCGGCGCGCTCGAGCTCGTCGCGATAGACCTCGCCGAAGCGGGTGGGCGAACTGTACTGGAACGCGTAGGAACGTACCCGCTCGCCGTGGAGGGCGATGGGGCGCACGCCCTGCCCGCGCCAGTCGTCGGCGGTGTAGGCGAAGGGGCCGAGCTCGCACACGGCTTGGGCCTTCTCGTAGAACGGCAGCAGGTCGGCGAGACCGAACGGCCAGCCGCTGTCCGGGACCCACTCGCGGCATTCGAAATCCTGCGCGTCGAGCGGACGGCATTCGCCCGTCCATTGATTCGTCGTTCCGCCGAAGTACCGGGTGCGCGTGGAGTCCAGGGTGAAGTACGGCCGCTCGCTCACTGTGCCGGCGTAGAGCGACTGGGTCGTCGCATCGGGTGCGAGCCAGCCGCTCTCGAGCAGCGAGACACGGAGCGGCCGTCGGCGGAGCTCGCGCGCGATGGTGATACCGGCCGCCCCGGCCCCGACGATGCAGACGTCGGACTCGATGAACGAACCGTCCGGAACGATGCGCGCGTCAGCGAACATTCGAGCTGGCCGTGGGACGGATCAAACGGCTGACGGACGAGAGGAGCGGGCCCGACACCTGGTGGGCCCGGAGGATAGCCTCCTCCGACCACTGGAGGGTCTTGGTGGCGATCGCCGCCGCGTCCCGGGGGTTCTCCAGCATGAAGCTCGAGCCCTGGAAGAGGGCCTTGAGCGTCCCCTGGATCGCGGCCCGGCGGCGGGCGGGCTCAGCTCCGCCGGCCGCCCATGAAGCGCAGCATGAAGAGGAAGAGGTTGATGAAGTTCAGGTAGAGCGACAGGGCGCCGGCGATCGCGAGCGACCCCGCCTGACCCTCCGGGACCGCGAGCGCCATGTGCCGCAGGCGCTGCGCGTCGTACGCGGTCAGCCCCGTGAAGACGAGGACGCCGACCACCGAGATCAAGAACTGCAGCGCGTCGTTGTGCCAGAAGATCCCGAGCACGGACGCCAGCAAGAGGCCGATCAATCCCATGAAGAAGAACTGGCCGACCCCGGCCAGGCTTCGCGAGGTCATCGTCCCGAACGCGGCCAGCGCCCCGAACATGCTCGCGGTGACGACGAAGGTGGTGGCCACGGATTCGCCGGTGTAGGCCAGCAGCACCACCGACAGGGTGACCCCGGTCAGGGCCGAGTAGAGCGCGAACAGCAGCGCGGCGGTGCTGGGGGCCAGGGACTGCGCGCGCCCGGACAGGAAGAACACGAGGCCCAGCTGGGCGATGATCAGACCGTAGAACAGGAGGCGATTGCCGAAGACCGCCTGAAGGAGCGCGGGCGAGCTCACGACGGAGAAGGCCACCAGCGCGGTGATGGCGAGCCCGGCCCCCATCCAGCCGTAGACCCGCTTCAGGAAGGCCGACACCCGCTCGGCCGCCTGCGCGGATGTGCTCGGAACAGTAGTGCCCGCTTTCAACTCATAGGGTTCCATGCGTGTCTCCTCGCGATACGCGGCGGAGCCGCAGAAGATCAGAGGCGAACAGGGGTGAACTCCGCCGTGTAGAGGTCGGCCGTCGGGACGCGCTTGTCCTGGGCCTTGTACTCGAGGAGCGTGGTCTGCATCGTCTCGATGGCGTCGACGTGGAGCGTCCCGTCCTTCGAGAGGAGCGGGCCCGACACCTGGTGGGCGCGGAGGATGGCCTCCTCCGACCACTGGAGGGTCTTGGCGGCGATCGCCGCCGCCTCCTTGGTGTTGTCGAGCATGAAGCGCGCGCCCTGGAAGAGGCCCTTGAGCGTCCGCTGGATCGCGTCCTTGTTGCCCTTGATGTAGTCGTCGGTCGCGTAGTACGCCTGGCTGAGCCACTTCGGGCGTCACCGTGTCCAGGCGGAGCAGGATCTTCGACTTGCCCTGGAGCTCGGTGACCGCGCCGCCGTCGCCCCACACGAAGGCCGCGATCTCGCCGCGGGCGAGGGCCGCCAGCTGTGCGTCCAGGCCGCCCAGGCCCACGACGGTGAGGTCCTTCTCCGGCGTCCAGCCTTGCTGCTTGGCCAGCATCATCGCGAAGACCCAGGTGGTCGCGCCCACCCGCGTCACGCCGATCGACTTTCCCTTGAGGTCCGCGATCTTGCCGACCGTCGGGGCGACGTTGAGCGTGAAGTGATTGCCGTCGACACCCGAGGCGATGAACCGGATGGGCACGCCGGTGGCGCGGAACACCGGCACGTCGGTCGCCCCGCTGGTGCCGATCTGGAACTGGCCGGCGACGACGGCCTTGACCAGGTCCGGGCCCCCGCGGAGGGGCTGATACTCGACGGTGACGCCCTGGGCCCGGAAGTATCCCTTCTCGAGGGCGACCAGGATCGGGGCGACCATCGAGTAGTCGCCGAGGACGGCCGAGCCGATCTTGACCGTGGGGCCCTGGGCGGCCACCGGGCGCACGCGCCCCGCGACTCCGCTGGCGGCGACCAGCCCTCCGGCCGTGACCTGGAAAAACTGGCGTCGCGAGGTGCCCATGGAGTGTTCCTCCCTCTCGGACTGGGGACCGGATCGCCCGCCGGGCGTCCGCGCGTGGCGGGCGACACCTCCGGTGGCGGGTGGATCATACGGGGCGAGCCGCGAGGCTGTCAATCGTCGGCGCGCCAATGGTGACGCGGGTTTGACACCCCCTACCCCCCATGCTAGCGTCACTTCTGCCATGGCTGAGCCGCTGGCAGGGCGCCTGCGCCGCGCGGAAGCGGCGTCAAAGGAGAGCTTTGCCGGCCCCGAGGCCGAGTGGCTCGAGCGGCGCCGGCGCGTGCGCCTCGACCTCCTCCGAGAGCATGTCACCACCGGGTACGAGCGGTTCAAGGCTCGCCATGCCGACGGGGCGTCGGGGGCCGAGAGCGTGCGCGCGCACGCGCGGTTCATGGACGACGTCCTGCGCTGGCTCTTCGAGACGGCCGACGGCGAGGTGCGCGCCGCCGGCGCCGCGTCGTCGCCGCTCGTGCTCGTGGCGCTGGGCGGCTACGGCCGGGGGGAGCTCCACCCCTCCTCCGACCTCGACCTCATGCTGATCCACGGGGGCGAGGTGACGCCGTACGTGCAGCGCATGGCCCAGGAGATCCTCTACACCCTGTGGGACCTGGGGCTCCGCGTGGGCCACGCCTGTCGCTCCCTCGACGATTGTCTGGCGCTCGCGCGGACGGACCTGCCGAGCCGCACCTCGATGCAGGCCGCGCGCGTGCTCGCCGGCGAGCAGCGGCTCTTCCGTGCGCTCCAGCAGACGCTCCGGCGCGAGGTGTACCGCCGGGACTACCCCGAGTTCCTGGCCCGCATGCTCGCGGAGCGAGACGGGCGTTACCGCCGTCACGGCGGCTCGGTCTACCTCCAGGAGCCGAACGTCAAGGAGTCGGCCGGCGGGCTGCGGGACGTCCACACGGCCTTGTGGCTCGCGTCGGCCCGGTTCGGGGCGCGGACGCTCCGCGAGCTGGAGGACAAGGGACTCCTGACCGCCAAGGAGCGGGCGGCGACCGACGCGGCCCTCACCTTCCTCTGGCGCGTCCGGAACGAGCTCCACTTCCTGGCCGGCGCCAAGCAGGACGTGCTCGAGCGCGGGCTCCAGGCCTCCGTGGCCAAGAGCCTCGGGTACGAGGACGACGAGATGCGCCTCGGCGCCGAGACGTTCATGCGCGACTACTACCGGCACGCTCGCACGATCCACCGCATCTCGGCGCGGCTGATCGCGCGCTGCCAGGAAGGGCTCGCCCGCCACGGCACGGTCGGGCGGCGCGGGCGCCGCGCCGCGCTCGCCGACGGGCTGGTCGTCTACGACGGGCGGCTCCATTTGGCGGAGCCGGGCGTGCTCCAGACGGATCCCGCCCGGATCCTCCGGGTCTTCTGGCACGCCCAGCAGCTCGGCTGCGAGCTCGACGTCGAGCTCGAGCGGGCCCTCGAAGAGGCCGCGCCGACGCTCGCCGCCGAGGCCTGGCGGGCGTCGCCCGAGCTGAAGCACCTCTTCCTCTCGATCCTCCGGTCCTGGGGCCGCGTGTCGACCACGCTCCGGCGGATGCACGACACCGGCGTCCTCGGCGCCTACCTCCCGGAGTTCGGCGCGCTCGACTGCCTGGTCCAGTACGATCACTACCACCGCTTCTCCGTCGATCAGCACTCGCTCCTGGCCGTGGAGGTGCTGGAGGGCCTCGGCCCCGGGCAGGGGCCCGAGACCGACGAGCTGGCGCAGATCTTCGCCGAGGTGGAGCGGCCGGAGCTCCTCATGCTCGGCATCCTCCTCCACGACATCGGCAAGGCGCTGGGGCACGGCCACGCGGCCAAGGGCGTGCCGCTCATCAAGGCGGTGACGCGCCGGCTGAATCTCGACGCCGACGACGCGGCCGCCGTGGAGTTCCTGGTCGAGCACCACCTCCTCCTCTCGCACCTGGCGGAGCGGCGGGACATCGACGATCCGAAGACCGTGGAGCGGCTGGCGGCGGCCGCGCGCTTTCCGGCGTGGCTCACGATGCTCTACCTCCTCACGTGCGCGGACATCCGGGCGGTCGGCGCCGGCGTGTGGAACGCCTGGCGGGGCGCGCTCCTGCGCGAGCTCTACCTGCGGACGCGCACGCGGCTCGCGGGGCGGTCGCCCAAGGCCCCGCGCCGGGCGGTCGTGGCCCAGCGGATCGTCCAGGCCCTCGCCGACCCGGCCTACACGGAGGCCGCCGCGCGCCACCTCCAGGCGATGTCGGATCGCTACGTGCGGACGACCTCCCCCCAGCGCATGGCCGCCCACCTCCGGTTGATCGACCGGTTGCGGGAGGAGACGGCCGTGACCGAGGTGTTTCACTTCCCCGACCTCGGGGCCTCGGACTTCGTGGTCGTGACGCGAGACACGCCGGGACTCTTTGCCGTCATCGCCGGCACGCTCGCCGCCCACGGGGTCAACATTCTCTCCGCCCAGATCGAGACGCGCGCCGACGACGTGGCCGTCGACACGTTCCACGTGAACGATCCGAGCGGGGATGCGATCGTCGACGAGAGCCGCTGGGAGGCCGTCACGCGGGACCTCCGCCGGGCCCTGGCGGGCGAGTGCTCCGTGGAAGCGCTTCTCGCCGCTCGGCGGTCCGGGCCGGTCCGACACTCGACCGCGGGCCCGGCCCGCGTGACGGTCGACAATTCCCTGTCCGACACCCATACCGTCGTCGAGGTGAAGGCGCCGGACCGCGTGGGGCTCCTCCACCTCGTCACGCGCGCCCTGGCTGCCGAGGGGCTCGACATCGCCACCGCGAAGATCGCCACCGATCAGGACCACGCGCTGGACACCTTCTACGTGACGGACCGAACGGGTCGCCGGATCGAGGCGCCCGAGGCCCTCGCGCGGCTCCGCGTCGCCCTCCAGGAGGCGCTGGCCGAGGAGACCCCCCAGGGTGCTCGGGCGGTATAAGGCCGAGGTCGCGCGGATCTCCGAGCCCGTGGCCCGGGCCATGGTCGGGCTCCGGCTCCAGCCGAACCAGCTCTCCTGCCTGGGCCTCCTCTGCTCGATGGTGGCGGCCGGGGCCTTCGCCGCCGACCAGCGGCGCGCGGGGGCCCTCTGCATGGCGCTCGCCGGCGCCCTCGACATCCTGGACGGATCCCTGGCGCGGGTCTCGGGCCGCGCCTCGCCGTTCGGGGCGTTCCTCGATTCCGTGCTCGATCGGTACTCCGATCTCCTCGTGCTGGCGGGCCTCGCGTTCCTCTTCGCTCGCCTCGGCCGGCTGGACACGGTGGTGGCCGTGCTCCTGGCGATCATCGGGACCGTCATGGTCAGCTACACGCGGGCGCGGGCCGAGTCCGTGGACGTCGAGTGCCGGGTCGGGCTCATGGAGCGGGGCGAGCGGATGCTGGTGCTGATCGCCGGGGCGCTCTTCGATTTCCTGGTCCCCGCGATCTGGGTGGTCGCCCTCGGGGCGAACGCGACGGCGGTCCACCGCATCGCGCACACCTGGCGGGCCACTCGCGGCGTCCTGCGGTAACCCGCTCGGGCGGCCGACCCCTCCTGGTACACTGCGGACGATGTCGGGTGGCCGATCCGCGCTCGCCGCGGTCGTCCTGGCCGGGTTCCTGATCGGCCCTGCGGGCCTCCCGGTCGGGGCGGTCGTCGTCGTGTCTCCGAGTCCGCTCCAGCGCTACCGCGAAGCTCACGCGGCGCTGGCCGGGGGGGAGTACGCCCGGGCGCTGCGGCTCCTGGAGGAGCTGCCGCCGGCGTTCCTGCTCGCCGACTACGCGGCCTTCTTCGCCGCCGAGGCCACGCTCCGGGGCGGGGACGAGGCGCTCGCGCTCGCCCGCTTCCGTCAGTTCCTCGAGCGCCATCCGGACTCGGTCCTGGTGCCCCAGGCGCTCCTCGCCACGGTCGACACCGCGTTTCGCCTGGGCTCGTGGGCGGAGGCCGAGCGCGAGGCCCGACGTTTCCTGGCCCGCTGGCCGGCGCATCCCGAAGGCGGCCGCATTCTCGTCCGGCTGGCCGAGGCGCGGGCCGCTCAGGGCCAGGTCGCGGAGGCGGTCGCCGACCTGCGGCGCCGGTGGCTCGACGCGCCCGCGTCCGCCTGGGGCGAGGCGGCCCGGGAGATCTACGAGGATCTGGCGCGCGATGCCGGCCTCGTGCTGCCGCCGCTGACGGCCGAGGAGCAGCTCCTGCTCGCCCAGCGGCTCGCCGAGGCGGGCGAGCAGACCGCGGCCGCGCGCGGCCTCGAAGGGCTCCTGGCCCAGGGCCCGGAGTCGAGCGTCCGGCACCGGGCCCTCGCGCGCCTCGCGCCGACGCTCGGCCGGCTGGCCCGCGGGCAGGAGGCCATCGGGCGGCTCGAGATCGCGGTGGAGGAGCCCGCCACAGCCTCCCGGCCGAGCCTGCTCTACGAGCTCGGCCGGCTGCTCCAGCGGACCGGACAGTTCGCGAGCGCCGCGACCGTATTCGAGCGCCTCATCGCCGAGCATCCGCAGGCGAGCGTCGCCCCCGATGCCGCGCTCCAGCTGGCCCGCGTGCGCGCCGAGCTCGGTCGCGCGGACGCCGCGCGGGGGGCGTACCAGGCCCTCGTGGCGGCGCACCCCGAGAGCGCGGCCGCCGCGTCGGCCCGCTGGGAGCTCGCGTGGCTCGAATACCGGGCCGGGCGGCTTCGCGACGCCGCGCTGTCGTTCCGCCAGATCTCGACGGCGGTCGGTGGTGCTCGGCTGGCGGGTCTCTACTGGGCGGCGCGCACGCTGGATCAGGTCGGGGAGAAGCCCGCGGCCCTCGCGCTCTACCGGGAGGTCCTGAGCCGCAGTCCGCACGGCTACTACGGCATCCTGGCCGCGCGCCGTGTCCGGGGCCCGGTCCCCGCGCCGCTCGCCGCGCCCGTCCGGCTCGCCCCCGACCCGATCGCGCTGCTGCGCCCCGAGGCGCGGTACCAGAAGGCGCAGGCGCTGGGCTCCATCGGGTTCGATGGCTACGCGATCCTGGAGCTCGAGACGCTCGGCCGTGACATCGCCGCCGACGGGGATCGTTCGTGGGCCCTCGCGGTCGCCTTCGCCGACCTCGGCGAGGCGGGCCGGAGCCTCCGCTACCTGCGCCGGACGTTCGGGAGCGCTGTCGAGGGCGGCGCGCCGGGGCTGCCCACGCGGCTCTGGCAGCTCTACTACCCGCTCGGGTATGGGGACCATGTCCGGACCGCGGCGCAGGGGGCGGGGCTCGACCCCTACTTCGTCGCGGCGGTCATCCGCGAGGAGTCCTCGTACGATCCCCGCGCGCGCTCCGGCGTCGGGGCCATCGGGCTCATGCAGCTCATGCCCGACACGGCCCGGCTCGTCGCCCAGGAGCTTGGCCGCCCGCTCGGGGAGGTCGACGCGCTCTGGGAGCCGCCGCTCAACATCGCGCTCGGCACGCGCTACCTGGGCCAGCTGCGCGGGCGCTTCCAGGAGCCGCTCCTGGCCGTGGCCGGCTACAATGCGGGCCCGCATCGCGTCCAGCGCTGGGTCGCCGAGCGACCGCGCGCCGACATCGAGGAGTTCGTGGACCAGATCCCCTTCGACGAGACGCGGGCGTTCGCCAAGCGCGTCTTCACGAGCTGGCACCACTACCGCCGTCTCTATGGGAGCGGACCTCCCGCCGGCGGCCGCGGCGAGGCGGTCGCGGCGCCCCGCGCCGTTCCCTGAGCGACCGGTGCCGGTCCCGGTGATCGTGGACGGCTACAACCTTCTCTACGCGCGCGGCGAGGCCCCGGGCCCCGCGACGCGGGCGCAGCTCGTGTCCGACCTCGTCGGCTGGGCCCGCGCCCGCGGCCGCCGGGTCGTGCTCGTCTTCGACGCCCAGGCGGGGGGCACCCGGGAAGCCCACGAGGAGGCGCGCGGCCCGGTCACGGTCTGCTTCACGCGCGCCGGCGAGCTGGCCGACGCGTTCATCGTGCGCTGGGTGGCCGCGCATCCCGAGGCCGTCGTGGTCACCTCCGACCGCGCCGTCCAGCAAGGCGCCGCCCGGCGCGGCGCGGCGGTGCTGGACGCCGAGAGCTTCGCGGCGCGGCTCGACGGGGTCGCCCCACCCGAGCGGCCCCCGGCGCGGGGTCCCGCCCGGAGGGGACGCGGCGCGCAGGCGGCCTGGCTCCGGGGACTCTGACCGCCCGTGACCCTCGCGATCGGCCTCTACGTCGCCTGCGAGCTGATCGCGAACGTGACGGCGGTCAAGCCCATCGTCCTCGGGACGCTGGGCATCGTGGTGCCGGCCGGGGTGTTCATCTACGCGCTCACCTTCACGCTGCTCGATCTCATCCACGAGCGGCTTGGCAAGCACGGGGCGCGGCAGGTCATCGCGACCGCCTTCTCCGCCAACCTCTTGCTGGCGGCGTACGCGTGGCTCACGGTATGGTGGCCGGCGCCGGCGTTCTTCGACGGACAGGCGTCGGTGGCGCGGGTGCTCGGGGCGACGCCGCGGATCGTGGGCGCGAGCCTGGTGGCCTATCTCGTCGCCGCGCTCGTCGACGCCGAGATCTTCGCCTGGTGGCGGGCGCGGGTGGGTGGCTACCGTTGGGGGCGGGTGCTCGTGTCCAACGCGGCCTCGACCGCGGTAGACTCGATCGTGTTCGTGACGCTGGCCTTCGCGGGCGTCCTGCCGGTTCTGCCGCTCGTCGTCGGCCAGTACGCGGTGAAGATGGCGGTGACGGTGCTGAGCTTGCCGATGATCTACGCGATCCGCGCCGGCGCGATCCGGACCGCCGCGCCCCAGCGTGCCCGCGCCATGACGCCCGCGGCCCGCGCCGTGACGGGCGTCGGGGCCCTCGCCCTCGTGCTGGGGTGCGCGCTGGGGGGCGGGGTACACGCGGCGCCGCCGCCGGCGGCCGGCCCGCGCCCGGAACCGGGGGCGGCGACGCCGACGCCGTCCGCCGTGAACCGGGCGCGCGCCGCCATCGTGGGCATCAAGACGCGCATCCCCCCCGATCGTCCGTCCACCGCCACGCTCGGCGCGGAGCGGGCGGGCTCCGCGACGGTGCTCGAGCCGGACGGCCTCGCGGTGACCGTGGGGTACCTCGTCCTCGAAGCGATCCGGATCGACGTGACCCTGGAGGATGGACGCGCCACGACGGCGCGAGTGGTCGGGCACGACTTCGAGAGCGGCCTGGCGCTGATCCGCCTGGATCCGAGCGGGGCGCCGTACTCGGCGGCGAGGCTCGGAAGGTCGGCGGCCCTCGCGCCGGGACAGCCCGTGGCCATCGTCGGCGTCGGCGCCAGCGCGCCGCCGGTCGGGGTCATGGGGCGCGTCACCTCGGTGGGGCCGTTCGTCGCGTACTGGGAGTACCTGCTCGAGCACGCGGTCTTCGTCGCGCCGCACCACCCGGCGTTCGGGGGCGCCGCGCTGGTCGACCCGGATGGCGCGCTGGTCGGGGTGGTGTCCCTGCGGCTCGAGGCCGGGCACCTGGCCATCCCGATCGATCTCCTCGGCCCCGTGCGCGCCGCGATGGTGTCGACGGGCCGGCCCGCGCGCCCGCCCCGGCCGTGGCTCGGCGTCCGGGCGGTCGGGATCGACGGCGGCGTCGGGATCGCGGGCGTCTCGCCCAGCGGGCCGGCCCACGCCGGGGGGCTCCGGGCCGGCGACGTCGTGCTCCGTGTCAACGGGGAGCGGGTCGCGGACGTCGAGGCGTTCTACCGACGACTCTGGGCGCAGCCCGTGGGGGCCCCGCTCGAGCTCGGGGTGTGGCGCGAGGGGGCGCTCCTGACGGTCACGGTCCGCCCCCGCGACCGCTACGCGACCTTCGACTACCGCACCCCCTGAGCGGGCCGGTCGGTCAGGCCAGCCAGATCCGCTTGATCGCCAGCCCGAGGGCGCGGTCGTCGCTGGAGCCGGGCAAGAGCGCATGGGGGACCCGAGGTGGCTCGGTCTCGACCGTGACGCGAACGGGACCGGCCGGCGCCACGAACGGCACCGCGAGCTCGGCCCAGGTGTCCGGGGGCAGCGCGAAGGGCGCCTCGCCGATCCGGCTCGCGGATCCGTCCGGCCCGACCCGTTCCACCGAGACCCGCCCCGTCGCGGGTCCGAGCCGCGGCTCGCCCGAGTAGACGCGCAAGCGCACCCCGGCGGCGCCGCCCCCGTGCCCGAGATACGCGATCGCCTGGCCGCCCGTCCAGCGAATGAAGCCGACCTTGCCCCAGTCCTCCCGCCAGAACCAGCCCGGGCCGAGCTGAGCCTCGTCTCCCGGGCGCATCTCGAGGGTCGCGGGGAACTGCGCGCCGGCCAGGTAGAGTCCCGGCGCGGCGGCCCACCAGGAATCGAGCAGGTCCTCCGCGCGACGCTCGGTCTCGACGCGCTGGATCGCGGCCCGGACCGCGGCGGGTCCCGCGAGCCGCTCCGCGAGCACCCACTGCGCGCCCACGTGCAGGCCGATCTCGCGCCCGGGCGCGGGATCACGCAACGTCGCCGTGGTCACGCCGACCCGCACGGCCCCGCGGGCCGCGACGGGTGCCGGCACGAGGAGGTGGACCCGGACGGGCCGCGGGCTGGGCCCGAGGTCGATGGTCGCCGCCTCGGCCCCGTCGAGGGTCCACTCGGTCCGGAGTGCCGGCGCGTCGTCGTCCGGATTGGCCACGACGAGCGACACCAGAGCCGGGCCGTCGCCGGCCGGCACCGGGACCTCGAAGCCGGCCCGGGCCCCGGTGCGGCGAAAGGGAAACGTGAGGCGGCGGGTGAAGCCCTGGGTGGGGCGCTCGTCGTCCTCCAGCGGGCCCACGCCCTCGACCGCGCGCAGCTGATCCCACTCGACCAGGGTCGCGTCCGTGCGCCAGGCCCGCGCGATGAGCTGCCCGCGGAGCGCCGGCGCCAGGCGCCGCAAGAGGCGCGCGAGCCGCTGCTCTCCGGCGCCGACCCGCTGGCCGAGGATGCCCGGGATCTCGTGCGCCGCGTCGAGGGCGTCGGAGTAGTACACGCGATCGAGCCGGAAGTCGTAGAGGTCCTTCCCCTGGCGGGCGAGGTAGTAGGCGAGCTCGTTCGCCGTGTACTCGCGATTGTGGCGGTGATAGAGGAGCGACGGGAAGACCTCGCGGAACGTGCGGCTCAGCGGCGGCTGCGCCCCCCAGCCATGCCAGAGGCGCGACAGCGTCTCGACCCGGCGGAGATTGGGGGTGGTGAGGAGCAGGAGCCCGCCGGGGCGGAGGACGCGGAAGATCTCCTTCAACGTGTGGAAGGGATTCAGGTGGAGATGCTCGAAGAGCTCGCAGAAGAGCACCGCATCGATCGACGCCGTCGGGAGGGGGAACGGCTCGCGCTCGACTTCGCAGCTCAGGATCGCGACGTGGCGCGCCGCGCATCGGTCGAGGAAGTCGGCCCAGGATCCCGCGCCCTCGATCGCGTTGTTGAGGCCGACCACCTCCCAGCCGCGGGCCTGGGCGAGGGCGGACAGATGCCCCGGGAACGAGCCGACGTCCAGGAGGCGGCGCCCCCCGCCCGGAGGGAGGAGCCGGAGCGTGTCCTGGTAGCGCCGCCGGTGATACTCGAGATAGCCGGCCTCCCACCCGGGCAGACGGCCGCGCCCGAATGCGTCCACCTCGCGGGAGATCGCGTCGAGGTCGAGGGGCGGGGTCTCGTCGGCGGGGCGGGGCCAGAGGGCCATGAGGGGCTACGATAGCGCGCGGCCCGGGCGCCGCCAAGCCGGCGGCCGGATCAGAGCCGGCGGGCGCGGGGGCTCAGGGGTGGCGGATCAGGGCGCGGACGATGGCGCCGGCGCCGTCGACCCAGAACAGGTACGAGCGGGCGTGCACCCTGGGGCCCATGGCCGCCGCGTTCGCCTGCGCGGCCGCCGCGGCGCTGCCCGCCTGGCGGGCGGTGACCGTCTTCTCGAAGGCGAGGGTCTCGTTCTTCTCCATCTCCTCGTAGATGAGCACGCGCTGGCCGGCGTCGTCGACCTCGCGGGTGGGCGCGCCCCAGGTCTTCACGAGGTCGGCCGCGGGGCGTCCCACCCAGGCCTGGACCTGCTCGGGCGGGAGCCCGCCCCGCGAGCACGCAGCAAGCGCCAGACTGCCCAGGACGAGGAACCCGACGACCAGTGCGACGCGACGCATCCCCTCCATGCTACATCAGGCGGCCCCGCGGGGGCGCAGCGTGGCCCGAGCGCGCCGCCCCCGCCGCGTCCAGCCCGGCCATGGGCGGGGCGATGAGTCCGGGCCGGGTCGCCATCGCCGCCATGGCGAAGGTGCCGGTGGCCGGCGAGGTGAAGACCCGGCTCTGCCCCCCTCTCCACCCGGAGGAGGCCGCGAGCCTGGCGCGGTGCTTCCTGCAGGATCGGGTCGAGCAGCTCGGCGAGCTGACGGCGTGCGACCGGCTGGTGGCCTATGCCCCGGCCGGAGGGGACGCCGCCCTGCGGGCGCTCGTCCCGGGGGTGCGCCTCGTGCCGCAGGTCGGCGCGGACCTCGGGATGCGGATGCATCGGCTCCTCTCGGACCTGCTCGCCGAGGGCTACACGGGCGCGGTCGCCGTCGGCACGGACACCCCGACCTTGCCCACGGCGTACCTGGCCGAGGCGTGCCGGGTGCTCGCGGCGGGCGAGGCGGACGTCGTCCTGGGGCCCGCCGAGGACGGCGGCTACTACCTCGTCGGACTCGGCGCGCCGGCCCCCGAGCTGTTCGTGGACGTGCCGTGGGGGACGTCCACCGTCTATCGGACGACGCTGGCCCACGCCCGCGCGCTGGGCCGTCGGATCGCCGTGCTTCCGGTCTGGTTCGACGTCGACCACGCCCGGGACCTGGCGCGGCTCGGCCGCGAGCCGGCGGAAGGGCATCCCTACCGTCCGCGGCGGACCCTCGCGCTCTTGGGGGAGCTCCGTCGCTGAGCGCGCGTCCCGCCCGGAATCCGGGATCGCTACGGGTGCCCGGCGGGTCCGGCGGGCTCTCGGAGGCGTCGGGGGTCGCGGCCGGCTCCGGCTCCTCCTCGACCCAGGCCCACGGCACCGTCACGACAGTCCGGGGGGCATCCAGCTCGATCGACACCTGGCGGGTCTTGGGGTTGCCCCCGACCACCACGCCGGAGGCTCCCGCCGGAATCCAGGTGGTGTGGGGGCTCGCGATGGGGATGCGAAGCAGCACGCGCATGCCGACCTGGACCCGGGCCGGCGCGCGCCAGCGCCGGACGGCCGTCGGGACGCCGCGATCGGACGGCCTGAACCAGAACAGCCCCCAGAAGTCCCGGAGCGCCATGGCCCGCACGATATGTCCCCGAGCCCGATGGGTCAAGGCGACGGTCGACCGCCGGCAGCCGGCGGCCCCGGGGCGCCGTGGTATCCTGGGCGCCGTTCTCAATCGGAGGCGGCCGTCGTCTCACCTCGCGCGCCGCCCGGGAGGCCCCCGCGTGGAGAGCTTTGCCGCCGACCGTTTGGAAGCGCTCGCGACCCGCATCTTCACCGCCTTGCGCGTGCCCGCCGACGACGCCGCATGGACCGCTCGGCTCCTGGTCCGCGCCAACCTCCGCGGCCACGACTCCCACGGGGTGATCCGCATCCCGCAGTACGTCGGCTCGATCCGCAAGGGCGAGACCAACCCCCGGCCGGCGATGCAGATTCTCGCGGAGACGCCGACGACGGCCATCCTCGACGGCGATCTCGGGCTCGGGCAGGTCGTCGCGCGCCGCGCCGCCGAGGTGGCGCTCGACAAGGCGGCGCGCCAGGGGCTCGCCGCCGTCGGGACGCGCCGCTCGAACCACATCGGGCGGCTGGCCGACTACGCCGAGCTGGCGGCCGAGCGCGGCTTCGTCGGGCTCGTCTGGGCGAACGCGCCGACGGCGCAGTCGGTCGTGCCCCACGGGGGCACCCACCGCCGCCTGTCCACGAATCCCCTCGCGGTGGCGGTGCCGGGCCCGGACGGGGGCGTCGCGATCTCGGTCGACATGGCGACGAGCATCGTCGCCGAGGGGAAGGTCCGCGTGAAGCGGAACCGCAAGGAGCCGCTGCCGGACGGCTGGGCCATCGACCCGACCGGGCGCCCCGTCACCGACTCCGAGGGCTTCTACGGCCCGCCGCGCGCGGGCCTCCTGCCGGTCGGCGGACACAAGGGCACGGCCCTCGGCCTGGTCGTGGAAGTCCTGGGCGGCATCCTCTCGGGCGAGGGCGCGATCGGCGAGCGGACCGGGCCCGTCCACAACGGCACCTTCCTCCTCCTGATCGAGGTGGCGCGCTTCCTGCCCCTCGTCGACTTCACGGGGCAGGTGACCGATCTCGTCGGGTGGGTCAAGTCGTCGGCGCCGGCCGCGGGGGGCGAGGTGCTGATCCCCGGCGAGCCCGAGGCGCGCTCGGAACGGCACCGGCGGGCTCAGGGCATCCCGGTCGAGGCCGAGACGTGGCGGCAGATCCAGGAGATCGCCGCCGAGCTCGGCGTCGGCTAGGGCGCGGCCGGCCCGCGGGCGCCGGGCCGGGAACACGCCCGCCGGGTGGCGGGTTCTCCGAGGTGAGGGAGGCCGCGCTCTTGCCTCGCCCCGCGCCGGCGGCCTATCATCGGCTCGAGTGGCCTGACCATCGGGCCGCCGCCGCGCGGTTCGGCCTTGATCAACCGGCTCCTGGAACGCGGAGGACACCGACGATGAGGATCCGAGTGGGCTGGCTGCTGGCGATCCTGCTGAGCGTCCTCGTGGCGACCGCCCCGGCCGAGGCGCAGAAGAAGACGCTCGTGATCGGGCTGAACCAGGATCCGGACATCCTGGACCCGACGCTCTCCCGGACCTACGTGGGGCGCATCATCTACGCCCACATGTGCGAGAAGCTCTACGAGCTCGACGAGAACCTCAAGATCTCCCCGCAGCTGGCAGCGGACCTGCCGGCGTTCGCCGACGGCGGGCAAGACCGTCACGATCAAGCTCCGGTCGGGCGTGAAGTTCAACGACGGCACGCCCTTGAACGCGGAGGCCATGAAGTTCTCGCTCGACCGCCACCGGGAGATGAAGGGCTCCAGCCGACGCAGCGAGCTGGACCACGTCGACGCGGTCGAGGTGGTGGACCCGCTCACCGTCCGACTCCGGCTGAAGGCCCCCTTCTCGCCCATCACGGCCATCCTCGCCGACCGGGCCGGCATGCCCATCTCCCCGGCGCAGGCCAAGAAGCTCGACGACAAGTTCGGGACCGCGCCGGTCTGCGTCGGGCCCTGGGCCTTCACCGAGCGCGTCGCCCAGGACCGCATCGTGCTCGACAAGTCCCCGCACTACTTCGATCCGAGCCAGGCCAAGTTCGACCGGCTGGTCTTCCGGATCATCACGGACGACAACGTCCGGCTCGCCAACCTCCGCTCGGGCGACATCGACTTCATGCACCAGTCGTGAACCCGACCCACGCGGCGAGCCTGAAGAAGGAAGGCAAGTTCGACGTCGCCAGCGTGACGGGGATCGCGCTACACGGGGATCACCATCAACCTCCGCAACAAGAACGGCAAGCCCCCGGCGCCGCCCGGCGACCTGGGCACCCCGCTCGCCAACGATCCCCGCGTCCGCGAGGCGCTGGAGCTCTCGATCGACCGCGAGGCGCTGAACCAGGTGGTCTGGGAGGGCCAGTACACGGTGGGCTGCACGCCCATCTCGCCGGTGAGCCCCTTCCACGACAAGAGCCCGCAAGTGCCCGGCCCGGGACGTCGCCCGCGCCAAGAAGCTCCTCGCCGACGCCGGCCTCGGCGCAGCGGCTACAGCTTCGAGCTCACGGTCCAGAACCAGCCGCCGGAGCGTCGCGTGGGCGAGGTGATCCAGGGGATGGCGAAGGAGGCCGGCTTCAACATCTCCATCCGGCCCGTCCGAGTTCGCCGCGGCGCTGAACGACGACGACGCCGGCAAGCTCCAGGCCTTCCTGGTCGGCTGGAGCGGCCGCGTGGATCCCGACGCCAACATCCACCAGTTCCACACCTGCCAGGGCAGCCTGAACACGACGCAGGCGTGCGACGAGGCGATCGATGCGCTGCTGACCCGGGCGCGCGAGGTGAGCGACGTCGACGCAGCGCACCCAGCTCTACCGGGAGGCGGTCGAGAAGTTCGGCGCCCGGCGGAACATCCTCTACCTCTACCACGCGAACTACATCGTGGCCTTCCCGAAGAACCTCAAGGGCTACAAGGCCGTGCCCGACGGGCTGGTCCGCATCAAGGGCGCGAGCTGGAACTAGGCTGAGCGGGCCGGGGGGCGCCGCCGGGGCCCCCCGGCCGGCCTCGGTCGCCGGGGCGTCGTGGCCGACTTCCTGATCCAGCGGAGCGTCATCTCGCTGATCACGCTCTTTCTCATCACCGTCATCGTGTTCCTCGGCGTGCGCATGATTCCCGGGGACCCCGCGCGCGTGATGGCGGGCACCGACGCGGACGCGGCCGGCCTCGAGGAGATCCGCCAGAAGTACGGGCTGCGCGATCCGATCCCCGTCCAGTACGTCCGGTGGCTCGGACTCGCGCTGCGGGGGGACCTCGGCGAGTCGATCCGGACCCGCGACTCCGTGCTCCGCCTCGTCGGCCAGAAGCTCCCGATCACCCTCCAGCTCGCGGCGCTACGCCATCGTGGTCGCGCTCGTGATCGCCATCCCGGTCGGGGTGCTGGCGGCCGTGCGCCGGAACACGGCGTGGGACTACGTCGCGAGCAGCGTGTCCCTCTGCGGCGTGTCGATCCCGAACTTCTGGCTCGGGATCATGCTGATCCTGCTGCTCTCGGTGCGGCTTCAGTGGCTGCCCGCCTCGGGCTTCGTCTCCGTTCGTCCACGGACCCGTGGGGGAACACGCAGCGCCTGCTGATGCCGGCCATGGTGCTGGGGTCCGCGCTGGCGGCGGTCCTCATGCGCCAGACCCGGAACAGCATGATCGAGGTCCTGAGCGCCGACTACATCCGCACCGCCTACGCGAAGGGCCTCCGGACGCGGGGTGGTCGTCTTCCGCCACGCCATCCGGAACGGGCTGATCCCGGTCATCACGATCTTCGGTCTCCAGCTCGGCGCCCTCATCGGGGGCGCGGTGGTCACCGAGCAGATCTTCGTGGTGCCGGGATTCGGCCGGCTGATCCTGGAGGCGGTGTTCACGCGCGACTATCCGGTCGTGCAGGGCGTCGTGCTCATCACCGCCAGCGCCTACGTCCTGATCAACCTCCTGGTGGACGTGTCCTACTCGCTCCTCAATCCGCGGATCCGGATCGGGGGTGGGCGCGATAAGCGCTGACGGGGCGCCCCGGGTCGGTGCGGCCGCGACGCTGCCGGCCCTGGGCCCGGTCGTGGGGGTCGCGGCGCCCGAGCCGCTTCCGCGTGAGCTGGCGCCGGCTCGCCCGGCGCCCGCCGGCGGTGGTCGGCGTGCTGGTGGTCCTCGTCTTCGTGGTCGCTGGCTCTCGGTGCGCCGTGGATCGCGCCCAGCGACCCGATCCAGACCAGCTGGAGCCAGATCCGCAAGGCGCCCACCTGGGCGCACCCGTTCGGGACCGACGACCTCGGCCGGGACATGCTCTCGCGCGTGGTCTGGGGCGCGCGGGTCTCGATGCAGGCCGGGGTCCTGTCGATCCTGTTCGCCATCGCGGTGGGCGTGCCGACGGGCCTGATCGCCGGCTACTATCGCGGCGCCGTCGATCAGGTGCTCATGCGGCTGACCGACGCGTGGCTGTCGCTTCCCGTTCCTCATCCTGGCGATCGGGCTCGTGACGATCCTGGGCCCGTCGCTCACGAACGCCACCCTGGCCATCGGCCTCGGCGCCACGCCGACCTACATCCGGCTCAGCCGGGGCCTCGTGCTCGCGATCCGCGAGGAGGAGTACGTCCAGGGCGCGCGCGCCATGGGCGCCGGCGACCTCCGGGTCATCGCCCGCCACGTGCTCCCCAACATCCTCAGCTCGATCCTCGTGCAGGCGACGGTGTCGATTCCGGCCGCCATCATCGCGGAGGCGGTCCTCTCGTTCCTGGGGCTCGGCGTCCAGCCGCCCACGCCGAGCTGGGGCACGATGCTCAACACCGCCCAGGCGTTCCTCGAGACGGCGCCGTGGATGGCCTGGTGGCCGGGCCTGGCGATCTTCGTCCTCGCGCTGTCGTTCAACCTGGCCGGCGACGGCGTCCGCGACGTCCTGGACCCCCGTGACTACTAGGGCATCGGCGCGCGGCGGCGCCGGCCGCTCGCGAATTGACGCGCGCGGGTTCCCGATGATAGGGTCTCCGGGCTAGCACGTCCGGCCACCGCGGCGAATGCACGAGACGCCACTGCGCGCGCGTCCGAGTCCAGTCGACCCGGTGACCGGGGGAGGGCGCGAGTCCGTCCTCTCTGGCGGCGGCGCGCCGGTCCTCTCGGTGCGCGACCTCACGGTGCGGTTCGGCGGGATCGTCGCCCTCGAGGGGGTCTCCTTCGACGTGGCCGCCGGCCAGATCGTGGGGCTCATCGGACCCAACGGCGCCGGCAAGACGACGCTGTTCAACTGTCTCTCGCGCCTCTACACGCCGGAGCGCGGCCGGCTCGAGTTCCACGGGCGCCCGATTCACGACACCCCCGCGCCACCGGATCTCGGCGCTCGGCATCGGCCGCACGTTCCAGAACCTGGCCCTGTTTCCGACCCTCTCCGTCCTGCAGAACGTCATGGTCGGCGCGCACTGCCGGTCCCGCGGGGACTTCCTGGCGAGCGCCCTCCGTCTCCCGGGCGTGCGGGCCGAGGAGGCGCGGGTCCGGAGCCTGGCCCAGCGAGCTGGTCGCGTTCTTCGGGCTGGACGCGGTGGCGGGCCATCCGGCCGCCGGCCTGCCCTTCGGCACGCTCAAGCGCGTCGAGCTCGCGCGCGCGCTGGCCGGGCGGCCGGATCTCCTGCTCCTCGACGAGCCGGCCGCGGGGTTGAACCACGAGGAGGTCGCCGCGCTCGCCGGGCTCATCCGGGCGATCCGGGACGATCGCGGCGTGACCATCCTGCTGGTCGAGCATCACATGGGCCTGGTCATGGAGGTGTCCGATCGCGTCGTCGTGCTCGACTTCGGGCGGAAGATCGCGGAAGGATCGCCGGCCGACGTGCGCCAGCACCCGGAGGTCATCCGCGCCTATCTCGGCGTGGGGCCCGGGGAGACGGTGGCGCGCTGATGGCGGCCATCCTCGAGGTCGAGGACCTGCACGTCGCGTACGGCGCGACGCGGGTTCTCCACGGGATCGGGTTCGCGGTCGAAACGCGCGGCATCACCACGATCCTCGGCGCCAACGGCGCGGGGAAGACCACCACGCTGCGCGCGGTGTCGGGGATGATCCCGCCGAAGGGGGTCGTGCGCTTCGACGGCCACCGGATCGACGGGCGCGCCAGCGAGGACATCACGCGGCTCGGCATCGCGCACGTGCCGGAGGGGCGGGGGACGTTCGTCGGCTTCACCGTCGAGGAGAACCTCCGGCTCGGCGCCTACGTGCGCCGCGACCGGGCGGCGGTCGGCGAGGATCTCGAGCGCGTGTTCACGCACTTCCCGGTGCTCGGCGAGCGCCGCCGCCAGGTGGCCGGCACGCTCTCCGGCGGCGAGCAGCAGATGCTCGCGCTGGCCCGCGCCCTCATGCTGCGGCCGCGTCTCCTGCTCCTCGACGAGCCGTCCCTCGGGCTGGCGCCGCTCGTGGTCCAGGAGATCTTCCGCATCGTCCGCTCGATCAACGAGCGGGACGGCGTGAGCGTGCTCCTCGTCGAGCAGAACGCGGCCCTCGCCCTCGGCCTGGCCGACCATGCGTATCTGCTCGAGACCGGGCGCGTCGTCCTGGCGGGCCCGGCCGACGACATCCGGCGGAACGACGCCGTCCGGCGAGCGTACCTTGGGTATTGACACGTTCCTCCAGCAGGTCGTCTCGGGGCTCGCCACCGGCGGGATCTACGCGAGCCTCGCGCTGGCGCTGGTGATGATCTACCAGGCGACCGAGATCGTGAACTACGCCCAGGGCGAGATGGCGATGTTCAGCACGTACCTCGCGTGGTCGCTGCTGAACGCCGGGTTCCCGTACTGGACGGCGTTCTTCGCCACGCTGGTCCTCGCGTTCCTGGGCGGGCTCCTCATCGAGCGCCTGATCGTCCGGCCGGTCGAGGGGGGGCCGATCCTGACGGTCGTGATCGTGTGCATCGGGCTCCTCGTGATCCTCAACAGCGTCGCCGGCTGGATCTTCTCCTACGTGATCCAGCCCTTCCCGAGCCCGTTCTCGAAGACGCCCATCCGGATGGGGAACGTCGTCTTCGGCCAGCACGACCTCGGCGTGATCGCGGTGACCCTCGTGATGCTCTGCCTGCTCTTCCTCTTCTTCCGGTACACGACGCTCGGCCTCGCGATGCGGGCGGCCGCCCAGAACCCGGGCTCGAGCCGGCTCTGCGGCATCCGGGTCGGCTGGATGCTGGCGCTGGGCTGGGGCCTGGCCGCGCTGGTGGGGGCGGTGGCGGGCATGCTGGTCGCGCCGGTGATCTTCCTCGAGCCCAACATGATGGGCGGCATCCTCATCTACGCCTTCGCGGCGGCGACCCTCGGCGGGATCACGAGCCCCTTCGGCGCCGTCGTGGGGGGGTTCCTGGTGGGGGTGATCGAGAACCTCGCCGGGACGTACCTGCCCTTCATCGGCACCGAGCTGAAGCTGACCGTCGCGCTCCTCATCATCGTGGTCGTCCTGCTCGTCCGCCCGAGCGGGCTGTTCGGCCACGCCGTCGTGCGGCGGGTCTGACATGCGGCACGGCCGGACCCTGGGTCTCGCGGCGCTCCTCGTCCTCGCCCTCGTCCTGCCGTTCCTGCTGAGCGGGTTCCGCCTCTTCCAGTTCACCCAGGTCTGGGTCTACGCGATGGTGCTCCTGGGCCTGAACCTCCTGACCGGCTACAACGGCCAGATCTCGCTCGGCCACGGCGCCTTCTACGCGCTCGGCGCGTACACGGCGGCGATCATGATCGACCGCTGGAGCGTGCCGTACGGCTGGACGATCCCGGCGGCGGGGGTCGTCTGCTTCCTGGTCGGCTTCCTCTTCGGGATCCCCGCCCTGCGCCTGGAGGGGCTCCACCTCGCCCTGGCCACGTTCGCGCTCGCGCTGTCCGTGCCGCAGATCCTGAAGTACTTCGATTCCTGGACCGGCGGCTCCCAGGGCATCGTGCTGTCCAAGCCGCGGCCGCCCGGCGGGCTCCCGATCTCCCGGGACCAGTGGCTCTACTACCTCGCCCTGGTGGTGTTGGTCCTGCTCCTGGTCTTCACCTGGAACCTGCTCCGGAGCCGCCCGGGCCGGGCGATCATGGCGATCCGCGACAATCCGATCGCCGCCCGCGCGATGGGCATCGACGCCGCCCTCTACAAGTCGTTGACCTTCGGGGTCAGCGCCGGCTACACGGGGGTGGCGGGTGCCATCGGGGGCCTGGCGGTGGCGTTCGTCGCGCCCGACTCGTTCAACGTGTTCCTCTCGATCACGTTCTTGGTGGGCATCGTGATCGGCGGGCTCGCGTCCGTGTCGGGCGCGATCTTCGGCGCCTTGTTCATCCAGTTCGTGCCGAACTATGCGCAGGAGATCTCCAAGGCCGCGCCGTGGGCGATCTACGGCGTGTTCCTCATCGCGTTCATGTACGCCATGCCGGACGGGGTCGCCGGATTTCTCCGGCGCCTCGCCCGCCGTATCGGCGGTCGGGCCTCGGCCCTGCCCACCGCGTCCGCCACACCCAAAGGGGGACAACATGCACAAGCGTAGGAGCGTTCTCGCCCTGGCCCTGTCCATCGTGCTCGGACTCCTGGCCTCGGCCGCGTTGGCGGCGGATCCGGGGGTCACGGCCACCGAGATCAAGATCGGCAACACCAACCCCTACAGCGGGCCGGCCTCCGCCTACGGGACGATCGGCAAGGTCATGGGGGCCTACTTCAAGAAGGTCAACGACGAAGGCGGCATCAACGGCCGCAAGATCAACTTCATCACGCTCGACGACGGTTACAGCCCGCCCAAGACGGTGGAGATGGTGCGGAAGCTCGTCGAGCAGGACCAAGTGCTGCTCCTCTTCCAGACGCTCGGCACGCCGTCGAACACCGCCATCTGGAAGTACATGAACGACGAGCAGGTGCCCCAGCTGTTCGTGGCCACCGGCGCGACCAAGTGGGGCGACCCGAAGGGCCACCCGTGGACGATGGGGTGGCAGCCCACGTACCAGACCGAGGGGCACATCTACGCCCAGTACATCCTCAAGAACGTCCCCGACGCCAAGCTCGGGATCCTGTTCCAGAACGACGACTACGGCAAGGACTACCTGAAGGGGATCAAGGACGGGCTCGGGGACGCCGCCAAGAAGATCATCGTGCTCGAGCAGTCGTACGAGGTCACCGACCCGACCGTCGACTCGCAGATCGTGAACCTGAAGAACAGCGGCGCCAACGTGTTCTTCAACGTCGACGACGCCGAAGTTCGCCGCCCAGGCGATCAAGAAGGCGGCCGACATCGGCTGGAAGCCGGTCCACCTGCTCAACAACGTGTCGTCCTCGGTGGGCGCCGTCCTGAAGCCGGCCGGCCTCGACGCCTCGAAGGGCCTGATCACGACCCTGTACCTGAAGGACCCGACCGACCCGCAGTGGAAGAACGACCAGGGCTTCAAGGACTGGGTGGTGTTCATGGACAAGTACTACGCGGAGGGGAACAAGGCCGACGCGTTCAACGTGTACGGCTACTCGGTGGCCCAGTCCCTGGTCCAGGTGCTCAAGCAGGCCGGGAACGACCTCTCCCGGGCCAACGTCATGAAGCAGGCGGCCAGCCTGAAGGACTTCGGCGTGCCGATGCTGCTTCCGGGCATCAAGATCAACACGAGCCCGACCGACTTCTACCCGATCGAGCAGGAGCAGCTCGCGCGGTTCGACGGCGAGCGCTGGGTGCTGTTCGGCGAGCTCTTCGACGCCGGCAAGAAGTAGCGACCCGCCGGCCTGACGGGGCCGCGCCCGCCGGGGCGCGGCCCCTGTCCCGCTCGTCCCCGCCCGCCGGCCGCTAGAGCGCGGCCGCCAGCTCCCGATGCCCGCGCTCGGCGAGGAACGCGGCCACCTCCGGCATCCGCGGGATGCCGCGCCGGCCGCCGAGCACGCGGCACTTCATGGCCGCGACCGCGCTGGCGAAGGTGAGCGTCCACTCGAGCGGCCACCCTCGGAGCTCCCCGACCGCGCACGCGCCGTGGAAGACGTCGCCGGCGCCGTTCGTGTCGGCCACGGCGACCGCGAAGCCGGGCGCGTGCACGAAGTGCCCGCCTTCCAGGCCGAGCACGCCCTCCGCGCCACGCGTGACCGCCACCCGCGCCGGGCCGCGCGCGGCGAGCGCCCGGAGGCCGTCCTCCAGGCCATCCCGACCCGTCACCTGGGCGACGAACCGGGGGTTACAGACCAGGAGATCGACCGCCGGCCACACCCCGTCGATCCCCGCCACCACGCGCTCGCCGTCCATCGTGACCCGCATCCCGGCCTCGCGCGCCCAGCCGATCGCCCGCGCGGCGGCCGCGGGGTCCACGCCGTCGACGTGGAGTAGCCGGCCGGAGGTGATGACGGTCCGGTCGAGCTCCTCGGGCCCGATCGCGTACGCGGGCGGCCGTCGATAGAATCCGGTCCGCGCGCCCGTGCGGGCGTCGATCAGCATCATGCTCACGTGGCCGACGCTGCCGCGGGCCCGGAGCGCGTGGCGCACGTCGACCCCGTCTCGCGCGAGGAGCCGGCGGCCGAGGCGGGCCCAGTAGTCGTCGCCGAACTTCCCCACGTAGCGCGCGCGGAGACCCAGGCGGACGCACGCGACCAGGGCCGTCGCGATCATGCCCCCGCCCTGCACGTCGAACTCGCGGAGCGGCGCCTTCGTGTCGGGCTGCGGATGCCCCTCGATGACGCCCAGGAGATCGAGCGCGTTCGTCCCGAGCCCGACGACATCGACGTGGGCGGGCGGGCCGGCGAGCACGTGTCTACGCCGTCCGGCCTGTTCCGTGATTACGCACCTAGGGTCGAGAGGTCACGTGGCGCCGTCCGGTCCGGGCGGGAGCCTGACCCCGGTGCCGCCGCGGGGGAGACGGGCGGTCGGGTGGCCCGCCGAGCGCGTGCTCCAAGGCCTGGGCTCGCGCGAGCGCCGCCCGCTCCACGTCGAAGTCGGCATCCGTCATCGGCGCCACGCCGGACACGAGCCAGCGGCGGAGCGCCCGGCGCTCGGCCGGGGTCTCCCCGAGCGCGCCGACGGCGGACACGAGCTGTGCCTTGACCCGGGCCGGCAGGCTGCGTCGCATGACGATGGGCTGGATCGGCCAGGGACCGAGGCCGTGGACCACCCGGAGGTCTGACCGGAGCCCGCGGTCTCGGCGCTGGCGGAGGGCGAGCACGGCGGAGTCGATGGCGGCGGCGTCGATCGTGCCCCGGCGGAGGCCGCGAAGCGAGGCCAGGTGGCTTCCGGTGTCGTGCAGCCGGCTCAGGAACGAGGCGTCGGCCCCGTGCTCGGCGGCCGTCTGGAGCACCGAGTAGTAGCCGCTCAGCGACTCCCGGTCGTTGTAGCCCCATCGCGCGTCCACCAGGTCCGCGAACGAGCGCGCGGGATTGTCCGCTCGCACGACGATGTCCGAGAAGTACACGGGGCGGCCGGCGCCGCGCGGATCGTCGAAGACGAGCCCGAAGGGGACCAGCTCGACCGGCGGGGGGCGGCGCTCCTGGAGCCAGATGTACGGCGGCGCGCAGAAGAAGCCGAGATCCACCTCGCCCCGGCTGAACGGGTCCGGCGCGCCCCGGGGCGGTCCGGAATGGCGCGTCTCGATCTGGAGCTCGGTCGCGACCCCCAGGCGCTGCCCGAGATAGCGCGCGAGGTAGGCGAAGAGGCTCCGGGGCACGCTCGGGGTCAGGTACGTGCGGACCCGGAGCACCCGGAGGCCCGACCGGGTGCGGGCCCGGCCCGGCCCGGCCCGCCTCACGCGACGCCTGGCGGGGCCCGATCGTGACCGTGTCATCCGTCTTTTCGCCACGCCGTGGTCCTCGGCCCGCCACTCTAGAGATTGGGGGAAGGTTGTCAAGGCGCCTGAGGAGTGCGCCGCATCTCGCGGCTCGACGGCGCGACCGCCCTTGTCACGGCCTGGGGCAACGTGCATCATCCCGAAAGGTGGTCGCGAGTCGTGACCCCCTGCATCGAGTCACTCCGGGCGCTCGAGCCGGCGGAGGCGTCAATGGCGGGGATGGGGCAGGAGTTCAAGGCCTTCGTGATGCGGGGCAACGTCGTCGACCTCGCGGTCGGCGTCGTCATCGGGGCGGCGTTCGGGAAGATCGTCTCGTCCTTCGTCGGCGACATCCTGATGCCGCCGATCGGTCTCCTGCTCGGCGGCGCCGACATGTCTCACCTGGGCGTGACGCTCAAGGCCGCGGCGGGCGACAAGCCGGCCGTCGTTCTGGCCATCGGGAAGTTCCTCCAGAGCATCGTCGACTTCGTCATCATCGCCTTCGCCATCTTCCTCGTCGTCAAGGCGGTCAACCGGATGAAGCGGGAGGAGCCGCCGCCCGCGCCGCCCGCGCCTCCCTCGCCCACGGAGCGGCTCCTCACCGAGATCCGGGATCTCCTCCGCGCGGGGCGCTAGACGCTGGCCGCCGATCGGACCGGCCGTCCGGGCCGCCGCGTCGCGCGCGCGGTCGAGACGATGTCATGAAGATCGACGCCGTCGACGCCATCCCCCTGGCCATTCCCTGGCGGCCGACCGATCCGCCGTCGCCCTGGACGGCAGGGGCTCGGCCGGCAGATCCTGGTGCGCGTCGGGACCGATGCAGGCCTGGTCGGCTGGGGCGAGGCCTTCGCGCTCGGCGCGCCCGCCGCGGTGTGCGCGGTCGTCCACGAGGCGCTGCGCCCGCTCCTCGTGGGCCAGCCGGCCGCGGAGATCGAGCGGCTCATGGACCGCCTCCATCGCGCCACGCTCGTCTTCGGGCGTCGCGGGCTCGGCATGTTCGCGATCAGCGGCGTCGAGCTGGCGCTGTGGGACCTCGCCGGCCAGGCGCGGGGGCTCCCCGTCTACGCGCTCTTGGGCGGGCTCGCCCAGCCGCGCCTCCCCGCCTACGCGAGCCTCGCCCGCTTCGAGCGGCCGGCGGAGGTGGGGCGCGCGGCGGCGGCCGCCGCCGCCGAGGGGTTCCGCGGCGTCAAGCTCCATCAGACCGACGTGGCGTCGGTCGCGGCGGCGCGCGCCGCCCTGGGGCCGGCCGTGGCGCTGATGCTCGACGTCAACTGTCCCTGGACGCCGGACCAGGCCATCGAGATGGGCCGGGCGCTGGCGCCGTTCGACCTCGCCTGGCTCGAGGAGCCGGTCTGGCCGCCCGAGGACTATGCCGGCCTGGCCCGGGTGGCCGCCGCGCTGGCGACGCCGGTGGCGGCCGGCGAGAACGAGGCGACGGCCGTCGGCTTCCGCGCGATGCTCGCCGCGGGGGCCGTCGACATCGTGCAGCCGAGCCCGACGAAGGTCGGCGGCCTGGGCGAGGCGCGAGCGATCGCCGCGCTCGCCGCCGCGGCGAACGTCGCGCTGGTCCCGCATTCGTTCTACTTTGGCCCGGGCCTCGCGGCCGCGCTCCACCTGGCGGCGTCGACGCCCGGCGTGCCCTGGGTCGAGTGGCCCATGGGCGAGCTCGCCACGCCGCTCCTGGAGGAGCCGATCCGGCCCGTGGGGGGCTGGCTCGCGCCCCCCGCCGCCCCGGGGCTCGGCGTGCGCCCGAACCCCGAGGCCCTCCGGCGTCACCCCCTCGGCGCCGCCGGCGTTCCCCTGTTCACGACCGTGTAACCGGTCCGGCGCCGTCGCCCGCGTGCGCGGGCGTCGCCGCTGACCGCCGAAGGAGGCCGCTCGATGTCGATGCGTCGGATGCTCGTGAGCCTCGCGCTCCTCCTCGTCCTCGCCGCGCCCGCCGCCGAGGCCGCCACCGTGCTGCGCTGGGGCGAGGTCCTGGCCGCCGACCACCCCTCGGTCCAGATGATCGACCGCATCGGGAAGCGCGTGGCGGAGACGACCCAGGGCCGCGTGACGATCCAGGCCTTCCCGGCGAGCCAGCTGGGGAGCACCAAGGACCAGATCGAGAACGTCGCCCTCGGGACCCAGCAGATGACCACCGAGGGCGCGGCGGCGATCAGCCAGTTCGTGCCGGCGCTCGGCGTCGTCGAGGCGCCGTACGTCTGGCGGGACGCCGCCCACCTGCTTGAAGGTGATGAACGGCCCGATCGGCCAGGATCTCTCCCGCCAGCTCGTCGAGAAGCGCGGGATGCGGGTCCTCGGGACGACCTACTACGGCGTGCGCCACGTCACCACGACGAAGAAGCCCGTCCGCACCGTCGCCGACATGCAGGAGTTCAAGCTCCGGGTGCCCGAGAACGACGTCTTCCTCGCCATGGCGCGCGCGTGGGGCGCGAAGCCGACCCCGATGGCGTTCGGCGAGCTCTACCTGGCGCTCCGCCAGAACGTGGTGGACGGCCAGGAGAACCCGCTTGCCGACGATCGACTCCGGCAAGTTCTTCGAGGTGCAGAAGTACCTGGTCCTGACCGGCCACATCCTCACGCCCCGCCTGGTCCTGATCAACGAGAAGACGTGGCAGGGGCTCGGCGCCGCCGACCAGAAGGCGCTCGCCGACGCGGTCGCCGAGGGGATCGCCTGGCAGAACCAGGAGATCCAGGCGCGCGAGAAGACGCTCCTCGACAAGTTCAAGCAGGCGGGGATGGAGATCATCCAGCCGGACTACGAGTCCTTCCGGAAGCCGGTGCTGGACACGGTGCCGAAGCTCTTCGAGGCCAAGTGGGGCGCCGGTCTCTACCAGCGGATCGTCGACACGAAGTGACCGGCGGCGTCGGACGCCGCGGGGCGGGGCGCGCCGGGGCTCGCGCGGCTCAATGCCGGGCTCCACCGGGCGACGTGCGTCGCCGCGGTCGCCCTCCTCGCGGCGATCTTCGTGATCATGATCCTCCAGATCGCCTTCCGGTACGTCCTGAACGCCCCGCTGGTGTGGACGGAGGAGGCGGCGCGGTACCTCTACATCTGGGCGTGCTACCTGGGGGCGGCGGTGGCGCTCCGCCGCGGGAACCACATCGCGATCACGCTCGTCCTGGAGCGCCTGCCCCGGCGGCTCGGGGGCGCGGTCGCCCTCGGCAGCCAGGCACTCGCGCTCCTGTTCCTCGGCGCGCTGATCGTGCTCGGCGTCCAGCTCATGGCGCGGACGCACACGATCGAGGCCATCACGCTGCCGATCCCCTGGTCGGTCATCTACGCGGCCGCGCCGGTCGGGGCGGCGCTCATGCTCCTCCAGACGCTCGAGACCATGGGCCGGGCCGTCCGGGAGCTGCGAGGCGCCCGGCCGTGACCCCGAGCGTTCTCGGCCGCCACGTGGCTCGGGCTGATGGTCCTCGGGATGCCGATCTTCCTCACGCTCGGCGTCTCGTGCCTGCTCTATCTCTGGGCCAACGGGGACGTGCTCCTGGCCGTCCCCCAGCGGCTCACCGCGTCCGCGAACTCGTTCACGCTCCTGGCGGCCCCGTTCTTCATGCTCTCCGGGATGGCGATGAACACCGCGGGGGTGACCCACCGGATCTACGACTTCGCCGAGTGCCTGGCCGGGTGGCTCCGCGGGGGCCTCGCCCACGTGAACATCGTCGGGAGCGTGATCTTCGCGGGCATGTCGGGCTCGGCGGTGGCGGACGCGGCCGGGCTCGGGACGATCGAGATCAAGGCGATGGCCGACGAGGGCTACCCGAAGGAGTTCGCGGCGGCGGTGACGGCGGCCTCGGCGACCATCGGGCCGATCATCCCGCCGAGCGTGCCCCTCCTCTTCTACGGCGTCGTGGCGGACGCCTCGATCGGGCGGCTCTTCCTCGGCGGGGTGATCCCCGGGCTCCTCATGGCCGGGGCGCTCATGGTCATGGTCGCCTGGATGAGCCGCCGGCGGGGCTACCCGCCGCACCCGTTCCCCGGGCTCCGCGTCGCGGCGCAGCGGACGCGGCGGGCGGCGCTCTCGCTCCTGACCCCGGCCATCCTCTTCGGGGGGATGCTGAGCGGCGTCTTCACGCCGACGGAGGCGGCCTTCGTGGCCGCCGCCTACGCGCTCCTCCTCGGGCTCGTGCTCCACCGGGAGCTCAAGTGGCGGGACCTTGCCGAAGCTCTTCCTCGAGACCGTGGAGACGAACGCCGTGATCCTGATGCTCGTGATGACCTCGTCCCTCTTCGGCTGGGTCCTCGCGCGGGCCCAGGTCCCGCAAGCGCTCGGCGCGTGGTTCCTCGGCCTTTCCACGGATCCGCTCGTCGTCCTCCTGGTCATCAACGTGTTCCTGCTGATCGTCGGCTGCTTCATGGAGGCCCTGGCCGCGCTGGTGATCCTGGTCCCGGTCTTCCTGCCGGTGATCAAGACGCTCGGCATCGACCCCGTCCACTTCGGGGTGGTGATGGTGCTGAACCTGATGATCGGGACCCTCACGCCGCCGATCGGCATCGTGCTGTTCGTCGTCGCGCGCGTGGCCCAGCTCCCGTTCGAGCGGGTCACGCGGGCGACGGCGCCCTTCCTCGTCCCGCTGGTGACGGTCCTCGTCCTCATCACGGTGTTCCCGGAGCTCGTGCTCTTCCTGCCCCGCCTCGTGCTGGGGCCCTGAGGCGCCGGTGAACGGGTCGCCCCTCCGGCTCGCCGTCGTGGGACTGGGGGCGATCGCCCGGGAGGTCCACCTGCCGTCCCTCCGGCGCCTGCCCGGCGTCGAGGTGGTCGGCCTGGTCGACGCCGTGCCCGCCGCGCTCGCGCGGGCGGTGGCCGAGACCGGGCTCGGACCGGGCTTCGCGTCCCTCGACGCGTTGCTCGCGACCGCGCGCCCGGACGGCGCGCTGGTCCTGACGCCCAAGCCGAGCCACTACGCCGTCGTCCGGAGGCTTCTCGAGGCGGGCGTCGATGTCTTCTGCGAGAAGCCGCTCACGACCGTCTTGGCCGAGGCGGTGGAGCTGGTCGGGCTCGCCGCCCGGGCGGGGCGGATTCTCATGGTCGGGTTCAATCGCCGCTACGCGCCGGTCTACGTGGCCGCCCGCGAGGCCTTCGCCGGGCGGCCGCCGGAGGCCTGCCTCGCGATGAAGAACCGGCCGGGCACCGAGTACCGCGCGACCTTCGAGAACGCGATCCACATGGTCGATCTCCTCCGCTGGTTCTGCGGCGAGGCCGTCGACGTCCACGGCGCCGCGACGTTCGCCGATCCCTACCTGGAGACGACGGCCGCCGCCACGCTTCGCTTCGACTCGGGCGCGCTGGCCGTGCTCCTGGCCAACCGCTCGACCTCCCACTGGGTGGAGCGGCTCGAGGTGTTCGGCCACGGCCGCTCGGCCGTGGTGGAGGCGCCGGATCGCGTGAGCCTCGGGCAGGACGGCGAGGCGCGCGTGACGGAGATGACGCCGCGCCACATGGGCTGGGCCCACGTCGCGGACAAGATGGGATTCCGGCAGGAGCTCGAGCATTTCGTCGAGTGCGTGCGCACCCGGGCCGAGCCCCGGACGTCCGGCGCGGACGCGATGCGAACCCAGGCGCTCATGGACCGCTTGCTCCAGGCCATGGGGCTTCCGCTCGAGGATCGGCCTGGCGGCTGAGCCGGGGGCGGTCGCGGGCGGCGACGGGATCCTGGAGATGACCGCGGGTCCGGGCCGGCCGACGCGGGTGGCCCTCGCGCTCCTGGCGGGGTACCAGCGGTGGCTCTCGCCCCTCCTGCCGGGCGCGTGCCGGTTCTGGCCGACCTGCTCCGAGTACGCCCGGCTGGCGCTTCTCCGCCACGGGCTCCTCCGGGGCGGCGGGCTCGCACTCTGGCGGCTCGGCCGCTGCCACCGGTTCGCCCGCGGCGGGCTCGACCCGCCCCCGTGAAGCCCCGGGTCCGCGGACCGGTGGGCCGGCGGCCCGATGCCGTGTCACGGACTGGCCGACCCCGGCATCTCACAGGGTGTGGCGGGTCGGGTGCCCGCCCAGGAGGCCGAGATGGCGAAGCACATCGCGTGCGTCGTGACGGGGTGCCAGTTCACCGCACAGGCAGCGACGGAAGAGGACATCCTGGTCGCGGTCAAGGTCCACGCGGCCAAGGACCACGGCGTGACGGAAGTCACGCCGGAGCTGGCGGCCAAGGTGAAGGCGGCAATCCAGACGCGCTAGGCGGCTCGACGTAAGACGTGACACCCCGCTGCGGAGATCGTGGACGAGGAGCTCGCGGCCCAGGCCGCGGCGGGGGACGCGGCTGCCTTCGAGACTCTCGTGAGCCGCCACGAGGGGCGGGTCTATCGGCTCGCGTATCGGCTGACCGGGAGCGACGCGGACGCCCAGGACGTGCTCCAGGACGCGTTCCTGGCGGCCTACCGGGGCCTCGCGTCCTTCCGGGGCGCGGCCCGCTTCTCCACCTGGCTCTATCGCATCGCGACGAACGCCGCCCTGATGCACCGGCGGGCCCGGGGCCGGCGGCCAACCGAATCGCTGGAGGAGTTCTTGCCGCGGTTCGACGAGCACGGGCAGCATGTGCCGGAGGCCGCGGAGCTGGAGGGGGCGAGCCGGATCGACGAGCTCCTGGACGGGAAGCTCCTGGCGGAGAAGGCGCGGGCGGCGCTCGCGCGGCTGCCGGACCTCTACCGCGCGGCCTTCGTGCTCCGCGACCTCGAGGAGCTGGACACGGCCGAGGTGGCGGACCTCCTCGGGATCGACGCCGCCACGGTGCGGCAGCGCGTGCATCGCGCGCGGCTGATGCTGCGGGGATACCTGTCTCATCTCGTGGAGGCCAAGACGTGACGCCGGGTCTCACCTGTCGGGATGGGGTCGAGCGGCTGATGGACTACCTCGAGGGCGCGCTGGGATCCCCGGAGCGCGTGGCGATCGACGCACACGTGGCGGGGTGTCCCCGGTGCGTCGCGTTCGTCAAGAGCTACGTGGAGACGCCCCGGATCGTGCGCGACCGCCACGGCCGCGGCGCTGCCGGCCGAGCGGGCGACCTCGCTCCGCCGCTTCCTGGCGGCCCGGCGGTAGTCGTGGTCGGCGCGTGATGCACGTCGCCGAGCTCTGGCGGTATCCGGTGAAGTCGCTCGCCGGCGAGCGGCTCGAGCGCGTGGAGCTGCGCGCCGACGGGCTCGTCGGCGACCGGCTGGTCCAGGTCTACGACGCGCGGGGGCGCGTGGTCACGGCGCGGACGCGCTCGGCGCTGCTCGGGCATCGGGGCACGCTCGGGCCCGACGGCGAGCCGCGCGTCGACGGCTGGCCGTGGGCGTCGCCGGAGGCGGCGGCCCTCATCGCGCGGGCGGCGGGACCGGAGGCGCGGCTCGACCGCTTCGCGGGAGAGGAGCGGTTCGACGTCCTCCCGCTCCTGGTCGCGACGGACGGCGCGATCGCGGCCCTCGCGGTCGACGGGCGTCGGCTGCGCCCGAACATCGTGGTGGGCGGCGTCTCGGGGCTGGCCGAGCGGGAATGGCCGGGCCGCCGCCTCCGGATCGGCGAGACGCTGGTCGCGGTGGCGCAGCTTCGAGACCGCTGCGTGATGACCACCTACGACCCGGACACGCTGGCCCAGGATCCGACCGTGCTCCGCCGGATCGTCCGGGAGTTCGGGGGCTCGATGGCGCTCGACTGCGCCATCGTGACGGGCGGGGCGGTGCGCGTGGGGGACCCGGTCACTCCTGCTCTGACGCGACGCTCGGTCGCTGACCCGATCCCCTGGGGGTCCGACCCGATCGACCCGCCACATGTCGTAGTTGTCCGGTCTACACAACTCATGTTTAGTATTGCCAGCGACGCCTGCACCGTCGCGTGCCCATGGAGCCTCTACCGCTGGCCCTGGATCTCCCGCGTGGGCCCCTGGCGGCCCGGCGATCTCTGCCGGTGGCCGACGACCCCGCCCTGGCCGCGTGCCTCGTCCGACCCGGGGGGGGCGTGCCGAGTCCACGGACCCGGACCGGGCTCGCGCCGCTCGACGCGCTGCTCGAGGGGGGCTTCCCGCGCGGACAGCTCGCGGAGCTGGTGGGCCCGCGCACCTCCGGGCGCACCCGGGTGCTCCTCGGCACGCTCGCGGACGTCACGGGGCGCGGGGCCTGGGCGGCGCTCGTCGACGGGACGGACGGGCTCGACCCGCCGTCCGCCCAGGCGCTCGGGGTGACGCTCGACCGCCTGCTCTGGGTCCGCTGCGGCGGTCGGCTCGACGTCGCGTGGCGCGCCGCCGACCTTCTGGTCCGGAGCGGCGGGTTCGAGCTGGTCGCCGTCGATCTCGGAGATCTGCCGCCGTGGACCCTCGGGCGCATCCCGACCGCCGTCTTCGTGCGTCTCCAGCGGGCGGTCGAGCGCGCGCCGGCCGGGCTCCTCATCGCCGCGCCCCGACGGGTGGCCGGGAGCCTCGCCGCGGTCGCCGTGGCGCTCGTCCCACGGCGGGTCCGGTGGGCCACGGGTGGACCCGGGCTGCTGGCCGGGCTCGAGACCGAAGCGCGGCTGGTCCGGTCGCGCACCCGCGCCCCGGGCGCCGGGGTGCGGCTCGCGTGGACCGCCCTCGCGTCCTGATGGGCGGCGACCCGCCCGCCGCGCTCCCGCGCTACGCCTGCGCGTGGGTGCCCGGATTCGCCGCCGCCGCGCTGGTCCGTCGGGACGCGGCCCTCCGGGGCCGTCCGGTCGCGGCGCTCCGCGGCGCCACGCTCAGAACCGTCGTCGCGGTCACGCGGGACGCGGCGGCGAGGGGCGTGCGGCCGGGCATGAGCGCGACCGAAGCCGTGACCCGCGTCCCCGACCTCTGCGGGCGCCTCGAAGATCCCGAAGCGGAACGCGGGGCGGCCGGCGCCCTGCTCGATGCCGCGTGGGCGACCTCGCCGCGCGTGGAGATCGTCGCGCCCGGCTGCCTCACGCTGGATCTCTCGGGGCTCGCCCGGCTCCTCGGAGACGAGCCGCGGATCGGCGCGCGGCTCCAGGCGGCGGGCGCGGCGATCGAGCTCCCGGTCCACGTCGGGATCGGAGCGACGCGGACCGTCGCGCGCCTCGCCGCTCGGGTGGGAACAGGGGTCCTCGTGGTGCCGACGGGGGGCGAGGAGGCGTTTCTTGCGCCGCGGGCGCTCGGACTCCTCGAGCCGCCGCCGGACCTCGCGCTCACGTTGGAGCGCTGGGGGATCGGGACGCTCGGCGCGCTCGCGGCGCTGCCGACGGCGGCGCTCCTCGCGCGGCTCGGCCCGGCCGCGGTCCAGCTCCAGGCGCTCGCGCGCGGCGCGGATCCCGGGCCGTTCGTCCCGCATCCGGCCCCCGCGCCGTGCCGCGAGGCCGTCACGCTCGACTGGGAGGTGCCGTCGCTCCCCGCCCTCGCGTTCGTCCTCGAGCGGCTCCTCGCGCGGCTCGCGGCGCGCCTCGCCCTCCGCGAAGCCGGGGCGATCGCGCTCCGCCTGACGCTCCAGCTCGCCGACGGCGGCATGCACGCCCATCGCCTGGGCATCGCCGCGCCGCTCCGCGACGCGCGGACGCTCGGCCGCCTCCTCCGGACGGAGCTGGAGACGCTCCGGCTCCCGGCGCCGGTCGTCGCCGTCGCCCTGGAGGCCGAGCCGGCGCCGCTCGCCGCGCTCCAGACGGATCTCTTCGCGCCGCCGCGGCCGAGCCCGCGAGAGCTCGGCGAGGTCCTGGGCCGGCTCGTCGCCCTCGTCGGGGCGGATCAGGTCGGCGCGCCCGTGGCGCCCGACACGCATCACCCCGACGCGATCGCCGTGGGGCCGTTCCCGGGCGGGCCGGCGACGTCCGCCCGCGATCCTGGCAGCGCTCCGCTTCCCTGGCTCACCGGCGCGATGCTCGTCCGCCGCCGGCTCGTGCCCCCGCGCCCGGCCCGGGTGGAGTGCCAGGCGGGGCGGCCGGTCCGCGTGGAGGCCGAGGGGCTCCGGGGCGCCGTCGTCGCCCGGGCGGGCCCCTGGGCGACGGCGGGCGAGTGGTGGACCGAGACGGCGTGGGCGCGCGAGGAGTGGGACATCGCCCTCCCGGACGGCACGGCGTGCCGGCTCGTCCGCGACGGCGCGACCGACGCGTGGACCATCGATGCCGTCTACGACTGAGAAAGGCCTGGGGCCCGTTCCGGCCGAGCACATCGAGGTGCGAATCCTCGTGGTGCGAGCACAGAGGGTGATGTTGGACGTCGAGCTGGCGGCGCTCTACGGCGTGCCCACGAAAGCGCTCAACCGGGCGGTCAAGCGGAACCGGGAGCGCTTCCCGGGGGACTTCATGTTCCGGCTGACGAAGGAGGAGGCCCAGCGCTTGAGGCGTCAGAATGGCACCTCAAGTTTGCCGCCCCTCCGCGCGCTCCGGAGCTGGGAGTCCTCGTCAACGTGTGAGATCATGCGCGGCCGTGTCGTTCGGCTCCGGATCATCCTGGCGTGCGTCCGTCGGCGCGAGCTTCTCGCCCGAAGGAGTCGCCGTCTGCTGAGCAGAAGTACGACACGCAGTTCAAGACGTCTTCGACGCCATCCGGGAGCTCATGGGCCGCCGCCGGCGTCGGCGCCGGATCGGCTCCGGCCGCCGACGGACCGCGGTCAACGGACGGCAGCGCTCGGCGCCGGCGCTCCGGCGGGGCACACCAGGCCTGCCAGGAACCGGGCTTCGGCCTCTGCCGCGACCCGGTTGCCCCGGAGCGTCCAGTGCGCGTCCTGTTGCTTGTAGAGCGGCTCCGCCGACACGTGGCTCGCCTCGACGAAGGCCGGCGTGAGATCGACGCACCGGAGGGCCGCGCGCTGGCAGTAGGCGGCGAGCTGCCGGTTGGGGAGCGACGGGTCGAGCGCGTCGGCCGAGAGCGCGGCGTATCGCGGGCGGCGTCGCAGCGTCTCGACCAGGGCGGCCCGCTGCGCCGGGATAGACCTGGAGCGCCGAGGGGTAGACGGCCAGCGCCAGGCCGCGGCCCTGCCGGAGGACCTCCGCGCGGATCGCCTCCAGGTCGGCGAGCACGGGCTGCCAGGCGCGATCCACGATCGCGGGATCCTCGGGGCGGTAGAGCCGCCGCAGCTCCGCCGCCTGGATCGCGGCGAACGCGGCCTCCGTGAAGATGGGGCCCGTGAGGGCGGGATCCCGCTCGCTCACGTGACGGCTCGGATCGACGGGGGTGCCGCCGCGGGGCGTCTGGCCCGGGGGGGCGGGCCCGGCCGGCGGGGCCTGGACGGCGTCGAGGTCGTGGACCCCGCGCCAGAGCCGGAGCGCGTTCCGCCCGAACGTCCAGAGGCGCGAGGCGCCGAGAAGATTCGGCCCCCGCGATCGTTCGTGCGCCTCTCGATAGAGATCCGGCCCGTCGTTGCCGGCGTAGAAGTTGACCAGGACGAGATCGGGATCGTAGGTCCTGAGCCCGAGCGTCACGATGGCTCGGTAGTCGCGACCCCGGTCCCGCCGATCCCGAAGTTGAGCAGGTCGAGATCCCGGCCCGGACAGGCCGCGCGCACGTGCGACTCCAAGAGGGTCATGACGGTGTGCGGATAGGGAACGAGTCCGAACGTGAACGAGTCCCCGAGCGCCAGGATGCGGAACCGCCCGGTGGGCTTCGGGACCTCGAACTCCTCGTCGTTCAGGCCGAGGGCGTTGTTCCAGTAGTTGAACCAGTTGCGGTGGGGGACGACCTGCGTGGGCTGTGACGCGAGATATGCCGCCAGGGAGGCGAAGGTGCGCGCGCCGCGTCGGTCGCGGGGAAACCGCGAGGTCCCGGACCGCCGGGCTCCACCAGGCGGCCAGGCGGACGAGTCCCTCGCCGGCCGCGAGGGCCGCCACGATTCCGAGGAGGAGGGCGCCGAGGGCGGCGCGTGTCGGGACGCGCATCGTTCAGGCGCGCGACGGCGGGCCGGCGCGCGGGGCCAGGATACCGCGGGTCGCCGGCCGCCCGGCGCCCGCGCGCCGGGCCGCGCGCCGCGGATGACGCCCTACGTCGAGCTGTCCGCGCGGAGCGCGTTCAGCTTCCTCGAGGCCGCGTCCATGCCCGAGCGGCTCGTCGACGAGGCGGCGCGGCTCGAGCTCCCCGCGCTCGCGCTCGTCGACGTGGACGGCGTCTACGGCGCGCCGCGCTTCCACAAGGCGGCGCAGGCGGCGGGCGTGCGCCCCCTGGTCGGGACCGCCCTCACGCTCGCCGACGGCACGCGCCTCTCGCTCCTCGTGGAATCCCGCGCCGGGTACCGGGCGCTCGGCCGCCTCATCACGCGGGTGAAGGCCCGGGGGCCGAAGGGGCGGACGCGAGCGACGCTCGCCGATCTCGACGGCGCGGGCGAGGGGCTCGTCTGCCTCACGGGCGGGCTGGACGGCCCGCTGACCCCGGACCTCCTCGCCGGGCGCCCGGAGGCGGCGCGGGCGACCCTCGCGCGGCTCGTCGCCGCCGTCGGCGGGGACCGGGTCTACGTGGAGCTCCAGCGGGATGGCACGCGCGAGAGCGAGCTCGTGACCCGCCGAGCCGTGGCGCTCGCGCGCGCCGCCCGGCTCCCCGTCGTGGCCACGGGCGGAGTCCGTCACGCGACGCCCGGCGAGCGACCGATCGTGGACGTCCTGACGGCCATCCGGCTCCGCGGCGCGCTCGACGCGCTCGGCCGGCACCTGTCGCCGAACGCCGAGCGCCACCTCCGCCCCCCCGCCGAGATGGCCCGCCGCTTCGCCGATCTCCCCGACGCCGTGGCCGCGACCGGCGAGGTCGCCGCGCGCTGCGGGTTCACGCTGGAGGATCTCGGCTATCGGTTCCCCGCCTACCCGGTCCCCGACGGCCGGCCCCAGATCGCCTACCTGCGCGAGCTCGTCGCCGCCGGCGCCCGCGGGCGGTATCGCCCCGTGACGGCGCGCGTGCGCCAGCAGCTCGACCGCGAGCTCCGGCTCATCGAGAAGCTCGACCTCGCCGGCTACTTCCTGATCGTCTGGGACATCGTCCGCGAGGCGCGCGCGCGGGGGATCCTCGTCCAGGGCCGGGGCTCGGCGGCGAACAGCGCGGTCTGCTACAGCCTCGGCATCACGGCCGTCGATCCGGTCGGGATGGATCTCCTCTTCGAGCGCTTCCTGTCGGAGGAGCGAGGGGAATGGCCCGACATCGACCTCGACCTCCCGTCGGGGGACCGCCGCGAGGCGATCATCCAGTACGTCTACCGGCGCTACGGCGGGACGAGCGCCGCGATGACCGCGAACGTCATCACCTACCAGCCGCGGCGCGCCGTGCGCGAGGTCGGCAAGGTGCTCGGGCTCCCGCCGGACTTCCTCGATCGGCTCGCGAAGGGCGTGCCCGGCTGGGGGTACCAGGACGCGGGGGAGGAGACGCCGGCCCGGCACCTCGCGCGGGCCGGCGCCGACCTCGGCGACGCGCGGATCCAGCGCTTCGCCCGACTCTGGCAGGCCGTCGTCGGGCTCCCGCGGCACCTCGGCCAGCACTCGGGGGGCATGGTGCTCGCGGCGGGCCGGCTCGACGAGGTGGTGCCGCTCGAGCCGGCGACGATGCCGGGCCGGGTGGTCGTCCAGTGGGACAAGGACGACTGCGCCGATCTCGGGATCATCAAGGTCGATCTCCTCGGGCTCGGGATGATGGCCGCCCTCGAGGAAGCGATCGCGCTCTGCCGGGCCGCCGGCCACGAGGTGGACCTCGCGCATCTCCCGCCCGACGACCCGGCGGTGTACCGGCTTCTCCAGCAGGCGGACACGGTCGGGCTCTTCCAGGTCGAGAGCCGGGCCCAGATGGCGACGCTCCCGCGCCTCCGCCCCCGGCGCTTCTACGACCTGGTCGTCCAGATCGCGATCATCCGGCCCGGGCCGATCATCGGCCAGATGGTCCATCCGTTTCTCGCGCGGCGGGCGGGGCGCCAGCCGGTCACGTACCCCCATCCCTCGCTCGAGCCGATCCTCCGCCGGACGCTCGGCGTGCCGCTCTTCCAGGAGCAGCTCCTCCGGATGGGGATGGTCGCCGCGGGCCTCACGGGCGGGGAGGCCGAGGAGCTCCGCCGGGCCTTCGGGTTCCGCCGCTCGCCGGCGCGCATGCAGGCGATCGAGGCGAAGCTCCGCGCCGGGATCGCGCGGAACGGCATCACCGGCCCGGCGGCGGAGGAGATCGTGCGGGCCATCACCGCGTTCGCGGAGTACGGCTTCCCGGAGAGTCACAGCGCGAGCTTCGCGCTCCTCGCCTACGCGAGCGCGTACCTGAAGGTCCACCACCCGGCCGAGTTCTACGCGGCGCTCCTCAACAACCAGCCGATGGGCTTCTACCACCCCGCGACCGTCGTCCGGGACGCGATTCGGCGCGGCCAGGCCATGCGCCCGGTGGACGTGGGCGTCTCGGCGTGGCGCGCGACGGTGGAGGACGGCGCGGTGCGGCTCGGGCTCGGGCAGGTCAAGGGACTCCGCGAGGCGGCGGCCGCCCGGCTCGTCGCCGCGCGGGCAGGCGCGCCCCTTCGCGTCCGTGGACGATCTCTGCGCGCGGGCGGGACTCTCGCGCGAGGAGGTGACCGCGCTCGCGGAGGTCGGGGCGCTGGGGAGCCTCGGGCTCCGGCGCCGCGCCGCGCTCTGGCAGGCCGAGCGGGCGGCGCGACCGCCGGGTCCCCTCTTCGCGGGCCGCGCCCCGACGCCCGAGGCGTCGCCGCTTCGCGAGATGACGGTGAGCGAGCGGCTCGTCGCCGACTACCGCGGGACCGGCGTCACGGTGGGCCCCCACCCCATGGCGCTCCGCCGCGCCGACTGGGCCCGGCTCGGCGTGACGCCGGCCGCCCGCCTGGCGGAGCGGGCCAGCGGCGGCCGTGTGCGCGTGGCCGGCGCCGTGGTCGTGCGTCAGCGGCCGGGGACGGCGAAGGGCTTCGTCTTCCTCTCACTCGAGGACGAGACGGGGATCGCCAACGTCATCGTGGAGCCCGGGCTCTTCGCGCGTGCGCGCGCGACGATCGTCCCCGAGCCGTTCCTCCTGGTGGACGGGGTGCTCCAGCACGAGGATGGCGTCACGGCCGTGCGGGCGACCGCGGTCCGACCGCTCGCGGCGCGGGCCGCCGTGCCCTCCCACGACTTCCACTGACGCCACGTCGGACGCTGGTCGCCCCGGGGCTTCTGGACGCGCTACGACGTTGCCTCGTGGGGCTATCGGGAGAAGGCGGACGGAATGGGGCCGCGACCTTCCGGCTACGCCTCCGCTGCGATGACGCTCGCGGCGCCCTGGCCAGGCGGCGCCGCGAGCGCCGACGGGCCCGTCGCTACTGCTCGGTGGAGCTGACGGTTCACTGCCGACTTCACGGGGATCTGCTTAACCCCGAGGATCCAGGCCATCGGTGTGGCGTGTTGCGCCCAGCGTCCCGGCACCGGTGTTTCATCACAGAGAATCCTTCACATGCAATCCCTGCTGCACTAAGACGGCGGTCGTAGCTCCTCTTGAACCGGCTCCTCGAATCTGAGCCCTCCGATCCATTGACGAAGGCGCTGAGTCGAAGGGGGGCCGCCCGCGGACGCCCGTCGGCCATGGCGAAGCAGGATCTTCTGCAGGCGATGGTGGTACGAGGAGCGATCGAGACTCGCGATGACATCGACCTCGGGTTCCTCGATCGCCGCGTTCCCGACTTGGCGGAACTCGTTATTATGGATTAGGCACTATGCACCGCACCCCGTAGAGGCGAGGGCTCGTGAAGCTCCTCATCTTCACCGACCTCAACAACGCGGTCACGACGAGGCTCATCGACGCGACGCTGCGCCTGGCGCGCGAGAGGGAGGGCGTCGAGGTCGTTGGGATCGTCACCGCAAAGCCCGACGAGTTCCAATCCGGCCGCCGCGCCACGGCCAAGCGCCTCGCCCGACGGGCCCTCGTAGCCGCGTCGAACCCTGCGGTGACGTTTCGAACCCTCCGAACTGAGCCCGTTGACCTCTTCCGTCGACAACACCGCCAGGACATCCCGGTTCTGGTCCCGCCGAAGGGCGACCCCAACGACGCGGCGTTCCGCCGCCGGCTGGCCGACGAGGTGAAGGCCGATGTCGCCCTCTCATACTACTCCCTTCGCATCTTCAGGCGCCCCCTGCTCGAGACGTTCCGGCAGGCCGTCAACTTCCACAACGGTCTGCTGCCTCGGTACAAAGGCATGATGGCGACCTCGTTCTCGATCTACTTCGGCGAACCGCGCGCCGGCTACACCTTCCACCGTATGACCGAAGATCTCGATGGTGGGCCGATCCTCGTTCAGGACTCTGTCGCCATCGTCGACGGTGACAGTCTGAGGGAGGTCACGAGTCGGCTGGCGGCACAGGCAGTCCGCGACCTCCCCCGGGTGCTCGACATGGTGGCAACCAACGACCCGGGTCGCCTCCAGACCGGAGCAGGGAGCTACTTCTCCCGACACGATGTCGCGGCCATGATGCGCATCGAGCACCCCGAACAGCTCAGCGTGGAGGAGCTCCAGCGCCGCCTTCGGGCGTTCGGCACGCTGAACATCACGATCGACGGGGTGCGCTATCCCGTCACGCGCCTCCGGGCCACAGCCCCGGGCCGCCCGCTCGCGTTTCGCACCGCCGAGGGCATCGTGCTCGCGCCGGACCGGCTCGACCAGATACCGGCCTTCCTCTACCGCCTACGGCGGGCTGCCCGCCCCCCGTGACCCACGAGAGACTCATTTGCGACTGAACCAGTTCCAGACGCGCGATGAGCCGTCGCCGTGTGGGACTCGAGCGCTGCCGTGGAGGTCCCTGGCACGGCACCGGCGGGTGGCGGGAAGTCGTGCCAGGCGGAGCTGAACCGCGCGACCGTCTGTCCCGGGAGCGGCGGTTGACCGATCCTCAAGCGATGGTCGGCACGAAGAAGTGACGTTTCCGGCCCGATGGCCCCGGAGGCCGGCTGAGTCCGCGCGCCTCCGGCTGCTCACCGTCCTGGGCTCGCCCAAGCCTCGATGCCGTTGCTCTGGGCATCGTCGGTTGGAACCGTGACCATGCGAGCACTGCGGGGCCTCGGGTCTCGGGCGCGCCAGGAGAGCTGGCGGCCGTGAGGATCAGCGACCTCCGAGTGGAACCGAACGCCGATCGCGTGCGGGCGGTGGCGCACGTCGTCTGGGAGGACTGTGCGCGCCCGGCTCGGGACATCTACTTCGAAACCGAAGCGGAGTTCGCCGACCGTCTCCGCTGCGACCCGAACGCCTTTGCCGCCGCCGCCGTGGTCCCCGCCATGCGATACGGGGAGAAGCGGCTCGCGGTGGAAGGCGCCCTCTGTCCCCGCCTTCAGCAAGGGATCGAAGCCGCCGTGTCGCTGTTGCGGTGGTGGTACGGTCCGCCTCGCTCGGCGATCCAGATCGAGGCCCGGGATGGACTCCGGCCATCGGTCCCGCCGGCCACGCCGCGCGCAGGGTGCTTTCTGTCCGGGGGTGTCGATTCGCTGGCCATGCTACGGACTAACCGCCTTCAGCTGCCGCTCGACCATGCGCGGTCGTTCAAGGAGGCCCTGCTTGTGTACGGCGTGGACATGGCAAAGCTCCGAACGAGACCGCCGCCCTTCGCGTGGGGCTCTTCGAGTCGGCGCGCCGAGCGCTGCGACCGATTGCCGAAGAGGCGCAGCTCACGGTCATTCCGGCCTATACGAACCTCAAGACCCTCGAACCCGGATTTCGCTTCTGGCTGGAGGAGTTCCTCGGGGCCGGCCTGGGGGCGATCGCCATCGCGTTCTCGCCGCGGTTCACCGACATGAGCATCGCCTCCGACGGGTGGTTCGGTAGCATCGCCGCGAACGGGTGGTTGGATTACCTGTCGCCGCTCGGCTCGCACCCGGTGCTGGACCCGCTCTACGGCACGGCCGGTCTCCACCTTCACCATGAGGACATGATGGTCACGCGTTACGAAAAGGTCAGACTGATCGGGGGCTGGCCGGTGGCCATGGACAACCTGCGGGTCTGCTGGAATTACCCGATTCCCCGTGGCCAGCTCAACTGCGGCAAGTGTGGAAAGTGCACCTACACGATGCTCGAGCTTCTGGCCGCGGGCCTGCTGGTACGGGCCCCGACGTTTCCCTGCGATGATCTCGGCGAGGCCGAGGTTAGCCGGGTCGAGATCACGGACGATCTGGACGTCGCGTTTTTCGGCGAGCTGATCGGACCGCTGGAGGCAGTCCATCGAAGAGACCTGAGCCGGATCCTGCGGCGCAAGATCCGCGGATATCGGATGCGAGGGCTCGGCCGCTCCCTCTCCAAGCCGATCAAGCGCTTCGACCAAGTGTACCTCCACGGCCGGATTCGGCGAGCCCTGAGAGGCGACGGGCGTCCTCCATGAGAGGCGTCGGCCGGTCCATTCCCCAGCTGCTCGAAGTCCAGGCCCGCCGGGCGCCAGACGCCCGCCGCGATCATGGCGCCCGGGCAGGGACCCCTCTCGTACGCGAGTCTCTGGGAACGCATCTGTGAGGTGGTCGCAGCCCTGCGCGGCATCGGTCTCGGCCCCCGCGCCCGCGTGGCCGTGCTCGCCTCCGACGGTCCCGAATTGGCCGTGGCGGTGCTCGCGGTCGCCGCCGGTGCCACCTGCATCCCGCTCAACCCCAGCTTGCGGGGTCCCGAGCTGGAGGCGGCCCTCACCGATCTCGCCGCGTCAGCCCTCCTGATCGATGCTGGTCTCGATACCCCGGCCCGCGCGGTGGCGAGCCGCCGCGGCCTGCCCATCCTCGACCTCATGCCGACGCCCGGAGCACCCGCCGGACACCTCAGGCTCGGCGGGTCGGGAAGCACGCCCCCGGCGACCTTCGACTTCGCGGCGGAGAACGACGTCGCCCTCGTCCTTCTCACCTCCGGCACCACCGCCCGCCCCAAGCGGGTGCCGCTCACTCATGCCAATCTCTGTGCCTCGGCCCGCCACATCGCCACCACCCTCACGCTCGACTCCTCGGATCGCGGTCTCAACGTCATGCCTCTCTTTCACATCCACGGGCTCGTCGCGGGCCTCCTCGCGCCCCTCGCTGCAGGGGCAAGCGTCGTTTGTCCCCCCGGATTCCTCGCTCCCGAGTTCTTCCCCTGGCTCGCCGAGTTCCGCCCCACGTGGTACACGGCGGTCCCGACCATTCACCAAGCCGTCCTCGCCCGCGCCCCGCGGCACCCGGAGGTGCTCGCCGCGTGTCCGCTGCGCTTCATCCGGTCCTCTTCCGCGCCCATGCCGGCCTCCCTCCTGCCGGAGATCGAGCGTGTCTTCGGAGTCCCGGTCATCGAGGCCTACGGCATGACCGAAGCCTCGCACCAGATTGCCAGCAATCCCCTTCCGCCCCGGACGCGGAAGCCCGGCTCGGTCGGTCTCCCCGCGGGGTCCGAGGTCGCCATCCTCGACCCGGATGGCCGAGCCCTGCCCACCGGAACGACGGGGGAAGTCGCCATTCGTGGCGCGAACGTAACCCGCGGCTACGAAGACGATTTCGCCGCCAACGAGGCGGCATTCGCGCACGGCTGGCTTCGCACTGGCGATCTCGGCCAGCTCGACTCCGACGGCTACCTCACCATCACCGGCCGACTCAAAGAGCTGATCAACCGCGCTGGCGAGAAGATCTCCCCGCCCGAGGTCGAGGACGTGCTCCTGGCCCACCCCGCCGTCGCCCAGGCGCTGGTTTTCCCGGTCCCCTCGGAACGTCTGGGCGAGGAGGTCGCCGCCGCCGTCGTGAAGCGCTCCGCTGTTGACACGACCGCCCGCGAACTTCGTGCCTTCGCCGCCGCCCGCCTCGCTCCGTTCAAGGTACCGGGTCGGGTGGTCTTCGTCGACGCGCTCCCCACCGGTCCCACCGGCAAGCCGCAGCGTCACGGTCTGGCCGCCACCCTGGGTCTCACCACGGCCGAACCGCCGCGCGGGCGCGAGGGGGCAGACACCCCGCCCCGAACGGTTCTCGAAGCACGCCTGGCCGAGATCTGGGCCGACGTCCTCGGGCACGAGCGGCACGGCATCCACGAGCACTTCCTCCAGGCGGGCGGGGATTCGATCCTCGCCGCCCGAACCATCACCCGCATTCACAACGTCCTCGGCGTCGACATCTCGTTCGTCGACTTCTTCGAGCACCCCACGATCGCAGAGATGGCGGCCATGATCGAAACAGGCGGGTACTCCCGGCGCGCGCTCGGCGCGCCCGCCGAAGCCCCGAGGATCCCGCGCCTGGGCGACCTCGATGGCGCCGCGCTTTCGTACGGCCAAGAGCGCCTCTGGTTCCTCGACCGGCTCGAACCGGGCGGTATCACCTACAACCGGCCTGTCCGGTATGACATCGACGGGCCGCTCGACGTCGACGCCCTGCGCCGCTCCCTGAACGAGGTCGTCCGGCGGCACGAAAGCCTGCGGACCGCGTTTCCGGAGGTGGAGGGGCGGCCCGTCCAGTCCATCCAGCCGGAGCTCGAGGTGCCGCTGCGGATCGTCGATCTGTCCGGGCTTCGCGTCGATCTGCGCGAGATCGAGGCGCGAGAGCAGGCGCTCGCCGACGCGCGGCAGCCGTTCGATCTCGCTCGCGGACCACTCGTGCGCGCCACCGTGTTCCGGCTCGCGGATCAACGCCACTGGCTGCTCTGGTGCACGCACCACATCGTGTTCGACCGCTGGTCGCAGGGCGTCTTTCAGCGTGAGTGGTCGGCGCTGTATGCGGCCTTCGCCGCGAGCGCCCCGTCACCGCTCCCGGCGCTCGGCCTCCAGTACGCGGACTATGCCGCGTGGCAGCGCACCCACGGCGAGAGGGCGGGTTTCGTGACCCGAGTCGCCGACTGGGCCACGCGGCTCGCGGGTGCGCCGCCCACGACCGGGCTGTTTCCGGACCGCTGGCCAGCGCCGAGCACGGCGCAGGGAGCCCGCCAGCCGCTCTCCCTGCCGGGCCCGCTCGTGGACTCGCTCGAACGACTCGGCCGGGAGCGTGGAGCAACGCCGTTCATGACGCTCTTGGCGGGCTTCGCGGCGCTGCTCGTGCGGTATACGGGGCAGACCGACCTCGTCGTCGGCGTCCCCGTGGCCGGACGACACGATGCCGAAACGGAGCCGCTGATCGGGCTGTTCATCAATACCGTGCCGCTTCGGTGTGATCTGTCGGGCGATCCGAGTTTCGTCGAGGTGCTCGACCGCGTTCGTGAGAGTGCTCTGGCCATGTACGCCGACCAGGATATCCCGTTGCAGGCGCTCATCGAGGAGGTCAAACCCCGGCGCGTCGTCGGACGCCATCCCCTCTTCCAGGTGCTCTTCAACTACCAGAGCGCGCCGTTACCGCCGGTCTCAATCCCGGGGATCACGGTCGCCGGCGAGGAACTCGCCATCGGCACCGCGAAGCTCGATCTGTCGGTGGAGCTGTCTCGCACGACCAAGGGCCTCGACGGTGACCTGGAGTACGACGCGAATCGATTCGATGCGACCACGGTCGCCCGTCTGGGCGACCACTATCGCCGTTTGCTCGAAGGCGTCGTGGCCGATCCCACCCAGTGCGTGTCCGCGCTGCCGCTCTTGGACGACGCCGAACGTCACCAGCTCCTCGTCGAGTGGAACGCCAGCGATGCCGACTCCCCCCCGCCGGGGTGCATTCACGAGCTGGTCGAAGTGCAGGCCCTGGCCTCGCCCGAGGCTACCGCGGTGGTCCATGACGACGCGTCGTTGACGTACCGCGAGCTCGACCGCCGCGCCAACCAGCTCGCCCATTACCTGCGCGCCCTCGGCGTCGGCCCGGATACTCGCATCGGGCTCTGCGTCGCGCGTTCCCTCGAGATGTTCGTCGGCATGCTCGGCATCCTGAAGGCCGGCGCCGCCTATGTGCCCCTGGACCCCGCCTATCCGGAGCCGCGCCTCGCCTTCATGCTCGCCGACGCCCGGGCGCCGGTCCTGGTCACCCAGGACGCCCTCCGCAACTCGCGGCCCAAGCACGACGGCCAGGTCGTCTACCTGGACGCGGACTGGCCGACCATCGCCCGCGAGTCCGAGGACGCTCCCGCCACTGGCGTCACCGGTGACCATCTCGCCTACGTCATCTACACCTCCGGGTCCACCGGCCAGCCCAAGGGCGTGCTTGTCCCGCATCGTGCTCTCGTCAACCACAACGCCTTCTTCGCCCGGCGACTCGGCCTCCGACCGAGCGATCGCGTGCTGCAGTTCGCGTCGCTGAGCTTCGACGCCGCGGCGGAGGAGATCTTTCCAACCTGGCTGAGCGGCGCCTGCGTCACGACCAGGCCCGATGATCTCCTCGAACCGGCGGCGCTCCTTCGCTTCGTCGAGGTGCAGAGGATCAGCATCCTCAACCTCCCGACGGCGTTCTGGCACCGGCTCGTCGACGTCCTGTCGACCTCAACCCTTCGCGTGCCCGAGTCGGTGCGTGCGGTCATCATTGGCGGCGAAAAGGCCTCGGCCAAACGGTTCGCCGCCTGGCAGCGGCTCGATTTGGACATCGCCCTGGTTAACACCTACGGCCCGACGGAAACGACGATTGTCGCCACGATCCACGAGCCGTCCCGGGGAGACCGGCTCGACAGCCGCGGGCGCGAACTCCCGATCGGCCGGCCCATCGCCAACATGCAGGCGTACATCCTGGGCCCGCACCTCGAGCCGGTCCCCGTCGGCGCTGCCGGAGAGCTCTACCTTGGCGGCGTCGGCGTCGCCCGCGGCTACCTCAACCGTCCCGAGCTTACCGAAGCGAGGTTCTTGCCCGATCCGTTCAGCGCCGCTCCCGGTGCCCGGCTCTACCGGACCGGCGATCGCGCCCGCTACCTCCCCGATGGCAGCATCGAATTCCTCGGCCGCCTCGACGACCAAGTGAAGATCCGCGGCTTCCGCGTCGAGCCCGCTGAGATCGAAGCCGCGCTCCGCCAGCTCTCCTCCGTCCGTGGCGCTCTCGTCCTCAGCCGCGATGACGCAACCGGCGACAAGCGCCTCGTTGCCTACGTCGTGCCCGCGCCCACCCCGACCCCCACGGTCAGCGAGCTCCACGCCGCCCTCCGCGCCGCGCTGCCCGAGTTCATGCTGCCCGCCGCCTACGTGCTCCTCGACTCCTTCCCGGTGACCCCCAACGGCAAGATCGACCGCGCGGGGCTGCCGGCGCCCGACCTCGCCCGCCCCGCCATCGAGACAGCCTTCGTCGCGCCGCGGACACCGACGGAGACCGCGCTGGCTCGGGTGTGGTCGGATCTGCTCGCGCTGAACGAGGTCGGGATCCACGACAACTTCTTCGAGCTGGGCGGTCACTCGCTCTTGGCGACGCAGATCATGGCCCGGGTGCGCGACACGTTTCACGTCGACCTGCCCTTGCGGGCACTCTTTGAAGGGCCCACCGTTGCTCATCTGGCAGAACTCATCCTCCGGTACCGTC
>CAWCVP010000023.1:0-96967 GCA_963799055.1 uncultured Candidatus Rokubacteria bacterium
TTGCTGCGGCTGGGGAAGGCGCGGTACGCCGTGGCGCGCGAGACGCGGGCCTTCACGGCCAGCTCGGGAACCGACGGGATCCGGCCGCGGCGGACGAGCGTCATCGCGTGGCCGAGGAGGCGCCGGTAGGTGCGCCCGCGAGGGCCGGGCGGGCCGGAGTCGGGCGGGGGCAGCCGCTTCACGGTCCCTCCGGCGAAGGCGCGCGCCGCGCGAGGCGGGCCGGGGCACTCTCCTCACGGCTCGCTACTCTGAGCGCGGAATTGGCGGTTGACAAGAGGGCCGCGCGCCTTCTACGATGGGCCACCCGAGTGAGACAGGTGTCTCACTGGCGCCGGAGCTGCCCACCGCCGTGCAGCATGCGACCGGGGCGGGGCCGCTCCCACAGGAGGCGGCATGGTTCCAGCGGCCGAAGCCCTCCGATCCGAGCGCCCGCGCCTGTCGAGGGGCCGCTCGCCGAGCGCACCGGCCGGCGCCGGCCAGCCCGGGACGACGGCCGCCCCCTCGGCGCTGTCCCACCACGTCCGTTCGAGCAGGCCCGGCACCCGCCTCGGAGGTGCGCCATGACCAGCGTCCTCTTCAGCAACGTCCGGATCTTCGACGGCACCGGCGCCCTCCCCTACCCCGGCGAGGTCCTCGTCCAGGGCAACCGCATCTCCCGCATCTCGCGCGGGACCCGTGCGCTGCCGACCGCGGGGGTCGCCGTCGTGGACGGGGGCGGGGCGACCCTCATGCCCGGCCTGGTGGAGGCCCACACCCACTTCTCCTGGAACGATCAGCCGGGCCTCGGCGACATCCAGCGCATGCCGCCCGAGGAGCACATCCTCTGGTGCGCGCACATCGCCAAGCGCTACCTCGACATGGGCTTCACCTCGTGCATCGGCGCGGCCACCGCCAAGCCCCGCCTCGACGTGGTGATCCGGAACGCCATCGACTCCGGGCAGATCCCGGGGCCGCGCTACCTGGCGGCCAGCCAGGAGATCACGGTGCCGGGCGGCCTCGGCGACGAGACCCTGCCGCATCTGCCCTATCCCGAGTTCAGCTTCGGGGCGGTCGTCAACGGCCCCGAGGAGATGCGGAAGACGGTGCGCATGTTCCTGAAGTACGGGGTCGACACCGTCAAGCTGAACCTCTCGGGCGAGTACATCGCGGGGCTCCCCGCCGAGTTCACCCCGATGACCGACGAGGAGATCGCGGTCGCGGTGAAGGAAGTCCGCATGCGCGGCAAGCGCGTGTCCGCCCACGCGCGGTCGGCGGAGTCGGTGAAGCAGTGCGTCCGCCACGGCATCGAGATCATCTACCACGCGAGCTTCGCCGACGAGGAAGCGCTCGACATGCTGTCGGCAAAGAAGGACCGCCACTTCGTGGCGCCGGGGATCGCCTGGCTCATCAACACCTCGTACCACGCGGCGCCCTGGGGCATCACGCCGGAGGCCGCCAAGCAGATGGGCTACCACCGGGAGCTCGAGATCGCCTGCGAGACGCTCCGGAAGATGCACAAGCGCGGCATCCGGATCCTTCCCGGCGGCGACTACGGCTTCGCCTGGATCAAGCACGGCACGAACGCGAAGGACCTCGAGTACCTCGTCAAGTACGTCGGGTTCACGCCGATGGAGGCGCTCCTGTCGGCGACGAAGCTCGGCGGCCAGATCATGATGCGAGGCCACGAGCTGGGCGAGATCAAGGAGGGCCACCTCGCCGACCTCCTCCTGGTGGACGGCGATCCCCTGGCCAACCTCGCGGTGCTGCAGGACCAGGCGAAGCTCGTCGGGATCATGAAGGACGGCGCCTTCCACAAGGACCCCCAGAAGGGCCCGGCGCGCGGCCGCTTCAGCCGGACCGCCGCGTGAGGACGGGCCCCGCGTGACGACCCAGTTCATCGATCGCATCGCCGTCGAGACCGACGGCACGGGCGACGCCCTCCTGATGATCCACGGCCTCGGCGGCACCTCGAACGTGTGGACCCCGGTCCTGCCCGCGGTCGCCCGGCAGCGCACGGTCCGCCCGGACCTCCCCGGCTCGGGCCGGTCCCACCGGGTGGAGGGGCCGCTCTCGATCGAGCGCTTCGTCCAGGCGATGCAGCGCGTGTGCGCGGGACTCGGGCTCGAGCGCGTCCACGTGGCGGCGCATTCCCTCGGGACCATCGTGGCCTTCCACCTGGCGGCCCAGGCGCCACGACTCGTGCGGAGCCTCGCCCTCTTCGGCCCGCTCCTCTGCCCGCCCGACCCGGCGCGGGCCGCCATCCGGGCGCGCGGGGCGAAGGCGCGCGCGGAGGGCGAAGCGGGCATGCAGGCCATCGCCGACGGCCTCGTCCAGGCCGCGGTCTCGGCCGAGACGCGCGCGCGCCGGCCGGTGGCGGTGGCGGCGGTCCGCGAGCTCCTGATGCGCCAGTGCCCGGACGGCTACGCGCGCTCCTGCGACGCGCTCGCCGACGCGCAGGCGGCGGAGGTCGGCCGGCATCGAGTGTCCGACCCTCCTGGTCACCGGCGACGACGACGCGGTGGCGCCCGCGCAGGCGGTGCGCCAGATCGGCGAGCGCATCCGCGGCGCGCGGGTGACGGTGCTCTCGCGCTGCGGCCACTGGACCATGCTCGAGAAGCCCGAGGAGTGCGACGGCCTGCTGCGGCGCTTCTACGCCCAGCGCATGTAAGGAGCGAGGGATGACGAGCACGCTCTTCACGAACGTCCGCATCATCGACGGCACCGGCGCCCAGCCGTATCCGGGCGAGGTCCTCGTCCAGGGCAACCGCATCGCGCGCGTGGGCCGCGGGCCGCGCTCCCTCCCGAGCGCGGCGTCCGGCAACGGGGCCACCGTGATCGACGGCGCCGGGGCGACCCTCATGCCGGGCATGGTGGAGGCCCACACCCACTTCTCCTGGAACGACGCCGCCAACCTCTCCGACCTCCAGCGGCTGCCGCTCGAGGAGCACGTGCTCTGGTCGGCCTCGGTGGCGAAGCGCTACCTCGAGGCCGGCTGGACCTCCTGCGTCGGGGCCGCGTGCGCCAAGCCGCGGCTCGACGTGGTGACGCGGAACGCCATCAACCCGGGCCTCATCCCGGGGCCGCGCTACCTCGCGGCCAGCCAGGAGATCACGGTGGCGGGCGCGCTCGGCGACGAGATGCCGCCCCACCTGCCCTTCCCCGAGCTGAGCTTCGGCGTGGTGGTGAGCGGCGTCGACGAGATGCGGCGCGCCGTGCGGATGTTCCTCAAGTACGGGGTCGATTCGATCAAGCTCAACCTCTCGGGCGACAACTTCATGCCGTCCGCCCCCGCCGAGACCACCTGGATGACCGACGAGGAGGTCGCGGTCGCGGTGAAGGAGGTCCGCCTGCGGGGGAAGCGCGTCGCCGCCCATGCGCGCTCCTGCGAGTCGCTCAAGCAGTGCGTCCGCCACGGCATCGAGATCATCTACCACGCGAGCTTCACCGACGAAGAGGCCCTCGACATGCTCGAGGCCAACCGCGACAAGCACTTCGTGGCGCCGGGCATCGGCATCCTGGTCGCCCTCCTGGAGCACGCGGCGCCCTGGGGGATCACCCGCCAGAAGGCCGTCGAGATGGGCTACGAGATCGAGCTGGCCGCGGCCGCCGAGTCCCTCAAGAAGATGCACAAGCGCGGGATCCGGGTGCTCCCCGGGGGCGACTACGGGTTCGCCTTCACGCCCCACTGCCAGAACGCCCGCGACCTCGAGTACCTCGTGAAGTACGCGGGGATGACGCCGATGGAGGCGCTCCTCGCGGCGACCCGCCACGGCGGCGAGATCATGATGATGGGCGGGGAGCTCGGGCAGGTGAAGGACGGCTACCTGGCGGACCTCCTCCTGGTGGACGGCGACCCGCTCGCGAACCTCGCGATCCTGCGCGACCAGTCGAAGATCCTCGCCGTCATGAAGGACGGCGTCTTCTACAAGGAGCCCGAGATCCGGTCGGCCCGAACGCGGTGGGGCCGGTCGGTCGCATAGCGCCGACTCCATGTCTCGCTTCTGGCGCTGGTTCTGGAGTCTCCTGATCGGCCTGCCGGCCGTGGCGTTCGCCGTCTGGGCGCTCGCCGACAACCCGAAGCTCTTCCTCACGACCGGGCTCAACGGGCTCACCCTCGCCGCCCTCTACTTCCTGGTGGCGAGCGGCTTCACGCTGGTCTTCGGCCTCATGCGGAACGTCAACCTCGCCCACGGGTCGCTCTACCTCCTGGGCGGCTACGTGGGCTGGGTGGTCGGCGAGCGGACCGGCTCCTGGCTGGTGGCGGTGGCGGTCGGCTTCGCGAGCGCGGCCCTCTTCGGGCTCCTCCTGCAGGTGGCCGTGTTCCGCTTCATGCACGGCCAGGACCTGCGCCAGACCATGGTGACCATCGCGCTGTCCATCATGATGGCCGACGTCCTCCTCTGGATCTTCGGCGGCGAGATCTACACGTTCGAGCCGCCCCGCGCCATCTTCGGCCGCACGCCCTTGCCCCTGGTGCAGTTCTACCCGACCTACCGGCTGGTGCTGCTCGCGATGTCGGTGGCCATCGGCCTCCTCCTCTGGTGGTTCCTCAACCGGACGAGGGTGGGCATGATGATCCGCGCCGGCGTGGACGACCGCGCGATGCTGGCCGCCGCCGGCGTGAACGTGCAGCTCGTGTTCGCGGTCACCTTCGCGATCGGCGCCGGGCTCGCGGGGTTCGCGGGCGTGGTGGGCGGGACCGCGCTCTCGATCGCGCCGGGGGAGGACACGCGCTACCAGCTCGCCTCGCTCGTGGTGGTGATCGTGGGCGGCATGGGGAGCGTGACGGGAGCGGCCGTCGGCGCGGCGCTGGTCGGCGTGGCCGAGCAGTTCGGCCTGGCCTACGCGCCGACCTACAGCGTCGTGTTCACCTTCGTGATCATGGCGCTGGTGCTGGCCTTCCGGCCGCAAGGCATTCTCGGGAGGCGCGCGTGAAGAACCCGGGCCGGGGCCCGGGCCGCTCGCAGAGCTGTACTGCGGCGTCTTTCGCCGGGATGGAAACGTGAGCGCGGCGGAGTGGCGGAAGGCCATGAACCAAGGGGCCGGGCGGTACGCGTGGCCGGCCAGCGCGCGAGACCGCGTCGCGGCGCGCCCGGGGTCCCGGCCCGCGGTCGTCGAGCGCGGGGGGCGAGGCGAGGCGGCCGCCCGCCCGGACGCGACGGCGTGGGCGCGGTGGCTCGCGCGCCGGATCCGCGTCCGCCACGTGCTCGTGCTGCTGGCGGCGCTCGCCTACCCGTGGGTGGCCACGCCCTTCTTCACCTTCCAGGTCGGCGCGCAGTCGCTGGCGCTCGGGCTCATCGCGCTCTCGCTCACGTTTCTCGCGGGCTATGGCGGCATGGTCTCGCTCGCCCAGATGACGGTGGCCGGCATCGCCGGGTACGCGTACGCGATCCTCGCCACGAGCGCCAGCGACATCAGCCTCCGCTGGCCGTGGGGGCTGGCCGTCGTCCTGGCCCTCGTCCTCGCCACGGTGGCGGCGACCCTCATCGGCTGGTTCTCGGTGCGCACCGAGGGCATCTACACGATCATGATCACGCTGGCCATCGGGGTGGCGTTCTACTACCTGGTCCAGCAGAACTACTCGATCTTCAACGGCTTCCAGGGCTTCCAGAGCGTGCAGACGCCGACGGTCCGGGGCGTCGACCTCCGCGCGCCGGTCCCGTTCTACTACCTCGCGCTCTTCTGGTCGCTCGCGGGCTACTTCTTCGTGGCCTACCTCCTGCGCGCGCCCTTCGGCGTCGCGCTCCAGGGGATCCGGGACAACCCGCGGCGCATGAGCGCGCTCGGCTTCAACGTCACCGCCCACCGGGTGGCCGCCTACGCGGCGGCCGGCGCCATCGCGGCGGTCGGCGGCATCCTGATGGTCTGGTACAACGCCCTGGTCTCGCCGGGCTCGGTCGGGACGAGCTGGCTGATCAACATCCTGATCATCGCGGTGCTGGGCGGCATGCGGCATCCGATCGGGCCCTTCATCGGCGCCGTCGTGTTCGTCCTGCTCCAGACCTTCGCGGTCGACCTGATCGACCGCGAGCGGTTCAACCTCCTGATCGGCGCCGTGTTCCTCGTGATCGTGCTCTTCTCGTCGGACGGCCTGCTCGGCTGGTGGTCGGCCATCCGGCGGCACACGCGGGCGCGGTTCGCGCCGGCGCGCGCCGTGAACGGACGACGAGCGTGAAGCGAAGCGGTCCATCACCGCGGCCCCGGAGCCGCACTCACCAAGAGGAGGAGACAATGAGGTCACTCAGGCAGCAGCTGTGCTGGGGCGCGGTGGCGGGGGCGATCCTCGCCGTCGTCCTCGTCCTCGTCGGAGGCGCGACCGCCCAGCAGCCGGTCAAGATCGGGCTCCTCGCCACGCTCGAAGGCCCGTTCGCGGCCGGCGGCCAGGACGGCATGCGCGGGGCCGAGCTGGCGGTGAAGCAGCGCGGCGGCATGGTGGCGGGCCGGAAGATCGAGATCCTGAAGGCCTCGTCGGACGCGAAGCCCGACGTCGCGGTCAACGCCACCCGCAAGCTCGTGGAGCAGGACAAGGTCGACATCATGGTCGGCCCGCTCTCCGGCTCCGAGGGCATCGCGGTCAAGAACTACTCGAAGACCCAGCCCAACGTCACCTTCATCAACGGCTCCTCCGGCGCCCAGCAGACCACGCTCCAGGACCCCTCGCCGAACTTCTTCCGCTTCAACACCGAGGGCGCGCAGTGGATGGTGGGCCTCGGCGAGTTCGCGCTGAAGACCAAGGGCTACAAGAAGATGGCCCTGATCGCGGAGGACTACTCCTTCCCGTACTCCCAGGTGCAGGGCTTCATGAGCGAGTACTGCAAGCTGGGCGGCCGCGTGACCCACAAGGCCTGGGTGCCGCTCGGCTCGAAGGACTACTCGTCGGTGATCGCCGGGCTTCCGGGTGACGTCGACGCGCTCCTGGTCGTCCTGGGCGGCGCCGACGCCGTGAACTTCCTCACCCAGTACGAGCAGGCGGGCGGCAACAAGCCCATGGTCGGCGGGTCGATCACGGTGGACCAGACCGTGCTCAACTTCAAGGGGAAGCGCCGCGAGTCGCTCCTCGGCACGGCGTCGGCCGGCCCGATCGCGGACAGCTACGACGGCGCCGACTGGAAGAAGTTCGTCGCCGACTACAAGGAGAACTTCAAGGACGGCTTCCCCAGCCCGTCGCTCTTCGCCTACGTCTACTACATCAACATGAAGGCGGCGCTGGACGGGCTGGACGCGGTGAAGGGCGACCTCTCCGGCGGCCAGGCCAAGTACCGCGAGGCGTTGAAGAACCTGAAGCTCAAGACGCCGACCGGCGAGGTGGTGCTGGACGAGAACCGCCAGGCCATCGGCACGACGTTCGTGACCGAGGTCGCCAAGGCCGCCGACGGCTCCTTCTACAACAAGGTCGTCAAGGTGGTCCCGAACGTGAACCAGCGCCTCGGCATGAGCAAGGCCGACTTCGACAAGGTTGGCCTCGGCTCGCGCGACGTCCCGAACTGCCCGTAGGTAGTGACGTGGCCGATACCCGTCGCATCGCGTCGTCCTCGGTCGGCCGCGACCCTCAGCGTATGCGGCATACGCTTCGGGCCGCGCGCCTCCCTGCGTCCTCGCGCTGCTCGGGTCTCGGCCACGTCTCAAGACGGATTGCTCGCGATGAGCGTTCACCTCCACGCGAGAATGAGATGAGCGCTTCGCTCAACGCGAGCATGAATGGTCCGATTGCGACGGGGGACGCGCTCGTGCTGGAGGGCGTCACCCGGACCTTCGGCGCGCTCAAGGCGATCGAGGACGTCTCGCTCTCGGTCGCCGCGGGGGAGCGCCGCGCGCTCATCGGCGCCAACGGCGCCGGCAAGACCACGCTGTTCAACGCCATCACCGGCGACTTCCCGCCCACGGCCGGGCGAGTCCGCTTCTTCGGCGAGGACGTGACGACGCTCCCGCCCCACGAGCGGATCCGGATGGGCCTCCGGCGGACGTACCAGTCGTCGCTCCTGTTCCGCAACCTCACGGTCCGCGACAACCTGTTCCTGGCGGTGCGCGGCGTGGCGCGCGGGCGCTACGGCTTCCTGCGCCCCCGCGCCGCGCACCCCTCGCGCCGGGCGACCGACGATCTCCTCGAGCGCGTGCGCCTCGAGGCGGTCGCCGATCAGCCCGTGTCGGCCCTGTCCCATGGCCAGCAGCGCCAGCTCGAGATCGGCATGGCGCTGGCCGGGGCGCCGCGCTTCTTCCTGTTCGACGAGCCGGCGGCCGGACTCTCCCCCGCCGAGCGGCGCGAGCTGGTGGTCCTCCTCACCGCGCTGCCCGCCCACATGAGCTTCATCATCATCGAGCACGACCTCGACGTCGCGCTCCGGGTGGCCGAGCGGGTCACCGTGATGCACAACGGCCACGTCCTGAAGCACGGGACCCCGGCCGAGATCGAGTCCGACGCCGACGTGCAGGCCATCTACATCGGCGGAGGCCGCCACTGATGCGCTGGTTCTCCCGCCCGCGGCGGGCGCGCGGCTCGGCGCCCATCCTGACGGTCGAGAAGCTGGACGTCTACTACGGCCGCGCCCACGCGCTCCAGGAGGTCTCGCTGAGCCTGGATCACGGCGTCACCGCCGTGGTGGGCCGGAACGGCATGGGCAAGACCACCCTCTGCAACGCGATCACCGGGCTCGTGCCGGCCTCGGGCAGCATCCGTCTCGCGGGCGAGGAGATCCTCGGCCTCCCCCCCAACACCATCACCAACCGCGGAGTGGGCTACGTGCCACAGGGCCGGCGTGTCTGGCCGTCCCTCACGGTGGACGAGCACCTTCGTCTGGCCTCGCGCGACCGCGGCGGCGCCTGGACGGTGGCGCGCGTGTACCAGACCTTCCCGCGGCTCGCGGAGCGCAAGGGCAACGGCGGCGCCGAGCTCTCCGGGGGCGAGCAGCAGATGCTCGCCATCGCGCGGGCGCTCCTCTTCAACCCGATCCTCCTCGTGATGGACGAGCCGACGGAGGGCCTCGCGCCCGTGATCGTGCAGCAGGTGGCCGAGATGCTGAAGCACCTCGCCGCCGACGGCGAGATCTCGGTGCTGCTGATCGAGCAGAACCTCGGCGTCGCGATCGACGTCGCCGACACCGTCGACGTCATGGTCAACGGCCGCATCGCCCGCTCGATGCCGTCGGCCGAGCTGGCCGCCGACCGGGAGCTCCAGCAGCGGCTCCTCGGCGTGAAGGTGGGGCCGGACGCGGAGGCGGACGACGAGACTGCGCTGGATGGGGCCCCCGCCACGGAGCCCGACACCGTCACCGTCTACACGATCCGTCGCTCGACCGACGACGGCGCCCCGGCGGCGGTCAGCGAGCCCGAGGCGCCGGCTGACCGCACGGTGCGCGGCTTCACCCGGTGGAACGCGGGCGACCCTCGGAGCGCGCCGCGCGACCGGCTGATCGCCGAGCGCGCGGAGCCGGGGGCCGCCCTCCCGTCGCTCGAGGAGGCGGCGGCCGCGGTGGCCGAGAGCGGCCGCGCCGCACGGGTCGTGGAGCTGCCGGTGGCCGCCACCGTCGGGCGCGCGGCCTACGTCGCCGGCACCTTCGACACCAAGGGGCGCGAGCTCTTCTTCCTCCGCAACTGCCTGGAGAAGCTCGGCGTCCGCACCGTCACGGTGGACCTGTCGACGTCCGGGAAGCCCTCGCCCGCCATGATCCATCCGCGCGAGGTCGCGCGGCATCATCCGAAGGGCGAGCGCGCCGTCTTCACGGGTGACCGCGGCTCGGCGGTCAGCGAGATGGCCGTCGCGTTCGAGCAGTTCGTGGCGCGCCGGCGCGACCTGGGCGGCCTCATCTCGGCGGGCGGCTCCGGCGGCACCGCGCTCGCCACGCGCGCCATGCGGGGCCTGCCCATCGGCGTGCCCAAGGTCATGGTCTCCACGGTGGCCTCCGGCGACGTGAAGCCCTACGTCGGCCCGTCCGACATCTGCATGATGTACTCGGTCACCGACGTGGCCGGGATCAACCGGATCTCGGAACGGGTCCTCGCCAACGCGGCGCACGCGCTGGCGGGCATGATCGCCCACGCGCGCCCGCCGGGCGAGTCGGGCGTCAAGCCGGCCATCGGCCTCACGCAGTTCGGCAACACCACCCCGTGCGTCCAGGGCGTGACCAGGGCGCTCGAGGAGCGCTACGACTGCCTCGTCTTCCACGCCACCGGCACCGGCGGCCAGTCGATGGAGAAGCTGGTGGACTCGGGGCTCCTGGCCGCGGTGATCGACGTGACCACGACCGAGATCGCCGACGAGATCGTCGGCGGCGTCCTGTCCGCCGGGCCCGCCCGGCTCGACGCCATGATCCGCACCCGGCTGCCCTACGTCGGCTCGTGCGGCGCGCTCGACATGGTGAACTTCTGGGCGATGGACACGGTGCCGGCCCAGTTCCGGGACCGGACCCTCCACGTCCACAACCCCAACGTCACGCTCATGCGCACGACGCCCGAGGAGTGCGTCCGGATCGGCCGCTTCATCGTCGAGAAGCTGAACCGGATGGAGGGCCCGGTGCGGTTCCTGATCCCGGAGGGCGGCGTCTCCCTCATCGACGCGCCCGGCCAGCCCTTCTGGGACCCGGCCGCCGACCGGGCGCTCTTCGACACGATCGCCTCGGGCTTCCGCGCGACCACGAACCGGAAGCTCCTCCGCCTGCCTCACAACCTCAACGACCCGGCCTTCTCGAACGCGGTGGTGGCGGCGTTCGACGAGCTCGTCGCCGCGCCGGCGGCCGTCTCGATGGCCGGGCGGGCCGGAGCGAGGTGAGCCCGCCCATGGCGCGCATCTCCCGTCAGGACTGCCTCAAGAAGTTCCGGGCCATGATCCGGCGGGGCGAGCCGATCATCGGCGGCGGCGCCGGCACGGGGCTCTCCGCCAAGTGCGAGGAGCAGGGCGGCATCGACCTGATCGTGATCTACAACTCGGGCCGGTACCGCATGGCCGGCCGCGGGTCCCTCGCCGGCCTCATGGCCTACGGCAACGCCAACGACGTCGTGCTCGAGATGGCGCACGAGGTGCTGCCGGTGGTGAAGCGCACGCCGGTGCTGGCGGGGGTGAACGGCACCGACCCCTTCATGATCACCGACGACTTCCTGCGGCGGCTGATCGCGCTGGGCTTCTCGGGCGTCCAGAACTTTCCCACCGTGGGGCTCTTCGACGGCACGATCCGGGCCCAGCTCGAGGAGACCGGCATGGGCTACGGGCTCGAGGTCGAGATGGTCCGGGCGGCCCACGACCTGGACCTCCTGACCACGCCCTACGTGTTCTCCGAGCAGAACGCGGTCGACATGGCCAAGGCGGGGGCCGACATCGTCGTCTGCCACCTGGGGCTGACCACCGGCGGCGCCATCGGCGCCGAGACCGCGGTGAAGCTGAAAGACTGCGTGCCGCTGATCGAGGCGTGGTCGGCGGCGGCCCGGTCGGTGAACCGGGACGTCATCGTGCTCTGCCACGGCGGGCCGATCGCCCGGCCGGCTGACGCGCGCTACATCCTGAAGAATTGCCGGCAGTGCCACGGCTTCTACGGCGCCTCCAGCATGGAGCGGTTGCCGACGGAGGTGGCGCTGACCGAAACGACCCGGAAGTTCAAGCAGATTCGCCGGTGAGAGGGGGCGCCTCATGACTGGAGCGCAGATCGGCATCGTGATCCTCGGGATCGTGGTCGCGGCGATCGTCGTGGTGGTCGTCGTCTGGCTGATGAACTGGCTCTACCTCCGCTCCTCGAAGGAGCGCGCGTTCGTGCGCACGGGCCTCGGGGGGCAGAAGGTGGTCATGAACGGCGGGGCCTTCGTGGTGCCGATCGCCCACGAGGTCGTCCCCGTCAACATGAACACGCTGCGGCTCGAGGTGTCGCGCGGGCGGGACAAGGCGCTGATCACCAAGGACCGCATGCGCGTGGACGTGGTCTCGGAGTTCTACGTGCGCGTGCAGGCCAGCACGGAGGCCATCGCGGCCGCCGCGCAGACGCTGGGCCAGCGCACGCTCGAGCCGGAGACCCTGAAGGAGCTGGTCGAGGGCAAGTTCGTGGACGCCCTCCGCACGGTCGCCGCCGAGACGACCATGGAGGAGATGCACGAGAAGCGCGGGGAGTACGTGAAGCGGGTGAAGAGCGTGGTGGCCGCCGACCTCCTGCAGAACGGGCTCGAGCTGGAGGCGGTCTCGCTCACCCAGCTCGACCAGACCGCCATGGAGTACTTCAACCCGTCCAACGCCTTCGACGCGGAGGGCCTCACGCGCCTCACCGAGCAGATCGAGCGGCGGAAGAAGATCCGCAACGACATCGAGCAGGACACCATGATCCAGGTGCGCAACAAGAACCTCGAGACCGAGCGCCAGGCGCTCGAGATCGACCGGGAGCTCGAGTACGCGCGCCTCGCGCAGGAGCGCGAGCTCGAGATGCAGCGGGCGACCCAGCGGGCCGACGTGGCCCGCCAGCGCGCGGAGAAGGAGCAGGAGGCCGAGCGCGCCCAGATCGGGGCGCGGGAGGCGGTGGACCGGGCGCGGCTGGCCTCGGAGCGGGCGGTCGAGGAGGAGCGCATCCTCAAGGAGCGCGGGGTCGAGGAGCTCGAGATCGCGCGGCGCCAGGCGGTGGAGCTGGCCGAGCAGCACCGGGCGATCGCGGTGGCCGAGCAGTCCCGGGCCCAGTCGGACGCCCAGGCCGCGGCCGACCTGGCGCGGGCGCGGGCGGTGACCGAGGAGGAGCGCGTCTTCACCGCGCGCGAGACGGAGATGGCCGAGCGGCGGAAGCGCATCGATCTCATCGGCGCCCAGCAGGAGGCCGAGCGGGACGCGGTGCGCGTGCGCATCGGCGCCGAGGCGGAGCGGGCGGCGGCCGCGGACCGAGGGGCCGCGGTGCGGGCGGATGCCGAAGCGCAGGCCGACGCCGAGCGGGTGCGGGCGATCGCGGCGCGCATCCGCCACGAGGTGGAGGCGGAGGGCATGCGCCTCATGAACGAGGCCCAGAACCTCCTGACGCCCGAGGCGCGGCTGTCCGCCATGCGCATCCGGCTCATCGACAAGCTCGAGGGGATCGTCCGCGAGTCGGTGAAGCCGCTCGAGCGCATCGAGGGCATCCGGATCCTCCAGGTGGACGGCCTCGGCGGGGGCGGCGGCGGGCGGGGCGACGGCGGCAACGGCGGCAGCCTCGCCGACAACGTCGTGAACTCGGCGCTCCGGTTCCGGGCGCAGGCCCCGCTGGTGGACCAGCTCCTGCGCGAGATCGGGGTGGACGCGGGCGACGTCGGGAAGGCCGCGCGCGGCCTGCTCGACCGCAGCCAGGCCGCGGCCTTGCCGCGGAGCGGCGAGGGCGAGGCCGGGTCCGGGCACGGCGAGCTGCCGTGATCAAGGTCTACGTCTCGAGCGTGATCGACGCCCCGGCCGACGCGGTCTGGGCGCAGATCCGCGACTTCAACGGGCTCCCGAAGTGGACGCCGTTCGTGGCCGAGTCGCGGATCGAGGGCGGGATGGCGCCCGACACCGTGGGCTGCGTGCGGAACTTCCGGCTGAAGGACGGCGGGGTCATCCGCGAGCAGCTCCTGACGCTCTCCGACTACGACTTCCAGGCAGAGCTACTCGATCCTCGAATCCCCGATGGGCGTGGACAACTACGTGGCGACGCTCAAGCTCACGCCGGTGACCGACGGCGGCCGGACCTTCGCCGAATGGTGGGCCGAGTTCGACTGCGCCCCGGAGCGCGAGGGGGAGCTGGCCCAGAGCATCGGCCAGGGGGTGTTCCAGGACGGCGTTCGACGCGCTGAAGACCACGTTCCGCCGCGTAGGAAATGGCCGCCGAGCGGTCGAGTGGGACCGCGTCGTATCCGGAGCGCGGTCCACGGTCTTACCGGCTCTTGAAGAGCCCGATCATCAGGAGGACCAAGAACGTGAGCAGGGGGATCACGTAGGGCGTCGCCGTCAGCCCTCCGACGACGAACCGATCCCAGCCGATCAGGAACTCGCCCCACGCCACGCGTGCCCGCGATCAGGAGAGCCCCGAGCGCCTCGGGCCAGTCGGTCTCGATCTTGAGGCCGACGACGTAGATCAGCACGCCGACGATGCCCGTGATCACGGGGAACGCCGCAACCGGCAGTCCAAGGAAGTAGCTGACGCCCCGTCGGGTGAGCTCGGGGTTCACCACGGCGAAGTTGGCGGCGAGGACGCCCAGCACGAGCACCGTGCCGAAGATCAGGTATGTCCAGAGCTTCGCCTTCTTCCGACCCATGAACTCCCGTTCGGGTTGCATTGCTCCTTCCTCCGGATGCGCCCAGCCGACGGTCACCGGAAGAGCGCGCTGTAGGCGTTCAGCGCGGCGGCCGCTCAGGTGGTTCAGCACGGTCGAGCTCTGCTCGATCTCGCCGCTCACGACGGTCGAGAAGCGCCGTGCGCATCCGCTCGACACGAGGTCCGTGAGCATGCCTGCAGGCGTCCCGCCGATCGGCCAGGCCGACTGCCCGAGGAGATCGCCGAGCTCCCGCGCCGAGCGAGTTGTCCGTCAGAAGGACGTGCGGTTGAGCGTGTTGTCCGGGGCGCCGATGCGGTACCAGCGATGGCCGTACGGACCGAGCGTCAGCTCGTGGGTGCCGTTCTCGGACCGGCTGTGGTGCTCGTCGAAGACGTCGACCAGGAGCCCGCTGTTGTCCGACTTGGGATCGACGGCCACGGTCTGCCGGCGGCTCGAGAAGTTGTGCAGGGTCAGCATCGAGACGCCGCGGAAGTCGTAGCGGATCGCCAGCACCTCGGGGACGTTGACCCGCAGCACCGTGAAGTCGCCCCATCCGAGCTCCGGGCACTCCTTGCGCATCCGGATGCGCCGCTCGGTCCAGTTCAGGAGGGACTCCGGCTCGCGGCGCTGCTGCGAGACGTTGACCTTCTCGTACCCGTAGGTGGCGTCGTCGATGACGGGGCGCACGGTGCGCTCGGCGCGCGAGAAGCCGGCGTGCGGCTCGTTCGTCCACTGCATGGGGGTCCGGGCGCATTCGCGCTCGTCCATCGTGAGGTCGTCGCCCATGCCGATCTCGTCGCCGTACTGCATCATCGGCGTGCCGGGCAGCGAGAACAGCAGGCTGAACGCGAGCTCGAGCCGGCGGCGGTCGTTCTTGAGCATGGGCGCGAGCCGGCGCCGGATGCCGCGGTCGTAGAGCTGCATGGACTTGTCCGGCGCGAACGCCGCGAAGACCGTGGCGCGCTGCTCCGGTGACAGCCGGCCGAGGTCGAGCTCGTCGTGCGAGCGAAGGAAATGGACCCACTGGGCCGCGGGCGGCTTCTTCGCCGTTTGCTGGAGCGCCCACGTGAGCGGCCCGATGTCCTCGCTGGCGAGCGCGTAGAACAGGCGCTGGTTGACCGGGAAGTTCAGCATCAGCTGGAGCCGGTCTCCTTCGTTGCCGAAGTACTCGAGGCTCTCGTCCGGCGGCACGTTCGCCTCGGCGAGCAGCACGGCGTCGCGGCACCGCCACTGGAGGAATTGCCGGAGCTCGTGGAGGAAGCCGAAGTCCCGCTCTTCGGGGGCGGCGGCGCCCTTTCTCGCGACGATGAACGGCACCGCGTCCATGCGGAATCCCGAGATCCCGAGCTCGAGCCAGTAGCCCATGATCTTGGTGATCTCGTGCCGCACCGACGGATTGAAGGTGTTCAGGTCCGGCTGGTGATCGTAGAACCGGTGGAAGTACCACATCCCCGCGGTGCTGTCGAAGGTCCACGTGGTCTTCTGCGTGCCGGGAAACACCATCCCCTGGTCGTGGTCCTTCGGCCGATCGTCGGCCCAGACATACCAGTCGCGGAAGGGCGACCGCGGGTCGCTGCGCGCCGACTGGAACCAGGGATGCGCATCGGAGGTGTGATTGACGACCAGATCGACGATCACCCGCAGCCCGAGCGCCTTCGCATGGTTCATGAACTCCACGAAGTCACCGGGGGAGCCGTGCTTCGGGTGGACGCCATAGAAGTCGCTGACGTCGTAGCCGTTGTCGCGGTTCGGCGAGGGATAGAACGGCTGGAGCCAGAGGCAGGTGACACCCAGCCCGGCGAGGTACTCGAGGCGACGGTGCAGCCCCTCGAAGTCTCCCGTGCCATCGCCGTTGGCGTCCATGTACTTCTCGACGTCCAGGCAATAGAGGATCGCATTCTTGTACCAGAGGTCGTGGACCGCCACGCTAGAGTCCTCCCGCGCGACGGGTGTCGCGCCGCCGGACGTCGCCGGACGGAAAGTCGCGCGTGAACGGTTTCACGCCGCGCGCGAGCCACGCGAGAGAGCCCCACATCTGGCGCGGTGCAAGGCGTGTGCCGCGCATCTGTCGGCGGCGCCTCCGCGCCGTGGCGTTCACGCCATCGCGAGTCCTTCGCCGCGGTCGCGGGGCCACCGGACGGCGTGTCGCATGGGCGCCAGCCTGACACCGTCGGCTGGCGCTCCGCGGGCGTCGAGCGTCGACGGGCTTCCGCGAGTAACATGTCGAGGGGGCGAGCCGGGGGCACCGGTGTCCGAAACGAGAGCATGCGGAGGGCGCATGAAGCTCGAGGGCCGGGTCGTCGTCGAGGAGTTCGACTGCGAGGCGCTGAAGGGCAACCCGCTCGGCGACCCGCACCAGAGGTCCGTCCCCATCTATCTCCCCCCGGGGTACGAGCGCGGCGGCCGCCGGTATCCGGTGATCTACTGGATCCACGGCTGGGGCGGCACCGGGCTGCGGGAGACCAACTACAATCCCTGGATCCCGTCGCTCCCCGAGCTCATCGACCGGGTGATCCGGGAAGGCGCGCCGCCGGCGATCCTGGTGATGGCCGACGTCTTCACGGCCTACGGCCACAGCCAGTGCGTCAACTCCTCGGCGACGGGTCGATACGAGGATGCGGTCAAGGAGCTCGTCGCCCACATGGATGCCCGCCATCGCACGCTGCCCTCGCGGGACCACCGCGGCCTGGACGGGAAGTCCAGCGGCGGCTACGCGTCCCTGGTGCTGGCCATGCGAAATCCCCAGATCTTCGGCGCCGTCGCCTCCCACAGCGGCGACATGTACTTCGAGGCGGCCTACAAGGCGGACTTCTGGCGAGCCGCGGACACGATCAGGAAGCACGGCGGGCTCGACGGATACCTCCGGGCCTGGCGCGAGGCGCCCAAGAAGACGGACGAGCTGGTCAGGCCGATGGTGACGGTCGTCTGCATGGCCATGGCCTATTCGCCGAACCCCCAGCGCCCGCACGGGTTCGATCTGCCGTTCGATCCGGAGACCGGGGAGATCGACGAGGCCGTGTGGGCGCGCTGGCTCGCGTGGGACCCGGTCCTCATGGCGGAGCGGTACGCGGAGAGCCTGCGCACCCTGCGTCTCATCTACATCGAGTGTGGCAGCCGGGACCAGTACAACCTCCACCACGGCGCGCGCATCCTTCGGGGCCGGCTGGCGCGGCTGGGGATCCGCCACGAGTACCAGGAGTTCGACGACGACCACACGGCGGTGAACTACCGCTACGTGGAGTCGCTCCGCCGCCTCTGCACCGTGCTCCAGGCGTGACCGGCCGAGCGGGACCGGTGAGCGCCGGCGTCCGCGGTATGCTGGGACTGTCCCATGAAGAAAGTCACCTCTGGCGATGCCCCGGCGTCCCGCGCGGCCAAGCGGCCGGCGAGATCGACGTCTCGGGCCGCCGAGCTCCCGGACCTGAGCCAGTACGGCCGCCTGGCCGAGTACAACCGGAAGCGCCACTTCGGCGTCACGCCCGAGCCACCGGGAACCGCCCGGACCCGGGAGACGGGGCGCCCGCTCGAGTTCGTCGTCCAGAAGCACCGGGCGACCCAGCTCCACTACGACTTCCGCCTCGAGCACCGCGGCGTCATGCTCTCGTGGGCGGTCCCCAAGGGCCCGTCCCCCGATCCGTCCGTGAAGCGGCTGGCGATGGAGACCGAGCCGCACCCGATGGACTACAACCAGTTCGAGGGCGTCATCCCCGAGGGAGAGTACGGCGGCGGGACGGTGATGATCTGGGACAAGGGGATCTGGGCGCCGATCGCCCAGGACCGGCTCGGGGACGAGAGCGACGTCGACCGCCAGCTCGAGAAGGGGGACCTCAAGTTCGTGATCCTGGGCGAGAAGCTCGCGGGCTCGTGGGTGCTGGTGCGCACGCGCGGCACCCGGCAATGGCTCCTCATCAAGCACAAGGACGACTACGCGAGCGGGGAGGACCTCACGGTCTCGAAGCCGCTGTCGGTCGTGTCGGGCCGCTCCCTGGCCGAGATCGGGCGCGCCGCCGGCGCCAGTCCGCGTCAGCTCCAGCAGGCCGCCGCCGCCGATCCGGTCATCGCGCCGCCGGTGGTCCCGGCCCGGCGAACCGCGGCCTCGTCGCGGCGGCGGGCGGCCGCCCCATCCCGGCCGCGGCGCTCCGCGCCGGGCAAGGCGGCGTCGCGCGCGTCCTGACGGGGCTGAGCTCGCGCGCTCGGCGAGAGGCCGGGCCGGCCCCGATGATCCGCGTCACCCGCTCCGCGGTCATCGACGCGCCGATCGAGCGGGTGTGGGCCGTCCTCCGAGACTTCAACAGCCACACCGCGTGGCACCCGGTCGTGGCCGAGTCGGAGATCGAGGGCGGCGAGCCATCGGATCAGGTCGGCTGCGTCCGGCGGTTCACCTTGCGGGACGGGAACCGCATCCGCGAGCAGCTCCTCGCGCTCTCCGACCGGGAGCACATCTCCACCTACTGCATCCTCGACGCGACCGTGCCGCTCCAGCGCTACGTGGCCACCGTCCAGCTGAAGCGCGTGACGGACGGCGACCGCACGTTCTGGCACTGGCAGTCCACCTTCGACACGCCGCGGGGTCGCGAGCGCGAGCTGGCCGACATGGTCGGCACCGGGGTCTACGAGGGCGGCTTCGAGGGGCTGCGCGCGTACCTCCGACGCGAGCGCCAGGCGCCGGCCGCCCGCGGCGGGCTCGCGCGGGCCGCGACGCCGGAGAGCCTGCCGACCCAGGGCGTCGTGGCCACGCCTTCGGCGGGCCCGAGGTCCTGCGCCACCAGCCGCTCGTCGCGCGGCGGCCCGGGCCGGGCGAGGTGCGGATCCGGCAGACGGCCGTCGGCGTCAACTACATCGACGTCTACGTGCGGTCGGGACTCTACCGGATGATCGAGCCGCCGGCCCCCCTCGGCATGGAAGCGGCCGGCGTGGTGCTCGACGTGGGCGACGGCGTCGCGCACCTCCTCCCCGGCGACCGCGTCGCCTACGCCTGCGCGCCGCCCGGCGCCTACGTCGGCGTGCGCACGATGCCGGCCGACCAGGTCGTCGTGCTCCCGGACGACGTGGACGACGAGACCGCCGCCATGCTGATGCTCAAGGGCATGACCGCCGCCTACCTGCTCCACCGCACGCATCGCGTGCGGGCGGGGGAGACGGTGCTGGTCCACGCCGCGGCCGGCGGCGTCGGGCTCCTGCTCTGCCAGTGGGCGCGGGCGCTCGGTGCGAGGGTCATCGGCACCGTCTCGAGCGAGGACAAGGCGCGGCTCGCGCGGCCAACGGCTGCGAGCTCCCGCTCGTCGCCGGGGACTACCGGTTCGCGCCGCGGTGAAGGCCGCCACCGGCGGCCGCGGCGCGGACGTGATCTACGACGGGCTCGGCCGCGCCGCGATGGAGGAGAACTCGAGGCGCTCGCCCTCTGCGGCCACTGGGTGAGCTACGGCCAGGCGAGCGGCCCGCTCCGCCGATCGCGCCGGAGGCCCTGGCCGAGAAGTCGGTGACGCTCAGCCGGCCCGTGCTCTTCCACTACACCGCCGAGCGCGACCGCGCTCGACGAGCTCGCGCAGCAGACCTTCGAGGCGCTCCGCGCCGGCGTGATCCGGGTCGAGCGGCGGCACCGCTACCCGCTGGCCGCCGCGGCCGAGGCGCATCGCGACCTGGAGGGGCGCCGCACCACCGGCCCGCTCGTGCTCGTGCCATGATGTTCCGGGAGCCGGCAAGCCGGCGGCCGCGCGTGGCCACGTGGCCCGCGCCACGCAGGAGGTCGACATGGGCAAGGTCCTGACCACCGACGAGGTCGAGCGATACCGCCGCGACGGGATCCTCTTTCCGGTACCGGCCCTCTCACCCGCGGAGGTGGCGCGGTTCCGCGCGGCCTTCGAGGAGGTGGCCGCCCGCCTGGGCGGCCGGCCCGTGGCGCAGGCGCTGGGGCACACCCAGGCGCACTTCCGGTGGGCGTACGACCTGGCGACCCACCCGGCGATCCTCGACGCCGTCGAGGACGTGCTCGGACCCGACCTCCTCGTGTGGACCGTGTCCATCTTCCCGAAGTACCCGCGCGACCCGGGCTACATCTCCTGGCACCAGGACGGCACGTACTGGGGCCTCGACTCGACCGACGTCCTGACGGCGTGGGTCGCCCTGACCGACAGCACCGTCGACAACGGCTGCATGCGTGTCGTGCCGGGCTCGCACCGGCGGTCGATCCTGCCGCATCGAGACACCTACGCGCCCGACAACCGGCTGAGCCGGGGCCAGGAGATCGAGGTGCAGGTGGACGAGCAGGACGCCGTGGACGTGGTCCTGCGGGCCGGCGAGATGTCGCTCCACCACGTCAACATCATTCACGGGTCGAATCCGAATCCCTCGGACGGCTCGCGCATCGGCTTCGCCCCCCGGTTCACGACCCCCCGGACGCGGCAGATCGACGGCGAGCCGCCCACCGCGGTTCTCGCGCGGGGACGGGACCAGCACGGGCATTTCCAGCTGGTCACCGCGCCGCCGGCTCTGAGCCTCGAGGACGCGCTGGCCGCCCAGCAGGCGGCGGCGGGCCGGTTCCTGTCCGAGGTCCGGAAGACCCGCGGGCACTACGCGGCGGGGCGGGAGCCGAGCTAGCGGAGGACGGATCGGAGCCACAGGCGCTGCGGAAAGGGCGCCGGCCGGAAGCCGGCCGGCGCCCGAACGCGCGAGACGCCTACCACATGGCGACGGGGTTGCCCGGCGAGCCGGTCCCGCCGACGATCCGGAGCGGCGCCCACACGAACAGGAACTCGTACACCTTGTCCTTCAGCAGGGGCGTGAACTCGAGGTTCTCGAGATTCCAGATGCCCCGGCGGGTCTGCAGCTCCGTGTGGCACGGGACGGCGTAGTCCGCCTGCTCGCCCACCGGCTGGGCGTCGTTGGCCGAGGTGTCGCCGCCGATCAGGATGACCTTGCGCTGGGCGAAGTACTCGCAGGCGCTGATGCCGAACCCAGGCTCACCGGCGGTGAACTGCTGCGCGCCGCTTCGCCTTCTCCTCGTCCTTCAGGCCCTTCCACTCGTCGTTGAGCCAGAGATCGCCGTGGCCGGTGTAGAGGAACACGCAGTCGCCCTCGCCGGGCTCGGCGATGCCCTGCTTCTGGATCATCCCCCGCACGTCGGCCGCGGTGACGATGCCGGGGCTGTTCGTGGCCGTGGGGATCGGCAGCGCCTTCACGCCGCGAAACGCCGCCGCGTCGAGGAGGATGGCGCGGCAGACGAAGCCCTTGGCGGCCACATGCTCCACGCCCAGATCGCCCATGCCGACGACGCGGCTGCCCGCGCCGCGCTCGTACGTGTCTGTAGGCGATCCGGCCGTTGTAGAAGAAGTTGCCCTTCGAGGTCCGGACGCCGATGTGCCCGGGTCCGTCGAACTGCGTGCCGATCTGCCCGATCTCGGTCGTCACGAGCTCGTCGTGATACACGAGCGCGTTCTTCCCGAAGGGCCCGCCGGTGGGCGTGCCGGGAATGGTCATGCTCCAGCCCCGGGGACCGAACGCGGGGATGGAGGAGTGGTAGAGCTTGCCGAGCGTGGCGGTCTTCCCCTGCTTCACGAGGGCCATCGCCTTCATGACGATGGCCGGCGTTGTGCGGTTGACCGACCCCGCCTTGTCGTTCGGTCCCCACTCGGTGGGCGCCCAGTTTTCGGTGAAGGGCTTGTCGTCCATGGGCTCGGCCGCTTGCTGGGCATACATGCCCTTCACCCCGAACAGTCCGATAGCGCCGAGGATGACGATCGCCAGGATGACGGACGCGCGTTTCATGGGAGTGTCCTCCGCTCGAGGGCCGCTCGACGACGAGCCGCGCCGGCCCGGCCCTCAGTTCCCGGTGTAGGTCGACCTTCCAGATCACGCTCGACTTGGGCGTCTGGAAGAACGGCGACGGCATCGAGTAGTCGACGTACAGCTCGCCGTAGTCGACGACGTACAGCGTCTTGCCGTCGTTGGCGAAGACGACGTCGTTGGTCCGCTCGAGGCCGCCGCGATTCTCGGGCTTCTGGTACGCGTTCGGCCCCATGTCGACGTTCCGCAGGAAGTACGACCACTTGACGCCCGCCGGCTGGAGGAACTCGATCCGGATGATCGCCGGCCACGTCGGGACCACGCTCTCGGGGCCGTTGTCGATCACGCCGAAGACGGCCGCGAACAGCGTGTCCTTGGCGCCGAACCGCTCGTCGCCCCACGCGATGCCGTCCATCGGGTTGTTGGTGTCCCACTCGAGCACGGGGTTGATGTAGCCGTTCGGGTTCGGGTTGGCGACGATGAGCGGCACGCCCCGCACTCCCTCGACGTGCGGCGGGAGGCGGTACGGCGGGAGCTGCGGCACCCAGGGCTTGTCGCCGATGTAGAGCTGCGGATGCGGTCGGTCGATCGCCGCGCCGTTGTACGCCCGGAGCGAGAAGCGCTTGTTGGTGACGAAGTTGAAGCCCTCCTTGTCCGGGAACCCGGCGTCCTGGCCCTTCTCGGTCACGATGAACAGCTTCTCGGCCCCGTTGGCGACCCGGCGATGCCCGAGGTCGTTCGCCCCGTTGTCGCTGACCGCGAGGGCGTTCTCGAAGCGGCTCCCCTTCGGACCGAAGGCGACGCCCGACTGGTTGCGGAAGCCGAAGGCGTAGACCTCCATGTCCTCGTGCTTGAACATGCCGTCGGCGCCCTGCTTGCCGAGCGCCACGCGCATGATCGAGCCGCCGCAGGGCACCGTGGGCTTGATCACCATGCCCGGCTTGGCGGGCACGCCCACCGGGAGGAGGGCCCCCGTCATCCGGCCGTCCGCGGACCGGATGTTCAGGCCCGTGTGCACGATCTCGCGGCAGACCGGGTCACGCTTGGTCTTCGGCAGGGCGGGGTCGCCGTGCTTCTGCCAGAACGGATCGACCTCCTCCGTCCAGCCGTGGTTGTCCGGGTCGGCGAACCCCGTGTTGCTCGGCAAGCCCTGCCCCCAGTAGAGGTAGCCGTCCTTGCACGTGATGCCGCCGATCTCGTGGTCGCCCGCCGGGAGGTCGGTGATGATCTTGCGCAGCTCCCCGTTGACGCCGTTGATCTCCCAGATGTGGGTCCGGTACTCCGGGATGTACACCTTCTTGTTCTCGGGGCAGTAGCCGATCTCGTTCATGACGGTGCTGAACGTCCCGAGCCCGATGTCCTTGAGGTGCTTGCCGGTCTTGTCGAAGACCTTCACGTGCGGGCCGGGGATCGGGTTCTTCAGCCGCTGGCCGCCGTACTCGTACTCGAACGGGCCGAACAGGTTCCCGGAGATCGCCACCCAGACGTTGTCTTCGCCGTCCACCGTGGCGGCGCTGGTGGAATCCAGGCCCGCCACGAACACCTCGACGGTGTAGCCCTTGGGCACGACGATCTTGCTCGGATCGGGCTTCACCGCGGCCCGCGGCACCCAGCCGCCGGACGACGGGACCCCCTGATTCTGTGCGCCCACGCTCGGGGCCAGGACCAGGCTGAGAACGGTAGCGAGCGCGAGGATCATCCGATCACGACGCATATGCGGTCCTCCTCGATCGCGCGGTGACGCGGGGCTCAGCGGCGTCCCAGCGTGCGCACGAACGCCACGACATCCCAGATCTGTCCGTCGTCGAGCTGCTTGTCCCAGGCCGGCATGGCCGCGTTCTTGCCGACCGCGACGCCGCCCTGCTTGATGGCGGCGAACAGGTACTCGTCGGAGAGCTGGTCGAGGTATCCCTGGACGGCGAGATTGCCCACGTTGGGCCGGAAGGTCTTGGCCTCGCCCCGGCCGTCGGCGCCGTGGCAGCCCGTGCAGTAGCGGCGCGTACAGCTCCTTGCCGCGCGTCGCGTCGCGGTCACCGGCAGCCGGCGCCGTCGACGTCCCGCCGAGCAGGACGAGGGCGACCGCCAGTGCCCGCGCCGTGACCGTGTTCACGCCCCTTGACCTCGTGCTGCGCCGCCAGTATAGCCGGGCGCCGAACGACGGGAACCGGGGGGTCGCGCTCCTCGACGGATCCGCCAACGAAGCGGGTTGCGCCCATGAGTCAGCTGAAGACGCTCTTGACGGTGTCCCAGATGCGGCGGCCGGCGGGCGCCTCCGCCGCCCTTGCCGAAGCCGTCGGCGTTGCCGGCTCCTCGACCATCGAGGCGGGTACCTGCGACATCTCCACGAGCCGCTTGACCGGCTCCCCGGCCAGACCGCGCTTCTGGATCGCCATCTCGTGCCCTCCTCTCCTGTCTGATGGCCCTCTCCGCCGCTCAGGAGGGATCCGCACGTCCGCTCAACGTAGTCCGATCGCTCAGGGCGAGCTATGGGACTTTGGTCCCATGCCAGGCCCCGCTGCCGACCCCCGGGGCCGGGGGCGGACAGGACGCCGTCGAACCCGCTGAGCGCGGCCCTGGTGGCCGACATGAAGGCCGGGGCGCGGCCGTCCATGCCGGGCGAGCGTCCGCAGGACGTCCAGCAGGCCAAAGCCCGGGCCCTCGACGGCTGCGCCAGGTCTCGGCGCTCCTGGGCGCGAAGGCGCCAGGGGAGGTCAGCGGTACCCGGTGCTCGTGGACCCATCCGGCGCCCGCAGGAGCCGCCGGAACGTCAGGCTGATGCGCTCACCCTCGGCGCCGGGCCGGCGGGGCACGCCGTGGACGTAATGGCGCTGGAAGGTCCCGCCCATCTGGAGCAGGGCGCCGTGTCCGAGCTCGACATCGTGGCGATTGACGTCTCCCTTCCGCCGCGGTCTGATCACCAGACGCCGGACCGCACCGAGCGACACGATGGCCACCGGCGGGTCGGGTCCCAGCTCCGGCTCGTCGTCGGCGTGCAGTCCCATGCTGTCGTGGCCGCTCCGGTAGCGGTTCGCGAGGACGTGGTTGAACGCGACGTCGGCGTGGGCCCGCACGCGCGCGAGGAGGAGGGCGGCCGTCGGCGTGAACGGTCGTGGCTCGAGCGTCTGCCCCGAGTAGCGGTAGCCGTGGTCACCTGCCCAGGCGACGAGGCGCGGTTGAAGGATCGGCCGCCCGAAGAGCACGATCTCCCGCTGCTCCCAGGTCAGCTCGTCGCGGAGCGCCGCCAGCGCCGCGTCGGCCTCGTCCGGCGAGAGCCAGGTCGCGTCGTGATCGAGCCAGGCGCCGGACGCGAGGGAGATCCGCATGGGGGCCGGGCTCGTGGATCAGCCGCCGGTTCCCGCCGCTTGTTCGACGGCGTCGCCCGCGCTCAGCCCGAATCGGGCCGAGCGCTCATTCGATGGCCGAAGCCACGAGGCGGTTCAGGCCTAGTGTGGAGCAGTCAGCTCGAGCTGGATGTTGTCGGGGTCCCGGAAGATCAGGACGTAGATTCCGAAGGCCGGGCCCAGGTCGCGGACCTCCGAATGCGACAGGCCCCGCTCGTCCAGCACTCGCACCGCATGCTCGAGATCCGCCCGGCTGGCCACCCCGAAGCTGAGGTGATCGAGACCGATCCGGTTCTCGTCGAAGCGGTCGCCCCGGATGGCTCGGCCGGGATCGTGATGCGGGCCCGATGCCCAGGCCCACCTTCCCGTTGCTCAAGAACGCCCCCGGATTCAGGTCCATGAGCTTCTTGAAGCCGAGGACGTCCGAGTAGAAGGCGACCGTCCGGTCGACGTTGCTCACGGTGAGGCGGAGATGGTGGACACCCTGGGTGGCGATGTGGTCAGCCATGGCGCTCCTCCGTGGTTTGCCTGATCGTGGAGCCTTGACTCTCTGGGCATCCTACGTGGTTGTCAAGGGCTGCGGCCGGGTGCTAGGTTTGGGCGCACTCCGGGAGGCGTGGCGCCGCATGAGGTGCTCGCGATGCCAGCATGAGAGTCCGACCAGCGCGAAGTTCTGCGCCGAGTGCGGCGCTTTGCTTGTCCACGACTGTACCCGCTGCGGCGTCCGGTTGCCCGATGGCGCCAAGTTCTGCCCGGAGTGCGCGCAGCCGGTCGCGGCACCCGCATCGGCCTCCGACGGACGCTACGCTTCGCCTGCCGGGTATACCCCCAAGCACATCGCCGAGAAGATCCTCAGCTCCAAGGGGGCGCTGGAGGGGGAGCGCAAGCAGGTCACGGTGCTGTTCGCCGATCTGAAGGGTTCGTTGGAGCTGCTCGCCGATCGCGATCCTGAGGAGGCACGGCGGCTGCTGGATCCGGTGCTCGCCCGCATGATCGAGGCGGTCCACCGGTACGAAGGCACGGTCAATCAGGTCATGGGCGATGGCATCATGGCGCTGTTCGGCGCTCCGCTCGCCCACGAGGACCACGCGCTGCGCGCCTGCTACGCCGCCCTCGGAATGCAGGCCGCCATGCGCCGGCTGGTCAACGAAGTGTGGCAGCACCCGCCGGGATCGAGGGTCGTATCCGCGTCGGGATCAACTCCGGTGAGGTAGTGGTGCGCGCCATCGGCAGCGACCTGCACATGGACTACACCGCCGTCGGACAGACCACGCACCTGGCGGCCCGCATGGAGCAACTCGCCGAGCCGGGAACGATCTGGCTCACCGCCGAGACGCTGCGGCTGGTCGAGGGCTTCGTGGACTTCAAGTCTCTGGGCCACGTACCCGTCAAGGGTCTCGCGGAGCCGATCGAGGCGTTTCAGCTCGTCGGCGCCGGGCCCATCCGGAGCCGCCTGCAGGCGGCCGCGGCCCGCGGCCTGAGCCCGTTGGTGGGGCGGCAGGCGGAGTTGCAGACGCTGGCCACCGCCGCCGCGCGGGCCGCTGGCGGCCGTGGCCAGATCGTCGGCGTGGTGGGCGAGCCCGGAGTGGGCAAGTCCCGGCTCTACTGGGAATTCCTGCACTCGGAGTCGATGGCTACCTGGAAGGTGCTCAGCGGTGGGTCCGTCTCGTATGGCAAGGCCACCGCCTGGCTGCCTGTGGTCAACCTGCTCCGAGCCTACTTCGGCCTCGACGAGCACGACGCGGGCGAGGGGGTACTTCAGCGTGTGACCGCGCGGCTGGCAGCGCTGGGCGAGGCGTTCCAGGCGGCTGGCCCGGCCATCCTCACCTTGCTGGAGGCGCCGGTGGAGGACGAGAGCTGGCGCAAGCTCGACCCGGCCCAGCGCCGTCGGCGCACGCTCGACGCGGTCAAGGGGCTGCTGCTCCGCGAGAGCCAGGCGCAGCCCCTCCTTCTGCTCGTGGAGGACCTACACTGGATCGACCCCGAGACCCAGGCCCTGCTCGACAGTCTCGTGGACAGCCTGCCCGCGACCCGCCTCCTGCTCCTGGTGAGCTACCGGCCCGAGTACCAGCACGCCTGGGGTGGCAAGACGTACTACACGCAGATTCGGCTCGACCCGCTGCCCGTTGCGAGCGCAGAGACCTACTTCTGACGCTCCTGGGCGAAGATGCCGCGTTCCCTCCGCTCGTGCGGCTGCTCATCGAACGCACCGAGGGCAACCCCTTCTTCCTGGAGGAGTCCGTCCGCGCCCTGCTCGAGACCGGCGTGATCGCAGGTGAGCGGGGCGCCCATCATCTGGCCAGGCCGGTGGCGAGCGTTCAAATCCCGGCCACCGTGCAGGCGGTGCTGGCTGCCCGGATCGACCGGCTCGCGCCCGACGAGAAACATCTGCTCCAGTCGGCCGCCGTGATCGGCAAGGACGTGCCGTTGCCGATACTCGAGGCGATCGTCGATGAGCCGGAGGAGCCGCTGCGCCGCCGGCTGGCCCGGCTGCAGGCCGCCGAGTTCCTGTACGAGACCAGCCTGTTTCCGGAGCCGGAGTACACGTTCAAGCACGCGCTCACGCTGGAGGTCGCCTACGAAAGCGTGCTGCGCGAGCGGCGCCGGACCTTGCACACGCGTGTTCTCGACGCGCTGGAGCGAGTCTATGCCAGGCGGCTCAGCGAGAAGGTCGAGCTGCTGGCCCATCACGCGGTGCGTGGGGAGGCCTGGAGCCGCGCGGCGCGTTACCTCTATCAGGCGGGCGAGAGAGCGTTGGCCCAGGCCCGCCCCGGGCTGCGGCGAGCTTCTTCCAGGGTACGGTGGACGCCCTCGATTCACTGGACGAGGGCGCGGACCTGACCTTGAAGCTCGACGCGCTTCTCGAGCTGTGGGTGACCAAGATCTCCACCAGCCAGACGGAGGGTCTGCAGGAGGTAGGCGAGAAGGCCGAGGTGTTGGCCCGCGCCCTCGATGACGGTCCCCGCCTGGCCCGCGTCCAGGTGCGGCAGGCACAGGCCCTGGCCCTCATGGGGATCTTCCCCGGGACTCTCGAGTCCGCCATCGAGCGGGCCCGCGAAGCGTACCAGCAAGCCGACCCCGAAGACCTCAGGACGCGGAGCTACGCCCAGTTCATCGCCGGCGTGTCGTGCCGCGATCTTGGCCGGTTCCGAGACGCCATTGCCGAGTTCGACCGCGGGACTGCGCTGTTTCCTCCGCTGCGGGAGAGCGGAGAGGAGGCCGGCCTGATCTTTCCCATCTACGTGAGCCTCTGCGGCTGGCGCTCGGAGGTGCATGCAGCACTGGGCGAGTTCGACGCCGCGCTGGCCTCGGCTGCCGAGGCGCTCCGTGTGGCCGGTGAGATCCGCCACCCTCCCAGTACGGCGCTGGCTAGTGCGTTCCTCGGGTACTGCCGGCTCCTCAAGGGCGACATCGACGGCGCAGTGCCGGCACTCCAGCGGGGACTCGCCATCGCGCAGGAGCACGAGGCTCCCCACGGCATCACGGCCAACGCCCTCTACCTCGCGTATGCGCTTGTCCTGCTGGGCCGTCCCGAGCCCGGACTCGAGGCACTCGCCCGCGCCATGGAGAAATCAATCGCCTTCATGCCCCAGTGGACGCGGTACCACACCCTGCCGGCCATTGCCTATCTACTCGCCGGTCGACTTGACGAAGCCGCGAGGGAGGCGGATCGGGGGCTTACCCTCGTCGCCGAGCGCCGAGCCGATGGCTACCGGCCGCCGCTCTTGAGGGTCCAGGCCGAGGTCCGCACGCGGCAGGAGCCGCCGGACGTGGAGGGTGCCGCCCATCGGCTGGCCGAGGCGCTCTCGCTCGCCACGGAGCTGGGCATGCGCCCGGAGATCGCCCGCTGCCGGCAGAGCCTCGCCCGGCTCCATCGAAGAATGGGTGACCACGCGGTCGCCGCCGAACACCTGGCCGCCGCCGTCGAGCTGTTCCGCGCGATGGGTGCCACGTTCTGGGCCGAGCGTGCGGAGACTGAGGGTAGCGGCCCACGCTGAAGATCACACCCAAGACGGGGCCCTCGCCTGCGGGCCCTAGTCCAGCCAGTCGCGCTCCTTGAGCTTCCGCGGGAGGTAGGTCTTCGTCAGGAAGCGGAAGTCCTTGTTGGCGAGGGCGTCGAGCTCGTACTTGAGGCCGCTCGCCAGCATGCGCTTGATCTCCTCCTGCCAGGGCTTCTTCTGGAACCAGCGGTACTTCAGGAGCTCCTTGGCCCGGCCGGTGTCCTTGTCGTTCAGCTTGATGCCGACGTTCCGGGGCAGGCCGTACTGGTCGGGATCGGCGCTGGAGAGGCCGATGAACTTCGCCTTCGGGATGGCCATCCGCTCGCTCTCGAACGCGAGGTTGATCGACCCCTGCTTGACCACCGAGTAGATGTAGTAGCCCCAGGGGTCGTTGTCGACGAGGACGTAGACGGGGATCGAGTACTCCTCGTGGAGCCGCCGCGCCAGGCGGCGGACGCCGCGGGGCGGCTGGCCGTTGCCGGTCAGGAGGACGCAGTTGTACCGGCGCCAGAACTTGTCCTCCGACAGCCGGTTCCACTGGGTGCCCTTCTCGACCAGCAGGACGAACTCGGCCGTGCAGCGCCGGATCGCGATGTACTCGGGCTCGACGATGGACGGCACCGAGTAGCCGCCCTTGCCGAGCCGGGCGCAGTCGACCCGGTCGCCGTCGTCGTCGAGCACAACCGGCCCCACGATGCTGCCGGCGTTCTCGGCGCGGACGTGCAGCTCCTCGCGGAGCGCGGCCAGCGTCACCTCGAGGTCCTCGATGAGCGGGTCGGACTCGTTCTGGTTGTCGAACGTGTTCTCGTGCGAGCCCCGCATCGTGTGCTTGGTGCGGTAGTAGATCTCGCGGAGGGACGTCGTGAGGTTCGCCCGCTGGAGCTCGGCCAGGGCGTCGGCGACCAGCACCGTCTGCATGAACTTCTTCGCCATGCCCACGTTGAAGAAGGTCCGCGCCTGCTTCCGCTTCCCCAGCTCGATGATGCCGCGCTTCTCGTTGAAGTTGACGTTGGCGAGGCTCCGCACCGGGATGGCGAGGGTCGGGTCCTTGCTGCGCTCGGCGGCCGTGATGACGAGGTCGGCCACGCCCACCAGCTTCTTCTCGACCGCCCCCGCCGCCTTCGTCTTCGCCATGGCGCCGACTATCTGGCCTTCCGCCCGATGCTTGCGGCTGCCCGGGCGGGGCTCGCCTTGGCGGCCCGGCCCCGGCCGGCCTTGTCGGGACGCCGTCCCGGCCCGCGGCCATTCGAGTGCGGCCCGTGCCCGCTTCGCCGGCCCTTCCTCGGACAGCGACGCGGGCTCCGCGGCGCGGGCCCCCGGCTCGCCGGGGGGCAGCTCCGGCGCATCCCCCTCGGGCCCGTCGGCGGTGACGATGATCGAGTGGGGGAGCCCCTCGGGGCCGCTGTCCTGGTCCAGGATCTCGTCGGTCCGCGTCCCGCCGGTGCGCTTCACGGCGATCTTCATGAGCTGGCCCTTCAGCTTCTCCTTGGGCAGCCGGCCGCCCTTGAGACGCGCGCAGGCCTCGACGACCTCCTCGATGTAGAGCTCGAAGATGTTGCGGCGCCGGAACTCGGTCTTCGCGCGCTCGCGCCGCCGCAGGAACACGCCGAGCCGCCGCCCGCACTCCTGCAGCGCGAGCTTGATCTCCTTCCGGATCTCGTCGTAGTCGGCGATCGCCTCCTTGGACTCGCTGGTGAACGGCACCCAGACCGAGGCCATGTGGACGAACACCACCATCGGGCCGGCCGGCGGGGCGCCCCGGGACTGCGAGATGCCGTAGTTCCGCCAGGCCGTCTCGAGCACGGCCTTGTAGGTCGCGCACGCCGACTGCTGGTAGAGGAGCGGGACGCGGTTCGCGTAGCGGATGACGCGGGCCAGCTCCCCGTCGTCCTCCCGCTCCTCCCCCTCGGCCAGCGGGGCGGCATGCTCGTCCGGGGCGGCGGTCGCCTGGTCCTGTCCCTTGCCGAAGGCGAGGCCGGCTTCGATGACGAACGGGTTGCCGCGGTACACCGCCGTCGGCCGGGTGACCGCCGTGTAGAACTCGCCCTTGATCTGCTTGTAGAGGCCGTGGAGGATCGCCTTCTCGCCGATGGGCGAGAGACAGTTCGACGGCGGCGCCATGATCTTGGTCGACTGGATCGCCTTGTAGAACGCCTCGGCGTCCTCGCCGTGCACGTTGCGCGGCTTGCGCGTTCGGCGAGAGCTTGGCGGTCTTGCAGATCTCCAGGGCGAGGGCGGGGGAGACGCGGCTGAAGTCGGCGGTCAGGAAGCCGGCCAGGGAGTGGCTCTTCGTGTCCTGGAGCATCCGGAGGAGGACGCCGAACTCGATGCCGTAGGGATGCGGCTTGATCTCGCGGGGCGGGGGCGGCAGCTCGTGGATCGTCCGCGGGTACTCCCGCGTCTGGCCCTCCGGCGTCTCGTAGACGAGCCGGACGTGCGGGTTGGCGATGGCGACCTGCTCGAGGAACTCGTCCACCGAGGCGCGGCCCTTCTGGTAGCGCCCCTCGATCTCGAGCGTCACCTGGGTGCCGCGCGGAGCGTCCCACTGGATCTTCTTGCTCTCGAAGATCCGGGGCTCGTTCTTCTTCGTGTCGATCTGGACCTCGAAGTAGTGGGCGGGGGAGCGCGCCCCGGTCCGCGAGGTGATCTGCACCGGCTTGCCGGTCGTGAGCTGGGCGTACATGCCGGCCGCGGAGATCCCGATCCCCTGCTGGCCGCGGCTCATGCGCAGCCGGTGGAACTTCGACCCGTAGAGGAGCTTCGCGAAGATCGGCGGGATCTGCTGCCGGACGATGCCGGGGCCGTTGTCGGGCACGGTGACGCGGAACCGCGTCGCCTGGCTGGCGGGCGGCGGCGGCGACCCGTTGCTCGGCACGACCTCGACCTTCACGGTGACGTCGGGCAGGATCCCGGCCTCCTCGGCCGCGTCCAGCGCGTTGTCCACCGCCTCCTTGACGCAGGTGAGGAGGGCCTTCCGCGGGCTGTCGAAGCCGAGGAGGTGGCGGTTCTTCGTGAAGAACTCGGAGACCGAGATCTCGCGCTGGCGCGCGCCCATCTCGACGGCGGAGACGGCGGCCTTGGGGGGCGGCGGCGTCCCGCCCCGGCCTGGGCCGCGGCCTGGGCGGTAGACATTCCTTCCTTGATAGCAGACGCGGGCCCCGCGGGCGTGCGTTTATCGTCATCGGCCCTCGCGTGGCCGACCCCGATTCCGCCGCCGCCCCGCCCCTGATAGGCTCTCGACGGGGAGCGAGAGCGTGAGCACACCCGGGCACGTGATCGTCTGCGGGGCGGGCGTCATCGGCGCCAGCGTCGCGTACTTCCTGGCGCGCCGCGGTGTTCGCGTCACCGTGGTGGAGCGCTCGGCGGTGGCCTGCGCCGCGTCGGGCAAGTCGGGAGGGTTTCTCGCGCTCGACTGGTGCGACGGCTCGCCGCTCGGCCCGCTGGCCCGGGCGAGCTTCGCCCTTCACGCCGATCTGGCCCGGGAGCTCGGGACGGACTACGGCTATCGGCGCGTGAAGACGTTCATGCTGGCGGCGCGCGAGCGAGGCGCCCGGCCCGGCGACCACCGGGTGGCGGCCCCCGCCTGGCTCGACGCGGAGGCCGCGGTCACCGGCGCGCTCGGCTCCGTCGAGACGACCGCCCAGCTCCACCCGGCCCGCTTCACGGAGGCGCTGATCGGCGCGGCCGAGGCCCGCGGCGCGGCGCTGCGGCTCGGCGTCGTGGAGGGCGTGGTCCGCCGCGCGGGGGCGGCCCGCGGGGTGACGGTCGATGGGACGCTCGTCGAGGCCGACGCCGTGGTGCTGGCCATGGGCCCGTGGACGGGGCGCGTGGCCGGGATCCCGCCGCTCCCGCGGGTCCATGGCCTGAAGGGCCACAGCGTGACGCTGTCCGTGGCCGGCGTGCCGGCGCACGCCCTCTTCATGGACTACCGGATGACGGATGGCCGGCGGCTCGAGCCGGAGATCTTCCCCCGACCCGACGGGGAGGTCTACGTGTGCGGCATGGCCGACCCGGCGCCGCTGCCGGACTCGCCGGACGCCGTCCATCGTGAGCGAGGAGGCGTGCGCCGTGCTCGCGCACGCCGCCGGCCGCGTGTCGAGCCGGCTCGCCGCGGCCCGGGTCATCCGGCGCCAGGCCTGCTACCGGCCCGTGACGGACGACGGGCTGCCGCTGATCGGTCCCGTGCCGGGCGTGGCGGACGCGTTCGTCGCGACGGGCCACGGTCCCTGGGGCATGCTCAACGCGCCGGCCACCGGCCAGGCCCTGGCCGAGCTGATCGTCGAGGGCGCCGCCTCGTCGGTGGATCTCCGCCCGTTCGACCCGGCGCGGCTGGCTCCCGCGCGAAGCCGGTGAGGCACCGCTCCCGCGGCGCGGGATGCCGCGCGCCGACGCGGGTTGCCTGGGCTACAATCCAGCCGTCCGGCGATCAGTTATTGGAGGGATCGGAGCGTGGACGGAATCCATGACCTCGGAGGGATGCACGGGTTCGGCCCGGTCGAGGCCGATCCCGAGGAGCGCGGCTTCCACGCGTGGTGGGAGGCGCACGTCGTGGCCTGCGTGGAGGCCGGCACGGGCTGGCCGCTCTACACCATCGACGAGTTCCGCCACAGCCGCGAGCGGCTTCCCCCCGTCCACTATCTCCAGGCGAGCTACTTCGAGCAGTGGCTCGACTCGGCCTGCCAGCTCCTGGTGGAGAAGGGCGTCGTCAGCCGGGAGGAGCTGGAGGCGAGGATCCGGTTCTTCGCCACCCACCCGGACCGCGAGGCCGCGGATGCGGTCACGCCGCGGGAGAGGCCCGCCCGCCCGAGAGTTGCGATGTCCACGTTCCGCCGACCGCTGGCGACGGCGCCCCGCTTCCGGCCGGGCGATCCGGTCGTGACCCGGAACCTCCACCCGTCCGGTCACACGCGCCTGCCGCGCTACGCGCGGGGCAAGCGCGGCGTCGTGGCCGAGGCGCGCGGGCCCTGGGTCTTCGCCGACACGAACGCCCACGGGCTCGGCGAGGACCCACAGCACCTCTACAGCGTCCGCTTCGACGGCGAAGAGCTGTGGGGGGCCTCCGCCGAGCCCCGGGCCACGGTGTACCTCGATCTCTGGGAGAGCTATCTCGATCCCGCGTGAGCGGGCTCGACGGAGGGCGCGGTGGGAAAGAATCACGCGAACGTCGATCCGTACGTCGTGTCCCGCGTGCGCGCGCTCGAGTCGCTGCTGCTCGAGCGGGGCGTGCTGGCGCCCGACGCCGTCGACAAGGTCATTCGGCGCTACGGCGAGGCGACGGGTCCACTCCTGGGCGCGCGAGCGGTCGCCCGGGCGTGGCGGGACGCGGGCTACAAGCGCCTGCTGCTCGAGGACTCCAAGGCGGCGCTGGCCGCCCTCGGCGCCGACTTCGACCGCCTGGTCGTGGTCGAGAACACGCCGGCCGTCCACAACCTGGTCGTCTGCACGCTCTGCTCCTGCTACCCGTGGGCCGTGCTCGGCCTCCCGCCGACGTGGTACAAGCTGCCGGCCTACCGCTCGCGGGCGGTGTCCGAGCCTCGCCAGGTGCTCCGGGAGTTCGGCCTGGAGATCCCGGCCGACCGCGACGTGCGCGTGTGGGACTCGAGCGCGGAGGTCCGCTACATGGTGATGCCTCGGCCGCCGGCCGGCGCGGAGGGGCTCGACGAGGCCGAGCTGGCCCGTCTCATTCCCCGGGACGCGCTGATCGGCGTGGCCGAGGTCACGCTGCCGCCGGTCCGGGCCTGATCCGGCCGATCGGGCGCCCGATGTACGACCGGTCGCGCAACATCGTCGTCCGGGCCGACGGGCGCCGCGTCAACGTCGCCCGCTACCGCGGCCAGCTCTTCGTCTGCGCCACCGGCTGCTGCTGCGGGCGGACGGAGGACGGCTTCGCGCCGGTGCCGGCCGAGACGCTCCACCGGGAGTGGGAGCGCCGGCGGCTCCGCAACGTGGTCCACCTGAGCATGGGGGGCTGCCTCGGCCCGTGCGCGCTCGCCAACGTGGCCCTCCTGATCTTCGACGGCCAGGCCCAGTGGTTCCACTCGATCGATTCGGACGACCTCGCCCGGGCCCTCTACGATCACGTGGAGCGCATGCTGGACGCCGACACGGTGCTGCCGCCGGGCGGGAGTCTCGCCGCCCGCCTCTTCACCGCGTCGAGCTGGCAGCCGCGCCCCGACGGCCGACCGGTCGACGACGCGCGCATCTGGCGGGTGGCGCGCGGGCGCGATCAGTGCCAGTCGTCCTTCTCCGGGGTCACGGTCGAGGGCGGCGCCCTGACCGTGGATCAGGTCGTGACCGCCATGCAGGGCCCGGCGGCGCTCCCGCGGCGGAACGGCGAGCTGGTCTTCGAGGAGCCGTGGCAGGGCCGCGTCTTCGGGATGGCGGTCGCGCTCCACGAGCAGGGCGCCTACGAGTGGGAGGAGTTCCGCCAGGCGCTGATCGGCCGCATCGCGGCGGCCGAGCGGCGCGGCGGCCCGTTCGTCTACTACGAGATCTGGCTCGAGACCTTCGAGGCGCTGCTCTGCGCCAAGGGGCTCGTCACCCGCGACGAGCTGGACGAGACCACCTACCAGTTCGAGTTCGGCGAGCGAGACGACGTGTTCTGAGGCTGGGCCCGGGGTCGAATCCCGTCGTCAGGCCGAGAGGCCGACGCGCTCGACTCGCGGCCCGACCAGCGGCGCGAGCTGGTGCTCCGACAGGTGCTGCCGCGCCGCCACCTCGGCGGGCGTGATCTCCGCGTCGCCCTGCCGGCCGATCACGACGACCTCGTCGCCGACCCGCGCCTCGGGCGCGAGGCTGAGGTCGATCCGCGTGTGCTCGAGGCTCGGTGTGCCGAGCACCCGCGCCGACCGCCCGTGGACGAGCACCCGCCCCGCGTGGAGCTGTCCGAGCCCGTCCGCCATCCCCAGCGGGATGACGCCGAAGCGCATGGGCGTGGGCACCGGGAACGGCGCTTGCGCGGCGAAGCGCTCGCGCGGCTGGATGTCCTTCACCTCGACGAGCCGGCTCTTGAGGGCGCGGAGCACGGGGCGAAGGGGCGCGGCGCGGGGGCCGTCGCCCGCGAGGGCGATGCCGTAGAGCATGCGGCCGGGGTCGACGGCGTTCAGGTAGGTGTGGGGGTAGCGGAGGACGAGGGGCGTGCTGGCGAGGAGCCGGATGGGCACGTCCACGCCGAGCGCGGCCAGCTCGTCGAGCACGGCCGTGAAGCGGCCGAGCTGCCAGTCGACGTAGCCGCGCTCGTCGTCCGCGTCGGCATACGCGTGCGGATGGGCGCAGACGCCGGCCAGGCGGAAGCGCGGGAGCTCGAGCATGGCGAGGATGAGCTTCACCGCCGACTCCGCCGGCACCCCGAGGCGCTCGAGGCCGACGTCGACCTTCACGAAGGCGCCCGGGCCGTCGGGGGGCGTCGCCGCCGCGACCGCGCGCGCGCCGTCGAGGTCGGTCACGGTCGGAGTGAGCCCGCGGGCCACCAGCTCGGCCATCGCTCCGGGGAGCCCGCTCGGGTAGACGAGGATGGGCGCGGCGATGCCGCGGTCCCGCAGCCGAACGCCCTCGCCCCCGTCGGCGACGGCGAGCGCGTCGGCCCCCGCCTCGAGGAAGGCCCGGCCCATGGCTTCGGCGCCGAAGCCGTAGCCGTCCGCCTTGACGACGGCGAAGAGCGTGCGCTCCGCCCCGACCAGCCCGCGCACGTGAGCGAGATTGGCGCGGGCAGCGTCGAGGTCGACCTCGAGCCACGACGGACGCAGGCGGCGCATGGATGGGCGGCTCCGATCAGGACCTTACCACGGCGCCGCGCCGCGTCCGGCCAGCAGAGCCCCGCGGGAAGGACGGCGGGCTTCGTCGCGGGATGCCCTTGCGCGGGCTCCGATGACCGGGTAGAAGCGAGGCGACGGCGGCAAGCGCCGCCGCCCCTGACGTGCACCCTCGGACCGAGGAGACCGCGCGATGACGAAGCGTCGACCGGACGCACTCACCCAGGCGCTGATCGCTCAGCGGCCGCCGGCCGACGCCGTGTCGTACGCGCGGCCGGGCGCGCGGACCAGCCTGATCATCAAGCTCTGCGGCACCGACAACGACCGTCTCACCCGGCCGGCCGACCAGGGAATCTGGTGCTACACGGATCGGCTGAGCTACCGGCCCGGGGACGCGGTGCGGTTCCACACCTCCACCTCGGCCTCCCGCTACTCGATCGAGATCGCGCGCGTCGGCGCCCGGCGCGAGGTGGTGTGGACGCGCGAGGGCATCCGGGGCGCGCTCCACCCGACGCCGGCCGAGGCGTTCGCGCGAGGCTGCGGCTGGCCCGACGGCTTCGCGTTCCGCATCCCGCGCGGGTGGCCGTCCGGCTACTACGCGGTGACGCTGCGCGCCGAGGGCCGGAAGGGCGAGCCCTTCGAGTGGGACCACTTCTTCGTCGTGCGGGCGCCCGCCCGGAAGCGCTCGGCGCGGATCCTGATGATCCTGTCCACCAACACCTACGCCGCCTACAACACCTGGGGCGGCAAGTGCCTCTACGCGAGCGACGACGGCTCGGTGGCATCGCGGCTGTCCTTCCAGCGCCCCTGGCAGCGGGGCCTGCTCCGCCGCGCGCCGAGCACCATCCGCAACGCCAACACCGGCACCCCGGGCTTCGGCGAGCGGCCGCTCGTCGAGGCCTTCCCCCGCCACGTCCAGCAGGGCTATCACCACTGGACGCGCTTCGCCGGGTTCCACACCTGGGAGTCGATCTTCGTCCCGTGGATGGAGGCCAACGGGTACGCGCTCGACTACTGCGTGCAGGGCGACCTCGACCGCGAGCCGGACGTGGTGGAGGGTTATCGCATGCTGACGACCGTCGGCCACGACGAGTACTGGACCTCGCAGGAGCGGGACGTGGTGGACGACTTCGTCGCGGCCGGAGGGCATGCGGCCTTCTTCATCGGCAACGCCGCCTTCTGGCAGGTGCGCCTGGAGAAGGACGGTCAGGAGATGGTCTGCTACAAGTACGTGCCGGAGTGGGATCCGGTCTACGGCACCAAGCAGGAGAAGTACCTGACCGGGATGTGGTCGCATCCCCGTACGGGGCGACCCGAGAACCAGACCTTCGGCCTCTCCTTCACCCGAGGCGGGTACCACCGGCTGGGCTACGTCATGCCGCGCTCCTCCGGCGGGTACCAGGTGTACCGGCCCGGGCACTGGGTCTTCGCCGGGACCCAGCTGGAGTACGGTGACGTCTTCGGCGGGCCGGACCAGATCGTCGGCTACGAGTGCGACGGGCTCGACTACACGATGCGCGACGGCCTGCCCTATCCGACCGGCCGCGACGGCTCGCCCATGAGCACCGAGATCCTCGCCCTGGCGCCCGCCTCGCTGGGCGAGCGGCCCTCGTCGGAGCGCGAGGTCATGTGGGACCAGCGGGACCTGGAGGCGGTGGTGCGTCAGCTCGAGGGGACGGTCACCCCGGCGGGCCTGGAGAAGTACCGCCACGGCACCGCCGCCATGATCACCTTCACCCGGGGCAAGGGGACGGTGTTCAACTGCGGCTCGACGGAGTGGGTCTACGGCCTGCAGGGCCGCGACATGTTCGTGGAGCGCATGACGCGGAACATCTTCGACCGGCTGAGCGCGTAGACGGGTCGGGCGGGAGCGGGGGCGATCACCGGGCGCCGGGCCCCGCGCCGACCCCCTTGCCCGTCGTCGCCGGGTACGGTATGGTCCGAGCCGATCCACGTGCCGACCCTGCGGAAGCGCACGTCGGGCGGGCGACGCGATGCCACGAAGGGCCGCCGGGACCGCCTTTCACCCATTCATGCGGAGGGAGCACACGATGAAGCGAACGGTAGCCCTGCTCGCATGCGCGTTCGTCGCGCTGGCGTCGGTGCCGGCCTGGGCCCAGATCACGCTCCGGATGGGCCACGACCAGCCGGTCGGCAGCATGTACGACGAAGGCCACAACATGTTCAAGAAGCTGGTCGAGGAGCGGAGCGGGGGCCGCATCAAGGCCGCGGTCTTCCCCGCCGCGCAGCTGGGCTCCGAGGTCGCCATGGTCGAGGGCCTCCGCCTGGGCTCGATCGACGTCATCTGCGCCAACGCGCCCAACGCCGCGGCCTTCGTGCCCGAGCTCGGGATCTTCAGCGTCGCCTACCTGTTCAAGGACATCCCGCACTTCGAGAAGGTGGTGACCGACCCGGCGTTCATCAAGCGGGTCGACGAGATCATCGCCAGCAAGAACCTCGGCATCAAGCGGATGGGCTTCTACGCGGCCGGCGTGCGCAACATCTACAGCCGCAAGGGCTCGGTCGCCGGCCCCGAGGACCTCAAGGGCGTGAAGATCCGGGTGCAGAACAACCCGATCGAGGTCAAGGTGTGGAAGGCCTTCGGGGCCATCCCGACGCCGATGAACTTCGGCGAGGTCTACCAGGCGCTGCAGTCGGGCGTGCTGGACGCCGCCGAGAACGGCCTCGCGGTGATCGAGTCGAACAAGCACTACGAGGCGGCCAAGTTCATCTCCCAGACCGAGCACCAGCGCAACCTGTCCGCCCTGTACATCAACGAGAAGAAGCTCATGAGCATGCCGGCGGACCTCCAGAAGATCGTGCTCGACGCGGCGGCCGAGGCCGCCGTCCACGAGCGGAAGGTGGACGCCGAGCTGGTGGCGGCCGCCGCCGACCGCCTGAAGTCCAAGGGCGCCGTCCTCACGGCTCCCGACAAGGCGAAGTTCATCGCCCTGATCGCGCCGATCCAGGACGAGGTGGCGAGCGAGCTGAAGACGGCCGACCTGCTGCAGATCATCCGTACCCACGCGAAGTAGCACCCGGCCCTGCGGGTGGAGCGACTCTTCGACCGGCTCGAGCGCGGGCTCGGGCCGGTCCTCGCCGCGCTGCTGGCGTTCATCACGATCGGGGTCTTCATCCAGGTCGTCCTGCGCTACGTCTTCGCGATGTCCTTCCTGTGGGGCGAGGAGCTGTCGCTGTTCGCCTTCATCTGGTGCATCTTCCTCGGCACGGCGATCTGCTCCGCGCGCCGCATCCACTTCAGCTTCGACATGTTCTCCGGGCTGCGCGGCCGCCCCCAGGGGGTGCAGCGGCTCGTCGTCGATCTCTGCGTGCTCGCGGTCACGCTCGTGATCGTGGTCACGGGCTGGCAGTTCTCCCAGCTCAGCGTGGCCCGGCTGTCTCCGGCGCTCGGCATCACGCTCTTCGTGCCGACGATCGTCATCCCGGTGAGCGGCGTCCTGATGTCGCTGGTCAGCCTGATGGACATCGTGCGCGACTGCCGCCAGATCCTGACCGGCGAGAGCCGCGACCCCCGGGACGCGCCGCCCCCGATCGACTACACGGCATGATGCATCCGCTCACCCTGCTGCTGGTGTCGATGTCGGTGTTCATGATCATCGGCGTCCCGGTGTCGTTCTCCCTGATCCTGTGCTCGCTCCTGGTGATCTGGGTGGCGGACCTGCCGATGATGGTCGCGGTGCAGCAGATGTTCACCGGCGTCAACGCGTTCACGCTGCTGGCGCTCCCGTTCTTCTTCCTGGCCGGCAACGTGATGACCGAGGGCGGCATCTCGGAGCGCCTGGTCAAGCTGGCGATGGCGCTGGTGGGCCATTTCCGCGGGGGCCTCGCCCACGTGAACGTCGTGGTCGGCATGTTCCTCTCGGGCATCTCGGGCAGCAGCACGGCCGACGCGGCGGCGATCGGGTCGATCTTCCACCGGGCGATGGTGCGCCGGGGGTACGACGAGCGCTTCGCGGTCTGCCTGACGGCGTGCACCGCGACGATGGGGGCGGTCATCCCGCCCTCGATCCTGATGGTGATCTACGGCGCGACCGCCGGCGTCTCGATCGGCGCGCTGCTCATCGGCGGGATCCTGCCGGGCGTCCTGATGGGCCTGAGCCTGATGGTGCAGTCGCACTTCTTCGCGCTGAAGTACCGGTTCCCGCGCGAGCACCCGAAGTTCCTCGGGATCGGCGCCATCTGGGAGGGCATCCGGACCGCGGCGTGGCCGCTGGGCGTGCCGGTCATCATCGTCGTCGGCATGGTGGGCGGCGTGTTCACGCCGACCGAGTCGGCCTCGATCGCCGCGGTGTACTCGCTGTTCGTGACGCTCGTCGTCTTCCGCAGCCTCAAGCTGGGCCAGCTGCCGAAGCTCTTCGCCGAGACCACGATCCAGTTCGCCCAGGTGCTGTTCTGCCTCGGCGGGGCGTCGATCTTCGGCTGGCTGCTGGCGTTCTACCAGGTGCCCGACATGGTGACCCGGTTCATCACGGCCTACACGCAGGACCCGATCGCCATCATGGTCCTGATCGTCGTCGTGAACGTGCTGCTGGGGACGTTCATGGACGCCCTGCCGGCGATCCTCATCTTCGTGCCGATCATCCACCCGCTGGCGGTCGCGGTGGGGATCCACCCGGTGCACCTGGGCGTCATCGTGGTGATGACGCAGTCCTTCGGGCTGCTCACGCCGCCGCTCGGCATGGTGGCGATGACCGCCTGCGCGGTGGCGGGCGTGCCGATGGTGCAGGATCCAGATGCTGCTCCACCTGATGATGATCCCGCTCCTGATCGTCATCGTGCTGTGCGCCCTCGCGCCGTGGACCGTGCTGCTCCTGCCCCGGCTCCTCGTGCCGAACTGGCTCTGAGGGTCGCCGGCGGCCGGCGCCGGCTCAGGCCGTCCGGGGGGACGCGGTGCCCACGTGCACGTGCGCGCCCGTCGACGCGCCCGCCAGGGGCCCGCGGAACGCCAGGAAGGGAATGCCGCGACCCGCGGAGGTGATCGAGGAGCGCGCGGCCCTCGACGCTGTCGGGATGGACCGCGACGTCCACGGCGTTCCGGTGATCGAAGCCCAGCCGATCGTGCGTGGGCGTCTGGCCGAGCGCGCTCACCGGCAGCGACCGCCCGAACCGGGCGGCGAAGAACTGCTCGAGGCTCGACACCTGGGTCAGTGACCAGGGACCGGCGCCGCGGTACTCGGCCACCTCCGGCGTCGAGCGCTCGGGGCCCGGGGACACCGCCGGCGGGAGCATCGCGAGGCGGTGGAGCGCCCGCGCTTCCACCAGGATCTGCTGGGAGTCCGCCAGCTGGCGTCGCGTCCCGTCGAGGCGGTCTCGGGCGTCGGCCACCTCCTGCTCGGCGTCCTCGACGTCGCGGCGCGCGACCGCGCCCTGGGCCTGGAGGGCCCGGAGCCGGTCGGCGGAGGCCGACGCCCGCGCCACCGCCTGCTCTTCGAGCAGGACCAGCTTGGCGAGAGTGTCCTGATACTCGCGCGTCCTCTGCTCGAGCTCGGCCAGGGCTTCGGCGGGTGTCTCGGCGCTCGCGCGGCCGGTGGCCAGCACGGCGAGACACGCGAGCGCGGCGCGCCCGAGCGCCAGGACCTCTCGCCGCCCGATCGTTCCGCTAGGACGGGGAGCAGGCCGGGACACAGCGCGTTCCCGTGGCGTCGATCAGCACGACGTCGACGGGCCCCCCGACGTGCCGGTCGCCGTCCTGGTTCAACCGAGCGTCCTCCTGGATGCCCGCCTCGATCACGCGGCGGACGTGCGTGGCGAGCTTCGCCGGTTCCTGGATCGAATAGCCGAACAGCGCGGACGCCCCCGCGTACGGCCCCTTCGTGTAGAAGGGGTCGAGGATCCCCGGCCACGCCACCGCGCCACGAGGCGGCGATTCTCGTTTCGCCTTCCAGTCGTCGGCGATCTGGACCCAGCCGAGCGTGGCCCGACCCGCCGCCACGTACGCGACGAGGAGGGTCAGCTGCGCCGCCTTCAGGCGGATCTGGGCCTCGGCGTCCGCGGGGTTGGCGGCGAGCGCCTGTCGAGCGGGATCCCGCACCGCGCGCAGCTTCTCGTGAAGGGTCGGGCGCACGCGCTCGACGATGGTCTCGAAGCGGAGGCCCGAGCGATCGAGCGGGGTGATCAGCTCGCGGATGTAGGCCACCGTGTCCTGCCCCGGACCGAGCGTGCCGAGCCCCGCCGCCGCGATGGCGAGCGGCAGCGAGGGGTGGCGGGCGATCTTCACCTGTTGCCCCCGTCGCTCCCACGGGGCGTCGCCGGACCTGGGAAGGGCGTTGGTCCAGAGCCGATCCGCGCCCAGGACCACGAACTCCGCGCGCGGCACGCCGATGATGATCGTGCCCGTGCGCAGCGGCGCCGCCTCCGTCGGTCCCAACGACAGGGCGACCAGACAGAGGACGGCGCCCGCGAGGGCCGTCAAGCGGAGGCGCATTCTGTCCATGCCTGGAGACGGTGCAAGAGCGCTGCCCCGACGGGGTCAGGCCTTGACTTCTATACAATCCGACGCGCCGCGCACCCGTCCGTGGCCGAATTGTTTGGAAGTCAAGGCCTGACCCCGCCCGACAGCGCGTCGCGGGGACGACGGGTTGTCCCGGGTGGAGCGGCCGCGGCGCGTCGTCGGGAGTTTGGCTATCCTCGATGCATGGCGTCGGCGCGGGGCGAGCGGGTCGTGCTCGAGGCCGCCGGCCGGGAGGTGGCGATCACCAATCCGGACAAGGTCTACTTCCCCGAGGCCGGGATCACGAAGCTCCAGGTCGTGCGCTACTACCTCGCGGTGGCCGAGGGCGCGCTCCGCGGCGCCGGCGGGCGGCCGAACGTGCTGGTGCGCTATGCCGACGGCATCCACGGCGAGTCCTTCTACCAGAAGCGCGCGCCGCATGCGCGGCCGGACTGGATCGACGTCGTCGCGCTCAGCTTTCCGTCGGGTCGGATGGCCGAAGAGGTGGTCCCGCGCGACGCGGCCGCGCTCGCCTGGATGGCGAACCTGGGGTGCCTCGAGCTCCACCCGCATCCGGTGCGCGCGGAGGACCTCGATCACCCCGACGAGCTGCGGGTCGACCTCGACCCGGTGCCGGGGGTCCCGTGGTCCCAGCTCCAGGCCGTGGCCGAGGTCGTGCGCGCGGTCCTGCCCGAGCTCGGCCTGGTGGGCTGGCCGAAGACGTCGGGCTCGCGCGGCATCCACGTCAACGTGCGGATCCACCGCCGCTGGTCGTTCGTCGAGGTGCAGGCGGGCCGCCCTCGCGCTGGCCCGCGAGGTCGAGCGGCGGGCGCCGGCGCTCGCCACCAGCAAGTGGTGGAAGGAGGAGCGCCACGGCGTCTTCCTCGACTACAACCAGAACGCGAAGGACCGCACCGTCGCCAGCGCCTACTCGGTGCGCCCGACGCCCGACGCCCGCGTCTCGGCGCCGGTGACGTGGGACGAGCTGGCCGAGTGCCGGATGGAGGACTTCACGCTCCGCACGATGCCGCCTCGGTTCGCCGCGATCGGGGACCGGCACGCGCGGATCGACGAGCATCCCGGGTCGCTCGAGCCCTTGCTGGAGCTCTCCGCCCGCCAGGAGGCCGAGGGCCTGGGCGATGCGCCGTGGCCCCCGCACTACGCGAAGCAGCCGGGGGAGCCGTCCCGCGTGGCCCCGTCGCGACGGAAGGGCGGCCGGACCTCCGGCCGCCGCGTCCCGACCAAGCCGCTCGTCGAGATCGGCCGCGCGCGCCGGAAGGAGGATGCGCTCGCCGGCCTCGAGCGGTGGAAGGCGCGCCATCCCGAGGCCGTCCCGCACCTCCAGCCTGCCGACGTGCTCGTCGACTCGATGCGCGGCCGCTCCTCGACCTGGACCCGCGTCCGCGTCAACCTGGAGCACGTGCCCGAGGCGCTGCGTCCGGCCGCAGGAAGCCCTCGATCCGGACGATCCGCCCGCCTAGCGGGCGGCGGCCCGGAAGATCGCCGCCAGCTCGGCGGGCGGCGTGACTTCCAGCTGGTCGTACCGGCACTCCGCGGGCGACTTGTCCGGCCGCCAGCGCACGAAGGTCGCCGCGTGCCGGAAGCGGTCGCCCTGCAGGTGGTCGTACGCGACCTCGCACACGCGGGCGATCCGGACCGGCTCCCACGAGAGATCCTTCCCCTGGCTCCACCGGCTGGCCGCCCCCGGCATCCGCACCGAGTCGTCGGCCGCGCCGGCCCACTCCCGCCACGGGTGGCCCTCGAGCGCGTGCTCCCGGAGCGGCGCGAGCTCCTGCGCCAGGCGTCGGCGGACGGGGGCCGTGAACGACGACGTGAACCCCACGTGGTGGAGCGCCCCCGCGTCGTCGTAGAGCCCGAGGAGGAGCGAGCCCACCAGCTCGCCGGGGCCGGTCTTGTGCCAGCGGAAGCCGCCCACCACGCAGTCGGCGGTGCGCGTGTGCTTGACCTTGATCATGACGCGCTTGCCGGGCTGGTACGTCGCGCTCTCGTGCTTGGCGACGACCCCGTCGAGCCCCGCGCCCTCGAAGCGGTGGAACCAGTCCTGGGCCACCGCGCGGTCGCGGCTGCACGGCGTCAGGTGAATGCTGCCTCCGGCTCCCGCCAGCGCCGCCTCGAGCCGCGCGCGCCGCTCGGACTGGGGCCGTCCGCGAAGGTCCTCGTCGCCCTCGGCCAGGAGATCGAAGGCGACGAACGACGACGGCGTCTCGGCGGCGAGCTTGGCCACGCGCGACGCCGCCGGGTGGAGCCGCATCTGGAGCGCGTCGAAGTCGAGGCCGTCCGGGGTGGCGATCACGATCTCGCCGTCCACCACCGCGCGCTCGGGCAGGGCCGCCCGGAGCGGCGCCGCCAGCTCGGGGAAGTAGCGGTCGAGGGGCTTGAGCTCGCGGCTCTGGATGTACACGCGGGGCCCGTCGCGGAAGACGATCGCCCGGAAGCCGTCCCACTTCGGCTCGAAGAGCCAGCCGTCGCCCTCCGGCAGCTCGTGGGCGAGCTTCGCCAGCATGGGCTCGACGGGCGGCTCCAGGATCACGGCCGCCGCGCGGCGATGCGCCCCTCGGCGGACGCCCAGCCGGCGTCGAAGGGATGGCCATGCTCGTCGAGGTCGATCACGAGCGGCGTGTGGTCGGAGGGCGTCGGCTTCCCCTTGCGCGTCTCCCGGTCGATCTCGGTCCACACGACGCGCGCCGCGACCGGCGGGGAGACCAGGAGATGGTCGATGCGCATGCCGTAGTTCTTGTGGAAGTTGCCGGCGCGATAGTCCCACCAGGTGTAGCGCCCCGCCTCCGGGTGCTGCCGGCGATAGACGTCGACGAGGCCCCACTCGCAGAGCCGCGCGAACGCCTTCCGCTCCGGGTCCGAGACGTGCGTGCCGCCGTGGCAGGCCGCGGGGTCCCACACGTCGATGTCCGCGGGCGCGACGTTGAGGTCGCCGCCCAGCACCAGGAGCTCGTCCGGCTTCACGGCCGCGTCGAGCCAGCGGGCGAGGCGGTCGAACCAGACCAGCTTGGCCTCGTAGAAGACGGAGCCGACGCTCCGGCCGTTGGGCGCGTACACGGAGACGACGCGGATCCCGCCGCACGTGGCCGCGATCATCCGCGCCTCCGCGAGCGGCTCGTCGTCGCCCGCGTCCTCGGTGCGCGGCGGGGCGCAGCGGCTGGCCGAAGTTCGTCACCACGTCGGCGATCCCGCAGCGGCTCACGATGGCGACCCCGTTCCAGCGCCCCTCGCCGTGATGCGCCAGCTCGTAGCCGGCGGCGTGGAACACGTCGGCCGGCGCGTCGGCGTCGGCGAGCTTGGTCTCCTGCAGCAGCAGCACGTCGGGCCGGGCGCGCTCGAGCCACGCGCTCACGCGCTCCAGGCGGGCCTTCAGCGAGTTGACGTTCCAGGTCGCGATCCGCATGGATCCAGGGTAACCCGGCTCCCGCCGGCGAAGAGCTCCGTGGCCGACGGGCGCCTCAGCGCGCGCTCGCCGGCCGGCCCGTGGGCCGAGAGCAGGCGGTCGAGCTGGTTCGCGAACGCGCGGCTGTCGGCCGGGGTCCACGGCGGCGGCCCGGCGCCGGCCTCCAGGCCGCTCGCCCGCAGCTGGTCCATGAGGTTCCGCATGGCCAGGCGCTCCGGGACGTTCTCCGCCGTGTAGAGCACGCCGCGCGGATCGAGCGCGTGGGCGTCCCGGGCGATCACCGCGGCCGCCAGCGGGACGTCGGCCGTCACGACGAGGTCGCCGGCCGCGACCTGCTCGACGATCTCGCGGTCCGCGACGTCGAAGCCGCGCGGCACGCGCATGACCCGGATGAAGGGCGACGGCGGGGTCCGGAGGGGCGAGTTGGCGACCAGGATCAGGGGGATCTGCCGCCGCTCGACGGCGCGGAACAGGATCTCCTTGATGGGCCGCGGGCAGGCGTCGGCGTCGACCCAGATCTGCACGCGAGCGGGACCGGTTCCGGGGCCTGGCTAGAGCCGGCGCGCGGCGCGCGTCCCCTCGAGGAGCGCGTCGTGAAGGAGCCGGGGCGCCATCGCGTCGCCGACCAGCGTCACCTCGGGGACCCGCCCCCGCAGGGCGTGGGCGAGCCCGTCGACCGCCTGCCCGCCGTAGGCGAGGACGACCGTGTCGACGCCGTCGAGCCGGAGCGGGCGGCCCGAGTACTCGTTCGCCGCCAGCACCCGGAGGCGGCCGGCGCCGTCGGCCTCGAGCCCGACGAGCGCGGTGTCCACGATCATCGCCACGTCCCGCTGGTACAGGCGCTCGAAGAGCGGCTCCTTCGTGGAGCCCTCGGTGTTGTCGCACACGGTGTGGTAGGCGGTGAGGACGGTGACGTCCCGGCCCTGCACGGCGAGGAAGTCGGCGGCGAGACCGGCCTGGACCCGGCCGGTGCCGTCGACGACCACGACCCGGGGCCCGGCGACCGCCGCGCCCGAGAGGATGTCCTCCACGGTCACGACGCCCGGCAGATCCACGCCGGGAACGTCGGGCCGGCGCGGGACCGCGCCCGTCGCGACGACCACGGCGTCGGGCCGGTCGGCGAGGATGCGCTCCGCCGTCGCCTCGGTCCCGAGCCGCACGGTGGCCGTCGTCTTCCGGAGCTGGCGCACGAGCCAGTGGACCGACTCCCCGTAGCCCGGCCGGAGCGGCGCGCGCGCGGCGATCAGCACCTGGCCGCCGAGCGCGGCCGTCCGCTCGTAGAGGATGACCTCGTGGCCCCGGAGCGCGGCGACCCGCGCCGCCTCGAGCCCGGCCGGCCCGCCGCCGACCACCACGACCCGTCGAGGCGCCGCCGCCGGGACGAGCTCGCCCAGCTCGGCCTCGCGGCCGGTCACGGGGTTCTGCGAGCACGACAGCGTGAGCCCGCGGCTCGACCGGCCGAGACAGCCCTCCTGCATGCCGACGCACAGGCGGATGTCGTCGAGGCGTCCCTCGGCCGCCTTCCGCGGCATCCAGGGATCGGCCATGAGCGCCCGGGTCATGGCGACGAGGTCGCAGGCGCCCTCGGCGAGGAGCCGCTCGGCGTGGCGCGGATCCACCACCCGGCCGGCGTAGATCACCGGCGCCCGCACCTCCTGCTTGATCCGCGCGGCCAGCGACGCGTACACGCCGGGCGGGGCGTCCGCGAACGGCATGAGCTTCTGGTGGAACCGCGGGGTCTCGCCGGTCGAGCCGGAGACCGTGAAGTAGTCGAGCTGGCCGAGCGCGTCGAGGGCGCGGGCGATCTCGATCACGTCCGCCAGGTGGAGCCCGTCGGGGATCAGCTCGTCGCCGCTGATCCGCATCCCGAGGATGAACTCGCGGCCGACGGCGGCCCGGATGGCCCCGACGACCTCGACGGCGAAGCGCAGGCGGTTCTCGAGGCTGCCCCCGTACTCGTCGGTCCGCCGGTTCACGGACGGCACCCAGAACTGGTCGATGAGGTGACGCGCGTAGGCGCAGAGATCGGCTCCGTCGAAGCCGGCCCGCTGGAGCCGCCGCGCCGCCGCGGCGTACGCCTGCACGATCTCGGCGATCTCCGCCCGGTCGAGCGCGTGGGGGATCTCCCGGTTCTCCCGCTCGGGCACGGCGGAGGGCGCCACCAGGGCGCGCTCGCCCGGCCCCGAGAAGCCGCGCCGTCCCCGATGCGTGATCTGGGCCATCACGTGCGCGCCCTCGGCGTGGATCGCGCGCGCGAACGCCTCGAACGAGGGCAGGGAGGAGTCGTCCCAGTTCTTGATCCCGTTCCAGTCGAGGACGGGGCTCGACGGGTGGACGCTCGAGCTGCCGAAGCACTGGACGAGCCCGGCCCCGCCCCGCGCCTTCTCGACGTGGTAGCGGACGTAGCGCTCGGTGACGTACCCGTCCTTGCCGAACCGCGTCGCGTGCGGCGTGCTGACGATCCGGTTCCGGAGCGTCACGTGGCCGAGCCGGAAGGGCGTGAAGAGGTGCTGGAAGGTCATTGCTCGTCTCCCCTTAGGCGGCGCCCGCGCGGGCAGTCCGGTGGGACCCTGCCCGGACGTCCCGGATCAGATCGCCCAGCACGTTCGCCGTGAGGGCCGTGCCCAGGATGCAGAGGCCCGGAAACGTCGCGAGCCACCAGGCCGTGTCGACGTACTGCCGCCCGTCGGCGAGCATCCCGCCCCAGGACGGCGTGCTGGCGGGAATGCCGACCCCCAGGAAGCTCAGGCTCGACTCGGCCACGATCGCGTAGGCGAGCGCCGTCGTCGCGAGGACGATCACCGTCGGCAGCACGTTCGGCAGGACGTGCCGGACCATGATCCGCCCGTCGCCCGCGCCGGTCGCCCGCGCGCCCTCGATGAAGGCCCGCTCGCGGAGCGACAGCACCTCGCTCCGCACGACGCGGGCGAAGTGGACCCAGCCGCCGACCCCGATCACCAGCACGACCTTCGCCGGGCTCGGGCCCAGCACGCCCACCACGACGATCGCCAGCAGGATGAAGGGGAACGCCATCTGGACGTCGACGAGCCGCATGATCGCCCGCTCCGGCCAGCCGCCGAAGTATCCGGCCAGGATGCCCGCGGTCGCGCCGAGCCCGACCGACACGGCGACGGCCGTCAACCCCATGACGAGAGAGATCCGCCCGCCGAAGACGATGCGGCTCAGGACGTCGCGCCCGAGGTGGTCGCTGCCGAGGACGTAGCGCGTCGCGCCCACCGTGACGCCGGGCGGTCGGAGCCGTGCCGTGATCACCTGATCGCTCGGGTCCGTCGGCGCGAGCCGGTCCGGCCAGCCGACGAGGGCGGCGAAGACGAGCGCGGTCAGGACGCCGAGCCCGATCGCCAGCGCGCGCCGCCGCGCGGGCCGCCGGCCGGGCCCACCGCCCTCAGCCATATCGGATCCGTGGGTCGAGCACGCCGTACAGGAGGTCGACGACCAGGTTCAAGAGGACCAGGGTCGTGGCCACCACGAACACGATCGCCTGGACGAGCGGGAAGTCCCGCGTGAGGATCGCCTGCACGGCGAGCCGCCCGACACCGGGCCACGCGAAGACGGTCTCCGTCACCACCGCGCCGCCGAGGAGGACGCCGAACTCGACCGCCACCACCGTCACGATGGGGAGGCTCGCGTTGCGGAGCGCGTGCTTCAGGACGACCGCCGCGCCCGACAGCCCCTTCGCCTTCGCGGAGCGCACGTAGTCGGCATGGAGCGTCTCGAGCATGGCGGAGCGGGCGAGGCGCGAGATCCGGGCCATCGAGTAGAGGGCGAGCGTCGCCGCCGGGAGGACGAAGTGCCGGACCGAGCCGCTGCCGAAGGAGGGGAGCCACCGGTAGCGGACCGAGAAGACCAGGATCAGGACGATGGCCAGCCAGAAGACCGGCATCGACTGGCCGAAGGCGCCCAGCAGCGTGCAGAGCCGATCGAGGGCCGAGCCGGGCCGCGCGGCGGCGCCGATCCCCAGCGGCACCGATATCAGGACGGCGAGGACGGTCGCCACGGTTGCGAGGGCCAGGGTCGCCGGCACGCGCTCGAGCACGAGGGGGAGGGACGGCGTGTTGTAGCGGAGCGAGCGGCCGAACTCGCCGTGGAAGATCCCGCCGAGGAACCGCGCGTACTGGACGGGCAGGGGCGCGTCGAGCCCGAGCGTGCGCCGGAGCGCCGCGACCTCTTCGGCCGGCGCCTCGGGCGGCAGCATGAGCCGGACGGGGTCGCCCGTCAGGTGGAGGAGGAAGAAGACGACGAACGTGACCGCCACGATGACGCCGAGCGCCTCCACGAGGCGCCGGAGAAGATACGTCGCCACCGGAGCGGCGCCTCAGTCGAGCGGAGCCGCCTGGCGTGGCCACCCCCGGCCGACCCGGAGACCCGGGCCGGCGGGGTGGCGGCGGGGGAGGACCGACACCCTGCCGATTAGCGTACGCCGGCGTTCCAGAGGAAAATCAACTCGCCGATCGTGGGCTTCCAGTCGACCTTCTTGCTGATGCCGAAGAGCGCAGCCGGCTGGTAGGCGCCGGCGAAGGCCGCGTCCTCGACCAGGAGCTCCTGGGCGCGCTGGTAGAGCTTCACGCGAGCCTCGGGGCTCGCCTCGGCGCGCGCCTTCTGGATGAGATCCTCGACCTGCTCGTTGCAGTACGTCGAGTACGTGACCTTGCAGCCGAACTCGTCGACCAGGACGTCGGCGTCGAAGAGCCCGCTGCCCCAGCCGATGATGAACAGGGGGCCGGTCCGCTTCTCGGCGAGCATCTTCAGGTACACGCCCCACTCGGTCGGCTGCACCGTCGCCTTGATGCCGACCTTGCCGAGGTACGCGGCGACCGCCTCGGAGACCGCGCGGTCCTCCATGTAGCGCCCGTTGGACGTCGGCATGGTGAAGCTGAAGCCGCCGGCGAACCCCGCCTCGGCCAGGAGCTTCTTCGCCTTCTCCGGATCGTACGCGAACGTCTTCACGGCCGGGTTCAGGCCGAGGTCGCCCGGATCGAGCGGCACGGGCCGCCGGCGCGCGTGGCCGCGCAGGAGGTCCTTGACGATCGTGTCCCAGTCGATCGCGTGGTTGATGGCTTCCCGCACCTGGCGATTCTTGACCGGGCTCTCGGCTCGCGTGTCGAACTGGTAGTAGGCCACGATCATCCCGTCCGACGTCTTGCCGACGGCGGCATTGGGGCTCCCCGCCACGCGCTCCACCTGGTCGGGCGGGATGTTCTCGATGATGTCGGTCTCGCCGTTCAGGAGCGAGGCGATCCGGGTGGCGGCTTCCGGGATGAACCGGAAGGTGACGCGCTGGACCTTGGGCTTGGCGCGCCAGTAGTCCGGGTTGGCCTCGAGCGTCACCCGGTCGCCCTTCACCCATTCGACGAACTTGAACGGCCCGGTGCCGATTGGGCGCGCGGCGAAGTCGTCCCCCTTCTCCTGGACGTACTTCGGCGGCAGCATGACGACACTCCCGCTGCCCGCGTAGGTCATGCGCGCGAGGAGCACGGGGAACGGCCCCTTGCTGACGACGTTGACCGTGTGCTCGTCGACGATCTCGACCTTCTCCACCGGGGCGAGCGCCGCCTTCGCCCGGGACTTGGGGTGACTCAGCTGGCGCTCGATGCTGAACTTGACGGCCTCCGCGTTGAACGGCTCGCCGTTGTGGAATTTCACGCCACGGCGGAGCTTGAACTGGTAGGTGGTTGGGCTCACGAGCCGCCAGGACTCGGCCAGGCCCCCGGTGAGCCGCATCCCCTCGTCCCGGACCAGAAGCGCGTCGAAGACGTTCCGGGCGATGTTGTGGGCCGGGATCTCCCCCGAGAGATGGGGATCGAGGGTGGACGGCTCGGCGGAGAGCCCGATCGTCAGCCGCGCGCCTTGCTGGGCGGTGGCCCCCCCGGAGAGCGCCAGGCCGCCGAGGAGAAAGAGGCCCAGGAGCCCGGGAGCCGCCAGCCATCGCATCCGTCGCATCAGAGCCCTCCTTGCGGTGATGGGGTCACGTTCGCTCGGACGATGCCGGGTCGTCGATCGTCGGGCCTACTCGGTCAGCGCGACCGGCTGCCCGTCGCGAAGATAGACCCTCGGCGTCGTCGGGGAGAGATGGTTGAGGAGGCTGTAGACCATCCAGCCGGCGGTCTCGGCGACCCGGCCCAGCGTGTTCTCGCCGCGCCGGCCGATCACCTCGACGACGTCGCCCCGCTCGGCGGGGACGCCCGTCACGTCGACGACCAGGTGGTTGAGCGAGACCGAGCCGAGGCTCAGCTGGTAGTGCCCCCCCACCAGTACCCGGGCCCGGTTGGCCAGCTCGCGGGGAAGGCCATCGGAGAAGCCGAGCGGCAGGGTAGCGATCCGCATGCGCTCCGGGGCGACGAAGCGCCCCCAGTAGGTGACGGAGGCGCCGCGGTCGACCCACTTCACGAGCTCGATTCGCGCCTTGAGCGCCAGCGCCTGCTCGAGCTCCAGCCCCGCCCCCAGATCCTTCTTCTCCGGGTACACGCCGTACAGGAGCGCGCCCGGCCGCACGAGGTCGAGGTGCGCGGCGGGGCGATGGAGCGTGCCGTCGCTCGACGCCAGGCTCCGGAGGCCGGGATCGATCCCCCGCTGCCGCATCGCGGCGTCCACCGCGAGGAGGCGCGCGAGCTGGACCGGGTCCTGCTCGGCGTCCTGCGCCAGCGTCGAGAAGATCCCCTCGAGCCGGAGCCCGGGCAGGCTCGCCACGTGCTCGGCCAGCTCCGCCGCCTCCTCGTGCCACACCCCCACGCGGCGGAGCCCCGTGTCGACCTTGACGAAGACGGCCGCCTCCGCGCCGAGCCGCCGGGCCGCGTCGCCGAGCCGCTCGGCGACCTCGCGCGTGTACACGGCCTGGACGATCCCGCGCCGCGCCACGGATTCGTACTGGGCGTCGCTGAAGAGCGGCCCCATGTTGAGGACGCGGACCCGGATTCCGGCGTCCACGATCTGCTCCGCTTCCCGGAGCCTCACGACCAGGATCCGCCCCACGCCCTGCTCGGCCAGATAGGCGACCACCGGGAGCAGCCCGTGGCCGTAGGCGTTGTTCTTCACGCACGGCATGAGGTCCGTCCCGGCCCCGAGGCGCCGCCGGAGGCGCGCGAGGTTCCGCCCGATGGCGTCGAGGTCGATCTCGAGCCACGCGCCGTACCCCGCCATCCGCTCCGCGATCTCGGCCGCGGATGGCTGGGCGCCGAAGACAGGCGCGCTGGTGGTCGTGGTGGTCATGGCGGGGCTCCGCGTGTCGATACTCCACGGCCAGGGGTTGGCCGTCAAGGCGGGCGCCGAAGGATGAATGTCGGCCGGGTCAGATCCGGCGCGCGGCGCGGGTCGCGGTCAGGATCGCGTCGTGGATGGTCCGGGGCGCCAGGGCATCACCGACCACGTGCACGTCGAGCCCGCGTCCCGCGAGGGCCCGCTCGAGGGCGTTATCGGCCCGGCCCCCGAGCGCCGTCACCACGGTGTCGGCCTCGACGGTGCGCTCCTGGTCGGTCAGCGTGTTGGCGAGCCGCACCCAGCCGACGCCCACCTCGCGGACGACCGAGAGAGGTGTCATCGCGATGCCCTTCTGGTAGAAGCGGGTGTAGACGCTCGTCTTCAACCGCTGGTCGACGTCTTCTCCGACGCTGAAGAACCGCGTCACGAGCTCGACCTGGTGGCCGCGGTCGGCGAGGTATTCCGCCGCGCCCGGCCCGGGCATGTGGCCATGGTAGTCGACGACGAGGACGCGCCGGCCGGGGCGCGCCCGGTCCAGGAGCACGTCCTCGGCCGATACCACGTGGGCCCCCGTCGCCACCGGCACGTCGAGAGCCCGTGGCCGCGCGCCGGTGGCGACCACGACCCCCTCGACCCCCTCGGCGTGGAGGCGCTCCGGCGTCGCCTCGGTCCCGAGCCGCACCTCGACGCCCGCTCGCGACACCTCCGCCGCGAGCCAGCGGACGACCTCCTGGTAGCTCTGCCGCGCCGGCGCCCGCCAGAGGGCGCGGAGCTGCCCGCCGAGCTCGCGCGCGGCCTCGAACAGGACCACGGAGTGGCCACGCCGGGCCGCCACCCGCGCGGCCTCCAGGCCCGCCACCCCGCCGCCGGCCACGGCCACCCGGCGAGCCCGCCCGGCCGGGTGGATCTCGACCAGCTCCGCCTCGCGGCCGATGGCCGGGTTCTGGATGCACGCGATCGTCTTCCCCTGGATGCGCCGGCCGATGCAGGCCTCGCTCGCCCCGGTGCAGATCCGGATCTCGTCCATCCGGTTCGCGGCGGCTTTCCGTGGCAGCTCGGGATCCGCGATGAGGGCGCGGGTCATCGCGACGGCGTCGGCCCAGCCCTGAGCGAGCACCTCCTCCGCCTGCGCCGGGTGGACCACGCGCCCCGCCACGATGACCGGGATCCGGACGACGGCCTTGACCGCCGCGGCGAACCGGTTGTAGAGGCCGAGGGGCGCGTAGTAGGTCGGCGTCACGTACGGGAGCGCCTGGTACCGGTCGGTGGACGCGCCGCTCACGGTGACGTAGTCGAGCCAGCCGGTGCCGGCCAGGCGGGCCGCGATCGCCTGCGTGTCCTCGAGAGAGAGCCCGCCCGGAACCATCTGGTCGCCGGTCAGGCGCGCGCCGACGATCAGCTCCGGCCCCACCGCGGCGCGCACGGCCTCGAGCGTCTCCAGGCAGAAGCGCAGGCGGTTCTCGAGGGAGCCGCCGTACTCGTCCGTCCGGCGGTTGCTGACCGGCGAGAGGAATTGCTCGGTCAGGTGGCCGCCCCAGCACGAGAGGTCGATGCCGTCGTAGCCGCCCGCCTTGACGTGGCGCGCCGCCTGACCGAAGGCGTCGACCAGCGTGCGGATCTCGCCCTTCGTGAGCGCTCGAGGGATGCCGTGGTGCGTCTCGTCGGGCTCGTCCGACGGAGCGAGGAGCGGCTCGTCGGCGTAGCGGCCGTCGCCACCGCGGCCCCAGTGGGACACCTGGGCGAGGCAGAGGGCGCCGAACGCGTGGACGTCGTCGGCGATCGCCCGGAGGTGCGGGACGATCGCGGGGTCCCAGTACTCGACGCCGCCGGCCGCGGCCACCGGCGAGCTCGGGTGGACCGACGCCGATCCGAACATCATGATCGTGCCCGCGCCGCCGCGCGCCTTCTCTCGCTCGTAGGCGCGCCAGCGCTCCTGGGGGAAGCCGCCGACGCCGAACCCCGTGGTGTGGGGCGTGCTGACGATCCGGTTCCGGGTCTCCCGGGACCCGATCCGGAGCGGGGAGAAGAGATGGGGAAAGGACGTGGCCGTCACCGCCGAGCCCCCGCCGAGGCAGCTCCTTCCCGCGCCTGCTCCTCGAGGTGCCGGTCCACCTCCCGCTGCTCTGCCGTGCTGTCCTCTGTCGACGGCAGCTCGGCGTTCTGCCATCCGTCGAAGGGGCGCTGGCACGTGGTGACGTGCCGGAGCCGGTAGTAGAGGAGGCGCACCTGGAGGAGGACGGCCTGCGCCCGGAAGAACGCCGCGCGTAGGCGATGCAGGCGCACCGCGTGGACGATGAAGGTCGGACAGGTGCAGCGCTGCCAGAAGCAGGTCGCCATGCGTGCGCCCTCCCGCGGGGATTCTACGCCTCTCCGCGCGCTGACGGTGCAGGGCCCGCCCAATCGGCGATGCGCTACACTGGCGGCTCGACGTCGTCCTCGGCCGCACGCTCGACCACAGGAGACCGCCATGCGGGGGAAGCGCATCAAGGAGAAGCTCCGGGGCGGCCGGCCCGTGTTCACGACGGTGCTCCGGTTCCACGCGCCCCGTCTGGTCGAGCTCCTCGCCCGGAGCGGGGCCGATCAGATCTTCCTCGACGCCGAGCACGGCCCTCTCACCGAGGCCGAGTGCGAGGAGATGGTGCGGGCCGCCGACCTCTACGACGTGCCCGTGGTCATCCGGGTGCCCGTCAACGCGCCGGACGTGATCCTGCGCTACCTCGACATCGGGACCTCGGCCATCATGGTGCCCCACGTCGTCACGCGCGGCGGACGCCGAGCGGGCAGTGCGCGCCGTCAAGTACCCGCCCGAGGGCGCGCGGAGCTTCGCCCTGGGCCGGGGGGGCGAGCTGCTCGGGCTGGGGCCGGTCGAGTACGTCCGGCGCGCCAACGAGGAGACGGTCGTCTACGCGCTCTTCGAGGACGTGGCGGGGGTCGACGAGGTCGACGCGATCTGCCGGGTTCCGGGCATCGACGGCGTGGCGGTCGGCGCCTACGACCTGGCCGCCTCGATGGGCCATCCCGGCGACCCGTGGCGGGAGGACGTCCAGGCGGTCGTCGACCGCGTCCGGGAGACGTGCCGGCGCCATCGCATGCCGTTCGGCACGGTGCCCCGCGACCGCGCCGACCTCGCGCGCCAGGTTCAGCAGGGGTGCCAGCTCATCACCGTGGCGACGCTGGACTGGGGCATCCAGGCGACCCGCGACGCCGTGGCGGAGCTGTCGGCGCTCGCCGCGCCACGGCCCTAGCGACCATTCCGCGCGGCGCGCGTGCGCTACACTGGGCTTGCGCGGCATCCGCGCGGCCGGGAAGGGGAGGCCTGATGGACGTCTTCGAGGCGATCCGCACGATGCTCGCGGTGCGGACCTACCAGGACAAGCCGGTGCCGGAGGCGACGCTCCGCCGCGTCGTCGAGGCGGGACGGCTGACCGGCAGCGCCAAGAACGTGCAGCCCTGGCACTTCGTCGTGGTCCAGGAGCGCGAGACGCTCCGGCAGCTCGGCAAGCTCGCCCGGACAGGCGCCCACACCGCGCAGGCCGCGGCGGCGATCGTGGTCGCGGTCGACAAGAGCCCGTTCGCGGTCTCGGATGCGAGCCGCGCCATCCAGTCCATGCTGCTGGCGGCGTGGGGGGACGGGGTCGGCGGCAACTGGGTCGGCTTCGGCGGGCTCGAGGAGGTCAGGGCACTCCTGGGCATCCCGTCCAGCCTCGACGTGCTGGCGATCCTCCCGCTCGGCTATCCGGCGGGTGCCGTCGGCCGGGGCAAGAAGCGACGCAAGGCGCTCGGGGCGGTCGCGCACCGCGAGCGATACGGCCGGTCACTCGAGTAGGGGCGACGGGACGTGCGCCCGCTGGCCGCCGGCCTTCTCCTCGCGGGACTCCTTGCCACCGGCGCAGAGGCGCAGGTCTATCACTGGGTGGACGACCAGGGCGTCATCCACTACACGACCGGGATCGAGAGCGTGCCGGAGCGCTACCGTCCGACGGCGAGGGTGATGGCCAGCTCGGGCGTGGACGCCCCCTCCGCGCCGGCCACGGTCTCGGCTGGCGGTGCCACCATCCCGTTCACGCCCGGCGCGCCCATCCTGGTGAACGCGCGGATCAACGGAGGCGGCGCGGTCGCGCTGATCCTCGATACGGGCGCGGAGCGCACGCTCGTCGCCCCGGCGGCCCTGGCCCGGCTCGGCGTCTCGACGCCGAACACGTACGACGCCACCATCCAGGGCGTGACCGGAGCCACCCGGGCGGACGTGGTGTGGATCCAGTCGCTGGAGGTGGGCGGGACCCGGGCCGGCCCCCTCGCCATCATCGCCCACGATGCCGACATCGCCGGGGCCGACGGCCTCTTGGGGCGGGACTTCCTGTCGCTCTTCTCGGTGACGATCGACACCCGCGCGAGCGTCGTCACGCTCGAGCCGAACTGACCACGGTCAGCGCGCGGCGGCCCGCTCCCAGGCGCCGAGGGCCTGGGCGAGGATCGCGAGGACGATGAGCCCGCCACCCACGAGGGTCGCCGCGTCCGGCGCCTCGCCCACGCCGATCCAGACCCAGAGGGGAGCGAGGACCAGCTCGGCGGTGGCCACCAGCTGCAGCTCCGCGGCCGGCAGGTGTCGCGACGCGCGGGTGTAGAGGATCAGCCCGACGCCGAGCTGGGCCGCGCCCATCGTGAGCCCCAGCAGGAGGTCGCGGAGCGAGACGCGCGGCGACAGGTCCAGGAGACCGAGCGCCAGCAGGCTGACGAGCATCCCGACGAGGCCCGCGTAGAGCACCGCCGGCAGCATGTCGCTCTGCTTGTTCGCCCGGAGCGCGAGGACGTGGCCGGCGAAGCTGACGGCCGAGCCCAGCGCCAGGAGGTTCCCGGCGAGCCGACCGAGCGCCAGCCCGCCTCCCAGCATCACCGTGACGCCGATCGCCGCCAGCGCCATGGCGCCCCACGCGTGGCGGGAGACGCGCTCGCCGAGGAGGACCTGGGCCCCGATCGCCGCCAGGAAGGTGGTGATGCCGGTCAGGAAGAGGGCGTTCGCCACCGTGACGTGGCCCAGCGCCAGGATGAAGAAGACCGAGGACGCCGCCGAGCAGAACCCGGCCACGACGGCGGGCCAGCCCGCCAGCCGGATCGCCTCCGCGACCCGGCCGCGGTGGACGACCCCGATGACGGCCCCGATCATCAGGGTCACGCCCACGGAGCGGTAGAGAACGATGTGCCAGCTGGTCGCCGCCTCGACCAGCCGGACCAGGATGCCGGCCAGGCTCCAGCAGACCGCCGCCCCCACCGCGAGGGCGAGGCCGCGAGCCCGGCTCGAGCGGGTCGCCTCGGCCGGCCCGGGGCGGCGAGGAGGGCCTGGGCTCGACGGGGTCGCGCGCACCGAGAGCCGAGTGTAGCGTACCCTGGTGGGCGATGTCTCCGAAGGCGCGGTAGTACATGGACCCGGGCCGCTTCGCGCGCGACCTCCCCCGGCTCTTCGCGGACTACCCGCGCTCCCCACATCCGAAGGACCGGCGCTTCGCGCCGATCCTCGACGCCGTCGGCGGGCTCGCCCGCGAGAACAACCTCGCGCTCCTGAATCTCGCCGCCTCGCTCCTCGCCCCGGGCGAGAGCTACGTCGAGGTCGGCTCCTTCAAGGGCCTGAGCCTGATCGCGGCGATGCTCGGGAACACCGGGGACTTCGTCGGCATCGACGACTTCTCGATGAGCGAGGGGAGCCGCGCCCTCCTCGAGGCGAACGTGCGGCGCCATGGCCTGGCCGGCCACACGATCCTGGAGGGGGACGCGTTCGCGCTGCTCCGGGGAGGAGCGCTGCGCGGCCGCCGCGTCGGCGTCTACTACTACGACGCCGCGCACGACTACCAGTCGCAGCTCGAAGCGCTCCAGCTGATCGAGCCCCACCTCGTGGACGGGGCGCTCCTGATCGTCGACGACACGGACTGGAAGCAGGTCGCGATGGCCCTCCGCGACTACCGCCGGAGCCAGCCCCGGGCCCGGCTCCTGGTCGAGCTCGCCGGCAAGGACCGGGGCCAGCCCTGGTGGTGGGAGGGCGTCCAGGTCCTTGTCTGGGGCGAGCCGCCCCGCTATCGCCTGACTGAACGGTCCTCGAGCAGCAGGGTCCGCACGTCGCCGAGGAGCAGCCGCGGGTCGAGGAAGTCGAGCCCGTAGATGTTGCGGAGACGGCCAATCGCCGACGGGCAGGTAGCCGGGGATGGCGCGGGCGCGGCTCCGTGACCTCGGCCTTCGCACCGGGCAGCTGCCGCCGGGGCCGCTGAACGCCATCACCGACGTCCCCGGCGTGCGCGTCGGCCACGCCACCGTCATCCACGACGCGCCTTCGGTCGCCCGCACGGGGGTGACCGCCATCTGGCCGGCGGGGGCGGACATCTGGACGACGGCCGTGACGGCCGGGTTTCACGCGTTCAACGGCAACGGCGAGATGACCGGGACGATCTGGATCGACGAGCAGGGCCTGCTGGCGACGCCCGTGTGCATCACCAACACCCATTCCGTGGGCGTGGTGCGCGACGCCGTCGTCGCCTATGCCGTGCGGGAGCGCGTGGAGCAGCCCTGGCTGCTGCCGGTCGTCGGCGAAACCTATGACGGCTGGCTCAGCGAAGCGGATCGATTCCCGGTCACGGCGGCCCACGCCTTCGCGGCGCTCGACGGCGCCTCCGGCGGCGCGGTGCCCGAGGGCTGTGTCGGCGGCGGCACCGGCATGATCTGTCACGAGTTCAAGGGCGGGATCGGCACGGCGTCGCGCGTCGCGACCGCCGCCGGGGCGGCCTGGACCGTGGGCGCGCTGGTGCAGGCGAACTACGGCGCGCGCGACCTGCTGCGCATCGACGGCGTGCCCGTCGGGCGCGAGATCGGCCGGGACGTCGTGCCGTCGCATCGTGACGTTCCGGCCCTCGGCGGATCGATCATCGCGGTGCTCGCGACCGACGCCCCGCTCCTGCCGATCCAGTGCCAGCGGCTGGCCCGGCGGGCGACCGTGGGGCTCGCCTGGGTCGGGGGCATCGGGGCGAACAGCAGCGGCGACATCTTCCTGGCCTTCTCCACGGGCAATCGCGTGCCGCTGGCCGCGCCCCTGTCGTCGCTCCGGATGATCGGGCCGGACCAGATGACGCCGCTGTTCCAGGCGGCGGCCGAGGCCACCGAAGAGGCCATCGTGAACGCCCTGACGGCGGCCGAGACGACCACCGGACGGGCGGGGCGCACCGTCCATGCCCTGCCGCTCGACCGGCTGCAGGAGGTGATGAGGCGCTACGGCCGCGCCGGCTAGCGAGACCAGGACGATCCGCTGAAGGCCGGCGCGCTGACCCCGAGCGTCGCCCGCTATCGCCGGACCGCGCGGTCCTCGAGCAGGAGCGTCCGCACGTCGCCCAGGAGCAGCCGCGGGTCGAGGAAGTCGAGCCCGTAGATGTTGCGGATCCGCTGCTGGCGGTCGATCAGGTAGACGCGGAGGAGGTGCGTCGGCGCCGCGGCCGCCGGGCCGGGCGGCCGCTGGACCAGCTGGCCGTAGGCGGCCAGGATCGGCGCCAGCTGTCGCTCCGACGCCGTCGTCAGGAACTCCCACGGGCTGCGGGTCTCCTGCGTGGCGGCCACCCGCGAGTAGCGGGCCATGGTCGCCGGCGTGTCGTGGCCCGGGTCGAAGCTGAGCGTCACGAGCCGAAGGTTTCGGGCCAGCTCGGGATCGCCCGCGGTGGCGCCGTGGAGCTGGTAGAGCACCGCGGTGGCCAGGGGACACCCGTTGGCGTCGCTGCACCGCGTGTAGACGAAGCTCAGGACCGTGATCCGGCCGGCCAGCACGTCCCGCAGCCGGCGCGACGCGCCGACCGCGTCGATGACCGCCCCGTCGCCCGCGGGCTTCACGACCGGGAGGCGATAGCTGCCCGGCCGGGGCGGGTCGAAGTCGAACCGGGCGCTCCGCGCCTTGAGCTGTTCCTCGGTCACCGCCGACCGGACCGGGGTCGCAGGACCGTGGGGATGGCCCCCGTGGGCCCACGCGGCGATCGGGCCCATGCTCCACGCGCAGAAGATCGCCGCCAGCGCGAGGGCCTGTGGCAGCGCGCGCCGCGGGGCAGGCTTGCGATCGGCGGTCGGCGGCGCGCCGGGCGCCTTCTCGAGGGCCGCCGGCGATCCGAGCGAGTCGCCGCGGGCGAGCTCGTCGGCGGTCCTCCGGAGGTCGGCCCACCGGATCTTCGCCATCCATTCGTGCACGTAGTCGTCCATGACGTTCTCCGGCGGCCGGGGAAGGCGGAGGCGAGGGCGCTCCCGCCTTCCGGGGCCGCGTTGGCTACTTGTAGAGGGCCGCGCTCCCGAACCGCATCTGGTGCGGGCGCCCGAGCTTCAGCTGCGGTGAAGTCGAGAGCGAAGCGGTCGCGGAGCTCCGTGCCATCCCAGGTGTAGGCCCGGAGGAACTGCTCGTTGTCCGCGCCCTGCTTGTCCCAGCGCGCGATGAGCGAGCTGGTGAAGTAGAGGCGCTTGCCGTCCCAGCTCTGGGACACCATGTTGAGCTGCCGGCCGATCTTCTTCTCGTAGAACTGCTTCGGCTTGAACGGGTCCGACACGTCGTACGCGCGGACCATGCCGTCCATGAAGGAGTCGACCCAGAGGGTCCGGTCGTCGGCCGAGAGGCTGATGTCCACCGGCAGCGGGATCGTCTTCGGGTCGCCGATGTCGCCGACGGCCTTGGCCTGCCACTCGCCCTGGGCGTCCTCGTAGATCAGCCAGATCTGGGAGGTGAGGGCCGTGGTGGTGAAGGCGTAGTTGTGAGTCGGGCCCCCAGGCGACGCGGACCTCGAGCGGCGCGCCGGGGACGTGGAAGACCTTCTTCGGCTGCGCGGGTGTGGAAGTTCCACACGGCCGCGGTCTGGCCGAAGCGCTTCATCGCCTCCTGGTCCTGCAGCATCTCGCCGAAGTTCCGTCATGTAGTTCGACCAGCCGGTAAAGGAGGTCGTGAACATCACGTTCTTCCGCGGCAGCACGCGGGCGTCGTACCCGTAGCCGTCGGCCACCTTCTCGATGACGGCGCCGCGCGGGTCCGCGTCGGTGGGCATCCAGTGGGTCGCGATGAACCGGCCCTCGTTGGTGTACTCGACGATGGCCGTCCGGCCGGTCTTGTCCTTGGCGTTCGACAGCCCGCCGACCAGCATCCGGCCGGGGAGGGCGTAGAAGCCGTGCGGGCCGACGACCCCGCCGGAGGCCTGGACGAAGTCGTCGATCGTCTTGACCAGGCGGGGCTTCGCCGGGTCCGAGGCGACGTCGAAGACGAAGATCTGGCTCGTGTCGAGCCCGCTCGCCCAGAGGAAGCGGCGATCGTCGGTGAAGTCGGCGTGGTGCGCCTCGTGGCGGCCCCCGACCGACACCGAGTGGATCACCTGGCCGTGGGTCGGCGAGCTCTTGCGCGCGTCGACGGTCACGAGCTTGTCGGAGCCGTCGCCCAGGCCCTCGACGCCGAGGGTCCACACGTAGACGTACTCCTCCTCGCCCGTGATCTTGGGCATGTAAGGCGACTGGCACGTCTCGTCGGCCCGCGCGGCGAGCGGCGTCCCGACGAGGGTCATCGCCGCCGCGAGCGCGGCCGCCCAGCGGGTCAAGTTCCGTCCGAGTGTCCGGGTCATGTTGTAGCCCTCCCTGTGCTGTGCTGTGAGACGCGCCGGGCTCGGGCCCGGAACGCCGGCTCCGGGACCGGGCCCATCCGATCGGCCGCCCACGAGATCGCGCCGATCAGGAACAGGCCGAAGTAGCCCAGGCATCGGTCGACCACCTTCTCTACCGTTCCCACCGTGTCCTCCTTTTGTCTGGCTCCATGTAGGTCGCCACGGTCTTGACCTACGGAAGGGCAACTGGCGTGCCCAGAGGGATGCCTTTAAAAACAGTAACTTCCGACCGGTGTTCCGGCCCGACGGTGTCGAATCCCGTCGAATTCGGCAGTTTTCGACAGCTCCAAGAGCGAGTAGGATGGCTGCACCGTGAGCCTTGGCACCGGTCCAGCGACGTCAAGCCCGCTGTCGCAGCTGCTCGGGCAAAGCCCGGCCATCGGCGCCGTCCGGGACCAGGTCGAGCGACTGCTGAGCCGGCAGGCGGAAGGAGCGCGGCGGCTGGCGCCGATCCTCATCCTGGGGGAGACGGGAACCGGGAAGGGGCTCCTGGCAGGGATCCTTCACCGGGCGGGGCCGCGGGCCGCCGGGCCCTTCGTCGACGTCAACTGTGCGGCCATCCCCGAGACCCTGCTCGAGGCGGAACTGTTCGGGTTCGAGCGTGGCGCGTTCACCGACGCGCGCCACGCGAAGGCCGGGCTACTCCAGACGGCGCACCGGGGGATGCTCTTCCTCGACGAGGTCGGTCTCCTGCCGGAAGGATTGCAGGCGAAGCTGCTCAAGGCCCTCGAGGAGCGGTCGGTGCGGCGCTTGGGGAGCACGCGCAGCGAGCCCGTCGACGTGTGGATCGTCGCGGCGACGAGCGAGGACCTCCAGGCAGCGACGCGGGCGCGCCGCTTCCGCGAGGACCTCTATCACCGGCTGGCGGTCTTGACGCTCCGCTTGCCGCCGCTCCGGGAGCGGGGAGAGGACATCACCCGACTCGCCGAGCACTTCCTGGGGCAGGCGTGTGCGGACTACGGACTGGCCAGACGGACGCTGGCGCCCGACGCGCGCGAGGCGATCCTCGCCTATGCGTGGCCGGGGAACGTGCGGGAGCTGGCCAACGCGATGGAGCGGGTGGCGTTGCTCACTGACGCGAGCGTCGTTCCGGCGGAGGCGCTGGCGCTCCCGAGCCGTCCCCGCGCCGTCGCGGGGTCTTCCCCGCGGGCGTCTGCCGAACCGGCCTCGAACGTTGCCGCCGAGCGGCAGGCCCTGCTCGACAGCGAGGCGCGAGCCGAGCGGCAGCGCCTCCACGAGGCCCTCACGGAGACCCGCTGGAACATCGCCCGTGCCGCGGCCCGGCTCGGCGTGCCCCGGAACACGCTGCGCTACCGCATGGAGAAGCACGGGCTCATGGCCGCCGCGGCCGCTCCTCGTCCGCCGGCGGGGCCCGGGTCACGACCGGAGCCGCCCGCGCCGGAGCCGAGCGAGCTACCGATGCCGGGCTTCGCCGCCGCACCCGCCCGCGTGCGCTGGGAGCCCCGCCGCGTCACGCTTCTCAGAGCGCGGCTCGTGGGGACTCCGGGCGAGCCGGCGCCGTCGGATTCGAACCGTGCCATCGCGGCCATCGTCGACAAGGTGCAGAGCTTCGGCGGCCGAGTGGACGAGGTGAGCGCGACCGGCCTGGTCGCCGCCTTCGGGCTCGAGCCGCTCGAGGACGCGCAGCGCCACGCGGCGTCTGCGGCCGTGGCCATCCAGAAGGTTGCCGAGCGTGCCCGAGCCGAGGAGCCCGCCCGCCCCGCCGTCATCCTGGGGCTTCACACGGCTGAGCTGCCCGTCGGGGGCCATGGCGACCGGACCGCCATCGACGCGGACGCCAAGCGGCCGGTGCGCGCGCTGCTGGAGTCGCTCACCGAGCACGCCGATCCGGGACACGTGATCGTCAGTGCGCAGGCGGCGACGTTCCTCACCCGGCGCTTCGAGCTGGCGCCGAGCGGCTCGCTCGCGGCCGCGGCCGGCCCCGTCTACCGGCTGACCGGCTCTCGCGAGGTCGAGCGGGGGTCCACGGCATTCGTGGGACGCGAGGCGGAGCTCCGGTTCCTCCAGGAGCGCTTCGAGCTGGCCCGGGCCGGGCGAGGGCAGGTCGTCTCCATCGTGGGCGAACCCGGGATCGGGAAGTCCCGATTGCTCCGGGAGCTCCGGGGTCAGGTTGGCGGGGACGCGACGTGGGTCGAGGGGCAGGCCGTGTCGTTCGGGCAGACGATCCCATTCCATCCGCTGATCGACCTCTTGCGGCACGCCTTCGGCATCGACGAGGGGGACCGCGAGGCGGCCATCGTGGAGAAGATCGAGCGAGGCACCGCGGAGCTGGGGCAGGATCTCCGGCCCGCGCTGCCCTTCGTGCGCCATCTTCTCTCCGTCGACCCCGGCGACCCGGCGATCCGCCAGATGGACGCGAAGCTGCGGCGGGCCGAGACCTTCGACGTCATGCGCGGGTTCTTCGCGCGCCTGGCGTCGCGCCGCCCGCTGGTGGTCGTCTGGGAGGACCTCCACTGGACGGACCAGGCGACGGCGGAGTTCATCGCCGCGCTGGCGGACGGGGTCGCCGTCCAGCCGATGCTCGTGGTGCTGACGCACCGCCCCGGCTTCGTGCCGCCCGCCGCCGACCGCACGTTCCACACGCGCCTGGCGCTGACCGGGCTGTCGACGGCCGACTGCATGGCCGTCGCGTGCGGCCTCCTGTCCGTCACCGAGCTGCCGGAGCCGCTTCAAGCGCTGATCGTGCGCAGGGCGGAGGGGAACCCGTTCTTCGTGGAGGAGGTGCTCCGTTCTCTCCAGGAAACGGGCGCGGTCCGCATGGAGGGGGCCCGGCTCACGGTGGTCCCCGGGCTGGCCGAGCACGTCGTGCCCGACACGGTGCAAGACGTGATCCGGGCCCGGATCCAGCGACTGCCGGACGCTCCGCGGCGGCTCCTCGAGCTGGCCTCCGTCGTCGGTCGGGAGTTCGCCCGGCGCCTGATCGATCGGCTCGCCGGGGCGAACGATGCCACCGAGCGCGCGCTGCGCGAGCTCAAGGCCTTCGAGCTGATCCAGGAGACGAGCGTCTTCCCCGAGCGGGTCTACGAGTTTCGGCACGCCCTCATCCACGACGTGGCGTACCACTCGCTGCCCGTCGAGCGACGCAGAGAGCTCCACGGCGCCGCCGCGCGCGCCATCGAGGAGCTGTACGGGGACCGGGTGGCCGAGCAGTACGAGGTGCTCGCGCACCACTTCGCGGAGGCCGCGGAGTGGGTGAAGGCGCTGGACTACCTCTGCAAGGCGGCGGAGAAGGCGACCCATGCCTTCGCCACGCGCGAAGCGCTGGCGCTCTACCAGCGGGCGCTCGAGGTCGCCGGGCACGCCGATCCGGGCCCGAGCGTCGAGGACGTCATCGCCATCCACCAGGCCCGGTCGGCGCTGTACTTCCTCGTGAGCGACTTCGACCGATCGCGCGCCGAGGCCGAGCGCGTCGCGGCCCTCGCCCGCCAGGTGGGCGACCCCGACCGGGAAGGCCGGGCGCTGGCCGCGATCGGATGGGCATCGATGTGGGCCCGGGACCTCGACGGCGCCGTCGAGGCCGCGCGCCGGGCGATCGAGGTCGCCGAGCCGAGCGGCGCGGCGACCCCGCTCGTCCGGGCTCACCTCACGATCGGGTTCATCCGCGGAGTGACGGGGCGACTCGGCGAGGCCGAGGAGCACATCGGCCAGGCGGTCGCCACGGGCCGATCGGGGGGTGTGCTGGCCGACCTCTCCCTGTCGCTGACGGTGTCGGGCCTCCTCCGGAGCTGGGAGGCCGACTACCAGGCCGCGGCCGCGCTCCACGCGGAGGCCCTCGCGATCGCCCGCCGGCACGACCTCTTGCTCCCGCTCATGTTCAACGCCTTCCTCCACGGGATGACCCTCACCGACAAGGGCGACTACGAGGCGGCCCTGTCGCTCTATCTGGAGGGTCTGACCCTGGCCGAGCGCGTCGGGGACGAGGCCATCCACCACCGGCTCCTGAACTGTCTGGGATGGCTGCACGCGGAGCTCGGGGATCTCACCAGCGCGATCGATCTGAACCGGCGGAGCTCCGAGGTCGGGCGGCGGCGACTCGATCCCGGCACGTTCCCGAACGCGCTGGTCAACCTGGGTGAGAACCACCTGGCGATGGGCGAGCTGACCCTGGCCGGGGAATTTCTCGAGGAGGCGCACCGGTTCTTCGCGGATCCGGGCGGGAGCCCGTGGATGCGGTGGCGGTACTCGATGCGCCTCTTCGGGGGCCTGGGAGCGCTCTGGCTGGCGCGGGGGGACCCGGCTCGCGCCGCCGGCTTCGCGGACGAGAGCCTCGAGCTGGCGACACGCACCAACTCGCGGAAGAACCAGGTGAAGGGCTGGCGGCTCCGCGGCGAGATTGCCCTCGCGCGTCGCGAGCTCGACGGGGCCGAGGACGCCTTCCGCCGGGCCCTGTCGATCGCCGAGGTGATCGGGAACCCGACCCAGCTCTGGAAGACGCATGCCGCGTGGGGCCGCCTCTGGACCGCCCGCCGGCGTCCGGCGGAGGCGGGCGACGCGTACCGGGCCGCGCGCGCGGTGCTCGATCGGGTCGCGGGCCGTCTGCGGGAGCCGATCCTGCGGGCGAGCCTCGTCGAGGCTCCGGACGTCCGGGAAGTCTACAAGCTCGCCTAGTCCGCTCCGAAGTCCCTGACGCGTGGCGGGCCCGTCCGCCGGCGCCGACGTCAGGGGCGCCGCTCGACCCGGACCAGGACGAGCCCCGGGCCCGTCACGGCCCGGCTCACCTCGCGGATCACGAGATCCGGGCCCAGCGCCGCGACCGATCCCAGCTCGGATCTTCGCGCGAACACCCAGGCGGGCACCGGAATCGGCGCATCGGCCGGGGTGACGATGCGGATCGGGTGCGAGACGTAGAAGAGCCGGTTCGACTGCGGCTTTCCGAACGTGAAGACCGGCGCGGGCGCCGCGCCGATGACGGCGCTGATCTCGGCGCCGCGCCGGCGCGGGGCGCCGAACTTCTCCGCCAGGAACGGCGTCACCACCGTCACGAACACCGCCTGGAAGACCAGCAATCCCGCCGCGGTCGCCAGGGCGACGGCGGCCTCCCACCGTCCGCGCCGCGCGAGGGGTCCGAGCGCCAGCCCGGCCATGACCGCGACCGCCGGGGCGATCGGCATCGCGTAGCGGGTCTTCGTTCCGGGCCAGGCGAGGAGCGCCAGCGTGCAGAGGCCCGCATAGAGAGCCAGAGGCGGCAGGATCGGGGTGGGGAGCTCTCCGGCCCGGGCCTGCCTCCGCCAGGAGAGCAGGACCGACGGCACGAGGAGCGTGCTCGGCAGAAGGTCGATCGGCACGCCGACCGCGAAGCGCACCCGCTCGCGCAGGTAGTGGCGCAGGCTGAAGCGAAGGTCGTGCAGCCGAAGATAGTGGAACCAGACCGCCAGGTCGCCCTCCTTGTGGACGGCCGCCGCCCACGCGAGGGTTGCCGCCGCCGGGAGGCCGAGGCAGAGCAGGAAGCCGGGCAGGGACGTCCAGCGGCGCCGCAGGAGCAGATAGCCGCCCACGCCGAGCGCGAAGAAGCCGACGGGCTGCGGGCCCTTGGCCATGGCCAGCACGGTCAGGAGCCCGCCGCAGCCGAGCCAGCGCCGAGCGGTCACGCGCCCGCGCTCCTCGCCGTTCCACCAGACGACGAAGGCGGCGAACGACAGGAAGGTGATCAGGGTGTCGGGCTCGGCGATCCGCAGCTTGCGGAGGAGCATCGGCGAGGCCATGAACGCGCCGGCCGCGAACAGCGCGGCGGGGGCGCCGGCATACCGGCGGGTGACGCGCTGGACGAGGAGCGCGGTCGCCAGCACGGCGAGCATGGACGGCAGCCTCGCCGACCATTCGTTGACGCCGCCGGTCAACCGAGCGGTGCCGGCGATGAGCCATACGAGGAGCGTCGGTTTCTCGGCCCAGCGAAGCCCGAAGATTTCCGGCTCCAGGAGGTCGCCGCGGGCCAGCATGTCCTGCGCCATCGCGGCATTGTTGCCCTCTTCCCAGATGAACGAGCGCACCGACAGGTTGGGCAGCGAGATGACGGCCCACACGAGGACGATCCAGGCCCAGGCCGGCACTCGGAGGACGGACGGCGTTGCCGCGGCGAACGAGTCGACGACGAGCTCGCCCGCCCGGGCCGGACGCCACGATCCCATCAGCCTCCCCGCCGCGTTGTGGTTACCCATCCGCGGCCAGGAGAACGTCCTTGCCGCGAGGTCGCCTGCGATTTCAGAAGGGTTCTACCGCACGGTGTCGGCGCGCGCAACCGGCGTTGGTCTCGGGTGCGGTCGAGCGCGGCCGTCGTCGCGCCCTGGGCGGTCAGGGAGAGGGCGCCGCGGGCGCAGGCTAGCGTGCCCGCGGCGCCCGGACGATGGCCTCAGGGCAGCGCCTTCAGGAAGGCCTCGGTGATCCTGGTGTAGCCGGCCTCGGTGGCGTGGATGTTGGGAGCCACCCCGGCCTCGGTCGGGCACATGAACGTGAGCTGGCAGATCTCGAGCGACGTTGAGCGGAATGCCCCCGAACTCGGGCACGGGCGTGAAGTCGGCCGACTGAAACGCTGCCGGCGACGTCGGCGACCGGAACCCGGAAGAACCGGTAGATGGCGCCGAGGAGCTCGTTGAAGGCCGCCAGCTTCTCGGCCGACTCCTTGGCGAGCTCGGCGCCCGCGGGCGGTGGAACCGGCGCCAGCCAGGCGGCGAGGAACGGGTTGTAGTAGTTCATGCCGACGATGGGCACGTGCGGGCCGGCGGCCACGCGCAGGGCGGCGAGGATCGGCGGCAGGTGCGCGGCGACCTGGATGAACGCGGCCTTGACGCACTCGTCGTCGATGTCGAGCCCCTGGGCGCACGGCTCGATGTCGTTGGCGCCGATGTCGATCGTGACGAGGGCGATCGACCCGCGGTGCTTGCGGAGGAACGCGAGCGCGTCGCCCAGCTGCGAGCGGTGGTCATAGACGCACGTCCCGCCGCCGCGCAGCATGGTCTTGGTGGTCTCGGTGACCTCGCACCCCAGCTGGTGGAGCTCCAGGCGGGGATTCGCGTCCTTCAGCGCCGCGAAGAGCTGGTTGGCATACCCGTCGTCGGTCGCGACGTTCACGCCGCCGACCGGCTGGACGCCTTTCGACAAGGAGTCGCCCAGCGCCAGGTAGTAGACCGGCCGCGCGCGCTCGTCCCGCGAATGCCGGCGCGGCCAGGGCGGCGAGGCCGATCAGGGCGAGCAAGGTGACGATCGTCCGTCCATGTCCGTTTCGCATGACGTCCCTCCTTCGGGTGCTCCCGGTGTGATGTGGTGCGCTCGCGAGGTCGCCGCGTCATCGCGCGACCCGTCCGAGGGGAGAGCAAGCGGGCGGCCAGGGGAGGGGCCTGTGGCGGCGCGAGGTTACGACCCGCGGCGCCGGGTTCACCCGGCGTTGGTGGGGGAAGTCCCCCGAAGTGGGGAGGGGAGACCAGACAGGCGCGGGGCGGACCTGCCCGCCCCGCGCGACTACCGTCGGCGACGCCGGACTACGCGCGCTTGAGCGTGTCCCGGTCGATCGGCAGGCGCCGGATGCGCTTGCCCGTCGCGGCGAAGATCGCGTTGCAGACGGCGGGGGCCACCGTCGGCACCCCGGGCTCGCCGAGCCCGCCGGGCGCCTGCCCGGAGTCGAGGATGTGGGTCTCCATGACCGGGGCCTCGGCGATCCGGAGCATCGGGTAGGTGTGGAAGTTGGTCTGCTGGACGCGCCCCTTGTCGACGGTGATCTTGCCGTAGAGGGTGGCCGTCAGCGCGTAGATGAAGCCGCCCTCCATCTGGGCGTTGACCTGGTCCGGGTTGACGGCGATCCCGCAGTCGATCGCGCCCACGACCTTGTGGACGCGGACCGCGCCGTCCTCGGCGACCGAGACCTCGGCGACGTGCGCGGCGTAGCTGCCGTAGGAGAAGCACACGGCGATGCCCCGCCCGTGGCCCGCCGGCAGCGGCGAGCCCCAGTTGGCCTTGGTCGCCGCGAGCTCCAGGACCGCCTTGTGGCGGGGCGACTTTCCGAGAAGCGCGCGGCGGTACTCGTAGGGGTCCTGCCCGGCCAGGTGGGCCAGCTCGTCGACGAAGCTCTCGACGATGAACCCGTTCTGCGACGACCCCACCGAGCGCCAGAAGCCGAGCGGCACCCCGAAGTCCTTGTTGACCCACTCGATCCGGACGTTCGGGATGTCGTACGGCAGGTCACGGAGCGCGGCCATCGCCGCGTTGTCCAGGGATCCGGCCGGCGCCATGCCCTTCTGGACCAGGATGCCCGGGCCGACCACGCGCGTGAACCAGGCGGTGGGCTTGCCCTGGGCGTCGAGCGCCGCCCGGAAGACGTTGTAGGTGGACGGCCGGTAGAAGCTGTGCGTGAGGTCGTCCTCGCGGGTCCACATGACCTTCACCGGGCCGCCGCCGATCGCCTTGGCCGTCTCGAGCGCGTCGAGCACGAAGTCGCGCTCGCCGCGCCGGCCGAACCCGCCGCCGAGCAGCGTCGTGTGGATCGTGATGCGCTCGGGCGGGAGCCCCGTCAGGCGGCCGGCCATCTCGAGCGAGCCGCCCGGGTTCTGGGTGGGGATCCACATCGTGCACGCGTCGGGGGTGATGTGGGCCGTCGCGTTCATGGGCTCCATGCACGCGTGCTCGAGATACGGCACCTGGTAGGCCGACTCGAGCGTCTTGCCGCCGGCCTGGAGCGCCTTCTCGTGGTCGCCGTCGTTCCGCGCGACCAGTCCCGGATTCTCGGAGACGGCCTCGTACTCCTTTTCCATGGCCGGAGTGGACACCTGGGCGACCGGCCCCTCGTCCCACTCGACCTTGAGCGCCTTCCGGCCCTGGAGGGCGGCCCAGAAGGTGTCGGCGACGACGGCGACGCCGCTCGTGACCTGGACGACGTGCTTGACGCCCGGGACCGCCTTCGCCGCGGTCGCGTCGAACGACTTGACCTTGCCGCCCGCGACGACCGGACACTTCTCGATCGAGGCCACGAGCATGCCCGGCACCCGGACGTCCATCCCGTAGACGGCCTTGCCGTTCACCTTCTCCGGGACGTCGATCCGCGGCCGCGCCTTGCCGATGTAGCGGAACTGGTCCTTCGTCTTGAGCGTCGGGTTCTGCGGGACGGGCAGCGCCTGGGCCTTGTCCACCAGCTGGCCGTAGAGGAGCCGCCGGCCCGGTGGCGCGGTGGATCACCACGCCCGGCTCGGTCGTGACCTCGTCGAGCGGCACGCCCCACTCCTGGGCCGCCGCCTCGCGGAGCATCTGGCGGCGCGGCCGCCCCGGCCTTCCGCAGCAGCTCGAGGTGGTCGCGGACGCCGCGGCTCCCGCCGTACGGACTGCTGCCGCGTGACGGGGTTCGCGTAGAGGCTCGGGTTCGCCGGCGCCTGCTCGACCCGGATCCGGTCCCAGTCGGCGTCGAGCTCGTCGGCGACGATCATCGGCATGGTGGTCATCGAGCCCTGGCCCATCTCGGGGACCGAGTTGATGATCGTCACCACGCCGTCGCGGTCGATGCGGAGCCACTGGTTGGGCGCGAAGACCCCGGCGCCCTGCGCCCTCGGCCAGGAGGCGATCCAGCCAGCGGCAGCCGGAAGCCGACGACGAGCCCGGTGCCGACGGCGAGGCCGCCCTTGATGAGCGTCCGACGACTCAGACGTCCGCGCGTCGGTCGCCATCACGCACCTCCTCGCGCGAGCGCGGCGGCCCGATGGATCGCCGCCCGGATCCGCTGGTACGTGCCGCAGCGGCAGATGTTCCCCGCCATGGCCTGGTCGATGTCCTGGTCGGTGGGCGTCTTGTTCTGGGCGAGCAGGGCGGCCGCCGACATGAGCTGCCCCGACTGGCAGAAGCCGCACTGCGGGACGTCCAGCTCCATCCAGGCGCGCTGGACCGGGTGGTCGGTCTTGGCCGACAGTCCCTCGATCGTCGTCACCTGCTTCCCGGCGACCGCCGACACCGGCGTGACGCAGGCGCGGGTCGGCGTGCCGTCGACGTGGACCGTGCAGGCGCCGCAGAGCGCCATGCCGCAGCCGTACTTCGTGCCGGTCAGCGCCAGCGTCTCCCGGAGCGCCCAGAGGAGCGGCATCTCCGGCGCGACGTCGAGCTGGCGGGGGGTCCCGTTCACGGTGAGGGTGATCATGGGCTGAGCCTCCGGATCTCTCGGGATTGCTCGCCGCCCGTGCGGGCTGGTCACGGCCTGCCGGCTATCGAGCCGATGACACCCAGGCTAGAGGTCCCGTTCGACGAGGTGTCAAGCGCAAGCCGCGCGTCGAGCCGCCGCGACGCCCGCCGAATTGTGAGGCGTGAGCGGTGCGTCCCTACGATGCAACCCGGCACGAGCTCTCCCGGTTCCGCGGCCCCGAAACTCGGACGGACCGGGAGTCGTACTCCAGTAGCGAGGGCGCGGGTCGACACCGTGCGCGGCGGATTCCGGAGGCCCGGAGGAGAGGAGCGACGCGATCGACCGTGGGGCTGCTGCATCCCGGTGAGATGGGCGCGGTGGTGGGGGAGTGTCTGCGGGCGAGCGGCGCCCGCGTGGTCTGGCCGTCGGCAGGGCGCAGCGAGGCCACGTCGCCGGCGAGCGCAGGCCGCTGGACTCGAGGATCTCGGGTCGCTCGCGGCCGTCGTGTCGGTCAGCGACGTCGTGCTCTCCGTGTGTCCGCCGGGCTCGGCGACCAGACGTCGCCCGTCTGGTCGCCGGCGCCCGCTTCGGGGGCCTCTACGTCGACGCGAACGCCGTCGCCCCCGCGACTGCGCGCGAAGTCGGCGAGATCGTCGGCGCCGCGGGAGCCGACTTCGTCGACGGTGGCATCATCGGCCCGCCGCCCCGCGAGCCCGGCGCGACCCGGCTGTACCTCGCCGGTCCGCGCGCGGGCGAGGTCGCGGCGCTCTTCAAGGGGAGCGCGCTGGAGGCGATCGTGCTGCCGGGCGCCGTCGGGACGGCCTCGGCTCTCAAGATGGCGTATGCCGCCTGGACGAAAGGCTCGAGCGCCCTCCTGCTCGCCGTGCGGGCGCTGGCCATTCGCGAGGGCGTGGACGACGCGCTCCGCGCCGAGTGGGAGCGCTCCCAGCCCGGCCTCGGCCCCCGCTCGGAGGGGGCCCTCGCGGGCAACGCGCGGAAGGCCTGGCGCTTCGTCGGGGAGATGGAGGAGATCGCCGCGACGTTCGCGGCCGCGGGGCTGCCGGCCGGGTTCCACGAGGCGTGCGCCGCGATCTACGACCGCCTCGGCCCGTACAAGGACGCGCCGGCGACGCCGCCGATGGCCGAGGCCGCCGCCAAGCTCAGCAAACTCGGGGTCAGGCCCGGACTTTGATTTCCATGGTCCGCGGCGCCTCGCCGGCGGAGGGGAACTCAAAATCGGGGCCTGACCCCGACTTTGACTGCTACTGCTGCTGCTGCTGGGCCACCGCGTCCTCCACGACCGCACCGGTCCAGTCGCGGGTCCGGTCGGGGATCTCCTGGAACACGGGCAGGTCGATGTGCTCGACTTCCTCGTGGAGCGCCGCGATGGGCTTGGGCGCTGACCGCCGGGTGTGCACCTCGGCCCGCAGCGCCTCGCGGGCGTTCCCGCGGAAGATCCCCTTGTTCGGCGGCACGTCGTCGTAGTGCCGCCCGCGGCCCACCACCACGTAGCGCTCGTCGACCGCGCGATGGTGGGTGGGGTCGAACGGGATCCAACCCGACCCCGGCGAGAAGAACTCGATCCAGGCGTGGCTCTGCGACGCCTCGGCGCTTTCCCGCTCCACGTGGAGGTACCCGCTCACGTAGCGGCAGGGAACGCCACGGAGCCGGAGCAGGCCGAGCATGAGGTGGGTGAAGTCCTGGCAGACGCCTGCCCGCAGGCGCAGGAACTCGTCGGTGGTGGAATCGTACCGGGTCACCTCCTTCCGGTACGTGAAGCCTTGCCGGATCGCCTCCGACGCCGCCCGCACGTGCTCCCCCAGCGGCGCGTTCGGCGCCACCTCGATCCCGCCCGCGAACGCGCGGAGGGCCTCGCTCGCCGTGACCGGGCCCTCGACCTGGAGGAAGTCCCGGATCTCCCAGGGCACGGAGGCGAGGGGCATGGGATCGGTGACCGCCTCGAGCGGCAGCGCTGCCGGGTGCGTGTCGACCTGGGACCGCGCGCTCACCTCGATGCGGTCGTGGAAGTTGGCGATGGTGAAGTGGTGGACCACCGTCTCGGTCCAGTCCCGGTACCGGAAGATCTTGCTGGGGGGCCCCACCGCCAGCACGAACGAGTGGAGCGTCTGCTGCGCGTCGGACTTCGGCTGCATGCGCAGCTCGAGGAAGGACTCGCGGATCCAGGCGTCGTACTGGAGCGAGAGCCGGTGCTCGATGTCGAGGAGCATCGCGTCAGGCCTCGAAGAACTGGACCGAGAGCGCGTCGTGCGTGCGGCTCAGCTCGGCCACGACGTGATCCAGGAGCGGCATCGGATCGATCCCGCCGGCCGGCGCCTCGTCCCGGTAGGCCAGGTCGGCGTGGAGGCGCCCGATGATACGGCCCGCCGGCCCCGGCGGGCCGCCTTCCGCGAGACGCTCGAGCTGCGCCTTGACGGCAGCGGTGCCGTAGCGAAGGGAGCGCGGGGCGTCCGCGGCGAACAGGAGGAAGCCGAGGGCCTCGCCGGGCTCGATCCGCGCGCCGAAGGCCTGGCGGTGGTTCTCCAGCGACGAGAGCCCCCGCAAGAGCGCACGCCAGCGGGTGTAGACGAGTGGGAGGTCGAGCTTGGGCTCGGGGGCCAGGAGCACGGGCAGCTTGGCGCGCAGCACGATCGCGGTGCGGAACACGCGCTCCATCGCGGTGCCGAGCGTCAGGAACAGCCATCCCTGGTCACGTGTCAGCGTGTGCTCGATCGCGCCGACCGTCGACAGGATGCCCCGCTGGGCGCGGGAGAGGGCCTCGCGGAACGTCGGGACGTCGAGCGAGCCCCGCTGCCGGTAGCTCTCCAGGTCCCGCCACGCGTCGTTGAGCGCCACGAAGACCTCCACGGTGAGCGCCTCGCGCACGGCGCGGGCGTTCTCCCGAGCCTTCCGCATGGAGTAGATGAGCGAGTAGGGATGACGCGGGTCGAGCGAGTACGCCGACATGTGCGCGGCCGCGAAGAAGGGCGCGGGTCCCTCTTGGCGGATCTCGGGCCCGGGGAAGATGCGCTCGAAGTCGTACCAGTCCCCCGAGGCCACGCTCTCGTCCAGACCCAGCACCTCGGTCGACATCTCCTCGGTCACCAGCAGCAGCCGGGTGACATTCTCCGACCGCTCGAGGTAGCGGCCCATCCAGTAGAGCGCGTCGGCCACTCGGGAGAGCATCAGGCCTCGCGGGGAGCCAGCACCCAGGTGTCCTTGCTGCCGCCGCCCTGGGAGGAGTTGACGACGTAGGAGCCCGGCCGGAGGGCCACCCGGGTGAGGCCGCCGGGCAGGACCCGGATGCGGTCGCCGTAGAGGATGAAGGGCCGGAGGTCGATCCGCCGCGGCTCGTAGTTGCCGCCGACGTAGGTCGGGTGAGACGACAGGTGCACCAGCGGCTGGCCGACGTAGTTGCCGGGGTTCTTCTGCATCTGGGCGCGGTAGCGCGCGATCTCCTCGCGGGAGGCGAACGGCCCCATCAGCATGTTGTAGCCGCCGGACTCGCCGGTGGCCTTGACCACGAGCTCGGCGAGATGCTCGGTCATGTAGCGGAAGTCGTCCGGGCGGAAGCCCACGTAGGTCGGCACCTGGGGCAGGAGGGGCTCCTCGTCGAGGTAGTACTTGATGAGCTTCGGCACGAAGGCGTAGACCGCCTTGTCGTCGGCCACGCCCGCGCCCGGGGCGTTGGCCAGGGCGACGTTGCCCGCCCGGTAGGCGTTGATGAGGCCGGGGACGCCCAGGAGGCTCTCGCGACGGAACGCGAGCGGGTCCAGGAAGTCGTCGTCCACGCGCCGGTAGATCACGTCGACGCGCTGGCGGCCGCGGGTGGTGCGCATGAAGACGTGGTTGTCCTCGACGATGAGATCGGGCCCCTCCACCAGGAAGACGCCCATCTCCCGGGCCAGGAAGGAGTGCTCGAAGTAGGCCGAGTTGTGGATGCCGGGCGTGAGCGATCACCGCCACCGGGTTCTGGCCGGTGCGCGGGGCCACGAAGCCGAGCGTCTCGAGCAGGAGCGTCGGGTAGTCGTTGATCGGGCGCACCGGATAGGAGGCGAACAGCTCCGGGAAACACGCGGCTCAGGAGCTGGCGGTTCTCCAGCACGTAGGAGACGCCGCTCGGCACGCGGCAGTTGTCCTCGAGCACCAGGTACTCGCCCCGGTCGTCCCGGATGATGTCCGTCCCCACCACGTGGGTGAAGATCTTCCGGGGCGGCACGATTCCGAGCAGGGAGCGCTTGAACTCCTTGCGCGACAGCACGAGCTCTGCGGGGATCACCCCGTCCCGCAGGCAGTTCTGCGCCTGGTAGACGTCCAGGAGGAAGAGGTTGAGGGCCGTGATCCGCTGGACCAGGCCGTCCTGGATGGTCTTCCACTCCGCGGCCGGGATGATGCGCGGCACGAAATCGAACGGAAAGATGCGCTCGAGCCCGTCCTTCTCGCCGTAGACGGTGAAGGTGACGCCCTGGCTGATCAGGGAGAGCGTCTGGAGCCGCTCGCGCCGGTCGATCTCGGTCCGGGTGAAGGACTCGAGGCTCCCGACGAGGGGGCCGTAGTGCGGGCGGGGGATCCCGGCGGGCGTGAAGGTTTCGCTGAAGCCCTGGTCCTTCGTGACCCACTTCATCGGCGCGTGGGCCGAAGGATAGTCGCAATCGGATGACCGCGCAACGGGAACGCGGCCCCGCGCGCCGAGGGCCCTCCGCCGATCCGGCGGCGCTGGCGCGCGTCCCGTGAGCGGACTAGCATCGGATCCGGGAGTCGCTCACAGAGCGAAATACCTGGATCCGCGGGTGTCACGTCACGAGAGGACGCGGCCGAAAGGAGGCGGACGGATGGCCAAGCAGACGAAGGGCGGGACCGGGCCGATCAAGGAACTGGCGGGGCCCGTGTACCTCGTGCTCGACAAGGGCGGCCCCGGACTGAGGCTCCGGCTGCGCGGCGGGCGCTGGCTGGTCGACGCGCTCAGCGCGAGAGCCGTGTCCGGGATCATTCGCGCGCTCGAGTGTGACGACGGGCCCCGGGGGTGCACCGGAACATGCCCCACCGGCAAGACCTGCCAGGCCGTCGTGAATCTCGAGGTCGACTACGTCGGGGTTCCCTCGGGGATTCCGCGACCCCCGAGCGGGCGGAGTGGTTTCGTCGTCAAGCGGGCCCGGAAGCTGTGCAAGTGCCTGGCGTCCGGGTAAGGACGCGGCGGGCGCCGCGCGCCGCTACCCCGACTTGGGCCCGATGTAGACCACCTCGAGCAGGGCCCCGTCCGGCGAGCTGAACATGACCTGGTAGTAGGTCTGCCCCTCGCCCTCGGCGAACTCCGGGCGGTGGCGCGGGGTGCCGAAGAGCGGCGCGACGTGCTTCTGCTTCAGGAACGCCGCGACCGCGTCGACGTCCTTCTGCTCCTCGGTGCGCACGCCGAGGTGATTCACACCCAGCTGGTCGTAGTCCGTCTTCCGCTTGCCGGGCGCGGAGGCGAACCAGAACGAGCCCTTGCCCTCGACGCCCATGCCGAGCATGTTCGCGTCCTCGTGCCAGCTCGCCCAGCCGAGCAGGGTGAAGAGCTCCTTGTAGAAGTCCCGGTTCGCCGGCTCGATGTTGATCTGGACGTGGTTCCAGGCTGATTTCATGGCCAGAAGTATGCCACAACTCGGGCGGGCGGCTACGTCCCGAAGAGCCGGTCGCCGAAGTCGCCGAGCCCCGGCAGGATGAACTTCCGCGCGTTGAGCTCGCGGTCGATGGCCGCCGTGTAGACGGTGGCGTCCGGGACCGCGGCCTTCAGGCGGGCGATCCCCTCCGGCGCCGCGACGATCGACAGCAGCCGGATCTGGCGGGCGCCGAGCTCGGCGAGGCCCTCCATGGCCATCACCGCCGAGCCCCCGGTGGCCAGCATGGGATCGAGCAGGAAGACGCGCGCGCCGCCCAGGTCCTTCGGCATCTTCTCGTAGTAGCGGCGGGCCACCGCTGTCGTCTCGTCGCGCTCGAGGCCGAGGTAGCCCACCTGGGCCTGGGGCACGAGCTCGAGGAGCGCATCGAGCATGCCGAGGCCGGCGCGCAGCACGGGCACCCCCACCACGCGCACCCCCAGCCGCTTCACCGGCGCGGTCTCGAGCGGCGTCTCGATCGTGCTGTCGGCGAGCGGCAGATCCCGCGTGGCCTCCGCGACCAGGAGGAGGCTCACCCGGTGGGCGAGCTGCCGGAAGACGTCGCAGGGGGTGCGACGGTCCCGCAGGGCGGCGAGCGCGTCCTCGACGACCGGGTGCCGAACCACGTGCACGTCCATGGTTGCGAGGGGCGCCCCTTTCAGGGCGCCTTGACGGGCTCCGGAGGACTCGCGGTCCGACGGACGAACGTCTCCATCGACACCGTGGTCTCGCCCGTTGCCGCGTCGTGACGGAGGCAGGACACGGTCGGATAGAAGCCGCTGGTCGCCACCGCCGGCGGCGCCTTGATGGAGGAGCAGGCCCGAGGCTTCCCCAGCAGGGTGGCCCGGCTCACCATCTCCTCGTAGAACGTCACCTTCCCGCCGTAGACGCCGTAGATCCAGCTGCGGGTGAAGGGCTGCTGCTGGGCGAACTCCGGGCCGCTGAGGTCGACGAGATGGTTGCCCATCGCCGGGACGACGGCATCGACGTCCCGGAAGTCGGGATGCATGTAGTTCGGCGGCAGCGGCCGCTTCCCGACCTCGAACTGGTCGCAGCGGATGAACTCCGGCCCGCAGGGACCCGCCTCGAGCGCGAGCACGCTGGCGACCGGCTCCATGAAGAAGTGGACGTCGAAGTGCGGGACGTCGTAGATGCCGGGGGGAATGTGCCCCATCGGGTTCCAGTTCAGGAGCACCCACTTGAACGGGATGTCCTCTCGTCGGGCCACGGCGTCCGGCAGGGGCAGGACGTGCTCGTAGGTGTGGAGACATTCGGTCGCGCGATCGACCGTCCCGTCCTTGTTGCGGTCGAAGCAGTGCCGCAGCCCGGCGTGGTCGGTGGGAAGCCCGTCCAGCGCGGTAGGGGAGAACACGATCCCGATCGCCGCCGGCTCACCCTGGCGGTTCAGCTCCGCGTAGCTCGCCACGCGCCCCTTGCCGAGCGCCGACTGCCCTCCGAGGAGTCGGGCGGCGGCCGTGGCGGCGCGTGGGTCGGGTGCGGCGCAGCCGGCCAGGATCACGAGGCCGGCGAGCAGCCACAGCGCGACCGATGGATGTCGGTTGAAGATGCCGCGCGGGCGGACCCGGGATGTCTCCAGTGTCATGATCGCAGTCTCCTTGTCTCGAGTCGACGCTCCGGCCTCGCCGGCCTCCATCCTCCTCCACGAGGCCGATGACGGCGGCGAGCCGCTGGCTGGGGCTCGGCTGCCGCCGGAGAGCCTACCACAGCGCCCGATCACCCGTCAGGCGCGGGCGTGAGAGCGGCGCCGGCGGCCCGTGCTAAGATCGCGCGCGGACGAAGCCCGAGCCGACTCGGCGCCGGCCCGACCCGATGACGACGCGCTTGATCGGTGCGCGCATCCCGCGAAACGAGGATCCGCGGCTCCTGCGGGGGCTGGGGTCGTTCGTCGACGACATCGAGCCCCGCGGGGTCCTCCACGCCGCGTGCCTGCGCTCGCCCCATGCGCACGCGCGCATCATCGGCGATCGACGCGACGCGCGCGCGCGCGCTGCCGGGCGTGCACCTGGTCCTGACCGCCGCCGAGCTCGGCGACCTCAATCAGCCCTCGCCCCTCCTCATCCCGCACCCGGGCCTCACGCACCCGCGCACCCAGCGGCCGCTCGCGATCGACGAGGTGCGCTACGCGGGGGAGCTCGTCGCGTTCGTGGTGGCCGACGATCGCTACGTGGCGGAGGACGCCGTCGGGCTCATCGACGTCACGTACGAGGCGTTGCCCGTGGTCTCGGATCTGGAAACGGCCGCGCAGCCCGGGGGGCCGCTCGTCCACGCGGACGTTCCGGGGAACCGTGCGGCGCGCGTCGTCCAGCGGACGGGCGACCCGGACGCGGCGTTCAAGGGGGCGGCCCACGTCCTGACGGAGCGGCTCTACATCGAGCGGAGCTGCGGCAGCCCGATCGAGGCGCGCGGCGTCGTGGCGGAGCACGATGCGCGGACCGGGCAGCTCCGCGTGTGGACGTCGACCCAGGCGCCGCTGCCCATCAAGAACGGCCTGGCGCGGATCTTCGGGCTGCCGGAGTTCAAGGTCGAGGTCGTCGTCCCGGACACGGGCGGCGGCTTCGGCACGAAGATCATGCTCTTCTACCCCGAGGAGATCCTGGTCCCCTACGCGGCGATGCGGCTCGGCCGGCCCGTCAAGTGGACGGAGGACCGCCTGGAGCACTTCGTCAGCGCGAGCCACGAGCGGGGCCAGCTCCACGACGTCGAGGTCGCGTGCGACGCGTCCGGACGGATCCTCGGCCTGCGGGACCGGTTCCGTCACGACGCCGGGGCGTACACGCCGTACGGCATCGTGATCCCGCTCATCACGTCGACCCAGCTCCCGGGCCAGTACCGGATCCGCCACTACCAGGTCGAGTTCGACGTGCTCTACACGAACAAGGTGATGACCACGCCGTACCGCGGGGCGGGGCGCCCCCACGGGGCCTTCGTGATGGAGCGCGTGATCGGGCTCATCGCGCGGGAGCTCGGCCTCGAGCCGGCCGAGGTGCGCCGCCGGAACCTCATCCAGCCGGACGAGTTCCCGTGGGACGTGGGCCTCACGTTCCAGGACGGGGGCCCGACCCGCTACGACAGCGGGAACTACCCCGCGGGCCTCGAGATGGCCCTCGACGCGGTCGGCGCGCGGACGTTCCGGGCCGAGCAGGCGGCCGCGCGCGCCGAGGGGCGGTACCTCGGCCTCGGGATCGGCTGCTACGTGGAGGGCACGGGGATCGGCCCGTACGAGGGCGCCCACGTGCGGGTCGAGCCGAGCGGCCGGGTCTTCGTCGCGACGGGGCTCACGACCCAGGGGCAGGGCCACCAGACGACGTTCGCCCAGATCGCGGCGGAGGCGCTCGGCTGCTCGCCGGCCGACGTGACCGTGGTGACCGGGGACACCGGCCGGTTCAACTGGGGCGCGGGGACGTTCGCGAGCCGCGCGCTGGTGACGAGCGGCAACGCGGTGGCGGTGGCGGCCGGGAAGGTCCGCGACAAGGCGCTCCAGCTCGCCGCCGAGCTGCTCGAGGCGTCGCCCGGCGACATCGAGCTGGTCGACGGCGGGGCCCGGGTCAAGGGCGTGCCCGGCCGCCAGCTCACGCTCGGCGCCCTGGCCACCGTGGCGAACCCGATCCGCTACGCCTACGGGAAGGAGGCGGCGGAGGCGGCGCTCCGGCTCGTCAAGCCGCGCCAGGGAGCCGTCCTCCGTGAGGACGAGGAGCCGGGGCTCGAGGCCCGCGGCTACTACGCGCCGCCCCAGGCCACCTTCGCGAGCGGCTGCCACGCGGCGATCGTCGAGGTGGACGTCGAGACCGGGGAGGTCACCTTCCGGAAGTACGTCGTCCAGCACGACTGCGGCGTCGTCGTGAACCCGACCATCGTCGAGGGGCAGATCCACGGCGGCGTCGCCCAGGGCATCGGGGGCGCGCTCTACGAGAAGCTCGCGTACGACGAGCACGGCCAGCTCCTCGCCGGGAGCTTCATGGACTTCCTCATGCCGACGTCCGCGGAGATCCCCGACATCACGATCGTCCACCTGGAGACGCCGTCGCCCCTCAACCCGCTCGGCGTCAAGGGCGTCGGCGAGGCCGGCGCCATCCCGGTCCCCGCGCTGGTCGCCGAGGCCGTCGACGACGCGCTCGCGCCCTTCGGCGTCCGCGTGCGCGAGATGCCGCTCAACCCCACCCGCATCCGCGAGCTGATCGAGCAAAGCGGGGTCAGACTTTGACTTCTAAACATTTCCATCGCCGAGGAGCCGGAATTGTTAAGAAGTCGAAGTCTGACCCCGCTTTGCGCTCTTCGGCGTGAGCCGGTGTGTGCGCGAGCGGTTTCCCGTGGGGGGGCGGGCGGTGGTGCGCGGGGTCCAGCGTCGCGCGTGCCAGCTCACGGACGAGGACGGGGCGCTCTGGGTCCTCTCGACGGCGGACGTCCCGCTCGCGCCGAACGCGCTCGCGGTCGACGTCGCGCCGGGCCTCACGCTCGGGGACGCGGGGTTTCAGGTCGACGACGTGGTCGCGCTGGACGCCGAGCGCCGCTCCACGCGGCACCGCGGACGTCGACTGGCTCGTGACGCTCGACGCGGCGTCGATCTGGGAGCCCCGCCCGCGCGTTCATCGGCTCACCCCGGCGGAGCTGGCCGACCGTGTGCGGACGGCGCGCGCCACGCTGGTCGCGGAGGGGGCGAGCGAGTCATTCCTCCCGGTCCTCTGGGCATGCGAGCACGACGTGCGCCAGCCGGGCTTCGTCGGCGCCGCGAGTCCTCCGGCGCGGCTCCTGTGCGACGCGGCCGTCCGGCGCGACGCGGCGTCGCTGGCCCGCGCCGCCCGCGGGCTGGCGGGACTCGGTCCCGGGCTGACGCCGTCGGGGGACGACCTCCTCGCCGGCTTCGCCGCCGCGTGGACCCTCATCGGTGCCTCACTCGGCCTCGACGGTGCGGCGCGGGTGACGGACAGCCTCCTGGCCGGCGCCGCGCGCGGCGCCTCGCCGCTCGGGCGCGCGTGGCTCGAGCACGCGTGCCGGGGCGAGCTGCTGGAGCCGATGACCGCGGTTCGTCGGCGCCATCCTGGCGGAGGGGCCGCGCGACGTGGGCGCGGCCGCGCGCGGCGCGCTCGCGGTCGGATCGTCGTCCGGGACCGACTGGATGGTGGGGTTCGTCCTCGGAGCCAGGGCGACGCTGCTCGATTCGACGACGAGCCAGTCATGGTGACGCGCGGCCGCGTCCGTCCGGACGCGTTCGTCGATTCGGTCGCGCTCATGCAGATCACCGAGCGCGTGCGGGCGCTCCCGGGCGTCCGGGCGGCCGCCCTGGTGATGGCGACCGACCTGAACCGCCGGCTGCTGGACGAGACCGACCTCCTTCCGGCGGAGGCCAAGCGGGCCGGGCCGGCCGACCTCGTCATCGCGGTCCGCGCGGAGAGCGCGGCGGCGGCCGACGCCGCCCTCGCGGAGGCCGAGGGGTTCCTCGCCGCGCGCCGGGACGACCAGGGCCCGCTGCGAGAGCGATCCGCCGCGCTCGATCGTCGCCGCCGCGCGACGGCTTCCCGGCGCCAACCTGGCCCTGGTGTCGGTGCCCGGCGCCCACGCGACGGCCGAGGCCCACCAGGCGCTGTCCGCGGGGCTCCACGTGTTCCTGTTCAGCGACGGCGTCCCGCTGGCCGACGAGATCGCCCTCAAGCGGCGGGCCGACGCCCGCGGCCTTCTCGTGATGGGCCCGGAGTGCGGGACGAGCCTCGTCAACGGCGTGGGGCTCGGCTTCGCGAATCGCGTCCGGCGCGGCCCGATCGGGCTGGTCGCCGCCTCCGGGACGGGCCTCCAGGAGGTCTCGAGCTTGGTCCACCGGCTGGGCGCGGGGGTCTCGCAGGGGATCGGAACGGGCGGGCGAGACCTCGACGAGGCCGTGGGCGGGCTCGCGACGCTCCAGGCGCTGTCCTGGCTCGCGCGGGATCCGGAGACGCGCGTGATCGGGCTCGTCTCGAAGGCGTCCTCGCCCGGCGTGGCGGCGCGCGTGCTGGACGCCGCGCGCGCGACCGGCAAGCCCGTGGTGGCCTGCCTGTCCGGCTGGCGCGGCGCGACGCCGCCCGGCGTCGAGAGCGTCACGACGCTCGAGGCGGCGGCGCTCGCGTGCGTGAAGGCGCTCGGGCGCAAGGGGCCGCGCTTCGAGCGTCCGCGAGGGCCGGCGTGAGGCGTCGCGTGCCCGGCCGCGTGCTGGGCCTCTTCACGGGCGGGACGCTCTGCGAGGAGGCGCGGGCCATCGTGGGCGACGCGGGGCGCGCGTTCGTCGACTTCGGCGACTCGGAGTACACGCGCGGGCGGCCGCATCCGATCATCGACCCGGGCCTCCGGAGCGCGGCCGTCGCGCGCGCCGGGAGCGACCGGGCCGTCGGGGTGGTGCTGGTCGACGTGATCCTCGGCGACGGCGCCCATCCGGATCCGGCCGGCGCGCTGGCCGCCGCCATCGGCGAGGCGCGGGCCCGCGCCCGCCGCGCGCGGCGGCGGCTCGAGGTCGTCGCGCACGTCGTCGGCACCGACCAGGACCCCCAGGGGCTCGCCGACCAGGAAGCGAAGCTCCGGAAGGCGGGCGCGCGCGTCTGCCCCACGAACCGCCTGGCCGCCGAGCTGGCCCGCGATCTCGTGGGAGTGCGCCGTGGCCGCTGACGGCGCGCTGTTCGGCGCCGAGCTGCGCGTCGTCAACGCCGGCGTCGACCTCTTCGCCGACGCGCTCCAGGCGCCCGCGGCGTCCCCGTGAGCCGCGTGGACTGGCGCCCGCCCGTCGCCGACACGTGGCCGCGCTCTGGCGGGACGAGGTCGACGCCGCCAACCGGGAGGCGATCCGCCGGCTCGGCGCCGCCCAGCCCGTCCTGGTCGACGTGCGACCCGGCGATCGAGGTCGTGCCGGGGATGACGCCGACGACCCTGCTCCATGCCGGCCCGCCGATCGCGTGGGCGCGGATGAGCGGGCCCGGTGCGGGGGGCCGTCATCGGCGCGCTCCTCTACGAGCGCCTCGCCGAGACGCCGGAGGAGGCCGAGCGGCTGGCCGCGTCCGGCAACGCTCACGTTCGATCCCTGCCACCATCACGCCGCCGTCGGCCCGATGGCCGGGATCACGACGGCCCGGATGCCGGTCCTCGTGATGGAGAACCGCGCCACCGGGAACCGGAGCTACTCCACGCTGAACGAGGGGCTCGGGAAGGCGCTCCGCTACGGCGCCTTCGCGCCCGACGTGATCGAGCGGCTCCGGTGGTTCGAGACGGTGCTGGGCCCCGCGCTCGGCGAGGTGCTGCGGCGGATCGGAGGCGTGGACATCCGGAGCCTGATCGCGCAGGCCGTCCAGATGGGCGACGAGTGCCACAACCGGAACCGCGCGGCGTCCGCGCTCCTCATCAAGACGCTGGCGCCGCACGTGGCCGCGCTCGACATCCCGGCGGCCGAGCGCGAGCGCATCCTGACCTTCGCCGCCGGCAACGACCACTTCTTCCTGAACGTCGGCATGGCGGCGTGCAAGGCCGCGCTCGACGCCGCCCACGGCGTGCCCCGGAGCAGCCTGGTGACCGTGATGGCGCGGAACGGCACCGAGTTCGGCATCCGGGTGAGCGGGCTCGGCGACCGGTGGTTCACGGGCCCGTCCGGGACGCCGGTCGGCCTCTACTTCCCGGGCTTCAGCGGGGAGGACGCCAACCCCGACATGGGCGACAGCGCGATCACCGAGACGGCCGGCCTCGGCGCCTTCGCGATGGCCGGCGCGCCGGCCATCGTCCAGTTCGTGGGCGGGACCCCGGCGGACGCGCTCGCCCACACGCGGCGCATGTACGAGATCACGATCGGCGAGAGCGAGGCCTACCGGCTGCCGGCGCTCGACTTCCGCGGCACGCCGACCGGGATCGACGTCCGGCTCGTGCTCCAGACGGGGATCCTGCCCCAGATCAACACCGGCATCGCCCACCGCCTGCCCGGGATCGGCCAGATCGGCGCCGGCCTCGTCAATCCGCCGATGGCGTGCTTCGAGGCGGCCGGCCGCGCGCTGGCGGCCGAGCTGGCGCGGGCGAACGCGGAAGCGGGCGCCTGAGGCCCGACCGCGCAGGGACGCCCTGCAACGGGGTCTCTCAATGGAGACTCTTGACGAGGACTCGTTGCGCGCGGCATAGTCCTGGCCATGCGCGCGGTGACGATACGGGAGGCGAAGGCCCGTCTGCACGAGTTGGTCGAAGCGGCGACGCGAGGCGAGCAGGTGGTCCTCATGCGCGGCTCGAAGCATGTCGCCGCGCTCGTGCCCGTCTCGACCGAGGAGCTGGAGCTTCCGCCGCGGCTGTCCGATCCGCAGGCGGAGCGCCTCTGGCGACGGCTCGCAAATGGGCTGCGTGACGGATCGAGCCTGGTCTTCGAGACGCCCGAGACGGCCGTCGCGTACCTCTCGGGGAAGCGCGCGCCCCGCCCCGGAGGCCGCCGCCGGCCGGGCGCCACGAGGAGGCGACGCCACTCCGGCCTGATGCAGATCGCTCTGACGGAGCGCTTCCAGCGCGACGCGGGCCGCGCTCGTGGACGATCAGCGCGCCGCTTCTCTTCGAGGCGATGCTCGCACTGCCGCGGGCTATCGGGAAACCACATCTTCACCAGGGCCTCGGGATCCGCAAGCTGCACGCCAGCGGTATCTGGGAGGCACGGGTGGGGCTGGGCTTGCGTCTGGTCTTCGCGCTCGATCATGACCGGATGACACTCGAACGGGTCGGGAACCCACGAGGAAGTGCGACGATTCCTGCGGGAGCTGTGAGTTGAGCGGAACGTCGATGCTGGCGCGGGCGAACCGGGTGATCGATGAATCGGCGCGCGCGGCACGACGAACGATGCATTGCTCGCCGGTACGTCAGGATGTACCCTTGGACGTACTGGAGGGATGTCGATGCCCAAGGTTCCCAGACCTCATCCCGGTGACCGATCTTCGACAGGACGCCGCCGCGGCGCTGAAGCGGGTGCGCGCTTCCAAGCATCCCCTGGTCATCACGCAGCGAGGAAGGGCGGCGGCCGTCATGGTCAGCATCGAGACGTACGAGCGCGCCGAGCACGAGCGGCAGATTCTCCTGCTACTCGCGCGCGGCGAAAGCGAGATTCGAGCGGGAAAGGGACATGATCTGGATGAAGTCCTGGCGGAGGCTGATCGTCTGCTCGCCGGCCCGTGAAGGCGCGGATCCGCTTCACGCCTGCCGGTCGGAAGCAGTTCCTTGCCGCGGTCGCGTACATCCTGCGTGATGATCCTGCGGCTGCCCGACGGTTCAGGCAGCGCGCCGAAGGTTCGCTGCACCGGCTGGAGCGGTTCCCCGAGTCTGGTCGCGTCCTCCCTGAGTTTCCCGAGCTTCCCTACCGTGAAGTCATCGTGGCCCCGTACCGCTTCTTCTACCGCATGGCAGGAGATACCGTCTGGGTCGTCGGCGTATGGCATGGGGCTCAGATTCCGGAGGAGCCGCGTCGTGGCGGTTGACATCGGCTCGACCGGACTGCTGGCCCGCGTTCGCTCAGCGGCCGGTCACCGTGAACGGTCCGCCGGACGGAAGAGCCGGCGAGACCTCGTGAGTCCTGACCTGGAAAAGGCCGGGCCGCGGCGACCGTGGCTCTCGTCGCTCGCGGTGGCGGGAGCCGTCGTCCTCGTGTGGGAGGGGAGCAAGGCGCTCTTCGCGATCCCGCGCTACAAGCTCCCGCACATCCACGAGATCCTCGCCGAGTTCCACGGGAGGGCGGCGACGGCACGCCCTGGCTCCTGATCATGGCCCACAACGCCGCCTACACGGCGCTCGAGGCGCTGATCGGCTTCGCGCTCGGCGCCGTGACCGGGCTCGCCCTCGCCATCGTCTTCGCGCGATTCCGGCTGCTCGAGCGGGGGCTCCTCCCGTACGTGATGGTGTCCCAGACGGTGCCGATCCTCGCCATCGCGCCGATGGTCGTCGTCTGGCTCGGCACCTCGTGGCTGTCCAAGGCGGTGATCGCCGCGTACCTGACCTTCTTCCCGGTGACCGTCAACATGCTGCGCGGCCTCCGGGCGGTCGAGCCGGACGCCCTCGCCCTCATGCGGGCGCTCGCGGCGACGCCGCGCCAGGTGTTCCTGAAGCTCCGCCTCCCGGCCTCGCTACCGTACCTGTTCACCGCGCTCCGGATCTCGGCGACGGCCAGCGTCGTCGGCGCGATCATCGGCGAGCTGCCGGTCGGGAGTCGTTTCGGCATGGGGGTCGTCATCATCAATGCGGCCCAGTACTACAACTGGCAGCCCGCGAACCTCTGGGCGGCCATCCTGGTCTCGGCGCTCCTCGGCATCGCGTTCTATCACGCGGTGGCCGCGGTCGAGCGGCGCGTCGTGCGCTGGCAGCCAGGCACCGCGTCCTTCTGAGACTGGGCGCGCATCCGCTACTCGGCCGTGTCGAAGGCCGTCGGGGACTTCCCGGCGGCTGGAGTATCCTCTGGCCGATGCCCCCTGCGACGCGCGAACCGGTCGACTACTACGCCATCCTCGGCGTGGGCCCCGGCGCCACCGAGGAGGAGGTCCGCCGGGCTTACCGCCGGCTGGCCCTCCAGTGGCATCCCGACCGGAACCCCGGGCGGCCCGAGGCGGAGGAGCGGTTCAAGGCGATCAGCGAGGCCTACGCGGTGCTGATCGATCCGGCGAAGCGCCTGGCGTGGGAAGCCGCCCGCCAGCGCGGAGTGCCGGGCGACTTCCGGCCGCGCCGCGAGGATCTCTTCCGCGACCTCTTCGCCGACCCGCGGGCCAGCGCGGTCTTCGAGGAGCTCGCGCGCGAGTTCGAGCGCATGGGCCTCAGGGTCGACCGCCACCGCTTCGAGACGACGCTGGGCGGCGGCCGCGTGGTCGTGACGGGCGGCATCTTCGTCATCGGTCCCTGGACGCCCGGTCCTCGCCCTCTTCCGGTTCGGCCGCGCCGCCCTCAGGGGCGCCTGGCGCGCCGGGCAAGCGCGGGAAGTGGCGGAAGGCGAGGGCCGGCGGGTGGCCGCCCTGCCTCCGGCGCGGGGATTCCTCGGCCTCGCGGTGGGCGTGGTGCGCTGGCTCTCGGGAGAGCCGCAAGCGAGCCGGACAGGCCCGGCGCGCGCGGGCGTCGCGCCCGACCTCGCCGTCGAGCTCCGGCTGACGCCCCGGGAAGCGGCCGAGGGCTGCCGGAAGCCCGTTGCTCTCCCGGCCGCGGACGGCTATCGGGAAGTGCTCGTCTCGGTGCCGCCGGGTGTGCGGTCCGGCAGTCGCCTCCGCCTCCGTGGTCAGGGCCGTTCGGGGGCTGACGGCCGTCGCGGGGACGCCTTCGTGTCCGTCAAGGTCGGCGGGACGAACTGAGACGCTGCCCTGCGGCCAGACCAGGGCACTGCCGTGACGGGCGGGTGTTTGCTCGAGCCATGTGAGGGGGAGGCGTCATGCATCCAGTCGAAGTGAGGCAGGTCAAGGAGGTCATCCTCGTGACCGACGACGTCCATGCGAGCCGTCGCCTGTACCGCGAAGTCCTCGGGCTCTCGATGCCGGCGGCGCCGGACCGGCTGAACCTGGCGCGCGTCGGATCCCAGTACCTGGGCGTGTCACAGGTCGGGACAATGGCGCACCCCGGATTCACCGGCCGTCTCCATCTCGGCCTGGAGGTCGCGCCGGCGGACTTTGAGCGTGCCGTGGACCACCTGCGGCGGCAGGGCATCGACGTCACCGTTCGCGCTCAGCGCTCGGGGTACATGGACACGCCCGAGGGCGTCGGCGCGTACTTCTCGATCCCGACGCGAATCTGATCGAGCTCTGGGCGGCGCGATCCGCGCCCGCATCGACGTGATGTCAACGAGGGTTTCCCGCTCGACGATCAGGGCCTCACGATCCCGCCGGCGGTGCTGGCGCGGGCGGACGAGGTGATCCATCCATGAGAACGGTCGTTGGAGTCAAGCGACGTTCGGCTCGTCTCTCCTTTCGAGCGTGTGGAGTCCACGTGGGGTCCCAGGCGGCAAGCGTCCACCAGCCATCCATTCGCGCACGAGGCGCATGATGTCGTGTTCGATCGTCGACGACGCGAAGCCGTCGAGGAGGGGCGGCCCAATCAGTAGGCGGTCATCAAGACCATGAATCACCCCGAGCACGCCCACACTGGAACGCATGCCTGTGGGACGACGGATGCGATCCCTACGACCTCCTTACGCCAAAGCGATGGCGGGCGTCCGACGCCCGCGGCGGCGGAACTCATCGTAGTCGATCTGGTCGCGCAACATAATGAAGAGGCGCACGAGCAGCTTGCGGGCGACCGCGACCTTGGCTTTCGGACGCCCGCGCCGATGCAGGATGGTGAAGTAGGCTCGCTTGAGGTCGACGTCCATGCGGGCGGCATGCGACGCGGCCTGCCCGAGGGCGAAGCGGAGGAGCGTGCTGCCCTGCTTGGTAATGTGGCCGAGGTGATACTTGTCGGCCGAGGCATTCAGAGCGGGGGCCAGGCCCACGTAGCTGACCACGTGCTTGCTGTCGGGGAAGCGAGCCACGGGCCCCAGCACGACGATGGTGGCGAGCGCGGTCAGGGCCCCGACGCCGGGGTGGGTGATCAGGCGTGGGGCATCGGGGTGGGCCAGGGCTGCCGCCGTGATCGCGTCGTCGAGCTCACGGATCTGCGCGTTGAGCCCGGCGAGCAACTGCAGGCTGTGATCGCGGCGCTGCGTGGTGTGCGGGGGGAGGGCGAGGGCGTGCAGTTGTGCCAGGCCGGCTTGGCGGAGCAGCTTGGAGCCACGGGCGAGTCGGTAGTTCAGGGCGATGGCATGCAGGCCATTCTTGACCATGGTGCGGATGCGCACGAGGCGCATACGATGCGTGAGGAGCGCGCGCAGATCGCGTGTGGCGGGATCCGGCACCCAGATCGTGGGAAAGCGATCGTGGCGCAGCAGGTCGAGGATGTGGAGGGCGTCGCGCCGATCCGTCTTGGTCTTGCGAACGACCATGGCGCGAATCTTGGCGGCATCGCCGACAAGCAGTGCGTGCCCGAGACGTTGCATGAGCGTGTGAAACCAGACGGAGTAGCCCGTGCTCTCAATCCCGACCGTCACCGGCCGAGGCAACGCGGCATAGAACTCTTCGACCCCCTTCCCATCGTGTCCAAGCTGGCGCTCACTCACCTCTCCCGTGCAGGTATCCAGCACGGCCACCTGCTGCGTGCGCGTATGCAGGTCGCATCCCACGAATGTCATGGCGTCGGCCTCCTTTCGGAGAGCGCTGTCGCCCAGGGCGAGCATAGCAACAGCGCGAGACCGTTCTCATGACATCAGTAGTGGACCGTCGAGCCTTCGTCGCCGGCGCGGTCGGCATCCTCGCCACACCGCGTGCCGGGGAGGCGCAGCAGGCGGGGAGGATGTTCCGAATCGGTCTTCTGGGGGCCGGTTCCCGTGAACCTATGCGGCAAGGCCTGGGCGAGGCGGGGTACGTCGAAGGGCTGAACCTGGCCATCGAGTGGCGCGATTCAGAAGAGAAGACGGAGCGGTTCGATGACTTCGCGGCGGAGCTCGTGCGCCTCAAGGTTGACCTGATCGTCGCGTCCAACCCGGCGGCTACCTTTGCCGCCAGGAAGGCGACGGCGTCGATCCCGATCGTCATGGTAAACACTCCGGATCCTGTGCAGCTGGGCCTTGTCGTCAGTCTCGGGCGGCCGGGTGGGAACGTCACCGGCACGACGACCCTGAGCGCGGACTTGAGCATGAAGCAGCTCGAGCTCCTCAAGGAGGCGATTCCTCGCGCCGTCCGAATCGCCGTCCTGTGGGTTCCCAGCAACCCGTGGCATCCGCTCGCGTTGAAGGGCGCCGAGGCTGCCGCCCGATCGCTTGCGGTACGACTTCAAAACGTGGGGTGCGTGCTCCCGAGGAGCTGGACAGCGCGTTCGCGGCAATGACCAGGGAACTGGCGGAGGCCGTTCTGGTCCTGGCGAACCCGATGACCTTCTTTCATCGAGCCAGACTTGCAGACCTCGCCGTCAAACGCCGTCTGCCCACCATGAATGGCGTGAGAGGGGTATACGGACGCCGGTGGCCTCATGTCTTACTGGGCACATCAAGCTGATCTCTTCGGCGAGTCGCGAGCTACGTGGACCGGATCCTCAAGGGCGCCAAGCCCGGGGATTTGCCCATCGAGCAGCCGACGAGGTTCGAGGCCGTTGTCAACCTCAAGACCGCGGCGGCGCTCGGCCTGACGATCCCGCCCGCCGTGCTGGCTCGGCGGATGAGGTCGTGCGGTAGTGGACCGCCGCGAACTTCTCGGGACGGTCACCCTGGGTCTCTTCGCCGCGCCGGGTGCCGCCCGGGGGCAACCAGCGGGCGAGTCCGCCGAGTCGGGTATCTCACCAGCGGCTCGGCCACGTCCTCTCGTTCTGCTGAAGCGTCCGGCAAGGGCTCCGTGAGCTCGGATGGATCGAGGGCCAAAACATCGTCATCGACTGGCGATTTGCGGAGGGAGGCTCGAGCCGGCTCCCCGCCCTCGCCAACGAGCTGGATCGGCTCAAGGTGGATGTCATCGTGGCGGGGCCGACCCCTCCGGCTGTGGCCGCCAAGAGCGCCACCCGGGCGATCCCGATCGTGATCGCCAATACCGCCGATCCGCTCGAGCTTCGGCTCGTCACGAGCCTCGCGCGCCCGGGCGGCAACCTCACGGGTCTAGCCTTCAGCGTCGGCCTCGAGATCTTCGGCAAAGGGCTGGAGCTGCTCAAGGAGATCGTGCCGAGGATTCGTCTGTGGCGGTCCTACGGAATCGGCAAGTCCCGCCCAGGCATCCGCCATAGAGACGTCAAGGCGGCGGCCCAATCACTGGGAGTGCAGCTTCAGCTTCTGCCCGCGCGTGGACCCGACGAGTTTGATGACGTCTTCGCGGCGATGGCCAAGGAGCGAGCGGAGGCCCTCCTCGTCGTGGCCGACGCGTTGTTCGTCGTCCACCGAGCGCGCCTCGCCGATCTCGCGGCAAGGAACCGGCTGCCATCGATGCACGGGCTCAGAGAGAACGTCGAGGCCGGCGGACTCATGTCTTATGGACCGAACATCGCGGCCAGCTGGCGGCGCGCCGCGGTCTTCGTGGACAAGATCCTCAAGGGCGCGAAGCCCGGCGACCTGCCCGTCGAGCAGCCCACGACCGGTCGAGCATGTCGTCGATCTCCGGACCGCCAAGGCGCTCGGCCTCACGATCCCGCCGGCGGTGCTGGCGCGGGCGGCGAGGTCATCCAGTAGTGCGCCGGCGGGCCTGGCTCGCCAGCGCCGTGAGCATCCTTGCGGCGCCGTGCGCCATCCAGGCGCAGTCACCGGGGGGGGGCTACCGGATCGGCTATCTCTTCGCTTGGCTCGGCCACCGGTGCGCCCGCCGTCCGGGCGAGGCGTTCCGGGAAGGGCTGCGCGAGCTCGGGTGGGTCGAGGGGCGGAACATCGTCATCGAGTCTCGACTCGCGGAGGGCCGGCTGGACCGGCTGACCGAGGCCTCGGGGCCGAGCTGGTGCGGCTGAAGGTCGACGTCATCGCCGCCGCCACGGCTCTCCCGGTCATGGCGGCCGGAACACCACCACGACGATGCCGATCGTCATGCTGACCGTTGCCGATCCGGTTGGGCCGGGTTCGTCGCGAGCCTCGCGCGCCCGGGCGGGACGTGACCGGAGTGGCCTACGGTGTGGGGACCGAGACCTTCGGCAAAGGGATGGAGCTGCTCAAGGAAGCCGTTCCCGGGTCCGCCGTGTGGGAGTCCTCTCGAACCCGGACAGCCCGGGCCAAGCGCTCATGATCACCAGCGTCAAGAGTGCAGCGCGGTCGCTGGGGCTAGAGGTTGGGCTGGAGGAGGCGCGCGGGCCGGGCCAGTTCGACGCCTCCTTCGCCGCGATGGCCAAGGGCCGAGTGGAAGCTCTGCTCGTCGTGTCCGACCCGACGTACCTCCTTCCCGGCGCCGCCGCCCGCCTTGCGGATCTCGCGGTCAAGAGTCGGCTCCCGTCGATGCACTCGCAGAGACCGGCGGTCGAGGCCGGGGGCCTCATGTCATACGGGCCGAGCATCGTGGCTCTCTTTCGCCGCGCGGCGGTGTACGTGGACAAGATCCTCAAGGGTGCCAAGCCCGCCGACCTCCCCGTCGAGCAGCCCACGAAGTTCGAGCTGGTGATTAACCTGCGTACCGCCAAGGCGCTGGGCGTCACGATCCGCCCGCGGTGCTGGCCCAGGCAGACGAGCTGATCCAGTAATGGACCGCCGTGAATTCCTCGGTGCAGTCAGCCTGGGCCTGCTCGCCGAATCGCTGGTGGCCGAGGCGCAGGAGCCCGGGAAGGTTCCGCGGATAGGCATTCTTTTGCCGAGGACCCCTTCCCGATGGCGCGCCCTCTCTCCAGGCGCTCCTGCAAGGGCTGCGGGAGCTCGGATGGGTCGAGCCAAACATGATGATCGAGTATCGATGGGCGGAGGCCGGGTCCGACCGGCTGCCCGGCCTCGCCGCCGAGCTGGTTCGCCTGAAGGTCGACGTCATCCACGCTGGCACTACGGGGGCTGCGATGGCAGCCAAGAACACGACGGCCCGATTCCCATTGTCATGGCGACAGGCGGCGATCCCGTAACCCTTGGGCTCGTCGCCAGCCTCGCAGGGCCGGGCCGGAACGTCACCGGCTGAGTTACAGTGTCAGCCTTGAGCCTGTCGGCAAACCGCTGGAGCTGCTCAAGGAGGTCGTCCCCAAGGCCCGCCGGATGGCGGTCCTCTCGAACCCGACCAATCCCTCTCACGTTCTGGCCTTGAGACAAGCGGGGAGTGTGGCGAGGTGGCTGGGACTGCAGCTGCAACCTCTGGAGGCCCGAGGGCCCGACGAGTCGACCGCGCATTTGCGACGATGGCCCGGGAGCGCGCTGGAGCTCTCTTGGTAATCCCGGACCCGGTGTTTGGTTTCGAGGGCGGCCGCTCCAGGCCCTCGCGGTGAAGAGCCGCCTGCCCGCGATGTACGGCCTACGAGAATTCACGGAAGCCGGTGGCCTCATGAGCTACGCCCCCGACGTTCGTGATAACTTCCGCCGCTCGGCCACGTACGTGGACCGGATCCTGAAGGGCGCCAAGCCCGGCCGACCTCCCCATTGTCGAGCAGCCCACGAAGTTCGAGCTGGTGATCAACCTGAAGACCGCGAAGGCGCTCGGCCTCACGATCCCGCCCGCGGTGCTGGCGCGGGCGGACGAGGTGATCGAGTAGTCGACCGGCGAGCCTTTGTCACCACGATCGGTCTCACTGTTCTCGCCAAGCCGCTCGCGGCATATGCGCAGCAACCGACGAGAATGGCGCGAATCGGGTTCCTGACGACCGGGTCGATGGAGCGGGCCAACCGGGTCACCCGAGTTCAGGGGGGTAGTCGATCCGTTCTGGCGAGGCCTCCGCGACCTAGGCTATGTCGAGGGTCGCAATCTGGTCATCGAGTACAGATCGGCAGATGGGAAGCAGGAGCGGTTCCCC